>CALMYW010000001.1 GCA_937873665.1 uncultured Sphingorhabdus sp.
ACCGCAAATCCTTGCTGGCCGCCATGGTTATAATGACTTTGTGTGAACGACTTACCGCCTTCGCTGACAATCCATACTTCATGCGCTCCTTTTGATAAATAGAGTGCTATTTTTTCATCAATCTCCCCCTGGGCATTCGAGGGAAAAACGACTTCCACACATATCAGGATTTAACGTGCCGGTCAGCCGTGCGCGAAGCGCATCGGCTGAAGTGGCTTGTTCTGTGCCTATCTACGCTTATTAACAATGACTGCAAATTCGCCTGATGTTGGATTATAAGGGGTTCCAGCAACGTCGGAATAGATCCCTTTAACGCAAAAACCAGCATCAACGAACTCCCTCTCAAGAGCCTCAGGAGTAAAATATTGTAACCAGTTGTATACGTATCTAGTGCGCTCAAGCTCAATAATCGTGTACTTGTCCAGTATTACCTTCTCTTCATTGTATTTGAAGGTGTTCACAAAACCATAATATTTATTTGGAGACCAAAATCCGTTAAACTGATTCAACTCATATGTCGCGGCTTCTTCCCTTTGTTCAAATGCGGGTAGAGAATACACATCAAGAAGTACCGAACCGGTTGGGTTTAGAAACTCATGGTATTTGCTCAGAATCCCCTTCCTTTGTGTTGGGCTGAGGGCACAGAAATCACACATAATCATCAGAATGAGGTCAAACCGATCTTCTGTTTCGAATTCCAGGTAATTCTGATTCACATAGTTGATACCCAAATGCTCGCGGGATGAAACTTCCTGTGCATACTCAATGGACCTCTTTGAGAAATCGATGCCAGTAACATTTGCTCCGCGTTTCGCCAAATGTGATGAATACAATCCAGGACCACAGCCAAAATCAGCTATCTTAGTGCCACTACCGATGCTGAATTCAGATGCGATCCATTCAACCGATCGATTGATGAACTCTGCGTTTCGCGATGAAACATCGATGGCCTCGTTAAGGTGGAACGAAAGCATCTGTTTTGATGTGTGTTCATCGGTCCATAGATCACTTGCTGTGTAAAATTGAAACGGTTTTGGCGGTTCGTTCATCTTCTCCAACTCTTTAAACATACTCTCACCTATACACAGAACGCCAGCCATCAAAGGCGGCAAACTCGGAGCGCAGCGACGAGTTTGGCGTCCTTTTGCATGGCATTGTTATATCAAGTTGTCTCCGCTCTGCCTTGAACGAGGTTTAGTGCGCTACGGTATATGAACGGCACCCAATATGATGGATCATCCTTGGTACCCCTAGCTTCAAAAAAGCCAATTTCTGTAAGGCGGCGCGCATTAGTTCGAGTTTCTTCTTGGTCAGTTCCCCATATTTCCGAAAGCGTATGGAGTGTTTGCTCGGCTTTCTCCCCATTAAGTTTCATGAGGAAATCCCGCATATTCGGGTACTCAGCCAAAAGAGTTTGCTCGAAACGAACCTTTGATACTGTAGGAAGCGCTTCTTTAAATGATGCTCGATCAAATAGCTGGCGGTCTGGCGGTTCCTCGCCGCCACGCTCAAGCTTCTTGATTTGAATCTTTCTTGCCACTTCCAGAAGGTGAATAACCTCTCGTGGAACACTATTTCCAGATGAATCTGTTGTTCGAGACAATATCCAATTGAACGTATCCGGGTTTTTTCCCGTGTCTACCTGGCGTGGCACTAGCCGATAAAACAACTCATCTTGCTTCGCATAGTCCGCTATAACTTCTTCGGGACTTATGCCGGCATATTCGACAAGTGCTTCATTACTCAGAACCCTGAGCATTACTAGATTAAGCAGGCTTGCTTCGGTAAAACCCCCTGAGGTTATACGCTGCCAAATGTCGTCCCGAACGAATATTTTTAGCTTTACTCTAGCGTAAGCTTTGATGTCGTTATAAGCTCGAAAAAGAGCACGGAGAGCATGTCTTTCGAGTTCCAGAGAATCTGCAAATGCGACATCTAGCCGGTCAAAAAGAAGCCAGACAGTCAGGCCTTCCTGTTCTAATGCCCGGTTTGCCACCTCAAACAACTCTTCTACGGGAATATCTCCCAGATTCTGCTCTTCGGACTTCGCTGCAAATTCGGTTTTTCGTGTGAAGGTAGCCGTTCCAGTCGTAGGATCAATCGTTAACGCATGCTCAACTGCTTTTGCATCTCGATCCAACCACCCACGAAAGTATCTGGTGACGGCCCTGAATAAGACGGAAAGTGAATCAGCTGCCGGTAATAGGCCAACCTTCTCCAAAGCCTCGACGAGACTTGCTGAATACTCATTCTTAATTTCATATTCACGAAGGGCTCTGGCAATGATACTGAGACTATATATCTTCCATAAGTATACGAAAGACAACTCAGATGGAGGTGGATCTGCAACAATTGTACGGAAAACCGTAGCGCCGCGGACATTCTCCGCTGATGCCAAAAGAACCCCGGCATCAAATAGTTCGCCATCTTTTTTATTTAACAACGTATAGATGGCACTTTTTCCGGAGCCTTTAGGACCATAAACGACGTCAATATTGCCTTCAATCATCTGATGCCACTGGTCGGTCTCGACGAAGTATCGCTCTAGGTGGTCTGATTCTTCTTCAGCCACACGTTCGCCTATTTCCATTTCTTTCAGGGCTTCTAACTTACGTGTCATTCCGTATTTCCGAGTCGATGAATTCGTAACGGGCTTTAATTGATATAACGCCGGCGTCACAGGTGGAGGCGCGACAGCGCCGGAATCCTGTGCACGCCCTTGTTAGCACTAGCCTCGATATGGAACGTCAGACTTAATCACTTTGACCTCCTCATACCCCTTGTGGTTGAGGTATTCTTTAATACTTTTAGCTGTCATATCTTGATTTACAGCAGGCCCAACTCTAACTTCAATAATGGGCAACTTATTTGTACCCAGAAGCTTTTTAAAAGATTCATTGTAAATATCCTTTGAAGTTATGTATGGAATAATACTATCTTTGCCAACTCTATGCTTTATTCCCTGAAAGTGATGTAAATGACTGCTAGATACTGCCATTCTGATTTCTTGTTCCGATGCATATTCGGGGTGTTTAAAGTTAATGAACTCTAAAGCTAAATGTTTCGCTAATTGATCGCTCCAGTCCTCAGTATCTATGGGGTTTCCGTACTCTAGGTCTACAAAGTATTCCTTTTTATAGCGCCTAATTGTACGTAGGATCAGCTTTAGTTTTTCAATGTCGTTGTAAAGGACTTTGCTAACCGAAAGAATTGGCATTTTATGAAAGTGGCTTAGGGACTTTCTTGTGTTATCAAAAGTGATTGATAAACCTTGCCCGTTTCCTCCATAAGATCGCCACTGATCGAGACTATCAGGTTTTTTGGACAATGAGCATACATAGTATGGCTCCTCGCAATAGTTCTCTAGTTGAGAGGCTGTTTCTAGCAATATATCTTTAAAATGAATGTACGTTTTCTTTCCTCCTAGTTTTTCTAGCAGATTATTAGTGAACTTTCTGCCATTCTCGAACTCCTCTGTGTCATTTAAAAACCGATGATCCGAGAGCCAGAAACCACCAGATTCTACAATCCCAAATAGCCCACCAAGGTTCGTATAGTGACTGATTGTTTCTCCTGTATAGAAAAACAAATCCATGTCGAAGTGTTTGGGAGATCCTCTATTAAACTGAGCTCTTAAGAAGCCAAATGTACATTCCTTTGGATCGCTGATTTCCATGGTTTGTTATTCCTTAAGTGCTAACGTCCGAGTTCAGGGGCGCGCCGCCGATGGCGGAGCGTCCCTTGCAAAGAAGTGTTAGCAGTGCTTTAAGGTTGAAGCTCACCAGCGGCCACCACGCTTTTAGCAACAATTTGTTGGTCGAACTCATTGATCAGAGCAAAGATCGCAGTCCGGGCATTTTGAAGAATGCCGTGATCAAGCGAAATCTTCTGGCCCGCCGTTGCCCCAATGGCGGGAAAAGAAACACAAAACATTTTATCGGCTTTTTCCTCGGGATGCGCTAATAGGTGCCTGATTTCGAAATACGGGAGAGCTGCGTCAATTGTGGCTGCGGAAACGCCAAGGTCGAGTTTGGCGTTCATCTTCTGAAGCAAGTTCTTAGTGCTTCTTTCGTTTTGCAACTTTCGAAATACAGATTGCGAAACCATGCGCACAACATTAGGCCAACTTCCAGCAGCCAGAATCTCGTTGGCCTCAAATGAGACCTTGTGCTCACCTATCAAGCGGTTGGGGTCAAGTCCGTGCCGAGCAGCAGCCTGCAGAATCTCCAGGAAGTACTGCGTCATGTCTTCGTAGATATCCTTGAGGAAGGACGCGCAAAGAGTAGCTTTTAGATGGTTGGCGGCAAGAGTTCGGTTATGCGCACTACTGGCGCGGGAGGCGAGCCTAGGGTGTTGCTGTGCATTTACGTGGTCAAAAAGATGCTGTCCGTTGTTGGTGGTAAAAGCGCCTTGGCCTATAGCGATCTTGAAAACATCGACCAGTTCGATGTCAGCGTCATGATGTGCAGCGCGGTTAAAGAATCGAACGTGTGATTTTGTCTTCATGGGGAGAGGCCCTATTGATACTGCTAACTATAAGGCCAAGGCGGCGCGCGCCACTGATGAGCCCGCAAACCAGCACAACGCCCGTGGCGCGCGCTCGCTCTTTGGCCGAAAGTTAGGCATTGCGTTTCTTGGTTCTTAAATTAGGTAAACTGTCCCCGGAATTCTTCAGCCGTAACCGGCGCATTTGCAGTGAGCGCAGCGAACAAAAAATGCGTCCGGGTTTACGGCATTGTTAGCCATCATTCTTCCCTTTATCCTCGGCGCGTACTTCTTCCATCCTTTGAGCCAAAGCGGAAGCAATGGCCTCCGTTTCAGCATTTAGCTCACCTGCTGGGTCAAACGACAAACCACCATACTTGCGACTTTCATCGAACATGCCGGGGGGATTGTCTTGATACCAAATGGGAATAACCGAGTTTTCCCCAAAACGGTGCTTGAAATTATCCGACTCGAATTTCGTCCAAATCTTTCTTGGGTAGTCTTTACTAAGCAGTGCTACGACAAACCGAGATTCACTGCGGTAAATTGGTGCCAAGTATTCCTCAACGTCATTGGCAAGAATTCTGTGTTGTTCGTGTTTGTCATAAAATACGCTGATCTCCCGTTCCGCTAGTGCATTAGTGAGGCTTTCCGCCAAATCGCGATTTTCACCAGCAAACGAAAGCGCGAAATCGTAACGACTTTGAAAATCGATACTAAAAAACCCCACTTGCGACGCAAATTTTGACCAAATTAAATGCCTTATAAAATAGAGAAGCTTAGGGTCTTCAATAGTAAGTAGTTGTGTATCTGGTTCAAAATGGAAGAGTGAAAAAAGCTGATCGCTGGTTGTGATGAGTGTTTGCAAGTGTCCTTTCTCAATCACTTGAGAGACGCTTCCTTTTAATGCGGGATTTGCGGCCAGAGCCTCTTTTGTATCTAGGGCGCCCTCGGGGGTTTGTGATAGCCACCGTAACAAATTCAAATAAGGTGCTCGACCTTCTCTTCGGAGCTTGTTACCGGTAGCAAAATCTCGTGATATTGGAAAAAATCTAGGGTGCAAATCTGCGATCACAGATTCCCGAATGCAAGGTAAGCTCACACTTATGTCTTTGACTATGGCTTCTCTTGAAGTGTCAACATGATGCCCTTGAAGACAAGCCTCATGGCAAAGCACTTGAGCCATTGCGAAACTACCTTCTGCTTCAGCAGAAATTTCGTCAGCAATGGCAATACGACAATTCAGTGCCCTTTCGCCAAGTTCAACCATGTTCTGGATTCGTTCAACGTTGGTACGACCAAAACGGATCGTTTCAATGCGATGCAAAAGATCGGGGGCGTATTCCACCAATGTTTGCCCAGCTCGATTGATCCCAACCAAAATAACCTTGCTATGTTGATCCTCTTCGTCAGCCAGGACTTTTACGAAATCGGTCAACGAGGCCTTCTCAGCATCTGGAAGTCGATGAAAGTCATCGACGACCACGATACCTATGCTTCGCATAGAAGGGAGTTCTGCGATTAACTCTATGTCTGCTCGCTTGCGAGCAGACAAAAACAAGCACGATTCCGAGAGTCCGGCATCGTCAAGCGCTCGTTTGACGCAAGATGTTTTTCCGATTCCAGAAGGGCCTTCGACAATTATTCCACGGCCAGGGGTTCTCAACGCCACTGCTACGCGGTCGTATTCGGCTGGTGGCACAAACGTGTGTGTTGGAACACCAGATTTTTTAAATACTTCATCTAGCCTAGGCACAGAACTTCCCTTTAGTAATTTTTAGAGGCTAACGAACAGGCTAACCCGACCGCGCCAGCCACAATACCGAAGGCTGGAGCAACGGATCGCGGCGCGGTTCGGGGTTGAGCCACTTGTTAGGCGCTTTCTGTTGCCGTCCTATAGTAAGTGGCTCTGACCACATATTTCCGGCACTTGAGTATTTCCTTCAAAAAATTCACGCACAGCGAACGCGAATTCATATAACCCGGCATCGTCTACATGGTCAACTGGCTCCATCATCTTGGCAATCTCCGGTACGGAGTAATGCTCGATTCCTACATCTTTCGGAGATAGCACGAAATGGCTATATAGCTTTGGCATATTCTCCACCTCTGGTTAACTCTGGGTTGTTACATTTTAGACGGACAAGTTCCATCGTGTTTGCTACCGCGCTAGCTGTTAAGTCGGCTAGAAAAGCCAACGAATCAACATGTTTTACCTCGAATGTACTGCTCTCCCGCGAGGTAATATACATAATTCCTATCATATCCTGCTTGATCCCAGACCAAGCATTCATCGGAGCTACCATCATGGTTACTATTTCATCAGGATACAGTTCGTCGTTCTTAGTCATAATATATGCGCCAGCGTCCGAGGCTGCTTTCATGTCATAATAAACTAGAATACCTTGCGCGCTCTTGTCTTCACGAAGAAACCTTGGTATTCCTTTATTTATTGGAATTGCCTCTGAATGCTTCTTCCTGTGCGCATTTAACCCTTTTGATCTAGCAAACGTCTTATAGACAATTGTCTTTCCATCTTCGCCTAAAGATGCAAGGCGGATCGAGGCCCCAATGGATTCATCGTCAGTCAGTAATTTAAAATATGTTGCCGCATTCTCGCATATCTGTGTCAATAAAATCTCAAGCTCTTTCGATAGCTTTCCTTTGGAGTAGCCCTTCCCTGGCGCTAATTTTTTATGCAAATCGGATTGTTTATCACGAATATCGTGAACAAGTTGGTGGAGGTAGTATTTCGTGCCGAGAGATCGCATCGACCTTTTGCGCAAATAAAACAATACATAGGTAAGAATGCTACCAAAAGTAAAGACAGCGACCAGAAAGAAGTACTTGAGATTTACTGCAACTGTAGCAGGAAAATTATTCGGCCACCACCACGGCACCCCCATTGCAATTACGGTTATAACGCCTGTTCCGACGATACCCTTAATACGAACCAGCAAACCCACGACGCCGATCTTCCATGCGTTTCGACCATCCGTGTAGTGCGATACCGAATTTTTCACAATTTATGCTCTTCCTTTCTTGGCCTAACAGTGAATTAGACAGATTCAGTAATTAAGATACTAGACAGAATCTATGTTGGCAGGACTAGACAGAATCTGTCTATCTTCTACACTAACAGGCTAGAGAAACCTCTGGTGGTCTCCCCCGTTCCACCCCCCTTATGTAGCCCATCTGGCCTTGAACCTAGTACATGACCGAAGCCCCGTCAACGCGTGATGAGAAGATCCGCTCCTTTTGGGATCGATATATCAATAAGCTATATGAATCAGTCATCAAGCCTCCCTTCGACCGATGGATGGTGCGGCGAGCCGAGCACTACATCGCCGCCCACGCGGATCGTCGCCTGGCCGAACATACCTCAGTGGACGTGAATGCCTATCTGGCTGAACTGGGGCGGAAGCCCGGTCTCAAGGCCGGCAGTTTCGCCAGGCCGTCGATGCTATACAGAAATTGTTCGATCTCGCGGGCGTGAGCTGGCTCGGTGAGGTGGACTGGGGGCACTGGCGCGACTCTGCCCGGGGTTTGGAGGCGACGCACCCGACGGTGGCGCGGGATTACTCACCCTTACCCGGCGGTGGCAACCCTGGGGCTGGATTGGTGCCGGGGGGAGGAGAAGCCGTTGGCCAGGACCTGACCCTGGCGGCGATCCGGGCGGCCCAGGGTCCACTCCTGGAGCAGGTGGCCAAGACGCTACGCCTGCGCGGACTGGCCATTCGCACTGAGCAGACCTATTTGCATTGGATCACGCGCTTCTTCGGGTTTCTCGGCGACCGGGATCCGGTGAGCCAAGGACCGGAGCGGATCGCGGCCTTCCTGGAGGACTTTGCGCTGGTCCGGAAGGTTTCGGCCAGCACGCAGAATATCGCCATGAATGCCCTGGTGTTTCTCTACCGCGAGGTGCTGCGGCGCGAGGATCTGGATCTGGGGACCTTCGCCCGCGCCAAGCGGCCGCGGCGTCTGCCGACCGTCTTGACCCACGGGGAGGTTACCGCCCTGCTGGCGGCGTTGTCCGGGACTCACGGGCTGATGGCCGCGCTGATGTACGGGACGGGGATGCGGCTAATGGAATGCGTGCGGTTGCGTGTGCAGGATGTGGACTT
>CALMYW010000002.1 GCA_937873665.1 uncultured Sphingorhabdus sp.
TGCGGGATACCTCATTCGTCGTCGCCCCCATCCGCGATCATGCTTTTTTTGAGCAAGCGGTTTTCGAGTGTCAGGTCGGCCACGCATTCCTTCAGGGCGCGGGCTTCGCGGCGCAGGTCCTGCACCTCGCCGGTGGTCGCGGCCCGGGCGGTGTCCCCAGCGAGACGGCGCTTGCCAGCTTCCATGAACTCCTTCGACCAGGTGTAATACAGGCTCTGCGCGATCCCTTCCTTGCGGCACAGCTCCGCAATGCTGTCTTCGCCGCGCAGCCCATCGAGAACAATGCGTATCTTGTCCTCGGCCGAGAAGTGCCGCCGTGTCGCACGCCGGATATCCTTCACCACCCGCTCAGCAGGGGCCTTTACCGGCGATTTTTTCAAGGAGGGTTTGGGCTTCATCTTCGTTCCTTCGTCACTACGACGAAGCCCAAACCCTCCTTAAATCACAACCTCAAATCTGTGCCATTGGTGCTGACGGCGGACAGTATAGCGATCAAACGCCTCCGCAAACATCGCCTGAGTATTGGGCCCGCCGAGCACTCCCACCGGCCGACCGTCTGCATCCTTTACCAGCCCTGTCGCAAGGTCATCGCTGAACTTGCTGATATAATCGATGCCGTAACGCAGAGCTTCTTGAGAAATATAGCCCGGCTCACCAATGGAGAGATTTGATCGCTCGATCCATTCATCGATTTGAGCAATCTGAAATCTTGTCTTGCCTTCCTGAAATCCGCCTACCGATACATCTCCGCCTCGGTGTGCAACAGTACCGGCGCGAGTATCGCGCAGAAACTGCTTGAACGGGTGATCGTCAGCGATATCCGCAAGCTGGCCGGCGATATCGAGGCTTATGTAAAGACCTCTAAGGTTTCCCACCATATCACGATGGTAGCCAAAGCCTTCAAGAACAGCGGCTCGGTCCGCGTCCGTGAACACGTCCCGAGAAATCGTATGCTCGAGCTCGTTCTCGCCAAAAAATTCTACACCGCCCGCAACTGGCATTGCCCGCCCCCTTCAGAAGCTCAAATCACCCGGCATTTGAACAAGCGGAACGCCTCGCGAAGGCCCGCTGCATCGAGTTCATCGCCTAACGGCCCACTTAGGAAGACAGACTTGAACAACATTTTGTCGAGCCAGACATCCGGTCCCCGCAATGCTTGGTCTGACACCGCAACGTCATCGTCAGCGGGAGTCCATGGCATATTCCACCAGAGCCCTTCGATCTTTGGCGCCCTGACATTTCGCGACATTTGGCTGAGAAACGCGGACTTTTTGTTCCCGAATATCCAACAGAAATATTCTTTCGGCAGCCGGGTCTCATTGTCTCTCTTAAAAACCCCCTCGCTCACCGGATACAACCCGCCGTCGCCGAGATCGAACCGACGAAGAATATCGGCAGCTCGTTCCGAGACAATCCAGTAGCTGCTTGCAAAAAACAGATCGGGATCCGGGTTCCTCGCTTCGAAGGCAATCTCGTAATCCTCAACTCCGGAGTCCGCCCAAATTCTGGTTGGGCAAAGATCTGGCGAAACCGGTTGACCATCCTTGTTGCGCTGCACAGCGGCTATCGCCTGCTCCCTAGTCATATTTGTGCTAGCAAAAACACCCAACGATGGCTCATTGCCCAACATATCGCTAACCCAGACATGCTCACTCATCGCACTTAACTCCCAAGGAAACGCCGATAGAGGTAAAGGCCATGCTTAGGGCAGCCTCTAAAATTCCTCGGCACGCTATTCATGCCGCCAGCCTATCCGCACATTGATTGTCGTTGCTCGCTAACGCTACCCAGCGCCGCTGGAGCATGGCGATCATCGTCTTGACGTCGCTCTCATAGGTCATCGCCGGCGCGATCGTGCCGTCCGAATAATTGCGGGCGCCCGTCGATGCATAGCCCGGATAGATATGCCTGAAGATCTCGTTCGAAGCGGTCATGTAGTCGAGAAACGCATAGTTCGCGCCGTACTGATAGGCGCCCGCCGCCTACGTCCCGTCGACCGCACTATCACCGCACGCTCTAAGTGCACGGCGCCTATCAGATCGAGAATAATGGGGAATGCACGTCCGTCCGCCTTTGTGGCTCGCTCAGTTCGTGAGCCAGTCCTTGCTACGCTGGTAACTGCAACGCTTGCCGCTTGCGTCCCGAAATCCACGGATTCGCCCCTCCCACCGTTACTTCGGAAGATGCCACGGGAAAATTCCAATGCAACAGCAATTTAGCTCTAGAAACCGAACCCTCGACGCTTCGATTGCTATGCATAATCCGGTCTCTACTTTCAAGAAACGGCGATTTTCTGGCGTTCCGGGCGGGTTCCGGTACCTCGGCCGTTTAACCGAGCATTATATTTACCCTCAAATTGGACCTTTTTCTTTTTAAGCAATTCCGAAGGCCCGGCCAAACGCCGTTGACAGAAGGGCGAGAGAAGTTACGCCATTGCCTTTGCGATCCGCTATCGGCGTCGCGCGCAATTCGGTTTTATCAGGGGAGATGCACGTGGCTAACAAGCCCAAGTCAGCAGCAAAGGCACCGACAGAAGTAAAAGCGACTGCGGAAACGGCTGCGCAACCGAACGACACATCGCCCACGACGATCGATCCCGAGATCGCAGCCAAGATCGCAGCGGTCCGCTCCCATATCCGCGAGAGTTTCGGCAAGGTCGTAATGGCGATGATGATGTTGCCGCGATACCGGAACCAGACACTCGCGGATCTTCAGCACCTCGTGCTCGAACCCCTCATGCGCGATCGCGTTGCGATCGCCTATCCCGGCGGTGAAAAGGCAAGCGCCCTCTCGGACATCGCCGGTGTCGCGATCTGGGCGAGCGTCAGCGAAGAGGTCGACGGACGCATCCGCGAGCAGGTGCAAGCTGGTACGTTTCCGATCCGCCTCAAGGCGGAGGACTGGAACAGCGGCGACATCAACTGGTTGCTCGACGTCATCGCGCCCGATCAGCGTACCACGGCCAATGTGATCGCCAACTTCAAACAGGTCGTGAAGGAAGGCAGTCTGCGTCTCCACCCGATCGTCACTCGCCTCGTCGATGCCGAGACACTTGCGAAGATGGGCGCCGAGAAAATGGCCTCGCCGTCAACCGCCTCGGTGCCTGAGGATGCAACCGTCAACTAGAGCTATCCCCGGAGCGGTGGCGGCGATTGTCCGTCACCGCTCACCCTCGACAAGGGCTGCATTCCACGCCCTGCGGCGCTTGCCGGCTACCGCTCCCGCCCAGCTTCATCCATCGTCTGGGCGATCGGCGACAAGAGGTACTGAATAATCCGGCGTTCGCCGGTCTTGATTTCGGCCTGCACCGCCAGACCGGGTCCAATGACCTGGTCGCGGCCTCCTACTCGGATCGTTCGCTTGAGCAACCGGATGCGCGCCGAATAGACAAGCCCCTGCGGGACAGACGGACTGCTCCCCTCCCCTTCACTAGTCTGCCCAGCGCGCTGAGCCGGCAATTCGACGGCATCGCGGCTGATGCTTTCGACGACGCCAGGCACAATTCCGTAATCGGTGAACGGAAAGGCCTCGAGCTTTACGCGGACAGTCTGTCCCTCGCGGATAAAACCGATATCGCGGTTGAGAATATGTGCTTCGACCACGGCCTCGGCATTATCGGGCACGATGATCATCAACGGCTGCGCGGGCTGAACGACGCCGCCAACTGTGTTGACGACGAGCTGCTGCACCGTCCCTGATACCGGCGCGCGCAACTGCTGGAAGGCAGTCCGGCGCTCAGCCTTGGTGACCTCTTCGCGCGCGATCCCCAATTTTTCCTGGCTCTCGGATAACTCGGCGACAGCCGCCTTCCCAAAGGTGCCGCGCAGGCGGACCAACTGCGCGTCGATATCGCGGATCGCCGCCCCAGCCTGTTCCGCCCGCGCCCGCTGCACGGCGATATTCTGCTCATGTTCGACCTTGAGCTGCTCATATTCGAGCAGGCGGATCTTCGAAAAATAGCCCTTCTCGGCAAGCTCCTCGCGCGCCGCGAGCTGCCTCTCGACGATCGGCAGCGTCTTTTCGAGTTTCGCGACTTCCGCCAATGCGCCCGTCAGTTCGGCGCTGTGTTGCGCCCGCTGCTGGACGAGGCTCGCGCGCTCGCCCTCATATTCGGCAATTGCAGTCCGCACGAAAGCCGCCTGCGTCTGTGCAACTTCGGCCGACGTCACGGGCGGCGCCACGAACCGCGCTGCTCGCCCTTCGACATGCGCGAGCAGCGCGGCATTCCGCGCTGCGACAACTTCGGAGGTCAGCATGTTCGTCGATGCTTGCGCGGCCTCCGCGCCGGCGAGCGTCGGGTCGAGCTCGATCAGCAGGTCGCCCGCTTTCACATGCTGCCCATTCTTCACATGGATAGCGCGGACATAGCCGATTTCGATCGGCTGAATGATCTTCACATTGCCGGACGGCACCACCTTGCCGCTCGCGGTCGCGATAACATCAACCTTTCCGATCACGGACCACGCAAGGCCGATGACGAACAAGCCGCAAAGCGATAGCATGAGCCAGCGCCAGCCGGGGCTCGGCGGCTTCTCGACGATCTCGAGGGCAGCCGGCAGAAATTCATGGTCGGTGCGTGGTTTGGCGACAGCATCAGCCTCGTCCTGCATCCGCCAGCTCGCCTTGAGGATCGCCCAGTGGCGCGCGAGTGCCGGAAAGCGCTCGCTCATTCGCTCGCCAAGGCTCATGGGACGGTCACCCCCATTTGCTTGGTATAGAGCTGGGCATAGCGCCCGCCCGCGCGGAGCAATTCCTCATGGCTTCCTTGCTCGGTGACCTCGCCGGCCTCGACCGTGATGATGCGGTCGCACTGACGAACTGCCGACAGGCGGTGCGCGATAATGATGACCGTCCGCCCCTTGGCGATGCTCGCGAGATTATGCTGAATGATCTCCTCGCTTTCGGCGTCGAGCGCAGAGGTCGCCTCATCGAAGATCAGGATGCGCGGATCGTTCACGAGCGCGCGGGCGATCGCGAGACGCTGGCGCTGACCGCCCGACAGATTGCTGCCGCGCTCCTCGATCACCGTATCATAGCCATGGTTCATTTGCAGGATGAATTCATGCGCGCCCGCAAGCTGCGCCGCGGCCATCACAGCTTCCATCGGCCGCGTTGGATCGCCCAGTGCGATATTCTCACGCACCGTGCGGTTGAACAGGATATTTTCCTGAAGCACGACGCCGATTTGGCGCCGGAGCCACGGAGGATCAACGAGCGCCAGATCTACGCCGTCGACGAGCACACGCCCCTGTTCAGGGATATACAAGCGTTGCACCAGCTTGGTCAGTGTCGACTTGCCTGATCCTGACGGCCCGACGATGCCAAGCATTTCGCCCGCCCTGAGTTCGAGGCTCACGCCGCGCAGCGTCTCGGGCATATCAGGCCTGTAGCGGAACCGGACCTGGTCGAAGGTTACGTCGCCGCGGATCGGCGGCAGGCTTGCCCGATTGGGGTTATATTCGGGCTCCGCGGGTGTGTTCAGAACGTCGGCGAGACGGTCCACCGAGATACGGACCTGCTGGAAATCCTGCCAAAGCTGAGAGAGACGAAGGATCGGTGCCGCGACGCGGCCCGAGAGCATGTTGAAGGCGACGAGCGAACCGACAGAAAGATCGCCGGCGATCACCGCCTTCGCCCCGAAATAAAGGATCGCCACGGTCGTCAGTTTCGAGACGACCTGGATTAGGTGGCTGCCAGTATTCGCGAGCTTGGCGACGTCGAAGCCGGTGTTGGTATAGCCCGAGAAGAGCTTCTCCCAGCGGTCGCGCATCTGTGGCTCGACCGCCATCGATTTCAGGGTTCCGATCCCGGTCACGCTCTCGACCAGAAATGACTGGTTCTCGGCACCGCGACGGAATTTTTCCTCGAGCAACGTTCGCAACCTTGGCGAGATCGTCATCGAAATCGCGACATAGCAGGGGATCGAAAGCAACACGATCAGGGTCAGGAACGGCGAATAGAGGAACATCACGGCGAAGAACACGATGGTGAAGAACAGGTCGATTACGACCGTCACCGCATTCGAGGTGAGGAATTGACGAATATTCTCGAGTTCGCGCACCCGCGCCACGCTGTCGCCAACACGCCTGGATTCGAAATAGCCGAGCGGTAGGTTCAGCAAGTGGCGAAACATCTTCGAGGACAGCTCGCTGTCGACCCGGTTGGTCGTGTGCGAGAAGAGCCAGTTGCGCAATCCCGACATCAAGGTTTCGAAGAGCAGGATGACCGTGAGCCCGAAGGCCAGGACATCAAGCGTGGTCATCGACTGGTGGACAAGCACCTTGTCAATAACAAGCTGGAAGAAGATCGGCGAGATGAGACCCATCAGCTGAAGGAAAAAGGAACCGATCAGAACGTCGCGGAGCGGCTTCCGGTATTTGACAAGGGCCGGGATGAACCAGGCGATGTCGAACGGGCGCTTGTCGCCGGCCATTGCCTCCCGCGAGGTGAGAAGCAGCAACCGTCCAGTGAAGCGCTCCGCGCCTTCTTCGGCCGTCCATATTTCGGGGCGTTCCGCGTCGCCACGCTGGACGAGATAGCGGGGCTTGAGGCTCGCGTCCTCGATCTTGAGAAGGATAACACCGCCATGCGAGCGGGATTCGGCAAGCGCCGGAAGCGGCAGCTTGCTCAATTCGTCGAGCCGAGCGGTACGAATCTTGGCGATGAGGCCGAGGCGTTTCGAGATGCGCGCAAAATCTTCTACGCCCCAGGGCTCGTCACCGCGACCACGGTCGTGGATCATCTGCGCCGGATCGGCAGGCGTCCCGAGGAATTTCGCGAGCAGGATGAAACAGGTCAGCGATGGGTCTAGCGCAAGAGGTGCGCCACCGGCCTCCGCGACATGTCCCTGCGGCCCCTGATCTGTCTCTCCCGTACCTGACATGCATCCCCCGTAAAGCCCAAGCATTGACCACCGGAACCGGAATCAGCTGTCGCTGGTCAATTGCAGGCCTTTGCTTCCTGCATGTATCATTCTTTCTTCGACAGAGAATAGCTATCTCAAAACATTGTCAAATCTGGATACAATTTAATGATGCGCCATAGTTCGCGCGATCACCGACGTGTTCGTTCCAAAATAAAAAGGGCCAGCTTGCGCCGGCCCTGGTAGGTTTTGGGAGAGGATGCCTGAAAGGCATGCTGGATTTGAGAACGATCGAGCCTTGCTGCAAGTGCGAAGGCAATTTTTTCAGCCCGAGGCTCAGCCAGGCACAATTCCATCAGCGGGCACGGGACCACCGAACCTGATCCGGGACATGGCCGAGAGATCGATCGCGAGGCGGCGGGCCTGCTTCGC
>CALMYW010000003.1 GCA_937873665.1 uncultured Sphingorhabdus sp.
GCGAGATCCGCTGCGCGTGGAACTCGCGCGGTGTGGCGCGATGGGCGAAGCCGGTGGGCGCGATCCGTCCTGCCTTCACGCCTGGGCCGAAAACCGTCGCCGCTTCCTGGGCCAGCCCGCGCCGGTCGCGTCCCCGCAGCCGACCGCTCCAACCCCGTCCATACCAGACCAGAACGGGAGCCGCTGAGATGCAGGGCGCCGGCGTCATCGACCATTTCCTGGATGTCTTCACCCGCTATATCGACAGCGGCTTCGGCCTGCTGCGCCCCGAAGTGGCGTTCATCGCGACCACGCTGATCGTCATCGACGTGACGCTGGCGGCGCTGTTCTGGTCGTGGGGCGCCGATGAGGACATCATCGCGCGACTGGTCAAGAAGACGTTGTTTGTCGGCGTGTTCGCCTACATCATCGGCAACTGGAACAACCTCGCCCGCATCGTCTTCGAGAGCTTCGCCGGTCTCGGGCTGAAGGCGTCAGGCACGGGGTTCACCACCGCCGATCTCCTGCGCCCCGGCAAGGTCGCGCAGACCGGCCTCGACGCCGCCCGGCCGCTGCTCGATTCCATCTCCGACCTGATGGGCTGGGTCTCGTTCTTCGAGAACTTCATCCAGATCGCCTGCCTGATGTTCGCCTGGGCGCTGATCCTGCTCGCCTTCTTCATCCTCGCCATCCAGCTCTTCGTCACCCTGATCGAGTTCAAGCTGACGACGCTCGCCGGCTTCGTGCTGATCCCGTTCGGCCTGTTCGGCAAATCCGCCTTCATGGCCGAGCGCGTCCTCGGCAACGTCATCTCGTCGGGCATCAAAGTCCTGGTGCTCGCCGTCATCATCGGCATCGGCTCGACCCTGTTCTCCGAGTTCACCGCCGGCTTCAACGGCGCGACTCCCTCGATCGACGACGCCATGACCATCGTGCTCGCGGCCCTGGCACTGCTGGGCTTGGGCATCTTCGGCCCCGGCATCGCCAACGGTCTCGTTTCCGGCGGCCCGCAGCTTGGTGCGGGCGCGGCGGTCGGCACGGGTCTCGCCGCCGGTGGCATGGTCGCGGCGGGTGCAGCGACTGTCGGCGCCGTGGCATCGGGTGGAGCTGCCCTTGCCGGAGGCGCTGCCGCTGCCGCCCGTGGCGGGGCCACCCTCGCGGGGGGCGCGTCCCCCGCCTACAGCCTTGGCGCGGCCGGCCAGTCCGGCGCATCCGGCGTTGCCTCCGGTCTTGGCAATGTCGCATCGACCGGCGCATCGAAAGCCGGCTCTGCCATCGCCAGCCCATTCCGGCGTGCCGCCGCCTCGATGCGCGAGAGCTTTGAAGCGGGTGGCCGCGCCGTATGCGGTGATGCGGGCGCGGCCGAGGCAGATGCCAGCTCCGCCGCATCTGCACCCGCCGCCTCCGCCACGCCATCGTCCGCCGACAGCCCGCCCGCCTGGGCCAAACGCATGAAGCGCGGCCAGCAGATGACGCATGGCGTCCAGGCCGCTGCCCACGCCGTCAAATCCGGCGATGCCCATGGCGGCGGCTCTTCCGTCAACCTCTCCGAAAGCGACTGACCATGTTCAAGCGACCTTCCACCCACTACGGCAAATCCCCCGAACCCGAGACGCCCTATCAGCGCGCCGCCCAGGTCTGGGACGACCGCATCGGCTCGGCCCGTGTACAGGCGAAGAACTGGCGGCTGATGGCCTTCGGCTCGCTGGCGCTCTCCGCCGCTCTCTCGGCCGGACTGTTCTGGCAGTCGATGAACGGTTCGATCGTGCCATGGGTGGTGCAGGTCGATCGGCTTGGACAGGCGCAGGCGATTGCGCCCGCTACCGCCGACTATCAGCCGAACGACGCGCAGATCGCCTTCTACCTCGCGCGGTTCATCGAGCAGGTCCGGGGCATTCCGGCCGACGCCATCATCGTGCGGCAGAACTGGCTGCGCGCCTATGACTTCACCACGCAGGCCGGCGCGCTGGCGCTCAACGACTATGCGCGCTCGAACGATCCGTTCGCCAAGGTCGGCAAGAGCCAAGTCGCGGTCGAGGTGTCATCGGTCATCCGCGCCTCGCCATCGAGCTTCCGCGTCGCCTGGATCGAGCGCCGCTATCAGGACGGTTCGCTCGCCAGCACCGAACGCTGGTCCGCGATCCTCACCGTCGCCGTGCAGCCGCCCCGCGATGCCGACACGCTGCGGAAGAACCCGCTGGGAATCTACATCAACGCCATCAACTGGTCGAAGGAGCTTGGACAATGACACCGACCTTCCGCAAAGCTGGGAGGCCGGCTTTCCGCAATGCCTCACTCGCGGCTTTCCTGCTTTCCGCTTCCGCCCTCGCGGGCTGCGCGGGGCACACCCCACCGCCGGAGATTTCCTATGACGATGCGGCTCCGGCCGTCATCGCCGCCGATCCGCCCAAGCCCGTGCAGGTCGTCGAGCTGCCCAGGCCGCTGCCGCTTCCCGGCCAGTTGAAACCGGTCGGCAAGGACGGCAAGCCCGAGCCAGAAGCCGCCGATCCGACCGTGCGCGTCAACCAGGCCAATGCCGCCGCGCGGATGCAGCCGGTGCGTAACGGCTTCATCAATTCGATGCAGGTCTATCCCTTCGTCGATGGCGCGCTCTATCAGGTCTATGCCTCGCCGGGGCAGATCACCGACATTTCGCTCCAGCCCGGAGAACAGCTCGTCGGCTCCGGTCCCGTCGCCGCCGGCGATACCGTGCGTTGGATCATCGGCGATACGGAGAGCGGCACGGGCGCTGCGAAGGTCGTGCATATCCTGGTGAAGCCCACGCGCGCCGAGTTGATGACCAATCTCGTCATCAACACCGATAGGCGCACCTATCACATGGAACTGCGCTCGACGCCTTCGACCTATATGGCGTCGGTGTCCTGGCAATATCCGCAGGACCAGCTCATCGCGCTGCGCCGCCAGAACAGCCAAGCCGAGGCCCAGCAACCGGTTGCCAACGGCATCGATCTCTCCCGCGTCAACTTCCGTTACGACGTGTCGGGCGACCGCGCGCCGTGGCGGCCGCTCCGCGCATTCGACGACGGCCGGCAGGTGTTCATCGAGTTTCCGCGCGGGATCGGCCAGGGCGAAATGCCGCCGCTGTTCGTCGTCGGGCCGGAGGGCGCGACTTCCGAACTGGTGAACTACCGGGTGCGCGGCAACTACATGATCGTGGACCGGCTGTTCGCCGCTGCCGAACTGCGCTTCGGGGCCGATAAGAACCAGAAGCGCGTGCGCATCTCCCGGACTGACGGGAGGCCGGCGTCGTGAGCGAGAATGATCCCGACAAGAAAGAAGACCGCGAGTCAGAGGCTGGGCATCCTGTCGAGCCGGCTGAGGACGACGCCCGCCCGCTGACCGGCGAGCCGGTCGCACCCATGCGGTTGCGGCCCGAGCCGCCGCGCGTCACCCGTTTGTCGCGCAAGGTGCTCGCCGGTCTCGGTCTTGCCGCCAGTATGGGTGTAGGCGGGGCGCTCATCTATGCGCTCCAGACCCGTCATGGCGGCGATCAGGGTCAGGAACTGATCTCGACCGACAACCGCACCACGCCCGATGGCCTCGCCGGACTACCCAAGGACTATAGCGGCGTTCCAAAGCTCGGCCCGCCGCTGCCCGGCGATCTCGGCCGCCCGATCCTCAACGCGCAAAATGCCGGCCAGACCGTGCCGACGCCGGGGATCGCCACCCCGTCGGGACCTGTCGGACCGACACCGGAGGAACAGCGCCGGGCGCAAGAACTGGAATCGGCGCGGACGGCGCGGCTGTTCGCCGCCACCGAGACGCGGCCGGTGAACACCGCCACGACGCCGACCACCGCGACCGTGTCGCAACCCGATCTCGCCAGCCTCGGCCTCGCGCCGCAGCCGGCAACGCCCACGGCGCAGGATCGGCAACTCGCCTTCCTCAACCAGACCCCCGACAAGCGAACCGTATCGCCCGATCGCGTCGCTGCGCCCGCATCGAAAAATGTGCTTCAGGCCGGCGCGGTGATCGCCGCCGCGCTCATCACCGGCATCCACTCCGATCTGCCCGGCCAGATCACCGCGCAGGTGACGGAGAACATCTACGATAGCCCCACGGGGAAGATCCTGCTCGTGCCGCAGGGCACGCGCGTCATCGGCCAGTATGACAGCGGCGTCGGCTTTGGGCAGCGCCGCATCCTGCTCGTCTGGAACCGGCTGATCTTCCCGAACGGGCGCTCGATCGTGCTGGAACGCCAGCCCGGTGCGGACGCAGAGGGTTATGCCGGGCTGGAGGATGGCGTCGATTACCATTGGGGCGAACTGTTCAGGGCCGCGGCCTTGTCCACGCTGCTCAGCGTCGGCGCAGAATCTGGTTCGTCGAGCGGCGAAAGCGACATTGTGCGGGCCCTGCGTAACGGCGCATCGAACAGCATCAGCCAGACCGGCCAGCAGATCGTCCAGCGCCAGCTCAATATCGCACCGACGCTCACCATCCGGCCGGGCTTCCCCGTCCGCGTGATCGTCACGCGCGATCTTGTCCTCGAACCTTACGGAGGATGACATGGCAAAGCTCAAACTCGGTCCCATCGCCGACGACAAGCCGGTCAAGGTGACGCTGGAACTGCCCGCCAGCCTGCATCGCGATCTTGGCACCTATGCCGACATCCTCGCCCGCGAAGCCGGGCAGTCACCCGGCAATCCCGTCCGTCTGATCGTACCCATGCTGGAGCGATTCATGGCGACGGATCGCGGGTTCGCGAAGGCAAGGCGTTCGATGCCGCCGCCTGCGCAGGGACGTTGATCCCGGAAGACTGATCCACTCGCGCCATTGAACGCGCGAGATCGAGCAGCCGCAGGAATGCCGGATTATCATTGCGCGATGCCCAGACGGCGCGGAACGGCAAAATCTCACCGACGATCGGGCGAAACACGACACCGGGAAACTGCGCGCCCGTGGTCGCTTCGCTGGTAACGGTGAGCCCGCGTCCGAGCGCCACGAGCTGCATCAGGTTGTCTCGTCCCACCGCCTGCTGCTGAATCTCGGGGTGGTGCCCGAGGTCGGCCAGACGCTGGACGAGATAATCGTGAATTTCTTCACCGGGCGCACTCTCGCTGACGAGAAAGGTCTCCCCAGCCAGATCACCGAAGCTGATTTCCCTGTCATCGGCATGAGCATGATGCGAAGGCAAGACCGCGAAGATGCGCTCCGACCAGAGGTGCTGGCTCTGGCAATCCGGCCAGCTCGTGAGCCCAGTCAAGAACGCAACGTCGAGTTGACGCTGCCGCACGGCGGCGACGTGTTCAGCGGGATTACCATCGGCAAAGCTCAGCTTCACCGCTTTGTGGCGCTGCCCGAAGGCTTGGAAGAGGTCAGCCAGAAAGCCAGAGGCCAGCGACGAAAAGATGCCGATTCGAACTTCGCCATCTTCCCCGCGGCCGATCGCAGACACTTCCGCTCGCGCCATCCCGATTTGCGACAGTGCCTTTCGACCGCGTTGAACGAATTGCCTGCCTGCTTGGGTGAGTTGCACGCCACCTGCCGATCGCGTGAACAAGGGGGCGCCAAGCCGATCTTCCAGATCACGAATTCGGCGGCTGATAGCTGATTCCTGTATGCCCAGTGCGGCAGCTGCTCGGCGAAAGCTACCGTGATCGGCAGCGGCAATCACATAACGAATGTGCCGAATTTCAAAGGGCAACGCAGCAACTCCGCCTCTTCTCCGATTCGGGCCAATCGCCGTCTGCAGTTTGAGGAATTAGGTAACTCTACTTTCATTCGACTGACTTCTCGATGAACCCGAGGGTGTTCGCGTTCTCAATCAACGTTCTCACTTTTGCACGATCTAGGCCTGATGGAACATCAGCGTCGATTTCCAAACGAAGTTTCACGGCGCTATTCGGAAGCGTTGTGAGCTGCTCGACGATCGCCTCGACAATCTGATGGATGTCCCGCGCTGGCCGCTCAGGTGAGATCATCACCGCGCCAATAAATCGCGTCGGCTTCTTTTCTGTCGGCGACGTGGTGGGTCCGCCACCGATGACTGGTTCGCCCGGCGTCGGCAGAGTACCGCCAGCGCCCCCTAGCGTGCCGCCAGCATCGGTTTGTACTGGCGCCGGACGGTGTGCGTCGGCGACATCCGGTTTAATGATGACACTGTCGCTGTCGATGACCACCGGCGTATTGCCCGCCCGCTCGATAGCAAGCCCCGCATAGGTGTCCGTTTTCTCGTCCCACCGCTCGGCATAGGCGAAAGGACCGGGCAGCATGCCGCTGATCGCCGCATGCACCGCCTTGACCAGCACATCCTGCCCTTTCAGGCGCGGCAAATAGATGTAGCGGTTCAGATATTCCCGCAGATCCTTGAGCGACAGTCTCGGTTTGTCGTTCCAGATGTATTTCTGGAGATCGCGGTCGAGGCGCGACGGCCCCAACTCTATCAGCAGGCCCTCTTCAGCCACCAGCTTCTTGCTAGCCCGAGCCAGCAGCCCGTCCTGCGCCGGAATCTTGCCCGACACCCACTCCCAATCGGCCTGGGCACTCTCCTGGGCCGGATAGTGCAGATAGCACCACGCCTCTTTGAGGCGCGTCGTTATCCTTTTTCTCCGTTCGGCTAGCTTCGCCTCTGCGAGCTTCTGGTCGCTCGGTCGGAGTTCAAGGCGCTCCTTGTCGCGAACGATTTCGCCCCAAGCCAGGGACGCGCGAACGGCATCCCGCAGATGGTCGAGTTGCCGGGCTTCCGCTGCGATGAACACCAGCATGTTGCGATAAACGCGCGGCGTACTGCCCCGCTGAGTGAGGATGTCCTTCGCTTCGACCAGTGCACCCGAGCCATCGCGCCGGTTATGGGGATATTTGACGCCGAGCAGGACGGCGCGCACGCCGCCCGCCTCGTCGGGAACTTCAGCTGATGACGCGGGTGCCACCTGCACGGCATCGAAATGCCCGCGGTCGGCGAGGCCGTTCACATATTTTCCGAGTTCGGCGTCGATCGTCACGTCGACAAGCGCCGCCTCGATCTGCGCGGCCTTGTCCGCGGCGATGCGATTGAGGCTCGCCGACATCGAATACCAGTACCGACCAAGATCGGCGTGCATGAACTTGGCCTGGTTGGTCAGCCGGCGCAGCGCATCGCCGAAGATCGCAGGGCGCTCGCCCGGCTGCACGACGCCGAGATTGATCTGCTTATCGTCGAGGCCGGTGTTCTGTTGCTGGGCAGTGGGCGCCGTTCCCATGAAAATCGCGCGGGCAACGCGGCGGGTCGCCGAGTACCGGTTCAGGTTCGGCGCCGACTGATCGACTTTGTAGGGAGTCGACGCAGTGCCATCGACATCGCCGGCGATGATCGACTGCCAGCTCACGTCGAGATAGTGGAGCAATTCCGGCTCCACACGCGGCGAACTCACCGCCACGCTGCCGGGCATAATCATCACCGACGGATCGGCATTCATCCAAAGCTCGTGAATGGCCTGCGCCATCAGGCGCAGCACGCCGCGCGTGCGCTGGAATTTTTCGAGCGATCCCCAACTTGTGTAGAGCTGGTCGAACAGTTCGGGATGGATCGGATAAGCCTTTTCCAGCTTGCGCCGGTAATCCTCATCCGCGCAGCCTTGCGGGAAATCGTTGGCGTTCTCGCGGTAGAGCTTGGCGAACTGCTTCAGCGTGTTGTCGCGGTGGTGGAATTTGTCTCCCGGGATGTCCTTGAACAGCCGCCGCCGGACGATCTCATAACTCTCTTCCTGACTAGCCGGTCTCCACGAGGATTCCACGCGGCTGAAGGTCTGCTTGAGACGCGCAAGCGCCTCTTGACCGCCTTCGCCGCCGACCTCGATCTGCGAGGCCGGCAAGGACGCGACGAGTAGTGTGCCGGGGCTGGCCTTGACCGCCTCGGTCAGCGACTGGACGAAGGACAGGTTCGCGTCGAACGATCCCGAAGGCAGCCCCTCGACCTTGTAGATCTGCCGCAGATAGGCGACCCATTCATCGATCAGGATCAGGCACGGCGCATACTTCTTGAAGAGCACCTCTAGGAGGTGTGAGCCCGGCGCGATGCCGCTGGCATCGTTTTCCGCCACCATCGCGTAAGCGTCAGCGCCGCCGAGCTGCCAAGCAAGTTCACCCCAGGTCGTGCGAATCTTATGGTCGCCCTCGGCAAGGAGCAAGTCCTGCGGCCCCCGTGACGTGCCGACGAGCACGGCCCGGTTGATAGCCTTCGGCACGCTGAGCCCCTGCTTCTCGAGCAACTGGTCCAGGCCGGACAGGTCCTGGACCGGCGTCGGTCCCGCCATGTGATAGAGCGCCAGCATTGAGTGCGTCTTGCCGCCCCCGAAGTTGGTCTGCAGTTCGACGACCGGATCACCGCCAGTGCCGGACAGCCGCTTCGCGGCCCCGACCAGCAGTGCGCTCAAACCTTCGGTAAGATACGTACGGCTGAAGAACTGGCGCGGATCGCGGTACTCCGGCGGCGCGCTGCCCGAGTGGACTTTGGCGAGGTCGGCCGCGAACTCAGCCTGCTGAAACTCGCCGGTGGCGACATCCTGGTGCGGCTCGACCACCTCGCGCCACGGCAGCAGGCCCGCCACGGTCTCAACCGAGATTTCGAGGCGCTGGGTTTTCCGTCGCTCTTCATTACGTGCAAGTTCGGTGAACTTCGTGCGCAAGATCGTGTCGCGCATCTTGCCGAGCTGTTCGGCGGTCTCGCCTGCACTGATCGCTTCCATCAGCCGACGCATGGAATCGAGCGCACGTTCGGCGTCGTCATAGGTGAAGGTCTCGTTGTGCGAGAGCTTGTTTCGGACGTCGCCCAGCTCGTTGACCAGCGACCTTTCAGCGCGGCCGAGGACGGCCTTGAACGCCTCGGTCCAGAAACGATCCATCGCATTGAACAGCGCAGCTTGGTCCCAGCCGACCTCGCCATTACTGTTCGGCCGCAGGCTCGGCAGCTTCTCGATGACCTGGATTTGCCAATGCCCCTTGAGGGAGGTTTCGAGCCGCTTTTCGACGAACGGAATCAGCGCCGAAGGCAGCAGTTCCATCCCCTCAAACACATATTGGCGCGTGCTTTTTGCCACGTTCCGTTACCCCTTAAATATCCAGGCGGATCTGACGATCGCCGCTTGTGTCGTGGATGGCCGCTGCGGCCTTTGTCAGCTCGGTCCAATCGGCGATGAGGGCGTTGTAGGCCGTGGCCTCCTTCGCATCCTTCCGCTTATTGGCGCTGATGTCGTAAAGACAGTAGGCGAGATCCTTCACCGCCTCAGCCCGTGCGCTGATCTTTTTCAACAGGACGGCAGTATCGTGGGAGATGCCGTCCTTCTCGTGCAGCCGGACGAGGTGCTGGAGGCACTCCCACACCGTCAGGTGGCGATCGTCTTCCGGGTCCCAATCGTCGTCGAGTTCATCGCGCGAGAGGATGCGGACCTTGCCAGCCGCGCTTTCGACGATGCCGGCGTGTTTGACGCTATCGACCGAGATGCCCCGCGCCGTGGCGATGCTGTTGGCCGTCCCGTAATCACCCTTGCCCATGCCGTTCTGCTCAAACCAGGTGATGGCAAAGCGGGTGTCAGCATCGAACTCACCCTGGATGCCGCCGAGATATTCGTCGAGTTCCCGATTGATGAGCTGGAGCGCGGTCTTCACGCTCATCGGACTGTCGTCAGATTCGAGGACGGCCTTGTAGCGCGAAAACACACCCATGCCGGGACCGATGGCCGATTGCGGCATATCGGCTGGCGCAATGTTAGCGACTTGCAGCTTCGCAATTGCAGCAGGCAATTCACGCTTTAGCGCCCGCAAGAACTCTGCTCGACTTACACTGCTAGCACTTTCGTCTCTCTTTCTGCAGACTAGGACTACAGAACTAGCGAGCGCATTACTTCCAATTCCTCTAATTCTAGACGTTTGCTCAGATCGCACCGGCCATGTTGCGCTTATATACATTCCCGCATCGATTATGGCCTGGATGAACGTTGCCCATCCGGTAGAGCTGATTCCCTCTTGCTCGATCTCACTCTGTTTAAACGCATAGTATATTGTGAGCGGGTATGCGGCACTCGCCTGTCGCGCCATGCTCCGCATGGCTTTCGTCATACCATCTAGGAAGAACTGCTCCGCAGCTTTACCTCCACCGTGTCGAGCCGGCGTAGCTACAAGTTCTTCGGATTTTGGCGTCTGGATAAAAGAGAATAGGTCAGGGTACACATCATTGATGCTTCTCCTGAGCCATACATAGAAAAAATCCGAAAGATCTGCATATCCGATATTGTCGTAATACGGAGGGTCGGTCGATATGACAGCGTCGGGTCCGTAAACAACCGATTGAGCGTCATGCTGCCAAGCGAGGCCGGGGGAATCTGTTATCAGGCGAGACAAGCATGTCGCTTGATATTCCGTCGCTGGCGCAAAGCCACCCACGACGTCAGCAAGAATATTTGCTTCAGCGAAGTCCCATACCATAGGTATGGCTTGCCGGCCAAAAAGGTTCATAGGCTTTTCGTTACTGGGACTCCATCTCACCAAAGAATTATTGAAATCTGCCGCCCTATCGATCCCGAACGACAAATATATACTTACCGCTTCAGCATACGCCTTAGCCCCTGCGCCACCATCTCGTAACGAAGAATCACTATCGTCCATTCCCGCCGCGAGAGCCGCCGTCTCTATCTCAGCGCGCGCGACCTTTACAATTTCGCTTAGCGTATTTAATGCGACAATCTGTCGTTGAGTAAATAAATCACTCCATTTTGACATGCCATAGTTGCCTACACGGAATCCGAGCCCTTGCTGGAAGAACTCGGCTTCAGGCTTCCACTCCGAAACCTGCGAGAACGCAACATCTTCATGATGTTGCGAAGGGGGAAGGTATACGCGACCGCCCTTTCCATCGGCGACGATCGCCATAAGCGTTTGACCTAGTTCGCCCTTGAGCCCGCATTCCTTA
>CALMYW010000004.1 GCA_937873665.1 uncultured Sphingorhabdus sp.
GATCGCAACCCGGCAAGTCTCACCGCTCGATGTTGAATTGCGCGATCTGCTCGACGCAGGGAAGCACGTCGAATTTTTCCAGAAGGCGGTCCAGGGCCGCAAGAATATCCTGATTTCCGGCGCTACCGGCTCGGGAAAGACGACGCTCTCTAAAGGGCTGATCCAGCTTATTCCGCCGCATGAGCGGCTGCTGACGATCGAAGACACGCGCGAATTGGTCGTTCCGCATCGCAACGTGGTCCACATGCTCTACGCGAAGGACAAGCAGGGCACCGCGAAAATCTCTGCAAAGGATCTTCTGGAATCGGCCCTGCGTATGCGGCCTGACCGGATACTGTTGCAGGAGCTGCGCGACGGCACCGCGTTCTTCTATCTCCGCAACGTCAACTCAGGCCATCCCGGCTCGATCACGACGATCCATGCGGACTCGGCCGAACTCGCGTTCGAACAGCTGACATTGCTGGTCAAGGAAAGCGAGGGCGGCGCCGATCTGGCCCGTGACGACATTCGCAGCCTGCTCAAGCTGCTGGTGGATGTGGTCGTGCAAACCAAGAAGGTCGAAGGCCGCTTTCGCGTGACGGAGATATATTTTGATCCAGAAAACAGGCTCTAACAGGCTCGCGCTGGCCCTTGTCCTCCTTCCGATCACACTGCTGCTGATCGGCCTGCTGACCGGGACGGTGGCGTGGTTCTTTCTCAAGATGCCCGCCGCGGCTTATGATCCGCTCAGGCTCCCCGGCTTCTTCTGGTATTACCGCCATGATCCTGTCGTGACCGAAGCGCTCTGGCGAGGCGCGGTCATAGGCGTGCCGCTGCCGGTGTTGCTTATGGCGATCGTCCTGCGGCCGAAAAGGAACCTTCACGGTGAAGCCCGCTTCGCGCGCGAAGGCGAAATCCGCAAGGCGGGCCTTCGCGCGAAAAAGGGCATTGTGCTCGGCCGCGTCCGCAACCGCTTCCTTATGGTGGGCAAGATGGAGCATGTATTGCTCGAAGCGCCTACCGGATCGGGCAAGGGCGTTGGCATCGTCATCCCCAATCTGTTGCAATGGCCGGATTCGGTTGTCGTGCTCGATATTAAGCGCGAGAACTATGAAATCACGGCCGGTTTCCGCCGCAAGGGCGGCCAACAGGTTGTGCTGTTCACCCCTACGGCCAGAGAAGGCCGCACAGCCCGCTACAATCCGCTTAGCTACATCAACAGGGCCGATCCAATTGAGGTCCTGGTCGAATTGCAGAAGATCGCCACGATGCTCTTCGTGCCCCCGGAGAAGGGCGAGGCATTCTGGACGGAATCAGCGCGCACGGCCTTTGTCGGCATTGCATCGTGGATCGCGGCCAAGCCTGAACGTCCCTTCTCGTTTGGCGAGATATACCGGACCATCACGATGCCGGGGATGAAGGCATTCTTCACCAAGGAAGCTGGCGATAGTGCACTATCGGAAGGGTGCCGCGCCGCGCTGAGCGATTTTACGTCCAGCGCGGACAACACATTCACCGGCATTATCCAGACCGTCACCTCCAAGCTCAATCTCTGGATCAATCCAATTGTCGATCGCGCGACGGCCGAAAGCGACTTTTCCCTGACGGACCTTCGCCGCATCCCGACCTCGATCTATCTCGGTGTCTCGCCGGATGAACTCGATAGGGTCGCGCCGCTCTACAATCTGTTTTTCCAACAGCTGATCGACCTCAACACGCGGCAACTGCCCGACGATGGTGAAAAGCTATCCGTGCTGCTCATTCTGGACGAATTTGCGCGGCTCGGCCGCGCCCAGGTCATTGCCAATGCGTTCTCCTATGTGCGCGGCTATGGGCTGCGTCTGCTCCCCGTCATCCAGTCCCGCTCCCAGCTGCGGAATGTCTATGGTGAGCATGGCGCGGACGAAATCGTATCAAACTGCGGGGTCGAAATTGCTTTCACGCCGAAGGAGCTGCGGGTCGCAAAGGAACTGTCCGAACGCCTCGGCTATCTTGGTCAGGATGCGGAAAGCCGGTCCCTGACGATACATGGATTGCTCGCCAATCGAAGCAAGACGATCTCCGAACAGCGCCGCGCGCTGATGCTCCCGCAAGAGCTGATGCAGCTGCCCGAAGACGATATACTCGTCATCCGGGGCGGCATCCCCGTCATTCGCGGGAAGAAAATCCGCTACTTCAAGGATGCCGTGTTCCGCTCGCGCTTGACGCCTGCGCCGGAAGTGCCGGCGCTGCCCAAGCCGGTCGCGCCGATCGCGGCCGTCGATGATCTGAGCGATGAAGAGCTGGCGGCTTTCAATGATTATTCCGCACTGGCCGATGACCAGGTGCAGGACATTCCCGAAGACGTTCTCGCCCTCGATCGCGATATGCCGAACCTGACAGTGAAGGACGGCAGCATGGCTTTCGATGAAATCAACTTCGACGACATTATTGGTCCCGACCCGACGAAAGAGGAGTGGGAAGGTCAGCGCCGGGATCTAGTTCTGAGTGAAGGAGAAGAATATGGCCGATAATGACAACAGCGAACGCCAAGCAAAGACGCCGCGCTCCTACGAAATTCTTGGCCCTGGGAACAGCAAGGAAACCTTTGCGAGATTCCCCGATGCCATGAAGGCATTTGCCAAGCTGGAAAACCAATATGACCACGCGCTGACGATGCAGAAAGGCGGAAAAACCGCTTATCTGGCGTCCACGGATTGGCGCAATGATGGGTCCACGCCGGTTGCGCAATATCTGACGCCGGCTGTCGAAGAGTATAATAAGGCGCTGAAACGCGGAGCGCCTGCCGACGAATTGCGCGGACACGAAAGCAGAGTGCGGGCCGACCTTAATGCGTGGCCCCGGCAAGCGAAGCGCGAAGCGGCTCCGACCGCATCGGCCGATAAATCGCTCAATATCCATGAGGGTGAGCGAGCCAGGGCGGAGAGCAAAGACGGTGCTGCGCCCGCGAAAGCTGAGGTTCCATCGAAGGCAGCGCCAAAGGATGACAAGCAAGTTGACGACACACGCTTGGCTCTGCCCACGCAGCTCGAACGCAAATATCTGCGCGTTGGGAATGATCTTTTCCGTAGCGGCCGCGATGACAAGCCCGATATGTCGATCAAGGGCCAAGACGGCATTCGCATCAACAAGGACTATGCCATTGGCGATGCTATCGCGATCGCGAAGCACAATGGCTGGCAGTCGATCCGTGTTCATGGAAGCGACGAATTCAAGAAGGCGGTCTATCTGGAAGCGGCGCGATCGGGGGTCGAAGTGAAAGGGTTCAAGCCGTCTGAACAGCTTAAACTTGAGGGAGAAAGGCTGGCGGCGCGAGATAAGGCCCGCGAAGCACAAGACCCGGCAAAGAGAGCGAGCATGGCAAAGCAAGACCCCTCAGAATCTCGTGCTGCGGCCGAACAGTTCCGGCGCAATTCGCATCGGGATAATGCGGCCAACCCGCAATTCAAGGCCGCGCAATCGCACGTCCTGGCGGCAGCGATCGAAGCGAAAACCCGGTTCACCCAAAAGGAAGACAGGGATCGCTTCATAGAGCGGGCCAAGGAAACTGTCGCCAAGCGTATTGAGGTTGGCGCGCCGGTCCCTGCTGCCCGTTTCGAGCAACAGCGCCAGAACGAGGCTACCCGCATAGCGCGCGAGGATTTGACGCTGCGCCAGCAGGAAAGGAAGCCGTCACGCTCGCGCTAAGTGCATGGCACATGCTTTTTGGAAACAGGAAACCGCACGATGAACATTCCCCGGCCTGATCCGGTGCCATCGAGAGGCGTGTCCGATCTCGATCGTCACATTGAAACCTTGCTTCGCGTGATTCATTCCAGAAACCTCGCTTGGTCTGATCTAAGCGAAGTGGGTAAACAGGTAGAACGCCCTCTGACGGACGTTGAGCAATTGCTTACAAATGTGGGCGACGACGCCCATGAAATCACCCTTGCTACCGAGACGATCATAACAGCCCTCAAGCTGCAACGTGATGCGCTCGCGATCCAAAGCTCTCGCCGTAGAGCACGCTTCGGCTCGATGCTCCTGCTCATGATCCCCGTGTTCTTCGTAGGTTTGATGATTGGCACATCATACGGGATAGATGAAGGTCGGGCGCGGGAGCGTGAAGCCTTAAAGTATCCGGTCCTACCCCAGCTGTCCGTAGATCGTGACAGGCTCAAAACTGACGGAAGGTAGAGCGGTGGCAGCTGCCACCGCTTGCGATCTCTTGATGGGCTATGGCCTCATGAGGCACGATGAAGAAATCTGACAGGGCAAAGAAACAAACCGCCAAGGTAATCGAGGCGGCTGCACGCGCCCATGAAGCTCTCGATTATTTCAACGGCAACGTCACAAATCCGTTCGATGAGTTAACATGGCCCAGTATTGCCGAAGGTTATCTTCTAGTCGCGCAGAAGGCGGTATCAGACGCCTTGGTCGCTTTGGAACGCGCAAACAGCGTTGGCTGGACCAAGCACGGCCAGTAACTATCGTCCTGGCCCTTCCCGCGAACGATCGCGGTTCCTAGATCGTTCGCTCTGCCGCTTCCGCTCCATCGCGGCTACCGATCGCTCATGAATTGTAGGCGTTCACCCTGCCCCCACAAATTGCCGCACCTGGTCGGCAAGCTGGCGGTCAGCTGGATCGCTGCTTGCCTCAAGGCGCTTGGCGGCGGCTGGGATCAAAGCCTGCCCGTCACGGTTCCCGTCACCACGGCAGACCCTGCGGCGCGTGGTTCAACCGCGGAGAAGAAAGGCTTCTTCACCAAGGTGAAGGGCTGGTTCAAAAAAGGT
>CALMYW010000005.1 GCA_937873665.1 uncultured Sphingorhabdus sp.
GCTCGAAGGTGCTGCCGTAGCCCATGTGTACGTACTCGAGCTGCTTGCCCTGCGGAAGACGGATCGTGCCGGAGTACCAATGAGCGAACACCCTGTCCGGGAACCCGGGGAAGATGGTTTCCAGCGACGCATCGGTCCCGTCTTCGAGCGTTCCGTTCAGACCGATCAGGTACAGGCGGTCGTCAATGATCTCCCAACTGCCGACGTAGCCGCGCCATAGGGCCGTGCAGTTAGACTCGAAGCGCGGGTTAGTGCCCCCCAAAGCGAAGTAGTCGCTCAGGGGGTTTGTGCACATGGCCACATCCTCGCCCTGGTAGCGCAGCTTTTCAGCAATCTGTGCAGTCATGTCGCCTCTATAGAATCTGATACTTTTCAAAATATGGCCCGGGAGTAAGGAATACCGTTCTCACAAAGAGACTTCAAAATCCAACCAATCGCGGCCAGACCAATTAAACCCATCAGCTAAAGGTAAATTCGTCGCTCCCCTTGGACGCATTGCAAAGACTCTCTTGTCACTCAAGGTCTTGAGCGACCAAGTGGTCTCACAGGTTCGGCATCGGCAATAAAACTCCCGGTGCGGGCTAGCACTGAATTGAGCATCATGACTGCAGAGACGCGAAAGAGCCGTCAATTGATCTACAGCAGTCAACACCTGATTTTCGATTTGCTCGCTTGCAGACTCCTGAAGTTTTAACTTGATCTGGGACGCCTGCCTGGAGTCCAGTGGCGCGATAAGTCGAACGTGCGTCGAAGATATGCTCTCAAAATTATTGGGCCATCCGTCAGCCATCTGCTTTACAAGTGTTGGCAAGGGGCCAAGTTTTTTTCCGTAGCCTTCGATCAACCCTGAAATCATCCACTCATCAATTAATCTCCCCATCTTTTCGACAACGTAAAGATCTAAAGGAGATATAGCCAAACGCTGCCGAGAAGAAATACTGTCTGAGCAGCCTGGCCAGCAAACGACATGACTTGAATTTAGGTTTTCACCTTCTTCGACATCTTTTCCAAACCAAGCGATAGGAATCAACCGAAGAGCCTCAGCGTGCGAGTTGAGAATTAGCCAATCTTGACCATCCTGTCTCACTGAAAACGTAATTCCAGCCCAACCGAACTCTAAGCGATCACCCTTTCCACCTTGCAGTCCATATCTTTCCAAGGCTCGTCGAAGAACCAGACCAACGTAATCTCTGTAGGCAAGGTGCAACTGCTGATGCTTCGCCAGTCGCTCTTCTGGCCTCATTTGCCGCTCCTCTCGTTCGTCTTTCAAACTTTCCCAAAGAGGAGGCAAATGCCTGTAGTGAGGATCATGATTCAGAATGTTGGTGCGATGAACCTGGGCGGGTACTACAGACGCTGCGGGGACGTGTGGATAAAGACCACGTTGCTTCAATCCTCTAATTGCACGCAACTGAGCCTCAATCTCCGATAGAGCACGCTTTCCGGCCTCCAATTGCATCCCGGTCTTGTCATCAAGATATGACTCCCCCCAAAGACGGCAAATATCTTGGCGAAGTCGAAAGTGCGTCTGCTCAGAGTCTTGAAACTCCAAAGCTCGCGCTAGCCGTGCATTAACACCACGGATGCGAGCTAGTCTCTTGGCAAGATGTCGATCCAGCCGATCCAGCAATCGCTTGTAGAGTCTGTTCTCATAGATGGCGTAGTCGTCCTCGCTGAAACGCGCCAGAACCTTGCGAGGTTGCACACCGCTAAGCGTGCGCTGCTGCCAGCAATCCGAGTGCGATGCCAGATGACTTAGCGCCGACGTTGCCAGACGTCGAGCTCGCGCTACGGGTGCAACCAGATCGTCGTACCGAAGGTCTCTGCGCGGCCGATCAGATATCGAGTGCAAATGACCATCTCTGAGTACTGTGGCCAAATTCCGTTCGAGTTCCTCAAGGGCACACTGCGCGGCCATCTCAGCGGGCAGCATCGGCGACACACTCAAACCATTTGCGTGGGAAAGCTTTCCTGCGATTGAAATAATCGCCTCTGCAGAAAGATCGGAGTCCGCTTGATCGTCGTCAGTTTGATCGATGGAGAGCACTTGTGATTCAGTGTCTTGAATCCGGATGAAACCCGACCCATCATCCGTGATTAGATCGCCAGCCTGCAAATGGCTGTGTCCATTGACAACAAGTGGCTCAAGCAAACAATACCGACCCGGCAGAAAAGCATCGGGTAGGTGACTGAGTTTTTCACCCGTAAGGCGATCAAGAAATCTCATGCCCCGCGTTCCTTGCGGCGGCGATCTTCAGCCAACAGGGCCATGGAACGGCGAGGCTCCGATTTCCACCCCTTCCAAACTGTGGTCAGGGCTTGTTCGATGGCGTTTAGATCATCGATGGTCGCATCGTATCTGCCAGTGACCTTGCCACGCCGAAATACTCTGCTGGCAAGCAAATGGTCCAGAGCATCTTCTTTGCGACCGCCTGCAGCCATGTAAACGGGGACAAATCGCATGGCCTGACGTTCGAGTCGATTACCCCAACCCAAGTCAAAGCGATCCTGCAAGATGCTCGTGAGCGGGCCTGTCGTCAACTCCGCCAACAACTCTGAAACCTCATCAGCGTTTTGTGTCACAGCGGCATCGAAACGCTCGATCAATGATCCATAGCTAAAGCTGGCCTTTGGCTTTGGCTCTACCTTGAATCCCGCTTCGTGGCGGGGAAGCGTCATGACATGAGCACGGTCGTAGGTTTTGTCGGCGAACTCGTTCGTTGTTTCATCGTGGTTAGCAGTGCCTACAAACCAGACGTTGTGGGGAACCCGAATCCTTCGCCCCTCCACCAGCAGCGCAGGGGCGTTCGGCAACTGGCTCTCCGACAAACTTATGAGTCGATCTCTTGGGTCATTCTTTTCGAGCGCCGAGAGGAATTCAGCAAAATACTGCTCCGGGCGAGACAGGTTCATCTCGTCCAGCAAGATGATGTTGCACCGGTCCTTGTAAGCGGCAGTTTGTGCACGGTAGAGACCTTGCAGGCAGTCGCGCTCATAGAAGCGCTTTTCGAAAGCGTTGTAGTGTCCCAGTAGATCATCACGGTCTCGCCAGCCAGCCTGGACTGCGATGTCGGTGCAATGCCCCCCGACAGCCTTTGCAAATGCCTTCGCCAAGCTTGTTTTGCCTGTGCCGCTGATTCCCTGAAAGATGTGAAGCTGGCTCATGGCCAATCCAGCAATAAGCAACTGAATATCTTCGAGGCGGAAATGCAGTGTTGCACCTTCTTCCGCTTGAGCGATCCGGTGCTGCAATTCAACAGAGAATTTTTTCAGATCAGGAACATCTTGCTCCGGCAGGCTCAACTCCTTGGCCTTGCGATCCTTGATCCAATCGGCAGTGGACGCCGAGTCCATCCATGCCATTTGAGGGAACGGCTTCTCAGATTGCTGTGACTGAGTTAGGTCATCTACCGTTTTGCCCAAGTCATTGAGCCTTGCACTCAAGATCTGATTGTTCTTTTCCAGGGCGCGCTTTTCTCTTTCCAGGTTCTCTTTGTCACTCACGCCGAGGCGGAGGCGATGAAGCTGAGCTTTTGCATCAGCCAAATCTAAATGTACCTCGTCGAGTTGAGCCTTTTGCTCATCACGGAGTTTTCGCAGTGCCTCGTTCTCAAATTGCAACTGATCATCCTGGCTGTTTGCAATTTGGTTTTCCAATTGAGTGACTCGGCGTTTTTGAGCAGCCAACTCGTCAAGTATCTCGCGGGCAGACCTCCCCGCCAATGCCTCTGAGAACTCCCGGTATTGCTCTAGTTTCTGTTCAGTCAATGTCCAATCGCGGTAAACCTTTTCAAGGCGCGCCTCTGCGCGTAGTCGAGCATCGGTCAATCTGGCAATTTCCTGACTGGCCTCGCGAAGTGCATCTTCGCGGATCTGTACACGTTCACGCTCAAGCTCTTTCCACTCAGCATCTAGTCGCCGTTGCTGCTGCTGTAGAGCTCTCTCCTTGTTTGCAATCTCAGCTTCACGTTCCATCAGTTCAGATGCGCGCGCAGACTCATCGTCACGTGCTTTCTGCTCCGCTTGAAGGATGCCGAGTTGAATCTCAGTCTTCTTAGACTCGAGCTCCACGATTTCTTTTTTGAGATCACTGAGTGCGGCCACGTTTTGGGCGGCAAAACCGGAACGCGCATCCAGCTCTCGCTTCTCAAGTTCACGCTCCCTATCGGCCAAACTTGATTCGGACCTTTTTATCTCAACTTGTCTTTGCTTCAACTCTTCGTCGAGTTTGTGGATCTCTTCGGCTCGCTTCTTGTTCTCATCACTTCGGCGGGAGAATGCCTCCTCCTTGCGAGCCAGGTCCTCTGTGCGCTTCTGCGCGTCTTCATGTAGATCACGAACTCTCTTTGCGACATCAGAGATATCCGCCAGCAATCTCTCGAGCTCAAGTTTTTTCTCGGGCTCTACCTTATCCAACTCGCTGACCTGATCTTTCTCCAAGTCAGGGAGTGCCACAGCGGAAGCATCGCCTTGCACCAACGATGCAAGGGAGCCAATTCCAGCAGTTGCTTTCTGCCATGCCGATGCGACCGCACTTTGTGCAGTATTTGCGTTTTGCGCGACTGGGGCTTTGTTCCCCTTATTGTGTTTTGCCATTTCAATACCAGCCCTTAAAAATTTGAACCCATTCGATGACAAAGTCAGCGTGTTCCATAGCTTCTTTTCTATCGATTCTCTCGCTACCTGAATGCCCGGCCTTTTTGTTGCGAGCATCGGCCATATCAAGCAGACGAGCCAGTTGAAGCTCATC
>CALMYW010000006.1 GCA_937873665.1 uncultured Sphingorhabdus sp.
ATTAGATCAACATTCCATTGTGCGCTTCCCCCGCACCTCATACGAGCATTGGTGTGCCCACTGAATCGCGCCCCGCATGGGCGCTGCCGTCCTGACCAGTCCGACCGTCAGGGCCTTGGGTGGTGGGAGCAACGAGAGTCGCTGCTCCGATTAGAAGAACCACCCCATGTCCGTCGTCACCAGCATCAAGACCGTCGCTTCACGCCTGCGCCGCATGGGCACGCACGCCCAATGAAAGCCCGCAGAATTCCACGGAGCAATCGAGCGCCTCGGCCAGCTTCACGTCGGACAGGTCGTACCAGATTGACAGAAGCAAAGCTTTGAACATCGCCAGCGGCGGCCAGGCAGGCTCACCTTTGGCAGCCGGATAGAGCGGATCAAGTAGCCTTGCGACTGAGCTCCAATCGATCAGCGATACAAGCGAATCGAGCGATGACGTCATACGCACGGGCCCTGCAAAACCAAACCGCTCCTGACCAATCAAACGTTGCGCCATCCGCTGCTCTCCTCGTCGGAAAGCCCATAGAATCAGCAATTAGCGTCCTTGCCTACGCCCACCCGCGCACAGGTCTCACTAGAGCACTTTCCGACCAATCTGGGCCACCGTGATTGCCGCAGGAAGCTTCTCGGCAAGGCACCTTGTGCAGGGCGGGCTGGTGGCCCGTCCAGAGCGCGGGGCTGGCCCGGGATCTTACCGGGCTTACGCTCATGGTCATCGATCAGAGCCCGAATATTGCACCACCCGCGCTTTCCACCTGACGCCAGTTACGGGCGGGCAGATTGAAGTGCTGTGGAGCGACGAGCAGACCGCGCACCTTGCGGAAATCGGATCCCTACTTATTACAATCGCCCATGCGGGATTCGAACTCAGATCCATCATATAATTATCAATAACTTAAGCCCCAGAGAAGGTTCGACGCCGGTCGACTTCCCACCGCCATTTAACCCATTGGAATCATTCTATTCCTTGGGTTCGGCGCTAAAAATCCCGTGGGTTTCAAGGGTTATAGGTAAAAGCCTCTCCACCGCCTCGCGATGGAGACGACCCGTTTTTGCTCTCTTCGGCCCGATATTCTCCCAAGCTCTCGACTGCGCTGGATTTGGTGGATGAGTATATTCAACTGAATTACAAAGGTTTTATCAGGTGGCAATTGGGCCGTTGGACTCCGGTAGGGTCTGTAGATTCCTCCCGCATCGAACTCGATTGCATGCTACGCGTGAGGCCCTGTGCGGGCTCAACGTCAAGCTGCCCGAAGGCATGCCAACCTTGGCCTGTTGAAACAGAGCCGAGGCATTGCTTACCGCGCGCTCATGCGCAACAAGATGACGTGCACTGAGAACTGCTGATTAGGTCTCAGGATCCGAGTTAACTTGATAAGAGGAGAGGAATTCTGAGCGCCAAGTGGGAAATAGATGGTTCGGTAATTTCGCTTGTCGACCCTGACGGCAATAGAAGTCAGCCATCCCCCACTGCCGTTTACCGTGCACTGGTAGAGAGGCGGCCTGAACAGCCTTGGATTCCAACCAGCGCTGAAGGCCTGCGCGCTTCGCGGTACCCCCTGCTGCCTTCGCTGACGATCTTGGAAAACGACGAGGGCGCACCTGTCTTTTCAGTTGTTGGTTCCGCCCGAGGGGCATCGGTTCAACTTGAGATCGCAGACCTCGAACGAGGGTACCGGATCGCAGATGGCACCTGGCATCCTGTTGAGCCGACTGCATCGAAGGAAATTCTCGATCTGTTGAATAGCACCGGGGCAAATGTCGGTCCGGTAACGTCACTGCGTTCATTTCTGGCTGTTCGCAAAGCTGGTGCGGCAGGTGGTGCGGTCGATGACCGTTTGGCCGATGAAGCGCTTTCGCCACTTGCATTCACACCGCCGGCAAATGATTTACCCTCCGGAATTAATGCCACACTCTATCCCTACCAGTTAGCTGGCTGGCGCTGGCTCAAGTTTCTCCTAGCCGAGGGTATGGGAGGCCTGCTGGCCGACGAAATGGGCCTGGGCAAAACGCTGCAGGTTATCGCCGCACTCAGCGATTCCGGCGGCAAAACATTAAGCCCGGCCCTCATCATCGCCCCCGGCTCGCTGCTTGAGAACTGGCGTCGTGAGATTGCGAAGTTTGCTCCGCACCTGCGCGTGCTGAAGCACCACGGTGCGTTACGCACCGGCCGCCCTGTGGAATTGCAGGGCTACGACGTCGTCATCACCTCATATGACAACGCCGTAGGGGACAACAGCCTCTTGAACATGATCCTCTGGAAGGTTGTTATCCTTGATGAGGCACAGTTCATACGGAACCCGAGTGCCCAGCGGACGAAGGCAGTCAAACGCCTGCATCGTGAAGCTGGTTTGGCCATGACTGGTACCCCGGTTGAAAACCGGCTGCTCGACTTATGGTCAATCATGGATTTCGTACTGCCTGACCATCTCGGTGATGCAAAAGCTTTTGAGGGCCGGTTCCCAGACGATGTGGACGGCGCCGCGCGTCTGGAGCCTTTGGTTTCACCGCTCATGTTAAGGCGGCGGGTTTCTGAGGTGGCCAAGGACCTGCCGCCCCGTATCGATATCCCGCAAGTGCTCGAGTTGGACGAAAATGAGGCCGCTGCTTATGATGCCGAGCGCGAGCGCATTAGTGCAGAATACGGCGCTGCTGCTACTCTTGTCGCGCTTACATCTTTGAGGCGTTTCTGCGCTCACCCCAGTTTGATGAACGGCACCTCGGCGACTGCAGATCCCCTGTCCTTTTCCAAATTCAGACGTCTGGACGAGATCCTCGAGGAGGTTTTTGCACGTGGCGAAAAGGTCATAATTTTCACATCGTTTACCGCGATGGCGGATATGATCGCGCGCCATATTGAAAAACGTTTTGGCGCTTTCGCCGGTATCATCGATGGGCGTGTGCCAATCGATGACAGACAACCGCTTATCGATCGATTCAGCGCCGTCAAAGGTGGTGCAGCACTTGTGCTGAATCCGAAGGCTGGTGGGGCCGGTTTAAACATCACCGCAGCCAATCACGTGATCCATTATAATCCAGAGTGGAACCCCGCCCTGGAGGACCAGGCATCCGCTCGTGCGCATCGCCGGGGGCAGGAACTGCCAGTGACCGTCCATCGCCTTCTGGTTGCCGATACCGTCGAAGATGTGGTGGACGAGCGTCTGAGACGCAAACGGGCCTTGTCCGACACGGCCGTTATTGGAATTGAAGGAAAAGATGACGATTACGGCGATATTGTCGCGGCGTTGAATCGTTCACCATCCAAGCGGGCAGGCCAGTAAATATGTCAGAGCATAAGATCGTAAAGGTTCTGAGTGCCAATGATACAGGCGAAACGGGCGGGCACCAAGCAGGCATCCTAGTACCGAAGGACCCTGCGCTGCTGTCTTTTTTTCCAAAGCTCGATCCGACACTTTATAATCCCCGCGTTCATCTGCGCTTTCTTGATGACGCCGGTACGTTCTGGGAATTTGCATTTATTTATTACAACAACGCCTTGTTTGATGGAACGCGTAACGAGTATCGTCTGACGCGGATGACGAAGTATATCCGGCAGGCAGGCTTATCTGTTGGCGACGAAGTGATTCTCTCCAGAGACGACGATCGCTACATGGTTTCACATGCCCGCAAACAACAGGCGAAGGTTACCGGAGGCGTTTTGCAGCTCGGCACCGGTTGGCGCGTGATACAGCTTTGAAGGGGGATATTGTGAGCGACGTTGAAGAAATCGAACTGCCGCCTGATCCAGAGCGTGTCATTGTCGGCCTGCGAGACACGGGCTACGAGTTCAATACTGCTGTTGCAGATATCGTAGACAACTCGATCGCGGCCAATGCGGCGAAGGTTCAGTTGTTCCTCGCGGCAGACTACAACGGTAACATCCGCCTGCTCATTGCCGACAACGGCGAGGGTATGGATCGCGAGGGTCTTATCAACGCCATGCAATATGGCTCCAAGGCTCGCCCAAGTGCGGCAAGCCTCGGGAAATATGGCCTCGGCCTGAAGACCGCATCTACCGCATTTTGCAAACGCTTATCGGTCATCTCGCGTGCAGACGGCTCAACACCCGCCCTGATGGCGACCTGGGATCTCTACCATGTCGCACAGGTGAATAAGTGGGCGCTTCTGCTGAGCGAGAATTGCGACGACGAGGCCCAGGAAACTCTTGACGCATTGGCACCCGGAAAGTCGGGCACCGTTGTCTTGTGGGAGAATGTGGATCGTCTGGTCAAGGACTATTCCAACTCGAATGGATCAGCGGCACGCAAGGCTCTGAAGGCCAAGGAGGATGCATTAAGGCATCATCTTTCGATGGTTTATCAGCGGTTCCTCGATCCTCAGGACACGCGAGCTCCAAACGTCGCTATCGAACTTAACGGCATTGCCGTCGGACCTTGGGATCCGTTTCAGCGAGGGTTGTCTGAGCTTGTCGCAGAGGAGGAGGTAAAGACGCAGTTGGCTGATGGCCGTGAGGCATCGTTCACTGTGCGCGCTTAC
>CALMYW010000007.1 GCA_937873665.1 uncultured Sphingorhabdus sp.
AACCGGGGAGGGCCGCCCCCACCGGGGGAGGCGGGAGCCCCGCGGCGGCGCGCGGGGGAGGAGGAGGGGGGGGGGGGGGGGGGGTCGGCGGGGGGGGGGGGGGGGGCCCCCCCCCCCCCCCCGGCCGGCCCCCCCCCCCCCCCCCCCCCCCCGCCGCAAAACCGCGAGACAATTACTTCCATCTTGGTCTCCCGGCGGGTAGGCCAGTCTTCGCCCGCTTCGCCTGACAAATAGGGAGGAGCCTGTGCGGCCCCTCCCCCAAACCGACTCAGTCCAGTTTGCCCGACGTCAAAATTTGGCTGATGCCGTCACGCCGTAAGTCACAGGCTCGTTGTAGGTGGCCGAGACATAGCCGAGTGCCGGGATCAGCTGGTTCTGCGCAAATTTGCGCGTGTTGCCGATGTTGCGACCAAATACACCGATCTCGTACCGCTCGCTGAATTCAACCGACGCACGCGCACCAAGAAGACCAAGTGCTGGCGCAGTGGTCGCCTCAATGATGGCAGCATTCTGCGGATTCGGCGCGTAGTTGTAGCTGGCAAGGTTCGCAGCGCCGCGCCATGCGTAGTCGACATGGAGATTGAGCCGCATGCTGTCGGTCAAGGCGGTGGTGTAGTCAGCTCCGAGCGAAAATTGCTTTTTGAACGTGCCGTCAAAGCGCTCGAACGACCGGTCACCCGACAAATCAGAATAGGCAATGTACTTCGGATCAACGAGGGCACCGGAGGCCTGAACAGTGAAGCCTTTAGCCAATACGGCCGTAATCTCGGCCTCGATCCCGTTGAAGCGTGCCTTACCCGCATTGCCCAGGACGGTCGTTGAGCCTGCCACGCCTCCGGGCGTCGCAGCTGGGATCGGGACCAGGGTCGAACGCTGGAGGTCATTCACAGTGGTGGTATAGGCGGCAAGGTTGACACGAAGACGACGGTCGAGGAATTCGCTTTTCAAGCCCACTTCGTAGGAGAAGGCAATCTCTGGCCTGTACGGCTGGAATTGCGCGGTGCTGGTAGCGCGCAGGTTTTGCCCGCCCGACCGAAAGCCCTTGGCTGTCTTGGCATAAATCAGGACATCCTCGCTCAGCTTGTAGTCGAGGCCTGCTGTGTAGGAGACACCGGAAAAGCTATCCCGGCGGCTGAGCGCACACTGTACGGGACCGACGACTTCGCCAACGATAAATGCCGGGATCGCGATCACCGAACAGCTCGTTTCTCCGGTGGTGCGGTTGAAGTTGTTGTTCCTGTTTTCCAATCCCTTCTTGTCGTCAGAGTAGCGAAGTCCTCCGGTGAAGCTGAGCTGGTCGGTGATGTGCCAGGTCGCCTGGCCGTAAACGCCGACGCTCTTATTATCGATCATTCCGTAGAAGTGGGCGGTGGCCGGGTTGATCGCCGGAAACGTGATCGTGGTAGACTGGTCGAAGCCCTTTTCATTGAATACGAACCCGCCCGCAGCGAAATCGACCGCATCGCCGAATGCTTTGCCTGTAATCTGGAGCTCCGCCGAATCTTGCTTCAGGACCTGCTGGTTATCGGTGAAATGGATATTATAGGCCGAGCCATCGAGATCGAACCCAGCGTTGGCAACGACCTTCCGGTGGCTGGCAATCAGCTTGATTTCCCCAAAGCCCACATCGAGCGCACCCGTAAAGCCGTAGGTCTGAGTCTTGGCCACAACGTAAGGAATTTCGTTATTGGCGGTGATCAGTCCTCCGGCAGCCAGCCGAGCCGTCTCAGTGGCAAGTATCGTGCTTCCAGCAGTCGTTGCAGTCGCAGCTCCGTTGCCGTTCAAAAGCCCGACGTAGAACGCAGTCGTGGAACTGACATTGTAAGTGGAGTTGGCGCCGGTGAATGCCGAAGGGGCAAATGCTATGTTACGCGACGGCGCGAGCTCGTTCTGCTTGTAATACTCACCGGAAAAAATGAGACTCAAGGTATCGGTCGGCTGGATGAGCAGCTTGGCGCGCACATGAATGCGATCGCGGTCGTCGAGTTTGATCCCGTTGAGTGTGCCCACAACTGGGCGCTGCGCCACACTGGTCGTGACCGCCGTGACAGCAGATGCCGCCCCAGCCGGAACGCTGTTGGTCGTGTAGCCGTCGCGACTGAAGATCTTGCCCGCCAACCGAATCGCAACCTTGTCGCCGAGCGGCAGGTTGGCGACCGCAGTAGGCTCAAATTCGTTGAATCGACCGTAGCTCACTGAAACTTTGCCGCTGAACTCATCTAGCGTCGGATTATTGGAATTGATCAGGATCGCGCCGCCAGTGGTGTTGCGCCCGAACAGGGTTCCCTGGGGTCCCTTCAGCACCTGAACAGAACTGACATCCAGCAGCGTCGCGTTGAGACCGTAAGAGCGCGCCCAATAAACGCCATCGACATAGGTACCGATCGATGGGTCGAGCGTCGCCAAATTATCATTCTGGAACTGGCCGCGGAGCGAAAGAGTAATACCTGAAGGGCTGCTTGAACCCGAACGTATGTACAGGCCCGGAGTGAAGGCCGCGATATCTTGAAAGCGAACGACACTCTTCTTCTCGAGCTCCTCCCCTGTCAGCACCGTGACCGCCACCGGAACGTCCTGCAGATTTTCCGAGACCTTCCGGGCGGTGACGATGATTTCGTCGAGCCGCGCCTCGTCGCCGGAGGACGTCGGGGCACTCTGCGCATAGGCCGGAACAGTCAGCCCTCCCAGTATGATCGCCATTGCCGAGGCGCCGAGCAGCGCACTGGAACGGATCGCGGACTTCGATTCGGTGTGCCCAATCATGTCAATTCCTCCCCGAATGCCGTTGTGGCACCCTGTGGGCCTTATATAACCAGGTTCAATTTCAGTTTCAAACGGTTTGCATGCGCATTTAGTCCATCTTTTCGCTGAGGCGGACTTTTGGGTAGATTCCTTTGATATGTAACATATCTGCTTATGTGCTCATTTTCGCGGACCGCCGAGCAAATGGGCCGATGACGTTCAATGGCCATGTCATCATGCGGCAGCAGAGCACCGAGCTGCGCGCCCCCCGAATCCTTTGAAGTTTGACCAGCTCAATGCTGAAATCGACATGGCGGCCTGAACGATGGCCCGCTCTCCACCATGGGCGCTGGCATGTGCGACCACCGACTTGTGGCGGGGTCCTGGCGCGGCCCATCCTTGTGATTTTCATCGCCGCGGCGTCGCGCGTCCAAGCATAAATCTAGCCGGCGCAGCGGGTTATCAAGCGGCACCATGCGCACCGCCTTCGCGCGTTGCGCGCGTTACGGTTGCCAGGCGCCGATCACAGCACGATCTCGCCATAGGCATCCCAGACGGTACCGTAGAGGCAGAAGTGGGCACACGAGCACGCTCATCAACTGCCCCAAACCCGACCGCTTGAGGAAGCAAATGGCGCTTAAGCTGAATCCGCCGGCTATCGTCGTTCGGTCTTTTTGTTGAGTTGTATAACTAGGTTCTATTTGCTACGTTTGCCTCATGAATGAGGGAGAACGTTGATGAAAGCTTTCATCTTCAGCGCAGACAGCCATGTAATGGAGCCAAGCACGATCTTCAGCGATGGCCTGCCTGCAAGCCTGAAGGATCATGCGATTCACAGCCGCAAGGAAGGTGAGTTCATGATCACCGGAACCAAGGACAAGGTGATATACCGACTGCGGGTAGGCCAACACCGCGAAAAGGCACTTGGCGACAACCAACGCAAAGGCATTCGCGCAATTCCAGGCCGTCTCGAGGATATGGAATTGGAAGGTATTGACGCCGAAATCTGTTTTCCGAGCCTTGGTCTGTGGCTTTATGCGATCGACAACCCCGACGCTGAAGCCGCGTCGGCACGACTCTACAATGACTGGAACGACCAGTTCTTGGGCGCACACAGGAATCGCTTCGTGCGCTGCGGGATGCTCCCGGTTCTTGATTTTTCAAACACGATTGCTGAACTCGAATACTTAGGTAGCAAGGGCTTCACGGCAGCAATGCTTCCCGCTGTCTCGCCCCCCAACCTGCCCAAATATAACGATCCCTCGTGGGACGTGGTCTTCTCTAAGGGCGCGGCACTGGGGATCGTGTTCGTGATGCACACCGGGACCGGGCTTGAATCGGTAGTGGTCGAGCGAGGACCAGGGGGAGGCATCATCAACTACTCCAACCAGATGATGGATGCCTGCGCCAGTGCGATGTACCTAGTCACCGGCGGGGTACTCGACCGCAATCCCGGCGCAAAGGTCGCGTTCATAGAGAGCGGCGCAAGCTGGCTGGTGGCGTTGGCCGAACGCATGGACGAAGTCTGCGAGGCGCATGCCAACTTTGTCCGCCCCAAGCTGAGCCGCAAGCCGAGCCAGATAATCGACGACCAGGTCTGGGCGAGCTTCCAGCACGATCGGGCCTGCATCGTCGCCGCGGCGGCCGGCCTGCCTGGCGCCAAAAACGTCATGTGGGGATCGGACTACCCCCACGCCGAGGGAACATTCCCGATCAGCCGCCAGCTAACAGATGATTTGTTCGCTGGACTCAACGTGAGCGAAGCAGTCAAGCGCGACATTCTCGGTCTGAACGCAGCCAAACTCTTCCGGATCGACCCGGTGGTGCATACTTCGGCACAACTCACGACAGCGTGAACGGCAAAAATCGCTCGCCAAGGGTGACGGCGGAATTGCGGGATTGGGCTTGTTTGGCCGCTTGATCCTCGAGTCGTCATTGCAGCTGTTGATCTGTGCTATGCCGAACGGGAAATCGGCACCTTGGCGAACGCGGCAACTGCCGTGCAATAGTGCGGTAGCCGATCGGTTATCTTGCGCGCGAGTCGGCGCCGGCGCCAGTCGTCAAGGAGCCCGCCGATCGTCGCGGCAATGTTTTGCCGACCGCCTCGTAGAGGTCGCACATTGCAACCATTGGCACGGTGGAAGACGCGAGTCGCCGCCTCGGCGGCACACACTCAAGGTGCGCCAGAAAACTGCTGCGACGGGGGAGTTGAGCTCTTTGGCAAGGTGCTCCTAGTGGTTGCCGGCTTGCAGCTTGATCCGCTCGTGCAAAAAGTCGTTTCGGCTGCTAGCCGGGGCAATGGTCGATCCACCGTCCATCTTGATCGTGGTGCCAGTCACATACCCAGCAGCTGGCGACGCGAGAAACAGGCAGCCTCGTGCGATATCGGCGGGCGTACCTGCCCGGCCTATCGGGACCGTCGCACCGATGGCCGCCAGACCTTCATCGCCAAGGATCGAACGCGCGTTGGCGGTCGCCACTAGGCCAGGATTGATTGCATTGACGGTGATATGCTCAGCGACCACGTCACACGCCGCGCCACGCACGAAAGCGTCGAGCGCGGCTTTGGCCATTCCGTAAGCGGTCATGTTGGGAACAACAGAAAAGGTGCCGTTGACTGAGCCGATCGCGATGAACCGACCACCGCCCTGCGCCTGTGATAACCACGGCCGACCAGCTTCGAGCAGCCACCAGGCCGCCTTGGCCACGCTTGCAAAACCCGCCTCCATCGCTTCGTCGCTTACGTGGCCAATTCCGCCGTGCGGGATCTCGGCCGCGCAATGGACGATTACGTCGAGCCCGCCGAAAGCAGCAGCCGTTGCGTCAACGAGCCCTTCGCAGCCCTTGCGGCTTTTCACATCGAGCTGGAACAGTTCGGCCGTTCCTCCGCAGCTTCGGATCGCGGTCAAAGCCTCCTCGCCGTGCGAGAGCGTGCGTACACCCAGCATGACCTTGGCACCAGCGTCGGCAAAGGCCTCGGCAATGCCACGCCCCAGCCCTCGCCCTGCGCCGGTTATCGCAATCCGTCGCCCAGTGAATTCGCTCATCGCAGTCCTTCCAAATACAGTGTCCGCAAGCCGGGATTCAATGGCTTCATTGAGGGCGCAGTCGCGCGCATCAAGTTATAGCACCTAGCGCGAAATGCATAGTTATCTCACCAGGTGCAATAACTCAATCGCAGATCTGGCAAGCATGCCGTCAGTCGATCAGCGCCTGAGACGATTGCGCAATTCACATTCACGTTGCCAGTTCAAGCTCTCAGGAAGGTGTTTCGAGCGGGTGTTGTTCAATGCAGAGCGTCAGCCACGCGACGAGCATGACGGGCCGCATCTCGCGCAGAGCTGCTTCCTCACCATTCAGGCAGTGCATCACCACCAGTCACGGGTCATCCAGCAGCCGATCTGGCGCGCGACCTCGGACTGCTCTGGATCCTACCGCCCCGGCCCTGCTGCAATCGTTCGCTCGTCGGACCGCAATCAGCCCTAAACTGGCACTGCAGACGGCCCGCACCTAGCACCACGCTCAGCGGATTTTGCCGCTATGCATGCCAGCCGCCGACAGCCGGAGATCGCTCCGCCGAAACACGCGCGACTAACGCCAGTGACTACAAGCTAAGCGATCAGCGCACCCACGCACTGCCTAGCGAATCGACAATCCGATCGCCTTCCCCCCGCCCGGCCCAGATGGCGTTGGCATTGTTGAGGTGCATTCGCCAATGCGCGACGGCTTCCTCCACTTTTCCGGCATCAATCAGCGCGATGACTTTCTCGTAGGAGCGTAGGCCTGCGCGCATACTCTTGCGGCGCTCTTCGAGCTCTTGGGGACGCCGGCGCTGGTAGTCGCGCTGGTGGCTATTCGCCAAACTATGCAGCATCTGACTGAGCAAGATCAGCGACTTGAACCCGGAGGCGCGGACCAAAGATTGGTGAAAAGTCTCAACAGATTCGATGAAGTCAGTCCACTTTTCTTCGTCGAGCATCTGCGCCATGTCGCGCAAAAGCTCGCGCAGTTCCTGGGTCCTGCTTGCATCAGGTTCGGTCGCAAGCCAGCGCACCACGGTCGGCTCGATCGCCAGGCGCGCTTGGTAGAGGTCGGCTATAGTCGTCCCCTGAGATTCTAGTACATAACCGGCGTAGCGTGAAACGAGTTCGGCCGAGGGCTTGTGCACTTTAGCTCCGGTGCGCGAGCCGCGCACTAAGCTGATAAGACCCTCAGCTTCCAGGATGCGGAAGGCTTCACGCAAAGTCGGTCGCGACATGCCGAGCGATTCTAACAACACGGACTCGGGCGGCAAGAAACCGCCTTCATCCAGATCGCCCCGCACGATGTGTGCGCGGATTTGGTCAGCCACAATCTCGCTGGCCTTGGGTACGCGGATGCGCATGTTGAGGCTGACCTCATTGCGGTCTGCCATAGGGCTGTTTCCTCGTTTAGCTTGCGCGGGCAGGTAGAGCACGCGCATCGGAACCGCGAATCATAGAAAACTTGAATCTGCAACTAAAGAGGAAATTGGCGCTCCCGACCTTCCGCCAAGCTCAACCCCTCGGTTGCGAGACCAGTGCACGGGGTGGGTCTGGGGCGCGGCTTTCAGGTGATTTCTATAGAAGATTGGCGAGATTTGACGGTGACTTTATCTTCAGTACACAGCCTCTGATCGGCCATGACGCCAGCCAACTGTTCGGATGATGTTAAATATACGCAGCCTTCGTGATCGACGTCTACGCTCGCTAGATCGCAAGCTGGCGGGTCAGCTGGACGGCAATTGTCAGCTTCGTGCTGGATGCTCTCGAACAGGCGTTCTATGATCGGCGCCCTGTCCAACGTGGCAGCCTGATCCACCACAGCGACCTCGGCACCCAATACCTCTCGATCGAGTATTCCGAGCGCCTTGCCAAGGCCGGGATCGAGCCATCGGGTGGCATTGCTGGCGACAGCTACGACACCGCCCTGGCTGAGACGATCAACGGCCATTGCAAGGCCGAGGTGATCCACCGGCGGGGACCGTGGCGGTCCATTGAAGCCGTTGAATACGCCGCGCTCGAATGGGTGGACTGGTTCAACAGCCGGGTCCCTAGTCTCAATTTCCCGTTGCGCGCCACGAGGCATTGAGACCCTCCAGATTGCGAGTATCGATTAGAGCTTCATAGTCCACCCGTTGGGCAAGACTTTGGGTGCGGCCGCTGTCGCGCAGGAAAACGGCCATGTCATAGATAGATCTGGAAAGCGCGCCAGGCGCCGACGCGTCGCCGAGATAGGAAGGGTCAGTCTGCTGGCTGCACCGGATTATTCCTGTGCCCTGGATCATACGACGCGCCTCAGTTTGTGACAAAGACAGTTCGTTTGCCACTGCTGCGGCGGTCGCGTTTGCGTCTGTGAGCCAAATGTCGATAGCGGCGCATTCGGAGCGGACATA
>CALMYW010000008.1 GCA_937873665.1 uncultured Sphingorhabdus sp.
TGCCAGCATAGCCTTCGAAAGCCGCAACGCTGGCATGCTTGTACTGGATCATGCCAGCAATTGTTCCAAAGGGCCGGTTGGCGATGTGCCAGGCAATGGTCCGGCGAAACTGGCGTGTGGTCAGACGCCAGGGCGCGCCATTGGGGCCGGCAGGAATGATCGGTGCCTGCGCCGTTCCGAACCGGTCGTTGAGATGATCGCGAAACCGGTTGAGTTGCCGGACGATCTCGGCAGAAACGTGCGTCTTGGTGTTAGCCCGAAGCGTGAGGACCGGCCACAAGGTCGTTGTCCCGCGCGCTTGCCCCGCCCGCGCGGAAAGCCGTTCGAGGACGGCAATGGCTTCGGCGACCGGTGCGATAGTGACCCACTCGGTCTCCTCGCCGCAGCCGCGCTTGCCCTTGTAGGCGGTGGACTTGATGCGATGCCGCAAGATCGCACCGTCTTCTGCTCTGGTGATGGACAGGCATCCCCGCTTCATCGCCTGGATCTCGCTGTCCCGCATGCCTGAGAGATAGGCACAAACGACGTAGGCCGCCGACTGCAGCATGACCTCTTCGAGAGCCAGTACCTTGGCATCGAAGCGGGTGCGCCAAGGCAGGCCAGTATCGGGATCGGCCGAAATGGGCGTATCCATCCCGCCGATCTCGGTGCCGAGTTCTGCGATGGCGGCGGCGATGAGGTCCGGCGCCCCGGTGGTCAGGCCAAGGTGCATGGCAGGTTCGACCTGCGCGTCGATGCCGGCGTGAAGGTGGATCAGATGATAGTTGATCGGCGGCGTGACTTCGCCGCTTTGCGGATCTGTCCGCGTTGTGCCGTTGTGTGGGGTGGTCCAGATCGGAATCCCGCGCCCTTGTCGCCGCAAAGCGGCAATATAGGCGATGAGGCGCTGGCGTTGCCGAAAACGGCGACCAGCGGGATCAAGCCCTTCCTCAGCGGTGATCAGACGGTTGCGGTTTGCTTCGAGGCGATCGAGTTCCGCCCGCGCGGCGAGGATGTCATCTGCATAGCAGGTCACGTAGCGCAGCGACCAGGCGAGCAGCGGGGTGATGATCGCTTCCGGAATGCGCGGCGTCCGGTTCTCTCCGGCGACGTACTTTGCTCCCGCCACCGAGAAAGGGCTGCGCCCCGGCCACGGTTCAAAGGAGAGGCGCGCAGTCGGCAGATGGTGCCGCAACTCATGCAGGTCGAAGACTATCCGCAGCAGCGCTGCCGCCGCAACCGGACGCAGTCCGGCAAGGCGCAAAGAGCGGGCGTAGCGATCAGCCAACGACTGATCGACCCGGCCAAGATCGAAATGACCCAGCTGAGCCTTCACGAAGTCGAAAAAACGCAAGATCCGGTTGGCCTCGCCGCGCACCCCCGCCGGCTCAAGCCGTGAACGGTGGCCGGGTAGATCGACATTGAGACGCGCATGAAGAATCTGGCGCAGGGCATCGGCGATGGATGGGTCGTCGATACCATCGAAATGTACCGTGATATGGCAGCGCCGGGCGTTCTCGCGAAACACGCCGGGAGCCAGATCCCAGACCGGATCGCCGTATCGCGAGATATGCGCGCGATCGACCCCAGGGCGGAGCGGTGCGGAGATGAGCACCGGGAGGGCGTCACGTTCATTGCAGCTGTCGGCCAGAAGCTGGAGAGCGGTCATGCGCGGGCCTCGGGTGGCAGGTAAACCATGGGAGGTTCGGCCGCGACCTGCGCCCGGGCCCTTGCCACGACATCGTCGCCGAAGGCGGGCAGGATCTGCTGAACAATGCGGTCACGGGCATGGCCGAACTTGGCTGCCCAATCGGCTGCGCTCAGGCCGGCTCGCTGATCATCGACAAAGGAGAGGAACGCGAGGATGGCGGGTAGCTTGCGCGCGGTGATGACCGCGTTGCGACAATCGAGGCAACCCCAGAACGGCGTTGGGCACGCGGTACCGGCAGATGCAAAGGGACTGGAATAGAAGTTGCCGCAGCTGGCAAGCCAGACGTCCTGTTCGCCGTCGAGAAGTGCGCGCGAGACGCCTTCATCATCCGGAGTAGGGCTCGCCAACTCGCCGCGCAGTCGCTCCTCGTCGGGAGGAGGAAGTGCCCTGGGACCGGGCAGCGCCGCTTCGAGGGCGTCCGCCACGGCCTGCTCGTGCAGCGGTCTGAGCGCCGGAATATCGGCGTAGTGCCGTGCCGCGATCTCGGCGGTATGGCCGACGGCGAAGCGGGCCATGTGCCCTTCGGTCTTCAGGTACCACAAGGCCTTGTGCGTCTTGCGCAGGTGCGAAAGGCGCAGATAGAGCGGTCGGCCGGCGTCATCGACAATGCCGTGACGCTGCGTCCAGGCGTCGATCGTCATGCGCGGATGGCGGATACCAGCGGTGATCTCGCCGTGCTGATAATAGACCCACAGGCAATCGCTGGCATGATGTACCCGCGCCTTGGCCGTAAGCGCGATAATGCGCCGGATCAGGCCGCCCGGTGTTGTCGAGGCGCCGTCCCTGACCCGGATGGTCTTGTGTTCGGCACCATGGGCGCGAAGCTTGGTGTATGCGATCTCCACCGTCCCGCCCGAAGCGTTGCGCAGGCAATCGATGGTGAGAGTCTTGCAGCACTCGAGTTCGAGGCCGGTCTCGAGCGAAAAAAGGACCAGTAGCGGCACGACATCGGCGGATGTGAGGTAATGGGCACCATGCAGCGCCATGGCGAAATCCGGGCTGACGATGCTCCGGTTCCAGCGTCTGGCGTAAAGCGCCATCCACTCGGCATCGCGATGCTTCAGGGTACCGCGAGCCTCTATCGCTAGGTGCGCCTTGTGGGCGGCCACCTCAAGATCCGGCACGTCGTCATAGCGTGGGCCGGCCCGCAAGCGCGCCTCGATGCCGACAAGATCGGTGCGCGCCGCTTCGCGTAGCTGGCGGGCAACGAACGGACTGTACGCGTCACGAGGGCGAGACCGGGCATAGGGATGCGAACTCACGTAGCGAAGCCGATCGCGGAGCCCCGGGTCAAAGAGATCCGGTTGATCGACGGCGACCCGGCGCAGGATGGAAACGATCTTGGCGACATAGGTCGGCGCGTGCACTCGCGACTTGCCTTGTGCGGCGAGCCATCTCTCGAATCCATCGATATGGTGGGTACGAAGGTCTGCCGGGCCGTTGATCCGATCGCCTGTCCCGGCAAGATAGGCAAAGAAGCTCGGCAACTGCGTGACGTATGTCTTGATCGACGAACGCACCATGATGGGGCCGCGCGGGGCGACCAGCATGAACAGGCCCCGTGCAAAGGCGAGAGCCAGGCCACGGGGCCGGAAGCTGGTGAAATCCACGAGCAACTCACCGCCGTATGGCGGATCGATCATGAAGCGCAGCGTGCTGATCTGCGACCATGGATCGGCCTCGGGCGCAGTCGCGGCGGCCTCGAAACTGACCTTGCGTCCTTTGCGTGGAGCAGCGGTCATGATGGAAGATAGCCCGGTACGAGTGCCAACAGCTCTTCGACCGCCGCATCGACGGTATCGGCACGCGTGGCGAGGTGATCGAGATAGATCGAGGTCGTGGCGAGGCTTGAATGACCGAGCAATCGCTGAACCTGCTGAAGCGGATCGCCGACCAACTGGCGATAACCATCCATGGTGCCCACCGGTGCCGCCGCCTCGGCAAGGCGGCGCTGGATCAGCATCGCCAGCATGTGGACCGCAAAGGAATGCCGGAGTTGATGGGGGCTGACCCGGACCGGGATGCCGGCATCCGTGCAGCGGCGGCTCGCCCGCGCGAAGATCGCTTCCCACGAGTTGGGGAGCACCGGATGCCCGACCTCGGTCAGCCAGAGCACCGCTGCTTCGCAAGGCGTTCCATCGTCGGCGCAAATAACAAGCCTTGCGCGTTCATCCGGTGTGACGACCTCCATGTCCATCGTGCCACCGCCAACGAGATGCAATGCGCTCGGCCCGAATGAGGGGCAGTGGATGAAGATCGGGCGGTCGATGGCTTCCCAGCCACGGCGTCTTGCGAACTTGGCGACGGCTTCGGCTCGCTCAACGGCGATATAGGCGTCAAACACCGGCAACAAACGGCGCGGCAGCAACATGCTACGCCCCCTGTCCCCCTTGGTGAGTGCCGCCGGAAGCTCTACCCGCCGCTGCCGTTCCGCGCGGGCATCGCCAACCGGAATCTGGGCAGTGAGCAGGTGGGATGCCTCTTCGAGGCGCAGGCCGGTGGTGACCAGCAGATCGGCGAACAGCGCGTTGCGCGCGCCATTCCGGTCACGTGCTCCAGGACGCTCGGTCCCTTCTATGGTCAGGCCGCGCAATCCGACCTCTCGGAAGGCGCGGTAATCGGTGAGATCGATGAAGCGGACATCGGACCGACGGGCCGCGCGTTCATAGGCGTCGTTGCGGCCCGTGACGGCCGCTCGACGCCCTCCGTGCGAACTTCGCCAGACCTGACGGTGGGTAAATGGTGTGCGCTCGATCAGGCCCTCCCGCTCGGCCCATCGATAAAGCTTGTCGAGCGAGGCAATCGCCCGGTTCC
>CALMYW010000009.1 GCA_937873665.1 uncultured Sphingorhabdus sp.
CGACCTGCCGATCGACATGCGGCGCCCGTTCCTTGAGCAATTCCGCCAGCGAGGCGCTGCAGGTCAGGTGCCCGTACGAGCCATCAAACACGATCAGCTTGTCGGTCTGTCCCTTTTCGCAGGCCCGGGCGATGCCTTCTTCTAGCGTATCGACCACGCTTGCCCGGTCCATGAGCATGGGATTGGTCGGGTCCTCTCGCCACAGCTGTGACTGCTCTTCGCCGACGATGTACATCGGCGTCGTAAAGGGCATGGTGACATAGGGAATGCCCGCGCCGACCCAAGCCTGGTTCACCACCACCCCGCGCAGGTTCTTGTTGCGCGAGAAGTTCACCGGGGCGGTCGGTGATTGCATGAAGCCCGCGACCACCGGTTGGTCTAGATCGAAGGCATCGGAATGATTGGTCAGCAAGGTGCCGAAGATCAGCCCTCCGCCATGCAGGTAATAGCCCCAGCGCCCGCCATCCCAGATCGCCACGCAGTCCTTGATCTCGGCAAACAGCCGCTGCATGCGGCCGTAGGTTGCTAGATGGCTTTTCGTGATCCGCCGGTCGATCGCGTAAAGATCGGTCGTGGCATCCACCCCGACGACACCCATCGGCGTCGTGCACAGAACGCAGCTGAAAGTGTAGCGGCTCTGGATGAAGTCGGAATCGAACAGCGCGCGCGGGATGATGCTGCCCGACCGGTTGCCGAACATCGAATGGTAGATCGAGCGCGTCTCGAACCGGGCATAGGACATGCAGAACGACTTGAACGACTTGTAGAGCAGCCGGTTGAAGTACATTTCGCGCGGGTCATCGTAATAGGCGTGGATGAACTTCGTGCCGTCGAACGCACGCTTCACCAGATACATCGGCCCGATCGCGGTATCGACCTCGACGCCCTGATCGAATGGTCCGAGGCCCTTGACCCGGCCTTCGAAGGCTTCGTTGAAACCGAAATGCTCGGCAACCTCATCCGCTTCGCGAAACCCGCGGTAGATCGCCAGGCGCAGGTTCACCTTGCGGCAACCGGTCCGTTCGATCACGACCTCTCGGATGGTCTTGACCATTTCCGCATAGGGCCAGCCGCCCATCAGCCCGAAGCCGTGTTCCGAGGCGAGGATGTTCACCGTATCGCTGGCCGTAATCGTCGACATGTCGACCGTAGCCAGCGAGGCGCGTGTTTCGGCGCGGACTCGTTCAAGCTCGGCCTGGAGGTGGTCCGGGTCTCCTGTGGCGATGGCGGGCGCGAAGCTTGGGAACAATTCGTTCAGCGGTATGGAGACCATCGAATCGAGTTGCTCGACCACGTGTGGGCGCAGCGCGGGACCATAGTCCGATGGCATGAAGGCGGGCGGCTTCATCGCGGTGAGGGCGGTCATCACACGGCCTCCTTGGGCAGCGGGCCATACTTGTGGTCGGGGTCGAATACGGCGCGGTCCTCGTCGATGAATGCGTCCGGGTATCTGGCCCGGACCTCATCTGACAGGTCGTAGAGCGATAGCGTTGAAGGATACCAGCGGTGTTGGCCGGGTGCAGTCATGTCGCGCCCGGCGGCCTCGAGCAGGCGCAAGGCCGGAGCGACGCAGTAGATCCCGCAGCCAGAGCGCATTCCGGTCATCGCACAGACTTCCTCGAGATTCTGCGCACCCTTGATCACCGCGCGCGCAATTTCGCTCGCTGACGTCAGGGTGCAGACGCAGACGGAGATCGAAGGGTCGATCCCGGCCTTGAGCAGCAATTCGGCGACGGGTTCCGCCGGCACTTCGTCGCTCGCGACGGTGACGGTCAGGGGCTCGGCACGATCCTTCATCCACATGATGTCTTCGGGACAGCGGTCTACGCAGCGGCCGCATCCGATGCACAGGGCCTCGTCGATCACAGGCTTTCGCGCTTCCATGCGGATCGCGCCGCTTGGGCAGACGATGTCGCAGAGCTTGCAGCCGATGCATGGCTCGCGCTCATAGTCGGCAACCATCCGGATCAGAGCCATTCCTGCTTGCCCTCCCTAGCGCTTCACGCGGAGCGATTCGAGCATCACTCCGATCTGTTCCAGCGCAGCCCTGACCTGGCGTCCGCCCTTTGGGTTGGCGAACAGGGCAAGGGCCAGCCCCCAGATCGAATGGACCTGAAGCACGGCGAGTGCGTGCACGTCGGTCCCTTCCGGGATCATTCCCTCCTTGCGGCAGATTTCGAGCAGCCGTTCCTTAGCCGCGACCAGTTGGCGGGTGAGCAGCGCGACGCGGGCGGAGATCGCCTCGTCGTTGCCCATCAGCGCGGCTGCGTGGATCGCCATTTCACCGCGCAGTTTCACGCTTTGCCGCGTGCCGCCGTGCAGCGCGCCGTAGTATTCCGTCACTTGCGCCAGATGGTTGCGGAGCGCGACCCAGGCCTCTTCGGCCGAAGCACCCTCGGGGCAATCGAGCAGCTCGAGGTGGTTATCGCGCAGGATCCGTTCTTCCAGCAGTTCAAGCGCCAGCGCACCCTTGTCGGGGTAGTGGTACTGCGCCAGCGTGCGGCTGAAGCCGGCCTTGAGGCTGATCGCGGCCAGCGTGGTGGCATCGTATCCGTCTGCCGCAAACAGTTCGAGCGCGGCATCGCGCAGCCGCGCCTTGGCCTCTTCGGTGCGCTCTTCCTGTGTGCGCGATGCTGTCGCCTGACGTGCCACCCGGCCTCCCTCGACCCCTGACGGGAATCATGCTCGTTTGAGCTTGCATACAAACTTACTGTCTGACAGTAAATAACTGAAAGCGAGTCTCGAGCCAGTTTGGTGAGAGGCCGGAACAGGAGGGGAGCACTTGCCCAAGCGTGTTCGCATGGTGGCCCGGATCGTGGCCGAGAAGTGCACGGGTTGCCGCCTGTGCGAGCAGGTCTGCCCGACGGTCGCGATCGCGATGCGCGCACGAACCGGGCAAGGGGCGCAACATCGCCGTCCTGTCGCCCGAAGCCTGCTATAACGCCCAGGCCTGCGTCGAAATCTGCCGTGACGATGCCATCGAGATGATCGAACTGGCGGAGCCGTTTGACGTCGGGTTTGACTTGCCGCCGGTGGATGAGGAGGCCGTGAAGGCGCTGTGCCGCAAGTCGGGTTACGGCCGGACGATGCAGATCTGCGTGTGCACGGATACCAGGGCGGGGGACATCGCTGCGGCAATCCTGTCTGGGGCCCATTCGCCCGAGGCGGTCTCACTCGCCACGGGCGCCCGCACCGGCTGTGTCGAGCTGTGCATGAACCCGATCCTCCATATGCTCGCCTGTGCCGGCCACGGCGATGCGCCGCGCAATCCCCGTAACGGCTTCCAGTGGTATGGCGAGTCCGCCACGCTTTGGCAGCACGTCCGGCCTGATGGCACCCTGCCTCCCGAAATTCATGAGGCCTTTCCGGAATTTCCGCTGGACAAGGAATTCGGTGACATGGCGAAACTTAAGAGGCGCTGATGGCAACGCAACTCTCTCCGTTCCTCGATGACCTGCGCCCACCGGCCTTTCACGAGACCTGGCACAAGCACAGGCCGGCAGAGGTGGTGCAGCAGCGCGCCGCCGACTTGCCCGGGATGACGGCCCTGCCGGTCCGCGCCCTGATGCCCGACCTGCCGCCAGTGATCTGGTCCGAGGACGCGCTGCTTGGTCCAACAGCGATCCCGGGCCGAGGCCATGGACTGGTCGAAGATCGAACCCGGTCGGATGGTCAATCTTCTGGCCAATCCGCAGGGCTTCCAGCTTTGCGGCGAAGCCTATGTCACCATGCTGGAAGTGATCGCGGACCATGTCCGGACCACGCGCGGCGCCAGGGTGCGGCTGCGGATCGCTGAATCGATGGGCCACATCGAAAATCCGGACTGGGTCAAGGTCTACAATCTGGTCGAGCGGTTCGGCGACGTCGAGGAATGCCCGCAGATGGGGGCCGGGACAAAGGTGGAGACTAAGCTCGGCGACATGTACGTCACCAAGAAGCTGTTCGACGCTCCCTATTTCATCCACACCCACGTGACCGAGATGCGCGAGGGCTATCTTCACCGGATGCTGGACCGGCTGATGAAGCCCTTCGGCATGGCCTACGCTCGGCTGGAATCGCGGTCGGCCTATCACTTCGGCTTCGGCCCGCGCACCGGCCAGATTGTCTCGCGCTGCATCTTCGAAAGCGACTATATCCAGGATCGGTATGTCGGGACGATGGTGCTCGATACAACTTCCGAGGGGGTGATCTCGGTCGAGGCTGACAATGACCTTAAAGCACTCGACCGTCGTCTCGCCGCCGGGATCATGCGCAATTACGGCATGGCCATGAAGATCCTGGGCGAAATCGAGGACTGCGTGGTGGTGTTCGACGACCACGGCTGCGGGGTCTATTGCTATGCGGGCGGGATCGCGTTCGACAACATGCTGTGCGCCGACGTCGATTTCATGGACCTCGACAACCTGTCGTTGCTCGCCGCAGAACGCCACGACAGTGCCGAACCGGGCCTGACCATGGGCAAGAACAACGCCATCAAGGGGATTGTCATCAACTACATGGCCGGCGGCGTGCCGCAGCCGTTCCTGTGGGACAACTACCCGATCCACGTGGTGGGAGAGACGGTCAACCGGTGGATGCTGAACGATCCCACAAATTGGCATTTCGAGCGCGCAGAGGCGCGTGTCTGGTCCAGCCTGGGCGAAGCGGTAGAGACCGCCTGCCGCGAGGGCGAAACGCGCAACGTGATCGTGTTCGATCGCACTCCCGGCGCCTTTCGCGTTACCCGCGAACTGGGCGAGCACCTGCTCGCCCGTGCCCCCGAAGTACGGCGGCAGGTAGAAGAGGTCTATCTGCCGAAATGGCTCCGTCAGCGCGGGCTGGCCTGATGACCAGCGTCCAGCTGCTCGAAAAGCGCGAGGTCTGGCTGCGCGGGGTAAGCCTCGATGGCGTCAACCTTCCCGATCTGGCGCGCGCGGTTGCATGCGTACTCGCGCTGCCGCCGGACAAGG
>CALMYW010000010.1 GCA_937873665.1 uncultured Sphingorhabdus sp.
GCGGCCGGTTCCGATCACGAGATCGGCCGCAGCCAGGGGCTGCACGCCGCTTACAACGGGATAGTACGGCGGGTCCGGACAAATGGTGGCCTCAAATAAAAAGGGGCCGCCCAATCGGACGGCCCCTCCATTGTCTGTGCCTTATGCGGCAGGCTTAGAGCCTGACCTCCGCGGAGGCCATGCCCAGACATTCTTCCGCACATAGCGTGGGACAATGAGACATCTGACCACCTCCTTTCCGTTGTTGAACGATACCCAGAATGTGGGCTCTGAAATCTGCTCTTCAAGATCCGTGATCGCAGGAGCACCATTATAGGCGCTTATCTAAAACAAGCTGGTCTGAAATTCATCTTTTGGCTTCGACCAAAGTGTCGCAGTCCGATCGACATGTAACAATTCATCAGAAGTCCGGACCAATGCCATCGCATAATCGGATGAACCATCGGTCCATTGCCTGTAGGTATCTGGCGACAGGATCACCGGCATCCTGTCATGAACATCAGCCATCTGCTCGCAGCCATTGACCATCACCATGGAATAGGCATCGCCCCATTCATCCGTCGGGCGCCAGATCCCTGCCACGGCGAACATCTCCACGTTGGGTAGAGAATACCAGGTGCGGGTCATCCTGCCCTTCTCGCCTTCCGCTTCCGCCCAAGCGGTAACAGGGATCAAGCAGCGGCGATTGGCGAAGCTATCCTTCCAGAAAAAGCTCAGCAGTTTGTCATCGCGCGCGTTGTTCGTATGTGATGGTCTCAATGGCTTGCCGGTCGTTTTGCTTACCTGATGGCGCGGGAACCCCCAGACCATCGACCGGGCCACACCGTCAGCAACGACCAGTCCCTGATAACCCTTATAGACCTCGGCCGCGAAGTTAGCGCCCGGATCAGCCATTGCCTTGGCCATATTGGCCACGTCAGCGATAGGGCTGGTCATGCGATAGAGATTGCACATGTCGGAACCGTAATCACGCCGCAGGACAAAGGAAATGGTTCTGGCGAGGATCGCTCCAGCGGGTTTGCCAATGCGTCTTTTTTTTCACCGCCCTGGGCACCGAATGACAACCGCGAACATTCATGGCGAATGCTGCACAAAATTGCTTTTGTCGGTGCCGGCCCGACTACCATCTACACCCTACACGCACTCGTCCATCATTCGACACAGCCTTTCGAGCTGACGATCTTCGAGGAGCAATCCAGCATCGGACGCGGCACGCCTTACCGGCCTGGCTGGAATGATCCTGCAATGCTGTCGAATATCGCGAGCGTGGAAATTCCGTCTCTCATGCAATCCCTCGTGGAATGGCTGGATGACCAAGGCGCCGAACGTCTTGAGGAGCTGGGCATCGAACGTAGCGAGATCGATGAGCGCACCTTCTATCCGCGCGTCGCGCTGGGCGAGTTTTTCTATGACCAGTTGCAGGCAATATTGCAGCATGCCGAGGCGAAGGGGGTTCGGGTTTCAATTCGAACCCGCTGCAAAGTGACCGATGCCTTAGCTTCGGCAGATGGAATGACGCTTGTGGTCAAGCCACATCGCGGTGAGCAGTTCGAGGAACTTTTCGATCATGTGGTCTTGGCCACAGGCCATCAGTGGCCCGCAGAACCTGAAGTGCGGCCTGGATATTTTCTATGCCCCTGGCCCGCTACCGCACTAGCGCAGATCGCTCCTTGCAATATCGGCATCCGAGGCTCTTCACTCAGCGCGATCGATGCTGCCGTGGCTCTCGCAGTCACACATGGCGAGTTCGCCGAGAACAGCGATGGTTCCCTGGCCTATATCGGAACAGCAGGCACTGATGCATTCCACATGACGATGATGTCGCGCAAAGGCCTGCTGCCTGAAGCCGACTTCTACTTTCCAATTCCCTATGAGCCACTTGGAATCTGCAACGTCGAAGCCGTTCAGGCGCTGATCGATGCTGACGAACCTCATCTGCTCGATAAGGCGTTCCACCTCTTCAAGAAGGAGCTGATCGCAGCAGATCCCGAATATGCCAATAAAGTCGACCTGGAGGCATTGAGCCTTGAGACTTTCTGCGATTGCTATTTTGCCGAACGGATCGCGACTGCCCCATTCGAATGGGCAGAACAAAACCTTCGAGAGGCGCAGGCAAATTACGCTGCCGAGGTTACGGTACCGTGGCGATATTCGATCCTTCGCATGCACGAAGTCATAGAACGGATCGTTCCCTATCTCGATCAAACTGAATTCCGACGTTTCTCAAAATTTCTGAAGCCAGTTTTCGTCGATGATTATGCCACTGTGCCGCACGAATCCATTCAACGGATGCTGGCGCTACATCGGGCCGGTAAGCTCGACGTGATCGCGGTCGGTGACGATTACCGGGTGGATAGCCATAGCCCTCAGACAGGCGCAGTTCTTCACCTCAATGGCGAGCGCATCCCCTTCCCCGTGTTCATCGAGGCAACTGGCCAGCGAGCACTTCCGGCGAAGGAATTCCCGTTCCCATCGCTACTAGAAGACGGCGTCATTCGCGATGTTGCGCGCACTGAACGTGGCCCTTCTCGCGGCATCGTCATTGACGATCAGTTCCACCCGATCTCGGACAAGATCCCGTCTGATCAGTTGTTCTGTCTCAGCCTGCCATTCATCATGGGTCGCCACCCCTTTATCCAGGGCATCACGAGCTCACACGAGATGGGGCAGATCGTCGGACCTGAACTTGCTGCCGCCCTGGAACGCGAAGCTGATCAATCTGATACGGTTAATGCCGGCGCGGGAGATTTCATTTGAAGCTCTTTGCAGTTTATGTCGGCGGAGAGATGCCAGGAGCCAACATCGAGTTGCATGACATGCGGTTTGTCGTCGCCAAGTCTATGAAGCAAACTCATGATGAGCTTCGTCGGCAGTGGTGGGGTGCGCCAGAAAGCCTGCACATCGACTGCTGGGCCGAGATTACACGGGCTGACGGCTACAAAGTCGAATTGAGACCTGACCCATTCCCCGGGCGTGAGCGGCTCTATTTCGTCAATCTGGGGGGATATGAACCCAACGAATTTGCCGAGCGGCACCAGAACGTGTTCGTTGTGGCCGACACCCTCACCAAGGCAAAGTCTAAAGCTATGAACGCGGTACAAGGTTGGAGCGATTTGCATCGCGACGAGATGTATGAAGCTGAGCACGCATTTTGCCTTGATGATGCAACCCGCGACGAGCGCCTGCACATTCATCTCACACCAGGCTTCCCCATCGAGCCTGTTGCTTTCACATGCAGGTATAACCCGATTGGGAAACAGGGCTAAACCATTGCCTCCTCACGCTCATGACGCGTAATCAAGCTGGCCTGCCCCTCGTTACCCCAGACGGGCGCTATATCGTTGTACGCGGCCGGTTATGGCGCCGATCAAACCCGGATCTGTCGGAAAGTGAACGTCAAATGCACGTGAACGCGCTGATGGATGCGCGACGTGCGGTTGCTGCAGCGCGTAGGAACAATGATCCAGTTGCGGAGGATCAGGCACATCAGAACGTAGATCGCGCCAAGCATGCCTTGGGGGAGCGTGGCCCGGTGTGGTGGAAGGATGGCGCTCCGGACCTGACACGTCACATGGTCCATACCGGGCCCTATGTTCGATGGTATCAAGACCAGGAAAAGCCGGAGGAAACCTAATCTGTTCGACAAGACTGCCCGGTCGGATTGCCCACGATCATCGCAGAGCAATCTCAGGTTCTCGTTCCAGCCAACGAATTTCGTGCAGTCCGCCGCAAAGGTGAGAGAAAGGATGCAACTGATTGCTCCGTGATCATTTGATCTGAATTCAGGAAGTCATTTCGATTTCGCGCCTTCGAAGGACCAGCAAGTGCCCGGAACGAGTGTCACCTAACGCCAAAAAGGGGGCGATCTAACCAACTGTCGGGCTTCTGTCTAAACCGTAAGGCCCGAAGATCATCCCGAAGCTGATCGGGTCGACCCGATACCCAAATGAGAGGATTGCCATGAGCACGACACTGACAGGTACCTTCGATCGCCGCGATCAGGCTGACATGGCCGTGGAACGGCTGGTTCAGGAAATCGGTATCAACCGGACGGATATCTTCGTCGCGGCATCAGGTGTGCAAAACAGTGCTGGCAACCATATCGGTGGCGCAGATAGCGCGACGGTCGAACAGGCCGAACGAGACGACGCCCCGCTCGCTGGGGGCATAACGGTGTCAGTAGATTTGCAGGACGAAGCAAAGGTGGAGGTCGTCACCGCTGCGTTTGAGGAATTCGGGGCAGAGATATGAATTCGGTACCGATGATGCGGTATGGACTGAACGCAGAGTCGTTCGGGTGAAGGCGCTGCTGGTTCATAGCCCGAATGCTGGAACGAAGCCTGAGCCGGCAGCAGGACTCATAGACCAACTTGAAAAAGCAGGCTTCGCCATCTCTTATTGTGAACATGGACGGGATGATATCCGATCCCGGATGATCGGCATGGAGATGGCGATCGCGGCCGGCGGCGATGGTACGGTGGCTTCTGTTGCGACCGAAATGCCTGACAGATCTCTGCCTATAGCCATCCTGCCGATGGGTGGGTCCAATAACATCGCGAGGGCCCTTGGCATTCGTCAATCGGCCGAAGCGGTGATTGGCGGCTTAAATAATGCGCGCGAGAAAGCTTTGACGGTGGGCTGCGTCATCGGGCCATTCGGAAAGAAAGGATTTTTGGAAGCAGTGGGCATTGGCGCACTCAATCAATCCATCGAGCTGGTTGACGAAGCACCCGACACTCCTGAGGAAAAGCGCGAGAATGGTCGGGCAGCTTTTCGCAAGACGTTACACATAGCGACCCCGGTGTATTGCTGCGTAGATATCGATGGCCGCCGTTTCGATGGGCCATGGCTGCTGGTCGAAATTCTCAATATCGGAGCCATTGGTCCCAGGCTGCTCAGCCATCCCCTCATTTTTGAGATGACGTGGGTTGGGAAAGATGATTCTGCAT
>CALMYW010000011.1 GCA_937873665.1 uncultured Sphingorhabdus sp.
GGTAGCCATGCGAAACAGGCCCCTTCCTCAATTTCGATCGTCGACATTCTCTCAGTCAAACGGCGGCGCAGTTGACACCACTGGTCGATTGACAGTCCATCGAAGAGCAAAAGCGCTTGGCGGGCACATCCCTTGCCGCGACGGTAGGTGAGATAGCGCGGCACATGGTGAAGCATCACAGGGCCATTTGCCGCCGCAAGCGACGGCAGGTCGGCAAAATGCCGCCGGAGCCAATCTTGTAGCCGGTCGTCGGCAGCATCTTGAGCTTGCCGCACATCCTGCGCGACCGCATCAGCGAGATCAGCAGGCAAGCCGAAGTACTGGTGGAGAAGTTCGCCCAACCGGCGCGCCAAGGCAAACCAGTCACGATGGGACGCATCCACGCTTGGGAGGCTCTCGGCGACATTGGTGGCATTTTCCGCCACAAATTGCGCTTGGCCGCTGAAGTCCTTGGCAATCCCAACTCGAGCCCATGTAGGGAAATCTGTTGGCAATGATGCGCACTGAACTGGCGTGAGAGCGCCCTCGAGGAAGAGCGTATCTATGCCCATCCGAATATCGGGATGGTCAAATGGAATGACGAATTGGTCTTCTACAGATGACGTTTCGCGCTTCATCTCGGCGAGGGACGCACCAGCGATTGTCAGATAATTACGCCAAGAACCCTGGATTGCTCGCAGGGCATAGGCCCTATCTTCGAAGAGCCGCTTCACCGGCAACTGCGCAAAGCTTGGCTTCGCTTTCAGTGTCGCAGCGATCCTGTCGGCAAGGGAAGCAGGCAGGACCTCCCCCCGCAGATGCAGCCGAAGCAATTCGCGCCAAAACGCCGTCTCATCGTCAATGAGAATGGGCGCCATCTTGAAAACGTGCGTGAGAATGAAATCCTTGGTCGCGGCATCCCCAAGCACCTGCGTTGCGTGCGCTTGGTGTGCTTCGAACAGTCGCTCGTAATGGTCAGGCCCGACATCACGAAGTGCCGGGTAGCTCAGCTTCTGAAAGATGTCGGCCAGTCCAAGACGGACGAAGCGTGCCTGCCGTTGGTAGTCCCACGGCAATTGGTCGCTGCCGTTGGATGCCAAATGCAAGATCACAGCGTCAGCGGGGGCTTGCAGACCGTGATCCCAGGCAGAACGGAAGCGGTCTTCGTATTCTGCTCGAAATGCAATCGAGTCTTCGAATGACAGCAGTTCGAAACCACGCTCCCTGAGCGCCTGCAAAACATGAGTATCGAGGAGCACCAAGTCTGGGTCGCAAGCAATCCAGAAGCGCGATAGATCGCTGGGAAACTCGCGAACAATTCGGTCGATCCAGGCAGTCATATCGCATGATCTCCCGACGAACCGACGCGCAGCATCAGGACCGCGCTGATGTCCGGGGTATAAGCTTCGGCTGCGCTCAGCTGCGCCATTCGTGCATCAAATTCGGCTTGCAGGCGATTGCGCCGAAAGTCTCTCACGGTCTGAAGGCCGACGCGTCCAATAGCTTGGTGACGCACATCGAACGCGAATTTGGCGCGCTCACGCTCCTCCCGCAGCCGCTCCGCATGCTCTGCAACCAGTTCGGAAAACTGGCGCTCGCCTTGAGCAATGGCGGCATCTTTCGATCGGGCGAACCACTCGCCGGATTCCTCACCGCCTAACATTCCATGACGGTCGATCTGTTCGGTCAGCAACAAGTCCCAAATACGCTTCGCCGTCGGAAGGAAGGAGCGCCCTTCCTCGTTGATGAAGACCGGGAGGAAGCGCCTGCGACTGAAATCATCGGCCGCAATGCTGATTTCCCAGAGCGACCATAGGCCGTGAACACTGTCGGGCAGGCCCGTAAGCCGCACGTAGGGCAAAGGCTGACCAGGCACGCAGCGTGGCAGATCGCTGATCAGAGCGCCCGCACGCGGGTCCTCAAGTGTCACCCATTCCAGCTCGGGATATTCTTCGGCCGTACGCGCATCGAAGCAAACTTTGGCCGATTGGCTTCCATCCGGCCATCGAACGCGCCAGGCATTGCCGTCTTTCTCGGCGAGACCGCCGCGGGCCGGCAAACCGGTCGTGATTGCTCTTTCCAGCCAGAACTGGGCAGGATGATCCCGCCATTTGCGTGCATCATCGGCATCAAGCTCGTGGGCGTCTGACAGAAGTTCGCTGTCCTTTCGGCTATCCGCGATGGTGGTTCGCAGCTGCGCAACGACTGCATCGCACTCGTCTTCGATGGCCTCGGGATTCTGCAAACCCTGAACGAATAGCTCATCGAACAGCGGTTCACTCTCGACCGAGTCCATCACATCGCTTGCTTTGTCGACACCGAACTCTTCGGCAATCACGGCCAATTTGGTCTCGAGGACCTCGCGCACCCGGTGTTCGACCGTTTCCTCGAGAACAAAGTTGATCGCCCGCACAACGTGTGGTTGTCCGATACGGTCCACGCGGCCGATGCGCTGTTCAACACGCATAGGATTCCATGGCATGTCGAAGTTCACGATCACGTGGCAAAATTGGAGGTTGAGCCCCTCGCCGCCAGCATCAGTGGAAACCAA
>CALMYW010000012.1 GCA_937873665.1 uncultured Sphingorhabdus sp.
GAACACGAACAAACCGCACTGGCCGCTTATTACGACCTGCTCGAAATCTCAGCGGGAAAATCCGTGCTGATTGAGGAATACACCCGCGAAATGATCGTGCAGGAAGAGCTGCATCTGGACGAAGTCAATAAAATGCTGCGCCGCCCGGGGGAAATCGCTCCATTTCATGGCTGAGCAATGACGCGATTAGCCCGGCTGGGTTTAGCGTGCTTTGAGTGGCTGGATACTGCCTGACGGGTGGTATTCTGCGCAGCACTCCCTTGTAATGAGTAATCACCGGATAAGTGCTTATAAGTGTTCTGGCCTATGCTCTCTGTCATTTTGGTCAATCGCGCCGCAATGCAAGCCCATACAAGAAATCGTTCTCACTGGCTAGTCATAATGAAACCGACAGGCAATAATGATTAATTCAGTATCGGTGACGCGATGAACGAGCCGGTGTGACTCGTCTATTCTTCGGCTCCAATAGCCGGTTACATTCCCTTTTAACGGTTCAGGCTTTCCAATACCCGAAAAAGGGCCACGGCTGGTTATCTCAACCAGGGCATTAATACGCTTTAAGGTCTTTTTATACTGCCCCTGCCAATAGGGATGGAAAACAGACAGGCTAGGCTATAGGGCCAGAAAGGCCATATAAGTTTTATCCTCAAATTTGAAGCCCTATTAATACCCCATGCCACCACCGGAATTACCTGTTATCCCCAACTCTGTACCGACCAACAAAAAACCCCGAAACCTAATGATTTCGCGGTTTTCCGGGGTGTTTCGGTGGTTGCCGAAACGCTGTATGGTGGTGTAGTTTAACAGAAAACCAAACCCACATATCAGCAGTCTCTCAGCCCCGGTCGGAAGCCTTGAGACCCTCGCGCGATTCCGGGGAAGGATTTCGCGCAACCGCACATGCCCATGATTGTAAGTTCAGAGAGGCAGATTGGCACTCGCAGTTGCCACGACTGCCGGGGAATCTCGGGGCCGCAACTTGGCTTTCCTCTCGTTTGTCGCCGTAATGCCCGGCACGAACGACGAAAGGAAATGCCATGCAAACCGAACCCGCCTTCACCGAAACGGAGCTCGCACGTCGGTGGAACGTCAGCATCAAGACCCTGCAACGCTGGCGCAGCGAAGGCCGCGGCCCGCCGTACATCAAGCTCTCAAAGGCCATCCGCTATCCAGTCGATGAGATCGTCACCTATGAGCAGGCGATCCGCCAGGGCATGTCCAACGAAGTGCCGCTGCCATCCTTGAATGAAGCGCAGCCCGTTGTCGAATCTCCCGCGCCCACCGCCCCCGAACCAAAGCGGTACTACTTGAGCGAGGCCTTCGCACTCATCGCGCAGTACGGTAGTCTTGAAGCGGCCGAGGCCGCGCTGACGGAGGCGCGCGATGAAACCCAAGGTTGATGCCGATAGACAGGGGGGTGTGTCTAGCCCGGATGAGCCAGTCATCACGTATCCGGTCCTCGATGAAAACCAGTTGTCCTCGCGATGGAATCTCTCACCCAAGACGCTGCAAAAGTGGCGCTCGGAAGGAATCGGCCCACCCGCCTGGCACCTCAACAGATCTGTCCGTTACCTTCTGATGGAGGTTGAAGCCTTCGAGCGCAAGGCTCGGGTCACTTGGAAATCCCCTACCGGACGCCCGTTGTCCGAATCCTCGCCCACGGCACGTGAAGACGCCATTGAGCAGATGATGCGGAAACGACCTGAACGCCGTGATCGGGTTTTCTACTCCGCCAAAGAGGTGGTCGACATCACTGGCTTGCCCGGTTACTGGATTCACCAGAATCAGGAACGCCTGCGGCTCGGCATTCCGTTCTACCGGATCGCAAACGGTGACGTCATCCGCTTCAGCATCGATGAACTCTTCCTCTGGGAGATGCATCACCTGCGCCCATGCCGGTAACCGGCAAAAGGGAATGCTGATGCCCCGTAGTTGGGACGGGGCGTGGCGAAGTGTGTTGCCCTAAGTTCCGATATTTCGTTGATTAGTTGAAATTGGAGAACAAATGGAACACACTCCATCAATGCTCTCCGAGACCCACACCCAGCGCATCCTTGATCTGGCCAGCCAGAGAGGGCTGCTGCGTGCCAGCGATCTGGACGCCATCAGCTCGCCCCGGGTCATCCTGACGCGCATGACTGCAGCAGGACTGCTGGAACGGGTCGGGCGTGGTCTTTACCGTCTGCCAGGCGCACAGGTGACGGAATTTGAGAGTCTTGTCCTTGTCGCCACCAGGG
>CALMYW010000013.1 GCA_937873665.1 uncultured Sphingorhabdus sp.
CGCGCAGCCACACCGCCCAGCAGGACCAGTGCGTGCCGTGCTTGGAGAAGTAGTGAATCCCCAGCGCCCGCGCGCCGCCGGCGAGGGGGGCGGCTGCCAGCGTCGCGGCCAGTTCGGTGCGTCGCAGTTCAGTGCCATACGGCGTCCCGTTTGACTCAACTGCATGGCATTGGTGATACGCCAAGCGAAGCGATCATTTCACCACGCGCTCACCCGGGTGAGATTGCCGGTCATGGTTCGACGCGATCGACGCCATTGGCCAGAGTGGCGAGCAGTCGCGAAATTGTTGCGTTCAATGGCACACGGCCGACGATGGTTTCCGCTCCGGCGAGTTCGCGGACGTCGACCAGGTGGCTTCCGCCATCGGCGATCTCCAACGCTAACTGCGCCAGCATATGGCCAGGGTCGAAAACCAAGGTCGGTGCCCGACATGGCGCCAACGCCTCGGATAGCCCTTGTAACAGGCCAGATGTCTCGGCGACTCGGCGGGAGAACTACTCCGGCGCGGGAGACGACTCCGGTCCCGGCGGAATCAACCTCCAGGCGGGGGGGCGAGACGGTGGAGTTCTTCACCAGAAAGGTGCTCCTTGGCTGGATACTTGCGAGCTTAGACACCTCGTAGCAGTCCAGCTCAGAGCACCTTTTCCTATGCGCGACACGCACTACGGCAGCCGCCCATGAAGCTTCGAGGTGATCGTGCAGCTATCCCAACAACGGCCCTGCGTTTCCTCTGTCATCGGTCTATGCTGGGTCAATGGCCAGCAAGGACCAAATCAGCTCCGAAGAGCTATTCGACCAGTTCAAGGAGCTCACCCTCCTTGAGTTAAGCGAGTTTGTGAAGTTATTCGAAGACACCTTTGAAGTCACCGCCGCATCTCCCACTCCCGTCGTGGCTGCCGCCACTCCGGGTACTAAATATGCCGAGGAGATTGGCGAGCTAGACGTCGTTCTCGAGTCTGGCGGAGACAAGAAAATCGGGGTTATTAAGGTCGTCCGTGAAGTAGTTTCTGGCCTCGGACTCAAAGAAGCCAAGGACCTCGTCGAATCCGCACCAACGGTTCTTCTCAGAAATGCTAAGCGATCTGATGCACTTGAAGCGCATTCAAAACTGACGTCAGCGGGCGGCAAGGTAATCCTCCCAGCTTCGTTAAAAGACGAATCCAGCAATCCATCGATTGCCAGTCACCGCCCCCGATATCAGACTGGCACCAAAGTCGCCGCACCTGAAACTGGCACGGGTGCAACACGCAACAACCCCGCAGCCGCAGACGTCCTGCACAAATACATCGAACTCCTCGGAAATCGCGCCTTCGCAGCCTCACATTTGGGCGTGAGCGCCGACCAACTGATCCCAGAGACTTTCGTCCCAAACCATAACCAGATCGTCCAAATCGCACGAACCGGAGCTGTCGGAGCAGCATTCTCAAAGTACTGGAACATTACGCTCTTCGCCGACTGGCTACAAACTCCGAACGGGCACCTCAACTTGAATCAACCGAAGAACCTGATCAATATCGGTCAGATCGAAAATGTGATTGGCGCTATCGAGGCCGACGCATTTGGTAGCTACGCCTGATGTTGCTCTATCGTGTGGCGCCATATTCGGCGGCAGCTAAAGTTCCCACCCAAGCTGGTCATCCCTCCTACCTTCACAAACCCCAAGGGCTCGGACGCATTGACAATCCTGGAGTGTACGACGTTTGGTACTTGTCCCACACTGAAGCGGGAGCTGTCGGAGAAACGTTTGCCAGGTTCACCGAATGGCAAGACGCTATGTTTGATTTTAAAAACATTCCTGATTCGCCTGAAGCTCGCTACGCCCTTCATACCTACTCTGTGCCGGACAATTGCAGAATCGTTGACCTCGACGACGCCCAAGCTCTCACAGACAACGGCATCCGCCCAACACATGTCGTCACACCGAACCGCACAGTGACTCAGCGGTGGGCTCACAAGTTATATAACGCGACAACTATGACGGGGCTGGCGTGGGACGGTGTGCAGTGGTGGTCTAGACATAACCCAAACTGGCCCGTCCTCGGGCTCTGGAGAACTGTGCCTGAGTATGTTCAAAGTTCGGAACTGTCTGTCACCCACGCAGCAGTCATTGATGCGGCGGCAGCGATTACTCGAACAATTAAGTGACGTACGAACCAATCGCCCCCACTCGAATGTCCCCTACACTCGGCGACCGCACTGGTAGTCGCGGTCCTTTCCGGAAACTGTTCGCGCCTTAGCATCAATTCCTTGCAGACGCGCACTCGACGCGATGAGCAGGCAGGCGTCGCCAACCTCGCCAAATGGTTGTTCAGTGCGTTTCGCAACCCTGCAGTTCACGAGCCACGAATCGAGTGGTCGCTTTCCGAACAGGATGCTCTTGACGTTCTCGGCACGCTGTCCGTAATTCACCGACGCCTCGGCACGGACACAGTTTCAATGTCCTGAGTTTCGAGGCCGTCCACCCACGGAGCTACTGAAAGCTTAAGAAGCATTGCCCTAAAGGCGAGGAAGCGGCCGTACCCCCATCTACAAAAGAATCATTGTACCCACACACCTCATATGGTGCATACTGGCATCGCAGTAGCAATGACCTAATAAGGGAGAAATCAATGGCCCAGCAGTTTCTCGTCAGATTTATCGACGATATCGACGGAACCGACCTAGGCGACAAAGCGAACACCATCTCGTTTGCCTTCGAGGGCAGGGAATACTCCATCGATCTCAGTGATGCCAACGCTGAGGCCTTTCGTGACGCCATCACCCCGTACATCCAGTCCGGTCGCCGCAACACTGGGCATAAGAGGACCGCTCGGCGCAAGACCACCGCGACGGCAGACACCCAGGCAATTCGCCAGTGGGCTCGGGAGAACGGCCATGAGGTCTCTGACCGTGGTCGCATCCCGGCTGACCTCATGCGGGCGTACACCGCCGCACAGTAGAGACCTGGCGCCGGCGCGTACCCGCAGAGTCCGACCTGAGTCCCACATGTTTAGTGCTCGGACGGCGCCGAGGTCGGGGATCTCCATCGGATGGATCGTCTATCG
>CALMYW010000014.1 GCA_937873665.1 uncultured Sphingorhabdus sp.
ATGAGCGTGGTGATGGATCCCGAATGGGACGCGGACTGCCCGTTCTGAGATGCAGGTATATCGCACAGCGCCGGAGGGCTCTTCAGGGGCTCTTCGGCCCCCTTTTTTGTGAGCCTGAATAAAGCACAGCCGGGGCATCGAACCCCGGCTGTGCTGGTCTCTTGCGAGACCGGTTTCAGCTTTTCGCCAAGCGCTTTTCCGCTTCGTCCAGGCCGAGCTTTCCGAGTGCGGCGAAGAAGCCTTCAACCCGCTCGAACGGTGCCTTGCCGAGTGCCGATTTTCTCAGCAGTTCGGCCATGGCATTTTGCTCGCTTTCCCGCAGCTTCGCTTCGCGCGCTTCCAGCGCGTTTCGCTCCCTTGCGATTGCCTGTCGTTCCGCTTCAAGACTTCCTTTCCTGGCCATGATGATACCTCGTGGGTTGGCGCTGAAACCTCCCGCGCCCATCGTTCCAAGCCTGGACGACTTTGGCAAGACCTGTCCTGCATGTCCCGGCAGAAATTATCAGCTACCGATAAGTAACATCCAAACACAAATGACAATCCATCACAACGTGAAGTGCCCTTCCCCATGTCGCTTAAGAAACCTGTAACACGCACAAAACGAAGGTTGGTGGATCAGTGGTATAGATAGCACACCCTACACGGCAGGGCCGTAGTGAAATCATCGGACTTATGCGGGTTTGCGATTGTCCGCCGCCATATGACATGTGTCTGACATCGTGGCGGACAACGTAAATCCGTCATTTACCCGTCTGACGGCGTCACACACCTATTGTTCGCGCCGCTTGACTTGCCAAGCATGGACCAATCGCCTAGAACGGTTCTCGCGCAATTCCCATCGGGCCCTCGCTGAGGGCTAGATGATGACAGATGAAACCCGCGTCTCCGTTCGCCTGCCAAGGCGGCTTGCCGAAGCGCTCGACAAGGCTGCCGAAGCACAATCGGTCAACACTTCGATCATTCTTCGCGCTGCGCTCGAGACATATCTCGGCACGCTCGCCGGTGCCGGCGATGCGGAGCGGCGCCGACAGTTCTCAGCCGAGTATGTTTTCCTCGTCGCGGACCTGATCGCCCAGCGCGAATATCCTGATGTCCACAACGAACTGTTGACCGAAGCCGAACGCCGGATGGAGGCGCTTCATGGCGCGTCCTGACGCCTGGTCCGATCAGACCCGCCCGGGCAAGCTGCTGCATCATTCGGCGCGCGGCACGACGCCGCGCAACGCCGGAAACTTTACTCGCGGATCGCAGCTCATCACCCATGAATATCTGATGTGGTTCGCTTCCGCGCGGCTGCCCTTCCTGGTCTGGTTCTTCGCGTTCCTGTTCATCGTTTCAGTCGCCCTCGCGCTGCGGCTCCAGGAACACGAAGTGCAGATGATCCTGATGCGGATCTATGCATCGGGATGGAGCTTCATGGAGTTCAGCAGCGCGAAGATCATCAATCTCACCTTGCCCTCTGGCGAGGTCATTCCCGCGCCGATCGGCATGGTCGCCTCGCACCCGGATGTGGTGATCGCCTGGAACAAGCTGACGCGCGCGTTCCTCGGCTCGCTGTTCATTTCGCTGTTCGTCGCGCTGCCGCTCACCGTCTGGTTCGTCGACTATTCGCGAAAGCGCGGGAAGGCCATTCTCGAGGAGCGACACCAGCGCGGCGCAATGCTGGTGGATGCGCCTGCGCTCGCCGCTTCAATCCACGAACATAACCGGGCCGCGTTGATCGCGGAAGTTGCCGAACGGGTCCCGGGCAGGACCCTCGAACAGGTCCTCGCCATGCCGCTGGCCGAGCGCAAGGCGTCCGGCATTCACCACGCCTATACCATCGCCGGCGTGCCCTATCCCTGGCGGACCGAACAGGCCCATGCGATGATGATCGGCTCCACCGGCACCGGCAAGACGACGCAGATGCGCGACCTGATTGCCCAGATGCGCGTGCGCCGTGATCGGGCCGTGGTCTTCGATCTCACCGGGGCTTACGTCGAGGCTTTCTACAACCCCGAGACCGACATCGTCCTCAATCCGATGGACGAGCGCTGCCCGTCCTGGTCAGTGTTCGACGAGGCGAAGAACCATGCCGATTTCATCGGCATTGCCGCGTCCCTTCTGCCGAGCGACGGGGGCGGAGCGGAGCCCTTCTGGATGCTGGCTGCGCGCACGCTGTTCGTCGAGACTTGCGTCAAGCTTGTACGGATCGGCCAGGCGACCAACCAGGCCCTTGCCAGCAAACTGATGATGGCCGACCTCAAGGAGGTCCACAAGTTTCTCGAGCGCACCGTCGCCGACCCACTGACCGCACCTGAGGCGGCCAAGATGGCGGAATCGATCCGTGCCGTGTTCAACACAAATGCCCAAGCCTTGCGGTTCCTTCCCGAGGGCAAGGCGCACTTCTCGATCCGCGAGTGGATCGGCAAGGAGCACCTGCCTGGCTCGATCCTGTTCATCACCTCCTCGCACACCGAACTGGTGCTCAATCGCGCCCTGCTTTCGCTGTGGATGAACCTTGCCGTGCACTCGCTGATGCGGCTGCCACGGACCCGCTCCCTGCGCACCTGGTTCTTCTTCGACGAGGTCCACGCGCTTCACCGCTTGCCCGCAATCGAGGACGGCATGCAGACCGCGCGCGGGTTCGGCGGAGCCTTCGTGCTTGGCATCCATTCCTTCGCCAAACTGTCGGAGACTTACGGCAAGGAGGGCGCGCAGAACCTTGCGTCGCTGGCGCGCACCAAGCTCATCCTTTCGGCCGCCGATCACGACACCGCCGAGCAATGCTCGGAGTTCATCGGTGAGCGCGAAGTGCGGATCATGGATGAGGCTTACAGTTACGGCTACTCGACGATCCGCGATGCCGCGACGATCACGCCGCGCACCGAACTCCAGCCCCTGATGCTCGCATCCGACATCATGAAGCTGAAGTCGCTCTATGGCATCCTGGTGTTCCCCGAAGGCTTCGACGCCGCCCGGATCAAGCTTCAATACAAGGACTATCCTGCGATCGCGCCGGGCTACGTGCTGCGCGAGAATGTCGAGCCGATCGAGTACGTCGCTCTCGACCTTGGAGATGGTAACGAAGACGACGAGGATTCTTCGGAAGAAGCGGGCGGGCGCGAGAACAGGGATGCGCTTGAAGCCGACCTTGCGCGCGCGGCCGAACCCGTTCCCCGCGAGGCACCGGTCCGCGGATCCTCGCACGAGCATGTCGCGCGCCAGATTGAGCAGACCGCCCCTGCCAATCCTCTCCCCCAAAACGGCATGGCGGGCCAGATGCGGTTCCGGTCGCAGCCGGCCGGAACCGCATCCGGGCGCAGCGCTTGCGAGGCCAATCGCGACACCGCGCGCTCCGCGAAGCCAGCCTCCCGCTCGTCAGGCAAGACAACCTCGCCGCGCACGGCTCAGGCAAACCGCGAGCTCGGCGAGAACCTCGAACCCGACCCGCGCGATGCACGCAGCCGGGATGGCACGTCCCCCTCCCCCGAAGCACCGCCGACCCCTGACGACGGCATGGAGATGTAGGCCATGCATTCGATCGCCCCGGTCCGCTCGTCGGGCGGCGCTGCCGCCTATTTCGCTCAGGACAACTACTACACGGTGCAGGAAAACGCGGAAGTCGGGGTCTGGGCCGGCGAGGGTGCGCGTCTGCTCGGGCTATCGGGCCAGGTCGACAAGGACACGTTTGAAGCGATCCTGAATGGGCGGCTGCCCGGCGGCGAGATGGTCGGCCAGGTCGAGGGGCGCAGGCTGGGTGTCGACCTCACTTTCTCGATGCCTAAGTCAGCGTCGATCCTGGCGCTCGTCAGCGGGGACACGCGCATCCTTGACGCCCATATGACGGCTGTCAGATCGACCATGTCGCAGCTCGTCGAAAAGCAGTTTGCCGAAGCCCGCAACTACGAACGCAATCGCAATGGTGAGCCTGAGAAGACCGGCAACCTGGTCTATGCGCTCTTCGCCCACGACACGAGCCGCGCGCTCGATCCTCAGGGGCATATTCATGCCGTCGTCGCCAACCTCACCCGCGATCTCAAGGGCAACTGGAAGGCACTGTGGAACGGTGAGATCTGGAAGAACAATACGACGATCGGCCAGTTCTACCATGCCGCCTTCCGCGCCCAGTTGCAGAAGCTCGGCTACGAGACCGAGGCCGCCGGCAAGCACGGCGCTTTCGAAATCAAGGGCGTGCCTGCCGAGGTCATCAAGGCGTTCAGCCAGCGCCGCGAGGACATCCTCACCAAGGCCGAAGAAACTGGCATATCGGCCCCCAAGGGGCTCGACCGGATCACGGTCAACACGCGCGATGCCAAGCTTGCGGTTGCCGATCGGGAAGCGCTGACCCGCGATTGGCAGGACAGGGCCCAGGCGCTGGGGTTCACCGGCAAGGCGCTTGTCGCCGAAGCGCGCGAACGGGCTCAGGAACAGGCCCGCCCTTCCTTGCGCGAAACAGCGAGCGCGGCCTTTGCCGAAGTGGCGGCCAGGATCGGTGCGGCTTTGCGTCCACCGAGCGAACTGGCCGCGAGCGGTCCGGCTGCGTTTTTGCTCAGCGCCGCCACCATCAAGGCGCAGCATGCCACCGCGTCAGCGATCCGGCATCTCTCGGAGCGCGAGGCAGCTTTCAGCCTCCAGGCGATCCTGAGCGCCGCGCTTGGCTTCCAGATCAAGGGGCTCGAAGGCAGCGCTGTGACCACGCGGATCGGCGAACTTGTCCGCGAGGGACACCTCATCCCCGGCATGTCTGACCGGCTCGATGGGCACTACGATCTCGTGACCACACCTGCGGCGCTTGGCCGAGAGCAGCAGATATTGGACCGGATTGAGGCCGGGGTCGGCAAAGGCCGGGTCTTCATGGCACCTGACGCCGCCATGGCGCGGCTGCAGGCGGCGGCGCGCGAACTCGGGGTCGAGCGGGCCGGGGGCGATGGCTGGCAGCTCAATGCCGGACAACTCGCCGCGGGCGTCGCCGTACTGTCGGGCAAGGATCGCTTCCTCAACATCCAAGGCGTCGCAGGTGCCGGCAAGTCGACCCTGCTGGGTGCGCTTGACAAGGTGCTTGGCGCAGAAGGCGTCAAACTGATCGGCCTCGCCTTCCAGAACAAGATGGTCGCCGACCTGCGCGGCGGAGGCACGAGCGCGATGACGGCCGAGCAGATGCGCGAGGCGGGGATTGAGGCCTGGACCATCGCCAGTTTCGTCAACCGTTATGCCGGGCCTGCGGCACATGGCCATGGCGAACGATTCGAGGCCGCGCGCACCGCGCTCAAGGACACGGTCATCATCACCGACGAAAGCTCGATGGTCTCCTCGCGCGACATGGCGAGCCTGACGATGATCGCCGAGCGGCTCGACCTCGCCAAGGCGCCGTTCATGGGCGACCGTCAGCAGCTGTCGGCGATCGAGCAAGGCAAGATGTTCGCCGTGTCGCAGGCCGCCGGGCAGGCGACCGTGCGCATGGATGAGAATATTCGCCAGAAGGGCTCGCCGCTGCTGCTCGCGGTGGCAGGTCTGTCGAACGAAGGCCATGCCGGGCTTGCGCTTGATCTCCTGGCCGCGCACGGCCGGGTAATCGAGGACAAGGCCGACCATATTGCGGCTGCCGCTGACCTCTGGCTGTCGCTCGCGCCAGACGAGCGCGCTCGCACCGCCATATTCACCGCTGGCCGCGATGACCGCACCCGGATCAACGGCCTCGTCCAGCAGGGCCTGCTCAAGGAGGGTGGCCTCAGCGGTCCTGGCGTCCCGCTCTCGACGCTGCAAAGTGCCAACGCTACCCGTGAGGAAATGCGCTTCGCCTCGACCTACCGGGCGGGCCAGGTGCTCGAGGCGCGGATGGACGTGCGCGAACTGGGGTTGAAACGCGGCGAATATGACGTCGTGGCAATCGGCCGCGGCGGCAAGGTGACGCTGGAGCGCGAGGGCAAAAGGAAGGTCATCGACCCCGACCGGATCGACCCGCAGCACCGCTTCGACCGGATCGGGCTCTACGACCGCAAGGACATCACTCTCCATGACGGCGAGACGGTGTTCTGGCGCGAGAAGGACGCTGCCCGTGACATCGCCAAGTCGACCTATGCCACGGTCGTCTCGGCAACCAGGGACGCCGTGACGCTTGAGCTGGCCGACAAGCGGCAGCTTACCCTGCCCTCGGGCGATCCCATGCTGCGGCGGCTTGATCTGGGCTATGCGCTCAACGCTCACATGGCGCAGGGCATGACCCAGGCTCTGGCGATTGAGGTGATCTCGTCAACGCAGCGCAACCTCGCCACCCAGCGCACCCAGAACGTCCTCAATACCCGTGCGACCGATGACATGCGCGTTGTGACCAACGACCTCGAGGCGCTCAAATTCCAACTCGACCGGACGCCGGGCAACAAGACCTCGGCGCTGGAGACGGTTGGCAGGCTTGATGTCGATACCAAGCCGGCGAACCCGATCGAGCCTCGCCAGCTACCCGAACTCAGGATGAGCCCGGAACTGAAGGCGAAGCTTGATGCCGTCCTCGGCCCGGTCGCGGCGCCTCCGGTACGCCAGCTCCCTGTCCCGGAAAAGTCGCTGGGACTCGACCTGTGAGGCCCCTGCCTTTCCTTTCGCGCGAGCGCAGGGCTCGTCTGTTCGACGGCTGCCAGGCGGCCTTGGTCTGGCTGGCCGTGCTCGCTTGTGTCGTGTCCGATCCGGCGGTCGAGAGGCTGGCGCTCGCCGCCATGGGTGCCGTCGCGCTTGCCGCGGCATTGACGGTGCTTTTCCCAATGCCGCCTGAAACCACAGACGCGGCAGCGCCTTCTGTCCGGCCATCCGGCAGCGCTTCCCCGATCAGCAAGGAGGACGAGTCCCATGTCCTATGACCATCAGGAAATCGGCGACTTTGCCAACGAACGCAACGCCCAGGACTGGGCGGAACGAAACAACCTCGATGTCCTCGACCTCCACTACCGCAGTCGCGGCAGTCGGGGCGTTACCCTGAGCGTGCGCCGGTCGGCGCTCGGGGACTCTGCAACCAGCGACCTCTCATACGGCCGCCGGACCGGCTTTTTCTGAGTCCAGGAGATTACTCATGAAACTGAAATACCTGTTGTTCGCGCTTCTTGCCGCTGGTGCACAGCCTTCGCTCGCTGCCGAGCCGGCAGCCGGACTTACTGCGACTGAGCCTGGGGCCGCAGTTGCTGCGGTCCGCAGGCAGGAGCTGCAGCGCGTCGCGGATGCGCTGACCGCCGAAGCCAGTGCAAAAGGAGGCGTGAACACGCGAGATGCTGCCCCGGCGATCAAGGCGCGGATCAAGGTAATGAAGCGGCCCTCCCCTACTGCCGAGCAGCCGGACTGCGATGATTGTCCTGACAAGGCGGTTGCTCTCCGCCCCGATTCTGCCAGCCAGGTTCGCAACCGCGACTGCATCGACTGCGTCGAAGAAGCGATC
>CALMYW010000015.1 GCA_937873665.1 uncultured Sphingorhabdus sp.
AGTTGTACGCTGGGGTCTGTAAAGTCCCAGATAGGGCATACCAAGTGTGCTGCGGGACTGGCTAGCCTGATTAAGGCTGCGAAATCTCTCTACCACGGTATCCTGCCACCGACGATCAACATCAACCGACCAAATCCCGAATATGAGGAAGATAAGAGCCCCTTTACCTTGTCCGACTACCCGAGGCCTTGGCTCAAGCTTTCGCGTAGTGCCGGTGTCAGTGCCTTCGGTTTCGGGGGGGCAAATTTCCATACCGTCATGAGTTCGTATAACGGCGGCGAACCTCCGGCCAAGGGATTTGAACATTGGCCATGGGAACTGCTGCTGTTGCGCGGGGGTGATCAACAGATGGCACTCGGGCAGGCGAGGAAGCTTCTTACGCTGCTCGAAAGGAACCTCGGTCTTAAGTTGCGCGATTTAGCTGCCACCCTTGCCAGCCAAGGCGAGGGGAGGGTTCAATTTGCATTGGTCGCGGAATCCTTGGAGGATCTCAAAGCTAAACTCTCGGGGCTTGTGTCCGGTCGGATTGCGGAGGATGTGTTTGCCGCGGGGGAGCAAGCCGGCGAGATTGCATTCCTATTCCCCGGTCAAGGCTCGCAACGTCCAGGTATGCAGCGGGATCTCTTCATCACGTTTCCTGAGTTACGCCCGTTGCTCGAGCTTGGAAAGGGTTGGATCGAGAGCCTGATCCCCCCAGCAGCTTGGAGTCAGGCTCGAGCGGATCGGCAGATGGCGGATATCACAGACACACGCCGCGCCCAGCCGTGTCTTGGCATCGTCGAACTCGCTCTTGCCAAGCTGTTGCGCCGCGCTGGTATTGACCCCGACTGTGCCGGCGGACATAGCTATGGCGAGTTGGTCGCGCTTGCGATGGGGGGGGCGTTCAGCGATGAAGATTTGCTGGCATTGAGTCATGAGCGTGCGGAGGCCATCATTGATGCGGCTGGAACAGAGCCCGGTCGGATGCTCGCCGTCGCGGAGAGAGTCGACAGAATCCAGGCACTGCTCAACAGGGTCGAAGGCGTTGTCATCGCTAACCACAATGCCCCCGAACAGGTAGTCGTCTCCGGAACGGAGCAAGCCATCGCCAACGCCAAGGCGCAGCTGCATTCCGCCGGGATAATGGCGCATGCGCTGCCAGTCGGGGCCGCATTCCATAGTCCGGTCGTTGCTGGTGCTCAGAAACGATTGGGTATCTATCTCGAAGATATGTCTGTTGGCGAGCTACGTCTTCCTGTCTGGTCGAATACCACGGCGGCTCCCTATGTGAATGTCGCAGATTCGATCAAGCGGACTCTAGCCGAACAGGTCGCACTGCCCGTTCGCTTCGTGGATCAGATCAACAATATGTACGAGGCCGGTATTCGGACCTTCATTGAGGTTGGTCCGGGCAAGGTGCTCACCGGCTTGGTGGGAATGATTCTAAAGGACAAGCCACACCAATGCATCGCCTGCGATTCTGATAGAGGATCCGGCTTGCGCGGTTTGCTGCGGGTACTGGGGGGCTTGGCCGTCGCCGGTAAGGAGATCGACACCACATTTCTCTTCGAAGGACGCCATACTGTTCAGCTTGAGCTTGATAATCCTGAGTCTCTAGAGCCGCCAAAGACGGCATGGAAGATCAACGGCTGGCTCGCTCGACCGATCAACGGGCAGGTCCCACAAAATCGCTTACGACCTGCGGCGGATCCGGTTTATTTGCCTACCCGTAACGTACCGGCTGCAGCAGCCCCTGCACCATTAACGGATACGGCCGTATTGAGCTATCTGGAGAATCTGCGGGAGTTCGCGGCGGCGCAGCGTGATGTCATGATCGGATATCTTGGGCTGGATCTGGGTACACTGCCAAAGAAGATTGAGGCCCGGGGGACCTCCACCTCTCAATCAGTGAATGCGCGGGTCCTGGCCGAGTCCGCGCCAAAGGCTGCCGAATTGAAAGAAGAGCAGACTGTGGGGATTGACCCTGCGAATATGGAAGCCGAATTGCTGTCGATCGTGAGTCATAAAACCGGTTATCCAAAGGATCTGCTGGGATTGGATCTGGACCTAGAGGCGGATCTCAGCATCGATTCCATTAAGCGTGTAGAGATCCTCGGCGAACTCCAAAAGCAGCTACGTATCAACGGTGACGGGACAAACGATCGAGACCATTTGGTCGAGCAACTGGCCGCGAAAAAGACCCTGCGAGAGATAATCAGTTGGCTGGCGGCGCAGAATGTAACGGATGACAGTCAGAGACAGCTGGGTGCGCCGCCACGCGCCAAGGGTATCCGCGCATTGGACTTCGAAGCCAGTTTACTATCGTTAGTGAGCGACAAGACCGGTTATCCGAAGGAAATGCTGGGTCTTGATCAGGATTTGGAAGCGGAATTAAGTATCGACTCCATCAAGCGAGTCGAGATCCTAGGGACCTTGGCGGATGAGGTCGGCATCAATCGGATTGGCGGCCAGGACCGTGATCGTCTTATCGAGGGACTGGCTGCGATGAAGACCTTGCGGGAAATCCTTGACTGGCTGTGGACTCAGGCGGAGCTGCCGTTGGAACAGGAACCATCAGGAGGTCTTTGCCCTGCTGAGAATTTGATTGACATCGAGAAGGCTCTTCTAGCCCTGGTGAGCGAGAAGACAGGCTATCCATCAGAGATGCTGGGGTTAGACATGGATTTGGAGGCTGAGCTTAGCATCGATTCTATAAAGCGTGTAGAGATCCTCGGGGCTTTGTCCAATCAGGTAGGAGTCGTCCAGGATGATGATCAGAGCCGTGATCAAATGATTGAGGAGCTGGCAGCGAAGAAGACATTAAGGGATATCCTCGACTGCCTTCAACAAAAGCGAAATGATCCAAATGACATTACGCAGGTAATAGGATCAGAGGGAGCGAATACATCTGAGATTCGCGTCCGTCGATATGTGCCTGTGCTGGAAGAACTGCCTGAAGCTGTGACGGATTTCCGAAGCATCCGTGGAAAGCGTATCGGCTTCACATGGCCGAACGGACCATTTGGCGATAGCCTGCGAATGGAGTTAGAGAAGCATGGGGCCACGGCGGTCGCGCTGCAAGAGAATGCTCCTTGGCCCGACTTGGACGGCGTTGTCTATCTCACAGCCCTGCGCGAGCCACACGAACCTGATCTCGTCAGGGAGCTATTCGCAGTGGCACGAAAGTCAGCTACTAGACAAGTGGGGCTGCTCTATGCCGTGACTGCACTGGGGGGAAGATTCGGCCGCACCCACGGCTTGAATGGAGAACTGATGATTGGCGGGATCTCGGGCTTGATGAAGACAGTGGCTAAGGAACATCCCGAGATCCAGGTTAGGACTATTGATATTGCTCCCGACACCCCCCCCGAGTCGCTAGCACTGATTCTCATCACCGAGCTAGCAACCATTGATTCCCCAGCGGAAATTGGTTACCGCAACGGACGCCGCGCGACGCTACGGTTAGTGTTAGCCGAAGAGATTCCGGAAGAGGGTGATTTATTCCTGACCCCGGAGTCCGTGGTCGTGATCACTGGTGGTGCAAGGGGTATAACAGCAGGTGTCGCAATCGAGCTGGCAAGGCGATTCCAATGTCGCTTGGTGCTCGTTGGACGGTCCCCCCTTCCGGACGCACAGGATGCCAGTATCTTCCCGGATGCACATACTCTTGCCGAGTTGCGCACCGCTCTAAGTGCTGAGGTACGGTTCAAGGACCCGAAGAGCATCAATGCGGAATGTCACCGCATCATGTGTGCACGTGAGATTCTCCATACCCTCGGCGAGATCGACCGAGCGGGATCTTCCTGCGAGTATCACTCGCTGGATGTGCGAGACGAACTGCGTTTTGGCTCCCTAATCGATGACATTTACCAGCGGCTCGGCCGTCTGGATGGCATAATTCATGGCGCCGGAATTATTGAAGACAAGCTGCTTGTAGATAAAGAGCCGTCGTCCTTCGATCGTGTCTTCGATACCAAGATCAACGCTGCTCGTGTTCTTACAGCAAAGCTCAAGCGCGATACCTCGTTCGTGGTGTTTTTCTCAAGCGTTTCCGGCGTTTTCGGTAATCGTGGACAGATAGACTATGCCGCAGCGGGAGACGTGCTGGATAAGTCCGCACTGCGCCTACAGCAACAGATTGCCGGACGCGTACTATCAGTCGACTGGGGGCCCTGGGGTGGGACTGGAATGGTCTCGGATGCGCTGGCTGAAGCCTATGCTAGCCGTGGAATAGGGTTAATCCCTCCACAGCAGGGCATTGCGTGCCTGATGGAAGAGCTGGGGCGCACGGACTGCAAAGAGACACAAGTCATCTATATCGCTGCGGAGCCTGCTGCTGTCAGCCGAGAGGCCATCATCTAAGCCCGGCCGTAGTTTTGTCGCCGGTTGCATTTAGGGGCACGAGATTTTCTAAAGACAGTGAAGAGAAATGATTACTCTGTGGCCATCATTGGTATGGCCTGCATGTTTCCTGGGGCGCCGAATCTTGAGACATACAGACGGAATCTCGCAAGCGGATTCGATGCGATTACCGAAGTGCCTCCGGGCCGTTGGGACCCGGTTTTTTATGATCCGACTTCAGCAGATACCGATCGGATATATTGTCGGCGGGGAGGCTTCTTGGGAGCAGAGGCCGATTTTGAACCTCTTCTCTACGGGGTAATGCCTGTCGCGGCCAAGGGCATAGAACCCGACCAGATGCTGACTCTGCAACTGGTTTCGCAGGCGTTCGAAGATGCCGGAATTTCACCCGACGCGTTCGTACATCGTGAGCGAACGGCTGTCATCTTCGGACGTGGCGGTTATCCAGGTATCACCACCGCAGCGGCGTTCCAGCATGCCCGGACCACCTATCAGATTACCGAGTCGCTACGTGCATTGTTACCGCAGATCTCGGAATTGCAACTTGCCGAAATCAAAGCGCACCTCAACGCGCAAGCTGGTCCGTATGGAAGTGACATGATCATGGGGCTTGTTCCCAATCTTGTTGCCTCGAGAGTGGCCAACCGTTTCGATCTAAGTGGGTCTGCATATACCGTCGATGCCGCATGCGCGAGCTCGCTAGTGGCACTGGAGCATTCAGTTCGGGAGTTGATCAGTGGTACTGCTGATGTGGTTATTACCGGGGGGATCCACCTCTGTGATGATCTCTACTTCTGGAATGCATTCAGCCGGTTGGGAGCGATTAGCCGTAGTCAGCAGATAAGACCTCTTGACCGGCGTGCTGATGGGCTGTTGATCGGCGAAGGAATCGGCGTCCTGATCCTGAAGAGGCTCACGGATGCGCAGCGCGACGGCGATCGCGTTTATGCCACTGTTCGCGGTGTTGGTGTTGCAAGCGATGGGCGGGCGCGCAGCCTAATGCAACCCAGTGCTGGCGGTCAGTTGCTGGCATTGAAGCGAGCTTGGCGCGAAGCGGGGATTGATCCCCAGAGTATCGGATTGTTGGAGGCCCATGGTACGGGCACCCCTCAAGGCGATCGGGTGGAGTTGACGACGATTAGACAGTTTTTCGGACGGCAACTTCCGCGTCTGCCGGTTATCGGCAGCGTTAAGTCCATGATTGGACATGCGATGCCGGCATCTGGATCGGCGTCGCTGATCAAGACGGCATTGGCGATACATGATCGCTTCTTGCCGCCAACCCTGCACTGCGAAGAGCCGCATCCGTTATTGGTGGAAACCGGGTTTCGTGTGCTGAGTAGGGGGGAGCCGTGGGAAGACAAGAGATCGCTTTGCGCGGCAATCAACGCTTTTGGATTTGGAGGAATCGACGCACATGTTGTTTTAGAGGCATTCGATACGCCGCAGACGGAAGCCATGTCACGGGTGCCGCTCATGCGTCCGCCAGATGTCTGGCTGATTGAGTCCAACGACGCTGAGGCCATGATTTGTGCGCTCAAGGAGGGCCACTGGGGAGCATCAAACGGGCATCACCGGCTTGCCTTGGAGAACCCGACCCCAGAGCGTATCGAGTTGGCGATCAAGGTCGTCAGCCGTGGTATGCCCTGGCGAGGGCGAAACGGCATTTGGTACTCCCCAGATGGACTGATCAAGCGCGGCGGCCGTATCATCTTTATGTACCCAGGTCTCGATGGCCGATTTGAGCCACGAATTGACGACGTGGCACATAATTTCAATTGGGCGCCCCCGCCCTTGCATAATACGCAAGACAGTCTGGTCGGCATCAGCACAGGAATTGTTGCCCTTGGCCGCTGGTTTACCAAGGTTCTAATTGATCTGGGCATCCGGCCCGAAGCGGTTGGAGGCCATAGCATCGGCGAGTGGACCGCTATGGTCATCGCTGGTATCACTTCCCAGGAAGATGCGGATACCTTTATCGAGCGGATGGCACCTTCGCTGGAGGTTGCCGTTCCTGGCGTTGCATTCGCAGCCGCAGGTTGTCCTGTTGAGGTGGCGCATGAAGCAATCGCCGGACTTGAGCGCATCTCGGTGTCGCATGACAACTGTCCGCATCAAGTGATCCTCTGCGGGACTGACACGAGCATCGGTGAGGCAGCTCAACGGCTTCGTGCCAAGGGGGTTCTGACGGAAATTCTACCCTTCCGTTCCGGATTTCACTCGCATCTGTTCCGGGAATTTGTTGCACCACTGTGGCGCCATTTTGCCGGCTTCCAGGTCAATGCCGCTGCGTTGTCGATTTGGTCGGCGACAACCGTATCGACCTACCCGCAGGATCCACAGCAGATCAAAAAGCTGTTTGTCGAGCATCTTGTTCAACCGGTACGGTTCAGGGAGCTGACCGAACGCCTGTTCGCAGAGGGCTTTTCCATCTTTATCCAGGTCGGAACTGGACGGTTGGTGGGCTTTATCGATGACACCCTTAAGAATCAAGATCATATTGCTATATCTGTCTGCGAGGCGGGCGTCCCCGGCATGCGGCAGCTGCGTCGATTGGTAGCGGGGCTTTGGTGCGAGGGCGCAGATATCAATTTAGAAAGATTGGGTCTTCGACTCAAGCCGACACCACACACCGTTACTGCACCTAGGGAAGTCATTAAACTACCTCTCGCTGCCCCACTTGTGAAGATCACCCATGCATTCGATTCGAATGCGGCTTCACCGATTCCGAGCTTAGCGCCTTATCTAATTGATGCGCAAGCACACGAGTACGATCCAATTATGCGCGAATTCGTTCGGGTTCAGGCCGATATCGCGGCAGCCTCGAACGAGGTGATGGCTGCTTGGGAGCGGCGCTCGCCAGCCACGCGAAGGCAAAATCCCTTGGAACGCCGCCAGGTCGTGTTTAAGCAACGCTATAGCTTGGAAGAGATGCCCGAGCTCATTGACCACTGTTTTGTCCCCGTTCCCGAAGGCTGGCGGGTGTTTCGAGATCGCTTTCCGGTGGTACCGATGGCCAGTTCACTCGAAAAACTGTTGTCACTTGCGCAGGAGCTTGTGCCGGAACTCATCCCGGTGGCGATGGAGCGTATACGGGCATTGCGCTGGATGGAGGTCGAGCCTGCGATGGATATCGAAATTACGGCAGAGTTTGACGGTGTTGACCGCATACAGATGCGTATCGGCGACTATTTCCACGCAACCGTGATCATGGCGGACCGGTATGCCATGGCCCCCATTCCTCAAGCAGTTTATACCGGACCGATCGAAGTGCCGCCAATTGGCGCTCAGGCATTCTACGGGGAACGTTGGAATTTCCATGGGCCCCGGTATCAGAGCGTGCTGAGCGTCGATGCCGCCGGCCGTGAAGGCCTCCTTGCTACGGTCGTGCGCACCGATGCCCCGGGATCGCTCGTAGACGCATCCGGTCAACTCACTGGATACTGGGTAGGTGCCTTCTGCAAGACGGCACGGGTCGCACTGCCTTTCCGAATGGATCGCATTGAGTTCTTCGGTCCGCCGCCGGATGTTGGTAGGCCCATGATTTGTAGTCAGCAGCTACGGGAACTGACAGAGGGGTCAATACGGGTAGATCAAGAGATTTACGAGGACAATCAAGTCTGGGTAAGGATTACTGGACGCGTCGACAACCGCTTCGAGATCAACACTCCAATGAGGCAAGTCATGGCCTTCCCTGGAAATTATGCATATGGCGAGATGCGGCCGGGGGGGTACTGTATTGCTGTAGAGTCTTGGCGTACGAGCGCCACGAGATACTTTGTAGCGCGTGTATATCTCGACAGTGAGGAACGCTTCGAGTATGAACGTAAATATGGGCCGGACCAACGCGCCTGGCTGCTGGGCAGAATCGCGGCCAAGGATGCGGTCCGACAGGTGCTTTGGCGCAGTGGCATGGATAAGGTGTTTCCGGTTCAGATCCACCTCACAAATAATGCAGATGGCCGACCTATCGCAACAGGTCCGTGGAAACGGGATTTGCGGCTATCGATCGCACACAAATCCACGGTTGCTGCCGCGATCGTTGCCGAGGGTATAGATGTCGGGATCGACATTGAATTTATTCAGCCAAGGGACCAGGCTTTCCTTGCTACGGCCTTTACGCGCGACGAGCTAGCCCTGTTGCCCGCAACCGAGTTTGATGTTTGGGTGACACGTGCCTGGGTCGCCAAGGAAGCAGCTGCTAAGGCGAGGGGTGCCGGACTTTGCTGTGGGCCCCTCGCCGTTGCGCTCACTGGGATCGATGATGAGCGGGTCTGCGTCGGCGGGCAATGGATCGAGACTCGGCAAGAAGGCGACCATGTTGTCGGTTGGACGGACGTACCGACGATTGGCGGCGCTGGTGGCGAGGGCGCCTAAAGCTTCGACGACCGAGAGCTCTGCTGCTACCATTATCTATGTTAATGTCAAAGGCTGACACCGGTTTAATCCGAAGTCTTGCTGAAGGCCCTGCTTGTTGTTCCAGCCGCTAGAGGTTAATCCTTGTTGAAGCGATTCTTGCTTAGGGGTTTGTTGGTCCTTGGCTCGGTCGGCCTCGGTGTGCTTACTTATCTGCAGGCGACCAAGGTTGAGCTTGTGGAGGTTGTCGTCGAGGCAGCAGAGTATGGATCGGTGGATCATATTGTTGCGAACACAAGGGCCGGCACGGTGGAGGCATGTAAACGATCCTCACCGACCCCGAGTGTTGGCGGGCAGATCGCCCGTCTCGAGGTTCAGGAAGGGGACCGAGTCAAAGCCGGCACATTACTGCTCGAACTATGGAACGATGACATTAAGGCTGAGATTGCGCTTGCTAACAGTCAAAAGTTAAAAGCAGAGAGCGAGGCGATATCCGCCTGTCTGCAGGCCGAAGTTGCGCAGCGGGAAGCAGAGCGGCTGGTGTCGCTCGAGAGCCGCGGTTCGGTCTCCACGGATCAGACAGACAAGTCGGTTACAGAGGCGAAGGCGCGTGCCGCGCAATGCGAAGCGGCAAAGGCCGGCGTCAAGGTGAGCCAGTCGCAGCAAGAATTGGGGCAGGCCAAGCTTACGCGGACTCGTCTGATCGCGCCCTTCGACGGGGTCGTCGCAAAAGTGAACGGTGATTTGCTTCAGTACGTTACGCCTTCGCCGCCGGGTATCCCGACGCCGCCGATCATTGATATCATCGGCAGCGGCTGTTTCTTCGTCATCGCGCCCATCGACGAAGTGGATGCCCCGCAGGTAGAGTCCGGCATGCCCGCCCGGATTTCCCTAGATGCATTCGGTGACAAGCGTTTTGCGGGGCATGTCAAGCGCGTCGCACCGTTTGTCCAGGACTATGAGAAGCAGGCCCGTACGGTCGATATTGAGGTGTCTTTCGATGACGTAGCCGATATTAAGCCACTTATTGCTGGCTATAGCGCCAACATTGAAGTTCTTCTTGAAGTGCGCGAGCGGGTACTGCGTGTACCGACCGAGGCAATAGTGGGGCTAGACCGCTTATTCGTCTTCGATCCAGATCTTGGTAAGCTGCATGAGCGCCAAGTCATAGTTGGGCTGTCGAATTGGGACCACACGGAGATCATCGACGGCGTCGCCGATGGAGAGTTGGTGGTCACATCAGTGGATGTCGATGGCGTCGTCAATGGTGCCTTCGCTAGGCGTTCTGTAGTCTTGCAATGATCCGGCTCGCTGGCATCAATAGGCACTTCCAGTTGGGCAGTGAGAAGGTGCACGCATTGCGCGGGATTGATCTTACTTTCGAGCGTGGCGCCTATGTCTCGATCATGGGAACATCTGGATCTGGCAAATCGACACTGCTCAACATCATCGGATTGCTCGATCGCCCAGACTCGGGCCGGTATCTGCTGGACGGTGTCGACACCACCGCGCTTAGCGATAACAAGCAGGCGGACGTGCGCCTCAATAAGATCGGTTTTGTGTTTCAGTCTTTTCATCTGGTCCCGCGGTTGAGTGCGGCCCAGAATATTCAGTTGCCGCTGATGCTTGCCGGTGTGGATCCCGAGAAACGCCGAGTGCGAGTTGAGCGACTACTCGCCGTCATGCGGCTAGCCGATAGGGCTGATCACCGACCGGATCAGCTTTCAGGGGGGCAGCGACAACGCGTCGCCATCGCTCGTGCGGTTGTTCTGGAGCCAGAAATCATCCTAGCCGATGAGCCCACCGGAAACCTTGATCGCGCGTCCGGTGCCGCAGTGATGGAAACACTGGAGCAGCTGAACCGGCAGGGTATCACGCTGCTCCTGGTGACCCATGACCCCGAGCTTGGCGCCCGAGCGCGCAGACAATTGCACCTCACGGACGGCATAATTGTCTCGGATTTGAACAAGTCAGCCCATGACAACGCCGGAGATGCACTTCCGAGCAATCAGCCCGTGACCTGTCCGGCATGAAGCTAGAGGATACCGTGGCTTTCAGTGTCGGCGCTATGCGCGGCTTCGGCTTACGTACAGCCTTGCTGCTGCTGGCAATGTCCATCGGTGTCTGTTCTGTTGTCCTGCTCACCTCGCTGGGTGATGCCGCAAGGCGCTTTATCGTTGCTGAATTTACCACGCTCGGTAGTAACCTGCTGGTGATCCTGCCCGGCAAGTCCGAGACTGCGGGTGCTCAACCCCAGCTCGCTAGCGGCGCCATTCCGAGAGGGTTGACGTTGGAGGATGCCATGGCACTCTATCGCAGTTCCGCGGTGGTGCATGTCGCGCCCCTCATCCTCGGGTCGGCGCCGGCGTCGGCCGGCGGGCGTGCACGCGATGTCGAGGTGCTTGGGTCAACCCCCGAACTCCTGAATGTCCGACAGCTGGCGTTGGTGCAGGGCAGTTTTCTACCCGATAGCGAACCGACCCGGGCATCATCAGTTTGTGTCCTGGGATCGCGTGTCAAGCAGGAGCTTTTCGGCAAGCGAAACCCGTTGGGCTCCTGGATACGTCTCAACGACAGGCGCTTCCGGGTGGTGGGGGTGATGGCGGATAAGGGACAATCTATTGGTATTGATTTCAATGAGGTAGTCATCATTCCGGTTGCGTCTGCCCAGGCCCTGTTCAATACTTACTCGCTGCTGCGGATTTTGGTAGAGGCCAAGAGCCGCCAAGGTGTCAAGCTCGCCGAGCGCGACATTTTGGATATCATCCAACGTCGCCATAATGGCGAGGAAGACGTTACCGTTGTTGCCCAGGACGCCGTGCTCAAGACTTTCGACCGCATCTTTGGCGCCGTGACCCTCACAGTCGGAGGCATCGCAGCCATCT
>CALMYW010000016.1 GCA_937873665.1 uncultured Sphingorhabdus sp.
GCCCATCCGACCAACTTGGCATCAGCAAGAGCCGGGACAACGCGGTACCTGCGCTCGTCATGGAGCGCGGTCTCCCGCTTGCCAAGGCCGTGGATCAGCGCTTGACCACCGTTCCGCTCATCGAGCGCCTTGTGGGTGATGATGACCTTGGCGCGGCTTCGATTGACGACCTGCGCGAACTCGGCAGTCAGGTGAGGATCGATCGGATTCCCGACGACGAGAGGGAGCTTTTGCTGGCTGCGATCATGCCAGCCGTGCCCCGGCCAACGGAGCGGAACCGGATCAGGACGTACGCGGCACTGCTCCTGCTAGCAAGCCAGCAGAAGTCGGCACCGAGCGAGGGAAAATTCTTCGACGTGGCGTGCTCGCCCGGCCGTTTCGGCGAACCGCTCGTTGACCAGGTTGCAGACGGCTGGGCGACCTATTGCGTGCGAGATGCCATTGCGGTGACTCAGGAGGGTGTCCTCGCCGCAGTGATGGGTGAGGTCCTGGGCCAACCCGATGGCGGGCTCTCTGGCGTGGACCGAAATGTCGTCATTGAGGCACTTATGGAGCGCGTCGAAGAGCACGACTCCGCGTTGCGCGATCTGAGTCTGCTCTCGTCCGGGGAGTCCGTAGCGGATCTGACGTTCAGGGCGCTAGAAGGTCGCTTGCGCTCAAGGCTCTTTGTCGCCGGTGCGGCGCCTGGGGTGGTGAGATGGTCTGACAGTCTCGTCGAACCCGTGCTGTACCGACGCGCGCTGAAGTCTGGCGCAGGCGCCCTGACGCTGGCGGTTGTCGCGTGGGTCATGGCGGCACTCCGCGTCGGCGACGCCGTGCGCGAGGATAAGCAGGAGTACCGCAGTCTTTCGCACCAGGGACGGCGGCGGCAGGGAATGCGCGAGGTCGTGCTCCCAGAGCTGGAGCGATTCCGTCGTGAGGATCGACTCCTGCGCGACGTCGCGGCGGAAATGGCGGTTCGAACGGTTCAACAGCATCTGCAGATCACGTGGTCTCGCCTGCAGGTTGATCTGAGGCGCGACGTCGCGTTGCTGACCGCTGAAGGAAACAAGTGGTTCGCTCGCCGCAAGGGTTTCGTCGCCGGCCGCACAGCGTCTCGCATCCAGCAAGCGCTCGGGTGGCTCCACCAGCTCAAGCTGATCGACGCGAACGGGATCACGGCAGACGGTGCGATCGTTCTGAAACGCGCACTGGTTACCTTGGCTGAAGGGGATGCCGCATGAATCCCCGCCTGTTCTGTCGTGAGCGCGCTTATCACAAGGCACTCCTTCTGACCTATTCGTTTGATCCGATCTTCTTCGAGCAGGTCGTTCTTCCCGATCTGTGGGCCGGTCGTTCCAGCGACATCCTGGTTCTTGGCGACAGAGGTGAGATCGACTCGTCCTTCCAGTCCGCTGTCGGGCAACTTTGGAATCTCGGCAAGCAATACCTGCTTGCTGGAGCTGATGTCGCCGGAGCATTTCACCCGAAGGTCTTCTTGAGGCTAGGCCCGACGGACGGCATCGTTATGGTCGGCAGCGGGAACGTCACGAGTTCTGGGTGGGGCGGAAACCAGGAATTAGGCGCAGCGTGGATGGTTGGTCCAAACCACATCGACAAAGGCGGATGGCTGCACCCCTTCCTCGAAGATGTGCTGACGTGGTGTCAGGGCGATCTGGAGCGTGACTCTGTTCGTCGATTCAAGGATGTCCCGTGGCTGAGTTTGACCCCGGCCAACACCAGCGAAGCCAGTCCCGTACTGCATAGCTGGGGAACAAGATCACTTGCCATAGAACTGGCCCGGCGCTGGTCGGGCCGGCGATTCGATGAAGTGAAGATTCTGACGGGCTCGACCGACGAGTCTGGTGCGTTCCTGCGTTGGGCGCAGGCTACTTTCGGCGTTACCCGCGCCACCATCGCCCTGACCCCGGCCTCCGCGAGCTTCGTGGCGGAAAAGCTGGCTGATCTGCCGTTGGATCTTCGCCTGATCGAGGCACCACCGGACCGTCCGTTGCACGCCAAGTTCTACTGGTTCGAAGGCGCTGACGGTCCTGCGGCGGTGATGGGTTCAGCCAACTGTTCCGCCGCCGCGTGGCTTCTCGCGCCAGCAAGCACTGGCAACGTCGAATCCATAGTCGTTTACGACCGACCAGACGATCAAGACTTCGAATCCGCACTGGGGCTGTTTACAGTGCCCGGACAGGCGCCGGACGAAATCCTAGTTCCGCGCAATGTCCACGACCAGGCACCGACAGCACACCACGCATCGTTCGGAATCAAGAGCTTGCAATGGGATAACGCCTCGCGGCGCATGGTCGTCGAGATCGTCCCAGCCCCAGATACGGCCGCCCAGGCTGGCCTCCGGCTCGGCGACCGCGTGATGCCGATGGAGCGGCTGCACGGGGCAAAGGCACTCTGGATGTGCGAGATCACCGAAGGGCTGGACGCCGCGACCATGTTTGCTTCGGTCATCGTGACCATGGGGGCCGACTCCTGGACGACGGCCTCCCGGTGGGTCGACGACCTCGCCGCGCTCGAACATGCCAGTCACTCGGCGAGGCTATTGGAGCCGTTCAAGGCGCTGGACCGGAGCACGAGCTCGGCCGAGCAGCGCCAGATGCTGGATGAACTGCAGGAAGTCGCGCAAACCCTATTCAACGACTCGGCGTCCTTCCGTGATCCTGGATTCGGCGGGGGTGATCGCAAGAAGAAAAGCGACGCGCCTGCGGAGCCTGTCAATCCGAACGACCTGCTCGTTCACCTCGATGAGTTGCATGAGGGGCTGCCCCACCTCGCATCGGCGCAACCGGGGTCGTTGTCACTGACGGGAATTCTTCGTCTGCTGTTCGAGGCTGAGACAGACGAAGGTCGAACGCCCGCTGCCACCGGGGACGAGGACATCGATGAAGGGCAGATGCCGGAGACGCCGCCCCAACCGAAGCTGCCCGCCCAGAGGGATCAGGCCGGCCTCGCCCCCGACGGCGCAGTCATCGAGGCGCGGTTCCGTGAGCGGCTGGCGACGCAGATCAACACGTTCATGACGGAAATGTCGGCGGCAGCGTTCGCAGGACGCTGCACGGCCACGCAGCTGGTGCAGGCGGTCGCGTTCCCATTGGCCATCGCATTGCGGGGGCGTCGTAAGGGCTGGGTCCCCGATGAACTAGCCGAGCGGTGGGCGCTCGAGGTCTTTTCGATCCTGTTCCGTGGCCAGGGGTCGGGGTCTGTTGGACTCCTGCGTGCCGTGGAACACCGCTATGTCGAGAACGGCCAGAGGGAAACCTTTGATGATGTGGTCGGCGACGGAACACTATGGCTGGTCTTGGTCGCTACGCTGGGAGGTGCAAGCTGGCACGGCGTAGGCACCGACATTGACAAGGCGGTCGCCCTCCGGGAAGTGTTCTCCGCGCCCCAGCTGCTTGCGTCGGCAACATCTGGCCGCGTCACTGGCCTGCTCGGCAAGATCCGCATTGAGGATGCCAAGGCGTATGTGGCAGATGTCGCACCGACGGTGAACCGGCTCTTGGGTGAGATCGAGAGCGCGCTACGGCCAGTGTGGGAGCCGGAGATGCGTGATCAGGGAGCACGCGCGATCACTCACAAGCAGGGCGACCTCCTTTGGCGGGACAAGGGGGGATGGGCGGTTTGCCTTGAAGAAGTACAGGATCGAACAGGGCAGTCGATCAAGGTCAGATTGAAAGGGGTAGAGAAGGCTGTGATGGCTGGCTTCTACGTCAACGTGTCGGAAGTCGGCTGCCGCAACCCTGAATTGCGTCAGCTTGTCGAACAGCTACGGCGTACTGTCGCTACCACGCCTCCCGAATGAGCCCGACGCCCCCAGACTTCTGGCGAGACTACCGGTGGAATTGCGGCCGTTTGCATGACGGTAAGGGCTTGAACCGCCCAAAGCCAAGGTATCAGTGCGTTTCAGGGGCGTCGTCAAGGCCAGAGGGATTCGGTGCGACCTGCAGGGGTCCGGCGTCGCTGCGGCGGTGTTCTGCTTGTTCTCGGCTGAGCAGTCGTATGACCCCAAATCCAAGGATTGCACCGACGATCGCCGTTGGGCTTGGGGTCTGCCGGAGGGACTGCTTATTACTTTTCGGTTCCATGTCATCCGTTCCATGGGTGTGTGGGAGTGCGACATGGTTGCGTAGGGAGGGAGAATCTATCAACTCCCGCCAACTTCCCCTGGTAGAGGCGCCAACCTACGGCCGCCCAGCTTTCGGGGGAGGAAGGAAAGTTGGCGTAGAACAGGTAGTATCCCGACCATGCTCAGTGTTGGATAGCTCGGTACCTGAGCAAGTTAGTTCTACAGACATTCCTGCTCCGCCAGCGATACAGAAAACAAGCGGCTTTCGAGCCGCTTGTTTGTTTTTTCCTCTTGTGATTCCCGCCGGGGAAGTCAGGACGCAGCATGTCGTGGATGCCCCGGTAGCCAAAGCGCCGGCGCACCTGGGCGATCTCGACGATCCGATCGGCCAACTCGCGCGTGGAGGCATCCAGCTCGGGCGGGTGACGGTAGCTGTCGCGGGAGAGCCCCACAAGGCCACACGCGCGGCGCTCGGACAGGTGGTGTTCGTTGACCATCTGGGCGATCGCCTCGCGCTTGGCCTGTGGGGCTAACGCTTTACCCTATTGATATTCTCTAAATACATGACAACCGTTTTGCTGTTCGTGCGTTATGTCT
>CALMYW010000017.1 GCA_937873665.1 uncultured Sphingorhabdus sp.
TGCAATCCATCTTTGGAGAGGTCCGCCAGATCGGTTTCATGTCGCGCGACATCGACAGCAGCATGAGATTCTTCGCCGAGAGCTGTGGCGTGGGGCCGTGGTTCGTACTCCGGCATCTCGATGCGGCAATGCTCTACAAGGGTAACGCGATCCAACTCGACGTATCAATTGCAATGGCGAATTGCGGTGACCTGCAATTCGAAATTGTCATGCAACACAATGATACGCCTTCGCTTTATACCGATGCTCTTGTGGGTATCCCGGGCCTGCATATTCAGCACATGGGCGTGTGGTCGCGCGATGTTGTCCGATTGCAGGCGGCTGCCCACATCAGGGGCTGGGAGACTGTGTTCGAGACGAAGTCGGGGCCTGGAAAATCGATCTTCTTGATACATCCCGGCGACCCGGCAGTCTGCATCGAACTGAGCGATTGTGATCCGTTCAAGGATGGTGTTCGGGAGTCAGTCAGGAGTCACGCGGCAGAGTGGGACGGAAGCGACCCTATCCGTGAAGGCCTGCCGCCTGGAACGGAACCGTAATTGCGGGCAATCGCCGCGCTTTATTCTCGCCCATTCACCACACAGCAAACGTCACACCGTGTCCGCCAATGCCTGAACGAGATAGAGGAGTGGGAAATGAAAGCTGATAAAAGGAGCGGTGCCGTTCTACGTGGGGTGCAGTGGGCAACGGGTACCGTCGGCACCAGCGCGCTGCGGGCTGTGATTGGACATCCTCAACTCGAACTCGTCGGCGTTCGGGTCTACTCCGAGAACAAGGAAGGCAAGGACGCAGGAGATCTGTGCGGCCTGGCTGCCACCGGTGTATTGGCCACGCGCAACGTCGAGGCGCTACTTGCAACTTTGCCCGACTGCGTAGTCTACATGGCAGACCGAACCGATGCAGACGAAATCTGCCGCATTCTGGAAAGCGGGGCAAACATCGTCACCACACGTGCCGAATTCTTCAATCCAGAGCGAATGAACGCGGCTCTTCGCCAACGGGTCGAGAAGGCGTGTCAAACGGGGAACAGTTCCATTCATGCCAGCGGCAGCAGCCCGGGCTTTATCACCGAGGCGCTTCTGCCACCGCTCTTGTCGCTGCAACGACGCCTGGACCTTCTGACCATCGACGAGTTCGCCCATTGCGTAGACACCTGTTCGGAAGACATGCTGATCAACATCATGCGGTTCGGCGAGGCCCCGGAAATCTTCGGAGCCACAGAATTCACGGAACGCGATACCGTTTTCGCAAACTCCCTCGGGCTGATAGCCGATGCTATCGGACTTGCCTTCGACGATGTGGAAGTCACCAGCGAGCACGCTGTCACCCGCGGGCCCGTGAAACTTCATGATACGACAATCGGCAGCGGAACGGTTGGCGGGCAACGCCATACTGTCACCGGGCTTCACAAGGGCAAGCCGGTGCTCCGCTTCCGTTCAAACTGGTTTGTCACCACGGACCTCGAACCAGCCTGGCAGCTACGGGATGATGGTTGGCGCGTTATTGTGGAGGGCGACACTCCACTCGACATCATGATCCAGTTTCCGGTCGCCAATGATCCTGACACAAGGGCAAAGGTGATGCCGAACCTGACCGCCCACAGGCCGATCAATGCAATCCCGGCAGTCTGCTCGGCCGCGCCAGGGATCGTCACCACCGTGGACCTGCCTCAGATTTTCGCTGACCTCAGCCGCACCGATAAGCGTCCGTGAACCCGCGGTTGTTGGACTGATGCTGGCGAATGGCTGCTGCGACATCGAATTCGATCTAATCTGCCTCGAACTAGGAAAAACAAAATGAACAGGAAAAGGGTCGTGGTCGTCACAGGCGCCGCCGGAGGTATCGGACTGGGTATTGCAAAGCGCTTTGCTCAGGATGGCCACCCTACTGCGATGCTCGACGTTCAGGAGGAGCTTCTCGAACAGGAAGCGGGTGCCTTGCGTGAAGCGGGAGCCACAGTGCTCGCTTGCCGGGCGGATGTCTCCCAGCGTGCAGACATCGATGCCGTCTATGCGGTTGTTCGGGCTCAATTCGGCCCCATTTCGATCGTCGTGCCGAATGCGGGAATAGCCCCTGTCATATCTTTTGCAGAAATGACGACGGCGCACTGGCAGCGGGTCATCGACGTTAACCTGACCGGCGTCTTCCACACGATTCAGGCGGCTCTTCCGGACTTAGTCGAAGCCGGATGGGGACGCGTCATTTCGATTTCTTCCCACGCCGGGCAGTCCGGAGCATTGAGCATGGCGCACTATTCGGCGGCCAAGGGCGGAGTGATCAGCCTGACCAAGGCTTTGGCCAGGGAGCTTGCCGGCGGGGGCACCACCGTGAACACGATCGCGCCTTCGGTTTGTGAAACTCCGCAAATGCTCCGGGCCATCGAGGCAAACGAGTTTTCGCTCGACCACGTTACACCGTTGATTCCGATACCGCGCGCCGGCCGCCCGGACGAAATCGCCGGAGCTTGCGCATTCCTGGCGTCTGACGATGCCGCCTACATCACTGGCCAGGTTCTGGCGGTAAACGGGGGCATTTATATGTAGCCGGCGCAACGCAGGATGGAATTACCCTTCAGCGATACGATAACTTGAAAACAACTAAACCGAGAGGATGCGCCCGTGCAGAAGATCACCAAGCTGAATCTTCCTTTTGTCGCCGTCGATACGCCGGAGTTCGCGGCCGATCCGGTCAGCCATTTCCGCGAGGCGAAGCGTCAGCATCCGTGGCTTGCGGCATCTGACATGGGCTACTGGGTTCACGATTATCGGGCGATCCGCGACTTGCTTGGGCATGATGATAACTTGCGTCCCGCCTATGACGGCATTGTCGATATGCTCGGCGCGCACGGCACACCGTGGGGGCGCTTCACCGAGGAGCAGCTGATTTCCCTGCCCACGGAGCTGCATCGCAGTTTGCGCGAAACCTTCGCAGCCAAGTTCACTCCCCGATATGCCACTCAGCTGCGCCCGATGATGAACGAGACAATCACGCGCATGCTTGATGAGTGGGCACCTAAGAGAGCATTCGATTTCGAGGAGTTCGCCGCCAATTACCCGATCTCGGTCATGTTTCGCCTTGTCGGCGCGCCCCTTGATGAAATCCCCGGCATCCGCGCGAGTCTCGAAACGCTCGGTCTCGCATTTTCGATGGATAAGGACCGCGTGCCCGAAATACATGCCTCGTTTGATCGGCTTGAGAAGCTGGTTCAACGAGTCATCGCCGAACGGCGAACGGACGCCAAAGCCGGGACCTATGGTGACCTACTCGACCTGCTGATAAGCGTCAGCGACGAAGGCGGTGTGCCCGAGCGGAGACTGGAAGACCTGATCATCTTCTTCTTCATTGCCGGCTATGACACTTCCAAGAATGTGCTGACCCATACGATGTGGAAGCTGCTCGACCGCCCGGAAATCTATGAGCGCTGCGCAGTCGACACTGAATACTGCCGCAAGGTGCTCGAAGAGGGGCTTCGGGTGTTCAACCCGGGATCAGTCCCCCGTTTCACGAATGAAGATATTGTTTACCGAGACGTTCTCTTGCCCAAGGATACAATGCTCTGGTTTACGCTGAATGTCTCAGGCCGTGACCAGCACGTGTTCGACGATGCCGACACCTTCGACCCGGACCGTGAAGTTGGACCGGCGAAGCGGCAGATCGCCTACAGTCTGGGCACGCACGTGTGCTTGGGCCAGCATATAGCCCGAGTGCAATTACAAGAGGCATTACACCGCTGCGCGCAGCGGCTGAAGAACCCGCGACTGGCAGGTCCGATCGGCTGGCGTCCTTACCCCGGGGCATGGGGGCTAAAGGGCCTGCCAATCGAATTTGACCCAGCTTGATGCAATTGTCGGAGTAACTGCGCTCGGCAGAAGATTAGTACGGCTTTGCTATTTTTGGTTATTGCTCGGGAAGAACGACGACATCGCGAGGCGAGTCCAGATTCCAGGCAAAGGGAGCTGCGGCGCCGAACTCAACAGGCGCAGTTATTTAAAAAGACCCTTTGGAGATTCCGTAAATGTTCGCTTCCGCTGACAAAACGATCGAACAAGCTATTGAGAAACATACTTAAAAGCTGCCGCCTCTTAATCGGACAGCCAAGAAATACCGTGTCCCGACAGATTTACGTTGGTCAATGAGCACTGCATGAACTTGGCTGCCTCAAGGCTTGCCC
>CALMYW010000018.1 GCA_937873665.1 uncultured Sphingorhabdus sp.
CCGCCCGCCTCGGGCAGTGCGGCGAGCGACATCATCCGGGGGGCACCGCTCGCCGTAGGCGCATTCACGCCGCGGCGGGGGGTCTCGACTTCCTGAGCTTCCTGTCGGCTACCCGCAGCCCCGCCGACCAGCAGGTCGGGATTGACCTCGAGCAGCCGCACGGCGGTGAGGTCCTGGCGGGTCTGCATGTCGTAGACGCGGCCGATCAGGAGATAGCGCGCGGTCCTGTCGACGTAGAACAGCTGCGATCCGGCGGTGACCTCGCAGACCCCGTCGACCACCTGGCAATTGACCCGGCTCACTTGCGTGCGTGGCAAGCGCTCCTTGAGCGCCGCAGTGACCGCAAGATCGGCTTCCGACGGGGCGTTTGGCGCATTGGCATTGGCGTTCGCCCAGACCAGCGAGCCCCCGCTGCCAAGCGCGATCGCCGCGAGCGGCATCGCCAGTTTGCGCAGGGCGTCGGGGCCCCAGTTCAGTGATTTCAAGCTCGGTGACTTCAGCTTCATGGCACCCTCCTCATCCGTTGATGAACACGCCCTCGAGGAACACGATTTCGACATCGATCCCGGTCGGCATCTCGATCACGGGCTGATACTGTTCGGCCCGCTCGATCAGGTATTTGGACACAGTGTCGGCCGAGGTCGCGACGCCTTCGCCGAGCCCGCCCTGGAGGATCTCTCCGGCACCTAGTTTCTGACGCTGACCGTTCACATTGACGTTGGTGCCCTGAAGGATCGAATTGGTGTTGGCCGAGAACCCGCGCCCGAACCCGCCGGCGAGCCCCGCGAGGAACGCCTGGCCGATCAGCGAGCCTTCGCGGCTGACGACGCGCCCCCTCACCCCGGTCTTGCCGCCAAACGCGATGAAACCCTTCACGTCCGAGACCGCGTAGCGGCCGTTTGGCTGCGGGCAGGTCATCCGCTGCAGCTTGACGTAGACCTTCTCGGAAGAGAGGTCGCCGCGCGCCGCGCCATTGACCAGGCACCCGGCGATGTTGGTGGTGAGGAGGCGCCCATTATCATAGACCGACCGCGCCGGCCCGGTGATGCGCAGCACCACGGGAAGCGGGTCGGTCTGGCTCTGCACGCCGGCGGCGGCATCGACCCCGACAATGACCTTGGCGACCGCGATCGAGTTCGGCGGCAGGTAGTTGGCACTGTCGGTATAGACCGTGTTGCCCTTCGGCACCGGGCTGCCTGTCCCGCTCGCGCCTTCGCCAAACGAGACGAGGCTGACCTCGCTGCCCCGTCCGCTCGGGAGCCCCGCAGCAGCCGCAGCAGCCTGCCCTGCAGGAGTGGCCTGCGCACTTTGGTAGCTCGGCGGGCTCGTGCGGCCATACATGGCATTGGGCCCGATCGGCGTCGCGCCGGGTCCGACGATAGGCTGCCCCATCCCCGGCGACTGCCGCGCCGCCGCCAGCGCCGCTTTGAGCTGCTCGTTCTCGCTCTGATAGGCTGAAAGCACCCGCTCGGTGTCCGCTGAGACCCCGGTGCCTTGCGCCTGGCTTTGCGCCATTTGCGCTTCAAGCTGGTCGGCGCGCTGCGCGCGGGCGGCGAGCGCGCGCATGTTGTTGTCCATCGCCATCATCTGGGCCTCGGACTGGGCGCGCCATTCCTTCTCGGCCATGTTCTTGTTGACCATCTCGTCGACCGAGACCTCGCCGACTTCCTTTTTGACGTGTGCGTCGCTGCTCTTGCCGCCGCCTGAGAAGATGTAGGTTGAGCCGAGCAGCAGGGCGGCGAGACCGCCTGCCCCGAGAAGCAGCATCTGCTTCTTCTTGACCGCCTCGTTGGCCTGAATCGCGTCGCCAAGCGGCGAGGCATCGCTTGGCTCGTCGTCACCGGCGGGTCCGTCGAGCGCCTTGGGCCCTTTGCGGAAGGGGTTCTTCCAATCCATCAGCGGCCTCCGTTCGATTGGATGAGGTAGACGGCAGCGGCCTGGCCCGGTGCGAGTTCGCTGACAGGGGTCATGAAGGCGACCGCGCCTTTGGCGGCGAGCATGTTCTCGTCGAGCGCGAGCGCGTCGCGGCCGGTGTTGCGGACGCGCAGGACCACGCCCTTGAGGTACGCGCCGCGGTATTCACCGACCTGCTGGACCTCGAGCTTGCCGACCGTCACCGGCTCGAGCACGTCTGAACGCACCTCGAAGCCTTCGATGGTCTCGCTGCGGTACATCGCTTGCGCGAGGCGCACCGCGCTGTCCTCGGGCGAGCTTCGCACCTCCCAGTCGCGCGCCGCTTCGGCCTTGATCGCGGTATTGGTGACGAAGACCTGCTCGGCATCGTTCCCGCGAACCTGGCAAACAAACTTGTAGACGTAGCCCTTGCGGGTGGTGCCGAAGAACGAGAGGTTGGGCCTCGCAAAGCCGTCGGGGACCGAGAGGTAGATGTCGCCGCGCACCGGCTCGTTGACGATCTTGTAGTCCTCGGCCGGGTTGCCCGTGCTGATCTTCGAGACCGCGGCAAACTGATCGCCAGCCAGGCTGATCCGGGTGAGGTCCTTGGCCGAGGCCACGCAGGCGACCGTGCCGTTGTCGGCGGCAGGAATGCTCTGGTCGGCCATGGCGGGAGCGGCGAGACACAGCGCACCAAGGCAAATGAGCACCGTGCCCACCGGGCGTCCCGTAATTGCGTAGGGCCTGCCGGCGAGCACTGCGCCCACCCCAATCGCGCCCCATCCAAGCTGGGCCATCACCCCTCTCCTCCATCGCTCTTGTTGCTGGCCTTGCCGGGCTCCGTTCCCGTGGCGCCACCCGCGCCGTCCTTGGTGACGCGTCCGAACCCGGCGAGCTTGAGGCTGACGCCCGAGTAGCTCCACACGAAGCGGAAGGTGCGCGCCTCGGCGGTCACTTCCTTGGAACCGACGACGGTATGGAGCACGCCATTGACCTCGCTGGTCAGGGCATCGGGGTCGACGCTCAGCGCTTGAATCGTGAAATACTGCGAGACGCTCGAGCCGTTCTGCTCATTGAAGATCTTCATGAGCTCGGCCTTCATCCGGCCGTGGGTCCTGGGATCCGTGATGGCGAGGATCGAATCCATCCAGTACTGGAGGTTCGAGGGCGAGCGGTTGAGCGTGAGGAGCGCGGCATCGCGCGTCACGAGCTCGAGATAGTCCTTGTCGACGTGGCTGGAGGACAGCGTGAGCGGCTTTGCCAGCACCGGCTGCAGCACGACCTCGCGGTCGCGGTGCGCCGCAGTGAGGGTGAGCAGCACGCTGAGACCGAACAGTCCGGTTGCCGTTATAGCCAGGAGGTTGCGCTGCTTCAAAAGCCGCTGCGCCTGGCCGTGGGAAATCGAGAGGTCCATATCAGCCCGCCATCAGTCGAAGATGGGAGGGCGGCGTCGCCTTGAGGCCCATGAAGGCACCGGGCAGGTACCAGTAGGCCGAATGAATGATCCACGAGACGGCACGTCCCGCCTTCAACTTGCGCAATCCCCACCAGGCCAGCACGCTTGCTGAAATCCCAATCAGAATATGTTGAGACAGGATCCCCCACGCGAACGGAATGATCATCGCAAGGAACTCATCGAGCGTCCAAAAGCCGATGAGCTCGGGATCATCGAGATGCGCGGGAACCGTGTAGCGATTCATGAGACGACGCCGCCCTCCAGGTTGTCCGGCCAGTCCTAGTTTCGGGAGCGAGGCCGGAGGGGGACCGCTTGGGGTCAGATCGTTGCGGTGACTGCGGCGGTGACGATCGGCACGCCGGTTCCCGCGCCGACACCGACACCGACCGGAATGGCGACCTGCGCCAGGCTGAAGCGGCCCGAGGCAAGACCGACGATGCCGCCGGCCAGGCTCAGCACGGTGATGATCTTGCCGCCCGAGCCTTCGAGGAAGCCGGTGAAGGCGGTAAGCGCCGTGTTGAACGTCGCGTCAGCGCCGGCCATCGCGACCTCGCTGCCGAAAAGGCCGGCGACGGCGACGACCGCCGCGCCTTGGAGCAGGGTCTGCCCCTTCCCGTGTGTGATGAGTTTCATCTCTCGTCCTTTTTCTAAAAGCCGCGTCATTCACGGCCTTCAGAATGAACAGAGGGGCGCTGATGGGAGCAATTAACAGGTCGTTGAAGCTCACCGGCGAATCGGAAGATTTCCCAAAGCGGCAACTTGGGAAGTGCTTTGTTTCCCGTTTGAGGAAACGGAATCCCCTCTGCGGGAACTGCGTTTTCCTTTTCGGGAAACGTTTTTGCCCCAACGGTAATTGCCGTTCCCGCTCAGGGAAACGAGCATGGCGACTCGCCTCGTCCGGACCGGATTCGCCAAATTTACAATTTCAGACCATTATGCGCCGCGTCAGATGTCCTGGATGATCCGCCTATGGCAGCAGGCAACCGCAATGTCCGGATCCACCTGAGCCAGCAGTGCTTCGATCTGCTGGCCGAGGCCATGTGCGCCTTTTCCAAGCGGACCGGGCGCTTTCAGACGATGCGCATGACTGTTCAAAGAGCTTGCGAAAGACTTAAATCCCACGGGATTTCCAAGGAAGAGCTCGACCTCTTCCTCAGCGAGTTCCCGGTCGACGGCGACATTGCGGTGTGGCTCGAGGTCACGCCGAAGTGGTCAAACGACTACGATGCGCTGCGCGACAAGGTAAAGAAGATTGGCGAGAAACAGGGCGTTGATAAGATCCTCGTTCCGCTCGCAGTCTACCTCGCCGAGCGCCACAATCTCATCTAGGTAGAGCACCGGAGTAAAGCCCAAGCATGTCTTAAGACTCTTGACAGGTTATGCCATCCCATAGACGTTTTGCCTTGGGAGGGATGGAAAATGCCTCACAGGAACTTGACGCCTGAGACGGTCTTCAAGCCGAGCACTGATCCCGAGACGGAACCGGTCTTTCTCTTTGCCAATCCGAACCCGGGACCTGGGGAACAGGACCAATACAAGCAGCTGATCAACGCCGAGCTCGCCCGGCAGGGCATTCCGCCCGCGCATCTGGCCGACCGGATGCGGATCTCCCGTGCGAGGCTTCACAAAATCCTCAAGAAGACCAACCCACTGACCGACGGATTGCGTGACAGGATTTTCGACGAGCTCGGGATGGATCACGTGCGGGCTAAGATCAGTGTCGCCTTGCTGCATGATCCGGATGCCTACGCGAACCAAGCCGTATTCCTCGCCACCGAGAGCCTTAAGAGCTTCTACCTCGAGGTCATGACCTGCCGGCGCGGTTCGATCGAGGTCGACCTGCGCCCGGCAATCATCCACGAGGCCGCGCGCCGGGCCTACGACCTGCTGCTCTCGCACCAGGAGAGGGTCATGCAAAACGACCAAACCCTGCAGGCCTGACGAACGTAATGGCGCCTGAGACCGTTCTGGCGTGGCAGAAGCTGTACAGCGCTGTAACCCTGCTCGCCGCGATCTGCTCGGCCTGTGCGGCGCTCAAGACATACTACGACATTCGAACGGGCGTGCTTGCTCCACCGCGAAGGACATTTGCCGGGTGGATTGTCTGGCTGCCGCGGGTGTGGTTGCACTTCCAGCTCGCGTACTTTCTGGGATTTCCAAGCATTCTGGCGATCGCGGTGCTCTATGCGCACTATATTGGGTTTGCAGCGTTCATACCTTCATAGACCGATAGATCGACCTCGCGATAGCCTGACGCTTTTATCGCTAGATTGGCGGCGCTGGCTCTGGCTGTGGTACCCGAGTCAATGGGCGCTTCGGCGGCAAGCCTCGCCCAATTCGTAGTGATCGTACGCACGTAGGTCATGGTTTCGGGGATTGCCGGAATATAGCCAGCCTTGAGAGACTTGCGTTCAGGCCCCGCATTGTAGGCCGCCAAAGCCAAATCAATGCGCCCAAACCGGTTTGCCTGATCGCGGAGGTACCGTGCGCCTGCCCGCATGTTAGCGATAGGATCCCAGGGAAAAGCGAGCCCCAGTGAACGGGCGGTGCCAGGCATGACCTGCATCATGCCCATTGCACCAACAGGACTTATCGCTCTCGGATTGTAACCGGATTCCTGAGCTATAACGGCGTCCAAAAGGCGGGTCGGGAGGCCATACTCACAGGCTACCTGAGCCATTGCCGGGTAATAGATTGCCCGCCGTACCTCCACATTTTGGGGCAGCCACCATGTCGGCCGGTATTCAACACTCTCGCAGACGGGTTCGTTCAATGACGACCAAAACTCACCCATAGAGATCGGAATAGGTAGGGCCTTTGGCGAGGCCGGCACAGCGTAAAATTCCTGCAGGACTGGTTCTCTTGCAAATGCGCCGCTCGGAATCGCAATCAAGAAGAACGAAGCAAGCATTATTTTAGCGAAATCCATCACACACCTTCTCAAGGCGTGCAGACTGGCTGAGATTGCGCGTTACAAACATCGCAAAACGTTCCGGTTTTGCAAGTGTCTTTTCTCTTAGATGCCCTGAATTTCGCCGTATGACGCTGCGTGTGGGCTGACCAGACGAAGTGTTAGCCCGCCTCCGCGCCTATCTCCCATTCCCCCGGCGACTAACCACAACTCGATTGGCGAACCTTACCGGATGATACCTCGCGCCTAGTCAATCGGATCCCAGTGGCATTGGCGGCCAGTTCAACCGCTAAACTGGCTTGAATGAAAATCAGGGGATCATGTGTGGACATCCGATAATCACGGTAGCGTGCTGAAGCGCTAATGTGCCGTGATTCGGGCGCTGTTGCCTGGTGGTTTTGACCATCGGAGTCGAATGATGACACATTTTGTGGGATTGGACGTTTCGCCCATTTGCGCAACACGTTCTCGTGCACGTCAAGATCGCGAGCTGCCTGGGCAACCGCTACACGGCGTTCGCGGACCAATCTGACCGCCTCAAGCTTGAACTCGCGGGTGAACTTCCTTCTCTGCATTGATGCTCTCCGGTTGGTGAAAACACCTTATCTCGGTGTCCACCAAACTGGCGGCAGGCCAGACCTCGGACCGGCGAAGCTTGCGCCGGATCAGCGCCCCGCCATCGGCAGCGATGGCGGGGCGCTGAAACACATTCTTCGCCAGATCCAGTCCGACGGTGGCGACCTCCTGCTTCATGAGACGACTCCTAGACTTGGACCTACAACGACCCCATAATTGCATAGCTACGCGGGGGCGCAGGCCGTCCACCACATCACGACACGCCCTATCAAGAAATTTCTTGCTGTGTGAGAATCAGAGTTTGAGCCAATATTGCCTCTGACGCAGGAACATGGGCTAATCTGGAGAAGCACCGGTAGGAGGGTTGGGCATTGGCAAATCTAGGTAATGATGCAGGGTACATGAGCCTTGCGCAGCCCAAAGACCGTTGGACCTTCCTTCTAATTGCAACCTTCATTTTTGCCTTAAGTACAGCTGATCGTTTTCTCATGTCGCTCTTCCTAGAGCCAATCAAAACAGAATTTAATCTGACTGACACCGCTGTAGGATTTCTCACAGGTACTATATTTGGCATTGTATATTTTGCGGCCAGCATTCCCTTGGGCATTCTGGCCGATCGCCGAAACCGGCGAAATCTTCTAGTAATCTTTGTTCTGATTTTCGGTGTCATGACCTCCGCGTCCGGACTAGTGGCCGGCTATTTTATGCTGATGCTCACGCGTGTGGGCGTAGCCGTCGGGGAGGCGGGCTGCACACCAACGCCCATCTCGCTTCTCGCCGACAAGTTTAAGCCCAGTCGCCGATGATCTGCCCCCTTCAGAGTGGCCCAATTTCTACCTTAGAGTTGGCCATGAAGGAGGAATGGAATGGTAAGGAAGCACAAGCCGGAGGAGATTATCGGCAAGCTGCGTGAAGCGGAGATTGTGCTGGCGCAGGGCGAGACGGTTGCGGATGCGTGTCGTCGGATCGGCGTCACCGAGCAGAGCTACTATCGTTGGCGCAAGGAATATGGCGGCCTGAAGAAGGATCAGGCGCGGCGGATGAAGGAACTGGAGAAGGAGAACGCCCGGTTACGGCGGGCGGTATCGGACCTGACGCTGGACAAGCTGATCTTGCAGGAAGCTTCCAGGGGAAACTTCTGAGCCCCGCGCGTCGACGGCGCTGTATCGATCATATCAGGACCATGATGCCGGTGTCCGAGAGGCGGGTCTGCCGCGTGCTCGGGCAACATCGATCGACACAGCGCAAGACGCCGCGTGGGGCGGATGACGAAGCCGCGCTGACCGAGGATATCATCGCCTTGGCCAGACAGTATGGTCGCTATGGTTATCGCCGGGTGACAGCCTTGCTGCGTAATGCGGGATGGCATGTGAACCGCAAACGGGTGGAACGCATCTGGCGGCGTGAAGGACTCAAGGTGCCGCACAAGCAGCCCAAGCGCTCCCGGCTCTGGCTCAATGCCGGATCCTGTATCCGCCTTCGACCCGAGTATCCGGGGCACGTGTGGTCCTATGACTTTGTTGAAGGTCGGACGCACGACGGTCGCAAGTTCCGCATCCTGTCGATCATCGACGAGGCCAGCAGGGAATGCCTGGCCTTGCCGGTGGCGCGGCGGCTTCGCAGCGAAGAGGTGCTGGCAACATTGGCAGAGCTGTTCGTCACCCGGGGCCCGCCGGCGCACATACGGTCAGATAACGGTCCCGAATTTATCGCCAATGCCGTGCAGCAATGGCTGGCGAAGATCGGCGTGAAGACGCTCTACATCACGCCCGGCAACCCATGGGAGAATGGCTACTGCGAGTCCTTCAACGGCTCCATGCGCGATGAACTCTTGAACGGGGAGATCTTCTACACCCTGTCCGAGGCTCAGATCCTGATCGAAGCCTGGCGGCGGCATTACAACACCGTCAGGCCGCACAGCTCGCTTGGCTATCGGCCTCCGGCTCCGGAAGCGGCGACGCCGCCATGGCTGCCCTCCGGTTCCGCTTCGCTCCACCTGCGGCCAGCCATGGCGGCGGAGGCAATCTTGCACTAACAATCAACGCGGACCACTCAGTGGGGGCCGATCACCTGATCTCGCTGTTCTCCCTAGCCTCATACCACCGCATCCTGGGCTGGGTGATCGGCGAGGAGATGCCCTTGATCGACGTGACCCTGGCCTTTCCCGAAACCTTCGCGGAAACGGGGCTCCACGATCTGTTCAGCATCCAGCCCCGCTTCCACCAGCCACAGGACAGCTTTTCCTTCGCGGAACGCCACCTGAACTGGCCGATCGCGCGGAAACCATCCGAGATCGATGATCTGTTCGCGCTGTGTCCCTTCGACCTCCTGCCGCCGGACTATGGCACCGAAACCTTGTCGAGCCGCGTGGTAAGCGCGATGCGCGCATCGCTATCGATGGAAGAGGGCATTCCGGACATCCAGACAATCGCGCAGATGTTTGGCTTCACCCCGGCCACCCTGCGTCGTCGCCTGGCCCGCGAGGATTCGTCACTCGTGGCGCTGCGCACCCAATGCCGCCGCGAACTGGCACTGACGATGCTGGCGGGAACCGACCTCACCGTGCGGGAGATCGCCTCGCGCCTGCAATACGCGGATGCGGCGACTTTCCGCCGAGCCTTCGTGGGTTGGACGAAAATGAATCCGGGCGACTGGCGAGCGCAGAATGCACCGACGGACACGGCGGTGCTGCAGGCGGAAGGAATTGACTTTCCGTAACGCTCCTCGCATCTTGGCACGATGCAGATGCAGCCCATCATGCCGCGTTTTCGCGTCCACGCAGGCCAACTTCTCGCGCGCAACTAGCCCCGGGATTCGGGGCGTTGCGCTCCGGACTCGGGGCGATAATTCCTTCCCCGCCGCGACCTGATCGCGGTTGCGCGATCCAACCCTCCGGATGCCATTCTCATGACCACGAACCGGGCCACCCGCCGGCCGCCGATCCATATGATCGACGCCGAGGCCGACACACTGACTGATCTCGCCTTGCGCACAAGCGCGCGGAATCCGGAGGTCAGCCGGCAATTGCTCAACGAAATCGCGCGCGCCACCATCCATGATGCGGCCAAGCTCCCGGCTGGCGTCGTGACCATGCACGCGACGGTGGAGTTCCTTGACGAAGCCAGCGGCACCGACCGGACGATCGAGCTCGTCTATCCGCGGGATGCCGATATCGCGGCCGGGCGGGTTTCCATTCTCACGCCGGTCGGCGCAGGTTTGATCGGCCTGCGCGCCGGGCAGTCGATCCTTTGGCCCGACCGCGACGGACGCGAACGCAAGCTCACGATCGTCAACGTCTGCAACCCGGGATCGCGGTGACGCTTCGCCCGCTCCCGCGGCCCGCCAGGCGGATCACCTCAGGCGACGGGTGACAAATGCCGGAACAGAGGGGCGGGTTGGCGCGGGCGGGGCATCGCCCCTCCCTGCCCTTCATCGCCCCCCTGTCACCGGCCCGTACCTTTGCTGTGGCGGAGCCGTATCAGAAGAACAGGGCCAGCGTTGGCGCGGTGACGACGTTCCAGTCGAGCACGATGCGTCGTTCGGCGATGCGAAAACCGTCCTCGCTTCGCCGTAGCCGATCCTGCCGCTGCCCGCTGTAAAGATGATTGTCGGCGCCATGGCGGCTGTAGCTGAGCATGAAATTGCTCAACACCCGCACTTCCCCGGCGCACGCATCATCGTCCTCGATCTCGACATTGGTGATGAAGCGACGCGTGCGCGCCGGCGGGTTTTCAGCCCACGCATTGGGGGCGAGCGCCCGCTTGGCGCGGATCGTCAGCAGCGGCAGGCGATCCTCGCGCAAGGCCGCTTCCTCCGCACCGCCCAGTTCCCGCTCCACCAAATGGAATTCATCGCCTCCACGCGCCGGGAGATGGCCGAGCCTGATATGCCGCGTGGGGATGACATAGCGGACATCTTCGGTCAGCAACTCCAGCCAGGCGAGAAAACGCCGGTCGTCCAGCATTCGCGCTTCGCGATAATAGAATTGCTCGATGGCGTGCTGCTGCTCCATGCGCGATCCTCCGCTGTTCACCGGGCCGCTCCTTCAGCGATATCGCGCTGCCAGCGCAGGTAAAATTGGCGCGAATAGTGTTCATTGTAACGGCTGCCCGCCACTCCCGGCAGCAACGGGTGGACCTCCTCCTCGCCGGCGCCGAGGCCGTAATAATAGGGGTGGTCGTCCATGTAATCGATCGCGCTGCCGGCATATTGCTGGGCCCAGGCGTCTGAATCCTCCTGCTCCAGCAGCCCGCCGGGGCCGAAGAAACCGTTATAGACGCCCTGCAACTCGCGCTTCACGCTCTCCGGCGCGCCGGCCGGCACCACCCACCAGGACCAATATTCCAC
>CALMYW010000019.1 GCA_937873665.1 uncultured Sphingorhabdus sp.
GACCTGGCGGGCGAGTACTACCGTGAATCTGTGTCCCAATAATGCACTGGGGCCACGATGTCGGCAATGCCCAAGGCGATCACCAGACGCAGCCACCGATGATGAATCGGCAGGTAATCGACGGGCAGCACCAGAAACACGGTCAGGGGATCATCGCCCTTGAGGTCGGCAAAGCGGAAGTCGCTTTGCCCTAGATGCTCGCGCAGCAGCGGGCTTTCGAGGAACAGTGTGTTCGCCTGCGCGGTTGAAAAAACGCCTGCCCGCACTTCCTCGGAAAGGCTCGCAAGGCGGCTTGCTGTGTTGACCACCGCCGGGATGGTTGAACGGGCCATCGCCTCGCCTAGATCGAAAAACTCTTCCGGTGTGCAGCACAAAATATCGCGCACGCGCCCAAGGTGGCGACGGCCTGCCTCTTCTGGCGCTGTGGCAACATGGAGAGCAATGCCAAACACCGCGCCCTTGGCCTGATCATCCCAGAACGGGTCTTTCTCGCTCTTGTTCGTGATGAGCGCTTCGGCCACCAGCATCGCATCTTCAATCAGGCTAGGGCTATCAGCTTGCAACAGATCAAGCGGGTTGAATCGCGCCGAGGGCAATCCCGTGATGCCCCACGGATCAAGCACGCAGCTTTTGCCGATGGCACTGCGCTGCTTGTGACTGATCATCGCATTCTCGCCCTTGGGATCGATGACAACCATCGAGCGGCGCTGCGTCAGTAAATTGGGAATGATGGCCGACACGCCTTTGCCCGATTGGGTGGGCGCGATCGTTACCAGATGGCGATTGCCCTTGTAGTGGAGGGGATAAGCAACACCCTGCTGTAATTCCTTAGCGCGTTCCTTGCGATTAGGGTTGCGCAAGAAGCCCAGACGGACGCCCGTTGTGCCGATCAAATCATGCGCGGCAGCGTGCTCGGGCGTGGCAAATTCCGCCGAGCCGAACACCATGTCGCGCCCGCCAAGGCGCAGGCCGAGCGCTTCGATCAGCTTGAGAATGACGACGATGCCGAGCAGTGAGATTTGCAGGCTGCTACTGCCCACAGCCTGCACGATAGCTCCATAGGACTCGGTGCCCCTGCCGATAAGCCCGATCAAAAAGAAGGCGACTAGGCCGCTTCCCAAAATGCGAACGGCGCGGCTGCTGCATAGCAGTGCCCAGAACCGCTTGAGAAAATCAAGGAAGCCATCGCCAAAGCCATCCTTGCGCAGGTAATGGAATATGGCGACGAGCTGCGCGATCCATACGAGCCAGACAAGGGCAGTCAGCATAATAGGCCTCTCTTTCGTTAGCGGCTCTTCCCGAAATCTTGGGTAGGGTTGCGTTTTTGGGCATCTTGGCGCTGCTGTTGCAGGCGCTCACGGAGCGCGGCGTTGCGATCCGCCGCGATGGCGCGATGCGCTTCGGCATCACCCGCACCCCGCAAGGGTTGACCGGGCCGTAACGCCGGAGCGGGCGGGCGGTCCCGCGTTTGCTGCGGGGCCTGCTGCTGCTTTTGCGCGTGCTTATCACGCAGCCGCGCAAAAGCTTGGCGGGCACGGTCCTGATTTTGCTCGATGCTCACGGCTATCGCAGCGAGGAATCAGGAGGGAAGCATAGGATGGGCGCAAGCGATTTGTTGCCCCAGAGACAATGGTGATGCGTGTCGCAGCACCCCAGATTGACACCACAAATTGGGCAGGGTCGAGAATGGTAGGCGTGACGCATGATGCGTCTCCTTGTTGCGAGGTGGCAAACCCCCGCCGCAGACATTGGAGCCTACGGCGGGGTGTTGTCTCAGCCCTTGCTGCCCGAAGCGGTAGCAGCAGTCTGCGCCTGAGTTGAACTCAGGGTTGGATTCTGCGCCATGAACTGGGCTGCGGTGGTCGGCGGCGAGTTGCGACCGAGGTTTACGTCATAATTGGACATTGTTTTGCCCTCCTAGGGCGGCTCCGCAGGTGGCGGGGAGCAGCGCAGCCGACTCAATATCGAGCCGGTAGTAGAGGAATGTCATCCGAGATATGAATGACACATTAACGTGACGTCCCGTTAATGTGTCATTTGGGTGCCATAGTCTGTGACTGGCGCTCTCTATAGCGCACATTGCGGCGGCGCGCTTTTAGGCGCTCCGCCGCAAGTTTCTGGACTACTTTTGGGTTGTTAGAAGATAAGAGTTGCTCAACTTTGGCTTGACGAGGTGGAGGCAGAATCGTTCCTGCGTCAGTGTTTGTATCCCTGCATCGCCCACGCACCGCCTGCACGAGCTTGTCATCGCCAAGTCGCTTGATGTCATCCTGATAAAGAACACCGGCTTCTATATACGCACCCCATACCCGGTTGAGGAATTCAATCGGGTTTTCCTTGCGGCCCAGATCGGCCCGCACTGTGCGCTGCGCATAGATTTCCGGTGCTTTAGACGGCAAGGCGAGGGCGGGTTGCGTCTGTGTTGTTGGCGCAGCGTTCGTTGACGCTTGATCGATTAGACTTCCAAGCGACGAGACCGCATCAGCAAATTTAGCGGTGATGGTTTCATTGCCTGTGCCGAGTTCCTCAAAAACTGGCGACAGTGCATCAAGCGCAAGGGCTGCGCCATTGTTAAATTGGCCCTTGACTTTCAATAAATTCTCTACGTAATTTGCAAAATTTTTATTATCCACTAAGGATAATTTTACATCAGAAAGTGGGAAAATGATACTATAATCTATTTCCTCACCATCTTTATGAATTTTATCCTTCAATACATCTATTTTTAATTCACCGAGAGGCTGACCCAATTTTAGTTTTGATACAGTTCCTGAGATTTCAGAGATAATTTTTAAAGTCTTTATGTTTCCTTCAAGCGCAGATTTAAGAGCAGCCTCTACTGAGGCTGCGTTTAGGGTTGCGGTTTTAGCCTTCCCTCCTCTTGATTGAAGCCTGCCATCAACGCGCAATTTGAATTCATTGCGCCTTGGTATGATCGTGATGTGATTGGCTGGGGACGGGGAGAGGGCAGCAATCAGGCGATCAATACCACCCTTGGCATGCACGCCATCCCGTAAGGTTTTGGCCTCTTTCTCCGATAGTTTTAAGAATCCCAACTCAATACCCTCGTATCTGGTGCTTGGGGGGTGCTGGACCAAACCCAGTCTGCAGGCGAGCAATCTGATCTATCGGAGCGTGACATTCAAGAGTTCCGATTTCCTTACCCACTATCGAGCATTCTGTGATATTATAGAAATGTAGGGCGCACTTTTGGGTTTGTTCCAAACCCGTGCGCGTTGGGCCGGTGGCCCAAGCAGGATGACCCGTCATCCCGCACCCTACGGCCAAGGGGCTTTCCCCTTGGAACCCCATAGCCGGAGCTTTTTGCTCCGGTCCCGCCAGTGGCGGGCAGTGTTGACCTTGGCAGGAGTCATGACCTGTGCAGATGACATCGGCCCTTCCCTCTGGCGTCACGCAATCGGCAGAGCCTGCTAGCGGTACCCGCGATTGTGGTCGCGCATTCATGCGCATGTGACCGCAACCGACGAGGAGGCCGCTTTGTGGCGATCTATTCCTGCAATCTCACCTCGGTAGGCCGGACCACGCATCAGGCGGGCACGGCAGGGGCGCATTTGCGCTATATCGCGCGGCCAGAGGCGCAGCCCGTCTTGGACGGCCACGCCATGCCGCTCGATCCTGCCAAGGCTCGCACATGGATGGATAGGGCCGAGGCAGAAGATCGCAAGAATGCCCGCGTCATGGACAAAATTCGCGTTGCCCTGCCCCGTGAGCTGGACGAAGCGCAACGGGCCGAGCTGGTGCGGGATTTTTGTCATGGGATCACAGGCGACCGGGTGCCGTGGCTGTTTGCCATCCACCAGACCGGCAAGGATGCGCACAACCCCCATGCGCATATCGTGATCCGTGACCGCGACCTTGAAACCGGCAAACGTGTGTTGCGTCTCTCCGATAACATGCGGGACCGGGAAGCCGCAGGACTTGAACCCAAGGCCGTTGAATGGATACGCGAGCGGTGGGAGCATCATGCCAATCAGGCGCTTGAAAAGGCGGGTGTTGATGCACGGATCGACCGGCGATCATTGGAAACGCAGGGCATCGAGCGCGAGCCGACCATTCATATCGGGCCTCGCGCCCAGCATATTGATGGGTATGTGCAACGCCCTGAATCCAAGATCGTCACAACCGGCAATGGCCGCGAGATCGACTATCCGATGATCGATGCAGGGCGCACCCGCAAAGAGCGTCAGGCCGAGATCATCGACATGAATCTTGAACGCGCGGTGCGCTCGCCTGATTTCGAAACGCGCGAATGGGCCGTGTTTGAAAAACAGCAACGTGCCGCCGACCGCGTGCTCGATGCCGAGCTGACAGCGCAGGCTCGCCGGCGCACCTTGGAGGAACGCCGGCTGCGCTCCCGCTTCCGCGAGGAAGGCGCAGCTATTCGGCAAGCCCGTGATACGGATTATCAGGCGCGGATGCAGGCGCACCGCGCCGAACATGGCGCGGCCACCCGCATCATGCGCGACCGGCACGCTGAGGAACAGACCGCGCTTGCCAAGCGTCACGGCCAGTTTTGGAGCCGTGCGCTTGAAGCGGTGGACATCACGGGTAGAACCCGCCGCCGCAAATCGGGCGAGAAACGGGATTTGGAGGCCGCACAGCGGGATGAACGCCGTAAGGTGGGGCAACAGGCCAGAGCGCAGCGACAGGCCATCAGGGACGATCTAACGGGGCTTTATGCGCCGCAAGCACAAGACTGGCGGCAACGACGCGGCGAAGCGTTATCGGAGCTTCGCACCCGACACCTGCACCAAGAGGCCCTTGCTGATCAAAAGCGGCAGCACCGCGAAGCGGAGCGCGAGCAAGGGCGACAGCATGTTGCGCAGGCGATTCAGGACATGAAACGACGCACCAAGAGTGACGATCAAGAGCTTCGACGGATGGAAGCGATCAGAGAGCAACTGCGCAAACAGCGCGAGCAACGGGGCAGCGGGCCGAGTTTGGGACGTTAGGCCAGTTTTTCCCCCAGAATGTCGCGCAGATAATCCGCAATCGTGATGCCCTCCCCTGCCACATGCAATTTGAGCTGGCGGTGCAGAGGTTTAGGCAGATCGAGCGTAATGCGCACCATATCGGCCTTGTCCTGTTTGGGGCGGAGATCGCGGGCGCGGGGTTCCTCCCCAGCCTCTACAAAGGCTTGTGCCGCATCGCGCGGCTTGAGGCGAATGGGAATGGTCTTGCTCATGCGGCCACCTTTTCAATCTCTTTGACGAATGCCGCCATTTCGGCGGCGGCCCTGCCCTTCGGATCACGTTCCGTGACAGTTTCACCCGTCGCGGCACTTTCCGCAAAGATCACGCGTTGTGCAATTTCCGTGGACAGCACGGGGAATGGCAACTCGCTCAATACATCCTTTGCTGATTTACTGATTGCAGTATTTGCGGTTTTGCGGTTCAGAATGAAGGCGGCTTTCAGATCGGGCTTGTAGGTCATCGCCTCTTGAATGAGATCGACCGTCTCTTGTGCGGCCCACAGATCATAGGGGCTGGGCTGGACCGGAATCAGGATGAAATCCGCCGCCATGATCACCGACCGCGCCAGATCAGACGCGCGAGGCGGGCCATCAATCACGACATGAGCATAGCCATGCGCGATTTGTTCAATGTCGCGGTGGATGGTGGGCTTGGCGAGGGCTGTCACTGTGAAGGGCGGCGCGGCTTCGCGTTGCGATGACCACGACACCGCCGAGCCTTGCGGATCGGCATCAAGCAACATGGTGCGTCCCTTTTTGGCAAGAGCGGCGGCAAGGTGAACAGCCAGTGTGGTTTTACCGACACCGCCTTTCTGATTGAGCAGGGCAACGATCATATTGTCTCCGTAATGCAGTAAATCATGTGATACTGCTTTATGTATCGCATGATTCGCCGCTAGCGCATAGGCCTGCGTTCGTGACGCTTCTTGCAGAAGGTGACGAACGCGGCGGTGGGATTTTTCAGCTCCGGCTTTCCCGTGTCGCGCCACCATTCTGCCCATTCAGAAAGAAGGGCGTAGACATCATAGCCGGGGGCCACGAGCTTTGCGTCATGGATGGCCTCGATAAGGTCCATGCGCGGCATTTCGTCGTCCTGGGGCTTCTCGATCTTCTTCATCGTCGAGCGGTTGACGAACCGCACCATGTCCTCATTCATCGTGACAGCGTAATCGGGGAAGTGACCATGCTCTGCATCGTGTTCACAGACCTTTTTGACGAGGGCGCGAAACACGCGGGGCGGGCTACCCGAACCGCATTTCTTTTGCAGAAGCTCAAGGCCGATTGTCCATGAATCTTGTTGCCCGCAATGCTTGCGGGCCAGCTCATACATGCGCCGCTCAAGGGGCTTGCGGAGGCGGAAATAGTCGCGGTGCAAGGTCAGCACGTTCTTACTGATGACCGACCGATAGACCCACTCTGACAGGGTAATCTCAACGTCCTGCATTCGGCCATCGAAGGTTTTGCGCCTGATCTTGAATTCTTCAATCAGACCGAAACCGTGCGTTGCCTCCTCACCACCCGTTTTGATGTTGGTGACGATTGTGCTCCCGCGCAATCGCGTCAGCGTGTCCTTGAGCAACCTGTAGCCTTCACCGCTTGTTTGCCGGTTGGTGGCCACGAGCAAATCATAGGCTTGCAGCTTCACAGTGCGGCACGGCTTCTCGCCTTGGTTCATTTTGGCGATGAGCTGCGAAATGCAGTAAATCAGTATATCCTTATCGTGGATTGTGGCGAGGCCGATCCCCGAAGGCACAATCTCGATCACCTCGCCGTTATGTTCGTATCGACGCAAGCGCGTGTCCGGCTTGGTCGAGAGGGAAAACACCGGGTGCTCCATTGAGGCCATATCATCCTTGGGAATGGCATCGAGAATATCGCAGATAAACAGGTCTTGATTCGGATGGCGGACAGGCAGGAGCGGCTTGCGCTCACTCGCGTCAAGCGGCTCTAGGGGCGGAGAGGGTGCATCTATCGTCATTTCGTATACGGGAGACTACTATCGTCATTTCATATACGCAAGCCTGCTATCGTCATTTCACATACGCTTTTGCCGTATCGTCATATCGTATACGGCTGCGGGGCTTTCGTGACATCGTTTACGCAGGAGGTACTATCGTGATTTCAGTGACGAGACCTGTGAATAACTCCGAGCCGCTATCGTCACTCTGAATTCACTCTATCGTCACTCTGGATTCACTCTATCGTCACTCTGGATTCACCAGAGACCCAAAAAATGCCGAAAACGGCTTATTTTATAATGCCTTAGCGGTTTACCAAAATCCCTTAACACTATTATTAACACAGATTCTAACACATAGGCGAAAATATGCCGTAGTGCAGTAAATACGGCGAACAGAGCGCGCGGCTTTGCCGCGCATGATGACGCGCCTACGGCGCGACGTTGTTTTGTCCCTTGATACAAACCATCATATCAGACTGCCCGACCCTGTGAACGGCTACGCCGTGCTCCACTCCGTTCCGCCCCTACGGGTCAGCAGGGACGTTCAGCCCGATAAGCTGGAAGTATCGGGACGGGGAACATCGCTTTTTTTCGATTTGCCCTGCGGGCGGCATCGAACAAGGAACAACCCATTTGCGAGGTGATGGTTGGCAGTGCGGGGCACTGACAGGCGATAGCGGTCTCTGTCAGCAAGGAAATGGACTTGGCGGAAAAGTTTATTTACGCTTGACGTAAAGGGTAATTTCGATCATACTGGTAGCTAATGATAACCAGTTTTCGAGATAAGCGCACTGCTGCGCTCTATCGCGGGGAGCATGTCCCTGCGTTCTCCGGCTTCCAAAGGGCCGCAGAACGCAAATTCGACCAGCTCGACGCCGCGACCGATCTTCGAGACCTTGGACGCCCCGGCAATCGTCTGGAAGCGCTGAAGGGAGATCGGAAAGGCCAATGGAGCATCCGCATCAACGATCAGTGGCGGATTTGCTTTGAATGGCCTCAAGGTGCGGCAGGGCCGGAAAATGTCGAGATCGTGGATTATCACTGATGCAACCGAGCCAGAACAAGGAGGTTCACATGGCCCGCACACCAATACACCCCGGCGAAACGCTACGGGAAGACCTTGAAGCCCTCGGCATGAGCGCGGCAGAATTGTCGCGGCAAATTGACGTGCCAGTCAACCGTATCACCCAGATCATGAATGGTGCTCGCGCGATCACTGGCGACACCGCGCTCCGTTTGGGACATTTTTTCGACACAACGCCTGAATTCTGGCTCAACCTGCAAAAGCTCTATGAGCTGCGCTTGGCAGAGCAGCAGAAAGGAGCCGAAATCGCTCGCCTGCCCGTGTTCAACGCATCCACATGGGGTAGTAAGGCGGGACAGGCGCAGTTTGAATTGCACCCGTCATGAGCACTCTGAAATGGAAGATAATTTTGAACTCATACGAAGCAGTGGCAATACGTTTGCCGATCACTGCTTACCCGATGCCAAACTGGAACGCTTCACTACGGACCGATTGATGACGACCCTAGATAAACTTGCGTGGGAAGTGTCGATGTGCGCTCCCGCAATCCAAGTGTGCAAGGGCAAGGAAGTCGTACGGCTACCGAGGTTTGATGTGGGTGCATGGCAGAAGCGTCGCAGCTCAGCTCAACTTGAGATTTATGCTTGATCGTTGAATGCAAGGTATAACATTGGAGTCTGGGCCCTAATCCGCAAAACGAATTGCATGGATGATTTTTATGCCCTAGCTGTAGGAAATTATACCACTGGGAGCAGGAAGAATGACATCGAGCAGCAAGGGTGTCATTGACGCAAAAAATCTGCTCCTGCTGCACAAGCTTTTGGCAGATGCGAAGGCTCCTCAGACCCATTTAGCACATGCACTCGGGGTTGGGGTTCCCAAAATCAGCGAACGCATTAGCTTGCTTAAAGAGATGGGTCTTATTGAGAAATTTACCGTTGATGTAAATTACGAGAAACTTGGATATCCCGTGATAGGATTTCTTACCATCACGCTTAAAAATAAAAAAGCCGATGATGAAAAAGTATTTCTCGATTTTTTAAATAGAAATCCATACATAATAGAGGTTCATGAGATTTTTGGAAACAATCCGGACTTTATTATAAAAATAATGTGCGATACACCAAATAAATTAAGAGAAATAGGATTAGAAATATCTGGAAATGATAATGTAGAAGATCATTATTTTACTTATCCAGTGGCTAGAACTTTAAAATCTCAACGTGGAGTTGATATATTTTGATCCATATTTATGTATTCATAACGTTTTATCGCATCATATATATAATTCCCAGCCACGCCTAATGCCAAAGCCAAAATTAGGGAGAGTGCAATTTGAAATATGCTATGCCGTTTCACACGCATTTCAAATTGCGTTTTAGTTTCATTTTTCTCTGTAATTGAAACTCCATCAAATGTTGTTTTGTTTGTAGTTCTCAAATAGCCTATTTCTATAGGTGCATTATGATCTGTCTCCACAGGTCTGTCCTTTCAGCAGCCGCTTATGCGGCGGTGGCCCTCTTTGGTTGGCAAACAACGGTTTCATCGAATGATCCTTTTTTTTCAAGCGCAAGCAACGCTATTTATAAGTGGACTTTATCCACCACAGGCAACCTTACCTGCAATGAGCAAATGTCCCGATCCTCAGTCGGCGGATCTCTTTGGTGTTGGGTTTTTTGCGTCATAGTTCGTCAATCCTTTTGATCGGTGGTTTCGCTCCGAAAGTGCGGCGGGCCACGGGGGGATGCCATGTTTGAATCTCCTTACAAGGGACGTTGTGCGCCGAAAGAGGGACTATGTCCACCTAAAAATGGAAATAGGGCGCGAAAAGGTGCCCTTGATGCGCGGGAAATTTTGCGCTAGCGCAAGGTGATTCGCTCAATATGATTCCAGTACAGGGGGATAAATGCCATTATGAAGGAAAAAAACATTCGATATTCTGGCTATGGCGGCAATTAGGACCACGTAATAGATAAAATTGTCCCCTTGATGGGGAAATTTAATCTATATAAGATGTGATTCATGACTTGCGCCGTAAGGTGCAAAAAATCCACATTCGGAGGTTTTATGCCCGCTCTTGCACCTGAGCGTCTGCCTAGACGCAACTTAACCCTTTATAATTCAACCCAGCAGATACTTGAGAATCTCAGGCACCAACTCGAAGCAGCTTCGGATTCCGAGCTGGTGCGTGTTGCTCTGCGCTATCTGGAACAGCTGGTCATTGACCAAGAAGAAGGCCGAACACTTCTGATCCAGTCCACTGATGGGGCTTCGCGAACAATTACCTACACGGCCTTACAGGCAGATGTTGGCGAGGATAGAGAGTTCGTCAAACGCAATATCGTTGTCAACCAAGGTTCTATAGAGCGGATGGAGGATTTGAAGCGTGCCCTTGGCGTGTCATCCGATTCAGAGTTGGTCAGACGTGCATTACGCTATTTGAACCTAATCGTTGATGAAACACATAAGGGGTCGAAATTTTACTTGATGGAAGATGGCAATCAGACACTTGTGCGTATGGATGTGCTTGGGAAACGCTCAAATCGTTGGAAGTTGGGCAATATATTCAAAGGAGGCGGCGTTCCGGCGGGGGGAATAAAACAGCCTAGCTTCGCAGGTCCGCGACCTTCCATTTAGGTGATTGGGCGGGCCAACGCCCGCCCGAGCGTATTCCGCCCCACCTTTAAAATTCGGGCCATGCCTGCGACTGATTGCTCTCCGCTTTCGATCATACGCCGTGCGTGATGTATATCGGCTGCAGTAAGCTTGGGTTTGCGGCCGAGCGTCACGCCCCGCCGTTTCGCTGCCGCGAGACCTGCCTTCGTCCGCTCGGTTGTCAAATCCCGCTCGACTTCGGCCAGCCATCCAAACACCGATAGCAGAAGCTTGCCCGTCGAACTGGTGAGATCGATGGCTTCGGTCAGGGAACGAAACCCGATTCCGCGCCGGTCGAGATCGAGCACCGTGTTGACGACATGCTGCATCGAGCGGCCCAGACGGTCGAGCTTCCACACCACCAGCACATCACCGGGAGTGAGTGCGGCAAAAGCTTTATCGAGGCCGGAGCGGCTTTTCGTCGCACCTGATATCGTGTCATCAAAGATCAAATCGCAGCCCGCCGCAAGCAGGGCGGCGCGTTGCGGATCAACAGTTTGATCGCGGGTCGACACCCGCGCATAGCCAACCAATTTCATGGGGTAATTTTGGTGCTGATTTTTGGTGCAAGCAACACCCT
>CALMYW010000020.1 GCA_937873665.1 uncultured Sphingorhabdus sp.
GGCCCCCCCCCCGCCCCGGCCCCGGAGGGCGCGGGGCCCGGCGTGGCGACCCGCCGCACCGCCTCACAGGCCGCCATGGCGCTCGAGAAGGCCGATCTGGCGACCGTGCGCCCCGGAGATCACTCCCTGGCCCCTAAAGCGGCTCACAGGGCTTCCTGAGCCCCCTACGGCGCCAACGAGGCCTCGTGGTAGGGCACGCCAATTCGTTTGGGCGCGCTGGCCCGGCGGCACAGCAACTGGCGAGAAAAGCGTGAAGCTTGATCCTCGCAGGCAATCGAGACCGCCCTCCCCTGCCCCTTCGTCCCGATCCGGCCCCAGGCGAACTCGACGATCGACGCGCCGAACAGGTCGCGGCTCAGCGCGACGGTATAGCGCCGCGCGACATTGCGCTCCGCGCAGATCGCCTCGTGCCAGATGAAGCTTCCGTGGGTCAGGCTGTCCATGCGCGGATGAATGCCGCAGGATGAATCTCGCGAGCCAATGGCAATTTTGAATCAGTTGAAGAGGACTGATTCACGCAGGCGATTTGCTGCAATCATCCTTCGAACTGACAACGCGACTTACCTCCAGTACTGGTCCAACACCGCGCGAATGGCGTCTTCAGCATCCTGCCGCGTTGCTCCGCCCTTGCTCAGTAGCGTGAGGCGGATACCCTTGCGATCAGCGCCCTCGATCCGGAGAACTGGCTTGCCACTCGCGCTTGCGACCGTTTCTGCGTTTCCTGACTTCTTGGGGGATCCTGACCTTTTGGGGGGGGCGGCGGCTAGTGTCAGTGTCTTGATCACATCAATGACCGACATGGACTTGCCGGTTTGCTCCCGCTCTGCGGCCAGACGCTCTGCTTCGCGATAGGCGCGCTCCCTGCGATCATCGGGTTTCATGAGCGCCTTGAGAGCAATCGCATTGCGAATGCCAAGTTCTTGCGGCTCAGCAAACGCCTTGGTCAACTCCTCTGGCAGCCGGGCCAAATCGAGATATCGCGTGAGCCAGCTTTCCGAGACCTTTAGCCGCTCTGCCATCGTCTTTTGACGGCCATCATAGTAGGCTGTGAGAGCTCGCAGATAATCCCGTGCCCGTTCGAGGTCCGTAAGATCGTCCCTGGCACGGTTTTCGATATCGGCGAGCCTGAATGCCTCCTCATCGCCGATCTCACGCACGTCGACGAGGAACTTGAAGTCGGGGTAGTTATGGGACCTCAGCCAGCTAATCGACCAATGTCGCCGAGCCCCGCAGATCACCTCAAACTCATATTCCTCATTCCCGGATATGCGGCGGACGATCGCAGGTATCTCTTGCCGACCCTGAGCCTTGATACTCTCGATAAGGTCCGAACAGCGTTCTTCGTTGAGCAAGGCGTAATTGCGATTGTGCCCGACCCACATCCGGCATCTGGCGGGGTCAACGAGCTCATGGGTGCGATTGACGATCGCTCCGGACGCAAGGTCGGCCAAGCGGTTTGAACGCCCGGTAAGCACGTTCGAGGCGATGCTAGATCGGCGCGATGGGGCGGCATCTTCGGTCAGGTCGATGCCCGCTGCCAAATCGGCTGCAAAACCGCTGTTTTTCTTACTCATGCAAGCCTCCCTTCAGCAGAATTGCACGCGTGCAATTTTCCAGCCCCTCGTGAACTTCGCGATGAATTGCACGCGTGCAATTCTGACGAATCATGCCAACGCCTCCTGGCGCAGGCGCTTCTGATGGCTCGGCCACATCGAACGAATATCGACTTCGATCTCAGAGTTCACGCCATCAAGATAGTTCAGACATCGGTTCCGCACGGCCGAACTCGTAGCAGGACCGTCAAGCTCGTAAACCGTCATCAAGCGCGCCGTTGCGTTGTCGATCTCAGCCGAGTCCTTCAGCGGCGTGCGGACCATCGCATGCCCAAAAAGCGTGCGCATCAACTGCAGCATCTCCTTCTGCATCGATTTGTTCTCATCAACTTTTGACGCAACGAAGCGAAGAAACTTCAGCTCCGGGGCCAAGCCACGGTCTGCAAGCTGCTCAATCGTTTCATCCAACATCGACAAGAATGCCGCGGTCGAAGAGAAATCCATAACCGTTGGCGGAACCGGAACGACCAACGAATTTGCTGCGCGAAGGACCGACAATGAGATTGCGCCGAGAGCCGGAGGAGGATCCATGACGACGACGTCAAACCGATCCGAGATACTCTCAATCCCCTCCTTCAGTCGATCGAGAAGCGCCCCGTTACCCTGCGCCATCCGTGCCGCGAGTTCATATTCAGAATTGAAGAGCCGGAGGTTGGCCGGGATCAATTCCAAACCATCGAAATGGGTCTTGCGAAGCGCGTAATCGAGGGAAGATCTCTCACCCTCCCGAAGGAACGGGTAGAGGGTATCGTCTTCGGTCAGATCAAGATCGGGAACGTAGCCAAAAAGCGTGGTCGCAGATGCCTGGCTGTCGCAATCGATCAGCGCAACTCGGTATCCTTTAATGGCAAGATATTGGGCCAAGTGGACCGCCACGGTCGACTTCCCAACCCCACCTTTGAAGTTCTGAACCGCCACGACGCAGCAAGGATCGTCGGCCGTTCGATATGGCCTCGTCCCAAATACACCGCGCATGTCATTGAGCTGCGCCAGCGTATATCTCTCCCGTCTGTTGTTGTCGTTCCTCGCAGGCTCAGGAAGACGACCGTCCTTCTCTGCATCGCGGATCGCAGCAGGTGTTCTGCCTACAAGTTCAGCTGCCTTGCCAATCGTGAAGGTCGGTTCGCGCCGATCATCCGCTCGGGCGCTGCGGGCTGAATCCCGCAGTTTTTCGAGGACGGAGGAAGTCCGACTAGCGAGCGTCGCGACCGAGACCAAACGCTCCGCTTCTTCTATTTGAAGTCCGTTAGACACATGCCCACCTTTCGCAATTGGGCACGTGCTACACCGACTTGCGCTTTTTGGTCAAGAACTTCGCCAATTTCGAAAGTGGGAACATCAAAACGGGGTCAAACACCTCCCAGTTGGCTCCAACCTGACTCGATGGGGGATGTCGAAATTGCACGCGTGCAATTTCCACTCATTGCGGTCGACCTCGACGATTAACCCAGCCCTCGCAAAACCCCTTCCACGCAGCGGCCAACTTTGCCCCACGGAGCTTTTCCAATCGATCACCCAGCTGCGCGCGAAAGCCATCGGCCATCATATCCACATCCCAACCGCCGCCATACTGCCGACCGATCGAGAGGAACTCGGACTCGTGCTCGCCATAACGCAGCGACCCCCTCGGAAAAGTGGCCTCTGCGGGCTTACTGCGTGCGACAGCCTTCCGCGGTGCCGGAATAGCCCCCTGCCCCAGGGAGATGCTTTCAACCGCCCCCTCCCGGCGCGCTTGGCGGCCAGCTGAATGTCGATCCAGTTCGTCGACTGTCTCGATAACCTCGGGTGCACCCTTTGGCTCAAACCGGAACTCGAGTTCGGTAACGGTTCTTCCCTGCCGTATCTCGCGCCACTCGACGCGGAAGTGAGCCAACTGGTCGATCTCCGACTTGGCTTTTTCGAGGACCTTTCTGCGAAGCTGGGCGAAGTCGGTGTAGACCTCGGGGGGAATACCAAGAGCTGCTCGAAGCGCCTGCATATCACCTCGCCAAGTAGCCTGGCGGCGATGCAACCGAAGCGCTCCTAATTCATATAGCTTGAGCGCATAATTCGAGCGGAAGCCAAGCACTGCCTGCCGGTTGAGTACGGCGTAGGTCTCTGACGCCTGGATCAGCTTGCGCGCATCTGGCGTAAACTCCCACTCGATCCAGCCCGCTTCGCCGCCCTCTTCTTCCGTTTCCTCGCGTGACCGAGAGATCAATGAGAACAGCAGCGTAGCCTTCTTCCCACGCCAGGATTTGTCATCAACCGCGAAGAGCGTTCGGTGCAATTCCTGAAGCATGTCGGTGATCCGCTCATTGCCTTTATGGCCGCGCCGAATGTCAGCTTTGCGAATTCGGTGTGGCCGATCCTCCCAAGCATCTCCGCCCGCAGTTAAGATCATCAAGGCGAGTAGCCGAGACGCCGTAAGACTGAGCGATTCACCTTTGACGAATTTGATTTCGATGATGCTGCCCGGCTTGGCGAACTCATCTCCGCCCTTCGCCTTCAGAGCCGCAGCAACACGCATGGCACGGCCAGGAGTAACTTCCTCCAAGGCCTCATCAGTAGCTTCGGCTATTTGGCCAGCTTCACTTTCCATGCCATATTTCGATCAGAGCGTGATTCTCGGAGTCTGCTTGCTGCCTGACCTGACCTCTTTCGTCAAGTCAGGTCAGGATGGCTAGGCAGTGACCACCCCCAAACGGTCAGGATAGAATGGCAGCCGTTCGAACAACAAAGCCACGAAAACCTGCGAGTCGGCGAGCCCCCGGTTGAAATCGGGATTTGGCCTTGATTTCGACCTCTTCGCGATTCAGATACTCGCTACATCAGGGTAAGGAACGCAAGCTCAGCTGATTCCCCCATGGAGTCAGGACAGCCCCAACCGGTCAGGTAAGTTCCCCCGACGGGTCAGGCTGTAACCCCCACTAGGTCAGGCAAACTCCCCCGTCTGGTCAGCTAATTGATCATAAGTGCTTAGATTTACTACGGTTTTATCTCCCTGAATCTGAATTCTTAGAATCAAGAATCCTTCCGCTGCAAGCAGCGGCGTTGATAAAATGATTTTTGAAGGGTCAGATGCCGATTCGTGCGTTCGAGATGAAGAGCCCATTCGGAAAGCACCGAACACACAATTAGCTATATGGGAGGGGAGTAGGGCTGAACTGGGCGGATATGCCCCTCGTCAGCAATCACCCTACGTCAGGTCTCCGCGATCTCGTCGCCCGCATCGGGGGCAAGTGGTCCGGCAACACCGCGATGTGTCGTTGCCCCTCCCATGCCGACCGAACCCCGTCACTCTCGATCAGGCAAGGTGATCGCGGCATCCTCGTCACCTGCCATGCCGGTTGTGATGCGACCGATGTCCTCCGGGCATTGCGCAAGATCGTTGACCTGCCAAATATTGGTCCTTCAGCGGGAGCAAGCCGGCAGGCTCGCCAGTCATCAGCCCATCTCGCCATCTGGCAGGCAGGCCGGTCAATCGAGGGCACCTTGGCTGAGCGCTATGTCCGGGAGGTCCGCCATATCTGGGCTCCGCTTGACGACCTGCGCTATCATCCGCGCTGTCCGAAAGGGCAGGGGAGGCTGGTCCAGTTCGAGCCCGCCTTGCTGGTCGCTTTGCGCAAAGCTGGCGAGATCGTCGCGATTCAGCGGATCTACCTCAATCCATCAAGCGCAAACTACACCGACAAGCTAGTACTTGGGCGCGCGATCGGCGCTGCCTGGACCAACGGACCGCCGGGTAAGACGATAGGCCTGTGCGAGGGCTTCGAGACCGCAGCCGCCTACACCTCGCTGACCGGAATTCAGGCCTGGGCCAGCATGGGTGCCAAGCGATTCCATCAAGTTGAGATTCCGTCCAGCGTCGAGCGGGTGATCCTACTCGCCGACAGAGACCCTGAAGGTCGCCGCGCGGAAGCGAGGGCGCGTGAAGCGCTGGCCCGACCTGACCTCGTGATCGAAACCGAATGGCCTCCCGGGCGCATGAACGACTGGGCCCAGCTTCTGAAGCGGTGAGGGGAGGGGGGTGAGAGCGGGCGTGCCGCTGATCGGCGCGAGCTCAGGAGACCTACATGACCACCACGCATCCCCGCGCCAGCGCGATCCTTGGCGCTGCCCGTACACTTGCCGCAAAGCTCCTCCTTGCTGTGCCGATTGACCGCGCAGCGCTGAACGAGGCGATCACGCAAAGTAGCGGAGGCAATGACGCGGTGGGAGCCTGGCAACAACGCGACAGCTTCGAGGCGCTTGAGGTCGCGTTGGCCATGGCGATCCCGGAACTTGTCGCCCGCATGGATGCGGGCGCCGCGATCAAAACGTTGGAAGCCCTGGCAAGGGAGCTTCCGACTCACACGGTGCGCAGCGAAGACCAGATCGCGTTCCAGCAGTTCTCAACCCCACCGGCGCTCGCGTGCCTTGCTGTCCACCTGGCACGTCTCGCCAGCGACGATGTCTTGCTCGAGCCCAGCGCTGGTACCGGGATCATCGCCTCGCTCGCCAAAGGCGCGGTCAGGCAGTGCCTGCTCAACGAGCTCGAACCAACCCGCGCCGACCTGCTTGAGGGTCTATTTCCCGAGGCGAGCGTATACCGCCATGACGGCGCGAAGATCGCCGCGCTGCTCGCCGGAACCGAGCGACCCAGCGTGATCGTGATGAACCCGCCGTTCTCGATCTCGCAGTCGCGCGGGGAAGACCAGAACACAGCAGCGCGGCATCTGCGCGCGGCGCTTAATCATCTGGTCTCAGGCGGCCGGATCGTAGCGATTATGCCGGACTGGTTTACGCCGTCCGCACGCGGGGCCGAGGTCTTCCGCCGGACTCTCGAGGGCACCCGCATTGCGCTATCGCTGAGGCTCGACAAGGGCGGCTACGCCAAGCACGGCACCGGCATCGCCGTGCGCCTGCTGGTGATCGACAAGGTACCGGGCGACACGTCGGTCTCGACGATCAACCGGGCCTCGGTCAGCGAGCTGTTCGTGGCCATCGGAGCCGTGCCAGCCAGAGCTGCGCTGCGCCAAGCTGCCGTGGCGGTCACCACCCGGCCCAAGCTCAGCCTCTTCCGCGCGATCAAGAGCGGTCCGGCTAGGCCAGTGATCGTGCGCGCACCGCAGACCAACGAGGTCAGGCCCGTTGCCTACCAGGTGCTCGACGAGCCCGCTGCCATGGGCGAGCAGCGCGGGGTCTATGCCGACTATCGTCCCTCGCGCGTCGTTATCCCCGAGGCCGGGGAACACCCGACCCACTTGGTTGAATCTGCCGCCATGGCGTCGATCGCCGCACCCAGACCCCAATATGTCCCCTGCCTGCCCGAACGCACGGTGACCGCGCGGCTGCTCTCGGCTGCCCAGCTCGAGACCGTGATCTATGCGGGCGAAGCCTGGAGCCGCGATCTCCATGGCCGCTTCACCCAGACCGCAGGTGAGGTGGCGCTGAAGGAAGACCCCGAAGGCCAACTCTACCGCACCGGCTTCTTCCTTGGCGATGGCACCGGGGCAGGGAAGGGGAGACAGGCGGCGGCCTGCATTCTTGATCAGTGGCTCAAGGGCAATCGCCGCCACATCTGGATCTCGAAGAACGCGCCGCTGCTCGAAGACGCTCAGCGCGACTGGACCGCGATCGGCGGGCTGCCGTCAGACATCATCGACCTTGCCCGCTGGAAGATCGGCGAAGAGATCGCCGCGCCCGAGGGAATTCTGTTCGTGCCCTACGGGACGCTGCGCTCTGCACGTGTCGAGGATACCCGCCTTGACCAGATCCTCCGATGGGCCAGCCCCGAGTTCGAAGGCGTCATCGTCTTCGACGAGGCCCATGAAATGGGCGGCGTTGCGGGCGGGGAAGGGGCTTTGGGCCAGAAGCAGGGCTCGCTTCAGGGGATCGCGGGCGTGCTCCTGCAAAACACGCTGCCAAGGGCCCGTGTACTCTACGCCTCGGCCACAGGAGCGTCGGACGTCAACAACCTCGCCTATGCTGTCCGGCTTGGCCTGTGGGGACCGGGCACGGCCTTCGCGGGCCGCGAGCAGTTCATTTCCGAGATCCGTGACGGCGGCATTGCCGCGATGGAACTTGTCGCACGCGACCTCAAGGCTTCGGGGCTCTATCTTGCCCGCGCGCTCAGCTTTTTGGGAATCGAGTACGACATCCTGCGCCACGATCTGACGGCAGAGCAGATAGCGGTCTACGACACCTATTGCGAAGCCTGGACAATTATCCACCAGAACCTCGAGGTAGCGCTCGAACTCACCGGCATCGTCGATGGCCTCGAGAACCGCACACTCAATAGCGGTGCCAAAGCGGCGGCGCGCAGCAGGTTCGAGGGGACCAAGCAGCGCTTCTTCGCGCAGGTGCTGCTCGCCATGAAGCTGCCATCGATCTACCCTGCGATCGACGAGCACCTGGCGCAGGACGAGAGTGTGGTGGTTCAGCTCGTGAGCACCGCAGAATCGATCCTCAATCGCCGCCTCAACGAGCTCGACCCCGAGGAGCGCGAGGCGTTGGAACTGGACCTGTCGCCTCGTGAGGCGATTGTCGATTACCTCGCCCGCGCCTTCCCGACGCGGCAGATGGAAGAATATGTCGACGATCTCGGCGACGTCCGCTCGCGGCCAATGTGGGACCAGGCTGGCAACCCGGTCCACAATCCGCAGGCCGAGGCTGCACGCGAGCAGCTGATCGAGCATATCTGCGCCATGCCCCCGATACCGACCGCGCTCGATGCCCTGCTCGAGCATTACGGGGTAAGCGCGGTTGCCGAGGTGACCGGGCGCTCCAAGCGCCTGGTCCGCGATGGCAGCGGCCAGCAGCGCCTCGAAAGCCGCTCCCCGCGCACCAACTTGGCCGAGACCACCGCGTTCATGACGGGGACCAAGCGCATCCTGGTGTTCTCCGACGCTGGCGGGACGGGCCGTAGCTACCATGCCAGCCTCGATGCCAAGAACCAGCAGCGCCGGGTGCATTTCCTGCTTGAGCCGGGCTGGCGCGCCGACCGAGCGATCCAGGGGCTGGGGCGGACCCACCGCACTCACCAGGCCTGTCCGCCGTTGTTCCGCCCGGTCACCACCGACTGCAAAGGCGAAGCCCGGTTCACCAGCACGATCGCGCGGCGGCTCGATGCGCTTGGCGCTCTTACCCGCGGCCAGCGCCAGACCGGCGGGCAGGGGATGTTCGATGCCTCGGACAACCTCGAGAGTGCCTACGCCAAGCACGCGCTGCACGACTGGTATGGGCTGCTGGCGACCGGCAAGCTCAAGAGCAC
>CALMYW010000021.1 GCA_937873665.1 uncultured Sphingorhabdus sp.
GCGCTGACGGGAATCAGGGAACCAGCACGGCGGCGCCGCTGATGCGGCCCGCCCGGAGATCGGCGATGGCGGTATTGGCCTCCCTCAGCGGATAGGCGCGTGTCTCCGTCCTGACGCCAGCGGCGCGCGCGGCGGGGGAGAAATCCAACGCACCTCCCCGGGGCCGGGTGGCGCCCCTGCTCCGGATTCATCCCGCGCCCCTTCCCCCCGATTGCGCTGTGGGGGGGGGTGGCCGACCCCGCCGATCTCGAGGCCGTTTTCCAGATCGAGGCGATTACCAATGACCGGTTGCGCGAAGAAGCGGGCGACCTCGCGCTGGTGGCGCCCGAGGATCGCATCGCCGGGCCGGGCACTTCGTCGATCATGGCGGCCTTCACCCATCTGCACCCGCAAGGCAGCCGGTTCACCGACGGGAGCTACGGCGTGTTTTATGCCGGACGGACGCTCGGCACCGCGATTGCGGAAACGCGGCATCACCGGACAAGATTTCTTGCCGCAACCGACGAACCTGCCCAGGAACTCGACATGCGTGTCTATGCAGTCGATCTCGACGCACAGCTGCACGATATCCGCGAGGCACGAGGGGCCCAGCCCGCACTGTATCATCCCGATAGCTACGGGGTTGCACAGGAGACGGCACGCCGCCTGCGCGACGAGGGTTCGAACGGTATCGTCTATGCCAGCGTGCGCGATGAAGGCGGCGAATGCGCCGCCGTGTTCCGACCCCGCTTCCTCGCCAATTGCCGCCAGGAACGCCATCTCACCTATGTCTGGGACGGCAGCGCCTTCAGCACCGTTTATGAAAAGCGCATGCTTGAAGGGTAAATTTCGACGGAATTGCAGAACTTTACAAAAAGTCGCGGTGTCCAAATTAGTTTGCCCACCGAGTTTCGATTGTGACGATCCCGAAGTAGCCTCGTCCGCGGCCATCAAGTCACAGGTTCCGAGAAATTTGCTTCAGACGACTTCAGAAGGCCAAGCCCGCATTTTGATTGGCAGCCCTCTTGGAACAAAAAGAATATTAACGCGGGGTCTATCCCCGATTGATATGGGTAGCATTACCGACTAATGTGGGAAAATGCTATACACGCAAAGCCAGATCCGGCAGCTGCTGTCCATTTCCGTGGATGCCCTGCGGACGTGGCGGGATGCCATCCCGGCATTGGCTGCGCATAAGGGGCACGCTCCAAGCTTCACACCTGGGGACGTCGTCGCGATGGCCATCGTGGCCGAACTGGTCAGAGATTTCGGCGTCCGCGTTGGCACGGTTGGCAGCCGTTTCGACGAACTGGTCAGGGAGTGTCGCGGCAAGTCTTGGCTCTCGCTGGAAACCTGCGTTGCCGCAATCGAAGCGGATAGCATCCGTCTCATTGACGCTAGCACGTCGACGCGTCCGTCGCTCGACGCCTCCACCCTATCCGTTCCTTGTGGACCCATCGTGTCGCGCTTGCGGTCCGCGCTTACGGCCACGGAGGCTGATCTCGCTCAAGGCTATCTGCAGTTCCCTCCCACAGCGATTGGCCCGCAAACCGAACGACGTGGAAGCCGAGCATGACCACCCTCCTGGCATCCGCATTGGCGCCGGAGTGGAAAGATCGGTTGGGGCTCACACATCGGCGCTCGCCTGAACTCTACGAGTCAGCCGAGGCCGTCAGCGACGTGCCGCACGCGCCGGCTATCCGAGCCGCCCTCACCGAAATGGGCGTATCGGCGATTTTCTGCGTCCAAGGCGTCCCGACTGTCGCGATCCTGGAAACCGATCACTACGATCGCGCCGCTATTATCGATCTTCATGGTGCGCTCTGGAACCAGGGCCTGGCCAGCCTGTTGCTGGTTATCGCCGACGATACGCTCAGAGCGTTTTCGCTCGCCCGTACTCCGCTGAGCGATCCGGGCGACGCCTTCGAGGCCCGCTGCCTCATCGACAGCCTCAGCCTGACGACCGAAGCGCTGCGTTTTCAAAATCTGATCTATGGCGCGGAATCCGGCCGCCTCTGGAAGGACTACGGGGAGTATTTCCCCCCGAAAGAACGCATCGATCAGGTGCTCCTCGACAACCTGAATGCGTCCCATGACCTCCTGCAGAAGGCCGCCCTCGCTCCTGATGCGGCTCAGGCCCTGCTCATACAGGCGATGTTTATCGCCTATCTTGAAGACCGGGAGATCGTAACGCCGGCCTACTTTGCCGCCGTCTCCGCGAAGAGCGCGGAAAGTTTTTCGGCACTGCTGGAAACCGGCGACGTCACTCTCTTTCGGTCCTTTTTCCGAACCCTCCACGCGGATTTCAACGGCGATCTGTTCGTCGCGCCGTGCTCCTTCGAAGCCACGGGCGAGGCGCCAGAAGTCACGCCTGTCCATCTGACGATTCTGGCGCGGTTCCGGTCAGGCCGTGAAGAAATGGCGCGTTCCGGACAGCAGCGGTTCTGGGGCTATGACTTCCGCTATATCCCGATCGAGCTCGTCAGCGCCGTTTACGATCGATTCCTGGGTGAACGCGAGGCCGAACGCCGCGCCAACGGCGCCTACTACACGCCCATGTTCCTCGCCGACACGGTCGTTTCCCAAGCGTGGGAAATGTTGCCGGATGCGACAAGGACGACAGGAAACTTCCTCGACCCCGCCTGCGGTTCAGGCGTTTTCCTCGTCCGCTCGTTCCAGCGGCTCTGCGAACACTGGCGCGCTAAGCACAAGACGCAGACGATTTCCTGGAAAACGCTGTTGTCCTTGCTGAGCCAGATTCATGGCTGGGATTTGAATGGCGGCGCCGTTCGGGTCGCCGTATTTTCGCTCTACGTCGCTTTGCTCGAAGAGGTGTCGCCACGCGACATCCGCAAACTCATCACCCGGGGGAAACTCCTCCCGGAACTTTGGGGTAAAACCCTCGTCTGTCGCGACTTTTTCGAAGTGTCACCTGACGGCGCTCGATACGAGGTCATCATTGGCAATCCGCCATGGACCAGCCGCCGCGGCCCGGCGCGTTCGTCTGTGCAGTGGAGCAAGAAGACCGGTTATCCCATGCCTGGTGGCGAGGATGCTTGGGCATTCAGCTGGAAGGCCCTGTCGCATCTCGCCGACGGCGGACTGATCGCCTTCCTGCTGCCGGCGATGGGGTTCCTGCACAACCACGCTCAAAACACGGTCGAAGCGCGTGATGCGTTCTTCCGAAAATCCCAGGTCCGTCGCGTCATTAACTTCGCAGACCTTCGATTTCAGCTTTTCGAGAAGGCCCATCGCCCTACCGCTCTGATCATCTACGGCAGCGCCAATCCGGAGAATTTCCCGTATCGCTTCGACTACTGGGCGCCGAAGGCCGACCTTAATCTGCGGATCAAGCGCGTAATCACGCTGGGTAGCTCCGACAAGGCCGCACTCGGGGTGGGCGCGGTCCTGGATAACCCGCTCATCTTTAAGCAGCGCCTCTGGATGCGCGAGCCGGACGCGAAACTCTTCGCCTACCTTGCGAGGCTTCCCAAACTCGGGGCCTTCATCAGCGATTACGGCAGCCTGAGCCGTCGCCGCGAGAAACCGGGCGATCGCTGGGTAATCGGGCAAGGCTATCAGCCCTTCAATGAAGATAGCGATAGCGATGCGCCTCCGCTGGCCAGCGAGTATGTCGGTCGACTGCCAGACCTGCCGATCGCAGCCTATGCGCGCCTGGCTCAGGCTGCGGAAGGCTTGCTGCCGGCCCCGTCATCAACGGTTCGCCGCCGCGGGTTCGAGCCCGGGTTCGATGGCTCGCGCATTCTTATCCCGCGTGGGGTGGAGACGTCGCAAAACCGCCTTCGGGCGGCCTACTGCGATCAGCCGCTGACCTTCCAGGATATCTTGCAAGCGATCGTAGTGCCGGACGGCCAAAGCGACCGCGCGAAGGTTCTCACGGCGATCCTTAATAGTCGCATCGCGGTCTGGTATGCCTTTCATGGCACCGCGTCGTTCGGTTCGGATCGCCCGGAAGTCAAGCAAGCCGACCTGTTGCGATTGCCGTTTCCATCACCCGACGATGTCCCGGATCAAGCCGCAGCAGCCCAAGCGGCCCTTGAGCTGATCGCGATTGTGGACGACGCACGCGAACGCTCCAACGAGCCGTTCTCGATGCAGGTCGATGACAGCGATATCCTTCGCACGATCGACCGGCTCGCGTACCAATATTTTTGCCTGTCTCCCGACGAGATCGCGCTAATCGACGACACTGTCGAAGCGATCCTTCCTGCGCTTCAGCCCCATGAAGGCCACTTCCCGAAACTCTGGGGCGCGCCTGACGAACCGCAACGCGCTCAATACGCGCGCACCTTGTCGGCCAGCCTCGCAGACTGGTTCAAAGGCAAGAAGATCGATGCGCGCCTTGTCGCGCGCGGCGCTGACCTCGCGATCCTCCGCCTTCACCTGGGCGGCCATGAAGACTACGCTGAAGATGCAGCCGGTGAACTCAGCGACGTGCTCGAGCAGCTCGCAGCTCATATCCACAGGCCCCTGGACGGCAATTTCCAGCTCATGCCGGATCTGCGCGTTTTCGTCGGCGATTGCCTTTATCTCATCAAGCCTATGCAGATGCGCTTCTGGCTGCGCTCCACCGCGCTCGCCGATGCCGATGGTATAGCGCTCGACCTCCAGCAAGCCGCCGCCCTGCCCCAACAGCGGGGCGCGGATTGATGCTGATCGGCGATGTGCGGGGATGGGTCGACAACTTCGTATCGTTTGACGATCGCTTCTTGGAGAGGATCGCGGCGGCGTGGCCATCATGCATGGCGGTGCTTCCCGAACAACCCGGCGAAGATGCCATCACCATCAACCTCGTCGATCGGCTGGCCAAGGACGCCGTGGTGCGTCGCTTGTGTCATTGGGTCGAGTATCAGTTCGAGCCCTTCGGCCTTAATCCAGACGGGTCGAAATACAGCAAGGGCATCATCGACCTCGCCGTGCTCTTCGACTGGGACCGGGAACGATACCTGGCCTATGAGTGCAAGCGCCTCAACGTGATCAACGGCGGAAGCCGAAGCTCCCTGGCCACCGTGTACGTCACCCAAGGCATGATGCGGTTTCTCACCGAGCAGTATGCCGAGCAGCTGCCTGTGGGGTGCATGCTCGGTTACGTGCTCGACGGCGACGTCCCCTTCGCACGTTCACGGATCGCCGACGCCATTGGCGGCCATGTCCCAATCGCGCTCGCTGAAGGACCTACTCTGCTTGCCGCGATCGAAGCGATCGAGCGCTTCCGCACAAGGCACACCCGCCCCAGCGGATCACAGATAGAGCTTCGCCACGCGCTATTTTCGAAGCCGCCAGCGGCTGCGAAAAGCATCTGAAGGAAGCCCATGTTGGCGATGCTGCAATAAGCAACACAGCGACAGTTGCTGTTTTTTAAGGAAACTCATGTCCAATCAAACTGGTTTCCGTTCGCGGAAGTCCCAAAGCGGGATGCCCATTTTGCGGGCCTTGTCGGCAAGGTTGTCCTGAATGCCCGTGCCGGGAAAGATCACCAGGCCTACCGGCAAGGTTTCGAGCATACGGTCGTTGCGCTTGAAGGGCGCTGCCTTCTTGTGCCGGTTCCAGTCTGGACGAAAAGCGACCTGAGGCACGCGCCGGGCTTCGGCCCAGCAGGCCGCCGCGCGTTCGGCCCCTGTGGGCGTCGCGCCGTGCAGGAGGACCATGTCGGTGTGGCGAGCGTGAACCCGGTCGAGAGCATCCCAGATCGCTTCATGGTCATTGCAATCAGGACCACCGGTAAAGCCGATCCGGGTGCCTTCGGGCAGCATGACTCGGGCCTTTTCGCGAACGCGCTTGTCGAGGAAGTCCCGGCTATCGATGACGGCAGATGTCATAGCCTTGTGGTTGACCCGTGATCCCGAGCGCGGTGTCCAGGCCTTGCGCAGATGGATCCGGAACTGGTCGGACGCCGCATCGCGGAAGAATTCCATCGTGTCGCGCCGCTCGATCATCGAGACGCCTTCGCAGATCGAGCGCTCCAGTTCGACCGAGCGTACCTCGCTGCCGTCTTGCTCGCGTTGGAGCCGCTTCTGCGCCTGTTCGTTGTCGTCGAGATCGCGCTCGATCCGTTCGGCCGAGCGATGGAAGACGTTGACGAGCTGCCAGAGAAGGTCCTCAAGATCGGGCTCGATCCGGGTGTCGATCAGCGCGGCCACCAGTCCGTCGAACATGTCGGCCACCGCGCCACCGGCGAGCCGGGCTTCCGGCAATGGCCTTGCATCGGGTTCGTCATCGAACGGGCGATAGCCGTAAAGCTGCATTTCCTGGAGGAGATAGGCGGTGGGACCGGGCTCTGCCTGATCACCGTAATCGCAGTAGTCGGGAATATCTTGCATGATTGTCTCCACGTCGTGCGCCGCGCCACTCGCGGCTTCGTGGCGACGCCGGGCGGCAGGTGAGGCAGGGATGCACCCGCGCTCTCGCGGGCCGCAGCGAAAGCGGAGGATGGAAGGAGGCGGCTATTTTGCTTCGCGATGCAAAGGGGCCTAGGCCCCGGCGGAAAATAGATGCCGCACGCCCATTGCAGCGCCTGACGCCCATGCCGCAGTCGCCTCTTCACGAAGCCGTTGCGCGGCAACCGATCGATGGCGGAAATCGATCATGCAGTCCCGCCCCGCAAACGGACGGCTGATACGCCCGACAACCGGCGCAATTACAGCAAAAATGCCGCGGTATCTTCGCCTGCAAGTTGAGAGCGAACAGCACGTGCCAGCAGCTTGATCCCATCGGCCTGCAGGTCGGTGTTGAAGTCGTCGTGGCGCGGTTCAAGTGCGACCACTTCGATCCCGATGCCCACCGCCCGTTGCCGCAGCGTCGCCAACGCCTGCGCACCGGCCGCATCATTGTCGCGTCCGACATAGAGGCGCCGAAGCGATGGCGTAAAATTGAGGGCGGCCAGATGCGCGGCCGACAGACAGGCGATCATGGGCATATCCGGCAGGACGCAGCGAAGCGAGAGCAAGGTTTCGATGCCTTCGGCGGCGAGCATGACCGCTCCGGCTTCCCCGAAACGGACGCCGTTGCCGAGAAGAGCGCCCATTGCACGACGCGGACTGGCTATCGGCGCTTTTCTGCATGTCGCGGAATCGAGCCAGGTGCGATGAACGCCGGTGACGGTTCCATGTTCATCGGTGACAGCGGCAATCATCGCCGGCCATGCACGCGGCGTATCGGCGAGATCGTGGCGTGATGGGCGATAGTAGCACGAAGGATGGTAACGCAGGCTTGCGCCGTGAACGCTGGACGTGATCGAACGACTAGCGATATACCGGGCTGCAATCGTGCCGCCGATCGATTGTGATCCGGCCCATAATCGCCGCGCGGCCTCGGTCGTACCCGGCTGCGGCTTCGCCGATATTGCGGCGGGCCTTTGACTTTCGACTTGCGGCAGACGCAGAAAGCGGCGGGCTTCCTCAAGTGTCTCGCGCATCGAACGATGGTCAGACGTCGCGGCGATGATATCGAGCAAGTCGCCATGCTCGCCGGTATGGGCATCGGTCCATTTCCCGGCGGCCCCGAGACCGTCAGCAGACGCACTGAGACGGACATAGAGGCTTTGGCCCGGTGCATTGCGCACATCGCCGACCAACCAATATCGTCCCTCCTTGCGGCCTGAGGCGAGATAGCGCCGACAGACAGCCTCTGCACATTCGCTGAGGCGGCGGGCGATTTCTCTGGCAGGACTGTCCATGCATCGGGCTCCTTCAAGCGGCCTTGCGTGGAGTGACGCGCACAATCGGGAAGCGATCGAGCAGCTTTTCTAGCACAGCTCCGCCGACAGCCCCTGTCGGCACGTAGAGCCTCAGTTTCCACGAGACGATCTCGGAGATCAAGCCCATCGATTTGAGCCGTTCGACACCCAGATCGTTGAAGCCGGTCAGCTCGATCCGCCATTCGTGCATCGCGCGAACGCGGCGCAGCGTCTGTCCTTCCGCAATCTCGATCGACGCCTCATCGGCGATCAACATGGACCATGCCATGTCGGCGTCAATTTGCGGCACGCTCTCAGGATCGATTGTCGCCGCCCAGGCGGCTGAAACGCGGCGCCCAATGACCCGTTCGCCTGTATTGGTCTGGAGCCGATAGACCCGTGTGGACTCGTCTGGCAGCCGTTTCCAGATCGGCAACAGCAGGCCCGTCACCATGTTCAGCGTCGAGACCTCGAACTCGGGCAGCTCGGCCAGCTCACGGGACCATGCTGCGCAAAAGCTGGCCCGGTCTGCCTTCTCCCAATGGCTGGTCGCGAACTGGTCAGCGAACAGATTAGCGGCTTCCATCGGTCGAACGAGGCGGACCCGAGCGAGAATGGCACCATCGTCATCGACCAGGCTGCGCGCGTGCAGTTTGACCGCTGACCTGCCGGAGCGGGCATTGATCATCAGCTCGGCATTCGCCTCGCCCGCCATTTCCAAAGCGCGATCGAGCGTCACGGGCGCGAGCTTTTCCTTGCGCGTGATCGTCAGCAAGTGAGTCAGCGCACCAGTGCCCGGATGGGAGTAGATGGTGCGCCGCTGCGATATCGTGAAACTTTCAGCCTTGAGGGTTTCGAGCCCGGTCTCGAACGTGCCGCTGGCAATTGCGCCCTCGATCCGTGCCGCGTGCAGGCCTTCGAAGGCATCGAACAGAATGTTCTGCAGGTCGATGGTCAGCGCCAGCATCCGGTTGAGGAATGTGGTAATGCCCGGCAGCTCGTCCTTGATGCCGCCGTCGCTGTCGAGGAGCGAGAGTCCGGTCGCCGTCTCGAAGGCAGTGAGCGAGCAGCCATCGATCCGACCGCGTATCAGCAGCATATAAAGCTGCCGCAAGGCATCGCGGGCATAGAAGGATTCCAGATTGTCCTGCGGCCGGAACATAT
>CALMYW010000022.1 GCA_937873665.1 uncultured Sphingorhabdus sp.
CAGCTACCCGAAGGGTTGGTCGCCAAGGGCCTGCTGTCTGCTGCCCAGGCAGAGACGCTCATCTACGCGTCAAGCGCCCATGCGCGCGATCTTCCTGGGCGGTTCGAGCCGGAGGATAAAGGCTGCTCTCTCAAGGCATCGGCGGAGGGCCAGGTCTATCGCCAGGGCTATTTTCTTGGCGATGGCACAGGCGCCGGCAAGGGCCGTCAGGTTGCGAGCGTCATTCTCGATCGCTGGGTGCGCGGGGAACGCCGCCATATCTGGATTTCGAAGAACGAGGCGCTGCTGGAAGATGCCCGGCGCGACTGGGCTGCGCTTGGCGGCCTGCCGATCGACATCCAGCCACTGGCTTCCTGGAAACTCGGCACCCACATCGCCATGCGCGAGAGCATTCTCTTCGTGACCTATCCGACCCTGCGTTCGGGCCGAAACGATGCGACCCGCCTCGACCAGATCCTCGCCTGGGCGGGCGACGACTTTGACGGCGTGATTGTGTTCGACGAGGCGCATGCCATGGCCAATGCAGCTGGCGGAGAAGGATCGCGGGGCAAGGTCAAGGGCTCGGAGCAGGGTATCGCTGGCGTGCGCCTGCAGAACCTCCTGCCGCGGGCACGCGTGCTCTACGCCTCGGCAACAGGTGCATCAGACGTCAACAACCTGGCCTATGCCACGCGCCTTGGACTGTGGGGTCCGGAAACCGCCTTCGCCAACCGCGAGGCCTTCGTTGCCGACATTCGTGACGGCGGGATCGCAGCGATGGAGCTGGTCGCACGGGACCTCAAGTCGCTCGGCCTCTACACCGCGCGCGCACTCTCTTTCGCGGGTGTCGAGTACGAGATCCTCGAGCATTGCCTGACCGAGGATCAGATCGCGGTCTACGATGCCTACGCTGAAGCCTGGACCATCTTATGCGCAGCTGCGCATAAGATCGCTTATCGCGAGGAAGCGATAATGCGCAGGAACGCGGCGTAGTCGCGGAATTTCCGTTATCTGGCGCAAATTTGCTGCGCATTATTTTGGTTGCGAACCTCGGCGGTCTCTGGACCAACCGAGGAGACAATCATGTTGAAGTTGCACGATGAGCTGATCGCCAAGCTCACGAATTTCCTGACGGAGCGAAATTACAATCCCGTGGTGGTTGCGAACCATCGCCTCTATGCTCGTGCGTTTCTCGATTACCTGGCCGAATGCGATATCCGGGTGGAATCCGTGACGCCCGGGCAGGTCGATCAGTATTTCCACTATGCGATCGAGGATTTTCAGGCCCGGTATGGCCGGGATCCCAGCCCACGCTGGCACAAGCTGCCGCGCACGGCGATTTCCAAGCTGCTTCGGCTTGCCCAGGGCAAATGGCCTCCCGAACCGGAACTGACCGGACCCGACGCGGCGTTCCGCCATGCGATCTGCTGCGAATACGAGGCATGGCTGCGCGACGAACGCGGTCTGGCGAGTGCGAGCATTGCGGCGGCGATGTGGGAGGCACGAAACTTCCTGCGCTGGCAGTTCGATCGCGGCGGCGGAGCTGGTCTCGCAACACTGAATGTCAGGGATGTCGATCTCTACATGGACATGCGCGGGCCTGGCCTGCGGCGCAAGTCACTGGCGGATGTTGCGGAGCGGCTCCGCTCGGTGGTCCGCTATCTGCACCGGACGGGTCGTATCCCGACCGATCTCACCCCGCACATCATCGGTCCCATGCTCTACGCCTATGAAGATGTGCCCTCGACGCTGGACACGGAGCAAATCGCGGCGGTGCTGGCAGCTGCGAAGACGGACCTGTCGCCGCGAGGGCTGCGCGATCATGCGATACTTCAGCTGCTTGCGACATATGGCCTGCGCGAAGGCGAAATCTGTCGCCTGCGCCTTGAGGACGTGAACTGGCGCGAAGAATCCCTGCATATCCGCCACACCAAGACCAATGCGCATTCCGCCATGCCGCTCCTGGCGCCGGTTGGCGAGGCGCTGTTCGATTACCTTCGCCATGGGCGGCCCCGGACCGAAGCGCGGGAGGTCTTCGTCCGGTCCTGCGCGCCCTATATCGCGATGACGAACCTGTATGGCATGGTCAGGGGACGGTTGTCGGCCGCAGGCGTCGAACCGCCCGGGAAGCGGGGACCGCATGTGTTCCGTCACGCCCGTGCGGTTGAAATGCTGCGGGCGTCGGTCCCGCAAAAGATTATCGGCGACGTGCTCGGGCATCGATCCACCGAATCCACCAACGCCTATCTCAAGCTGGCGACAGATGATCTCCGAGCCGTGGCGCTCGAAGTGCCCGGATCGGAGGTGCTGTCATGAGCGCCTGGCACGATCCCGATCGCACCGTCGTCGACGCCTTCCTGGTAAAATCGCAGTTCCGGCCGGGAAGCGTACCGACATATCGCTGGTTCCTTTGCACCTTCGAAGATGTTGCCCGCCGGCATCCGGCGGTGGACCGGCAGATGCTCGAGGCCTGGCTGAAGGAAATGGCAAGACGCTGGCGAATGTCGACATTGCTGAACCAGGTCTGCATCGTCGATCGCTTCCTTGACCACCTCGCCGAAATCGGACTGATCGCCGACAATCCCATTGTCGCGCTTCGCCGTCGGTACAACGTCAAACACAGCAAGCCGATCTGGCGCGCGCTGGCGTCGTCCAATCCCGATGAGGAACTCGCCGCGTTGCGACAGCCTGCACCCTTCGGCAGCGTGCTGGGCGACTTCATGCGCGATCATGTCGCGCTGATGCACAGCCGGGGCTATCAGTATGAAACGCAGGGCCACTGGATATTGCGGTTCGACCGGTTCCTTCAGGCGAACCCCGAACTTGCCGGGTCATCGCTTGAAACCATGCTGGCGTGCTGGAAGGCGGCCAAACCAACTCGCAATCACGCGGCTGAATGCCAGAAGCTCGGGCGCCTCCTGACCAAGGCGCGGCATCGCCTCGATCCCGGCATCCCGCCGAAACGCTTTGACGCCCGGCCCGAACGGGAAGTGGCGCGAGAACATCGGCGGCCGCATATCTTCAGCCCGTCCGATGTCCGGAACATGCTCAATGTTGCCCGTTCCTACCCGTCGCCAAATGCACCGCTGCGACCGATGGTCCTCTACACCATGGTGCTTCTGGCCTATTGTGCCGGTCTGCGCCGCAGCGAACTCGCCAGACTCGATCTGGGCGACGTGGACTTCCAGTCGGGCACGATCACGATCCGGCAAACGAAGTTCTACAAGACCCGGATCCTGCCATTGACAGGCAGCGTCCTCGCCGAACTGCGCGCCTATATCGATGCAAGGCAGCGCGCAGGTGCGCCGCAAAATCCGGAATCAGGTCTGTTCTGGCACGGGCACTTCAATGATCGCTACACGCCGCGGTCTGTCTCGACGATGATCACCGATGTCATGCGCCGCGCCGGGTTCAAGGCCCCGACCGGGCGAACGGGGCCGCGCGTTCACGATCTGCGCCATTCGATGGTCGTCAACCGGATACTCCAATGGTACCGGGCCGGCGTCAATCCGCAGGACAAGCTGCACTTCCTCTCCACCTACATGGGCCACCGGGATATCAACTCCACGCTGGTCTACATCACCGTCACGCAGGATCTGCTGCAGGAAGCAAGCGAACGCTTCCGTGCCGTCGGCGCCCGATGCCTCACCATGGAGGCGCGGCCATGACGAGAAGCGACCCGTTCCCCTCTCTGTTGCGGGCGTTCTTCCAGGAATGGCTGGTCGAGCAACGCAGTGCTTCGGTCCATACGATCCGGTCCTATCGTGACACCTGGCGGCTGTTGCTGCGCTTTATCGCCGAGCGAAAAGGCGGCGGGGTCGCGCGAGTCGCACTGGCCGATATCTCTGCCGACGAGGTGCGCGCGTTCCTCCACCATACCGAACATGGGCGCGGGTCCACGATCGGCACGCGTAACTGCCGGCTCGCCGCGATCCGCAGCTTCTTCAGCTTCGTGGCGGACAGGAATCCGGAATATGTCGCGCAATGCGCAGAGGTTCTGACCGTACCGCTCAAGCGGGAACCGACATCCGCGCCGTGCTATCTCGAGCCGGCGGAAGTCGAGGCGATTCTCGCCCAACCCGATCGGAGCACTGTCGCGGGAATGCGCGACCATGCGTTGCTCTCGTTCCTGTACAACAGCGGCGCGCGGATCCAGGAAGCGCTTGATCTGTGCCCCGACGCGATCCGGTTCGATGCACCCCACTGCGCTCGCCTCAATGGCAAGGGGCGCAAGGAACGGATCTGTCCGCTCTGGCCGGAAACCGTGACGTTG
>CALMYW010000023.1 GCA_937873665.1 uncultured Sphingorhabdus sp.
CTGACGAATCAGGCACCGAAGCCAGTCCCGCAAGCCCGGGGCTGACGGCCTACAGCCTGGATTGGCGATATCGCTGATCGCTTTGAGGGCTGAAAGCGCTGATCAAGACGGATTTAATCGAACATACTCACGACGGACCACGACAGCACCCACGTGCGCCAGTAAGCAGTGTTTGAACCGGCGCAACTTGCAGCATGAGGGTCAGCATTCGCTCTGTGATACTGTCAGGACTTCGCTGTCCGATCCTGCACACCGAACATCCTGTCACTGAGCGCCTATTGGCTGAAAACTTGCACTGCGGGCTGGGACTCAACCGTATTGCTGGGGATTTCTAGCGATTTTTGTAGATCATTACTTCAAGAGATATCAATATGTCATCGCTCTATCTCACCCGTCTCAAGCCTGATGAACGCCAGTTACTAATTGCCAAGTTGCACGCAACGCAACAAGGTAACTGCTTTATTTGCGAGCAGGCGATTGATCTCGTCATCCACAAGGAAACACTCGACGTTGATCACGTTGTCCCACTCAATGATCGCGGGAAGGATGATCCGGTAAATTTCGCCCTAACGCACGCCAGTTGCAATAGATCAAAGCAAGCGTCCAACCTTGAGGTTGCGCGAATATTGCACCGGTTTAAGCTACTCAAAGAAAAGCTTGCAGAAGATAATCGCAGTCCGAATCTGGGGGACCTATTAGAAAAGGCCTGTGGCAGCAATCACAAGTTGGGGTTCAAAATTTCAACGGATGAGATTACCTACAGCCTTTCGGAACTTGGCGACAACGTTTTACGTTCTGTACCCGTTTACAAAGATGAACTAAGCGGATTTCGTTTCTTTTTCGCTAATTTCCCAATTCAATATTTGGCGCATGACAACCATATTAACCCTCGTTCAATTGGTCCAAATATTTCCAAATTGGTAGAAGAGTTTTACAAGAAACGACCACAACTCCACGTGCCGCTTGCATGGATGAAAAGCGATGGTGGAAAGTGTTCGATTCATGTTTTTGACGGCCAACATAAGGCGGCTGCTCAAATCATGCTGGGAGCTAAGGCGTTGCCAGTTCGCGTCTTCATAGACCCTGATCCAGACACATTGATCACCACAAATACGAATGCGGGTACTACGCTCAAACAAGTGGCTTTTGATAAATCAGTTCAAAGGCATCTCGGCAGTTCCTTATATCAAGATCGAATTCAACGTTTCCTAAAGGAAACAAATCGAAATGAAGATGATCTGAGTTTTTCGGAACGGGACCTAGTTACTCACTTCAAGGGACAATCGAAAGAAATTAAACGTTACATTCTCGATGCAGTTCGCAACGGTGTAACCTCGGACCCTAGCAATAAGTTGCGCGACTACATTGATTTTGGAGGGCGAGGGAAAGAGTCACCTTTGTCTTACAGCACCATAGAAAAAACGTTCTATTCGTTCTTTATCTTTCAAGAAGTTTTGGAAACTCCAATTAATTTCCGAGCTGAAGAGGGCGAGAACCCGCGCATTGTTGAATGCAACCAAATTCTGCGATTAATGAATTTAATTGCTGAAGTGTTGTATATTGAAAAATTTGATCCTGCTGTTGGCACCGACAAAATAGAAAGCAAACTGCAAAAAGGTGAAATTCCAAAGTCGGATCACTTGCGCGCTTTTCGAATGAGCAAGGAAGAAATTATTTATAATTGGCTTCAATTAGTTGGGCAAGTAGCTCGTACTTATTTCATTACACTTGGCCAGCCCGATCCAAAAGATCGTTTGTTTCAAGTGCCATTTCCTGACCAAGTGTGGGGCAATATCCGAAAGTTTCTAGATAATCTCGCCGTCATGCCGCTATGGGTAAACATTGATCTATCGGAGACAATCTTTGGTGGCAAGCAGAACAACGGTTTTTGGAAGACCATTTTTGAAACTGGGCGCACCCCCCAAGGCATGGAAGTGCTCGCCAAGCCAATTAATTTAATCGAAATGATCAAGTGATATTCAGCACATATATTCGATATTCACACTTTAATAATCTATATATTCCGTTGACCTCATCTGCAATCGATTGACTTGGTCAATAAATAGCGATAGCAGCAATTTCTACTGCATTATTTATTTATCAAACGTATTCAACTTTAGCCTAATTTTATATAAAAGTTAAGTAGAAAAATTGCCATGACTTAATTTTCATTTTCTACTTGGTCTCTTCGCACCACAGCGGATAGCAGGCTTCCAGTTCCTCAATTGACAAGGTGTCTTTCAGTTGTTCACGGATCCTCAGCATTCGTTTGTTATATTTTTTCCCAACCATAATCCTATTTTCTTGTATTTCGGCAGACACACTTCCATCTGGATTGAATGGCCAAACTTCATATATTTCCGCCAGAGGCGCCAGACGACCAGGGATACCATCGACCTCAATAAGGTAGCCTAGAGCCATACAGCCTTCTGGCGTGCGGATCTCCCGGAAATTTTCCAGCCTCACGAATGCTTGCAAGAACTCCCCGCGTTGCAACAACAAAACATCCTTGAAGTCGCCTTCCAATGGATATGGGCCTTCCTCTTCACACATGAGCATTTGTGCGTCCCAGAACTGAATTTGGACCCGAGTTCCGACAAAGACCTTAATTTGCTCAACCAGTTTCATGGCCTCGACGGTCGGCTTCCAATCGTCTCGTTCCTTTTGCGCATTCGCCCGGTCCTGACGTATCTCCGCTTCAGACGGCTCACCCTCAAGCCATCCATCCAAAGCCCGCTCAGGACTCGGCACGCGCCATGGATTCGTGGTGATCGTGATTTTTTTTGGTTCAGTCATTGCTATCCTCGGAACTAGCGATTCGCAGGCACGCCTTTGTCAAACCTGCAACACTGGAGCCAAGCTGAAGATTAGCACTCTCAGTGTTACGACAGCCACCCAATTGAGGGATTTGACAATCACTTCTATCAGCCCGGATCCGAACCACGCCTGAAGCGACGCCCACGTTCGCCCGACTCAATCGATACCAATTCGATAGCAGTCCGTGGCCATCCCACGCTGGGAACAGGCCATTTTCATTCCAATTCCGCCCCAAAACCCGGATTTGGCGCCCTCCACCCCTACCCCACCACCAACCGTATCCCCGGCATCACCTGCTCCGACTCGGCGCGGCGCTCCAGGGCCAGGCGCATGTTCAT
>CALMYW010000024.1 GCA_937873665.1 uncultured Sphingorhabdus sp.
CCCCCCCTCCAGCCCTTCGCTAAATGCCCGGACAAGGGCTGGCCCTCCCCCTCCCTCGGTGTTGTTAAACCCCCCCGCCCTTGGGTTGTTGACGTACGGGCCCCCGCCACGAATTCCTAGGGCGATGCCGTCCAAGGCGAAGGTCTCCGGTGGGTTGAAGGCTTCCTTGACCCGAAGCTCGCGCTCGGTCACCAGCAACCCGTCCTTGCCGCTGCTGAAGATCGTGTCGTCCAGCAGCACCAGGACATCACTGGGCTTCAATCCGTGCCCATAGCTCTCCAAGGCGTTGTGCAGCTTCTTGAGTGGGATGTTGGGGGCGATGTAGATGCGTGACATCGCCATCTTGCTGATCGGATGGGCACGCAGGGCTTGCCCCAGCGTCATCGGGTTAGGGGCGCTGGTTTGGCTCTCGGGCTGACGACTGGCCGCAGCTTCCGGGGCTGCAGAGGGCCGCCCGTTGATCAAGGCCTCGTAGGCGGCATTGACCTCCTGCATGCAGGCCGTGGCCCAAGCCTGGGTCTCCTGGTCGGACTGGGCATAGCGGTCCGGGTGGTACTGGCTGCGCCGGCCCTTGTAGGCCAGCTCGATCTCCTCGCGCCCGGCATTCGGACGAATGCCCAGCACGTCATGGTGGCTCCGCATCGACATATCCCCCTGTCTCGACTGGGATCGAAAGGCAGGTGGCGCTTGACGCCCCATACCTCTATCCCTGAAATAGAGTCTGCCAGAGCGATAGGGCAATCGCCATGATGCAGACAGTTCAAATTCCCCAATGCTCGCTTGGCCGATCCGACCCTCCGTGCCCTGTTCGCTGCCCGCCTGATGCAGGCCAGGCAGCTACGCGCGCTGAGCCAGCGCGCGCTGGGAGATCGCATGGGGCTGGGTAAGCAGAAAGGTTCCTCTCGGATCAACCGCTACGAGCACCAGGTCACCGCCATCGGCTTCGACAATCTGGAAGCATTGGCCAAGATCCTGGACGTGCCGCCGGCGTATCTGGTGGCCGACAACGCAACCATGGCCGATGCCATCCTGGCGCTGGCGCAGGCCAAGCCCCGTCAGCAGGAACAGCTCAAGGACCTGCTGGCCCTGCTGAGCGCAGAGCCCACCCTGACCAAGTCGCTGCTCGCCCTGTTGGAAAAGGGCAAGCCGTCCAAGGCGCTGCAGGATCGCCTCAAAGCCCTGGCCGACGAGCCAGGCGCAACGCCATAACAGCAAGGTGTCCGGCATCCCGGGCACCCTGCCTATTGCGATGGTTATGCCGGATCGGGATTGGTCTCGGCCTGAGCGCGCCGCATTTCCCGGATCTTTTCGTCGATTGCCTCGGATGCAGCCCTGTGCTTCTTGTCGGTGGAACGGGTCAATCGGTCCAGGCATTCGAACAGGCCATACGACGCAAAGCCGTACACCACGATTCCACCAATGATCTTGAACATGACATCTCCTTGTTGAAGGGATTGGCCCGGTTGAGCCATGGGGTGAGCCAGCGGCCCTTGCAGGTCGCTGGTTTGGGTTGCTTCGGAGGCAGGAGCGTCTTCGGACGAAAACGCCCCGCGGTTCACCATGCGATCCGCGGGGGATCGATCGGCGCAGCATCGGTGAGCGCGGGCTCCCAGAACATGGCTTCGTGCACCAACAAGCGGGCAATCAACGCGTCATCGCGCTGGAGGCGGTGGATCTGCAGACACCCATCACAATGCAGCACCCCTCCTACAACCAGGAGGTGCGGATCTGGTGCATGGCATCTCCCAAAGAAAACGCCCGGCAAATGGCCGGACGTGAGGTGGTCCGAACGTGGGCTCACGCCGCCAGGGCGGTGAGCTCGTTCCACGCCCGCTGCTTGAACTGCGCGCCCTGGCCGAACCAGGCCGCGTCGAGCCTGTGGTCATCGCTTCGTGCGCGGCGATGGTGGTCTACGTCCTCGGTGACGCTGTTGAGCAAGCCCCAGGCCGTGCCACGGCTGGAGGCCAAGGCGGCGCCATTGCCGCCCCCGTCATACAGCGCGCGCGCTGCACGCACCGCCTGCTCATTGACCACGGGATCCTTGCCAGGGGCACCCGGATAGACCAGCACCCTGCGAAGCAGGACCTCGACCGAATCCGGATCCACCGGACAGGCCGCCAGGTCCTTCATCTTGGCCACGAACCGATCCCATGGCGCCACCGTGATACCCAACTGGCGCTTGACCGCCTCCGCGTCGAACTGGGACCGATGCGGCACCTTGATCGCGCCACGGCCGTCGCCCACGGCGATCTGCAGGGTGTTGTTGCACACCACGCGCACCGAGGTGAACTGGACCGTGGTCGCCAGGGTGCCATCGCAGGCGGTCGCGAGCAGCAGGTAGCCCTCTACCCGGTCCTTGCCCTTGAGCAGCGCACTCTGCCCTGTGCGCGCCAACGCCCAGACCTTGCGTCCTTCGCGCAGGACGCCGGCAGTTTCCAGCTCGAAGCCGCCGACTTCGGTCAGGTCGCGGTAGAACTCGAGTATCTCCCCGGGCTGGACGACCTGAAATCGCTGGGAGACCACGGCCAAGGGCCGCTTGGTGTCCGAGCGATACAGGACCTTCTGGTCGGGATAGGCCTGCAGCGTGCCGATGCCTCCGTGGCCGCTGACGAAGCGAACCTCGGATTCTTCGATCGCCCAATCCATTCCGGCGGCCTGACGCCATTGTTCGATCGACTGGCCCAGAGCCAGCTTGTTGCCCAGCCCATGCCAAGGGCGTTGGCCGGTGTACGCCATGGTTTCGACGAGATGCATGACATTGCTCCTGATAGTGACGGCACAAAAGCAAAGGGCCCGGATTGCTCCGGGCCCTTTGCGGGTGTCTGTGAGTTGGACTCTGTCAGCGAACGCTACCGATGGGACACGACCGTCTCAGTTCGGCCAAAGGCGGACCTTCCCGCTGATGCCTAATCCAACCCCTGCTCTAAGCACGCCAGCCAATCGGCCCCAGATTTAGTGGTATCAGGGCGGATCGACCCCTTGAAATTGTGATGAACGCCACAATGTAGCTGTGGTCTCGGTCTATGAGACGGGGAGCCTCAACACTGGGATCCTTTCCACCGCAGTCCGGACAGCAGCGTCCCAGGGGGCCATATGACCGCCATCGTCGAGCAAGGAGAGGACGATCCGCACGACCTGACGGGCAGCACGCCCAATGCTGCCCGGCCCGATTTCCCGTTCCGCATCCTGAGCCTGTCCGGCGGTGGCTACCGCGGACTCTTCACTGCCCGCATCCTCGCCGACCTCGAAGAGCGCATCGGCGCCCCGATCGCGACTCGATTCGACCTGATCGCCGGCACCTCGATCGGCGGCATCCTGGCACTGGCATTAGCCTTGGAAGTGCCAGCCAAGAAAATGGTGGCGCTGTTCGAGGAACGCGGTGACGAGATTTTCAAGAAGCGCTGGTCGCTCCTCAGCTACCTGCGCTCCCCTTACACGCAGGCATCGCTCGCCACCCTGCTCGAGTCCGACTCGCTGTTCGGCCAGCGCATCCTCGGCGCATGTAAGCATCGCGTCATCGTCCCGGCGATCAATCACACCACCGGGCGCCCGGTTCTGTTCAAGACGCCGCACCACCCCAGCTTCTCCACGGATTTCAAGCACCGGCTGGTCGACATCGCGCTGGCCACGAGCGCCGCACCCGGATTCTTCCCGCGCCATGTCTTCAATAACTGCCAGTACATCGATGGCGGGCTGTTCGCCAACGCCCCCGGCTTACTGGCGCTGCATGAAGCCGAGCACTTCCTTGGGCAACCGCGCCAGAACCTCCACGTCATGGCGATTGGCACCATGTCGGCGAAGTTCACCGTCGACCCGCATCGCAACCGCGATGGCGGTGCACTGGACTGGGGCGGCTGGAAACCGGCCAACATGCCCAAGCGCCTGTTCGGCGTTTCCATCTCCGCGCAGGAAACGCTGGTTCACCACTTGCTGGGCCATGCGATCGCATCCGGCCAGTACCACCACCTCGACGAAGACTTGACCGACGAACGGGCCCGTGCCGTGGCACTGGACAAGACCGATCAG
>CALMYW010000025.1 GCA_937873665.1 uncultured Sphingorhabdus sp.
GCGACTATAATGCGCTGCCCCAGCACCTGATCGACCGGATCGTCCATACGGTGCCGGGCATGATGGCAGACGATTTCGACGAGGCGAACATCGCCCGCGCCGCGAGCTTCATGAGCGTGGTGATGGATCCCGAATGGGACGCGGACTGCCCGTTCTGAGATGCAGATACATCGCACAGCGCCGGAGGGCTCTTCAGGGGCTCTCCGGCCTCTTTTTGCGAGTCTGAATTAAAGCGCAGCCGGGGCCCCCTCGGCTGCCTGCGGATGCAGGCAGTAACTTTGGGAGCCCCGGCTGCGCTGGTCTCTTGCGAGACCGGTTTCAGCTTTTCGCCAAGCGCTTTTCCGCTTCGTCCAGGCCGAGCTTTCCGAGTGCGGCGAAGAAGCCTTCAACCCGCTCGAACGGTGCCTTGCCGAGTGCCGATTTTCTCAGCAGTTCGGCCATGGCATTTTGCTCGCTTTCCCGCAGCTTCGCTTCGCGCGCTTCCAGCGCGTTTCGCTCCCTTGCGATTGCCTGTCGTTCCGCTTCAAGACTTCCTTTTCTGGCCATGATGATACCTCGTGGGTTGGCGCTGAAACCTCCCGCGCGTGACGATCCGCATTTTGGCCAGTTTGGCAAGCCCCCCCTTCACGCGGATGCTCGCTGCGACCACCAGCACCAAGCATCAGCCGGCCCCGAAGGTGGTACATGGGGCCGGGCTTCGCACCGCGGAGGTGGCCATGCGCAAGGTCCGCGACATCGACAGCCAACGCAGCTTGCTCCGGGCCAAGTGTGGCAAAGGTGGACGATCGGGCATAAGGAAGGCGTGAGGCATCCCGATGGTTGGCTGTTCCGGGGCATAGATTAGCGCAAGCCGCTCAGCACTCGGCAAGTGTACCGCATTGCTGTCGAAGCTGCCGATGCCGCGGGCTGAGCGGCATCATTGCCGTGCTCCACACCTGGGGTTCGGCGATTCCACACTAACCCATTGTGAGGATTGTTTTTTAGCCTGTAAACAAGCGATCCGTCGGTCCTGTCAAGATGACACCGATGGACCGCGCTGCGGGCAGAGCCAACTAGAGGTGGGTGCGAAATTAACCGAAAAAAAGTCAAAAAAATCTATGGCGCATGTCTGACTAAAAAGGGGGCCCCATGGACTTCGAGCAGTTCCAGTCCGTCATCGATACGCTGGACGCCAAAGCGTTCCAGAACACGCTCGCAACAGCAGCGATCAATGGTGATTGGTCCGCAGTAGAGAAAATGCTGCGTGCCGTGACAGCGGGCTGTCCGGACCGGCAGCTCCGTTACACCTTGCTGGAAGATGTCGACCACACCGCCATTGCGTGTAAGGGGTGGGACAAAATCCAGCGAGCAATCCTTTCGGACAGGCCAACGCACATCGTCTTCCGGATCGATGGCAACGCGCTGTATGATGTTCTTTACCAAGCAGGCCCTGGCCCTGAAGACGATCATCCTGTCGGCCTTGAAGTTGGTCTGGGCGATCGCGGCGTCATCAGTGATGCCCGCCGGCATGGTGAAATGCTTGCGGCGAAGGCCTCTGGGCGTTCTTGGTCGGTTCCGGCCCATGGTGAGCCGGCGGCTACCTGCATCACGGGGTTGAACCACCTCTACCGGGCGATGCGCGTTGCCTTGTGCGATATCGAGGATAAGTATTCGTTCAATCAGAACACCGCCATGTTCAGGATTTGCGGCTGGTGGATCGGATTGGCTCTCAACCGTTACATGGCCGATTTCTGCCGCCATTCAGCGATCGAGCCGACCATTCCCATCTTTGTATCGAGCAATTTTGGTGGCGGCCGAATGCTGGGTTGGCATATTCCAGCGGGTGAACAGAAGATCGCGGCCACACCTGTCAAACCAGAGACCGCATATGCAGACCAAGCCTCTGAAATAAAAGCGCCGCTATCCGCGATAGCCATGCTTTCGCGGATCGAAGAGGCGATCATTTTCAAGGTTTGTCACCAAGGTCTGCCCCCCTCGCGGGAAGAACAGGAGTTCATTTCCGAGCGTCACTTTAACGGCGCTGATCCGCGGCCATGGTTCGATTTATATGCATCCAGACAGGCCATTTTCGCGCAGGCGGTAGAGCCGCTTAGCCCCGCCCAATGGGCCTTCCTGCAAGACTATGTCCGCGAGCGGCAAGCGGATCGGCGCAACCAACGTGCAAAAAGGGATCAGCACCGGGATAAAAATTCTTCGCCGAACGACCATGTCGAGCTCATCCGCGACCTCGAAGATGATCTGCGACGGCGAAAAGCAGCGCAGACATTTGGGCGGCACGACCACAAAGAAAAGCATCGTCGCCCCCGCAAGCCATCAGCCCATGACAAGGGCGAGCAGGTGTTCCAAAAAGAAATTCACACGATGGTCGATGCTATTTTATCCAACACAAGCGGCCCGGCAGCCAAGTATGTGAACAATGCCCGAAATTTGATCGGAGCAATTTTCAAGATATTGGATTGACGATTTTTCTTCAAATTCGCTTCTGCAACAAAAGATAGGCGACCATCTTCGGAGATTAAAAAGGGAATGCCAGGCCAAATTAATTTCTTTAGGGACCTTGCGGTCGTGCGCGCCAGCGCCGATGCTCAGGGCTGGATCGTCAACGCCGGCTTTCGCATGGGGATGTTGGGCCCGGAACGGGACCGCTTCTGGCAATTGGCGGGGGATGGCACCTTTCGCTTTGGCGATCCGGCCCGGCAAACCTTCTATGCCAGCATCAAGATCCGCTTGGACGAGCTCCGCAATGTCAGTGTCTTTGCCGGCGAAACCCATGTCTGGATCCTTCCCGGCAAACCTGAACAAGGCGATGCCGTCTGCATCGACCTTGCGAGCGCCAGCATTGCGGCGCGCGTCGCGAACCTGTCCTGTAACACGGCCGCGCTCGGCAGGGTTACAGGCGAGGGAAGCCTGATCGTTGAGAGAATGCTCAAATTCGACGAGGTATCCTATACTGAGCTGACACTGGTTGATCCCATTTCTGGCGAAATGCAGACCAGCCGAACCATTTTACCGCGTAGCGCCAATACGATGACGTTTTGCCGGTTCTTTACGAGCAGCCCTTGCGGGAAGTTCTGGCTCAGGCTCGATCACACCCACTTTCCGATGGTCGAGCGCAGCGCTGCGCCCGGCGGTGCGCCGCGCAAATATTATGGTCTGACGGTGCAGGTCTGGTCAGCGTTTCCGCTGCGGTTCGAACGGCGAATTGTCGTTGCCTGG
>CALMYW010000026.1 GCA_937873665.1 uncultured Sphingorhabdus sp.
AGGCGGTCGTCAAGCCTCCAGGAATGGGTCTAGATTGTCCCCCGCCAGACGCCACCCGACCCGGAAAAACCGAAAATTGAGACGCGAAGACTATACTTGCCATTGCACGGAGGGCGATAACGATAACCTCCCCGCCACCGCGCCGCGCCTGCCCGCGCGCTCCCCGCCCGGTAGCGACCCTTATTCCGACCACCCCCCTTCAGGAGTTACCAAGTGGAACTGCACGAATCCCATCACGGCAAGGTCCTGGTCATCGCCCCCCAGGGCCGTCTGGACAGCACCACCGCCCCCGTCTTCGAGAAGCAACTCATGGAGCGGCTGGCGACCTGCTCCCATCTGGTGCTGGATTTCTCCGCCCTTGACTTCCTCTCCAGCGCCGGACTGCGCCTCCTGCTCATGGCCGCCAAGCAGATCGGCAAGGACGAGGGCCGCCTGATCCTTTGCCAGGTCAGCCAGCCCATTCGCGAGGTCCTGGAGATCAGCGGCTTCCTCGGCCTGTTGGAAGTGGTCGACACCCGCGCCCAGGCCCTGGAGGCCATGCCGTCATGAATGCCCGCAACACCCTGCTCTACGTCATGGCCCCCGAGAATGCCCTGGTCGTGTGCTTCTACCGTCAGGACACCACCAACGCCGACATCCTGGCCCGCGGCGACTTCGGCCTCGGCACCTTCAACGACCTGGACGGCGAGATGGTGGTCATGGACAGCCAGGTCTACCAGCTCCGCTCCGACGGCAACGCCTACGAGGTCCCGGACGAGACCCGCACCCCCTTCACCTGCATCACCTTCTTCCGCCCCTACAGCGTCGAGGAGATCGACCAGCCCCTGGACTACCCTGGCCTGCTGGCCCTCTTCGACCGCCTGCTGCCGTCCAAGAACATGCTCTACGCCCTGCGCCTGGACGGGCGCTTCGACTATGTCCGCACCCGTTCCGTCCCCCGCCAGGATGCCTACCGCCCCTTGGTGGAGGTGGCCCGGGAGCAGCCGGAGTTCGAGTTCACCGACATCGAGGGCAGCATGGTCGGCTTCTGGACCCCTGGTTTCATGCAGTCCGTCGCCGTCCCCGGCTATCACCTGCACTTCCTCACCGCCGACAAGCGCCACGGCGGCCACCTGCTGGAGTGCCGGCCGCGCCACATCCGCATCAGTCTGCAACACATCGCCCGACTGGAACTGGGTCTGCCCCTGACCCTGGACTACCTCACCGCCGACCTGGACCGGGATACCTCGGCGGATTTAAAGGAGGCGGAGCATTGATAGATGACTGAATTTTCTTAGTCTCACTCATAGCTCAAATCGCAGCGGTGCGGTGATGAGCGATTTGCCGATGGTTTGCCCGCTTAAGAGAAATCGAGGCCAACACCATCTCCAGTCGAGCTTCGTGACAAGCACCCGTCGCACTTCGACGAAGGAAAATGCGGTCGTGGTCTGAAGCGCACATCGCAGCTTGGGTGCCTGAAGCAAATGGGCGGCTTAGAGCCAAGTGATGCAGGCGGCACCCATTCAGGTTTCCACGTCTCCTTCCACAGGCGGGGGTTAGGGCGCGAGCCCCCGCTATTCTGCTCGAAGCGGCGTGACGGGGTCCATTCTCGCCGCCCTACGTGCCGGAGCTACGCCAGCGATTAGCCCAATGAACATTGAGGACAAGACGGCGGCGACCGCGAAGTTGTTCGAGATGTGCACGGGTAAACTCGGTATGAGAACGCCTAGGATCAATGCCCCGCCGATGCCACCGAAAAGTCCAAGGGCACCACCGAGGCTGGCGAGGAGCATGGCCTCGATAACGAACAACAACAACACATGACGCCGCTTTGATCCCATTGCGCGCAACAGCCCGATCTCGGCGGTGCGCTCGGTAACAGAGATCGTCATGATGGTCAGGACCCCCATGCCACCTACCACTAGAGAAATACCCCCAAGGCCAGCGACCGTTAGGGTCAGGATGGCAAGTATCGCACCCAAGCGGTTGAGCATCTCGTCCTGTGTGGCGACCGTAAAATCGTGGTCGCCATGTCGCTCGATCAACTTCGCACGCAATCGCTCCGAAAGTGCCTTTTCGTCCACTTTTGTGTCAAATAGGACACCGATCTCCATCAACCCATCAAGATTGAACATGGACATGGCGCCGGATGTTGGGATGAAAACTGTGTCGTCCACGTCCACGCCGAGCATCTCGCCCTTCGAAGCCATCACCCCGATGACGCGATAGGGCTCACCAGCGATCCGGATCACTCGGCCAAGCGGGTTGTCGTCACCGAAGAGCTCCTGTGCTAACTGCCGTCCGAGTACAGCAAACGAGCGCGAAGCATCAAGGCCGCCCGCAGGTAGGAAGCGGCCCTTGCCGACGCTGACTCGCCATAATGCCAACAGGCTAGGGCCGGTGCCGACAATGGTTGAGCTCCGGCTTCTGTTTTCGTATTTCACTTGGCCACTACCCCGTATGATCGGCACCACTGCTCGCACGCCAGGCACGCGCATTAGGGTATAAGCATCTTCCAGGCTCAAGGGCTGTACGCTGGCTTTCACGCCGCCGGGCGCTCCACTGGTTAGGGTCTTGCCTGGAGTGATCGAAAGGACGTTTGTGCCAAAATCGGTGAATTCCGACATCACGAATAATCGGATGCCCTCACCGATCGCAGTCAACATCACCACTGCGGCGATGCCGACTGCGATCCCGAGCGACGTCAGGAAAGAACGCATAGGCTGCGCGGTTACTGCATTCGCCGATAGGAATAGGGTATCGAAAAGCCTCATCTTTTGTCAGCCTCGCCGATTAAGGGCGACGACGGGGTCGAGCCTAGCCGCGCGCCGCGCGGGCGCGATACCGAACAATAGCCCGGTAGCCACCGCAACTGCGATGGCGCTCAAGAAAGCCCAGAGCGGCATCTGCAGCGGAAACGCCGGAAGCATCTGCATTACGAACCATGCAAACAGCAAGGCGGCAGTGATACCGAGCATGGCTCCAGCGAGAGACAATAGTGCCGATTCCCACAAAAAAAGCGTTAAAATGTCCCCGGGTCGCGCACCAATCGCCTTCAATAAACCAATCTCAGATGTGCGCTGATAGACCGAGACCAGCATCACGTTCATGATCAGGATTCCCGCGACCACGAGCGAGATGGCTG
>CALMYW010000027.1 GCA_937873665.1 uncultured Sphingorhabdus sp.
TAGCAGCGGCATGATGTGAGCCCAGGCGAGGCTGTAGTCGAAGTCTGTTCCACCCACCCGGCTACCCGCGGACGAAAGGACATCCGGGCTGCGGTCGAAATTGCCAACAAAGCTTGGTCCCAAGCGGATGATCGCGCAATCTGTGGTTCCACCGCCGATGTCGATGACCAGCGCCTTGGCCTCACGGTCAAGGCTTTGCTCGAAAGCCAATGCAGCCGCGACGGGCTCGAGATAGAAATCAACGGCATCGAAACCAGCGAGCATGGCTGCCCGCTCCATGGCATCAATCGCCTTGGCGTTTGCTCTCTGTGAGTCTACGCCGCTGTAATTCACCGGTCTGCCTATGATCGCTCTTCGAATTTCCCTGCCAGACCAGGCTTCGCAGCGTTCCTTTATGTGTGCAAGCATCGATCCGATGGTTGCGGCGAAGCCGTCAATTTGGTAGGGGGCGAGATTTGATCCGATAAAGGATTTTGGCGACCTGACCAGGGCTCCACTCATTGGCTCCCTCACATACGCTTTCATCGCGGGGCTGCCGTATAGTGCCGCCTGACCGCTGTTGAGCATTGAGAAAAAGCTTTGATCCCAATATTGGCGCTCGGCCTCCTGCGCCAACTCCCTGCGCATTGCTTCTTCCACCTGTTTCGCCAACTCTTCACCGCGAGCGCGCCTTTCCGGATCGAGCTTTGCTTCGGCCGTTTTCGCATTTTTTAGCCGCCGGGTGAATTCTGTCTGTTGAATTTGCCGGGTGGCAATTTCTTTGCGGGTGACGAACATGACCGAAGGCATGAGCATGCTCTCGCCCTCTAAGGGAACGGGTTCCGCGTCCAAGTTACCAGACGGCAGGAAAGCCGCACAGTTTGATGTTCCAAAATCAATGCCCACGCATAGTGGCGTGATGATGTTTGCCATTTGAGTACCTTGTTGTCAATTCCTCCTGTTGGCGCGGCGCTTGCCCACCTTGAATCACAGGTCTGCATGGGGCTTCGCCGCCCAACGACTACTGGTCCCCGCCGTCTTCATTTACAGGGTAGTCATAGCCCGCTTCCCACCCCTTTTCGTCCGCTTGGGCGATAAGGGCGATGTCCGCCATACCAGAATAATTCATCTTCGCGCCGGTATCATCGTGCTCCCAATTCGAGCTACCTGACCGGTTGTAGCCACTATGGTCAAGGACAACCGAACTGCGCCCTTCGGCTTCGCCGTCACCGTAGACCGGCTGGTTGAGCCTCTCTCTGGCGTAGCTGTTCGTCCTCAGCAGTTCCTCGATACGGGCGGCGATTTCAATCGTCGGTCGATCTTGAGCCCACTTCTCAACTTCCTCGTACTCTCGCTGCTCTTCAGTTTCGTTCATAGATTTCCCGTTCAAATTTCGGATTCAAGTTGACCCACACGGGATAGCCAAGCAGTTCAACCCACTCATTGCGCATGCAAAGCTACTGAGGCTTATACCGTCGAGAATTCCGGTTGGTTCGAGCCAGCGGCGACACATGCTTGGCGTCCCACTTCAATCTCAATCGAGAGAGATAAGGGTCTCATCCCAAAACTCTTTTGTTAACACGACGATGGTCTTTGATCGCGGATTCGTAGGATCCGCCTTGTAGCGAGAAATGATCGGGCCAACAGTTCTCAGGCTCGCCTCATTGGCCGCGCGCTCCTTGGCCGTGATAAGTCCATGCTCGTTGATCGCGTGCCGTGCAATCAGATCGTAAGGTTGCCTCTTTAGTGCAGTGTGTGCCGGGTCAGTCATCTTGATGGTTCCAAGTAGAAAATTTGTCTGCATATGTCGAGTCCGATCTACAGTCTGTTGGATATCTCATGGGAGGAAGCAGACACGGTTCATGTCTACCTCCAAGCGCCAGTCTGAAGAAATAGCGCAACAATGTCCTGAGTTCCCCTCAAAATGTGGATGACACCATCCGCGCGCAGCCCATGACCACACTTCACGCCCCCCCGGGCGACTGGGATCAAATTAGCTTTGACGACTCTCCTCAGAAGATCTGGCTTCCGGAGTCGCTCGACGACTGCCTGACAGTCTTGTGTGACCGATTTAAGCAAAGCAAAAGTGACTTGGTTCGCAATGCGCTTATGGTCCATGTATACGGCCGTCTTGTCTTTGAACAGTTGGTCGCAAACGGCTTGTGGTGGCCAACGAGGCGTACCGAATTCCCTCAAGAAGGACGAAGGAAATTCAGCCTCCAAGGCTCTGGCACCGTTTCATCAAATAAGAATCTGAGCGATGCACCTCGCCCAGAGTTCATAAAGGCATTTGGGAAAAGTACTGCGGACATAAAAGTCTGGATGCCATTTCAACTCGTTCGTGAACTCTCCAAACTGGCTGAGGAATCGGGTCTGACCTTCTCCGAATACTGCCGAAGGGCACTGACCGCCTATTACCTCGGAAGAACGGTTATGGATCCTTTGCTGGGCTGAATTCGATGCACCGGCGATAAGCCTGGTGCTGAACATCCGATAACAGTTAATTCCCCCCAAGAAAAGTCGGAGGCACTTTCATGGCATTTGGGTCGCCGGTGCGACGCTGATTCTGAAGCCTTCTTTTATGGCCTCATAAATCGCTTCTGTTGCGTGACGCCTTAGAGCGGTGACGCGCGAGCGCCTTCACTACCTGGCGCTTGTCATCGCATACACCATATCCCCAACAAATCGCTTGAACGACTCGTTCTCGACGAACTGCTTGTAGATCTGGGTGTCGTCTTTCAGCAAGATCTGCATGGCCATGCCCAGCGCATGGTCATGGGCCATGCGAGCGGTGTGAGGGGTGTTCTGCTTGGCGTTCTGGTAGGCCGCATTGGCCGACACGATGGGTGCAACGTCTTCCCGGATCTTTTTCACCACCCGGTCGGAGTCGGTAAACAGCGTGCCAAAGGTCTCGTTGAAGGCTTTGATGATCTTGCTGAGAGGTTCCAGTTCCGGCTGTGGTTTGAATCCGCCCCCTTCGCCGGTGGCGGGGTCAATGGCGGCGTCATTGTCGGCCAGAGAGATCTTCATCGCCGTTTGCTTGTCCACCCGGTAGCTGTCCATGTCAATGGTGTCGATGATGCCCTTGGCCAGATCTTCTTCTTTGGGGGTGGGCAGCTTTGCCACCAGCAGGTTCAGCAGGATGGACAGCTTTTCCCAACCCGCGTTGGTGCCGGGCACGATGGACGCCAAAAAGTCATAGGTGCGGCAAAACGCCTTCGCCTTGCCTTTGAAGTCCACCTGCTGGTCTTCGTCCAGTGTGCCCTGGTAAGCCATCACGCAGGCGTCCAGAATCGGGTCCAGCTTGTCACGCTCAGCGCCGGCCAGAAACAGCGCCACGAATTCTTCGACCTGCTCAGGGGTGTAAACCTGTGCCCTGTCCAGCGCCAGTTTCAAGTCGTTGAGCTTGTTGGGGTCAGTCTCTTCACTCAGGATCGTCGTGCGGAAATAGTCCTGAAACGACAGCTTGATGCCCTCGGTGTCGTTCTGGAAATCCAGGACAAAGCAGTCGCGCTTCTTGGGGTGCGCACGGTTTAGGCGCGAAAGTGTTTGCACCGCCTTGATGCCCGACAATGCCTTGTCCACGTACATGGTGTGCAGCAAGGGCTCGTCGTAGCCCGTCTGGAACTTGTCGGCGCAGATCAGGAAGCGGTACGGATCGTCCTGAATCTTGTCGGCGATGTCGCG
>CALMYW010000028.1 GCA_937873665.1 uncultured Sphingorhabdus sp.
CTGTTCGACGAGACCAGGGATGGCAACCTCGCCAATGATGGCGGCGAATGGCACATGCACTGGGTGGTTCTTGGGCCGGACAAAGCATGCGGTGCGAATGGTCTCAAAGTTCAGGATATTCCCGCAGGTACAAGCCCGCGGCTACCAATGACCTGGCCTGGCGCGCCGATCCTGCTCGACAGCCCCGGTTGGCAACCCAGTCTGACCCAGGAGACGGTCGAAGTCAGAGTGCCGTTCGGTAACATCTCCATCGTCCAGACAGCTGGTTTTGACGGTGTGACAGCCGGACTGCGGGTCAACGAAAGCGCGCACTCACCGCTGCTGTGTGTTGCCAATGTGTTCAAGGTGGCATCGGGCGATCTGAGCCTGCCCGGCAGGGTCAATCGTTAGAACGCAGAGCCAAGCAGGCTCTACTTGACGGGTCCGGTTGTGACCGGACCCGTCGCCCATCAAGAAGGTGCAACTATGCAAATGTCGACCAATGACCATTGGAAAGGGTGCAAACCATGAATGCCGAGCAAGCCCTGCCGTGGGCAACTACACGCTGGTTCAACAGTGAGCCGCTGACCCTGGACGATTTGCGCGGGCGCGTGATTGTCCTCGGCACATTCCAGATGCTTTGCCCGGGTTGCGTTGCCAATGGGCTCCCGCAGCTCCAGCGTGTCGAACAGACGTTCAACCGTCGCGATATCGCGGTCATCGGCCTTCATACCGTGTTCGAGCATCATGCGGCCATGACACCAACATTGCTCGAAGCCTTTTTGCACGAATACAGGATCGGCTTTCCGGTCGGGGTCGATGCGCATGAAGAAGCGGAAGGCGCACCGATCACTATGACCCGCTACGGCTTGCGTGGGACACCATCGCTGGTGCTGATTGATCGCGCTGGCTTGATCCAATTTCGAGGGTTTGGCCACGAGCCCGATCTGGCCTTGGGCGCCCGCATCGCGCAGTTGATTGCGCAGCAGCATATCGGCGTTACGACTGCTGGAGGATCCAGCGCTACAGTCTGCGTGCCCGGTAGAGCATCACCAGATAGCCATGGTAACCCATAGGGTCGCTGCCTTCGCGCCCCCTGCACCCGCTAGGGCAATAACAAGGACAATCGCCGCCGATCGTTCTCTCGCCGTGAGTCCCGATACCACACATCACCTCCGCTATCTCCCCACGCCAAGCTGCATATGCACCGTGCATACGACGACTGGGCCAGCTTGCGGCAAAAGTGGAGCGCGACGCGCCCGACCGCTCCGCCGACGCTGCATTGGCCTAGCGCAGTATCTTACAAGAACCCTTCGCCGGCATGATCGTCAAACAACTCTGCCGACCGAACGTACCCCAGCAGCACCTCGACCTTTTTGTGCCGCGACACTTCCTGCATCTTGGCGATGGTCGCGCCCGCACGAGAGGCCTCGGTGAGGAACCCCGCGCGCAGGGAATGGCCACCCACAGTCTCCGGATCGAGACCCACTAGCTTTGCGTATTTCTGGATCAGCCGCGCGATCGAACGGTCCGACATGGACTTGTCGGTCAGCCGCCCCTGCGCGTCGATCTGATAAAACAGCGGACCCACACCGCCTCCCCGCACAGCCAGCCATGCCTTGAGCCGCTCGACAGGCCTCAGCACCTTGCCGGAGGGCACCGCGATCACTTGCCCCTCCCCTTCCTGGTCAGTCTTCGAATGGCGCAGCGTTAGCTTCAGCCCCTTGTCCACCAGTTCGACATCGCGCCATTCGAGGGCGACCAGTTCCGAGCGGCGCAGCGCCGCCGCCAGACCCAGGCTCAGGATCGCCCGGTCGCGGATCGCGCGCGTGCCTTGACCCTCCGCCGCCGCGATCATCTTCATCAATTGTTTGGCAGTGATCGCGGCCTTGCGGGCGCTCGGCCGCACTCTGGCCTCGCGGCGAATGCCCGCGAGCGTATCGGCGATGACCATGCGGTCGTCGCGCAGGACCGGTGCGGAGAGCCCCTCCTGCCGATGCTTCCACCCGATCGCGGCGAGATGGCGCCCAATGGTGGTGTCGGCCTTACCCGCCAGCGCGAGCGCGGCAAGGTACGTTGCCACCGCCTCAGGCCGGGCCGGCAAGGGGTCGAGCGAACGTTCGTCGCACCAGCCTTCGAACTGGCTCCAGTCGCTGGTATAGGCGCGCAGGGTGTTCGGCGCCTTGGCCTGCGCGCGGAAAACCCGCGCCGCAGCAATCTCTTCGCCCAGCACCTTGCCGGGCTCGGTAATTGTGCCCGAGAATGTCCACGTGACCGGGCTTTTTGCGTCCCCGCCTTTGCCTTCGGGCGTGCACTCTCTCAATTCCGCCATTTCCCGCCATTCCCCCGCCAAACCGGACATTGCCTACCCTCATTT
>CALMYW010000029.1 GCA_937873665.1 uncultured Sphingorhabdus sp.
GAGGGACCTTTTGGCGCCGCCCCTCTCCTGGACGTGAATCCCGACCCTTTGCGCTCACGGATGCGCCGGCTGGGCATCAGCCGCGCCGCTTTCAAACCTTGACAACTGGTGAAAATCACCGTTCCTTTACAGCCTAAAATCATCCATCTTATTGATATATATAATTTATTATTGCTGATCGAAAGGTTTTTTTCAGGGCATCCGAGGTCACCGGACTCCAGCCGAGCCACCGCTGAGACCTCACAAAGCCCTGGCGCAGCGGCAATCAGCCTCAAATCCCCCGCGCTTGGGCGGCGGCATTGCCCACATAGGACCCCGGGGTCAGTTCCCTTAGCCGGGCCTTGGCGGGCTCCGGGATCTCGAGCTTATCGATGAATCGCGCCAGTTCCGCTTGGCCAATGCGGTGACCCCGGGTCAGCTCCTTGAGCTTTTCGTAGGGCTTCTCCACCCCATGGCGGCGCATGACCGTCTGAATGGGCTCTGCCAGGACCTCCCAGTTGGCGTCCAGGTCGGCGGCGAGGCGCGTGGGATCGGCCTCCAGCTTGCCCAGGCCCTTGAGGGCGGACTGGAGGGCGATGCTGGTGTGGGCCAGGCCGACCCCCAGGTTGCGCAGCACGGTGGAATCCGTCAGGTCGCGCTGAAAGCGGGAGATGGGCAGCTTGCGCGCCAGGTGCTCCAGGATGGCGTTGGCGATGCCCAGGTTGCCCTCGGCGTTCTCGAAATCGATGGGATTGACCTTGTGGGGCATGGTCGAGGAGCCGACCTCCCCGGCGACGGTCTTCTGGCGGAAATAGCCCAGGGAGATGTAGCCCCAGAGATCGCGGCAAGCGTCGATGAGGATGGTGTTGAAGCGGGCGGTGGCGCCGAAGAACTCCGCCATGTAGTCGTGGGGCTCGATCTGGGTGGTGTAGGGATTCCAGTTCAGGCCCAGGGACTCGACGAAGTCGCGGGCGAAGGCCGGCCAGTCCAGCTCCGGATAGGCGGCCAGATGGGCGTTGTAGTTGCCCACGGCGCCGTTGATCTTTCCCAGCAGGGGCACCTCGGCCACCTGGTCCCGCTGACGCGCCAGGCGGGCGGCGACGTTGGCCAGTTCCTTGCCCAGGGTGGTGGGGGAGGCGGGCTGGCCATGGGTGCGGGCCAGCATCGGCAGGTCCGCCAGGCGGTGGGCCAGGGCGCGGATTGTGGCGATGACCTCGTCCATCTGCGGCAGCAGCACCTGGCCGCGCCCCTCCCGCAGCATCAGGGCGTGGGCGAGATTGTTGATGTCCTCGGAGGTGCAGGCGAAGTGGATGAACTCGCTCACCGCCTCCAGCTCGGCGTTACCGGCGATGTGCTCCTTGATGAAGTACTCCACGGCCTTGACGTCGTGGTTGGTGGTGCGCTCGATGTTCTTGACCCGATGACCCTGCTCCTCGCCGAAGTTCTCGACCATGGCCTCCAGCAGGTGGCGGGCGTGGGCTGACAGGGCCGGTACCTCGGGAATCCCGGGGTGCTCCGCCAGGGCCAGGAGCCAGCGCACCTCCACCAGCACCCGGTGGCGGATGAGCCCCAGCTCGCTGAAGATGGGCCGGAGGTCCTCGGTCTTGCTGTCGTAACGGCCATCGATGGGGGAAACGGCGGTGAGGGTGGAGAGTTCCATGGGCGGTGCTCGTTCTGCGGTTCGTGACGGAAAGGGATGACCGGCGGCAAGGGAGCGGCCGGTGGCAACGGGGCGACTGGCGGCGATGGGGCCGACAAGGGTGCAGGATAGCGCCCTCCCGCCAGGAGTCCACTGTCAGGCGTCCAGTCGCCGTATCCGATCGGCCGTCTGGCTCGGCAAGGCCTGCGGCCAGAGAAGCGACACGACGCAGCAACTGGGGCAAATCAGCCTCGCCGTTAGCAGGTGACATACCTATGGATGTGCTCACCCAGGCGATTGCCCGGGAACGCCTTCATAGAGTCCTCGGTACGGCGCACATGCCACCGGAGCGCGCTTTCCTGGACCCCCCTCCGCGCGCGCTCGACGAACCGCGCCCGGAAGCGTGCTTCGGCGAATGTTGTCATTGTTTGAGCGGCCGACATGTGTTAGCGTCCTTAAACCAGATCAACTGTACTTGAATTGTATGCCGCAACGCGTGCAACTCAAGCATTGGGTTGGGCGTGCTAGGCAGATTCCGCATAGGACACCCGACCGACATTCTGTCTAGTTAACTGTGAGGGCTCATATCGTGTATCGCTACTACTTCATTGACTCAAGTGGTGAGGACACGAATCTCCAACTTTACGCGCTCAAGCAGGCGAAATTTCAATGGGCTTCTTTGCAACGTGAGCTGTCCGAGGGAGACCACATCGAGCACTTCCACGAGCGGTGTGTATTTCTCATCTGCACAATCGGACTGAGCGTGTCTCAGCTTCTTGGGCAGAACAATCCCATCCCGGACGAGCGCGTGCCCTCCCCGAGGCATATTTTTGACAGACTTGTAGATCTTCATGGACTCGACCAAGCCCTCAAAATGAGATTCAGAGAGTTCATTGATACCTATGATCACTGTCGCCATTTCGGGTTAACCAGTGACGGCTCCAGACATTGGCAAGTAAGCCAAGTTACGCTGGACAAGACGCAAGATCTGTATGAGTTGGGCCTTTTAATCTGGGAGACGGTCTTAGGTGTCTTCCGGCGCGACCCGCAAAACGAGTTGGACGACCTGGACTTGGGAGTAGTACAGGATGAGCCCTAACAAGTCGCTGCGCCGATTCCATACTGCGTCGCTTCGCTCCTTGCAAGGCGCGGCTGAACTCGGACGTTAGGCGCCGAACGTAGGTGAACGAAACGCAGTCTTGTGGAAAGAGGTCACAATCAGCACGCATTCATTCATTCCCGGCCACCTCGCCTGGCTCGTCGACACGGGCAAGTGCCTCAAGACCACGGACGGGAAACCCGTCCGCGTCATGGAGCTAAAACACGCGAAGGATGACGCCGTCCTCTCGGCGTGGGCAAAGCACTTCCGCAACCAGTACTGTCGCGACGACCAAATCGACAATCTATGCCAGGGCACCAATCTCACCCGGGCTGAATACCTCCGCACCATCAAGTTCCCGGATGAGAGCGCCGCTCCGGGGCCGAGCATCCGGGCCGGCGACTTCGGAGAGGTTCTCGTCGCGGACTACCTCGAATTCGTGCTCGCCTACTGGCTGCCCCGGACGCGCTACGACAACAAGGTGGTGCGCAACGAATCCACGAAGGGGACTGACATCATCGGTTTCAAGGTCGTGGCCCCTGGTCGCGACGACCCGAAGGATGCGCTTGCACTCTTCGAGGCCAAAGCTCAGTTCACTAGAAACACGCCGAACGGCCGGCTCCAGGACGCGGTGAATGGCTCGGCGAAGGATGAGATCCGAAAGGCCGAAAGCCTCAACGCTATCAAGCAGCGGCTCCTTGACCACGGTCGTGCTGCGGAGGTGCAGACGGTCGAACGGTTTCAGAATCTGGAGGACCGCCCCTACTCGGAGGAGTACGGCGCCGTGGCTCTTCTCTCCTCATCGGTCTTCAACAAGGAGGACGTTGGCGCCACGACCACCGTAGCCCATCCTCACGCCGACAACCTGACGCTGATCGTTATCCACGGCTCGAACCTCATGCCGCTGGTCCACGAACTCTATCGGAGGGCCGCCGATGAAGCCTGAGCAGAGTTCCAACGTGCTGCTCGCCATCACCCGCTCGAAGGCCAAGATGTTCGAGTATGGCCTTCCGGAGAGCGAGCATATCAGTGTCCCCCGCGATCCGGCCCGACTGCTACGTCTAGCGGTGGGAATGCTCGGGGACGTCGCCGCGGCAGTATCGAGGAGCGGCGCTGATGCCGCACGCGTGGCAGACCTCTCTTCGTCGCTTCCGTTCGCTGCCCGCTACTTCGACGCGTACGCGGCGAGCAAGATGGCGCAAGCAGGCGATGCACATCTCCTCGTGCTCGCCTCCGCGACCTACTATCTGTGCGACCTCCCAGGCAGTGCCAGCGTCCTCGTCTCGCGAGTTCCCCAAGCGATAGACCTCGATGCCGGCGGGTTGGATCACCTTCTCTGGTGGCTCCTGCGCGGCGACTTCTCCTCTTCCATCGAGGAGGTCGCGAGCCTGAGGTACGGCGAGGGGATTAGTCGTGTCTCGCGCGGTATCAAGGCGTTCTACGCTCTGGACGACCAAGATGAGCAGGAGCCCAACACTGCGGCGGTGTCACTGAGGGAGGTCGCATATCGCGATGGCACGCCGCGCGAGTTGCTGTTCGCGGACGCGTGTTGCGCGATAGTCAGTCGCCGCGTCGAGCACTCTGCTCGACGCTCGCTGCCGCGTTACTCAGGCCTACCGCTGGAGACCTGGCGACCCGCTCTCGGAAAGCGGTTCTTTGTACGAGAGCTTTGGCCCGCGCAGCGCCTGCTTGGGCAGCGAAGTGTCCTCGCGGGCGGGTCGGCCGTCGTGCAGATGCCGACGAGCGCGGGCAAGAGTCGCTCGACCGAACTCATCATTCGCAGCGCATTCTTGAGCGGGCGGGCGTCGCTCGCCGTCGTCGTCGGTCCGTTCCGAGCCCTCTGCCACGAGATCCGAGAGAGTCTCGCGCGAGCGTTCCGCGGCGAGCATGTGAACGTCAACGAGCTGTCGGATGTGTTCCAGAGAGACTTCGACTTCGACGAGCTAGTTAGTGGGCACGCGATCCTGGTCATGACACCGGAGAAGCTCGTCTACGTGCTGCGGCACCTTCCAGAGCTCGCGAGTCGGGTCGGCGTGCTCGTCCTCGATGAGGGCCACCAATTCGATACCGGGCCACGCGGCGTCACCTACGAGCTTCTCGTCACGTCGCTGAAGGGGATGATCCCCGCGACGGCCCAAAAGGTTCTGATCTCCGCGGTTATCACCAACGCCTCCGACATTGCCAAGTGGCTGACTGGCGAAGAAGCTGCGGTGGTCGCAGGAGCTGACCTCCTTCCGACCGAGCGTTCCGTCGCGTTCACGAGTTGGAAAACGCAACTGGGCCAACTTCACTTCGTCGCGCCGGAGAATCCTGACGAAGAGGAGTTCTTCGTTCCCCGTGTGATCAGATCCACATCCTTGGCCCTTCGTCCGAGAGAGACGAAGGAGCGCCGGTTCCCCGAGAAGGGCGACGGCCAGTCGGTGGCCCTATACTTGGGGCTCACGTTGGTTCGAAACGGTGCGATCGCGATCTTCTGCGGGCGAAAGGATACAGCGACAGGCCTCTGCGAGGCCCTCGTTGACGTGGCAGCTCGTGGGCTCGCGATACCGATGCCCGTCGCAGTCTCGGATGGTCCCGAGGTGGAACGCCTCGCCTTTCTTTACGAGCGGAATTTTGGAGCCGGTGCGGCTGCTGCCCGTGCGGCAAAGATCGGTGCGTTCACGCACCATGGGAACACCCCGCACGGCGTGCGTCTTGCGGTCGAGCACGCGATCAAAGAGGGCCTCGGCAAGTTCATCCTCTGCACGTCCACCCTGGCGCAGGGAGTGAACCTTCCGATTCGGTACCTCATCGTGACGACTGCTCAGCAAGGCGGCGAGAGGATCAAGGTCCGCGACTTCCACAACCTCATGGGCCGCGCTGGTCGCTCGGGCATGCACACGGAGGGCAGCGTCCTCTTCGCAAACCCTGAGGTGTACGACACTCGCTGCGGTGCGGAGAGCAAGTGGCCCGAGTTCAAGGCGTTGCTGCAGGTGAGCAACTCGGAGCCCTGCGCGAGCACGCTGCTATCGGTACTGGGACCGTTGAAGAGCGATGGTGGGCAGGTGACTCTGGCCATCGACCCCCTCGACGTGGTGAGGGCCTATGTTGCGGACCAAGAGGGTGGCGGCGCCTGGGTCGACGAGGCCGCGACAGAGCTTACCCGCAGATGGTTTGCGACGGAGACGCTGCGAAGGCAGCTGGCGGAGAGACGAGACATCCTTGCGGCGGTGGAGAGCTTCCTTGTGGCCTATTGGGAAGAGAGCGGAGACGAGCAGACCTTCGGGGCAGGCCCAGTCGGCGAGCTGGCGAAGCGAACGCTCGCGTACCATCTCGCGTCAGCCGAACAGCGCGGGCAACTGGTCCAGCTGTTCGAACTACTCGCGGCGAATGTCACCGCGCGCGTCGGCGACGCCGAGAGGAGGCGGGTGTACGGCAGGACATTGTTCGGCGTCGGGGATACCGTCGCGCTCGAACAGTGGGTCGCGGAGAACCTGAAACGCATCGCTGGCTGCGCCGACGTCGACGAACTCTTCGACATCGTGTGGCCGTGCATAGCAGCCAGAATCGAGAGCGACACGTTCCAGAAGTGGCGGCCAGTCGAGACAAGGGAAGCCTTCGCAACGCGTTGGATCGCGGGCGACTCGTTTGGGGTCCTTCACGACAGCATGACAGCCGCGGGTGTCCGAATCGGCCTTGGTGCGAAACCGCGCAAGCCGAAGGTCGAGCACATCGTCGAGATGGGGGAGAACGCCCTTGGGTTCGATGGTGCGCATGTGCTCGGGGCCATCGCCGAGCTGTTCGAGCTCCTGGCGCCCGAGGATGACGGCGAGGGCGAACCGCTACGGCTGCTCCAGGTCTTGCAGAAGCGCTGCAAGTACGGCCTTCCGGCGGGCGCCCCGATCCTTCTGTATGAGGCCGGATTCGCCGACCGGCCCCTCGCCCTTGAACTCGCCGGAGCCGTTCCGGAGATCGCATCGCGTAGCGAGGTGCGGAACGCCATGCGCGAAGAGCAACCCGCCGTGGAGGCGATTCTGGAACGATACCCGCGGTACTTCACCGAAGTGTTCGATCGGATTACGGGCTAGATCGATGAGCGGGTGGCGTGGTGCTCCAGCCGACCGCTCGCTCGGCTGGCGGCGGCTGAGAGGCGTGACGTAACCAGCAACAAGCCGTGGTGAGTTCCAGGCTTAACTTGTCGGATATCGGAAAAGTCTAGATCCTGCGTGATCAAAAAGCGCTAGCTCAGTTGCGCCGCCGACCAAATGGCTGCATCCCCCTGGCCGCTCAGGTTCGCCCGTGGCGGCGGGACGGGCCATCAACGGGGGGTAACGGCGGGGGGGGGGGGGGGGGGCCTGGGGGGGGGGCGGTCTGTGGGTGGGGGGGGGGGGGATGAACGGGGGGGCGGGGGCGGCCGGGGGGGGGGG
>CALMYW010000030.1 GCA_937873665.1 uncultured Sphingorhabdus sp.
TGCTCGAGGCCTGGCTAGGTCAAAAATTCGGACCTCCGGGAAGGGTACGTCTAGATCACAGGAGCGTTCGAACTGCGATAGATCATGCGACGTACTGGCTGTCGCCCTCCAAGTCGCACCTAGATACGGTGATAGCGTTGGCTGAATCGCCATCAAGACCACCAGAGTGCCTCGACTTAGCCAGAATATCCACTATTAAAGTCCCTGGAGCGAGGTCCTCACGCACCGTCTTCAGGGCCCTAAGCGCAGAACTTGTGCAGTGTACGTTCGGGTATGACAACATTCCCCTTGGGCATCAATCCCTTACCCAAGGCTGCTCTAGGTCTCAAGAGCTCATAGACCAAGAGGGCGTCTTTCTGCCCCACATTCTGGGATGAAGGGGTGCGGAGCTATGGCCAATTCCGGTAGTCAGGCTGGGTACTTATACGAACCAAGTGCACGTGAGTATAAGCGGCTTGGGCTTCTGGGGGACATGTACGACCGGTTGACGTTTTCCCCGTTCGTCAAGGCTTCTCACCGTTTTTGCGACCCGTTTTTTGTGGACGTTGGATGCGGGGCAGGCACAATCAGGACGAGAGCAACGGCGCACGGTTTTAAATACCTAGGCGTTGACTCCAGTCCGCCGGCAGTACTGCCGCCGTCTGAAGGCGCCGCTATTGTCAATGCAGACTGTCTCACGTTGCCGATCGCAGACGAATCAGTGCAATTTATTCATGCCAGATTGTTGATATCTCACGTTCCCGGTGCGGATAATTTATTGAACGAGTTGTGGCGAGCGTTAGCTCCCGGCGGGCTGCTCGTAGTGGCAGAGTTAGAGGATTCCCCTGTTGGCAACTTTTTGCCAGCCTTCGACCTTTACCGGACCCGAATGAAGTCAATCGCTAGACTAAACAGCACTTACGATAAAGAAGTTTGTAAGAGAATGCCAAGTTTGCTTTCCGAGCTTAGGCCCGCAGCGAAACACGTCGAGAGTTCAACCTTCGTCAACGTTTCCACAAACGTTAATGATGCCATTAGAATGGTTCACCGATTGCAAATTGCGGATAGGTATGAGGAGCTGGGTAGCTTCGGTGGGCGCCCGCTGGCTGAGGTTGCAATGGCTGAACTGGCTGACCCAAGGCCGCTCAGGTCCTCATCAATGGTTGTATTTTCCGCCAGGAAGGCGGATTGAACAAGTTGCCCTACTTCGTGGACAGTTTTTTTAGTGGGCAGGTTTCCCTATGACGGCATTCTCCGGTTTAGCGGAGTGGCTGGCGACACTGAATAGTGACTCCAGGATTCTGGTGGCCGGGCTCCCAGGGAGTGGTAAAACTACGATTGCTCGAGAGCTTTCTGTACTACTCAGTTCGCAGTATATCGAGCTTGATGCGCTCTACTTTGGGCCCGGTTGGAAAATGCGGGATAGTTTCGCCCATTCAGCAGGAATTGCGCTTGCCGGGGGATCGTGGGTCTCAGAATTCCAGTACGAAAATTTGGTGGGGGATGCCCTGAAGTTCGCCACTCATTTAGTATTCCTAGACGTCTCACCTGCGTGGCGATCCACGAGAGTACTGCGACGGTCAATCATTAGGAAGTTACGTCATCAGGATGCATGGCCTGGCGTTAAAGAACCAGCTTTACATGTTGTCCTTTTCTCTCGTAGTCACACTCTATGGTGGGGGCTGTTAAATTCTGACAGTTACAGGTCATCTCTGCAGCGCTTTTCTTCGACGAACGATGTTAATGTGGTTTCGGTGGTGGGGGTTTGCGCACAGAATCGCTTTCGCACCTTGGTTTATCAAGTTCTCTCCAGTGAGGGCTGAGCACTTCTGTCCAGCTGGTCGTCGACCCGAGGTGGGGCCCTAGGCCCGGATCGCCGTCGTCTTGTGGTACTCAGGCCCGGGTGGTCACCGACGCCGCGGTCGCCGGTGACTCGGTCTACGGCGATGTAGGTGCGACCAGGCGCTCGACGAGTGGCACGGGGAGCAGAGGGTCAGACAGGATTGGGAGGCAGACAGACTTGGGGCGGTCATTACCAACTTTGTCCACATTGCTGTCGCTCGACTTTGTCGGCGAACCAACGGCCCGAGCGCAGGCGGACGTGTGGGTAACCCGGGGAGTGGTCTAAATCGCCCGATCTAGAACTCGACGTCGTTAGCTTGTCATAATATAAGTTATCGGCGTTAACATAATGGCTGGTCGGGCCCTGTTTTGGGGCTACGGTGTGTTCCAGCGTTGTTTACGGGTGGTCTTGGTCGTTCTCGGTGATTTGGGCCAGGGCTGCGGTGAGGTCGTCTTCGCTGGGTAGTGCCTCTTGCTCTGCGGCGGGTAGGGCCTCATAGCTGAAGGTTGAGACGGCCAGGGGTGCGCCGGCTTGGTTCAGTGCGTAGCGGACGACACGGTCGTTGCGGCTGCCGCAGACCAGGATCCCGACAGTCGGGGCGTGCGAGGCGCGGCGCAGGCGATCCTCGACCAGGGCGACGTAGAACTGCAGCTGCCCGGCGTGTTCTGGCTTGAACTTGCCGGTCTTGAGCTCAATGACGACGTACCGCAATTGCTCGACGTGGAAGAACAGTAGGTCAGCGTAGAAGTCCTCGCCCCCGACGTCGAAGTGCACTTGTCTTCCCACGAAAGCGAATCCCGGGCCGAGTTCGCGCAGCGTATCGACGATCCGGTCGGTCAGGGACTCCTCGAGTTCCCGTTCGGCGACCTCGCCGGACAGGTCCAGAAAATCAAGGATCAGCGGGTCCTTGGCGATCTGCTGGGCAAGCTCGGAATCTTGCGCAACAAGCTGTTGCGCAAAATTCGACGGAGCCGCCCCGCGGCGTTCGAGGGCGCTGCTGGCGATCATGTTGGCCAGCACGTTGCGCGACCAGCCGTGCTCGACGGCTGCGGCTGCGTACTTGTCTCGATCGTCCTGGGCGCTGAGTTTGTCCAGCAGGACGGTCACGTGTCCCCAGGGCAAGTACGCAACAGGCTGTTGCGCGATTGGTCCGGCAGTCCAGGCGCCGGCGAAGGTCGCCATGTACTGCAGGTTTCGGGCAGAAAAGCCCTTCATCTGGGGAAACTCGGCCCGAAGATCCTCGGCGAGCCTGCGAATCACACCGCTACCCCACCCCTGCCGGGCGCTCTCCTCGCGCACAGCCTGTCCGATGGACCAGTACAGCTCGATCAGCTGGGTGTTGACCCTTCGCTGCGCGGTGACCTGTGCTCGTCGGACCCTGTCCTTGAGATCCTCGACGAGGCGCCCATAGTTGGATGGCAGGTCCAGGTCCCGGGAGGTCACCCGTCCATCCTGACAGGTTTACCCCGGCACGCTGGATAGCAACCGGCTGCAGATGTGCCAGGCCCGTCAATGGCGACTCGCCGGGGCCGGGCCCTCAAAGTTCAATCCCTGCCGGCGGGAAGAGCCTTCACCGCCTCACTCAGGGCCAAGCCGAGACCAGCTCCGATGAGGCCGGCGCCGATGGCGCCTCCGGCGACCATGGGCAGGACCGCCGACGACGCCAGGACGGCGACTCCGGACAGTCCCAGGCCTGTCACGCCGGAGGCGATGCCGACGAACGTCCCCGGACGGCCAATGTGATGTCCGCGACCGGCGGGCACGGCGACCATCACGGTCACCGCGATCGCGCAGTACGCGCACACGCTCAGAGTGAGCGCGAGCATTGTTGCATCCACAATCTTCTCCGTTCAGTCGTTGGTACGTGGAATTGTCCACCCGGCTCATGTCGCCGCCGGTGTGCTCGCCGCCGGACGCCGGGCGCCTTAGCAGCGGTCAGCGCTCGATCCTCGACATGGGCGCGGGCGTCACCTAGAATGGGTAACGTCGGAAACAAAACACGTTACCGATTACCGGTTACCGGACGCTGAATCTGGAAGGGCTGCCATGTCGACGTCGGAGAAGATCGCTCACGCCTACGGCGTACTCGTCGCGCGGGGGGACAAGGTCACCGTGCGGGCGGTGCAGAAGCAGGCGGGGGGGCGGATCGGCGAGGGGGCGGCGCGGATGCGCGGGCACGCCGCGGGGGCAGCCGGCGCGGGGGCGGGGCGGGCCGAAGGGCGCTAAAACAGGAAGGCGAAACGCTCATCGCTGCTGAGGCCCGAAAACCCATCGGCCTGAACCGCCGCTTTCCATGCCTTGACGGGATGGGTCTTGGCGAGATCGGCGAGACTGCGCCAGCGCGGCCGTCCAACGCTAGGCGCCGGGCCAATGGCGCTGATCAATTCGGCGGGCAGGTCGTTGACCAGTCCGATCATCTGATGGACCAGCGTGCGATGCGCCCCGAGCGCCGCCCCCACGCGCGTCGGGGCGAGGCCAGCAGCGGCGAGCTGGGTGGCGAACAGCGCCTTCTCGATGAAGCTCGTGTTGCGACGTTCGTTGTTCTCGTTGCCTTGTGCGACGAAGGCGTCCTCGTCGCTCATCTCGCGCAGCAAAGCGAGCGCCGGGCGCCCCAGCGCCTTGAGCGCCCGCACGCGCCGGTGGCCGTAAACGGTGAGATCCCGCCCCGGCCGCCCCGCGTTGGGGCGCAGCAGGATCGGCACCTGCTGGCCATCCTGCGAGATGCTTTCGCGCAGCGCGTCATCCGCGCTCGCCTCGTCGCCGCCTGCGATGCGGTCGCGGATCGGTGAGGGGTCGATCAGCGCGACGTCGATTTCGTGCAGACGCTCGCCAGAGCCGCTCGCGCCTTGAAGCGCCAGCAGCGCCTCCTTGTCGGCCTTGGCCT
>CALMYW010000031.1 GCA_937873665.1 uncultured Sphingorhabdus sp.
CCTTGAATCAATCCAATCTACATCTCGCAAGCCAGTTTATGAGTTTACCACCTAGGAGACCTGTGCGCGGGTGGACGTAGACCATTGGAGTAGAGCGTTTTTTGATCCTACGGCGGTGGAATAGAGGAACCACGCCCCGCGTTCCTTGAGGATCGCGTTGGCCTTCTCGCTCTTGTGGCTGGAGAGGTTGTCGAGGATCACCATGTCGCCCGGCTTGAGCGTGGGAGCGAGTTGGGTCTCGACCCAGGCCTCGAAGATTTGACGGTTCATCGGACGGTCGATCACCCAGGGCGCGGTCAGGCCATCGTGGCGCAGCGCGGCGATGAAGGTCTGGGTGCCCCAGTGACCGAACGGAGCCTTCATCCTCAGCCGCTGGCCTCGGCGCGCGCGACCCCGCAGGCGGGTCATCTTGGTGGTGGTGCCGGTCTCGTCGACGAACACCAGCCGTTCCGGGCGGCGGCGCATCCACGGCTGGCGATGGTCACGCCAGACCCGCCGCGCACGCACGATGTCAGCGCGATCGGTCTCGCTGGCCAGCAGAGTTTTTTTTGACAGTAAAACCTGCCGCCTTGAGCAGGCGCAGCACCGAGGTGTGATGCACGCTCACCCCATGTTCGCTCGCCAGCCGCTCGGTCAGTTCGCACAGGGTCAGCTCACCATCCGCCTCGACCCAGCCGATCACCATCTCGCGGTAGGCGCCCAGCTTGCCGCTGCCCGCAGGTCGACCCTGTTTGGCAGGCGCCACCGACCCGGTCTGCGCCTGGCGCTGCGCCAGCCTGACCGCCGTCGCCGCGCTCGCCCCAAAACGCCGCGCCGCTGCCCGTCGCGAACCACCCTCAGCAATCGCCGCATAAATACGGACACGAAGATCAGAAGAATGCGCTCTGCCCATGATCCACCTCCAAGGAGGAGGAATCACAAATCGACCCGCCAAGGAAACCTTCGATTCAGGTTATCCGCAGAACGCTCTAGACATGGACTGCGACAGGGTCACGAGATCGCTTCTTGCCTCCCTTCAAAGTCGATGAAGGTGTGCAGCAAGACGCTCCAGCAGCACTGCCATAGAAGGTTGATCATCATAATAGAGAGCACTTGTACTCCGGTATGCAGCTTCGAACCGTGATCGCGTCTCCGGATCGGAAAGCAGGAACGCTTCATTCCGTATAAGTTGCTTTTCGTCGGCCGCCGGGAAGCGAGCTTCCTTGTGTGCAAGGTAAGCTCTGCTGCCTATGAATGCTTGGACATCGGGATCCTCAAGAAGGCAATAGACATCATAATAATGCCGCAGAAAGTTTTGCGGCATCTCGCCGGTTTCCCCTTGCCGGCGAAACTTGGTTGAGATTGTCTGGAGCTTCTCGACGAGAGTGTACCCTGGCTCATAGCACGGCACGTCGACTGCCCGGTTGTCAGTAATATCCGGAACGCCGCTGGCGGCAGCCATATCATAGGCTCAAGATGAAATCAGACACGGTCGATTTGGAGAGACCTGATCGAAGCCTGCCTCAAGCAGAATACCCGACTTTATGCCTGCGGGAAGATGGTTGAGTTCGGGATAGAGCAAGCGAATGCCAGCACTCCGCAGTCGCTCGTCGTCGAAATTGTGATCGCGCTCCGCTGTGAGGAAGCCCGGAATGCTCAACCGAGGCGGCAGGCTATCATAGAACTGCCGCCGCTCATCGACATGGATCCGCTTGTTCTGGTTCCTTCCTGTCGGGAGTTCACTATCGGGATGGATAAGAATGTCGATGTCTTCGGAAAAGCGGTGGATCAGGCGGAAGCCCTTTGACAGCGAGGTGCCGCCCTTGAGCTCGAAGCCAAAACCCAACTGCTGCAAACCCCAGATACCATGCATGATCCAATAGTCTTTTTCGACTAGGCTTGGGTCGATTGCGTGGTTTCGGGCAGTCACGGCAATCAGATCGCCGAAATCAGGCAAGTTGTGCAGCAGCGTCATGTGCTGTGCAGCACAGGCGACAATAACCGCTCCGCTCGAGCCGAGCCAAAGTCGCGGACGGCCCGTGCCAGGCGTTTGCGATCCATTCCTCGCGCGCGCGCTAAGGCTTTAGGCAAGATGCTGGATGCATCTTCAGGCAGCCGCTCGAGGTTATGAAGCAGGTCTACGAGCAAGACCTCCTCGGTCAGATGAGCCGGTAAGGTGGCGCGCATACGAAAATCATACTCGCGACCATCGAGCTTGAAGCGCCCATGCCGCTTGTGGTTGTAGACGACCGGCACGTTGTGAAGCTGCGTGGTGCCCACACCTAGGCCATTGTAGGCATTGGGCGACACCATGAGAAAACGTTCATCCCCAAGGAACCTCCCCACCAGTTTCTCCGGCTTTGCCGGAGCATTACCAAAGCGGGTCCGGCGCGGCGCCATGTACAGACCGTTCGCCACCTTCTCAAGGCGTCCTTTCGCGACAAGCTGACGCAGATGCCGGTCAACGGCAGTTGACCAGCGTGCAAGATCTTTACGCCGGTAAACTTGCCCTGGTCGCAATTTTCGCGCGAGTTCCGTCACTGCCGACACTGAATGCTCCTTTGGTTTCCAGATAGGATCATTCAGACAAAAATGCAATTTTCTCATTAAAAATTCATGCACACGTTGACGGCGATGGCACCAAAACACCCAGTTCTCCTGAAGCAAATCTTGCCTACCTGCACGCGAATCACGCCATCGATGCGATCGTCTTACGGAAGCGCGAGAGCGCAATTGCAAAGAACACCACACCGATCGCTGCCGCCGCAGCAAACTGCGGCCAGACCACATCGATTCCGGCTCCGCGAAACAGAATCGCCTGCCCCAGTTCAACGAAATGAGTGGTTGGCGCAGCGAGCATGACGGTGCGCACCACCTCAGGCATGCTTTCGCGAGGTGTCGTACCCCCTGAAAGCATCTGCAGCGGCAGAAGCACAAGCACCGCCAACATCCCAAACTGCGGCATATTGCGCGCAATGGTTGCCATGAATATGCCCATTGATGTCGTCGCGAACAGCACCAGCGCCGCGCCAGAAAAAAACAGTGTTAACGATCCTGCGACCGGGATGTCGAGCGCTCCGCGTACCACCAGGTTGAGTGAGGCAAACGACGCCACCAGCACGACAAGGCCCATCGACCAGATCTTGCTCGCCATGATCTCGAAAGGCGTCACTGGCATGACCAGCAAATGCTCGATAGTGCCGTGTTCGCGCTCTCGGATCAACGCGGCCCCGGTCAGAATAATCGAGAGCATCGCGATGTAGTTGATGATCCGAGACAGGCCACCGAACCATTTTTTGTTCAGCGTCGGATTGAACCGTGCGCGCACTTCAAGGTCTACCGGGAGGCTTGTCTTGCTGCGGTATCGCTGCATGAAAGCAGTCACTTCACCCAGCGCAATTTGCTGGATGTAGCCGCTCCCGCTAAACGCCTGAGTCATGCGCGTCGCGTCAGTGTTAAGCTGGATTTCCGCCTTACGCCCTGCGAGAATATCCTGCTGGAAACCCGAAGGGATGTGCAGCACGAACGTATAGATTCCTGCATCCAGGCCGGGGTCGATCTGCGACGGAGCGATGCGATCGGGTGTCTTGAATTGGGGCGGATAGAATGCCGAAACGATCCGCTGCGACAGCGGCGAATTGTCCTCGTCGACGACGGCGATTGCCGCCTTGTTGAGGGTTTCCGGCATTGAAGAGGCGGACGTGTAGACCGACGCCGTGAACAGGAACAGGATCAGCACCAGCATTGTCGGGTCACGCCAAAGACTCCACAGCTCCTTGACGCCAAGCCGGTAGATGTTGGAGAGCTTCTGGCGCATGCTACTGCTCCTGCTTGCGCAACAGCGCAATCGCGACACCGATGATGACCGGGATTGCCAGCATCAGCGGCCAGAATGATCCCGCCAGATCGCCGAAACCCAGTGCCTTGTTGAATACCCCTCGGCTGATCGTGAACATATGGCTGGCCGGATAGACTTCACCGATGATACGGCCCGTACCCTCCAATGAGGAGACTGGATCGAGCATGCCCCCGTAGGTAACCGTGGGAATCAGCGTGCCGATCATCGCCAGGAACATCGCGGCGATCTGGCTTTTCGTGACGGCCGAAGCCAACAGCCCCATACCCGTGGCGATAACGCAGAAAAGCAATGCGGCCACCACCAGAGTCAACACGCTACCTGTGATGGGCACGTCGAACAGAAACACACCCAACAGCACCATGACCGTGAAATTCAGCATCGCAAGTCCGACATAAGGCAATTGCTTGCCCAGCAGGAATTCCGTTCGCGTGACCGGCGTAACATAAAGATTGATGATCGAGCCCGTTTCCTTTTCGCGCACCACGGCAAGCGCTGCGAGCATCGCGGGCAACATCAGAAGCAGCATTGGAATGACGACCGGCACCATCGCTGGCAGGCTCTTGACGTCGGGATTGTAACGGAAGCGGTTCTCGACCGATACCGACGAAGCGGTCGTCATGCCGGCCATGCGCATTTGCTCGGAGAGCCAGAGCTGATGCATGCCCTGGATATAACCCTGCACGGTTTCCGCACGAGACGGCATCGCGCCATCGAACCAGGCGCCAATGGCTACCGGCGCGCCACGCATTACATCCCGCCCGAAGCCGGGTGGAATCTCGATTGCAAGCGCTAGTTCGCCGCTGCGCATCCGCTTGTCGAGGTCGTCATAATCGGTGATCGGGCGTCGTTCGATGAAATACGGAGACCCGGAAATGTCAAGCTGATAGCTTTGACTCATCGCACTCTGGTCGCGGTCGAGCACGGCGTACCGTAAATCGTTTACGTCCATGCTGATGCCGTATCCCATCACGAGCAGCAGGATGACAGAACCTGCAATCGCCAGTGTACCACGGACGGGGTCGCGTCGCAGTTCAAGCGTTTCACGCCAGACGTAACTGAACAGCCTTTGAAGGCTGAACCGGCGTCTCGCAGGAGGTTGATCGTGAACTGGCTCGGCCTGTGCCTGGAGTTCAGGGATGTCCTCCGCTGGCGCCCCGCCTTCTCCGGCAGCCTCGAGCAGATAACCGATGAAGGCATCCTCGAGCGACTTCGCGCCCCGCTTTTCGACAAGCTTTGCGGGCGCGTCGCTGTCGAGTACCTTGCCTGCGTGCATCATCGACATGCGATCGCAGCGTTCGGCCTCGTTCATGAAGTGGGTGGAGATGAATATTGTCACCCGGTCGCGCCGCGACAGTTCGACAAGCAGGCGCCAGAATGAATCGCGCGCGACCGGATCCACGCCCGACGTTGGCTCATCGAGGATCAGTAGCTCCGGGTTGTGAACCATAGCCACGGCAAGACTAAGTCGTTGGCGAATGCCCAGCGGCAGACGCTCGGGCAATTCCTCCATCTCTGACTCAAGGCCAAAGCGGCCGGCGATCTCGACAACACGTCTGGCGATCTCTTCAGCCGGAACGTGGAACAAGCGCGCATGGAGTTCCAGATTCTGCCGCACCGTCAACTCGCCATAAAGCGAGAAGGACTGGCTCATATAGCCCACCCGGCGGCGTGTAGCGATGTCGCGCGGGTCCACCTCGTGGCCAAACAGCCAGGCCTGCCCTTCCGTTGCGGGGAGCAGGCCTGTCAGCATCTTCATCGTCGTCGACTTGCCGCAGCCATTGGATCCGAGAAAACCGAAAATCTCGCCGCGGCGGATGCGGAACGAAACATGGTCGACCGCAACGAAGTCCCCGAAACGCATGGTCAGCCCTTGCGCCTCGATGGCAATGTCATTCTCCTCGACATCGAGCGGCGGAATGACCACCGGTGCGTGGCCATCTTTGCGCTCTTCGGGCAGAAGTTCGGCGAAAGCGGCGTCAAGATCGTTGCAGCCCGTGCGCTCGAGCAGCTGGGCAGGTGTGCCGGTGGCTAGGATCGCGCCATCGTCCATCGCTACCAGCCAATCGAAGCGTTGCGCCTCGTCCATATAGGCGGTGGCGACGATTACGCTCATGCCGGGGCGCTGTTTGCGGATGCGCGCGATGAGATCCCAGAATTGCGCGCGCGCCAACGGATCGACGCCGGTCGTGGGTTCGTCGAGGATGAGCAGGTCCGGATCGTGGATCAGCGCACAGCATAGACCCAGCTTCTGCTTCATTCCGCCCGAAAGCTTACCCGCCGGACGCGACAGGAAGGTTTTAAGGCCGGTACTGCGCGTCAGGTCATCGATGCGCCGGCGTCGCTCGCCCGCGTCGTGACCGAACAGGCGAGCGAAGAACTGGAGGTTCTCTTCGACCGAAAGCGTTGGATACAGGTTCTTGCCCAAGCCCTGCGGCATATAGGCGATGCGCGGACAGACATTCTCACGATGGCGTCTGTCGGCCATATCGCCGCCCAGCACTTCCACCGCCCCGCCCTGCACGGCCCGCGCGCCGGCGACGAGAGAGAGAAGACTCGACTTGCCGACCCCGTCAGGGCCGATCAGGCCGATCATCCGTCCTGAAGCGATCTCGAAATCGATGCCGCGCAGGGCTTCCGCCTTGCCGTAGTGCAGATGCACTCCGGCAAGGCGGACGACCGGCGGTCCGCTCGGGGGCTGGGCTGTCGCCACCGGTCTTATTCCTTAACGAGGTTGCTGAGATTTGCGGGCCAGTCGGCTTTCGGATCAATTCTGACATAGGCCATGCCCGGAAGGCCAGTCTTTACGATATCGAGATGGCGCTGCAACAGGGCCGGATCGATCCGCGCGCGCACGCGGAACATCAGCTTCTGACGCTCACTTTCCGTCTCCACCGTCTTGGGCGTGAACTGGGCGACATCGGCAACGAAGCTGATCTTCGCAGGGATCACGATATTGGACGCTGCATCGAGAACGAGGCGCACCTCGCTGCCGATACGCACCTTGCCCGCCGCCGTCTCAGGCAGGAAAAAAGTCATGTAAACGTCCGTCAGGTCGACAAGGTTCATGACGCGTCCACCGCTTGCCACCACCTCGCCCGGTTGTGCAACACGGTACTGGATGCGACCAGAACGGGGCGCGCGAAGATCACTGTCCGCGATATCCGCCTTGATACGCACGATCGTAGCCCTGACGGCATCGACATTTGAGCGTGCGCCGATGACCTGGCTGCGTGATGCGGCGATGCTGGCGTCGACCGCCGCCAGCTGAGCTCGAGCCGCTTCGACGGTGGCCGCTGCGCCCTCAACCGAAGCCAGATTGTCATCCCGCTCCTGAACCGCCGTAGCGCCTTCGCGCGCCAGAGTTTCAGACCGTCCATAACGCTTGCGCGCGGCATTGAGTTCAGCCTCTCGCTGGCGGACTGTCGCCATGGCGGAGGCGCGCTCGCTTTGACGCTGGCTGACCTGGGTTTCGGCTATCTGGACATTGTTGATAGCCTGGGCGAGCTGGGCTTCGGCTTCGGCCAACTGGGCGCGCATGGTCTCGGTATCCATATGGGCGACAACATCACCCGCTTTGACCAGTTGTCCCTCTTCGGCGACGATGTCGCGGATACGCCCAGCGGTCTTGGCGGCAATGTCGATCTCGACCGCCTCGATGCGCCCGTTGCCGCTGGCGATACCTTCCGGAAGTTCCGCCGGCTTGAGCAGCAGATAGAGTGCTATGCCTGCCGCGATAATGGCCACGGCGATCCCGCCCAGGACAAGCCTGCTTTTGCTCTTGGCCTGCGTCATTGCGTCTGTCCCCTATCGCTTTCTGTCGAGTTCGTCTGGAAGGTCTGATCGGCTACGAAGCCGCCGCCAAGCGCCGAATAGAGCGCGACGATGCTGGAAATTTCAGCGCGCCGCAGCTGGACCAGCGCCTGTTCGGCATCGAACAGATCGCGCTGGGCATCGAGCACTTCGAGATAGGCGGAGCGACCGTTGTCAAAACGTAGCTGAGCAAGGCGCGCGCGCTCGCGCTGCGCGCCCAGCATGTCACGGGTAGTTTCGATCTGCTTTTGCAGCTGGCGCCGCTGAACCAGCGCATCGGACACATCCCGAAAACCGGTCTGGATCGCCTGCTCATATTCGGCAACGGCGCGCACCTCGCGCGCTTTTGCGACGTCAAGGTTGCCCTTCAAGCGCCCGGCATTGAATAGTGGTAGCCTCAAGCTGGGCGTAAAGCTCCATGCTTCACTGCCGCTTGAGAACAGACCATCCAGTTGATCGCTCATGGTGCCATAGGCGCCAGTCAATGAGATATTTGGCAGAAACGCTGCGCGTGCGGCACCGATATTGGCGTTGGCGGCACGAAGCCCATATTCCGCGGCCAGGATATCAGGGCGATAGAGCAGCAATTCCGATGGTAGCCCAGGCGGAAGGACCAGGCCTTCAGGCGCCTCGGCGAGAGATAGGTGTCCGGGCGCGATGCCAATCGAATGACCGACAAGAAGCGCCAAGGCGTTACGGTTGACCGCGCGATCCTGCTCCAGTCCATAGAGGGTCGTGCGGGCCTGGGCGAGCAGGGTCTGCGCCTGCATCATGTCAAGTTTCGAGCCGGAGCCCACTTCATAACGTCGCCGCATGATCCGCAGCGATTCCTCACGCGTGGAGATCGAGTTGCGGGCAAGGGCTATGCGTTCTTCATATTCGCGCTCCAGGAGGTAACCGTTCGCCACCTGTGCCACCAGTCCGGAGGCAACCGACCTGCGCGCCTCCTCTGTTGCCAGATACTGCCAACGCGCGGCATCGCGCAAATTGCGCAAACGGCCCCAAAAATCGATTTCCCAGCTTGCGCTCAACTGCGCGCTGATCTGCTCGGAACTGACCATTGTCGCCCCAGCTCCGGGAATATTGGCTAAAGTGCGCCCACGGCTATAGCCACTCACGGCGTCAAGCTGCGGATAGAGCGCAGCCCCTTCGATCCGCCAGGCGGCCCGCGCTTCGGACACACGGCTTGCCGCAATACGAATATCCCGATTATTTTCGAGCGCTTCGCCAATCAGCCGCTGAAGTTCAGGCTCGCGAAAAAATTCGCGCCAGCTCGTTCTGGCGATCGATCCGCCCGACGCATCAGGCGCATCATATGCAGTAGGTACCGGCATGGCCGGCGCGACATAATCGGGCGTGAACGAGCAGGCCGACGTACCGAGGAGCAAAAACGCGGCGAGCAAAAGCCGCCGCCTTTTCACGGCGATGCCCGGCCCTTTCCCATAGGGCCATTCCCGAGATTGCAACATTGGTACACCGTCCCTCGTCAACCCAACCAGGCAAGCAGTCCGCGTTACCACAACGCTGGCCACTTGCGACGACTGGTCGTCAAATTTTAGTTTGCCGCCGGAGCCTTGGCTTTGGAGCCCGGACGGCATCCGCAGGAGCGGCAACGGCATCGCCCCCCTGGAAGTCACCGCGTCCAGACATCGAAAACTCTACGAGCCCGCTGCTGCGCATCCTCTATCGAGAATGCGGCCCCGACGGCATCTCGCCATTCCGCAACCGCAGCGCTTACATCCGCCAGCGACGCCTGTCGGTTTTGCTCTACCTCCATAACAATTTCCGGCCATTGCGACAGCAATGGGAATTGAAACGGGGACACCTGCGGTGCGGCACCTGCCTGCGTAAATACCGCAAGACCTTGGGACGCAATTTTCGCCTGTCGCTGCGCGGCTACGCGGGCGACCTCGAACAAGGCCTGCCCCAGTTTTTGATTGGCACTTACAAGCGAAGTCATTTGATCAAATGGATAGCTCATCCGAAAACTTTCCTGACTGAAACGATAGGCATATCTGGAGAATGATCGCCCAAGGAAGAAATCAAAGTCACCCGTTAACCATATACTACCCGCTATTCATGGTAGGAACGGATCCTGCAAAAAAAGCAGCTAGCGCCGAAGTAAGGCAGACCACGGCCTGAGCAATTTCTTCGGGCCCTCCTCGCCGGCCAACCGGAATGGAAGATATTATCTTCGCGCGCACAGCGTCAGGCACAGTAGCCACCATGGCAAACCGAGACCACATCGCAGCCGACTGCCTTCAAAGCTTTTGCAATTGCGGTGCCAATGCCGCGCGTAGCGCCAGTGACGAGTGCCAAACTAGACATAAAAATCCATATTCTCAGCGCGACTTTAACTCCGGAACAGATTTTTCTGTTCGCGAAGAATCATATGTATACGCACGAGTATACCTTCGCTTATGATTGAGGTCCAGCGGATGCGAATCGCATTCCTAAAAAAGGAGATTTTGCGATCATGCCTGACCGCACTCCCAATGCTGCGCCCCATGCCCGTACCGGTCGACCAACAGTGACGACCGGCAAGCGGCTTGGCGCTCATATTCTGGAGGTCGCCAGCAAGAATTTCCTTCAGCATGGGTACGAAGGCGCGAACATGGATGAAATCGCAACAGACGCTCAAGTTACGAAGCGGACACTATATCGGCGATACGGATCGAAGATCGGCCTATTCGGGGCTGTCATTGACCATGAACGGACCTGCTTTATCGAAGCGCTGGTTGTCCAGACGGAAGGAACCAGCGTTCGTGAGCGCATTTCGGTTGCTGCCCAAAACATCCTA
>CALMYW010000032.1 GCA_937873665.1 uncultured Sphingorhabdus sp.
TGGCGCACCAGCTCCACTACTCGCGGTTCGTCGACATGGCGCGGGGTCTGTAGGTTGCTGTCGCTGTGCGGTCTAGATTGACGAAATCACCTTCTAGATTGACGGTTGAACCAGCTATTTGGGCGTCAGAATCCTCTTGACCAGGTGAAATCCAGAATCATCATGAGTCCGCCCGCTACGGCTCGGTCAATCTAGAAGTTCTCGGATGTGCATAGATGCTGGTCAGAAGGCTACAAGCTTTGCTGACTCTACAGACGTAGTTGTCGAGCTTTGCGGTTCCGCGGACAGTGCAGGTCACGAGGCATAACGTGAGTTCCGAGGACGGATGTCTACTCCGACTCGTGCTTGGAGGCCAACCATGTCGCCCGCTGATCATGCACCTCGCGTTGATCTTCAGCCTGCGCGAACCGGCAGGCCTCGTTTGCGTGCGCAGCAACTGAAGCCGAACGAGCGAGTCCTCGTCTCCGCGCGACTGCCAGCGGAGCTGGCCGCGCGGATCTATGAGACGGCGAACCGAAACCAGAAGCCAGTTAGTGGCGTTGTCGCTGACCTACTTGCGCAGGCTCTTGGAGATTCGGGGGCGGCCACAACTTAGAACAACACGGGCGGCGTAGAGCGCCGAAATGCGAAAGAAGGCCGGGGTGCCACCCGACCTTCTCGCTGGATCCGCCCACGCTTTCGCGTGGGACTTCACCTGTGATATCAGGACTTACCTCAGTGGAGGATTCCCTTGTCTTTTCTAGCAGACAGTTTCGAAACCCGGCTCGTCAACCCCTGGCGAGGTGTCTGATGACCGCAATCACATGGTCTTTCCGGTGGGAAGGCAAGCCGGAGGCACGGGACTGGTCGGAGGGCCTCCCGCCAACCGACTTCTCACGTATCACGCCGTTCCGGAAGGTTCGTGCAAGTACGCGGTCGAAGAACATCCCCGCCCGAGCTTGGAGTCAGACCGTCGGTCGGGTGCTGGACGTCGAGTCCGGCCTTGAGCACGACCTCGTGCGGAAACTGGATAGAGACCCGCAAGTGGAGTGGTTGGCCCCTCAGCCATGCCGAGTCTCGTGGGTAACGCCATCGGGGCGAAAGTCCCATATTCCTGATGTCTTGTCGGTTGACGCGTCCAAGTTGGTGACGATCTGGGATGCCCGGCCGGTTGAGAAACAGGACGCGGAGTTCCTCGAAGCCGTTCCGGTCACGAGAGAAGCATGTGCAGCTTTTGGGTGGAGCTACCAACTGTTCGCCGAGCTCGATCGGGTGGAGAAGCTGAATCTGTTGTGGCTGCAAGGATTTCGTCGGCCACCGAGCTGGATCGACTCCGTGCGGCCTCTCATCATCGAGGAGGTTCGACTTCATTCATTAGTGGCGCTAGGCGAGTTGATGCGTCTGGACCGGGGGGACGGGAGGGTCAAAGCTGGGATTTGGCATCTCATCTGGTCTGGAGACCTCACGTGTGATCTGCAGCGTCGAATCGACCTCGACAGCGAGATTCGAACCTCGGTAGGTGCGCTGTGAGTGTTAGGCGCCCTAACGCGCGTACGCCGATCAAGCGTGGCGACCTGATCCTGATGCCCGGTGGCTTCTACCGCGTCACTGGTGTCCTCCCGGGTGGATTGGAGGTAAGAACTGCTACGGGGGCGGAAGAAGCCATCAACTTCGGCGAGCTAACCGAAGCTCGCCAGATGGACGACGGCAGAGTGGCTGCTTCCTCCGCAGTCTTACAACCGTTGTGGGACGCACTATCAGTAGGCGCGAGAGAAGCCGCGCTGTTCAAGCTCGAGGTCGTCCAAGAGGTCTTGACAGGCTATCGAGACGGGCACCCTGACCTAGCGCGGCCTGGCGAGCCGCGGTACCCGTTTGGGGCGCACAGTGGCGTATCTGAGACAGCCCGAGCAGACGCGATGGCGGCTCATTTGGCAAGCGAGTTTGAGGTGGACCGGACTCGTCAACGCAAACTCGCCCAGGGGGACAAGGCTGGTAGCTCTCCCTCAAGTAGTTCAATTCGTGGCTGGGTCCAGAATTGGCGACGAGACGGGCTGGTCGGGTTGATCGATGGCCGTGCGCTGAAACCCCGGAAGGAGTGGGCGCAGATCGATGAGGCCTATCGAGAGGTCGCGGAAACGCTCGCCCGCACCTTCGACGGGGACCGGTCTGCGGTCAACATCGCGGAGCTGGACCGAAGGATCACCGTTGCGCTCAAGCAAGGTGGTGTGGAATCCAAACAACCAGCGAAGCGCATCAAATCTCAGTACCTTTCGTGGCTCATGTTCACTCGTGGTGCGACGACGCGTACCCAGAAGACCCGCTCACTGCGAAACACCTCAGGCTACGAGCATTACCCGGCCATGCGGCCCGGGCAGGTCGTTGCGATCGACGCGACCCGAGCGGACTGTCTGGTGAGGGACGTGGAGACTGGGGAAGTCTTCAGTGTCGAAGTTATTACCGCGATCGATGTGGCGACACGAGTTGTGTTGGCGTTGCGCGTCGTCCCAAAGTCCGCTGACGCAGTTGACGCGGCTCTACTCCTCTATGACGTGTGCCGACCTTTCTCCATGCTCGTCGAAGGGACCTCCGTCTCTGACTGGAGGTGGTGCGGATTGCCGGGTCAGGTGTCTTTGACGACCACGGCTGACGGCAAGACTGAGGTACTGCCGGACTACACCACCCTTCAGGGTGAGCAGGCTATCCCGTCGGTGTTACCAGATGCAGTGCGGAGTGACCGCGGCTCAAACTTCATGTCAGCGCACTTTCAAGACACTCTTGCGTCGCTCGGAATTGACTTCCTGCCGACGCGAGGGGGCAGGCCAACTGACAATCCGCATATCGAGCGGTTCCATGAGACATTGCAACGTGCTTGGCAGCAAGTCCCTGGATACAAGGGCAGGAACACTGGGGAGCGTGGCGCCAAGGTTGACACAGAAGCCCTACTGACCGCTAACGAACTGGAGCAGCACCTCCGGAGATTTGTGAGCTTGGACTACCACCGGACAGAACACGCGGGACTGCGCGTTCCGGGAGAGCCCAAAGCGAGATTTACGCCGCTCGAGATGTGGGACGTGCTCACCGAGCTCACGGGTTGTATCGATGTCCCCCAGCGCGCTGACATGATTTTCGATTTCCTCCCAGTTCACTGGGCAGTAATTTCGCATGGCGGAATCAAGTGCAAGAACCTCATCTTCGACGCCGAATGCCTAGATGGGTACCGGAACGGTCGGAAAGGGCGATTTCGTGAGAGGGACGCCGCCGCGCCGTTCTACCGCGATCCTCACGACCTGAGCAGGCTGTGGTTCCGCGACCCAGAAACCAACGAGGTCAACGAGGTTCCCTGGAAGGGCGCCGGATTGACACACGCGCCCATGACGGACGCACTTGTCGATGCTGCGTGGAAGGTTGCCAAGAACCGAGGCGGTAAGAAGATGATCTCCCGCGAGTGGTCCCAGCACCTCATTGCAAAAGAACTTACCGAGCTCACCACTCATGCTGAGAATTTCGAAGAGCCAGCGCGGATCCGCGCGGCGCGATTACGAAGGCAGCAATCTCGTCGTGACATCAACGAGGCTGTGAATGCGGAATCACGGACTCCGATGTCTCCGCATCCGACTACGACGGAAACGCTGAGTACTAGCCCAATCGACTTCGACGCCCCTTGGGGCCGGCTGCCACTTGACTACGCAAATGAGAAGCAATGACGGCGCATCGGTGGCACCGGGCGAGCATCGCGATGGGCGTCAAGGAACCGGACCAACTCAAGGCTGCGGAGCTCCGCTCGGCTAGCCCTGAAGGCCGTGAACAATATGCAGCTCAGGTCAGAAAGTGGTACCGCGCTCAATTTTTTACGACGCCGGACCGGGAGGCTATTGCGCGTCAACTATCCGAGACCGTAAGGGCTAACAATGATTCCCTGCCCGGAGCGAAGACATTCATGTCGGTTACCGGTCCGAACGGCGCGGGGAAAAGCACGTTCGTCAAGCGCTGGGCGATGGGACAATACAGAGAATCGGCGCTGGGGTACCCGACCTCTGGACCGGACGGCAGACCAGTCTGGTACCCAGATCCTGAGAAAGAGCGCGACGTGGTTCCGGTCTGCTGGGTTAATTTGCCGTCTGCCGCGAGGGTGAAGGACCTGAATTCTGTGATCCTTGAGTTCTTAGCGCTCCCGGGGGAGGGCGTAGCCCGTCTCCAGACTGGACGAGTTCTGAGAGCGTGTGAGCGGCATCTCGTGCGGTTACTGATCATCGACGATGCACACCTGCTCAACACCGGGCAAAAGATCGGAAGAGAGGTACTTGATCACGTCAAGGTACTCAATACTGAGCTCGGTGAACTGGGCGCCTCAATCGTCCTAGTGGGCGCAAACCTCGAGGGGGGCGAACTGCTCACGGATCCGCAGATCGCCGCGAGGTTGAAAGCGCACTTCGTCGGCCCGATAGAAGTTGACACGAACGAAGGACGGCTCATGTGGCAGACCATGTTGGTGGCGCAGGAGCGTGCTCTAGCGCCGTGTCTCCCCGGGCTTTCAACGGGCGTGCTCCACGACGAGTTCGCGGGACTACTGTGGATGAGGACACAAGGGTATCTGGGCGATGTGCGTGAACTTCTCACCGAATGTGCCGGCCGCGCAATCGAGGATGGAACCGGAGTGATTACTGGGGCCCATATCAAAGCGGTACCTCTTAGCGCACGCGCTGAAGCTCGACAAGCCGCGTTGGCAGGGACTCGATCATGATCGCCACCGACCAGCCCACCCAGCTACCCACACGGCTCTCACCAGCCCGGCAGGAAACCCTGGCGTCGTTCGTCCAACGGTGCGCTGACGCGAATGACCTCCCCGTATCGCTTCTACTCAAAGGGTGCGAGGGGCTGGCGCCAGCGGATCTCTCGAACCGCAAGAAACTTCCACTGAGCGAGCTAGCACAGCGCCTGTCCGTGAGTTCGGACGAACTTGATGCGATGTCGACCCGCCATCGCCAGCGGAGCCCTACGCCCCGACTCGTAGGGCTCCTTCAAGGCAGGCGGTGGGTGTGCCCGGAATGTGAAGTGCACGGAATCCGCTCGCACTGCGAGAAGACCTGGTTGCGTTTTGCCTGCGAAGAGCACCGCGTCTTCCTGCAAGTCAACCACTCGGGACCGCAGAGAACAGTCGTGGCGAGCGATAGAGTCCTGGCGCTCCAAGCTCGCGCCAACAATCTGTTACGCGACAACCGCGAGGCATTCCACCTCGCTGGCCGGCTCCTTTCTCAGATGAAGCAGCTGCGACGTCTCGGCAAGGCAGTAAGGCCCCATGAGGTCCAGTCCGGGACACAGCACGTGCTGACGTGGCTAGGGAAAGTCCAGATCACAACGGGGCAAGCCGTCCTAACCCCGCAACGCGCGGCGATACTGCTCAACTGCCTACTTCCGATCGTGAGCTGTCGCCGATTCGACAGCGCGATGACGACTAGCCTCCGGGTTCTCTGCGAACGACCCGCCAATCAGACGGAGCCTAGGCGGGACCTGGAGGCGGCGCGATTACAGGCGTTGGAAGAAATCTCGAACCTGATGCGAGTCGGAAAACGGATCGCCAAACTCGTCGATGTAGGCGGGCTTCACGAAGATGCCGTCCCAACGAGCTACCTCGCCGCAGGCGATCCAAACTGGCACACCTTGCATAGCGAGAACGCGCGGGTTCGTCAAGGCGCAGCTGCGATGTGGAACGCGCGCAGACAGGCATGTAAAGACGTTCATGAAGCCGTGACAACGTATAGAAATGGGCCCGGCAGTCAGGCCCAGGCCACGGCAAGCGCTGGCCACCGTGCTAGTGCTCGGATTGGTTCGATTGACGCCTCTCCCATCACACCTTCCAGGTTCGCTGCGGACCTGACAGCGATTCTGGCTAATGAACCAACGCCTGTTTTGACCGCCGGCAGGATCGGGCTACCCGGCCCGGCTGTCAGATGGTTGATGCCGGAAATCGGGGCTAGCCCAGAGGCTCCAGAGGGCCTTGAGCACCGGTTGTGGGTGCAAAGCCCCGAGCAACAGCCGAGGTTGAACTCGGACAGTGCCCGGCCCCTCGAAGACATCTGGCGAGTTGACGCAGAATTGTCGGTCGAACAGAAGCTTCAGCTTCTCGACCTGCGCGATTCAGTAGTCGCGGAAGTCGAGGGGAGAGGTCTCCTGCGACGCCGCGGTGAGGAATTCCTGCGTCGCATACAAGATCAAGTTGGCTGACTGTCATGGCTAGGCCGATCAAGCCTCTGCCCGCCCGGGTGCAACTCACAGACGGAGAGGCGCTCGACTCTTATCTAGAGCGGGTCGCACTTGCCAATGACCTGACCACCGCGGAACTTCTCCGCACGCTCGACCCCCGGCCCGGCGCAGAATCATTGACCTTTGCACTTGTTCAACCATCGAACGACCTGCTCGAGCGTATTGAACAGCTGACAACGCTGACACCCCGTCAAGCGAAGAGCGCGACCCTGCAGCGTTTCGGAAACAGTCGCCCCTTGGACTTTAGCGGCTTCGCTGAACCGTCCACAGCGGCCTACCGAGCGATTTCGGCCCGCGGATGGTTTCCCTTGCAGGGCACGCAAATCTGTCCCGAATGCTTGCTTTCGGGAAGATGGCTCATTGAGTGGAGGCTCCCCCACATCGCTATATGCGATGTCCATGCGAGCTACTTGGTGCCATCGTGTGCACATTGCAGGCTGCGCTTCCGCAGCCGAAGGACGAGCCCCCTCCGACCTGAGCTTTCTATCGCGCAGCCATGCGGAAACCCACTCGGCCCCCGACGAAGCTGCCGCCACTCAGTCCTGGCCCACCCAACAGAGCAGTCGCCGCCCGAAGACGTCGAAGCCAGTAGGGCGGTACGTAAAGCGCTGGCAGGAGTACCACTGTGTTGTCTTGGGGCTGAGACGCCGCCGGAGCGCTACCTCGTTGATTTGAGAGCGACCGCGGTTCTTCTCATGCACATTGCTACGCACTCGACCCCCGAGACCGCGGCAGCCTGGGGCGAGAGTCTCCGATCGGAAGCAGCGCTGCGACGAACTGAGCTACGAGGACCGCGGTGGGGCATCCGGCCAGCCGATGATCCGAATATTCGAGGCAAAGCGATTGGAGCGGCTCACCAGATTCTGACAGCGACAACAGTCGAGACCGCAGCGGCCATGCTGAATCCCTGGATCGCTCACATCCCCGCTACTCACGGTGGCCAGGCTGCCTGGATCCGCAATCGAACGCCTCAGGCACCAACGCTGAGCAAGATCGTGCAGAAGTGCCTGCAAACACGCCAAAGCCCATCCCGCCAAGTGGCGATACAAGTCCGGACGGAACTGGCTGACTCACACATTCCGCAGGTCATACCGGAAGAACTCTACGAGGAGCACATCGGACCGATCATGAAGTCTCATACGTTCCTCGGCCGAAGATTCGTAAGTCTGTGCCTAGCGAAGATCACCCGGCCAGGACGGTCGTGGTCGGAATCCGCATCCGCTCTAGGGTTCCAAGCGGAGGTCGGGCCCAGCACAGCAAGAGCGGTGACCAAACACGTTAGCTGGCCATCACACGAGGCCGCAGACGCACTTGAGCAGGTAGCGGATGCATTGGAATGCGGAACCAACTATCGCAGCATCGAACGCGCCGTCAGACGGCTAGCCGCCGAGCCCGAAACATGGTTTCCCGGCTGGGCCAGATCTCAGAATCCACGGCGGCGGGCGGTCACGCTGCCCTACGCAATCAGGCTCATCCCAATCGAGGGTGTAGTCGTGGTCTGAATCCGCCGGCCTCGAGCAG
>CALMYW010000033.1 GCA_937873665.1 uncultured Sphingorhabdus sp.
CGGCATTGCGCGGAGATTTTGCGGCATCTCGGGTTCCGCCGTATGACGCAGACGGATCGCAGGGCGTTGTCGAGGTGGATTTCCGACGATCTTTGTGCGGGCGGGCAGCCGATCAATGCCATGCTCGAGCATGTTTTCCTGTGGTGCCGCGACCGCCGTATCTATGGGCCGTCGCGCAAGGAGCTGGAACGCCTCGTCCGTTCGCAACGACACCTCTATCTGGAGGCCCTGTTGGCCCGAGTCCGCGATCGGCTTGCGCCGGATGCGGTCGCCTTGCTGGAAGCCTCGCTCGCCGATCCCGATGGCCCGACCGGCTTCAACACGATGAAGGGGGATGCAGGTCAGGCGACGCTCGAAAACATTCTTGGCGTGACCGCCAAACTCGCCTTTATCCAACGGCTTGCTCTTCCCCGAGATTTCCTATCGGTCACGGGCAAGGCATGGGTCGATCAGATCGTTCGCCGGGTTGCCGGCGAGAAAGCCTCGGAGATGCGCCGGCATGTACCGGCGCGCCAGCTCGGGCTCTATGCCGTTTATCTGATGGCGCGGGAAGCTCAGCTTACGGATGCGATGGTCGACCTGCTGATCGAGACGGTCCATAAGATCGGATCGCGCTCGAAACGCAAGGTGGTGGGCGATATCGCGAAAGACATCGAGCGGGTCTATGGCAAGGAGCGACTCCTGGTCGAGATTGCCAGCGCTTCGATCGACGATCCATCCGGGCGCATCTGCGATGTCATTTTCCCAATCGCCGGCAAGGACAAACTGGCGGCGATCATCAAGGAAAGCCAGGCAAAGGGCGCCTTGGATCGGCGGATCTACAAGGTGATGCGGAGGTCATGGGCCAATCATTATCGCCGTATGCTGCCAAGCCTGCTTTCGGCACTGGAGTTCCGGTCGAACAACGCCGTGTGGCGTCCGGTGCTGGCGGCCCTGGACTGGATCAGAAGCAAAGTGGATGATGGATGCCGCTACGTGCCGCCGCACGCAGTGCCGGTCGACGAGGTCATTCCGGCGAGATGGCGCAGTTCCGTCATTGATGAAGAGGGGCGCGTAAACCGGATCAGTTATGAGCTTTGTGTCCTCGCGCAACTGCGCGATCGCATCCGTTCTAAGGAAATCTGGGTTGTCGGGGCGGACCGATACCGCAATCCCGATGACGATCTTCCCAAGGACTTCGATGCGCGGCGAGAAGCATATTACACAGGATTGAACCTGACGGCGGATGCGCGTGCATTTTCAAGCGCCATCCGGGAAGAGCTTGCTCAGGAACTGTTGCTCCTCAATGCCAATATTCCCCGGAACGACAAGGTTCGGCTGCTGTGGCGCGGCGAGAACCGTATATCTCTCACCCCGTTCAAACCCTTGCCCGAACCCAGGGGTCTCGCCTCGATCAAGACCGAGATCGGCCAACGCTGGCCGATGACCGGGCTGCTCGACGTACTGAAGGAGGCTGCCCTTGATACGGGACTTCTCGAAGCGTTCGAAACATCGGCCTCGCGTGTTGCACTGCCGAAAACCGCGCTGGATCAACGTCTCCTGCTATGCCTCTACGGCCTGGGAACGAATGCCGGGCTCAAGCGGATCGCCGGCGCCACCCCCGATGTCAGCTATGAAGAGCTGCTGCATGTCCATCGCCGCTTCGTTCATGCCGCGGCGCTCAAGGAGGCGTGTGCCAGGGTTGCGAATGCGACCCTGGCAATCCGCAATGCTGCAGTCTGGGGGGACGCCGGCACGGCCTGTGCGTCAGATTCCACAAAGTTCGGAGCCTGGGATCGCAACCTGATGACGGAATGGCATGCGCGTTATGGTGGACGGGGCGTCATGATCTACTGGCATGTCGAACGACGCGCGACATGCGTCTATTCCCAGCTCAAGCGCTGCTCTTCCTCCGAGGTCGCCTCCATGATCGAGGGCGTGCTGCGCCATTGCACCGACATGGAAATCCAGCGACAATATGTTGATAGTCATGGCCAAAGCGCGGTTGGCTTTGCATTTTGCCGGCTTCTCGGATTTGAGCTTGCACCCCGCCTGAAAGCGATCGCTCGCCAGAAGCTGGCTCTTCCCGATGTCGGCATGCGAACGCGGCTTCCCCACTTGCAGCCGATCCTCTCCAGTCCGATCAACTGGGATGAGATCGAGCAGCAATATGACGAGATGGTCAAATATGCAGCCGCGATGCAGACAAAAACCGCCGACCCGGAGGCGATCCTGCGCCGGTTTAGCCGCTCCGAGGTGATGCACCCGACCTACAAGGCGTTGAGTGAGCTGGGCCGCGCGGTCAAGACGATCTTCCTGTGCCGGTATCTGCGCGAGGAGTCCTTCCGCCGCGAAATTCATGAAGGCCTGAATGTCGTTGAAAACTGGAACAGTGCCAATGGGTTCGTTTTCTTCGGCAAGGGCGGCGAGATCGCCACTAACCGCATCGATGAGCAGCAGCTCTCGGTCCTGGCGCTACATTTGCTGCAAGCGTCGCTTGTCTATGTGAACACCCGAATGCTTCAGAGCGTGCTGGTGGAACCGAAATGGACGGGCCGGATGACGCCGGATGATTATCGCGGCCTCACACCGCTGATTTACAGCCACGTCAATCCTTATGGCCGCTTCGACCTCGATCTGAATAGCCGGATCGATTTTGGGCGGCTTGCTGCCTGACCGGGGCCTTTCCGCTCGCACCATTTGGGTGCACCCGAACGTGACGATCGGAAGTGACATATACGACATGTCACAAAAGGGTGGTTCCGTCACCAATGTTACTGTACGAGGGCAAAGCCACCCTAATGTGACGGATTTGCCCATGACCCGCGTCGGCTACGCCCGCGTCAGCACCATCGACCAGGATCTCGACATCCAGGTTGCCCGGTTGAAGGCAGCGGGCTGTGAAATCCTCCGCTCCGAAACAGGCTCGGGCGCATCGCGCACTGGACGCACGGAGCTTGAGACGATCATGCAGTTCCTGCGCGCCGATGACGAACTCGTCGTCCTGCGTCTCGATCGGCTCGGTCGCTCCACACGCGATGTTCTCAATCTGGTTCATGAACTCGACCAGAAGGGAGCCTCATTGCGGGTGCTTGAGCCGGAGGTGACGACGGCCGGAAGCATGGGGCGGATGGTGATCACCATTCTGGGCATGGTCGCGGACATGGAACTGACGTTCATCAAGGACCGGCAGCGCGCCGGGATCGAGGCGGCGCGCGCCGAAGGCGTCTACAAAGGCCGGAAGAAAAACATCGATGACGATGAAATCCGACGCCGGATCACCGCCGGCGCGAGCAAGGCCAGCGTCGCGCGCGACCTCAAGATCTCAAGAATGACCGTCTATCGGGCGCTTGACGTCATTCCTTCAAGGATCGGGCTGCCGGAAAAGCCGCCTTCTGTCACCATCGCCCTGCATCTGACCATCGAGAACTTCAACAAGCATGGTCGTGGCAGAAAGCCCGCTCGCGAGCGCATTGAGGCGATGCTGGAGCGGGATTACCAGATGCAAAAGACCGGGAACTGCGATTACACGCTGACCGTCGCCTATGATCAGGGTGCCGATGGCGTCAGCCTCGATGATGAGATCGCATCTCTCCAGACAGAGATGTTCAACATCGCAGAGAGCTACAGGTGCTCGATCGAGACCGATGTTTACGAGATTGGAGGACAAGAGCGAGCCTGGTAGATCGCCATGTTCAATCTTTGTTCTTCAACATGGCCAAAATCGCAGCTTCGGGCCGACTGGGCCAACTACGGAGTCGATCTATCAACCATCTGATAATGGTATCAGGTTGGTGGGGTAAAGGTGCCCCATCAACCATTAAATCCGTATACCCACTCATTATAGGACTCCCTAATATGGTTGATATTATTTTGCAGTTCTCGTTGCGAGTATATGGGGACGCAACTTGGCGCAGAATGTTTGGCCTGCTCAATTATTGATAGTTCTGCTCATTGATGGCTGTCAAAAGGCAGACCCAGATCGCCTATGTGCTCTTGGCGTAGACGACGCTTGTCGATCTTGCCGGATGCTATTCTGGGCAATTGCTCTGTACACAGTTTCAAGTACTCAGGCACTTTGAATTTGGCTAGCTTCGATTGCAGATAGTCAGAAATTGCGACATTTTTTGCATCCGCGCTTATGTAAAGTGTCGCGGCAACGGTTTCTCCTAGACGTTCATCAGGCACACCATAAACGCTGGCTTCTATCACGTCAGGATGATCCAGCAAGGCGTCTTCTACCTCGCCACAGCCAATGTTCTCACCACCCCGAATAATGAGTTGCTTAATGCGGTCGACCACATAAAGATGCCCGTCATTGATATAGGCTACATCACCAGTTCGGAACCACTCTCCGACAAATGACTCTTTGTTGGCCTGGGGCTGATTCCAATATCCGTGAATTACAGAGGTGCCCCGGACAACGAGTTCACCTCGATCCCCAGGAGGCAAAAAGTTGCCCTGTTCATCAATCGTTGAAACTTCCAGTACTGCAGAGCACATGCCAGACGAGTTGGGATTTTTTAGGTAGTCCGCCCCGTAAATACCGGTACCAATCGAATTGGTTTCGGTCATTCCCCAGCCAGTAAAGGGCGCGGCATTTTTTAGCGATTGTCCAATGTCCTTCACCTGGGACGTAGCACGCGCGGATCCTCCGCCACCTGTTGAGCGTAGACTTTCTAAATTTCTGTGTGATCGTTTTGCATACTCAACTAAATCACCGGTCATCGCTGGTGTCCCAACAAAGGTCGATATGCCTTCGTTATCGATGATATCTGCAGCGGTGGCCGCATCCCATTTGTACATGGAGACGATCTTCCTTTGCGTGCGGAAGGCAGATAGCAACACTGCGTGCAGTCCATTCACGTGGAACAACGGCATTGCCAGTAAGGCGGTGCTCTGAGATTTTGCTGCGCTTCCTATTTTCTCCTGATCAAATTCGCCGTTCTCCATTATGAAATGAGTGACGAAGTCGACCTCCCACGAAAGTAGCGCCGCGAGAATGTTGCGGTGAGTAGATACGGATCCCTTGGGGTGGCCAGTTGAACCGGATGTAAACAGTATTACCGCATCGTCGTCCGGGTGAATACCTACCGATGGCATAGGGTCGTTGGAGCTTGTCAGTGTGTCTATTGGAGTGGTCGAGTCTGACGGGGCTGCACGTACGGCGATGATATGGGGAGTAGACTCCGGAGCGATGTGGGAGATACGTTCTATCCGCTCCTGGTCCGCTATGACCACGGTAACGCCCGTGAGCTTAAACGCATAGTCGATTTCTTCCGGCTGCCACCAGGCATTAATTGCTACCGCGATAGCGCCAATGGACGTTATGGCTTCAAGGGCAATGGGCCATTCCGGGTAGTTGCGCATCGCTATAGCAACGCGGTCCCCATGTTTCACGCCATATCGACTCTGCAGTTGCTGAGCCAGGCTTGCGGCCATTCGATAGACTTCTTGAAAGGTATAGCATTCGTCTTCATAGGCATAGAACGGCTCATCGCTGAGATTGTCCTCATAGAGCTGACGGAGAGACTGAGGGCCGTTTACAAACCACTTTTGCGTGGCGCCCTTGACTTCAACTTCTTGGAGCTCCCAAGGCGCCTTCTCGGAGGTCACCATTCCCACCACGTCGTGTCGATTCATCGTCCTTGTAGCCCATCCACTGCCATATTATTGTCAGGACTATTAGTATCAAGAACTGGGCTAATCGATACATGACATTAATGCCAAATTGTTGATATATCTGATCACTTATCGAGAATCACCTGCATTTTGAGAATTAAGATAACTTGTTGGCGACAAGGTGATCCACCACAGAGGGATCCGCCAGGGTGCTGGTATCGCCCAGGCTGTCCAGCTCGTTCTCGGCGATCTTGCGCAGGATGCGACGCATGATCTTGCCGGAGCGCGTCTTGGGCAGGCCCGGGGCCCACTGGATAATGTCGGGCTTGGCGATGGGGCCGATTTCCTTCACACACAGCTGGATCAACTCCGCGCGCAAGTCGTCGTCCGGCTCCACGCCTGCCATCGGGGTGACATAGGCGTAGATACCCTGGCCCTTGATATCGTGGGGGAAGCCGACCACGGCGGCCTCTGCGATCTTGTCGTGCAGTACCAGGGCGCTCTCCACCTCGGCGGTGCCCATGCGGTGGCCGGATACGTTGAGCACGTCGTCCACACGGCCGGTGATCCAGTAGTAGCCGTCCTCGTCGCGGGTGGCGCCGTCACCGGTGAAGTAGTAGCCGGCATAGTTGCTGAAGTAGGTGTCTATCATGCGCTGGTGATCGCCATAGACACTGCGGATCTGGCTGGGCCAGGAGGACTTCACCACCAGGTAGCCGGAACCGGCGCCTTCAACCTCGGAGCCGTCTTCGTTCAGCAGGGCCAGCTCCACACCGAAGAAGGGGAAGGTGGCGGAACCGGGCTTGAGGTCTACAGCCCCGGGCAGCGGGGTGATCATGTGGGCGCCGGTCTCGGTCTGCCACCAGGTATCGATGATGGGGCAACGCTCGTCGCCGACCACGCGGTGGTACCACTCCCAGGCCTCCGGGTTGATAGGCTCACCCACGGTGCCAAGCAGGCGCAGGCTGGAACGGGAGGAGCGGGTAACCGGCTCATCGCCCACCGCCATCAGGGCGCGGATCGCCGTGGGGGCAGTGTAGAAAGTGTTGACCTGGTGCTTGTCCACCACTTCCCAGCAGCGGCCGGCATCGGGGTAGGTGGGGACGCCCTCGAACATCAGGGAGATGGCGCCGTTGGCCAGGGGGCCGTAGACGATGTAGGTGTGGCCGGTCACCCAGCCCACATCGGCGGTGCACCAATAGACCTCGCCCTCGCGATAGTCGAACACGTACTTGAAGGTCATGGCCGCCTGCAGCAGGTAGCCGCCGGTGGTGTGCAGCACGCCCTTGGGCTTGCCGGTGGAGCCGGAAGTATAGAGGATGAACAGCGGGTCTTCGGAGTCCATGGGCTCCGGCGCGCAATCGGCGTCGGCGCCAGCCATCAACTCGTGGTACCACTGGTCGCGGCCTTCCACCCAGTTGACGTCATTGCCGGTGCGCTCTACCACCAGGCAGGTGTGTACATTGGGGCAGGACTGCAGCGCCTTGTCGGCGTTGACCTTGAGCGGTACCGAGCGTCCACCGCGCACGCCCTCGTCGGCAGTGATCACGGTCTGGCAGTCGGAATCGAGGATACGATCCTTCAGCGCTTCGGGCGAGAAGCCGCCGAACACAATGGAGTGAACCGCGCCGATGCGGGTACAGGCGAGCATGGCGTAGGCCGCCTCGGGAATCATCGGCATGTAGATGCAGACCCGGTCGCCTTTCTGTACGCCGCGCGCCTTCAACACGTTAGCCAGCTTACAGACCTGTTCCTTCAGCTCGCCATAGGTGATGTGCTTGCTGTCGGCGGGATCATCCCCCTCCCAGATCAGCGCGGTCTGGTCGGCGCGCTCCGGCAGGTGACGGTCGATACAGTTGTAGCTGACATTGAGCTTGCCGCCTGAGAACCAGGCAGCCTCGCCCTTCACGAAATCGTAGTTGACCACGCTGTCCCAGGGCTGGTCCCAACTCAGGAACTCACTGGCCATCTCGCCAAAGAAGCCCTCGGGATCCTCGATGGAGCGCTTGTACATGGCCTGGTACTTCTCGGCGTTGATGTGCGCGTCTTTGAAATTCGCTGGTACTGGGTGTGTCTGAAACTCGGACATTCCAACTCCTGTAGTAAGGATAGGTCACTGAGCCATTCAACACGTGACCAAGTCGGGGTTAAATTCAAGCTGGCACGGCGAGAATGGTTGAGACTAAATTTTCTGGCATTAGAAATGCCCCAAGGTGATTACCAAGGGGCATTAAGACCATTAAGGCAGTAGTTTGGACTCAGAAGAAACCCAGCGGGTCGATGCTGTAGCTCACCAGCAGGTTCTTGGTCTGCTGGTAATGGTCAAGCATCATCTTGTGGGTTTCACGGCCAATACCCGACTTCTTGTATCCGCCAAAGGCCGCGTGCGCAGGATAGGCGTGGTAGCAGTTGGTCCACACGCGACCCGCCTGAATGCCCCGTCCCATGCGGTAGGCGCGATTCATGTCGCGGGTCCAGACGCCGGCACCCAGGCCATAGTCAGTATCGTTGGCGATGGCCAGTGCTTCGGCCTCGTCCTTGAAAGAGGTCACACCCAGCGTCGGCCCAAAGATCTCCTCCTGGAAAATGCGCATGTCGTTCTTGCCCGCCATCAGGGTCGGCTGCACGTAGTAACCGCCGGACAGATCACCGGACAGGTTGGCACTATCACCGCCGATCAGAATCTGTGCACCTTCCTGCCGACCGATCTCCATGTAGCTCATGATCTTGTCAAACTGTTCCTTGGAGGCCTGCGCACCAACCTGTGTCTCAGGATCCAGCGGATTGCCCTGCTTAATGGTCTTTGAACGCTCAACCACGATATCAAGGAAACGGTCATAGATGGATTCCTGGATCAGTGCACGGGAGGGACAGGTACACACTTCACCCTGGTTGAAGAAGCCCAGCAGCAGACCCTCCGCACACTTGTTAAGGTAGTCATCTTCATAGTCCAGAACATCCTCAAAGTAGATATTCGGTGACTTACCACCCAGCTCAACCGTTGAAGGAATGAGGTTGTTCGCCGCGCACTTGAGAATCTCATTACCCACCGCCGTCGAGCCGGTGAAGGCCAGCTTGGCAATGCGTGTACTTTGCGAGAGTGCCGCCCCCGCTTCCGCCCCGAAGCCGTTGACGATATTAACCACGCCAGCGGGCAGAATGTCCTGTATCAGCTCCATCACCAGGAGAATGGTCACCGGGGTCTGCTCGGCGGGCTTCATGACCACGCAGTTACCCGCGGCCAGCGCCGGCGCCAGTTTCCAGGCGGCCATCAGCAGGGGGAAGTTCCAGGGAATGATCTGGCCCACCACGCCGTAGGGCTCGTGGAAGTGATAGCTGGCCGTTGTCGCATCCAGTTCAGCGGCGCTGCCTTCCTGGGCCCTGATGCAGCCCGCAAAATAGCGGAAGTGGTCTACAAACAGGGGCAGGTCAGCATTCAGGGTCTCGCGTACGGCTTTACCATTCTCCCAGGTCTCCGCAACCGCCAGCATTTCAAGATTCTGCTCGACGCGGTCAGCGATCTTCAGCAGCAGGTTGGACCGGTCGGCTACCGAGGTGGCACCCCAACTTGCTCGCGCTGCATGCGCCGCATCAAGGGCCTTCTCAATATCCGCCGCCGAGGAACGGGCCACCTCACAGTACACCTGGCCGGTTACCGGAGTCACATTTTCGAAGTAACGGCCGTCAGCGGGCGCTACCCATTCGCCGCCGATGAAATTGTCATAGCGCGATTTGAAGGAAACTACAGATCCTTCCTGGCCGGGTTGTGCATACGTCATTTTATTTTCCTCATGTGATGGACAGATTGATTATGGGTTATAGGTAAAGCGAAATCAGGAAGGCGCCGGCTGTCTGAGCTGATACATCACCTGTGACAATGGACGTGAATACCTCTGGACTCAAAAATCTCCGTACAGCGGTCAAGCTCCGCGTCCGGCATGAACTTGCCTGTCCCTTCACCGAAGTCCAGACGCTGGACACTGCCGAAGCGTGGCAGCTTGTCGAGCCAAATCGGGTTGTACGGCAAGATCTGCATGTTCTTTACGCCGTTCTCGAGCATAAAGTCAGCAATGGCACTGAGGTTTTCATCTGTGTCGGTGATAAAGGGCACCAACGGGACCCGCGGCAGAACCTCGATCACCGAATCCCGTGCCAGGGCCTGGACCTTCCTGAAGTTCTCATGAATAGAATGGTTGGGAACGCCGCAGTACTGCTTGTGCGCATCGCTGTCCATCAACTTGAGATCAAAGTAGATGGTGTCGGTGTAGGGCAATACCAGATTTTCAAATACCTTGTAATTGAATAGGCCCGCTGTCTGGATCAGCGTGTGAACATTCCGCTGCTTCAGCCGCGAGAACAGTTCGCCGACCGAATCCATCTGCATCAGCGCCTCGCCGCCGGAGACAGTAACCCCGCCGCCGGAGGCCTCGAAGAAGGCCTCGTCTTCAAGCACCTTCTCCACCAGATGATCCATGTCGATGTCATTGCCACAGCGCTCCAGAGCACCGGATGGGCAGACATCAACGCACTTGAAGCACTGGGTGCATTTGTCGCGGATGATTTTGTCGGGCGAACTCAGGTCGATCGCCTGCTCGGGGCAGGCGTCAGCACAGTCGTGACAGCTGATGCACTTCTCTGCATCATAGGAGAGTTCGTAACCGGTGTTGATGCTTTCCGGATTCTGGCACCAGGTACAAGACAGCGGGCAGCCCTTGAAGAACACCACGCTGCGAATACCCGGCCCGTCGTCCAGGGTGTTTCTCTTGATGTCGAAGTACAGCGAAGCCTTCCTTGGCTCGGTAACTGCTATCGCATCAATCAGGCTTGCATCAGGCCCCATTACTGCTCCGCCCCATTACTGCTCCGGGATATCACCTCATCCTGCATTTCAGGTGATAGATCGTTGAAGTACGCCGAGTAGCCAGATACCCGAATCAGCAGGTTGGGGTGCAACTCCGGGTTGTCCCGTGCCTCAATCAGGATTTTCGGATCCAGCATATTGGCCTGCACCTGCATACCGTGCCGTTTGAAGTACACCTTGTACATGCTACCCAGTGCACTCTTACCATCGTCACAGTCGTAACTGGAGGCATCCAGCTTGATATTGAAGTTGATGCCATTGGCAAACTTCTTGAAATCGATCCGGTTCATCGAATTGATCAAGGCGGTGGAGCCACGCTTGTCTGCACCGTTTTCCGGCGCAAAACCCGAGGCGAAGGTCTCGCCGGCACGACGGCCATTTGGTGTGGCATTGATCAGCCCGCCGAAGTGGGTGTGGGAAGTGTTGGAGTACACGCCCGCCAGGTACTGGCCACCGCGGGTATTCTTGCCCAGGGCGTGAATGGAATCGGAGTAGTGATCCCCGACCCACTTCATCCAGGCATCCGCCTTGGGAATATCGTTGCCAAATTTATCGATGCCTTTCAGCCTGGTCCGCACAACCTCATCCGAGAGGTTGTCTTTCAGGTGAGCGACCAGCTCCTCAAGGGTGAGCCACTTGTCCTCGAACACAGCACTCTCAATGGCCCCCAGGGAATCGGCCACGACCGCCATGCCGGTGCCCTGGATACCGGAGAAATTGTACTTCGCGCCACCCTGTGTAGAGCAAACACCCTGCTCGAGACAGCCTTCCAGCGTAGCGCTGGTGATCGGGGTGGGGTGGTACTTGGCGTGGAACTGTTCACACTTCTGCAAATCCGCGTGCAGCTTGCCCAGCTGATGCTTCACCTGCACCTTGTAGGCGTCCAATACGTCATCCATGCTCTTCATGCTGGAGACCGGGGGTGTCTTGACACCGATCTGTCGGTCAGAACCAAACTGGCACCCCTCGTTGAGCGCCATTTCCAGGGCCAGGGCCATGTTGTACATCCCGGCGTCGGTGGAACCCAGGGTCTTGCCCGGCGCCGTGGGCTCAACACAGCCGATGGCGACATAGTCCCTGGCATCCTCCAGGGAATAACCGACATTCATCATGGACTCGATGATGGTCTCGTCGTTATACATGGCGGGCGCCGAACCCGGGCCGAAGTTCACCCGGATGACCTCATCGTAGAATGCCTTGGGTGTGTTCTCGTGAATACGGACGTGGAAGTTGGGCTGACGCATGCGTAACTCATCGGCGAGCTCCAACAAAATGAAACTCAGTTCATTGGTCGCATCGTTGCCCTCGGAGTCCTGACCACCGATGGTCACTACCTCCCAGCTGGTCAATCCACCGAGCATGCTGGTCAGCTCGTCGGAGTACATGGGGATGGTTTCGCATAGCTTTACGCAGAAAGCTCCCAGAATATCTTTCGCCTCTTGTCTTGAAATACGTCCAGCCGCCAAATCCTCTTCATAGTAGGAATTCAGGAATTGGTCCACGCGGCCCGGACAGGTGGTTTCACCTATTGTCTCCTGGAAAATGGCGATGTGGGTGAGGGTCATTGATTGGACCGCTTCATAGAAACTGGTTGCGCCATAACGTGGTACGCGAGCGCAGACCTCCGCAATCCGCTCTAGATCAAGTTTCCGCTGAGGGTCCGCTTCAGCCTCTGCCAGCCTACGCGCCTCGGTCGCATAGCGGTCACCAAACTCTGCCAGCGCATTCATTGAGATTTTCACAGACTGGTAGAAGTCCAGCTTGGAGGGATCGTTGGTTTGTGCCTCGAAGGCCTCCACCTCGGCGATGATGCCCTCGGCACCCAGTTTGATCACTTTCTCGTAGCCGGGTGCCAGGTGAGCAATACCACCAGCCTCATACAATTGGTACTGCAGTGCTTCAATCTGCTCCTTAACAAAGCGCATCTGCTCTTCCTGCCCGTCAAAGGCAAGATAAACCATATTCTTGTCCATCCAGAACGGAATATATGACTGGAGTTTTGCCTGCTCGTCTTCGCTGATCTCGAGAGGATTGACCTTGCGGGTGGGTAGTTTGTCGACACCAATCATTATGCCCAGACCGCCCAACTCCGGATAACAGATGCCGGCGACCCGTTTGGCGGTGAAGTTGCCAACAATCAGCTCGTCAGGATAGATTTTCACCGTTTTGTTGGCCAGGACGTGGCGTGTCGCTTCAGCTATCTGAACGGCCGTAGATTTCCCATCGTTGGCCTCATCCATGTAATACTCTGACCAAAGCACTGCGCGCTCGATGCAGCCACCGTAGGTAGCCTCGTCGACAGCTTTCTTCAGGCGAGCGACTCGAGCACCATCTTCCAGTGACTGACCAACGACATTAGTAATTGCATTCATATTTCACCTCGCGTCTCAGCGCTTGACTCAAAAGTTTAATATTGTTTTTGAAGCTACGGTTGCTTTACATGTCGCCCCGTCTTAAACGAAGCACATACTATGGAGAGTACAAGGAGT
>CALMYW010000034.1 GCA_937873665.1 uncultured Sphingorhabdus sp.
CCGATGGGTTGCCGACGATGGCCAACCGGTTCGATCACGCGGTGCTTGCGGTCACGGCGATCGCGCTGGCCGGCTGGGTGTTCGCACTGGCGGCACATCCGGTGGCCTGGCTGCTGCTGTGCGTCGGCGCATTGCATGCCGTGCGGTTGACCCGTTGGGCCGGGCTGCGCGCGGTGGCGGACCCGTTGGTCTTCGTCCTGCACGTCGCCTACGCTTGGCTACCGGCGGGTTTGCTGCTGCTCGGCGCCGCCACCCTCTGGCCGATCGTGCCGGTATCGAGCGCGATGCACGCGCTGGGGGCCGGTGTGATGGCGGCGATGACGCTGGCGGTGATGACGCGGGCGACGCGTGGTCATACCGGCCGCCCACTGGAAGCGGATGGCGCGACGGTCGCAATCTATGTGCTGGTCAATCTGGGCGCGCTGCTGCGGGTCGCCGCTCCGCTGCTGCCGTTGGATTATATGTTGAGCATTCGTCTCGCCGGCGGCCTGTGGGGCGGCGCTTTCCTGTTGTTCGTGCTGGTATATGGCCGGATGGCGTTGCGACGCCCCGCCAAGGGCCAAGCCTGATCACTGCGCCGGCGGCGTGTCGAACAAGATCGTGAGCAGCAGCCGCGCATCTTCGACGCCCTGAACGGAATGCTGATCGCCGCGCTCCAGATAGACCCAGTCTCCCGCGCCGAGTTCGATGTCCGATGGGCCCAGCGTGAGCCGCCCTTCCAGACAATGCAGCGTCAGATAACCGGAAACATGGTGCGGCGGTATGGTCGATCCTGCGGGAACGACGAGGTGGATGGCCTCGAACCGATCCGATTTGACCAGCGCGGCCGTCCCGGTGGCTCCTCGTTCTCGCGCCAGCGATGGAAGATGAATCACTTCGCCGGGCTTTGCATGCTGGAGCGCCATTATCAGATCCCTTCAAGATATTCTTATGCCATTCATATCCCGCAACGCGCGAACGACGTGGAAGACGCCTGCACGCACTGTAAGCACTCGGGGCCTGGAACGGATACGCCAAAGCGCTCGCTACTCTACCGAACGAGGCTATTATGGCGAAATATTCCAAGTGTCCGTCGTCTGATGGGGTGGACGCCTCCTTCTCATAGGTGTTTCCAACACCTACCTTGGCACATAGATGCCGCCGGGGGGCATCCACCCCATCAGACGACGGACAGCCAATCAGCGCGACGACCAGAAATAAACCGAAGAACTACGACCGCCAGCCGCCGCCCACCAGCGTGTTCAGATTGGCTCGTTCTCTCTGCGCTCCTGCCATCGGCGGCATCTCCGCAGCCGCGCCCAGCCCCCCCCTTATGAGAACTGAGCTGCCCGGCGTCGCTACGTAGCATTGCGGATTGGGAATTGGATCATGAAGAGGCACGCCACGGCCTGGAAAGCCGAAAGCAGCAGCGATGCCGGAGCCGCTTGACGCGAAGGCCGTATGTGGGGGACCTTATCCCTCTCGCGGCGTGATTTAGTGGAAGAGGAGCGCTCATGTACAATCGCATACTGATCTCAACCGATGGATCGGAACTCGGCCAGAAAGGCGTCGACCATGGTCTTGCCCTGGCAAAGGCCCTGGGGAGCGCAGTCACCCTAATTACCGTGACCGAGCGATTCCCGGTCTACTCGAGCGGGGTCGGCTACGACTTTTCCTGGAGCGATACGGCGATGGCTGAATATTCCGAGGGTCAGAAAAAGGTGGCCGACGGGATTCTCGCCAGCGCTAGGCAGGCCGCCGAACGTGCTGACCTATCCGCCGAGACCCTCCATGTTCCCGATGCTCTGGTTGCCGAAGCGATCATTGCTGCGGCGCAAGAGCGCAATTGTGGTCTCATCGTCATGGCTTCGCACGGACGGAGGGGGCTGGGACGTCTGATGCTCGGGAGCAAGACGTCAGAGGTGCTGACCCACAGCGAAATCCCGGTGCTCGTCGTGCGTTGAGGAGCTTTGCCAGCCCGCTGGGTGGCGCGGCGTTGCTTACTTGATGGCTGGAGGGGCGAGCGGCCCCTCCAGCCGCGGGCTGGCCGCGCAGTCGCGCGCGCGAGACCGGACGCCCGATGCGGGCACCTGTATGGGCTGCGCACGCTGAAGCCGTGCTGATCTACCTCGGCATTCCGTTCCTGGCTGGCTATCTCACCCGCAAATGGCTGGTGGGGCCAAGGGCAACGAATGGTACGCTGCTTGAGGCGGAACCTAGGGGATCTAGGCCACGCGCTCGTATAGCTGACGGATGTCGTCGGGTCTGGCGAGGTCATGGCCCGGGCTCATCACCGCAGCGGCACCGGCGGCGATACCGAAGCGGAAGGCATCGCTGATGTCCCATCCGAGCGAAATGGCGAAAACCATGGCAGACAGGAAGCTGTCGCCCGCGCCGACGGCGCTCTTGGCCTCGATCTCAACTGCGGGAAGGTGAAGTTGCCCACCCGCTGACGCGAGGAGCGCGCCTTCGTGTCCCATCGTTACCGCGACATGCGCGGCTTGCCCTTTGTCGACGATTTCCATGGCCGCACGAGCCACGGAGTCCGGGTCCAGGAGATCACGCCCGGTCAACTGCCGCAATTCACCGATGCTGGGCTTGACCAGAAAGACGCCGCCTTCGGCAAGGCCGCCCCGCAGTCCCGGGCCTGAACTATCGAGGACAACCGGAATGTTGCGTCGGGCCATCAGAGCGACGAGGTGGCCATAGAAATCGTCGGGGACGCCGGGCGGAAGCGAGCCGCTCGCGACCATATAGTCGCACTGAGCGTCTTCCAACTGTTTGAGACATTGCTGCCATTCGCCCGGTTCGATGAAGGGCCCCGGAGGAACGAACCGATACTCCTTGCCGCTTTCGCGTTCGAGCACCGCGGCCGCGACCCGGGTATGGCCCTTGATCGGAATGCGATTGCGCACGATTTGGTGGAGGTCGAGGAGGCCGTCCAGCGCATGGCCGGTCGCGCCGCCAGAGAGATAGTAGCTCCGGGCATTACCGCCGAGCCGGACGAAGACACGGGCGACGTTGATGCCTCCGCCGCCCGGCTCGTAAAATTCAGACTTGGTCCGCATCTTGCGCGTGTGGAAGACATGATCGACTTCATAGGCAACGTCGATCGTCGGGTTCAGCGTCAGGGTGGCGATGCTCATCATGCAGCTATTGAAGGGCGCAGCGGCCCGTTGGTCTATCCGCAATTTCCCCATGTCGGTCAGGCCACTGCCTGGCCGACATGGGGAGCGCGTCCGTTCGCCTTCGCGCGGAAGCGGTCCTGCGCGCCCACTAAGGATAATCTCTCATAGCAGGGGCGCTGGGTGCGACTAAGGATGTCAACGAAACAGGACCAACAGGCTGGAGCATGCGCAGTGACGAGTAACGAGCCCAGGATCACCTTCCACGGCGCCGCGGGGACAGTCACGGGGTCGTGCATGGAACTGGAATTTGAAGACCGTACGATCCTCATCGACTGCGGCCTGTTCCAGGGACCCCGAACACTCGAAACGCTCAATCGCGAGCCTTTTTCGTTCGATGCGCACAAGGTCGCCGCGGTCGTCCTCACGCATGCGCATATCGACCACAGCGGTCTGTTGCCAAAGCTCGTCGCCGAGGGCTTTCGGGGGCCTATCTACGCGACAACGCAAACGCGCGACCTTCTCTACCACATGCTGCCCGATGCGGGACGCATCCAGGAAAGCGAAGCGGAACGCCGCAACCGCCGCAAAGACCGCAAGGACGAAGATCCGATCGAGCCGATCTATACCGAGGCGGATTCCAAGGCGGCCTATGATCAGATCGAGACGGTCGCGATGAACCAGTGGTTCCAGCCCGCGCGGGGGTTCGCGGCCCGGTTGTGGAATGCTGGCCACATACTGGGGTCAACCTCCGTCGAACTGCAAGCGGGCGAAACGCGCCTGCTCTTTTCCGGCGATCTTGGCCCGGATCACAAGGCCTTCCACGCCGATCCCGAGGGGCCATCGGGGCTCGATCATGTGATTTGCGAAAGCACTTACGGCGACCGGGTCCGAGAAGACCTGACGCTCGAGCAGCGGCGCACGCTCCTGGAAGCCGAGATCAAGGCTGCGCTGACGCGCGGCGGCAATCTCGTCATCCCGGTATTCGCCCTGGAGCGGACGCAGGAGCTGCTGCTCGACATCGCCACGCTCATCAATACCGGGCGCCTGGCGCATCCGCAGGTGTTCATCGACTCTCCGCTGGCGACGCGGGCGACCGAGGTGTTCGCGAAGCATGCCAGCGAGCTCGAGGACATGGGCTCGGGCGAGATCTTCCACCATCCGTCCTTCCACTATGTCCTGAACAGCATGGAATCGATGCGTCTAAACAGCCTATCCGGCGCAATCATCATGGCGGCTTCGGGAATGTGCGAGGCCGGGCGCATCCGCCACCACCTGCGGCATAACCTGGGGCGGCGGGAGTCGACGATATTGTTCGTCGGCTTCCAGGCGGCTGGGTCGCTGGGACGGACAATTCTCGATGGCGCCAACCGCGTGCGGATCTGGGGGCAAGACGTTGCCGTCCGCGCCCAGATCCGCCGGATCGATACCTACTCGGCGCATGCCGACCAGCAGGATCTCCAGAGATGGATCAAGGCGCGGCAGCCGATCGAGGGCAGTCTTTTCCTGAGCCATGGCGAATCCGAATCTATCGAAACCTTCCGGCGGCTGATGCAGGCGGACGAGGCGGCGACATCGATCATCGCGCCGCAGCTCGGCGAAACCTATTCGCTTCCCGCGCGCGCGCCGGCGCGGCGTCTCAAGACGGGCAACCCCGAATTGCAGGGCGCGGTGGGACGTGACTGGCAGAATGATTACGCCGATTTCTCGATCCGTCTGAAGAAGGAGCTCCAGGGAATCGAGAGCGCCTCGGCGCGGCGCGAAGCGCTCGCGCGGATGTCGGAGATACTGCATTCCTACCAGTCCCATCGCGAGAAGCGAAAAGTTCGAAAGGACTAGCTGTCCGCGGTCTCCAACGAGGTTCGACAAGCGGCGAACACCGGGGATTAGGGAACTTACTTATGGGCGCGCCCTGGCGTGTCTTCTATCACACGTTCAAAGAAACCAACGGAGTAAGGCATGTCGAATACACCGCATACACTGGGCGAAGAGTTTCCGGATCAGATGGACAAGATCCACGCGCTGAAGGCTTCGGACCTGCGTTTCGCGCTGCTGCTCGCCGATTATGATGAAGTGAACGACGAAATTCACGTGGCCGAGACGAACGTCCAGCCTACATCGCAGGATCACGAAACCGAGCTTCGCAAGCGCCGCCTAGCGATCAAGGACCAGATCGTGTGAACGGACAAAGAACACTGCATCCGACACCCCACGCCAATTCACCTGACCGACAAAATTCTCTGCACCGGCGTTATTTCCTGACACCCTTCAACATACGCGCCGCCGCGTTGGACGACGGAGCGAGCTTGCGGCCGTAGCGGAGTGCAGTGGCGGTCGAGGTCCATCGCAATGCCTGCGCGATCGGTCCCGCATCCTCGCCATTGGCGAACAGATCCTGGGTCAGGCCGACGCGCAACGAATGCGTGCTCAGCGCATCGATCGCATGGTCGAGATCGGCGCCCATGAGATCGACCAGGCCCTGGTCGGCTGCGGCGAGCGCCGTGCGCTTGATGATCAGCCGCATCGCCGCCGGCGTCAGCGCGCGCTCGCCAATTCCGTAGGTCACCGTGGCCGCGCGCGCAGGCCGCGCCGCCATGCGTTCCCGATCGACCCGGGCATGATAGGCCAGATCCTCGATCGCGAGCGCCCGGCGCGCTTCGCGGGGTTTGGTCCGGATCACCGCTACGCGGCGGAACAAGGCGCCCGCGCGGATTGATGCGGCCTCGCGCCAAAGAGCGACACGCCGCATCGTGTCGGGCGACAGCCACACCCAGGCCCCTTGCCCTTCCTGGTCGGTTTTCGAGTGGGGCACCTCGAGCAGCCCCGATCCATCCTCTTGCGCTTCCATCAATTCGACGGCGACGGCCACCAGCTCCGATACGCGCAAACCCGCATCATAGCCGAGCGACAGGATCGCCGCGTCGCGCAGGCCAGCGACGTCGCGCCCACACGCCTCGAGCAGCACCGACAGCGTGAACCCCCTGACGGCTTCCCGCCCGATCCCTTCGCCGAGCCGCAACGGGCCGGCCTGGCCCTGCCGGACTCCGGCCCGACGCCGCACCCCACGGCGCCCAACCCCGGCGGCAAGCCGCCGCCCCCGCCCGGCCAGCCCCCAGCCACCCCCCCCGCCCCGGCCCCCTAGCGACCGGGCGGCCCGTCGCCTCCTGAACCCA
>CALMYW010000035.1 GCA_937873665.1 uncultured Sphingorhabdus sp.
GGTTCACCCGGCCCTTGTTCTGGTTTGCGCTGGCCTTGCCGGCGCTGCTGATGCTGTCCGACCTCGCGCGCGGCGCGGTGCTGGCCATGGACCTGCTGCACCCCAGCGGCGAACTGTCCGTCCGGTTGATGATTGCCGCCATGCTGGCTGGACCGCTGGCGGGTGTCTTCGGTCCCAACCGGTTTTTCAGGGGCTGGTTGGCGATCCGCCGCAACCTGGGCGTGGCCGCCTTCGGTTACGCCATGCTGCACCTGATCTTCTATCTCGTCGACATGGGCGCCGTCGCCGCTATTCTCGACGAGCTTGCACTCCCTTCCATCTGGACCGGCTGGCTGGCGCTGGCGCTCATGGGCGTGCCGGCCGCAATCAGCTTTGACCAGGCGATGCGCAAGATGGGGCGCCACAACTGGAAGACCGCACAGCGGCTGGTTTACCCCTGCCTGCTGCTTTCCCTAGTCCACTGGCTGCTGCTCGACTGGAAATGGCAACCGGCCGCCGTTCACCTGGCACCATTGGCAATGGCCTGGGCCACCCTGCTTGTCGTCCGCCACAGAAAACGCGCTTCTGAAAGGAACCCTGCCGCATGAAAAAGTCTCGCGCTGCGCTTCTGGTCGTGCTGCCACTGTTGACATTCCTTGCCGCGCCTGCGGCCCATGCCGATGGTAATGTGCGCTGCAACGCTGGACCGCGCGAAGCGTGGAAGCCGATTGCAGACCTGCGCAAGAAGGCCTGGATGGAAGGCTGGACGGTGCAGAAGATGCAGATCGAAGGCGACTGCTACGAAGTCTATGCCCGCACCGAAAGCGGACAGGCGATCGAGGCGTTTTTCCACCCGGTCACCCTGCAAAAGCTGGTCGTCTATCGCCGGGGCCGCGAAATATACCGGGCTCCGGGGTTCAGCCCGCAGTGACGGCGCTCTGCAGTGCGGGGCAGATTTCCCGCTGTTCATGAATCGGGCGGCGCTTTCCCACCAAACGCAGTCCTGGAAGGTGTGTTTTCGTGCGGGTTAAGCAGCGCGTCCTGCAGGCTGATACCGCTGGCCGATGCTTATCTGCGATGCCTCGACCAAAACATCAGTCGAGGCATCAAACCGGTGCGCTGGCAGAACGGGTGCCTCACGATCTCAGCGCGTCAATTGCCACTACCCCCTGCGAAGGCATGCTGGCGTCCTTTCGCCCGCGGTCATGGGCTGCATGCTGCGCGCACCTATTCGGTCGTCCGACCATCAAAATGCTCGTGGTCCGCGGCTGCGTCGGCGCAGGTCCTGTGAACGGTGCCGTCCAGATGTTCCGGCGGGCCATAGATGGTATAGAGGCGCAGCGGCTCCTGCCCCGTGCTGATCACGTTGTGGCGCGCGCCTTGAGGCACGATGATGCCGTCGTCTGCTTTCACCTTGTTGCAGACGCCATCGATCCAGATTTCGCCTTCGCCGCCCTCGATGCGAAAGAATTGGTCCCGGTCGTCATGGACCTCCTCGCCGATTTCGTCACCGGGCTGAATCGCCATGAGAACAAGCTGGAGATTATGCCCGGTGTACAGAACGCGGCGGAAATCGTTGTTTTCTTCCGTAAGCTTTTCGATGTCGTCGACGAAACCCTTCATCCTGCCTGCTCCTGTCAAGTAAATTGGCCTTATCTATCTTGATGCATGCGCGAATGTCACCCGGTTTGGGCTGACGATTCGTAGCACCGGGTACGGACCAACTTTCGCTTGAACTGTCAGGGCCGCACACGGAAGGGCGCGCGCACCGATCAGTGCAGCTTCCGCATCTCCGATGGACTTGGTTGAAATACAGGCGGCCCGGGGAGCGGCCGAGTCGTCTTCGAGGTCCGCACCCTTCCGGTACTTGTGGCCAAGCTTCTGACCACTATGTCGGCGGCATGGGACGCTCGGGCAATGGGCACCGCTGGACTCGCCAAGTTGGGATCCTTATCCCTTGGCCCAATGTTTTACCTGCATTGCACCAAGAAGTTACTCGATCGGATCAATCCGGAAATTTCAGCCCCCGGCCGAAGCGATACTGCGTTGGGCAACTGGTACGCCACCGCTCTGTTCTGGAAGCCCCAAATCGCGATGCTGGTTTCGGAACGGACGCTGCTGCCTGTGTTGATGCCGCTGGCGCCTGCTGCCACGTTAGCCCGGCGATTCCCCGCTCAGCTGGCACTCGTTCTGAAAGCGCATGGGATCACTGCTGATTTCATCGCGCAGGAGATCTGGCGGATGAATGGCGTCAATTATGCCAAGACGGCTAACCGCAGCGTGGTTGGCATCCTCAACGAATTTCTGCGCCAGGCCGAATTTTGGCTTGCCGCCTATGGGTACGAAAAGGGCGATGATGACGACCTGCTAGCCATTTCTGCGAAACTCGCCGAGACGCCTTGCAGTCCGTTGTACAAGGGTCCCGTCTCCCCGGATAAGGCCCTTCATGAGCTGGTGAATAGCGATAGCCGCGTCGGTTAGGCCAGTGTCAGCTGCGGATGAACGTAGGGCAGGTTCCAACGACCCGATTAGGCGCCATCAACGGCGGTTTTGTTGGCGTCTGCGGTCCAAATGTGAGCGCACATTCCAACGACAGCTTTCGGACCTTGCCGGCAGAACCCCGGTGGAGGCCTATCGGCGGATCGGGCAATCAGACCATGGTGGGCATGCTCACCGTGATCTGATGATCAAACAGGCGGCATGAACCACAACCGCGATTAGCTTAACTCAGCCGCCGAACTGTCCAAGAAGGCGGGACCACCTCAATCCCCCCAGACCTTTGGTTCTTCGATTTGGTTTGGAAACTGCCTGACTTGGGAGTTTCGGGAGGGCGAGCTCTCCGCCCCGTGAGTTGCAGATCGCACATCAGGCGAAGCAAGCGGGACGCGCTATGTCGAAGCTGCCGTTCGCAAATTGGATGACAACGCATAGGTTTGGCCCTATCGCGCTGGCTCAATGCAATCTCTGCGTACCTTTCTGAGACGGCACCGCGCCTTGTCCCTGTTGGTGGTCATGGCAGCGCTGTGCATGAAGATCGTGGTACCTACTGGTTTCATGATCGGGCAGAATGCCAAGGTTCTGACCGTCCAGATTTGCGATGATGCCTTTGGCAATCACTCAGTGAAGCAGCTCGTTATTCCAATGAAGGATGGCGGAAGCGAATCAGGCAGCAAACAAGGCAAGGGTGATTGTCCTTTCGCCTCGCTGTCGATGGCCTCGATCACTGGTGCCGATCCCTCGCTCCTCGCGCTGGCGCTCGCTTTCATCCTCGCGCTGGGCTTTGCGCCAGCGCGGATTCCACTCCCAGAACTCACATCTCATCTGCGCCCGCCACTGCGCGGACCGCCGGCACTCGCCTGACAATCTGAACTGATTTGTCAGACTGACCGGTCATGCGCTGAATTCGCGCGTGCACCGGCTTAGCCGGAGCAATTTTCATGTACGAATTGCTGTGCCGTTCAGTGGAACGGCCCTGGGCATCGATGCCCGAACGGCTGGGCTGCGTCCCTGAAGTGGGCAATCCCAAGCCATTTATCCTGCACATGCAGGAGAACCGCTCGAATCTGAGCCAGGAAGCCCGTGTCTGTTTCAGCCTGATCGGGCTGATGTTTATGGTCACCAGCATTGGTCCTGCCCTGCACGGCCATTGGCTGGTGCCTGCCTTTTCCATTCTGGCGGTGGCTGCTTTGACACTCGCCCTAGAGCGGCATGGAAGATCCACGCCAGCCCAAGAGACACTCGAATTAGCAGATGGGCGGGTCCGTCATCGCGATTGCTTCGGCCGGCAGGTCGAACTCCCGGCATTCTGGATGCGTATGGCGGCGGAAATGCGCAGTCCGAGTGATCTACGTCTGTTCCTGAGGGGCCGCGACGGAACCATCGAGTTTGGGCGCTGCCTTAGCCTCGACGAACGTCGCGCTGTTGCCCCTCTGGTCGCCGCGGCACTCGCGCAGACACGGGGGTGCTGACCGATGGGCATCTTCACGATTTCCGACGAGCGCCATCACCGGCTTCAGCGCTTTCGTCGCAACACATGGATGGCAGTCGCGCTCTGCGCCGCACTGCGCTTCGCCGACACGACCTTCGGCTTCGGCCTTGTCGAACCAACCCAGACCCCCGCTGCGCAGGACATTCCCGTCTGCACCCTCGAACAGGATTTCAAGCTATGATGCTCCTTCGTCCCCAAGCCCTTGTTCCCGCTCTGGCACTCAGCGCTATGGCCAGCGCTGCATTGGCGCATGGCTACAAGACCGGCAATCTTGCTATCCAGAGCCCCTGGTCGCGTGAGACTGCCTCGGGTCAAACCGCCGGCGGCGGATTCATGACCGTCACGAACGAAGGCGCGTCCGAAGATCGACTGCTCTCGGGTACAAGCCCTGTGGCGGCCGAAGTCCAGCTTCATACGATGACCATGGACGGCGGTGTGATGCGGATGCGCCAGGTGCGAGGTGGCATTGCAGTTCCGGCCAAGGGTACGCTCGAACTCAAACCGGGCAGCTACCACATCATGTTCATGGGGCTGAAGCGCCAGCTCCGACAGGGTGAACGCTTCCCCGTGACGCTTCGCTTCCAGCGCACCGGGAGCGTGACTGTTCAGTTCGCGGTCCAGCCCGTGACCTCGACCGGCCCGATGGAAAGCGGCCATGCTGGACACTGAGCAGCAGCAGCAGCCCCGCTGGGGCCTAGCCCGCCTACGCACCGCTCTGTGGCTCATCCTGGGCGTGGCCGTGCTCATTGGCATGGGCGTGATCTATGATCGCGGCCAGCCGGCGGGCGATTCAGTAAGGGGTTATGCCCATGCCTTCGGTGGGCCGTTCACGTTGACCGCGCCAGACGGTTTGACCGTCACAGAGAAAGCGCTGGCGGGCAAACCCTATGCGATCTTCTTCGGCTTCACCCGCTGCCCAGATGTTTGCCCGACCAGCCTTGCGCGAATGGCGCGGCTGAGAAAGCAGCTCGGCCCGGACGGTATGAAGTTCAATATCGTCTTCGTTTCGGTCGATCCCGGCCACGACAAGCCTGCCGACCTCGGCAACTACGTTGCGCTTTTCGGGACGCCGATCCTCGGCCTGACCGGGACGGATGCCCAGCTTGAGCAGATCAAGAAGGGCTACGGCGTCTTCTCGGCCAAGGTGCCGCAGCCGGGCGGCGACTATACCATCGACCACACTGCCGCGATCTACCTGATGACCGCGACCGGCGAGTTTTCGGGGACGATCGATTTCCAGGAATCCGAAGCGACAGCGCTTGAAAAGCTCAAGCGACTGATCGCGTGACCCAATCCAGATTTGAACAGGGAAATATCATGAAGACTTCAATTTTTGCACTCGGCGCGGCCATGGCAGCTGCCGCGCCTGCCCAGGCAGAGACAACGGACCAGGCTACCGGTTGGACGCCGACCGAGATCGTGGTCACGGCGCGCAAGGATGACGGTTACAAGGTTACCGATGCAGCCACGTTGCGCACGCCGGTTTCGATCCAGCAAACTCCACAATCGGTGCAGGTGCTGACGCGAACACTGATCGACGAACAAGACCTCACCACACTCGCCGATGCCCTGCGCAACATATCGGGCGTTGTTCCGGCCCAGCCTTCGGAGGCCGTTCTGGTCAACCCGATCGTGCGCGGCTTTGAATCGGAGGTCTATCTCGACGGGTTGGCGCTCTACGGCGATACCGCCGCTTCCGATCCTTCTAGCCTAGTCGGGGTCGAGCGGATCGAGGTGGCAAAGGGGCCGACCTCGCAGCTTTTCGGCGGTGGTAATGGTGCGCCGGTTGGCGGTCTGATCAACGTGGTCAGCGCCGATCCCAAGCCTGGCGCATCCTACCGCGCAAGTTTCCACGCCGGCAGCTACGGCACGGTGCAACCGGCGGTCGATCTCAATATCCCGATCGGAGGCAATGCCGCCCTACGCCTGGCCGGGGAATATCTCGACGCCAAGGACGCCATCGATGCCGTCTCCAACAAGCGCCTAACGTTGATACCGTCGATGCGTATAGGGTTCGGCGATACCAGCCTGATCATCCGCGCAAACTACAACCGGATCAAGCAGCTTGAATATTCAGGCCTTCCGTTTGCCATGGCCGGAGCGTCGGGTGTCGATCCGTTCCACTTTTCCGGTGCTCAGGACGCCCCAAAAACGGAAATCGAGAATATATCACTTACCGGCGTGTTCGCGCACCGGATTTCGGACAATGTCACCGCAAAGGTGCAGGTCCGCAACTATCAGAGCCGCTTCGACGAATTTGGCAGTTTCCCCTACCTTGCCTTCTATCCGCCGACTGGAACCGTCTATCCGATCATCACCGGCTATCTGCCGGTCAAGGTTGATGAGTGGTCGTTCGACGGCAGCCTGACTGCAACCTTTGACACCGGCAGCATCGAACACGTCGTGATCGCTGGCGCGCAATACGACATGGTCGATTACGATGGCGCAATGGGGTTCAATTTCTTCCCCGCAGGCTTCCTCGACTACGCCGATCCCGCAAGCGACGTTGCGTTCGGCCCGACCACCTTCGCCACCGACAAGTTCGTCAATGCCTACCGGACGTTGGGCTTTTACGCGCAAGACCAGATGACAATCGGCGCGCGCATCCATGTCCTCGCCGGCCTGCGCTACAGCCGGATGGAAATCACCGAAAGCCTGAACGGATTTTACAGCCCCAAGCACAGCTTCAACCGGGTCGATCCGCGCCTGGGCGTGACGGTCGATCTTGTTGACGGCGTTTCGCTGTTCGCAGGTTATGCCACCGGCTCCCGACTGTCTGTATTCTTCAACCCGCTTGCGGTGCCAACTTCGCCCGAAACCTCGGAAAGCTGGGAAGGAGGCTTCAAGTTCGGTCTGAAGGGCCTTGGCCTTTCCGGAACGATAGCGGCGTTCCGGCAAACCCGGAACAATGTTCCGCTAACCGATCCCTTCTTCGTTACCCGGCAGGTGGGGCAACAGCGCGCGCAGGGCGTCGAAGCAGACATAATCTGGGAGCCGAGCAAGAACTTCTCACTGCTCGCGAGCTACGCCTATACCGATGCCAAGGTCACCAAGGACCAGTTTACCCTTGCGAACATTGGCGAGCGTCTCGCACGCGTTCCCGAACACAGCGGTCGCATTGCCGTACGTTATCGTTTCACCGAGGGGACGTTGAACGGCTTCGGTCTGGGGCTTGGCATGACCGCCGCCTCGGGTGCGCATGTCACTTTGCCTAACAGCGTCAAGACCGGTGGCTATGCCGTGTTCGATGCCCAGGCCAGCTACGAAACCGGGCCATTCCGGATCGGTGTCTCACTGACCAACCTCTTCGACCGGACCTACTTCGCTCCTTACCAGTACCTTGGGCAACCAGTGGTGCGTCCGGGGGCTCCGCGATCCGCTTTTGTGACGCTTGGCGTCGCGTTCTGACTGGAGATCATCACATGGAAACCAACCGCCGCACTCTCTTGCAGGGCATCACCGGGGCCGCTCTGCTTGCCCCCTATCTGGCGATCGAAAAAGCCATGGCAGCGCAAGCTGCCGGTGCGGCTGCACCTGCCGCTTCGCCGGTAACCAGTCCCGCTGCCGCACACGATCAGCACATGGAGGCGATGAGCCGAGTGCTGGGTCCGGGCCTGTGGGGGCAGGAGCAGATCGCCATGCTGCTCTATCCCAAGTTCACCGCGCTCGACCTTGTCGGCCCACATTACTTCTTCGCCTGCATGTTCGGAGCGAAGGTCCATCTCGTTACGACCGAGAAGGACCTCTCGCCGGTGATGTCGGACCTGGGCCTTGCGATCACGCCCACCATGACCATGGCCGATGCGCCCAGAGATCTGGATGTGTTGTTCGTGCCCGGCGGCACAGAGGGCACTCTCGGGGTGATGGCGCGCGCGGACACGATGGCCTGGATCAGGGGCCGGGCCGCGCGGGCCAAGCACGTCACCAGCGTCTGCACCGGCTCGATGGTGCTGGCCAAAGCCGGATTACTCAAGGGCAAGAAGGCGACGTCCCACTGGGTTACCCGCGACGTGCTGGCTGATTTCGGGGCAATCCCGACCAACCAGCGCGTGGTCAAGGATGGTAATATCCTGACCGGCGCCGGGGTCTCGGCAGGCCTCGATTTCGCGATCGCTCTGGTCGAGCAGCTCCGGGGGCGGGCCTATGCCGAGGCTCTGGTCCTGCAGGGGGAATATGCCCCCGATCCCTCGATCAAGGGCGGCACGCTGGCCACGACCTCTGCACCTGTCGGCGAGATGATGAGCGAGATGTTCGCGCCCGTCGCCGGCATGTTTCGCGCCATGGCCAAGGCCTGAACGGCTTAGATATCCATACTTACGGGGGCACTATTATGAAACTCGCAATCCGTGCGGCACTTCTGGCTGCAACGACCATCGCCATGCCTGTCCATGCTGAGGAAGCCAGCGACGACAACACGATCGTTGTTACTGGCATTCTCGGCAACGACGACACGCCGCTCAACCCCGTCCGCCTGCCTCAGTCTGCGCGAATTAGTTCACAGACGCTCGACGAGGAGGATGTCGACAAGCGTCAGGCGCGGGACGTGTTCGACCTGCTCAACTATGGCACCGGCATTTTCACGACGACCTCGGGCAAGAAGGCCCCGGCAAACCTCAACATCCGTGGTGACGGCAATTTCGCCTTCATCATCGATGGAGCCTATGTCCCTTCGCTACTGGCCTCGCGCATCCTGCAAACCATTCCCGCCACCGCGATCGAGGAAGTGCGGATCGTACGCACTTCCAGCGCGCTGGCAATCAATCCGCTGGTCGGGCTGGTTGCGCCGTCAGGCGCAGCCAACAATGGCTTCATCGTCGTCCGCACGCGCAAGCCGAAGGAGACCATGGCCCTGATCGGCATTCAGGGCGGGTCATTCAATACCATCGGGGCGAATGGCCAGGTTGGCACGGCGTTCAAAATCGGCGCGGCGGACGCGTACGTCCATGCCATCGGCGGCACGTACAACACCGACGGCCCCAAGGATTTCAACCTCGACAAGCATTATCAGGTGCTCGGCCTCAAGGGCGGCGTCGATGCTGGCATCATCGCTCTCGATCTGTCGGTGCTTAAGTCTTGGGCCGGCTATGGCATCGTGCGCGGCAACGCCAAGCTCCGGCCGACCACGCAGGACGATGTGTGGCGGCTCGATCCGATCAACTCGCTGATCGCCACGGCCAATGGCACGGTGCGCTGGAACACCCAGAACACTACGCTTCTCACCCTCGCCTATACTGAATCCAAGGGCGACTTCATCACGAGCGACTTGCTGGCGAATGGCAGCCTCGCCAACACCGTCGTGCGGGACAATGACAATACGTTCTGGAACGCCGCGATCCGCCACAATCTCTTCCTCGGCGATACGAAGCTGCAAGCGGGTGCGGATTTCATCCACTGGAACAACCCGTCTGGCCAGTACTACTACGAGGGCATTCCGCGCGAGGAAAAGGTCACCGGCTTCTTCCTGCAAGGTGATCAGGCGCTGTTCGGTAACAAGCTCAACCTCGATCTCGGCTTCCGCATGGATAGAGTCGAGATCGTCAAGGGGATCGACTACTTCCTGGCAGGGCGTGGGCCGAATGCCAATGTCCGCCAGATCAGGAATGAGAAGCTGCCTTACGCCAAGTTTGTCTCGGCTGGTGCAAGCTGGCGAGTGGCAGGCGACTGGCTGATAAACGCGCGCTATGGCTATTCCAGCCAGGGCGCTCGCACTGGAGTTGTGCTGGCCAATCCGGCGGTGCCGCTGAAGGGCGAACAGCGCCACAAGTGGGAATTGGGCTTTGAGGGCCGGATCACCGATTGGCTGCGTCCGTCGGTCAATGGCTTCATCGTCAAGACCAACAACGAGGTTCAACCCATCACTTACGCCGTGGTCGCCGGTGAGCAGGTCGGCCTTTACGGGAACACCGATTCCAGGCGGACCGGTGCCGAAGCGATCCTCTCGGGCCGTTGGGGCAAGGAGGGCAGCGAAGGCGGATACCGGGCCAGCGTCACGCACTATTTCAGCGTGCTCGATCCGTCGGGCTTGCTCGCGCGGACACAGCCGAAAACCGTTGCCGAGGTAACCTTCGATCAGGCATTCCAAGCTTGGCGCGTGGCCGGTGCGGCGAAGTATGTCTCAGGTTACGAGTCCAACGCTTTCACGCGCTGTGCAGCGCCCAACCTCAATTGCACCGGCACGCCTCCGCCAACCTCGCCGTTCCTGCCGCTTGGCGACTACGTGAACATTGACCTCAGCCTGTCCCGCCAGTTCACCTTCCAGGGCAGCGCAATGCGCATCACCGCAAGCGTCAAGAACCTGCTCGACGACAACTACGAAACGAGCATCGGCTACCCTACGATCGGACGGCAGTTCGGCCTTGAACTGACTGCGGCGTTCTGAGCCATGGCGGTCACGGCGCGGCGGCGGATCACGCTCAACAAGGTCCACAAATGGGCAGGGCTTGTCGCCGCGTTGTGGCTGGCGGTCCTCGCGGTCACCGGCATGATGCAGCTCAACCGCCAGCAATGGCGCTGGCAATGGGCTTCCGGGCCCTCGATCGGGGAGAGCATTGCCGAGCACGATGACAAGTATCTATGGCGTCACAATCAGGTAAACCCTGCCGATCCGCAGATGCGCGTGACCAGTGGCGCGATCGGCGCGTTTCTGACGCGCGACGGCGGCAAGACCTGGGCGCGGTTGCCGTTTGGAAACGAAGTGCTGCGCAATGTGTCGGCGCTTGAAGCGAGTGGTTCCGGCGATGCCTGGAGCGTGCATGCTGGAACCGATGACGGGGTCTGGCGGCTCGACGCTGCTTCGACGCGATTTGTGCCGGAGGGCCTGCAGGGTAAATCCGTCAACAGCCTCGGTCTTGGAAATGGCCGCATGGTCGCAGCGGTCGGCATGTCTCAGCTGTTTGAGCAGCGGTCGGCTGGGACGGGCTGGCGTCCTGTTACGCTTTCCTCGCTTCCTGCTGACGCCGGATCATCGACCGTCGATCTCGGACGCTGGCTCCAGGACATCCACCTTGGTCGCGGCCTGTTCGGAGGCATGATCGACTGGTTGCTTTGGAACGTGGTGGCCTTCGGGCTTCTTCTCATGAGCCTGACGGGCATCGCTTATTGGGCCGTCATGCGCTGGTGCAATCGGGCGCGCCTGAGGCCCAAGGAGCAGCGCCCCACCTCAGCCTCCATGCGCAAGGCACAGAAGGCGATCCAGTGGAGCTTTCGGGTTCATGCCATGGTCGTTGGCATCGTGCTGGCGCTGCCGTTGATGCTGGTTTTCCTGACCGGCCTCTATCAGGACCATCGTGGCGACGTGCAGATGATGTTCCGCAAGATCTCCGTGCCTTCCGCATTGCTTCCCCCTGCCTATCGCGGAGCGGGGTGGCGCGGACAGCTGATGAACGTCGCTTTGGCCCAGGACGCGCAGGGCGAACTGCTCGCGGTCGGCAACCGGCACGGCATGTTCATGTCCCGCGACATGGGGCGCTCCTGGAAGCGCGAGGACAGCTTCAAGGGACCGGCGATGCGCCTGCGCAAGATCGGCGAGGAACTCTATGTCCCCGGTCGAATGATGCGCCGGGTCCAGGTCCGCAAGGACGGGGCATGGAAGGAACTGGCAGTCCCCAAGCCAGTCGTCATGGTCAACGAGATGAGCGCCGGCCCGAACGGCACGATCTGGTGGACGCGGGGAGACACGATCTTCCGAACTTCTATGGATGGCCAGATGCGGGGCAAGGGCAAAAATGCCGTGCCGCACATCGGCTATCTTCCTTGGGCCAGTTTTGCCGCTGAACTGCATGAAGGCGCGCTCATCTGGAAGCAGTGGAAGTGGATCAATGACATCGTCGCACTGCTGGGGTTGATGCTAGTCGTCACCGGCTTCCTGCGCTGGCGCAAGCGCAAGTGGTGACGGAGAAAATCCCGGACGTTTGGTCTTCGTGATCCCTGCATCATAGAGCCCAACTCACTGATGCCGGCTTTTGGCGACAGCGGACGTTCGTCAACATTCCTGGAAATGACCGCTCAGTCCCAACGCCGGTCGTCGATGCCGATGAGCCAGCTTGATGAACGAACGGAAGGTTTCAGGGAGCGGATGATTGCTGCTGAATGTCTGCTTTGTCAGCGAATGCGGACCAAATGTGAGCGCACATTCCAACGACAGCTTTCGGACCTTGCCGGCAGAACCCCGGTGGAGGCCTATCGGCGGATCGGGCAATCAGATCATGGGGGGCATGCCCACCATGATCTGATGATCAAACAGGCGGCGTGAACGACAATCGGGATTAGCTCAACTCAGCCACCAAACTGTCCAAGTATGAGGGACGACCTTAGGGTGAACGATCGAACGTCGCGCCAATGCGCAGAGTTTCCGCACAAGGCTTACCTCTCGCAACCATATTCTCCCCTTGCATTCAATATGCTTTCAGTTAAAAATGAAATCAGATTGAATGCTGAGGTTTGAAGCTCAGCCGTTTTGAGCATTTGAGGCCAATGTGGCTGCAGCCCTTGGCCTGACATTCCGGCAATCCCTGGGTGGGAGGTATGCGATCAAGTAGGTGCACGATGCATCGCCATGCTTACTCTTGGATTAGGCTAAAATTGAGATCGCATGGCTTCTAAATCTATGTAAAGTCCATTTTATCTCCATAGATACTGTGAATAATTCAAATAAAAACAATAAGATTGTTGGGATATTATGAAAAAAATTACTGACATTGCTGCGATCGAGGAAATTCGTCGTCTGAAGGCGCGGTATTTTTATTTCTTAGATCATAAGGATTGGGAGGGGTGGCGGCGCGAAGTATTCGCAGCCGACGCTGTGATGGAGGTGCCAGAGATGGACGCCTGTGTGACGGGACGAGAGGAGATAATCTCGTTCGTCGAGACGTCGATCAGGGACGTGAAAACAATCCACCACGGCCACATGCCGATCATCGAAGTCTTTGCAGACGGAACTGCCACCGGAATTTGGGCGATGGAGGATGTCCTCTTCTGGCCGCCGAACCGGTTTCCGGGATTGGAGGGGCGCGTGCACGGTTACGGGCATTATCACGAAACCTATCGCCGCGACCCCGAGGGCTGGAGGATCACTTCGCTGAAGCTTACGCGGCTCCACCTTGGGGCGATGCCATGACCTTGCCGGATATCGGTGTCATCCTCGATCTTTCCGGCAAGGTCGCGGTCGTGACAGGCGGGGCGGAGGGAATTGGCGCAGCGATCGCGACCTATCTCGGCGCGGCTGGTGCATCGGTTGTCATCGCGGATCGCAACATTGCCGGGGCCACCGTTCTCGCCAGCTCGCTCGTCGAATCTGGTGCAAGGGCGATGGCGCTGGAGTTCGATGTTGCCGACGAAGCCTCGATCACGACCATGTTCGCCGAGGTGGCGAGCGTCCTTGGCCGTCTTGATATCCTGGTCAACAATGCCGCGATCCAGAACCGTGCCTATCTGTTCGACACGGATGCCGACCTTTGGGACCGCGTGCAGCGCATAAATGCCCGCGGCCCGTTCCTGTGCGTGCGAGAAGCGGCCAGGATCATGCGAGCAGCGGGTCGAGGTGGGCGGATCATCAACATCTCGTCGATCGGCTCCGTGCACCCGGTGATGGTCGGTCTGACAGCATATAACGGTTCCAAGGCAGCGGTGAACGCGATTACCCGCAATGCGGCGCTCGAGCTCGCGAGCGATGGCATTACGGTAAATGCGATCCTCCCCGGGGGAGTGGCGACGGACGGTGCTGCGCGCACACCTGGATCGCCTGTTGGCGGCCGGGCGATTGCCCCGCCCATCATGACCCGCGGAGTGGAGCCGGGAGATATCGCGGCGATGGCCTTGTTCCTCGCAGGATCGGGAGCGGCCATCATTACCGGTCAGACCTTGACGGTCGATGCCGGCTTTACCTTGGGATGAAGGAGCAAGCTTTGCTGGACGATGCCGCAATCAATGCCGAGCCCTGGGCGCTTCTCAGCAAAGCCATGCTGACGCCGGAAGGTATCCAGGATCCCTATCCGCTCCTTGAGCGGCTGCACGAGTACGGCACGCATTTCACGGCGCCGGACGGCAGCGTTGCGGTCTTCGGCTACAAGGCGCTCGGCCAGATGACTCGCGCCCGCAACTTCCTCAAGCGGAACGATTCAGTGCCGCGTCCGCTGTTTGCAACCGAGACGCCCGAACAGGCGGCCGAACTGCGCCGCGTCGCCGATCTGGAAACCGAGCACCTGGTCTTTCTCAATCAACCCGATCACGGTCGAATTCGCGGCATCGTCAACAAGGGATTCAAGCCCAGTCACATTGCTGCGCTGCGTCCATTTATTCTGGAACTGATCGACCGATTGCTGGCTGATATTGATCCTAAGCAGCCTTGCGATCTGATGGCATCCTTTTCATCGCTGTTCGCGCCCGAAGTCGTCGGGGAGTTGATCGGGCTCCCTGCCAACCAACGGCCACTGATCGTCGAGCAGACGGAGCGGCAGCTGCGGGGCTTTGACCCTGGCGCGAGCTACGAGAAGCGGCTTGATTCCGCCTGGGCTCGTCACGAGCAGTGCAACTATGTGCGCGAGGTGATCGCTGATCGGCGCAAGTGCCCGCGCGGCGACTTCATCAGCGATCTTGTGCGCTTGAGTGACGAGGAAGGCAGCATCACCGACGCCGAACTCACCTCGCTGGTCCAGATCCTCTACATTGGCGGGTACGGGACGACGTCGCACATGATCGGCAACGGCGTGGTCGCCTTCGCGACCCACCCCGAACAATGGGCGCTGTTGTGTGCCGAGCCGGAACGCGTGAGCGACGCGGTCGACGAAATGCTGCGCTATGACGGCCCGATTTCCCTCACGATTGTCGTCGCTGGCGAGGATGCGGAGATCGACGGCAGCCCCATCGCAGAGGGCACCGTGTGCTTTGGCCTGCTTGGCGCGGCCAATCATGATCCCAAGGTATTCCCCGCGCCTTCGCGTTTCGACATCACCCGGCCGCGCACGGGCCACCTCGCTTTCAGTGGCGGGGCCCATTTCTGCCTGGGATCCGCGCTCGCCCGCATGGAACTCGAACTCGTCTTCACCGAATTCGCACGTCGCTTCCCCAATATGCGGCTCGAACAGGAGGCGGTTTCGCTGCGGCGGATCAACGCCTTTCATCAGCGCGCCTACGAGCGCTTGATCGTGACGCTTGATCCATGACAGATGAAGCCGCGCATAGGATGGTAGCGGCTTGCTGCGAGCCGGGGTCCGGCTGGATTTCTCGTTTCGTTTGAATCGCGCGCTGCGACCTCAGTGAGGGGATTTGCATTCATGCAACAAGCTTCGTCCGCCAGCATACCTCCTCTGCGCGTGGGGATCATAAGCGCGGCGTGGGGAGTCCACGCCCATCTTCCCGCGTGGCGGAGCCTGGACGGCATCGAGGTGACCGCGATCTGCACCTCCCGGCCCGAGACCGCGCGCGCGGCAAGCGAGAAGACCGGAATTCCGCGTGCATTTCATGATTTCCGGGAACTGGCGGCCGATCCGGACATCGACATCGTGGACTGCGGCACTCGGCCGGTGCTGCGCCATGCGATGGTCATGGCGGCCCTCGTAAATGGCAAGCACGTCTATAATGGCATTCCGTTTGCCAAGGACCTGGCCGATGCGCTGGACATGGAGCGGGCCTGGCGCAAGGCCGGCACGGTCGCAGCAGTGGATGCCTTCATGCAGGAGGTTCCGGCGCTCGTGCGCTTGAGGGAGCTCGTGCAAGAAGGTGCTATCGGCAAGGTTTTCGGTGCCCGAGCAAACTTCGATGCGCCGCTGTTCACTGCTGCCCAGACCAACGTGCCGGGCTATGTCTGGTTCTCGGACCCGGCCAACGGGGCCAGCGCGATGCGCAACCTTGGTAGCCACATGATCAACGCCCTTGTCCATCTGTTCGGACCGGTGGACCGCGTTGTGGCCGACAGCAATTTGCGCCTTGATAGCTGGCCCGTGGTGGATGCGCCCGCTATCAGACCCAAAGTGCCGGATACCGAAACCATGATGCTCCGGTTCGCCAACGGGATACCTGCCACGGTCCAAACGTGCTGGTCGATGATCGACGGCTCGGGCTTTTCGCTTGAAGTATGGGGCTCGCGCGGAAGGCTGGAGGCCTGCGCGCCGGTTTTCCCCCAGGCCCACGATACCAGACTGTATCTCTCTCAGGATCCCAGCCTGGGCCGACGCACGGGACAAGAAGTGGCGATTCCGGAAAGGCTGCAACGTTGCCCCGGTTCGACTGTCGATGGCACCCGACCCGAGACCGGCATGCTGCCGCTCGTGCGCATCTTTGCCTCGATGCGCGATGAGATCCAGGGGAGGGGCAAGGCCGCGCCTGACTTCGCCCAGGCGCTGCATGTCCAGAGGATCATCGAAGCGGGTCGGCAATCCGCAGCGGAACTGCGCTGGGTTACTGTCGCCTCCGAATAACTGCCGGAGGCGGGGCTGACACTGTTTGCCCGATGCCAGCCCAAGGGTAACCTTGCGCAAGGATGGCATTGCGATACCGCAATCACTCCCACATAAGCGGGCTATGAACGAAGCCATCCCGCCAGACTTGGCCCGCAAGCAATTTGTAGAGACACTGGGCCGGATTGCAAAACGTAGCGGCATGCCGATGATCGCGGGCCAGATCGCTGCGCTTCTATACCTGACGCCTGGGATGCTGTCCGCCGATGAGTTGAAGCGGGAACTGGGCGTTAGCAGCGGGAGCATCAGCAACAACACGCGCTTGCTCGAGGACATCGGGACCATCGTTCGCGTCGTTCCGAAGGGCGGGCGCGAACATTTCTTTCGATCTGCACCGGACGCGACAATTCGAACGCTCGAGCGCGACATCGGGAGATGGGAGCTCGGCGCCGCCGAGATCGCAGCAGCTAGCGCCATCGTTCGAGCCAGTATTGAGAACTTGCCCAATGAGGTGCTCCAAAAGATGGAGGGTGTTGAGCAGCTCTTTCGCGGAATGAGCCGCCATACCCGCAACCATATAGATGAACTGCAAGCAGGACATGCAAGCGCCAGCGCTGCAAAGAATGGCGCCTAGATAAGTCCTCATAGAAACGAAGACCTGGTCGTGGCTTCGCCCATTAGCAGCTGATCAGGATGACTTGGGGGGGCTGGTTCTGCCCTGACCTCTGCAGGGTTATTCGCCAGTCACAGAAACTGGCCCGAGTGGCTTCGGACTCCATTTTCGCTTGAAATATCACGAAAATGTCTCAGTTTTCTGGACCGATCCAGAGCTGACAGAGTCGGCCGCATTGGCTCATCTCATCGCAGCCCACCGGTGGGCCTCATGCCGTTTGAAGCCGGATCGCAGCGACGGCGCAGCGCCTACGGCGGCGCCTAGCTGACCCGGGCATTGCCTCTAGTGCTCATCGATTTCTCGCGTCCGGAACAATCCGCTTGCATCCAACATGCTTTCAGTTGAGAATGAAATCAACGGTCCCAAGGAATGAGTCGGACGTTCGTTCCACCTCGGCCTGAGCAACCTGGGGTCAGTTGAAAAAGAGCCAGAGTGAGCCTGCGGAACTTGACGTCGCGGGCAAATGCCGAACGAATTCAAGAATTTTGTGCAGTTTCGGAGGGGAGCCGAAATGTCTGACGCGATCAAGATTCTGTGTCCCGCTGCCCCGGTCGCCATTGCCCCAACATCGTCGACGATGCGACGCGGGCCAAGAGTCAGCCGAGGCGCGGCGCAAGTCGGTGTCGTTGGCCGAGAGCGGGAAGCAATCCATTCAGGAAGAGCCTCTGGCAGGGGCCAGCATGATGGGGCGTGACTCGCTGCTTTCCGCTGAAAACAAGCGCCGCTCGTTCTCGGCAAGAGATTCATCCATCGATTTCGGGAGGCCGAAATGAGCAGTCTCGCTCGATTACTTCGTAAAGCCGTCGGGGCGCTGGCGCTGCTCTTGGTCATAACCGCAGTACCAGGTACCGCTTGGGCCCGCGACGACCGGTTCACAGTTGCAGTCATCCCCGATACCCAGAATTACGTCGACTACACGCATCAGCGCGCCGCAGGGTTTCCGATCGACGCAGCCGAAATGCTGTTCGACCAGATCGATTTCATCGCGCGAAACGTGGAATCAAAAGGCGGCGAGATCGCCTTCGTGACGCATGTTGGCGACGTATGGGAGCACGCCACTGGCGGGATTGATGCCGAGCATCGCAATCTGGGCCTTAGGGAAGATCCGAAAAACGTCGTAGTGGGCCTGATTGCCCCGGATCCCCGTGCGCTTACGTTCGAGGCACGGACTGCGGCTCTGGCCTTCCAGAAACTGGCGGGTCGGGTTCCGCTGTCTGTGGTGCCGGGCAACCACGCCTTCGATGGCTTCTGGGCAGACGATCGGTTCGCAGCCGGCGGGCGCGATCCCCGTGATGCATCCCGCCAGGTTAGTCAGTACGGGATGGTGCACTACGGCGGTCTGAATAACTTCAGGTCGGTTTTCGGCGAAAAGTCGAACCTGTTCGCGAACCGCCCGTGGCGGGTAGGGAGCTACAATGGCGGCGCGAACTCTGCCGTCGTGTTCGAGGCCGCCGGGTATCGTTTCCTGCATATCGGCCTTGAATTCGCGCCGAGCGACGATGTGCTCAAGTGGGCCGAAAAGATCATCCGCCGCTACCCTGGCCTGCCGACAATCGTCAGCACGCACGACTATCTCAACAGCCGCGGCGAGCGGAAGCCGAATCCGGCCATCGAAATGAAGGCCGTGCATCCGGGACACAACGACCCGGAGGACGTCTGGCAGAAGTTCCTGTCCAGGCACCGGCAAGTGTTCCTTGTGCTCGCCGGGCACCAGCATGCCCAGTCGCGCCGCGTCGACGTAGGCGCGACGGGCGGCAAGGTCTGGCAGCTGATGGCCGACTACCAGCACCGTAACCAGGTCCTTCGCCAGGTGATTGGCGACAACAAGATGCCAGAAGGCCCCGTCGGGCCGGCTGAATTGGGCGATGGCTGGATGCGCCTGATGAACTTCGACTTTTCGGGGCCGAATGCGCGGTTGGAGGTGCGGACCTTTTCGACCTACTTCAAGACTTACGCCAAGGATCTTCCTGAATACTCGCGCTGGTACAAGTCAATCGAGCACCCTGAACTCACTGACGCCGAATTTCTTGGCCAGGACGAATTCACCATCGACCTCGATGACTTCTACCTTCGTTTCGGACGGCCAGGGACGGCGCCCGGGAAGTGACCTGGATGGGGCGATAGAACCCCACCATTGGGCACAGGATATTTGCGATGTTCGTGCCGTCCATTCAAAATGAACTCAAACATTACTCTGGGGAGAGTTGTATCATGCAGAAAATCCGTTCGCATCGCGTTAGGCCGCTTTCGGCCGGGGCTTCGCTTCTGGCGCTTGTCCTGACGGCCAGTCCCGCCCTCGCGCAAGTTCAAACTCCGGCTGAAGAGGACTCGGCGGGCCTGAAGGAGATCACCGTCACCGCGCGCAAGGTGGAGGAAAATCTCCAGGACGTGCCGGTCGCGGTCACGGCCCTGTCGGGCGAGGAACTGGAACAGCGGGCTGTCATCCGGGTCCAGGATATCGGACGGTTCACACCCGGCATGCTGACCCGGCCCGGGTCGTCAACGCCCAGCGCCCTCACGATCTCGCTACGTGGGCAAGTCCAGTCGGACGTCCTCATCTCGCTTGATCCGTCGGTCGGCACCTATGTCGACGGCGTTTACTGGGCGCGCGCCTACGGCCTGAACGCAGACCTGCTGGACATCCAGTCGGTGCAGGTCCTGAAGGGCCCTCAAGGCACGCTGTTCGGTCGCAATACGACCGGCGGTGCGATGCTGATCAATTCCAACAACCCCGATGTCGATAATCTCAGTGGGCGGCTTTCGCTCACTTACGGGCGTTTCAATGAAATGCAGGCAACCGGAGTTGTGAATATTCCCATCGTGCCGGGAAAAGTTGCGCTTCGCGTGGCCGGCCAGCGATTCAAGCGCGATGGCTATATCACCAACGCCGTGGGGCCTGCCGCTGTTTCCGTGATCCAGGCGAACAATCCCGCCGTCGCGCGTGCGCCCTTTTCCGGCGCGCCCAACGGCGTGAAGCTGGACAACCGGGATCGCTGGAACTTCCGCGCCAAGCTTGACATCAAGCCCACGGACAATCTGACGCTTCGCTTCTCAGGCGAGTATTTCAAGATGGATGAAGTCTCGCCATCGCGGCAATTGCTGCTGCTGACGAGCCCCTTCACCGCTAACAACCCGACCTACAATCGTGCAGGCACCGCGGCCCTGTTTGTTGGCGTGACCAACGGTGGGCCGGCTCCGGTCAGCGCCGCTGCCGTTGGAACGAATATCGGTCTTGGCCTCAGTCTGGCCAATCCGATCATTGCCGATCTCGCCGCAAATCCCGACAAGGCCGCGCTCAACGAAGTCCCGTACGCCTTCGCCAAGACGCAGACCTTGGGCTTCACCGGTATCCTGGATACAAGTTTTGGCCAGGTGCAGCTGATCACCGGCTATCGCAAGATCGAAGCCTTTGCCGGCCTTGACCTTGATGGTTCGCCCTTTCCGATTCACTTCACGGAAGGGCAACAGGAGATGAAGCAGTATTCCGGCGAACTGCAATTTACGGGCAAGGCGTTCGGCGACAGGCTCGACTTCGCTACCGGAATCTTTGCCTTCCACGAAAAGGGGTTCGATCAATCGATCTCGATCGTCGTCCCGGCGCTCAACCCTCAGACATCCCACTTCTATGGAATTATCGATAACGACAGCATGGGGCTCTATGCCCAGGGGACCTGGCACTTCAATGACCAGTTCTCGTTCACGGGTGGTCTGCGCTACTCGGTTGACGACAAGGGTATTGAAAGCCGCAACAACAATTTCAATCGCACGACGTCGACCTCGGTCTGTTCGCTCTTCTCCGCGCCGGGGATTGTCGGGCCAGAGGTGGTGGGTGTCCCTGAGTGCGCAGTGCGGCGTCGCGACAATTTCTCGGGCGTGTCCTATCTCGCGGGGCTGGAGTACAAGCCCAACGACGACATGTTGGTCTATCTCAAGACGGCTAAGGGGTTCCGCTCGGGCGGCCAGAACCTGAGAGCGCCGTCGGCGGTATTCCAGTTGCCGTTCAGGCCCGAGACCGCCTATTCCTATGAACTGGGCTTCAAGGGCGAGTTCTTCGATCGCCGGGTCAGGTTGAATCTTGCGGTTTATCAGACGGATGTGAAGGACATCCAGCGGTCGACCCAGATTCCCAATCCTACCGGCGTAGGCGCTCCGGCGACAGTTCTGGGCAATGCGGGCAAGGCGCGCTTCCGCGGGATGGAGGCCGAGCTTCAGGCGGTGCTGTTTGACGGCTTCACGCTGTCGCTCAGCGGCGCGCATGTCGATCCGAAGTATCTCGTATACGCCGACCTTTCGGGCGACCGCTCGTTCGAAAAGTTTGATGGCGTCGCGCCGTATATGTTCAACGTCGCCGCCGACTACTCGCGCGAAATCGGTTCGGCCTCGCTGAAGCTGCATGTCGACTATAACTGGACCGACGATGCGTTCTCCGGCGGCAACGCCGGTCTGGAACCGAGTGCCCCCAGCTCCGAGAGCGCGACCGTCGCCAACCTGTTGACCATCAAGTCCGCCGGGTTCCTGAATGCGAGGGCATCTCTCAGCTTCAACGAAGACATGTACGAACTTGCCGTTTTCGGGCGGAACCTGACGAACAACCGGCAGTTGAATTCCCCGCTTCTGGTCGGGCCGGTTGGCTATATCCAGAGTTCGCGCTTCGAGCCGGCCACTTACGGCCTGACGGCTACCGTCAGGTTCTAGTCGCAGGCACGAAAGGTGAAATGGGGGGAGGGGGTGCGATTCACGGTCGCCCCCCTTCATCGTTGAGAGTCGATGTTCGTCGCCCTTTCGCGACAACCCCAGGTCCCGTCAAATAGCTCGATCGGCATTTCGGAGCAGCAGAGACATGGCAGATATCCTCCAGAGCGACGAGTGGCAGCAGGCCACCAAATACCAAATCACTGATGAGGACATCGAGCGAGCTCAGCTTCTGCTGGGCGTCGATGTTGCCAATAAGCACCGCGAATATATCCAGAGCGCGCAGTACGACAACATCCGCAACTTCGCCATCGGCGCGGGGAATGACAACCCGCTGCACTGTGATCCCGACTATGCACGCACTGCCCGCTGGGGCGATGTCATCGCGCCAGGCATGATGGCCGGGATCATCAATCAGCCCATGCTGGGTGCACCGATGCCTGACGAGATCAAGGCGCGGACCAAAAGCCTCTTCAAGGGGGTGCACGTGTTCGTTTCGGGTTCGGATTGGACCTGGCACCGGCCGATCTACAGCGGGGACACGATCTACAGCTTCTCCGGGCAGGAAAGCCTCGAGGTCAAAACTTCGGAATTCGCGGGGCGCTCGGTCATTCGCGTCAACCGCCACGTCAACCTCAACCAGCGCGGCGAAGTGGTGGCGGTCTACCGGGTGCTGATGGTCCTGACCGAGCGTGACACCGCCCGCAAGAAGGGCAAGTATGCCGCCGTCAAACCGGCGGTATACTCCGACGAGGACATCGCAAAGATCGACGCAATCTATGCGGCTGAACAGGTGCGCGGCGCCAATACCCGCTTTTTCGAAGACGTGCGGGTGGGCGAGGCAATGGGGCTGATGGCCAAGGGGCCGCTCACCGTGACGGACGTCATGTGTTTCCACGCCGGCGGTTATGGCTTCCATCCTTATGCGCCAACCGTCGGTCGCCTCGCCTGGCAAAACCGCCAGCGCATTCCGGCGTTCTACATCAAGAACGAGCAGGGCGTGCCTGACGTGGCGCAGAGACTCCACTGGGATCCGACCTGGGCGCAGGCGATCGGCAACCCGATGGCTTATGACTATGGGGTCATGCGCGAAAACTACCTGTACCACTTCCTTACGGACTGGTGCGGTGACGACGGGATCGTGGTCCACCAGCATGACGAGGTTCGCAAGTTCAACTACATGGGAGACACACAGATCATCAGTGGCGAAGTCACCGGCAAGCGCGAGGTCGACGGTCGCTGTCTGGTCGACGTGGCGCTTAAGATGACGAACCAGCGCGATGAGGAAACGGTGAAGGCCACAGCGACTATCGCTTTGCCCAGCCGCGACGGGCGCTTGGCGATCTTTGAGCCGACTCCGGCCGAACTCGAGCAGAAGGGGCTACGCTTCATGGCCGAGCACTGGAGCCGAATGGGCGGTCGCACCAAGGCCCGGTGAGCGAGGAAATACTCATCATGGCAGGCATGGTCGGCCGCGGGTCGCAGGGTAACCTTCTGGACCTGCTCTTCACCGCTGAGCAGGACGCGATCGGGCCATTCGGTCGTGACGGCGTCATGCAGCCACTTGACCTGCCTCCGCTCGTCACGGTTGGAGACATTGCGTATTCCGTTGCCACTACTGCGCCGGAGCAGTCCCAACTGGTTGGCTGTGCCTTTGGCGGCCGTGCTTCGCTGACCATGGCTGGCTCGGCCGCTCACGCGGATAGCTAGCGGATGCTGGAGTTCCGGCAACGCTGCCTAGCAGCCGTCGATGGTAGCCAATCTTCCCGATCCGGTGATGCTTCGCAGCTGATTGCGACCTTCTCGGAGCGATTCCCATAACAGATTGTGCGGCCAACAGGCCCCACTGACCGATTTGAGAGAACCAGCATATGTCAGCCACGAATGAACGTCATGTCGACCGCATCGATACCGACCTCAATGGTTTGGAGGAAACCGCCGAGCAGCGGTGGGCACGTTTCGAGCCGATTTCCAGCGGCGAGGACTATATCAACTCGCTTCGCGGCCGCGACGTAACCGTCTACCTATTCGGCGAGAAAATTGCAGAGCCAGTCGATCATCCGATCGTGCGTCCGTCGATCAACGCGCTAGCCCGGACCTACGATCTTGCGCTGGAAGACCCGGAACTGGCGACCGCCTACAGCGACCTGATCGATTCACCGGTGAACCGCTTCCTGCATATCGTCGGCTCGCCGCAGGACCTGGTGATGAAGAACCGGATGCAGCGCCGCATGGGGCAATTGACCGGAACCTGCTTCCAACGCTGCGCCGGTCTCGACACTGTCAGCGTGCTGCACTCGATCACCTATGACATCGATCAGAAGCATGGCACCGGCTATCACCAGCGCTACCTCGAATTCATGAAGCTGGCGCAAAAGAACAACATCGTCCTCGGCGCGGGCATGACCGACCCCAAGGGTGACCGTTCGAAGCGTCCGTCCGAACAGGCCGATCCGGACCTGTTCATGCACGTGACGCGGCGGACGAAGGATGGGCTCTACGTGACCGGCGCCAAGGCGCATATGACGGGTGGTCTCAATTCCCACTGGATCTGCGTCATGCCGACGATGAACCTGGGCCCCGATGATAGAGACTATGCGGTCGTCGGCCTGGTTCCCGGCGATGCCAAGGGGCTGACCTACATCTACGGGCGCCAGTCATGCGATCCCCGCGCGCTCGAGGCGGGGGAGATCGACAAGGGCAATGCCCAGTTTGGAGGCCAGGAAGCGCTAGTCGTTTTCGACGACGTGTTCATCCCGTGGGAACACGTGCTGATGGACGGCGAATACGAGTTCGCCCAGGAAATGGTCGCGCGCTTCACCAGCTATCATCGCGCCTCTTACGTTTGCAAAACGGGTCTGGGTGACGTGATGGTTGGCGCGGCGGCGGCGATTGCAGAATTCAACGGCGCGGACCAGGCCAGCCACGTCAGAGACAAGCTGGTCGAGATGACGCATCTCAACGAGACAATCTATTCCTCGGCAATCGCTTCCAGCCATGAGGCGAAGCCGCTTCCTTCGGGGATCTACATGAACGACGGGATGCTCGCGAACGTGTGCAAGCACAACGTCACCCGCTTCCCCTACGAGATCAGCCGACTGGCGCAGGACCTCGCAGGCGGTATCATGGTCACCCTTCCGTCTGAGCAGGATTTCGAACACGAGGTCGCCGGACCGATCCTGAAGAAATACCTCCATGGCCGCGCCAGCGTGCCGGTCGAACACCGCCAGCGGATTCTGCGTCTTATTGAGAACATGACGCTTGGCCGCAATGCGGTCGGCTACCTAACGGAATCGCTACACGGAGCCGGTTCGCCTCAAGCCCAGCGGATCCAGATTCTGCGACAGATGGAGGTGGAGACCAAGAAGGGCTACGCCAGGGATCTGGCCGGGATAGTAACCTAATAGAGAGGGCTGCAGCGGCCATTTCTTCCTGCAATAATCGCAGCCGATCCGTGGAGTCCGACCATGCAACGCTTGACCCCTTACGACCACCTCGTGCGGATGTTCGAGACCGACACTTCGCCAATGAACATTGCCGGCCTGCTGGTTTTCGATGTGCCCGAAGGCGAGGGTGCGGGGTTCGCCGCGCGGGTCCGCGGGGTGCTGGAAGACCGGGTGCCGCGCACGCTGCTGGCGCAGCGCCAGATCGAGGCGCCGGATGACTTCGATGCACCCGCGTGGTTCGGGATCGATCCGTCTGCGGCGATCGCGCAAATTCGCACCTGCGAGTTTGTGGAGCCTCTGGATCGGCAGGGAGGGATCGATCATGGGGGGGGGCGAAGCCTTGAACACATCGACATCGCCAAGGCCGCCTTCGCGATTGACATCATAGGCCCGGTCGTTGGTTGGGGCTGCGCAATCTACCTTAAGCATCATCACAGCCTGACCGACGGGATCGGTTTCCAGAAGGTGCTGGCCGCTTTGACCGATGAAGGGGCCATCGGTCTCGGGCCTCTTCCGCAGGGTGCTGAAGAAGTGCCGTCGGATGAAGCCTGGCGGGCGGCCTCGCGCGATCGCTTTGAGCATGAGGCCTCGGACCGCGAGGTGGAGGCGCAGCGCAAGGCTGCAGCTCAGCAGGCGTATGTCGAGTTTCTTGCCGATCCTGCCCACCAGCGCGCTGAATTGCCAGTTCCAGCATTCGGCTCTGTCACCGGACCGGACCGCGCCTATCGGCCGGTCTCGGTCGAGCTTGAGCGACTGCGGGCGATCGGACGGCGGCTCGGCGGGTCGGTCAACGACATATTCATTGCGGTCGTCGCTGGTGCCCTCCGCACCTATCTGCTCGAGCGTGATCTGCTGCCGGAGAGACCGCTGATCGCCCAATGTGTACGCAGCTTCCGCAGGCCCGAACATGGCGACTGGGGCAACCGGGTCAATACCATGTTTCCCGAGATTGCTACCGATGAAGCGGACCCCCGAGCTCGTCTCGCGAGAATCCGCGCTAATATGACGATCGAGAAGCGCCGTGCGGAAATCGAGGAGCATTTCATCGACCAGTTTGATGCTCCTTACGGCGCGCGCGACCGCAAGGCCGCACTGTCTGACATTGCCGGAAAGCAGGCAGCCATCGGCCAATCAAATATAGTGCTTTCTAATGTCCCTGGGCCGGCCGAACCGCCGCATCTCGCAGGCTACCGGTTGATCGGCAACTTCCCTTTGCCGATCCTTGGGCCAGGTCTCTTCCTCAACATTACCTTGCGTCGCAATGGGTCAAGCCTTGATATGGGGGTGATGACGGATCCGGCCAAGATCACCGACATAGATGCCCTCACGGTTGCCATTGAAAGGGCTCTATATGAACTTGAGAAAACGAAATAACCTTGCGAATGAAAAGGTGAGAACGAATTGTCGGGGGGAGAGTAACCAAATAGACCGGTCGTTGCCTGAAAACTACCGAACGAGAGTGGAAGAGATTAAAACCATGATTCTTTGTTCGGCTATTGGCTTAATCTCCTATGATCCACCGGATTTGGCAGCCCGTCCGCAGTCCATTCTCACCCTCACACCCCACCCAGCCTGATCGTCCGGATGGTCCTTGCCATTCGCTCGAAGTGCCAGGCGAGGAACTGGCTGATCGAGTCCACCTGGTCATCGTGGCGGCCTTGGGGGAACGCGGCGAGTTCGGTGCGCAGGTCATCGAGCCACGGCGCCTGCTCGGGGAGATGGACATGGCCCGCCTCGATCCGCGCTGACTGGGCGTGGAGCCGGGTGAGCTTGTCCTCTTTGGGCACGAACGCGGTGGGATAGACGATCCCGTTGGCCTCCGAGCGCAGCTGCTGGATCAGCGCCGTGCCCGAGCCCTTGTCTTCGATAAGGATGGTCTGTGCCTGCCAGCGGCGCGCCAGGTCGATCACGCGGCGCTTGAGCGAGGGGAAGTCGAGCCGCTCGCGGTCGATGTCGAGGAGATAGAGCGCGTCGCCAACTACCCCCCAGGTGGTGCAGACCGAGTAGTCGTGATGCTCCTCGGGCTTGGAGGCGGTGTCCCATGACTGGTGCACGGTCATGGCATGGCGCGGCGGCGGCGCGGCGTAGCGCTGGAACCAGCGCCAGCGCACGATCTCGCCTTCGGCCGGAACCGGACACTGCTGATACTGCGCCGAGAACGTCGCGCTGCCGAGTGCCCGGCGCAGGGCGTCGAGTACATGCTGCGGCTCGCGGGCGGGGTGAAGCACGTCCCCGGCGCGGCGGTGATGGACCCGGCCTGACCCCACCGGGATCACCACGTCCTCCTCGGCGATCGCCGGCAGGCGCAGCACGGTCCAGTCCTCAAGCCCGTCGACGTGGCCGGCAAGGTCATCGACGTGGAGGCGCTGCTGGACCAGGATGATCGCGTTGACCGCCTTGTTGTTTAGCCGCGAGAGCGCGGTGCGGGTGTACCACCCGTTGACCGCCTCGCGCCGTGCCTGGGACATCGCCTCCTCGGGCTTGAGCGGATCGTCGATGATCAGGATGTCCCCGCCCCGGCCCGTGAGCGTGCCGCCGATCGAGGTCGCGTAGCGATAGCCGCGCCGCGAGGTCTCGTAGTTCGATTCCTGGTTCTTGCCGTCGCTGATCCGGGTCTGCGGGAACACGCGGCGGTACCACTCGCTGCGCATCACCGCGCGGCAGTCGGCAGCGTGCTTGGCGGCAAGGTCGGCCGAGTAGCTCGCGGTGATGATCTTGCGGGTCGGGTCATGGCCAAGCAGGAACGCGGGAAACGCCACCGATGCGGTCACGGACTTGAGCGAGCGGGGCGGAACCTCGATCCGCAGCCGCCGGATCGTGCCCTTGCGGACCTGCTCGAGATGCCAGCACAGCGCGTCGAGGTGCCAGCTGTCGAGGAACCGCTCGCCCGGATTGAGCGTGAAGAAGGCCTTCATCAGGAAAGCCTTGAGGTCCTGCCTCAGCAGCGCGTCGAGGCGGCGCAGGTCAGGGTCAGGCGCTCGCATCGTCGCC
>CALMYW010000036.1 GCA_937873665.1 uncultured Sphingorhabdus sp.
CCATCGCCATCGCTGCTACCGTCATCTGGTGGCTCTAATGAGTCCGGACCCTAGTTTCGTCGGCAGCGTCTTTTCTCAAGGGAGGGTACGGTGGAAATAATTCAGGTTGGTATCAATACAGCCGACATCGCAGGTTCTCTTCGGCTTTATTCGGAAGCATTCGGATTTGAGAATGGCGGCGGACAGGCCCTTTGGGGAGAGACGCTGAAAGTTCACGGGCTGGATCCCGGCGACAGAGCGCTCATGTGGTGGATGGTCGGTAGCGAGGAATTCTGCCAGCTTGAATTCTTTCACCACAGCAAGCCAGGTCAGCCGCCCTTGTCACCAGATTGGCGCCCGAGCGATATCGGCTGGGTAAGAATGGGCTTGAGGGTTCCTGAGCTCGACCGAGCAATCGCAGTATTCGACCGCGACAACATCGCGGTGACCGGTCAGTCCGACCGAGGCGGGCTTCGCCGGCTCGGCTTTCGTGATCCCTTTGCCGGAATTGCGGTCGAGGTCGAGGAAGACAGCAGGATCGACGGACCACAGCTACGCTACGTTACAAGCTCGGTTTCCGATCTCCCGGGTGCATTGACCTACTATCGTGACGTCATCGGCTTGGATATTGCGCCATTGGAAGAGCTTCATCTCCCTGAGGATGAAACGGTTTGGGGATTGCCTGGAGCGCAAAGGGAAGGATTTGTTGTCTCGGCAGGATCACGATGCCTGGAAATTGTTCGCTATCGCAGTCCGAAAGGCCGCCCCCGCCCGGCGGACCATCGGATCTGTGATCAGGGCATCATGAACGTCGCACTTGGATCCCGTTCTCGGCAGGAAGTCGAATCACTGCTCACGCGCCTCAAGATAGCAGGTTATCACCCCCCAAGTATCTTTCGGCATGAAGATATCATCGCGGCTTATATCGTCGACGCCGAACGTGAGCTGGAGCTTGCTGCAATCCCCAGATCAATGGACAAGGCCGTCGGCTTTGAGCGGATCGGCCCGTTCTTCACCTAACGTACCCTCCGCCTTGTGATTTCAGAGCGTGCTTTTCATGTCGCCACTTGACTGGATCTCCAGCTTGAGTGCCCTCTTCTGCCGTGCGTAGATCCAGATATCGGCGCCGCCCGTCAAACTGCAAGCGACTGCCACTCGGCCACGCGAATGCTCACGTATCTGACGTGGTTGACAAGGGCGAGTAATGCCTGTTTCCTGCATCCAAAATACAAAACAATCACTTGGAGAGCGTGCCGCTATGACCGATATCAGACAGGTCGCCTTGGATTTCATCAAGGCCTACAATGCGAAAGACTTCAGCCAGATGAGCCAACTGGTCGAAGAAGACATCGATTTTGCGCATTACAATCGCGGTTACAAGCTGAGCAAGTGGCAGGATTTGTTGGCGATATTCCCCAACTTCTCGGAACGGCTTTCGCCCGACCGGCATTTTGCCGAACCTACCCGGATCACGGTGGGCGACAACCTCGTGATCATCGAATCCAGTTTCTGCGGTACGGCACAGGAAGACATACCCGGCTGGGCCAACGCCGGCGAGAAATACGACCTGAAGCTGTGCACCATTTTCGGATTCAGCAAGAACGGGAAGATCAACGAATGGAAGGACCACGGTTGAGCTGAGTCGGCTCCGTCCATTCCCGGCGTCCCAGCCGCTGCGTACTGCCCTGCATAGGAGAGCGGATCAATGACTCAGGGTACCACGAGCTCCTCCGCTGAGGCGGACGTCCATTACCGGCTGTGCCCGTTCTGCGACCAGCATTGTGGCACTCAAGTCACCATCGACAGGGACGTCGGGTCAGTGATCGGGGTGCGAGGCGATGACGCCGACCCATTAAGCAACGGCTTCGTCTGCCCGAAAGTCTATGCGCTTAAGGAATACCACAATGACCCTGATCGGCTGACCCGTCCTCAGATCAAACGGGACGGCAAGTTCGAGGAGGTGGGCTGGGATGAGGCGCTGGATTTTGCAGCCGGACGGATCCGCGCAATCCAGCGCGAGTACGGCCATGACGCGATTGCCTTCTACTTCGGCACTGGGTTGGCACATGTGCCGGCGCTGTGCCTTTATTCGGGACTGCTGGCAGACGCGCTGGCGACCCGGCAGGTCTATTCATCGTCCAGCGTTGATTGCCACGCCCATTTCCTGACCACGACCACCATGTTCGGTGGTGTTGGGTCGATGCCGGTGCCCGATATCGACAATACCGATTATCTTGTCGTGATTGGCGCCAATCCGGCCCAGTCCAACGGCAGCTTCGTCATTGCGCCCGGAATGCCGGGGCGGCTGCGCGCGATCCGGCAACGCGGCGGCAAGGTGGTGGTGATCGACCCGCGTAACACGGAAACGGCGAAACTGGCCGATAGGCACCTATCCATCCGGCCGGGCGCGGATGCCGCCATACTGTTCGCCATGGTCAACATCCTGTTCGATGAAAACCTGATCGACTTGGGGCACATCGCGCCCCTCGCATCCGGCGTCGAGCGGCTGCGTGAACTAGCCCGGCCCTTCACCGTGCAGTCTGCCAGCAGGGCCAGCGGCATTCCAGAGGCCGACATATACCTGCTGACGCGAGAGTTCGCCGCCGCGCCGAGCGCCTGCATCTATGGTCGCATCGGCTCATCCATGCAGCAGTTCGGTTCGCTGACCAACTGGCTGATCGTCGCTATCAACGCGCTGACGGGCAACCTGGACCGGCCGGGCGGTTCGATGTTCCCACGTGGACCCATTGATTCGATTTTCTTTTCCGATCGCTGCAAAGATGGAGTGTTGCCGCACGGTCGCTGGCATTCGCGGGCCACGGGCTTGCCCGAACTGGCCGGGCAATTGCCGTGTTCGGCAATGATCCCGGAACTCGAGACGCCAGGGGAGGGGCAGGTCCGCGCGCTTGTTACCTTGGCGGGCAACCCAGTACTTGCCACCGCAAACGGCAACGGCCGGCTGACCAGCGCGATGGAAAAGCTGGATTTCATGCTGTCGTTTGATGTCTATATCAATGAGACAAGCCGCCACGCCGATGTCATTCTGCCATCAGAACGAACACTGACACGTTCGGACTTCACGTTGTTCTACACCTTCTTCATGGTGCGCGATTACATCCGTTACAATCCGGCAATCTTCGGTCCTGATCCGGGTTCGCGAACGGATGCGGAAATAATTTGCGGATTAGTGGGGCGGATCAAGGGGGAAACCACCGCCGAGGCCGACGAACGTGCGCTGCGCATGTTGCATCGGCAGTTGATCGATCAGGGCAACGAAGTCGCTGCTGGACTGGGGTTTGATGAAATTCTGTGTCATCTGGGCCCGGCCGGCGGGGCGGACCGGATGTATGACCTGCTGGTGCGTACCGGCCGCCACGGCGATCATTTTGGCACCAATCCCGAGGGGCTGACGCTGGAAAAGCTGAAGGCCATGCCACACGGGATTGATTTCGGGCCGATGCGGTCGCGCATTGCCGAAGTGATCCATTTGCCCGATGGCAAGATCGATTTCGCGCCTGAGGCGATCACGACAGACATTCCGCGACTTCAACACTGGATGGAGGAGGGCGAGAGCAGCCCACTGGTGCTGGTCGGCCGCCGCCAGATCCGTTCGTTTCAGTGGATGCACAAGTTCGCGGCGCTCAACAAGGGACCAACGATGTGCACCCTGTTGATGAATCCGGCTGACGCCCTCGCTCGCGGCCTGGCCGATGGACAAAAGGTCAGGGTCCGGTCGAAGACTGGCGAATTGGTGGTCGAAATGGAATTGAGCGCGGATATGCGCGAAGGCGTGGTCAGCTTGCCGCATGGCTGGGGGCATGATGACCCGGAAGTGCCCGGCCGCGAGGTTGCGCGGTCGCGCCCGGGCGTTAACTACAACCTCTTGGCCGATGAAACAGTGATGGACATCCCTTCGTGCAACACCAATCTTAACGCCATTCCGGTGGACGTGATAACCGCCGTTTGAGTCAGGGAGCACTTCGGCCCAATACGGAGCGCTGCTGCTGATTGAGGAGCGGCCGGGAAAAAGCCAGGAGAGGCCCGTGGCAGATACGTCGATGCACGTTGAAACGCAAGTTCACTGCCGCATCTGCCCGTTCTGCGAACAGAACTGCGCCACGCTTGTCACTGTCGACCCGGCCACGCAAAGCGTACTCACCGTGCGGGGGGACAAGGACGACCCGCTGAGCAAGGGATACATCTGCCCCAAGGCTTACGCGCTCAAAGATCTGCACC
>CALMYW010000037.1 GCA_937873665.1 uncultured Sphingorhabdus sp.
ACTGGCACGGCGACGTAACACATAATCGGCAAGGGGGTCGAGATAACCGCCAAAGTCGCTGATCCCGCTTGCCCGCGCCACTGCACCGTCGAGGCCGTCGATCAGGCGATTGACGAGGATCAGCGCTAGCCCGGCAAGATAGTGATGGTGGGCTATCGCGAAAGCTGCCGCCAGCGCCGGGATGAGCCCGGCCAGAGTCACGGCGTTCGCGCTGATACCCCAGCGCGAAATCACACGCCCCATGGCATTGAGAGGCGGATCGATCAGCGGGCGCAGGCGGACATCGAACACGGGCGGCCTCCTCAGGTCCAGGTAACGAGGCCGATCACGGCGCCAGACATCATCGATACCATGTTGCCGGCGAGCCAGCTCTTCATGCCAAGCTGGGCGACGTCCCCCCTGCGTTCCGGGGAGAGCGTACCTACAGTCGAGACGATCAGGCCGACGGAGGCGAGGTTCGCCACCCCGCACAGGGCGTAGGTGACGATCAGCAGGCTGCGAGGGTCGAGCGCTCCGGCAGGCAGCGCGGCGAGATCGAGGTAGGCGACATATTCGTTGAGCACCGCCTTGGTGCCCATCAGGCTGCCGGCTGCGGGCGCCTGATCCCACGGCACGCCGATAGCCCACATTGCGGGTGCGAGTACCCAGCCGAGCATCCGGCGCAAGGTCAGCGGAGCGCCTTCGACGAATGGCAGCAGCGCCAGCACCTGATCGACCAGGTTCACCAGCGCGAAGACCGTAATGATAATGCCGATGACAGCCAGCACCAGCGTGACGCCTTCCATCGTTCCGCGAATGACCGCGTCCATGCTGCTCTCATAGCGCAGGTCCGGCTCGGCCGGGGCGGTGTCCTGCGTGCCGTCGCCCGGCACCATCAGACGCGCCACGAGGATAGCGGCAGGCAGAGAGATCAGCGAGGCGACGATCATATGGCCGACCGCGTTGGGTACGGTTTTCGACAGCGTGGTGGCATAGAGCACCAGGATCGCGCCCGAGATCGTCGCCATGATCAGCACCATGATCATGAACAGGTCCGACCGGCTCATTCGGCCAAACCACGCGCGGAGCACCAGCGGACTCTCGACTACGCCAAGGAAGATCGTCGCCCCGCCGCCAAGTCCGACCACTCCGCTGACGCCAAGCGTGCGCTGCAAGGCCCACGAGAGTCCGCGCACAACAGCGCGCAGCACGCCCCAGTGCCAAAGCAGCGCCGAGATCGCCGAGAAGACGATGATCAGCGGCAGGATCTGGAAGGCCACGATGACCGGGGACTCTACTCCCGGCTTCAGCAGAAATGGGATCGGTGCGCCGCCGGTGTAGCCGAACATGTAGGACGAGCCGACGAGCGTCGCCGCCTCGATCGCCGATACCGCCTTGTTGGCATAGCCGACCAGCGTCCAGACGAACGGCACCCGCGTCACCACCAGCGCGATGGCGAGTTGCAGCAGCAGAGCACCACCAATCCAGCGCCAGCCCGGGCGGGCCTTGCGGTCTTCCGACAGGGCCCATGCCAGCAGCAGGATGGCGGCGATGCCGATCAGCCCCTGAAAGTTCTGCAAAAATGGCATCCCGCTCGCTTCTCCCTGGAACTTGCCAACACCTAGAATTTATAGGCCGCGCCGAACTGGAACTGGCGCGGCGGCCCGGCATTGCGCTGCATGAAGGGTGCGCCACCTCCGAATTGAACCTGATTGGACGTCGTAGCGGCGTTGGCAAAGCCGGATTCGTTGTTCGCGTTGAACACGTTGAAAACGTCGGCGCTTAGCTCGAACCTGCCTCCGAAACCGGGGACCGCGTAACGCGCCCCGACATCGACCGTTGCCGACCAGGGCAGTCGTCCTGAATTGCGCTTTGCGCCCGGGAAGCGATCGGAATTGCCGACGAAGTTCTCGCCGAACGACGCGCCGTCGCCGTTGAGGTCCTGGGTGCCAAAGAT
>CALMYW010000038.1 GCA_937873665.1 uncultured Sphingorhabdus sp.
CGCTGGGCATCCTGATGTCGATCGCCAAAGGCAAGCGGCTGGTGCAGTCATGACGTGACGCATGGGCTGGCTACTGTGGGCACTTTCGCTATGTTGGATTTGCAGGCTCTGATTTGGAGACTTAGGAAAAACGGCAGAAAATCCGAGTTGATCGGAAATATTGGTTGTGAAACTTCAACCGAGTAGCCTCGGACGCTGGCAGGTTCTCCTGCAATTTCACAGGCAGATGCCTACTCCGTTCGGAGTTGTCGGGATTGGTGTCTGGTTCAAACTATCGTGTACTTAGGAGAAGGCATGGAACGCTTTTTTTCTTCCAAATTAGTGGCAAACATAACGATCGCATTGGTGGCGATTCTGGGTGCGGGGGGCACTTCTGCGCAGGTTATCGACCCTCCCGCAACGTACAGGTCCGGCGCTCCCAAGCTGATTCCTGGGCGCTACATTGTGGTTTTCAAGGACCACGTAACCGACGCTGGTTCTGAGGCCGAGAAAGTCATTCGTAATGAGGGAGGGGTCCGGCATTTCACTTTCTCAAAGGGACTCAAGGGCTTCGTGGCGACATTGCCTGATGGTGCCGTGGCCAAAGTTCGCAATGATCCGATTGTCGATTTCGTTGAACAGGACCAGATTGCGACGATCAACGTGACGGAAAACCTGCCGACGGGGGGGTGGGGACTTGACCGGATCGATCAGGTCGATCGCCCGTTGGACACGCTCTACCACTATTCGGGTACAGGGACTGGCGTCAAGGCGTTCATCATTGATACCGGCATTCGCGCAAGTCACCAGGAATTTGGCGGTCGCGTGGTTTCGGGCTATACCGCAATTTCCGACGGAAATGGGACCAATGATTGCAATGGGCATGGAACCCATGTGGCCGGTACCGTCGGTGGCACCACATGGGGTGTTGCCAAGGGCGTCACTTTGGTTCCGGTTCGGGTACTCGATTGCACTGGTTCTGGCGCGTACAGTGGGGTGATCGCCGGCATTGACTGGGTCGCCAACAGCAACTTGCGTCCTGCTGTCGCGAATCTGTCTTTGGGTGGCGGAACATCGGCTGCGTTGGATGCCGCTATTGCCGGAGCGGTGAGCAAAGGCGTAACGGTCGTGGTGGCGGCGGGAAACAGCAACGCAGATGCGTGTAATTACTCGCCTTCCAGAGCACCGAGCGCAATCACAGTGGGCGCGACGACCAGCAGCGACGCACGGGCTTCTTACTCGAATTACGGTTCCTGCTTGGATATTTTTGCTCCAGGAAGTTCAATCACGTCAGCATGGAATACCAGCGACGTTGCCACCAACAGCATCAGTGGCACCTCTATGGCATCACCGCATGTGGCCGGGGTCGCGGCGTTGGTTCTAGAAGGAAAGCCTTCTTCATCGCCCGCATCGGTTGCGTCCTTTCTGACCAGTTCTGCCTCTTTGAACAAGCTGACTTCGATTGGTGCCGGTTCGCCCAACCGATTGGTTTATTCACTGGCCGCTGGAGTACCAGTAGAGCCGATAACCAAAGTGATTGCCGTCAAGTCCATCACTGGGCTTTCGGTCGGTTTCTATTTTGGCTGGACCGCATCTGCCACGATAACCGTTCGAGACGTCGATACCGGAGCCAATGTGGCCAATGCCACGGTGAAAGGGCGGTTTTCAACGAAATCTGGCAGTACGGTGAGTTGCACCACCAACAGTGCTGGGAGCTGCAAACTTACAAGTGCGAGCATAAGTCGCAATGTATCTTCGACGCAACTGTCGGTGACGGAGCTTTCCGGAACAGGTATGACTTACGATGCTTCGCAGAACTCGGTGTCGCAGATTGTGATCTCGCGACCCTGAATTCGTCACTGAGTTGGTTCGGTACCCCGCGCGGGCTCTTGAAAGGGCTGGATAGGGATCGCGTCAGTGCCGAGGGTCATGGAAATCGTCCTTGGAAAGTCATGCACGTGTCCCGCTGCCTACAATTCCCCGATGATCTCCCGCGAACCCACCCTTGAACGCCTGGCCACGGCCCAGTCCCTGTTGCTGGCGCCCTTCGGCCTGAATGAATCACACCTCACCCGCGCGCTGGCGCAGA
>CALMYW010000039.1 GCA_937873665.1 uncultured Sphingorhabdus sp.
GCCGGCGCGGCGCGGTTTGGCGCCATCTTCGAACGCCTGGCGGCGGCCCGCCGGCAGGGGGCGGCGCGCGGCGGCGGTTGATGATGTTTTGGGGCGTCAGCGCTTGCAGGGCGAGCGCCAGCAGTTATGGTTTTAGAGCCTCGCCAGCGGCATTCATCGTCGTCGATGCGTCCATCGCCACCCCCGTCATCGCGAGGCCGCAGGCCGCGGCGATCCAGTGCGGCGCTTTGCCAGGCACCGCCGCACGCCAGCCCCGCCCCGCCTAAAATCACAGCAAAACCGGTCCCCAGCGCCCATCCAACCAGCGCCAGCAGCTATCGTTATTGAAGTTCCATGAAACGCCTGTTCGACTTCAGCGCCGCCGCGCTTGGCCTGCTGCTGCTGGCCCTGCCGCTGCTGGTGCTCACCCTCCTGGTGCGCCGCAAGCTGGGGCGCCCGGCGTTCTTCCGGCAGGTGCGGCCGGGCCGGCACGGCCGGCCGTTTCAGATGGTCAAGTTCCGCACCATGACCGACGCCCGCGGCCCCGACGGCGCGCTGCTGCCCGACGCCGATCGCCTGACGCCCTTTGGCCGCTTTCTGCGCGGCACCAGCCTGGATGAATTGCCCGAGCTGTGGAATGTGCTCAAAGGCGACATGAGCCTGGTCGGCCCGCGTCCGCTGGCAACGGTTTATCTGCCCTTGTATTCCAAGGAGCAAATGCGCAGGCATGAGGTGCGCCCCGGCATCACGGGCTGGGCGCAGATTAACGGCCGCAACGCCATCAGTTGGGCGCGAAAATTTGAGCTGGATGTTTGGTATGTTGATAATCAAAGCATCATGCTTGATATCAAAATACTTTTTCTAACCATCGCAAAAGTCATTAATAAAAGCGATGTGAAAGGCGATGGGCAGGCCGAAGTCGAGTCGTTTAATGGAAGAAATTAAAATGGCGGGCGCAAAAAGCTTGGGCGCGCATTTTGACGCTTTCATATATCGCAATGATAATATTCCGAAGGAATTTTATCTGTATGAATCGGCGCGGGCTTGTTTGTTTGCGTTCTTGCAGCAAACAAAGCCAAATAAAATATACATCCCCAACTACATTTGCAGCGCAGTCACTGACGCTGTTGAGTTGTCCGGGGTTGAGGTGGCAAGATATGGAATAAATAACTCATTCGTACCCGAAGAAAAAATAACACTAAAGGCCAATGATTTTGTTCTGGTGGTGAATTATTTTGGCCTTCAATCAAAAGCCGTTGGATGGTTTTATGAAAATCATCCGGCGCGGCAGCTAATTATTGATTGCTCCCAGGCATTTTTTTATGCTGACGATCAACCGTCGGCGAAAATCTATTCGCCAAGAAAATTCTTGCCAGTGGCTGACGGCGGCATTATCAAATCCCCCGTGCCTTTGAAATCATGCGAAGCCGAAGAATCCGCATCTATCCGGCGTTATCAATATTTGCTTGGGCGTGTTGCTGCGGAGCCGGAATCGACAAGAGAAAGTTATTTGCAAGCGGAGTCAGAATTGGGAAATATATCTCTGCGCAGAATGTCTGAATTCACCAGGGGCATCATCAATAGCCAAGATTATGATTTAATAAAAAAAAGAAGGGTGGATAATTTTAATCAGCTGGCAGAACTAAATAAAATAAACAAGATAAAGTTGGATGCAGAAGGTTGTACTCCGCTTTGCTATCCCTTGATGATAGAGGGTGGCGAAAACATCAGAATGAAGCTGATAGAGAAAAGAGTTTTTACACCCAAATATTGGCCTGATGTTTTGCCTGTCAACAATTTTGAAAAAAAACTGACAACAGAGACTATTTTCCTTCCGATTGACCATCGCTATGGTTTGGGCGAGATGAATTTTTTGGTCGATTTGATTTTAAAACTTTACCAAGGAGATGTGCGATGAATATTCATGGAAAAAAAGTCATTCTGCGGGCGATTGAAGAGCGGGATTTGCCGCTTTTGCAAAAATGGTCAAACGACCCTTCCATTCAAAGCATGTTGGGAGGGTGGCATTTTCCAATCGGCGAGCAGGATCAAAAAAAATGGTTCCAGTCCCTCAGTTTCAGCTCTTCCAATCAACGGTTTGCGATTGAGACCCCAGACCTGGGGTTGATAGGGACGGCGAACTTGGTTTCCATCGATTGGCAAAATGGCAATGCGTTTCATGGAATGCTTTTGGGAGATAAGGACGTTCGAGGCAAAGGCTATGCGCTAGATACGCTAATGACAATAATGCGCTTCGCATTTGAAGAAGTTGGCCTTAATAGGTTGGATGGCGATATGATTGAATATAATATTCCATCGTTGAAATTTTATTTGGAGAAAGCGGGATGGAAACAAGAGGGCATAAAAAAAGGTTGGTATTTTAGAAAAGGGCGACGCTGGGATAAAATTGTGGTTGGCGTTACCAAAGAAGATTACCAGGCGCACTGTGCTGCCACCAAGTATTGGGAAGAGGGTTGAATGTTCACCTTTTTGGTAATAAAAGATGCTGAGGAATGGGTGTGCGCTTTAAGATCTTTTGTGGCGCACGATTTTGTACATACCTATGACTTTCATCGAATTAGCGAATTCAATCAAGAGGGGAGCCCTGTATTATTTTTGCTCAGGGATAATTCTGGAGGTTCTATAATATGTTGGCCAGCTTTGGCGCGGCCTATTCCAGCTACTGGTCTTTTTGATTTGGGCTGTGTCTATGGTTATGGTGGCCCTTTGGTTGCCAAGGGTTTGAGCGAGCAGCAAATGCTTGCGGCATTTGAGTGTATTTTTGATGGAATGAAAAAAGCAGGCTATGTTTCGCTTTTTTCAAGAATGCACCCGCTCTTCTTGCAGTCACTGCCAGATGAAATCAAAGGTGTTGCGCTGGGGGATGTGGTTGTCATCGATGCAAGCCCAAACCAGAAGAATTTCCTGGAAGCCTATCGCTCGGCCCACCGTTATGAAATAAGAAAAGCCGAGCGCATGGGCGTCAGTGTGGTGGTGGATGAGTCTTGTGCTGAGTTGAGTGATTTTGTTGAAATATACCAGCAGGCAATGCGTGATTTGCAGGCTGCTGATTATTATATTTTTGATAAAAATTATTTCAAACAAATGGTAAATGCCAAGGACTTCAAAACAATCATTATTTTTGCCGTGTACGAGGGTAAAAAAGTAGCTGCTTCGATGTTTGTTGTTAGGGGCAATATCATGCAATATTATTTGAGCGGCTCTGTGGCTGAATTTAAAAAACTGGCAGCATCCAAATTAATCATTGCAAAGGCCCATGAGCTGGCTCGCGACTGGGGTGTTTCTGAGGTTATTTTGGGTGGTGGCGTGGGTTCCAAGCAAGATGCACTGTTTGATTTTAAAAAAGGCTTCTCTTCGCGCACTGAAAAATTTTCAGTATTTAAAAAAATATTGAATCCGCAAATTTACGAAACCCTCTGCGTACAAAAAGGGATATCTAGCGGTGCGGATGGGTTTTTTCCGGCTTATAGGGCTGCGCTTTCTTGAATTTGCGACATTTCAATCTATTCTTCTAAAAACCGTTTAAATGCTAATCAGGCCCCGGCAATGGCGACAGAAAATCATGACAAATGCGCCCCTTTTCGGCAATGTCTTGCGGCTGAAGAGCGGTTGCACGCACAGCATGTTGAGTGGGTTCGCCGCAAGGTGGCTGCGGCCAAAGCAGATACGCACTCACGCCTGACGACGCAGCAGGTGCGTGCCAGTCTTCAAAACCGGTTTAAAAGGCTGCGCGATGTACCGCGTTGAATAGTGCGCTGACCTGCAATGTGTGTGCGATGGTCTAGCGTAGCGGTTGAGTGGCACCAATCAACCATAAAAACCACCTCAAGCACTTGCTCATCAAGCGCGAACAGCTATCTTTTTTGAAGAACAAAAGGAGCCCCCTATGCAAGCCACCGATCTTTTTACCGTGTGCGGTGCTAGCGGCTACGGTCGTGAAGTCATGCCCTTGGCGCGCCAGCAGCTGGCCGCCGATGGCATGCAGCCCTGGACGGTGGCCGCCGCCAACGTGGTGCGCATGGACGAGGTGCAGCTGGGCGA
>CALMYW010000040.1 GCA_937873665.1 uncultured Sphingorhabdus sp.
TTCGATGTAGCGGTTGACGATAACATCAACGAATTTTTCGTCCAGTTCTATCAGGCAGGCTTCACGCGCCAACTGTTCCGCACATATCAGGGTGCTGCCAGAGCCTCCAAATGGGTCGAGCACTATGCCGTTAGTCTGCGTCGAATTCTTCATCGGTACGGCGAGCAGCGGCACGGGCTTCATCGTCGGGTGCTTCTCCGAGCGGTTCGGTTTATCGAAATTCCATATCGTGGACTGTTTACGGTCGCCGTACCAATTATGCTTTCCGGACTTCTTCCAGCCATAAAGGCAGGGTTCGTGGCACCATTGATAATCCGAGCGGCCGAGTGTGAATGTGTTTTTTGCCCAGATGCAACATCCCGACAGCTTGAAACCCGCATCATCAAACGCCCTTCGAAAAGGCAGCCCCTTGCTGTCGGCGTGGAATATATATGCCGCGCCATCTGTGGCGAGAAAAGCCGCCATCGCCGAAAAAGCGTCATGGAGGAAGTTATAAAAGCCCTCGTCATTGTCAAACTTGTCGTTCTTGATTTTGCCCGCCGTGCCTTTGTCATAGTCGATTCCGTAGGGCGGATCGGTCAGTATCAGGTTCGCCTGTTTCCCTCCCATCAGAGCCGCATAGGTTTCGGGCTTTGTGCTGTCGCCACATATGACTTTATGTCGCCCGAGTATCCAGATATCTCCGAGTTTGGAGAATGCGGGCTTTTCGAGTTCGGCATCTATATCGAAGTCGTCTTCCTCGGCACCAATGCCGCTGTTGAGCAGCTTATCAAGCTCAACTGCGTCAAAGCCGGTTAAAGAGACATCGAAGTCCGCACCCTGTAAATCTGTAATCAGCAGAGCGAGCTTATCTTTGTCCCATTCGCCGCTGATCTTGTTGAGCGCGATGTTGAGCGCTTTTTCTCTATCCAGATCCATCTCGACCACAACGCATTCGACCTCGGTCACACCGGTGTCGACCAAAATTTTTAATCTCTGGTGTCCTCCCACGGTGTGGCCCGTGGTCTTATTCCAGATCACCGGCTCTACATACCCGAATTCTGTAATAGACCGTTTTAGCTTTTCATATTCCGGATCGCCGGGCTTCAGGTCTTTGCGCGGATTGTAATCCGCCGGTACTAGCGTATCGACCGGCAGTGTTTGAATGACCATGCTGAACTCCTTTTGATGTAATTTTTCGCAAGCCCGCTTGCGCCGCCAGGAGGTTTCCCGCGAGCGCCTGCCCACGCAACGTCTTTCGCTGCTGGCTTGTCAGTCGGTGGTATTTCAGAGCACGAAGGAATTCTTGTATTTCGTCCATGCTATTTCCCCTTGCGCGCCGTCAGCAGGCGCTCCATGACGTCATCCTGCGGATTCGCGCCAGTATAATCAGCGGCGCAGTTTTCCTTGACGATCTGGTAAATCTCAAACCAGAGCCGGTTTGTCTGCGCCATGTAGTTCTGGCTCATAGCTACATATGGTGATTGAATCGCGCTCCCGGTCGTCGGATGCTTTGCCAGGAACCCATATTCTGTGATCGCCGCTTCACACTGAATCCAGCGCGCAGCGCTCATGGCGTATCGCTCCAATACCTGTGGGGAGACGATGTTCGCGCAACCGCGTTCGTTCAACCAGCTCCAGGTCCGCTCGTAGATCGTTGCGGCAACGAGCGGCTTACCGTCCTTCTGAACGGCAGACAACATCTCCCGCGGTTGCGGCATGGGCAGTCCTTGCAACTCAGCAGAGGCTTTGAACTCGATCACCTGCAATTGCCGCTTGCCGGGGTTGCCGTCAAGCATCTTATCCGCGAGCGGCTTTTTCTTCTGTCCCGAGCCTAATCTCGACCCTCCGTGACCATTTGGCATTTGAGTTTCCTCCCCTAAAAAATAGAGGCCTATTCGACCTCTTGAAACCGCGAAAGTTTGTACGCGACCCGACCGCGTTG
>CALMYW010000041.1 GCA_937873665.1 uncultured Sphingorhabdus sp.
TGGTGATAGCAATGCCCCATCGCGGCCTCCTCAAAAGCTGTGCGTGTAGTTTTCGGACGCAGTGTAACGCTCGTTGTAGTCGAGCGTGATCGAGTAGTCCGCGACGTCGAAGATGATAGCGCCATAGGCGCCGTCGTTGTTCTCCCAGCCGCCGTGCGTACGTTCGAGAGCGTCATAGGTCAGGCTTTCGACGGCAGTGGCGACGGTGACGGAAGATCGCTCCGGCTCAGGCTGGCCCCAGACCGTTGTTGCAAACTCGATCATGGCGTTGGGCATGGTGATGTCGTCGTCGCCGGCCTTGGCCTGGACATCCTCGATCTGGCCGGAATCGCCATAGCCATCGAACGTGATGACGATCTTTGTGACGCCCGCGCGTTCCAAGGCGCTGAACAATGTCACCTTGTTGGTCTGGAAAATCTCTACCTCAAGTTGGATTCGCAAGGCGGACAGCATTTCCCACTCCGAGAGCGGCGGGATGGGTTTTGCATCGGTATCGGAAGTTTCGGACATGACGGCCTCCTGACACGAAAGCGCCCGGCGCGTTGGCCGGGCTGAGGAACGGATTGGGAAGGACAGCGCGAGACGACTGAAGCCGCCCCGCGCCGATGCGCTATTCGGCGGCGACAACGTGCAGAACTTCGTCCTCGTCGTCGGAGGGTTCGTCATCGTCGGCGAGGAAGGCTGGCAGCGCCTCGTCGCCTTCGCCGTTCGTCGCCGGCTCGTCCTGCTCGACCAGGCGCAGCGGTTCGGGCAGCCAGCCGCTATCGGCGAGCAGACGTTCGGCCTCCTTCGCCATGTCGCCTTTCTTCAGATGGTCGATGAGTTGAGCGGCGCGTTCGCCCGCACCTTCGCGCACCGCGGCGAGGATGCGCGGCTTCGTTACGCGGCCGAGATAGTTCTCAACGGTCGGGCGGAAACCCACCTCCACCATGTCGAGGCCCGTCGCGCGCGCCAGCCGATCCGCCTCGGCCATGCGGCGGTCGAGGCCCGATTGCGAGACGCCGCTGCCGCTATAGGGATTGAGCCGCTCATAGAGCGCGTTGACGCCATAGCTGACGCAATGGGCGAGCAGCGCCAGGCGACTGGCATCGTCGAGAGTGGCGAGCCAATCCCACAACGCATCCTCGTCCACAGGCAGATCCGCCGTCCAATCCTCGTGCCGTTGGGCGATAGACTTGGCATAGGATGTCTCGCCAAGATCCTTGCCCTGTTCGCGGAAGAAGACGTGATTGACCGACGCCTGCAAACTCGCGCCGGACGTGCCGGTGCGCTGGAAGGTGTCGCGCACCAGCTTGTGCAGCAGCGCCGTCAGCGCGACCTGCGGATTGGCGCCGACCGCATCGCGAAGCGCGAGCGTGCGGTGCGCAGTCAGCTCGGTGACAAGCCGTTCGGGCAGCGGCTTGATGACATCTTCCTCGTCATCCTCCTCTGGCTCGGCCGACTGGCCGCCGATCGTGATGATGGCGCGTTGGACGCTGCCGTTGTTTTCGGCGTCGGCGGGATCAGTGACGCCATCGACCTCATGGCCCTCGGCGTCGATCGGCGCCTCGTCCTCCGGCCGGACATAGCCACGACGAACGACAAGCTCGCCTTCGCGATCGACGCTGACGAACACGCCGGCGCGCACGATCTCAGCTGGATCGTAGATAGCCGGGCGTTGCTCGAATGCTTCGAGCGCAGCTTCGATTTCGTCCATGCGCTGGTCGATCTCGTCGGGCAGTTCGTCGGCTTCGGAATATTCCGCCTCGAGCCGGTCGTACTCCTCGCGCAGCGCCTCGCGAGCGGCGCGCTCGTCGTCGGTGAGATCGACGGGGGTACCGGTCAGGGCACGAAGACCATGATCATGGCCGTAAGGCAGGTCGGTATCGACGCTGATCCACTTCCAGCCTTCGGCCGCGATCTCGTCGGCGTTCGCTTTCAGCTTGTCAGAGACTAATCGGTCGAGCAGCGCCGGCTCCTGAAGCCAGCCACCGTCATCGGCCTCGAACAGATCGCGAAGGATTTCGCCACCCGCCGCCTGATAGGCTTCGACACCGACGAACTGCGCCCGCTTGTCGGAGGCGGGAATGGAAGTTTCGGTGAGGAGCTGGCGAATGTGCCAGGGTTGGCGGTTATAGGAATGCTGGATCGACTCCCAGACCTGTTCCTGCCGGACAGGATCGGGGTTGACGGTGAATGCCATCAGCATCTCCAGCGTCATGCCATCCTCGGCATAAATGTCGCACAGCACAGGCGAGACGGCCGCGAGGCGCAGGCGCTGCTTCACGATCTGGACGGTGGTGAAGAAGGCGGCGGCGATCTCCTCCTCGGTCATGCCCTTGGTCCGCATGTCGAGGAACGCGCGGAACTGATCAAGAGGATGGAGCGCGACGCGCTGCGTGTTTTCAGCCAGGCTGTCGTCCGCGGCGAGGATCGACGTCGCTGGATCACGCACGACGCAGGGCACCGGCGAGGTCTTGGTCAGGCGCTTCTGCTTCACCAGCAGCGCGAGCGCCTGGTAGCGCCGGCCGCCGGCGGGCACCTCGAACATGCCGGTCTCGCTGCCATCGGCATCGAGGACGGGGCGGACATTGAGGCTCTGGAGGAGCGTGCCGCGGCGGGCAATGTCCTCGGCCAATTCCTCGACCGAGACGCCGGACTTCACGCGCCGGACGTTGGACTGGCTGAGGACCAGCTTGTTGAAGGGGATATCGCGCGAGGGCGAGAGGGTGAGTTTCTGAACGGCAGGTGCCATCGTGGTTGTCTCCGCGACGGGCGCCGAGAGCCTCTCTCTCGACCCTGAACCCGTCACGAAGCGAAGCGCCGCCCTCTTCCTCTAAAGAGAGCAGCGCCACGGATACGGAACAGTGGAAAGCCGGAAATCCGCATTGCCGCTTTTCCGATTTTCAGGGGATCAGGCCGCCTCCCGCTCATCGTCGGTCATGCCGAGATTGGTGTCCGGTGCGAAGCCAAGCAGCCAATCGGCAGCCTTGCTTGCCTGCGAGGCCGCGCGGACGATGGCGCGATTGTCTTCGCGCAGCACGTCCAGCCAGGAGCCGATATAGTCGGCATGACGGACGGTGGGCACGATGCCGAGCGAGGCGCAGCAGAAGGCAGCGCTGATTTCGGCGATCAGCTCCTCGAATGCGTATTTCTTGGTGCCGAACGAGCCGGTCAGATCACGGTTCAGTCGGTTGTGGTGTCCACTGGCATGACCTAGCTCATGCAGGGCCGTGCGGTGCCAGTTGATTGGCTCAAAATACGCCTGCGGCGGTGGAACCTGCACATAGTCGAGCGCCGGGGCGTAGAATGCGCGATCACCGCCGATGCGGAAGTCGATCCCCGTCGCCCGGATCAGAGCCTCGACCTTCGGCTCGATCAGGCCGGGCGGAGGCGGCGGAATGGTCGTAGCGATATCATCCGGCAGGCTATCGCACTGCGCCGTGTTGAACACTGTGAAGCGCTTGAGGAACGGAATAGCAGCCGCTTCCCCGCCGGCCTCGCGCGCCCGGCGCTTTTCGTCCTCCGGGGTGAAACGATCGGCATAGACGACGGTGGTGCCGCGTTCGCCCTTACGGACGTTGCCGCCAAGCGCAAGCGCCTGGCGGAAGGTGAGCCAGCTCTGGCCGGGGAAACCGTGCTGGATGACGGCGCCCCAAAGGATCAGAACATTGACGCCGGAATAATGCCGCCCGGTCGCGGCATTCGCCGGCATGGCGAGCGGCGCTTTGGTCGAGGCCGATCCCCAGGGCTGCACCCAGGGCACGCGCCCGGCTTCCAGCTCGGCGATGATGTTGCCGGTGATTTCGTCATAGAGGCTCGCCCGGGCCTGGCCGGCGCGCGCATTGTCATCTTTCTTGAACATCGCGGTTCTCCGCGACGGGCGCCGGAGACCTCTTCTCCAGTCCTCAACCCGTCACGGAAATCCCGTCCCACTCGCCCTCTCAGGGGGCGTTGCGGGGTCTCCCCCCGCTGACTTGATGTCCATCCGGGATGGCGAGGCCGCGTCGTTGTAAGACCGTTCCGTCCAGCGCCAGAAAATCTGGCGTCCAACCCGGACGGGAGAAAATCAATGGATCAGCAAGTCATTTTTGTAGGTTTGGACGTTCACAAGGCTACAATCGCTCTTGCCGTCGCTCGGGGAGGAAGATCAAGCGAGGTCAGATTCCAGGGATCATTGCCGCATCGACCCGGAGCCTTGCCGGATTTCGCGCGACGGCTGTTGAGCAAGCACCCCGGGCGTCGGCTGTCGTTCTGCTACGAGGCGGGCGCCTGCGGCTACGGCCTGGCCCGAGAGCTGACCGCTTCACCTATCGTTTGGTCACACAAGTTGCTCATTGCGCCTTCTTGTTTGCACCCGCCGCAGGCCTCGCGCCCTGCCGCTGTCGGTTGCCACCCGACAAGCCAGGTCTGCGGCTCGAGCTTAGCGGTTGCGCAGGCGCGAGCTGGCGCTCATCAAGGTCGCCCACGGCCTTCGCAAGACGGTCTTGGGTCTCGGTGGGCAGCTTCGACAGCACGACCCGGTAGGCGTCGATCGTTGCCGTGTGCAGCCCCACCGGGAGCGCATGGCCCGCGGGCGTCAACTCGACCCGTTTCTGGCGGCGATCGTGTGCGTCCTCTGCACGGCTGACGTACCCCGCCTGGACCAGGCGATCGACCAGGCGGCTGGCCGCGTTGTGGGTCAAGCCGGTTGCCTGCGCGATGTCTGCGATCTTCATCTGCCCCTGGGTGAAGACCTGCACTATGGCGGTGAACTCACTGTAGGACAGGTCGTTGCCGCGCATCAGCCCCCGCAGCACCGGAGAGACCTGCTCCATCACGAGCGTGTGGACCCGTGCAAACGAAGTAGCGACTTGTGTCAGGCAGCGCTGGTCGGAGCCCATTAGCTCTCCCATTGCATATTATGCGCAGACGCATATAATGCAATTCGTACATATTATCAAGCCTCGCCCGCCCAAACGCCTGGAAAAAGCCCCCCCCCTGAGATGACAAAGAAACGACCCCTACTTCTTGTTGTTGGCCTTGCTTTGGCTGTTGCGGCCGCAGCCGCACTAATCCCATTGTGGTGGCAGAGTCGGCATGTCGGCCCGCCCGCAGGGTTGGTGTCTGCCAATGGCAGGATCGAGTCCGTCCAGGTGGATGCGGCGGTCAAGTCCCCCGGTCGCCTGGTCCAGGTGCTCGTGCGCGAAGGTGATCTGGTCGAAGCCGATCAGGTCGTCGCACAGATCGACGTCGCCGAACTCAAAGCGCAACGGGCGAAGTACGTAGCGGATATGGCGATGCAGGAGGCGTCGCTGCTCGAAGCCAAGGCCACGGTCGAGCAGCGACGCGCGGAGCTCAATCTGAAAGAGGCCAACCTCCAGCGCGCTGCGCAATTGGTCCGAACCGAGGCCGTGAGCCAGCGGACGCTCGACGAGGCGCGGAGCGGGCGCGACGCCGCCCGGGCGATTCTGGCGGCCACGGAAAAGAACGTCGACGCGAGACAAAGTTCCATCCAGGCGGCTCAGGCCCTGATCGACCAGACCGACGCGCAGATCGCCGATGCGACGTTGCGCTCGCCGGTACGAGGACGGGTACTCTACCGCTTGGCCAACCCCGGTGAAGTGCTCGGCGCTGGCGGCAAGGTGTTGACCATCGTCGATCTGTCACAGGTTTACATGGAAATCTTCGTGCCCGCCGAGCAGGCCCGCCAGATTCCGCTCGGCTCGCAGGCACGCATCCAATTCGACACTAACGACTTCGCGATACCGGCCAAGGTCAGCTTCGTCTCCCCCGATGCGCAGTTTACCCCGAAGCAGGTGGAAACGCGCAGCGAGCGCGACAAGCTAGTTTTTCGAGTCAGGTTGCGCATCCCGCAAAGCCTGATCGACCGCCACGTCGAACAGGTCAAGACCGGCGTGCGCGGCACCGGCTTCGTGAGACTCGAACCGAACCCGCCAGAGTGGCCGCATGACCTGCAGAAGCGGTTCCCCGGCGACCCGATCGACGCGGGGAACTGAAATGGATGCAGGCTTCACGCGGCCCGTCGCCCGGATCACCGGGGTGAGCCATCGCTATGGCGCCACGACGGCGCTCGGCAACGTGTCGCTCGAATTGCCGAGCGGCCGGATGATCGGTCTGATCGGCCCTGACGGCGCCGGCAAGTCGACCTTGCTCGGGTTAATTGCTGGCGCGCGCAAGCTGCAGGCGGGTAGCGTCGACGTGTTCGACGGCAGCATGGGCTCAGCGGGTCATCGCCGCGCCGTTTGCACACGCATAGCCTATATGCCCCAAGGGCTGGGGAAGAACCTTTATCAAGAGATCAGCGTTGCTGAAAACCTGTCTTTCTTTGGCACGCTGTTCGGCCTTTCAGCATCCGAGCGAGAAGCCCGAATCCGCAAGCTCACCGCCGCCACCCGTCTGTTGCCTTTCCTGGATCGTCCCGCCGGCAAGCTGTCGGGCGGCATGAAGCAGAAACTGGGGCTTTGCTGTGCCCTGATCCATGACCCCGATCTGCTAATTCTCGACGAGCCGACGACGGGCGTTGACCCGCTGTCGCGTCGCCAGTTCTGGGAGTTGATCGCCAATTTGCGCCGCGAACGGCCGTCGATGACTGTGTTGGTCTCGACCGCTTATATCGACGAGGCGGCACACTGCGACTGGCTGGTCGCGATGGATCATGGTCACGTGCTGGCGTCGGCAACGATCGAGGAACTGCGCAGCAAAACAGGAGCGCAGGATCTTGATGCCGTTTTCATCGCGCTTCAACACGGCGGCACGTCTACTCATGAGCAGTTGGTCATCCCGCCGCGCCAGGCGTCGACGCAAGCGCCGGTCATCGTAGCCAAGGACCTGACCGCGCGCTTCGGGACGTTCACCGCCGTGGACCGGGTCAGCTTCGCGATCGAGCGCGGCGAGATCTTCGGCTTCCTTGGTTCGAACGGCTGCGGCAAGACGACGACGATGAAGATGCTGACAGGCCTGCTGGCCCCCAGCGAAGGAATGGCGGAGGTGTACGGCCAACCCGTTGATGCCAACGATCTCTCGGTACGCCGTAGGGTGGGGTTCATGACGCAAGCCTTCTCACTGTATGGTGAGTTGACGGTGCGCGACAACCTGATGCTCCACGCGCGTCTGTTCCATCTCGGCGAGCAGAAGTCGACGCAGCGCACAGAACAGCTCATCACCGAGATCGGCCTGAGCGAATATGCCGATGCGAAGGCCACCTCGCTGCCACTAGGCTTGCGTCAGCGGTTGTCGCTGGCCGTTGCCATTGTTCACGACCCGGAGTTGCTCATCCTTGACGAGCCGACCTCCGGTGTGGATCCGCAAGCGCGCGACGAGTTCTGGCGGATTCTGGTGGACTTGTCGCGCAACAAGGGCGTGACGATCTTCGTCTCCACACATTTCATGAACGAGGCGATGCGCTGCGACCGTATCTCGCTGATGCACGCCGGGCGCGTGCTGGTATGCGATACACCGACACGAGTGATCGAAGCGGAAGGGGCACGCGATCTCGAGGATGCGTTCGTGTCTTGTATCGAGGAAGCAGAGTCGCAAGCGGCAGGCTCTGCTGCCTCCGCGCCCGCTCCCGTCGTGCCGCTGACCGCATCGGCCGCTGCCGGCTCTGACCAGACCAGGCATTTGCCGCCGTTCATGCCGATCCGTCGCCTGCTGGCCTATACGCGTTGCGAGACGCGCACCCTTCTACGCGACCCGGTGCGTCTGGCCTTTGCTTTTCTTGGCTCTTTCCTGATGCTGCTGATCTTCGGGTACGGCGTTTCCAGCGACGTCAGCAATCTGAGCTACGCCGCCTTCGACCAGGACAACACACCCGAGAGCCGGGCCTATCTCGCCAACTTCTCAAGCTCCCGGTACTTCACCGAAAAATCCCCGATCCGCAGCAGCGATGAGATGGAGGCGCGGATGAAATCGAACGACATCACGCTGGCCATCGAGATTCCGTCCGGCTTCGGGCGTTTGGTCAAGCGCGGCTCCGACTGGCAGGTATCGGCCTGGATCGATGGCGCCAATACCTCGCGAGCCAGTACGATCGAGGGCTACGTGCAGGCAGCGCACAACCTTTTTGCCGAACAGCGCAGCCGCGAATCCAGCAGTGCGGTGGCAACAGGCCCGAGTACGACCATCCTCGTGCGCAACCGCTACAACCCGACGGGAGAGAGCATCTACGCCATCGGACCTTCAGTGCCCGCCATGTTACTGATGTTGTTCCTGGCTATCCTGACGGCAGTCAGCGTCGCACGGGACAAGGAAATCGGCACCATCGCCAACTTTTATGCCACGCCGGTCACCCGCCTGGAATATCTGTTGGGCAAGCAGCTTCCATACATTGGCATCGGTATGATCAATTTCCTGATCATGACTGCCACCGTGCTGTTCCTGTTCGGTGTGCCGTTGAAGGGTAGCGCCATCACGCTGGCAATGGGTACTGTCGTGTACGCCGCCGCGGCAACCGGCTACGGCTTGTTTATCTCGTCGTTCACCAGCAGCCAAGTCGCGGCGATCTTTGCCGCAGCTGTGCTGTCGATGCTGCCGACGATGCAGTTCTCCGGGATGATGCAGCCGGTTTCAACGCTGGAGGGCGGCGCGCGGCTCATGGGCTCGATGTGGCCGACGACCTACTACATGCACATGAGCGTGGGCGCTTTCACCAAGGGTCTGAGCTTCACCGACATGCAGACCGACTTGCTTTCGCTGATCGCGTTCCCGCTGGTCTTCGTCACCTTTTCGGTGTTGCTTCTGAAGAAGCAGGAGAAGTAGCCCGTGCCGAGCCTGATCAACATCTGGTGGTTGGGAACCAAAGAGCTCAAGGAGCTCATCAAAGACGTGACGATGATGCTGTTTATCGTCTGGTCGCTCGGCGTCAGCGTCTACACGCAGGCCAGTGGTAGCGGCGAGACTGTCAACAACGCAGCTATCGCAATCATCGACGAAGACCAGTCGCAGCTATCGCGCTCGATCATCGACCTCTTCTACCCGCCGTACTTCCAGAAGGTCCAAACCATCAGCGCGGCCGAGATCGATCGCGCGATGGACAAAGGCCAGTTCACCTTCATCGTCGAGATCCCTCCCCGCTTCGAGGCCGACACTCGGGTCGGAAAGAACGCCGAGATCCATGTCAGCGCCGATGCGACCGCGGTGCAACAGGCCGGCATCGGCACCGGCTACATTCAGAATATCATCTCCCAGGAAGTCACACGCTATCGCCAGGAGATGCAGAGCTACCGCGGGCTCGATTCCACCCTGGCCAAGCGTCGTGCCTTCAACCCCAACGGCACCCTGGCCTGGTTTAGTGCGCTTGTGGCCCTGACGGACCAACTCTCGATGCTGATGATCATCCTGACCGGAGCTGCGCTGCTGCGCGAGCGCGAGCACGGGACCATCGAACACCTGCTCGTGATGCCGCTGAGGGCCTCGGAAATCGCGCTGGCAAAGGTCTGGGCCAACGGCCTGGCGATCATGGTGGCATTCACACTTTCGCTGCTGCTGGTGGTGCAAGGCGCGCTGCACGTGCCGATCGCCGGATCTCGCCCTCTGCTGCTGCTGGGCTCGGCGGTCTACATTTGTGCGGCGGCATCGATCGGCATCCTACTCGGCACGATCGCGCGCACGATGGCCCAATTTGCGCTGTTGATGATGATGTCGGTCATGCCGATGATGATGTTGTCGGGCGGCATTTCGCCTGTGGAAAGCCAGCCGCAGTGGGTCCAGTACCTCACTTGGTTCTTCCCGTCACGCCACTACATCAGCTTCATGCAGGGTATCGCATACCGCGGAGCGGATTTCTCGATGGTATGGAGGGATTTCGTCACCATGTTGGGCATGGGCGTCAGCTTTCTCACGGTCAGCCTGCTCTTGTTCAGACGATCCTTGGCCGGTTGATGCCGCACAATCGCGCTGCCGGACGCTCGTTTGCTCGGCAAGCTGCACGCCAGTTCGACAAGAACCGCGCCATCGTCACTGTCGGTAGAGATAGCAGTCGACCCATTCCGAGTAGCCGAGACGGTCAGCATCAAATTTTCGGCCGCGCAGCCTGGGCTTGCGAAGGGGCTCGGCTTTCCAGGGGGCGCGCTCATCGGTGTTATCGACACTTGGATGCTCGTGCGATTACTGAGCGGGGCCTCCGACTCGCCGCCCGATCATCTGAATGTTCCTTGGCAAATCTTGGGCTTCATGTGCGCCGGCGCGATTGCCTCGATCATCCTTTCCTTGTTTGCGCAAAGTGCCTCGACAAAGGATGGGACGGCCCGGGAATTACGCAGCTGAATATGATCGGAAACCGCAATTGCAAGCGACGAATCGTGAGCAGGCACCGCAATGAATTCTGCTCGTGAAATCGAAGTTCGTCATTTGCGCTATTTCATAGCGGCGACAGTGTATGGCAGCTTTCGCAAAGCGGGCAGCGCACTTTCGATTCAAGAATCCACGATTAGCCGGCGTAGAGCGTCGTGGTGTCCTTGGTGATGTCGACGCGCGGATTGTAGACGCCGGTCGACCAGTCGAGGACGCCTGGCACCTTCCAACGGGTGTCGCCGGTGCCGTTGCCGGCGATGCGCTACACTGCCTCGACCAACTCGTGGTCGTAGATCCTCCCGTTAGTCCGGGTCTGTCACCGCCCGCAGTTCGACGCGGCCATCATTGGTCTCGAGCGTCTTGATCTGCTCAGCGCGGTGGGAGATCAGGTTATATTGCAGGTTGATGCCGGCGAGCGCGGCGGGGTGCTGACGCAGGTACGCGGCCGGGGCGCCGACCTGGCTCGCGAGTTGGCCGAAGCTCCAGTGCGTCGGCGCGATGGGCTTGTCGGCGCCCGGCAGGATCAGGGCGAGCCGTTCGGGGTCGGTGCGGCTGGCTTCGACATGGATGAGCGCGGATTCGACGACACGGGTCCGACTGCGCTCGGTGCGCTCGCGAACGGTCCGGCCGAGTTCGGGGAGGGACAGATAGCGCTCGTCGTCCGGCCGCGAGAACCACTCCGAGGAAACGCGGCCGATGCGCTCGCCGCGATTGACGTCCACCTTCCAGCCGCCACGCACGTCGCGCCGGGCATCGCGAACCTGCATGTTCATGGGATCAAACTCCATGACGGGTGCCGGAAGACCCTCTCCCGACCCTCAACCCGTCACGGAAATCCGGTCCACACTCTCACTCTATTGGGGGTGTTGCGGGGTCTCCCCGCAGAAGGGGTCGGCCGAGACCTTGGGCTCGGCCGCAGGGGAAGGCTTTCCCCTCCCGGACCATATCATTCCCAATCAGCGGGTCATTGACTCCCAAATGGCCGGTTCGGAGCTGGCAGCCAGCTCGGCGACGCGGTCTTTGAGGCCTTTCCCCTGCAGGAACACCCTGATCCAGGACTGCCGCAGCAGCCCGGTTGAAAACTGTCAGAATATTGCATATATTTCTGACAGGAGAATGGCTGTGCAAAGACTGACCGAGCAGATTCTGGCGCATACCAAGGGCCTTCCCGAGGGCGCTCCGATCGCTGCTAAGAGCTTGCTCCACCTCGGCAATCGCGCCGCGGTGGACCAGGCATTGTCGCGACTGGCTGAACGTGGCCGGCTGATGCGTGCCGGGCGCGGCGTCTATCTGTGCCCGGTTTCGAGCCGGTTCGGCGTTCGCGCACCCTCCGTCGAGAAGGCCGTCGAAGCTCTCGCGAGCCAGCGGGGCGAAGTCATCGTGTCAAACGGCGCCGCCGCCGCCAACGCGCTCGGGCTCACGACTCAGGTGCCGGTCCGGTCGGTCTATCTGACATCGGGCCGTAGCCGGACGATGAATCTAGGCCAACAGGTCGTCGAGCTGCGGCATGCGCCACGCTGGCAACTGGCGCTGGCCGATCGGCCCGCCGGACAGGCTGTGCGCGCGCTGGCTTGGTTGGGACCGGAGAAGGCGGAAGCCGCCTTGAAGACGTTGAAGCGCAAGTTGCCGTCTTCCACGTTCGGCGAACTCGTCGCGGCCGCCCCCCAGCTCCCGAGCTGGCTTGCCAGGACGGTGGGCAAGGTCGCGCATGGCTGAAGCCTTCCTCACATTATCGGCAGGCGATCGGCGCGAGGCCTTGGCCGTCGCTGCCGATCAATCCGGGCGGCCGCCCCATCTGCTGGAAAAGGATGTGTGGGTCGTTTGGACTCTTGCGACGCTGTTCGGGTCCGACCTTGGCGAGCATCTCGTGTTCAAGGGCGGCACGTCGCTGTCGAAGGCGTATCACGTCATTCGACGTTTTTCCGAGGACGTGGATCTCACCTACGACATCCGTGCCATCGCCCCTGATCTGGTAGGCGAGGATGGCGAGGCCCTGCCGAAAAATCGGAGCGAGGAGAGACGGTGGTCGAAGGCCGTCCGATACCGCCTGCCCGAGTGGGTCAACGGAACGGTTCAGCCTCTTCTTGCCGGTGCGATCGACGCGCAATCGCTGCCCGCGACCCTCAGGGTCGAAGGCGACAAGCTGTTCGTCGACTATGAAGCGACCTCGGCGGGATCGGGCTATGTGGCTCCGAGCGTGATGCTGGAGTTCGGTGCCCGCTCGACGGGAGAGCCGGCCAGCCCACGCGATGTGGCGTGCGATGCGGCCGGACTGATCGAAGGCGTCGAGTTTCCAACGGCGCGCCCGCGGGTGATGCATGCCGAGCGGACCTTCTGGGAGAAGGCGACCGCAATGCACGTCTTTTGCCTGCAGGAACGGCTGCGTGGCGAGCGCTTCGCCCGCCACTGGCACGACGTTGTTCGACTGGACGATGCGGGCATCGCCACCGTCGCATTCGCCGACCGCAACCTCGCCAATGCCGTTGCCCACCACAAGAGCATGTTCTTCGCGGAGAAAGCGGTCGATGGCGCGGCCATCGACTATGAAGCCGCTGTCAGCGGAAACCTGCAACTCGCGCCGAATGGTGAGGCGCGCACGGCGTTGGCCATGGATTACGCGCGCATGGTCGAAGACGGGCTGCTGCTCGAAGACGCCGAGCCGTTTGAGGCGTTGATCGAACGATGCGCAGACATAGCAGAGCGGGCAAACCACGCGGAGAAGGGATGATCTTGAGGGAAACCGATATCTACCTATTTTACCGATCGTGAGTACGGAACACGACCTCCAACAATCGATGTCATCGATGCGCGCTTGTGGGCCGGCCTCTACAGCTTGATCCAGACGGGAATTGGCAACGGCTCATTTGGCCTGCGCTTTCCGGAACAGTGCCCCGACGGAAACGGTCCGTGTGGGTGTGACGAGTAGGCCTTCCGCCGGGTGCTAGGTGCCGAGGTGCCGTGGATCGAATGGCCGCTCTCCCCGAGCGAAGTGCCCGACACGCCGGTGATCCTCGATCTGCTTGAGTTCTGCGCCGGCGCCGTGGGTGAGCCGATTCAGGGCGCATATCATTCCTATTACCGCCATCATCACCAGAGTTGGGACCGAGATGCCGGCCTTGCGCGATTTGTGGTGGATGTGATCGCAAGCCTCAAGCTGCCAAGCGACCCTCCTCTTCTGCTTCGTTCGCCGGCTCTCCCACCGCTTTGGTCAGGAAGAGGTCAAGCGCGGCTCGACGGGAGTCGCGATCCAGTGCGTAGGCTGTCTGCTTGAATTCCACTCCCTGGAGCAGCCCTTGAATGTAGCCGGAGATCGTATCGGCGGCCATGATGAGCGCCGTGTCGAGTGTGTGAATATATTTGCTCGTCACCGAACCTTTGGAGTGGCCGACCAGCGCGGCGATCGTCACCTCGGTGAAGCCGAGATCGTTGGCGATGCTGGCAAAGCTGTGGCGCAGGACGTGCGGGGTGACACCGACGAGCGGGCTGTCTGTGAAGATCTGCTCCCAATGGTTCGGGAAGCTACCGAACGCATTGTCCTCGCCCTGACCGGGGAAGACGTAGGTGCCCGCAGCGGTCTTGCGACGTTCCTCCAGATACTCGACGACGGGCAGTCCGATAGGACGAATGGACTCGCCTTCCTTGCTGTCCACCAGGCGCATGCAGCTCGCGTCGGTGTCAGCCTCGATCCACATTAGCGAGATCATTTCCGAGCGGCGGCAGCCAGTGAGCGCGATCTGCCGGATGATGTCCACGGTCATGGCGTATTTCTCGTTCGCCGCCGCCTCGCGAAGCATCTGACCGAGAGTGCGGTACTCCGCCTCTGTCAGACGACGATTCCGAACATTGTCCTTGGGCTTCTTGATGCCGTGCGCTGGATTGATCTCGATGATCCCAGCGTCGACAGCGTAGGTGAGGATGCCACCCAACAGCCCGACGGTACGCGTGGCGGTGCCGGCACCACCGCGAACGATGGCCTTTCCACGCAGCTTCTTCGTCTTGACGGCGACGCGCGTCTTGCCCGCCATGATGTCCTTCAAGACCTTGTTGATGTCCGCTTTGGTCAGATCTTTGACTCGGCGTGCGCCGATCAGCGGGATGATGTGCCGCTCGATACGGCCAGTGTCGGTCACGATGGTGGTTGGCTTCTTCGGTCGTCCGCCCTTACCCAAGATGAGACCTGCGTTCAGATCGGCGGTGTAGAGGGCACAAAGCTCCTTGACCGTGATGGCCTTGTGGTCGAGCTGGCGTTCCTCGGAAGGATTATCGCCGCGCGCAACGCGCCCCAGTTGGACCTTCGCTTCTTGCCGGGCTGTCTCTGGTGTCCACACGCCATGCAGGCCGATGGTATATCGTCGCGTGCGTCCAGCAGCGCGATATTGAATGAGGTAGCTGCGCTTGCCGGAGGCGAACACGCGGAGGCCAAAGCCGGGCAGTTCGTCATCCCAGATGAAATAGTCCTTCTCGCGGACATCGGCAGCGTCCACGATCCGCTTGGTCAGCTTTGCCATGAAGCGTTCCCCTCGCTAGTGAGCGTGGTGCTTCCGCGGAAGCACCACGGAAGCAACCGGCTGGATATCGGAGCGAAATTCTGGATAGATAGTTCGGCGCGAAAATCTGTATTGTCCAGTAATTTCAGTCATATATCGCATTGTAGCGTGCCCTATCGTGTATTTAGGATAGGCAGGCTAAATTGCTCCGAAGGCAGAGGTCAGGGGTTCGAATCCCTTCGGGCGCGCCA
>CALMYW010000042.1 GCA_937873665.1 uncultured Sphingorhabdus sp.
AGACGGAGTTGGTCGCTGTTGCAGACGTTTCGTTCCGAGCCTATTCCGGCCAGGTCGTGGCGCTCGTAGGCGAAAGCGGCGCGGGCAAGAGCATCACGGCGATGTCGCTCACCCATCTACTGCCAATGCCACCGATCAAGATCACGGCCGGCGAAATACGCCTCTCCGGCCGTGATATGCAGACGCAGTCACCGAAACAGATCAGGGACATCCGAGGCAACGAGGTCGGCATCGTTTTCCAGGAGCCGATGACAGCGCTGAACCCAAGCCTGCGCATCTGGCGCCAGATCGCCGAGCCGCTGGTGCGTCATCGCCGGCTGTCCTGGAGCGCTGCCAAAGCGCAGGCGATCAACCTGCTCAAGAAGGTCCGCATCCCTGATGCAGAGACCAAGGCCGAGGCCTATCCTCACCAGCTCAGTGGGGGTATGCGCCAGCGTGTCATGGTTGCTATCGCGATCTCCTGCGAGCCAAGACTCATCATCGCGGACGAGCCGACGACAGCACTCGACGTCACCGTGCAGGCGCAGATTTTGACGCTTCTCACTGACCTTACCCGCGGATTGGGCGGGGCGCTGCTTCTCATCACGCACGATCTCGGCGTCGTGGCGCGCTACGCCGACTGGGTCAACGTGATGTATGCCGGCCGCATCGTCGAGACAGCGGCGGCCGACGACCTCTATCGCGATGGGCGCCATCCTTATACGCACGCCCTCCTCGCCTCCGTGCCCAAGATCGTCGGTCCGATCGCTCATCGGCTCGAGTCGATCGCTGGGCAGCCACCCGCCCCCTCCGACGGAACCGGGGGCTGCGCCTTCGCACCGCGCTGCCCACGTCGGACCGAACGGTGCGACGAACGCCCTCCGCTTAGCGGCGACGAACGCACACGGAACGGCCATCTGTTCGCGTGCTGGAATCCGCTATGAACGACGTAGCAACGAATATTCTCGAGGTCTCGGACCTGTGCGTCGACTATGCAAGCACAACCTCTTTCGGCGTAACGGGCGCCCCCTCCGTTCGAGCTGTCAAGGGCATATCCCTCACACTCCAGCGCGGCGAAACTCTCTCGCTCGTCGGCGAAAGCGGTTGCGGCAAATCCACCACGGCCATGGCCATACTACAACTGACGCCGCCGAGCGGCGGCCGGGTCGTGTTCGACGGACGCGATATCACGGGCTTCAGTCATCGCCAGATGCGACCGCTGAGGCGTGAGATGCAGATCATCTACCAGGATCCGTTCGGGTCGCTAAATCCCCGCATGACAATCGCCGACCTGATCGCCGAACCGATGGCGATTCAGGGCGTCGGCAGATCGGGCCACGAGCGCCGCGCGAAGGCTGCCGAACTCCTAGATACGGTCGGAATGGGTACTCGCTTCCTCGACCGCTATCCGCACCAACTCAGCGGTGGCCAGCGTCAGAGGGTCGCCATCGCGCGCGCCCTGTCACTGCGTCCGAAACTGCTCATCTGTGATGAGCCGGTCTCAGCTCTCGACGTCTCAGTGCAGGCCCAGGTTCTGAACTTGTTTTCCGACCTCAAGGAGCAGTTCGGCTTGTCCTATCTGTTCATCTCGCACGACCTCGGCGTCGTCCGACACATGAGCGATCGGGTCGCAGTGATGTATCTCGGACGCATCGTCGAGATCGCGACGCGCGACGACCTCTACGGCGAACCGCTCCATCCCTACACGCGCATTCTTCTCGATGCGGTAGCGGTGCCGGACCCGCAAATCGAGCGCGCCCGCGATCACGTGCTCCTTCAGGGCGAGGTGCCGAGCGTCGCCACCCCCCCGCCCGGCTGTCCATTTCACCCTCGCTGTCAGTCCGCCATGCCGGTCTGCAGCCGCGAAATTCCGCCGCTGCGGTTGCACGGCAATCGGCAGATCGCCTGCCATCTGTATGATGAGGCAGCAGCCAACAAGACAATCGAAGCCGCGATGGACGGAAATGGCAATCCAAACTAGGACGTCAGAGCGGTCGCTTGTCCGCACCTAGCCCAAGCACCCCTTTAGGACGTCAGGCAACGGGCCGCCCATCGCCCAATCGACCAACTCCACCGTGTGGACGACTGGAATGCGTGTTCCAGCACCAATCTGCGTTATGCAGCCGAGATTTCCACTCGCAATGATTTGCGGTTTGACCTTCTCAATGTTGGTGACCTTTCGTGCGCGCAGTCGATTGGCGATCTCAGGCTGCAGTACGTTGTATGTTCCGGCGGAGCCGCAACATATGTGGCCTTCCGGTACTTCTCTCACTACAAACCCCATTCGCCTCAAAAGTGACTTCGGCTGATCTCTAACCTGCTGTCCATGCTGCATCGAGCATGCCGAATGGTAAGCCACGACCTGGCCGGTAGTCCGAACACCGTCTTGAAGCGGTAATTCATGCAAGAATTCTGTGATGTCCCGCGCTAGAGCCGAGATCCGTACGGCTTTCTGAGCGTAGGCGTTATCGTTGCGAAGTAGGAAGCCATAATCTTTAATGACCGTTCCGCAACCGGACGTCGTAACCACGATGGCGTCGAGGCCGCCGTTCTCGATTTCGCGTGTCCATACATCCACGTTGTGTCGAGCCGCATCCAGCGCCCGACTTTCGTATCCCAAGTGCTGCACGAGAGCTCCGCAGCACCCTTCGTCGATCGGTTGAACTACTTCGATACCGTGACGCGTCAACAACCGGATTGCAGCCTCGTTGATGTTCTGGCCGAGGACCTGCTGGGCACATCCGCTCAGAAGCGCAACCCGACCGCGCGGCCTATCGACGGTCGCGCCCGGTAACCTTCGGGTCGGCCTTCTTCGCTTGAATGACGACGAAAGTTCAATCATCGCGGCGAGTTGCGCGCCGCCGGGAAGATTGGCGAGCCACTTTCTGATCGGCCTGCTCACGGTAGCCACGCGTAAAGCCAACCTAAGTCGGCCCGGAAACGGCAGCACCTTCGCCAACATGCCTCGAAGCAACCGATCAGGCAGAGGACGCGTATAGGTTCGGGCGATATGGGCTCGCGCGTGATCGACCAGGTGCATGTAGTGCACGCCGGACGGACAGGTCGTCATGCAGGAAAGACACGTCAGACATCGATCGATATGCTCGACGACCTGAGGGGTCGCCGGCTTTTCCTCCTCCAACATGTCCTTGATCAGATAGATGCGCCCGCGCGGACTGTCCGCTTCGTCACCAAGAAGCAGATATGTCGGGCATGTCGCAGTACAAAAGCCGCAATGCACACAGGCACGGAGGATTTTTTCTGACTCGCTTACATGTGCATCGGCCAAGGCCGTCAGCGAGAAGTTTGTTTGCATACCAGTCCGCCTCGCCTCAGATACCGGCGTACATCCTGCCGAAATTTAGAACGCGGTCAGGATCGAAAGATTTCTTGATTTCCTGCGTCAACTTGAGCACCGCAGGAGGAAGCGGCTCGAACACATCGATCCTGCGGCGAATCTCCGATGAAGCCCGTACGAGTGTGGCGTGCCCACCGGTATTGACCATAGCTTCCCGAACGACCGACGCTCCCGCATCGTCAGCGCCCACGACCGCGAGCCACACGAGACCACCGCCCCAGTCGTAGAAATAGCGCACGCCGAGTTTTTGCCGGATGTCGGCAAGAACATGCGGCGCTTTGGAGGGGGCCAAGGACAACCGCCAAATGGAACGATCCATTGGCTGAGCCAGCCAGTGCGCGTCGCGCACGCGCAACCACAGGTTCGCGCTTTCATCACCTTCGATCAGCTCGGCCCTACCAAAGGAGCGCCACAGCTTGGCAAGCTCACGGGCACCATATGCTACCGAGCCGTCAGAACCCTCGAGTCGAACGATCGTAGTCGAGTCCGACCCAATACTCGCCGGAATATGCGCTGCCGCCGACACCGCGAAAGACGACCCGAGCGCTGCGGTGAGCGCTGCAATCGCTGTCGTGTCGTTCATGCCGCCCAATCCCACCGATAGGGAACGCGCCGGCTTCGGCAACACTTTGAAGATGACCTCGGTCAAAACGCCGAGCGTACCCCACGCACCGCAGTTCAGCTTGACTAAATCGAGTCCGGTGACGTTTTTCATTACGCGCCCGCCGGATTTCACGATGTCTCCGCGGCCCGTGACCAAGCGAACGCCGATCAGGCTGTCGCGACAAGCTCCGACCGCGATACGACGCGGACCCGAAACATTCCCGGCGACAATACCTCCGATTGTCGGCTCTGCGCTCGTCCCGAACAACACACGATGATCCATCGGCTCGAACGGAAGCATCTGGTTGTGCTTGGCGAGCATCCGATCGATTTCGGAAACCGGCGTTCCAGGCAAAGCACCGATGACGAGCTCTGTCGGCTCATAAAGTGAAACTCCGCGCATGCGCTCGGTCGTTAGAGGCATAGCGTATCCACCCAGCGGTCGGCCCATCGCCGACTTGGAGCCGGCGCCGCGCACGACGAGAGGCATCTTTGCTGTAGCCGCATCCTTGATGGCAGACGACAGTCCGCACTCGTCGCGCGGCTTATAGCAATCGGTCATCACACTCCCGTCACCCTAACCTTGACATCGAAAATCGAGGGGAAACACCTTATCCGTATTGAGCAGCCATCGCGGATCGAACGCGGCGCGCACCCGAATCTGTTGAGCCAGATCGGCATCGTCAAACTGGCAGCGCATTAGATCACGCTTCTCGATACCGACACCGTGCTCGCCCGTCAGGCACCCACCAACTTCAACGCAGAGCCTGAGAATGTCATCTCCCGCTGCTTCCGCCTTCGACTGCTGCGACGGATCGTTCGCGTTGTAGAGGATGAGCGGATGCATGTTGCCGTCACCGGCATGGAAAACATTCGCGACACGCAATCCGTGTCGCTGTACGATCTTGGAGATCTCCGCCAAAACGTACGACAGCTTGCCGGTCGGCACCGTGCCGTCCATGCACAAATAGTCAGCGACTCGCCCGGTCGCACCGAAAGCCGACTTCCGCCCCTTCCAGATTGCCGCCGTCTCAATTGCCGACCTGCTCTCGCGCACTGTCGTCGCACCATTCGCACGAGCGATGGCGGTGATGTCCGCCAGCGTCGCGTCCATCTCGGCGTCGGACCCTTCGACCTCTACAATCAGAAGGGCCTCGACATCGAGCGGATAGCCGGCCTTGGCGAAGGCCTCGCAGATCTCGATGGCGGCCTTGTCCATGTATTCGATGGCTACGGGAATGATACCGGCGGCAATGACGTCCGCAACCGCCTTGCCCGCTCCCTCGCAAGACGGGAAACCGAACAGAACCGGGCGCGCTCCCTCGGCCGATTTCAGAATTCGGAGGGTCGCTTCGGTCACTATCCCGAGCTGCCCCTCGGAGCCGACGACCAGGCCCAGCAGATCGAGTCCAGCGCTATCGAGATAGTCACCGCCGAGATCGATGATCGATCCATCGATCAGTACCATCCTTACGCCGAGGAGGTTATTGGTCGTGACTCCATACTTCAGGCAATGCGCGCCTCCGGAGTTGTTGGCAATGTTGCCTCCGATCGTGCAGGCAAGTTGAGAGGAAGGGTCTGGCGCATAGAAGAAGCCGTTCTCC
>CALMYW010000043.1 GCA_937873665.1 uncultured Sphingorhabdus sp.
CTAGCACTGACCAAGCTGGTGAGGAGCAGTTCTACCGCCATTCCACGTCCAGGCTCAGTGATAAATTGCGCTTCATCGAGAACCACAAGCCCGATCTGGTTGAGGATGTGCTTTGACGAGACCGAAAGGCTTAGAAACTTCTCGTAGGTGAAGAATGCAATGTCGTATTTGCCGCGCAGGATTTCCCCTACCTGATCCTGCCAGTCTCCGCTACAGCGCGCGATACGAAGGCCAAGACGTTCTCCGTAAAGAGCGGAAAAGTCCTCAAATTTCTCGTTTACAAGCGCCTTGTACGGCAGCAAGAAGACAGCCTTCTTACCATCGGCAATAGCCTTCAGCGCGGCCAGTTCGCCCACAAACGTCTTGCCTGCACTGGTTGGTGCTACAACCAAAAGCGATTGAGCGCTGAGAATGCCTCTATCGTTGACCGCTGCGATTTGGAGGGCATTGAGCCCATGCGGGAAACGCTCATGCCAGGCGTCGATGGCCACTTGGGGAATGCCAGCTTGGCTCAATTCACGGATATCTCCGGTGGTTTGGAGGTTGCCATACTCTGGAAATGCGGCCCTGTAGCGGTCACCGACACGACCGGGCGGCAACATCAGGTCGCCCTGAGTTTGACCGAACATTGTTGGCGATTGTTCGTAGCCGAAGCGTCCCGCATCAGCCCCGACCAGGCGGGTGACGCGATCAACCATCTCCAGCACGCCGATCGGCTCTTCAGCCGATAGCAGAGTGTCGATGACGGCCTTGGTGAAAAGGCCATGCCGCGTCTGCGGATCTTCCAACGCTACTTGCTCGGCTGAGGACGCGGCGAAAAGTATCCTGCCCTGACCAGCCACGTCCACTAGGGGAAACGCAATGCCGTTTCGTGGCACTAGTCCGACATCGAGCACACGTGCAGGAGCGCCTCCACTAAAACAGCAATCGAGCAGGAGGATTACGGCGCGCGCGCGGGTGTCACGAAAACGCCGCGCCAGTTCATCCATCCCCAACGTTGTGCCAGGAATATCGGCAACGCTGGTATCATGCAGAACAAGTCGGTGGTCGGGTGTTCCATGACCAGCGAAGCCAAGAATGACAACATCTGTTTCGTCGGCAGCACCGAGCGTTGCATCCATTGCCGCGCGCACAGCTACCAACGTAGCATTCTCATTGGTTATGAGCTGAGGCTTTGAGCCTTCGATGGAATCAGACATAATAGCCCACAGGGCAGTTGCGTCACGCGCCGCGCCTGTGAGGTCTCCCACGAATGGGTCGCAATGTCTGTCGATCCCGAAGAAGGCCGCCCGCATCATGGTCAGGCCCTCGAAACGCTGAAGCTGCCACTATAGGACGCAGAAGATTTTCCCAAAGATGTCGGGCGGAATGTCGCCTCTTGCCGTGCTTGGCGGCTCCCAACTTTTTCAAACCAGACGCACCAGACGGTGTCCTCGCCAGTCATGCCCGCCTTGCCGACTTGGTCGACAGTCATGATAGCCCCCCGGATTTCAACCGAACAATATCACCAGGCTCGAAGCTCATTTTTTTGCTCCAGGTTCGCGCTTTGTTCAATTGTTATCCTAAACCGAACGCTTCGACTAGTTGCGCTGAGAGGTCTACCACAGCTTTTGATTGTTGCAGGTCGTTAGCTGCCGTTCGGTCGAGGCACGTAAACGGCGGCTAAAGCTCATCTGTGCTTCTGAAAGCTGCCAGTCAGCAAACGGTCAAGTTGCCGCCTTTTGCTGCCGGTTGAATGAACGGGAGCTACCGACGGACGAATTGGAGGCTGCGAACGGCAGCCATGTTCGCGCAAGCTGAGGAATTCACTTGTGCGACTCTGGTGTTTCGACATATTGTCGGCTGCAAGCAGCAAGATCTCTGGTCCGGTCAGTTGACCAAGATGGCCCAAAGGCGTTCTTCTGAATTGACTACCCATTTGATCAGATTACCAGTTCGCAGATGGTAATTCATCGATGCTCTCGGATTTGGTTTTCTGGGCTATTTGCAGCGTCGTTTCTGGCCTACCCAAGCCAAGCTCAAATCGTCTCGGGAGAAGCAACCGCAGCAGACGGAGATTCATTGGTTGTTGGCGGAAAGCGAGTCCGCCTATTCGGAATTGACGCTCCTGAGCTTGCCCAGTCCTGTACCAAGCAAGGAATCGCCTGGAACTGCGGTGAACAGGCCCGCGACAATCTCGCCGAACTGGTGAAAGGTCAGACTGTTTATTGCCAAGGTCAGGGCGTAGACCAGCATGCACGGCTGGTCGCGGTTTGCTCGGCTGGAAATGTAGAGCTCAATGAAGCGATGGTCGCCTATGGCTGGGCGATAGCCTACCGAGAATTCAGTGACGCCTATGTTCCGGCCGAAATTCGCGCCAAAGCCAATGGTTTTGGCATTTGGTCATCTCAGTTTCAGAACCCTGCCGAATATCGATTGAGCTTGTTGCCAGCGCCCCCAGTTGCGGCGGCACGCGCAGCGTCACCGCCCCCTAGGCGCGGCGCCACCACTTCTCCGCTGGCCTGCGTCATCAAGGGCAACCGAAATCGGCGCGGTCAGTGGATCTACCATCTGCCCGGCATGCCCTATTACGAACAAACCCGTGCCGAGGAGATGTTTTGTACGGAGGCCGAAGCCCAGGCTGCCGGCTATCGCCGCGCTATCGTGCGAAACTGATCCGGCATGGCCAAGAAAGGCGATGCCGGGTGTGCGCCCCTAATCGTTGTGGGAGTGATCCTGTTCGCGCTTGGCAAGTGTGTCGGCGGCCCGGAGCCTGAAGCTTCTTCTCCCCAAGGCCTGTATTCTGCGCCAACCGAAGCCGCGCCCGCCGTAACGGCACTGTACGTTCAAACCCGCTCACTTAACTGCCGAGCATCGCCATCCCGCAAATCCACGATCATCACCAAGTATGTGCGCGGGCAGGAAATCGGGATTACCGATTATTCCGGCGATTGGGCGCTTGTACCGCAAGGTGGCGTCGACGGTTGCTGGGTCGCGCGCCAAAATCTGTCTGAAAGCCCGCCCCCTGAAAATTCCGCCGCAGTGACCGCCGCTCCAGTCTTGTCCCGCCGCTCGGCGATCGAGACATTAAATGATGGGCCAAGTTGCGGAACGAAGTGGAAATGCGGCCAGATGGACAGCTGCGAGGAAGCCTACCACTATCTCAATCAGTGCGGGCTTGGACGGCTCGACGGCGACGGCGATGGTGTGCCTTGCGAAAGCATTTGTTGAGGCGTGTTGTTGGATCGGGCTTGCAGATAGGTACGCACCCGATCACAGGTCTTCGCTCGCGGGAGCCGCCCGCCTCGCAAATCTTCGACGAACCTTGGATCGCCCACCGCTAGCCGTCCGAACTTGCTGGGTGGCATCCGATGCTGCGCAAGGTAGGTCTCGATCTGGTCCAGGAGCTCCATCGGCGTCGACTCACTTAATGCTTGTGTTCTTGTTATGTTCCGTATAGGACGCCAATCCTAGAGTCTAGGATATTTTCCTATGCAGACAGTTTTGGAAGCCCCAGAGATGGACGAAGCCCGGGTCGCGCTGGACCGGTTGATCCTTGAGCGCAAATGCACCTACTCAGGGATTTCGCGGCTGCTCGGCCGCAATGTCTCCTACATCCAGCAGTTCATGCGCAAGGGTAGCCCGCGCCATCTCGACGAGCGGGATCGCGGCATTCTTGCGCGGTTCTTCGGCGTGGACGAAGCTGTGCTCGGTGGTCCGGCACGGCGCTCAGGTCCGGTGATCGATCTCGTCCAGGTCCCGATCCTCGATGTCGAGGCTTCGGCCGGGTATGGCGCTCTCGCCGAAATGGAGGCCAAGAGCGCGCAGTTCGGGTTCGATCCCAACTGGCTACGCAAACTCACCGCAAGCAAGAGTCCTAGCCTCTCGATCATCGGTGTGCGCGGAGACTCGATGGAGCCGACGCTGAGCGATGGCGACGATGTGCTGGTCGACCTTGGCGACAACCAGACGCGGCTGCGCGACGGAATCTATGTCCTGCGGATGGACGATACGCTCGCGGTGAAGCGCGTCGCGATCGAGCCGCAGGGCCGCAAGGTTTCGGTGGTGAGCGACAATCCCGCTTACCCGACCTGGAACGGGCTCGATCGCCGGACGGTGAACATCGTCGGACGGGTGCTTTGGTTCGGGCGCAAGTTGCAGTAGCTACCGGCGCATGAGCTTGCTTGCCCTCGCCGCTGCTGTCGTCAGCGCCGGCTAGACCTTCACCTGCACGCCGACCCACGTTTACGACGGCGATGGACCGATCTGGTGCGCCGAAGGCCCGCACGTCCGCATCGCCGGGATTGCGGCGCGCGAGATGGATGGAACCTGCCGCGACAATCAGCCCTGCCCGGCTGCGAGCGCAATCGAGGCCCGCGATGCGCTCGTGGACCTGTTTGGCGGCGCGCGCGGCACGATCGGCACCGGACACATCAACGTGCGCGGGCCGACCATGACGTGCCTATCCGAGGGCTCGGCCGGCGGCACGCGCACGGCCGCCTGGTGCACCCTTCCCACGGGTGAAGATCTTTCCTGCGCGATGGTTGCGACCGGAACCGTGCTCAGGTGGGATCGCTACTGGCGCGGCCACCGGTGCCGCTGAGCGACTGGGAGCTGTGGGCCTGCGCCAACACGGTGCTGGAAGCTCACGGAACACAGGCGCCAGTCCACGTCGCCGAGCAGATTGGCGCGCTTGCGCTTAAAGGCGATGATGAAGGTATCCGCACCTGGCAGGAGATTGCCAAGCGGATTGCCGAACTTGAGGCAGTCGCCAAAGCGCCGCGCCATTGAGCGAGCATCGCTCAAATGCCGATCTCGAACGGCCTGACAATCGAACGGTCCTTTTCGGGGGGTTGCTTCTCGGGAGCAGGTGGCTGCACTTGGCCTTTGGCCTGCCCCGCCGCGGCAGCATCGCGGAGCACGCCGATAGTCTCGAGGGCGGAGCGCTTCATGCCGGTGTTCCGCTCGACCGCTGCCTCGAGCCGTGAGGCATTGTTGACGTAAAGCGTCAAGCCGTCGCGCAGGCGGGTAATCGTGACCAAGAAGGTCTGCTGGTTCGATAGGTTGCGCTCGCGGCTGTCCATGACGGCTATGCCGCGATCGGAAGTCAGGCCCTGGGCCATGTGGGCATTAAGCGCATAGGCCAGATCGAGCCGTTTAAGCATGGGATCGTCCTTGGAGAGATGGTGCTCGATCCCGGTCGAGGTCACGAGCCGGACGCCGCCGCGCCCGACCGCCATGATGCGGGCCTGATCGGCATTGAGCAGTCCGCGCTTGTGGTCGGTATGGGTCCAGCGAATGCGGTCGCCCCCGTGCAGCGCGAGATCCTTGAGTTCGTAGAGCCGCAAGGCGTCATGCTCACCCTGCGGACGTAGCCTGTCGGGACGGAACTCGAAGCGCTTGCCGCGTTCGCTTTCGAGTTCGACGCGCTCGCGCCTCGGATCGACCCCGATCACCCGGTACATGCCGCGGCTGATGCCCTGGGCGCGCTTGTCGCGCTCGACCTCGACCACCATTCCCACCTGATAGGTTCCGGCATGACGCAGCTCTTCCTGGGTGGTGTTGATCCGGGCAAGGACCTGGAGCTTCAGCGACGGCTCGCCAATCTCACCGTTGGCCTTGAGCCCGGTCTGTACAGCCTCGTTGACCTGCCCGCGTAAGCTCCGGCCCGATGCGTAAATGGCCGTGCGCTCACGGTCGGCGGGTGACAGCGACAGCCAGGCCGCCGCCGCTTCGATCGCCGCGCCCTCCCGAACCTCGACAACATCCTTGCCAAGATGGCGCAGCGCTTCGTCGATCTTGCCGCCTTGCGCTGCATATTGGGCGGCGCGCAGCGCCTTGTCACGGGCGCGGATGTTGAGATTCATGGTGGCGGTTTCGGCGCCGGCCTGCTGCATCACGTCGAAAGGCTTGCCCGCATCGACCGCGCCCAGCTGCTTCTTGTCTCCGATTGCGGCGAAGCGATCGAGTTCGAGCAGGTTGGCAAGCCGCACCAGCTTGTCCTTGTCGGAATTGCCGACCATCGAGGCTTCGTCGAGCAGCACCACGGTGCCGCGCATTTCGGCCCTGGCCTTGGCGAGCGCGGCCTTGTCGCCACCTTCCAGGAGTGCGGCATGGCGCTTCAGGAACCGGGCTACGGTCATCGAGGGAATGCCGGTTTCACGCTCGAGCATCTGCACCAGCGTGTTCTGGACCGCGAGCCCGAGTACCGCCTTGCCTTCTTCGCGAAGGATATCGGCGACGGGCCTCAGCATCGTGCTTTTGCCCGCACCGGCGATTCCCTGAACAGCCACGATCCGGTTGCTGGAGCCAAGCAGCAGCCGTCCGGCAGCTTCCTGTCCCTGATTGAGCGTCATGCCGTATTTGAGCTGAGAAAGCCCCTGAAGACGGCTGCCAGCATCCCCAGGTTGCACGATGGCCGAGGCCATTCCCCGGCCCGCTTCGACCGCCGCAACGATCCGCTGCTCGGTCGCGATCGCGCCCGCTGTGGTGACCAGGCCGCGCTCCGCGCCCTTGCCGCGCTGGAGCTGCCCCTGGCGTTCGAGCTGGGCGACCCGGCGCTCGATCGCGGCCATGCCCGCAGGCAAGCCGAAACCCAGCGCGGTCCTGTAGATATCGGTGCGCGCAAAGGCCGCTTCCCGCTCCGCGAGGTGCCGAATGGCCGACGCGACGGCATGGATCGCGGCAATTTCCTCGGGCTGGCGGCGCGCCAGATCGGCCGGGATCAAGGGGTCACCTTCACGCAGTCCAAAACGCTCGGCGAGCGCGGTGATCAACTCTTTGCCGCGCGCCGCGAGGTCACGCGCGGCCGTCGCGAAACCGCCAGCGTAGCCGATGTCGTTTGCAGCACGGGCGTTGGCCTTGGCGATCACCGCCTTGGGGTCGAACCCGATGGCAGAGGCCTTGTCAGACCATTGCCTTGTCAGAGCCGCCCGATCCTTGATCGTCTGCTTTTCAGCCCGGGTCATCAAGGTAGCGGCATCGGTCGCCGACGGCCCCTTGTGGGTCATTCGTTCGACCTGAGCGAGGACCTCGGCCCGCCGTGTGCTGAATGCCCCGATCGCATCACGGGGAACGCCCTCCGCCTCGAAATTGCCGTGTTTACCGATCTCGCCGATCTCGTATCCGAGCCGTTCGACCGACATACGAAATCGCGCCATGGTCATGGCGCCCAGCAGCGTGTTGTGCTCCCAGAGCTTGTCGTTTCGCAGTGCCCGCCACTTCCCGTCCGGCCCCTGGGTCGCGTTGACGACCACCGCGTGAATGTGGGCGTTGGGTTCCTGATTGCGGTTGGTATCGTGGCTGAACAGCGCGACCAGGAGGTTGCCGGTGGCGACCGGTCTTTGTTTGCCGTTCACCTCGATCCGCGTCTCGGCAAGGTGTTTCTCGGCCCAGGCGAGGGTCTCCTTGACCGCCTCGGCATAGGCTTCGAGGATCCGCTTGTCCCCGCCGACCAGCGCGAGCAACGACCAGCTCTTGGGCATCGAGAAAGTGAGATCGGTTCCCGCACGGTGATCCTTGCCATCACTGCCGATGCGGCTGCCATCGGGCAGAAATCCCTTGAGCACCGCTTCGAATATCTTTGGATCGACCTCGCCTGACAGGCCGAGTTTATCGGCACCCTTGCCGAACCAGGCACCGGAGCGATCGGCATCGGCGCGGGTGTAGTAATTGTCGGCGGCGAAGTATTTTGCAGCGCCGCCGGCAGTGCGGACATTGGCAACGGACAACATGCCTCACACTCCCGGCGGACGCCCTGATCTGCTTCAGATTTCCATGTCGGATTCGCCGAGCCCGCGCTCGTCACGGGCGAGCTCGTCGGGTTCGCTGAGGCCATCTTCGAGCATCAGCTTTCGCGCCTGATCGGCAGGGACCTGCGGCCTTTGCTTCGCATCCGGCTTGGCTACCTGAAGTTGAGGCGCGGCTTTGGGTGGCTCGCCGTCCTTGCCCTTGTCGTGGCCATCGCCGCTTGCGATCCGCAGCACTGCATCCTTGGGCAGAGCAAGTGCCGGCTTGTCACCAGCTGGCGCTTCGGTTTCACTCTTGCCCGGGTTCAGCTCGGCAGCACGAGCGGGCTCTGCTTCCGCACGGCGGGCATCGCGAAGTACCTCGACTTGCCGGTCACGCGGGCGCGCGTCGCCCTCACCACTGGGTGCCCTCTGCCCCGCCGTAAGCGCAAGCTCGCCCTGGCGAGGAACGATCCGCTGCCCGGCCCCATCGTCGTTCGCTGCGGGTGGATCGGCAGCGTCGCTCCCGCCGCCTGAGGCGTCGGGCGGCGCCTTGGATGACCCGGAGGGCGAACCTGATGATGGCCCAGACGGCGGTGATTGAGGCGAGACCGTCCCGGTCTCAGGACCGTGATCCTCGGCCCTGCGAATGAAGGGCTCGGCCCGCTTCTTGCGATTGACCGGGATCAGCTTGATCGGCGCAGCGGGGAACCCGTCGGGGAACTTCAGGTACCCCGACAGCCGCGGCAGGTTCATCAGCTGGTCGGGCAGCAGCAGCGGTTCAATATGCACGCGCGAGGTCAGACTGACCGCATCGCGGGCGTTGTTATAGCCATAGGTGTAGCCCTCTTCCTTCTCGCGAACCTGGCGGTGGCCGATGAAGTCCGAGCACCAGGTCGCTGAGTCTCGATCGCCCGTTCCGAGGATCAGCTTGGTCCGCGCGAGCGAAGACAGGGTCTGCGCCATTTCATCGCCATAGACCTGCTTTAGCTTGGCATAGGCATGGATCCCGGTGACAATCGCGCCGCCGAAGTTGCGCGCCGTCTGGAGGCCCTTTTCGAGCGCTGGCAGACGGTGGAGCGCGCCGAGTTCATCGACGAAGAACCACATCCTGACCTCACGGGTGCGGTCCATCGCCATGAGGGTATTCATGGCAAGATCGAGCCAGACGGTGAGGAGCTGCGAGCAGACGCTCATGTCGACATAGCGCGCCGAGATGAACACCATCGACCCGTCGCGCTGGTCATCCTCGATCCAATCCCGGACCGAGAAGCGCCGCCCCTGACGGGGCAGCAGCTTGAGCGATTTGGCATTGGCATTGAACACAGCCCGGATCGACTCCGCCATGCGCGCGGCTTCGGGTGCTGTCAGCGGATCTGCGATCGTGCCGCGCATCAGCCGGTGCACAGCGGCCAGGTCGGCGGTCATCAATTCTGCGGCAAGCGCATCGTTGGTCGCCTGGCCGCGGGCGCGCAGCTTGAGGCACATCTCGACGAACAGCAGGCGCGCCGCGAGAACCCAGAACTGCTCGGCCCCGCCCCCATCGTGGGGTACGAGCGCTTCGGCGGCGGCAGTGAACTCGGCTTCGTCGCGGCACTCGTCGAACACGCTCCATTGCGGGCAACGCGCGTCGAGCGGGTTCAGGATGACGTCACGGCTGCCGTCGTAAAAGTGTTCGATGAAGGCCCCAGTCAGATCGAAGATCACCGCGCGCTGGCCGCGTGCCCGCGCCTCTTCAATCATCTCGGAAAGCGCGACGGTCTTGCCCATGCCGGTGGTGCCGATCAGCATCGCGTGGCTCTGCTCGAGCCGCCAGGGATAGGTCACCTCCGCGAGGCGCGAAGGCTGATAGGGAAATACCTCGTTTAGCTCCCTGGTGCTGCATAGCCGATAGCGCCAACCAAGCGCGGCACTGAGTTCCTTTGCCCTTTCGTCCCTATTATGAACGCGAATCTCCTCGACCAGTTCGGGCAAGGTGGACAGCTCGGCACCGCGCTCGTGTTTGCGCTCCTTCGATCGGGCGCCGAACCGCGAGGCGAACCAGTAGAACAGGGCGAAAGCGGGAATGAGCAGCAGCGCCGAATAGAGCAGTGCGTGCTCGAGGATCGAGACCATGTGGTCCCACGCGCGCACCACCGGCGGGAACGCTTCGAGCATGGAAATGGGAAACTTGACCGTGCCCCCGAAGGCGGTTTCGAGCGCGACTTCCTTGTGCGGATCAAACTCCATGAAGCCATAGACGGCGGCGTAGACCTTCATCCAGGCGAGGTAGCGTTCGTGGTCTGTCAGGCCGGTGGAGAGCATCCACCATGACATCGACGAGATGATGATCGCGGCGATGATTAGCGGGCCTTTGAGCCCCGCTGCGAACATGAAGCTGAAGTGGCCAAGCAGCTGGCTGCCGCGGGTGAAATCGACGAGATTCTTTTTCACTTTGCGCCTCCCTTGGTCGGGGTGGCAGCCATTCCGGCTTCCTTGCAGCGCGCCTTCCAGGCACTGTGGGCGCGCTCGCGCAGGGTGTGATCAGGGTGCCCTGAAAGCAGCGCGTCGAGCCCGACGAATGCGAACAGCGACTGGCGGTAGAGCTTGCCGAGAAGCGCCTGATCGCTTGCCCCAATGGGGCCGCTTGCGAGCACCTTCTTGAGCTGCGAGCGCAGCCATTCGCTCACCGCCAGCCCATCGGCTTCGGCGGCGCTGCGAACCTGCTCGGCAAGCTCGGGTGAGACATAGACTTGGAGGGATATTGGTCGTGACATCGTCAGGATCCTTCGATCTTGGATCCTGGTTTGCGCCCGCAAGGCTGATTTGCGGGCTACATCAGACTAAAGAACATGTCAAGAACATAAGGCGACGCATTCCTGCCACCTTCACGCCCATAGCAATCACTGTGATTTGGATTCCTCGCTTCAAATCAATGAGATTGAGAAGTAACAGAAGGCGATTTCGAGCTTGAAACTGGCTGAAATCTGCCTCGTTCGAACCAGCTTCGAGAAGCGTAGGGTGTGCCCCCTGTCCCCTACTTCGAAGTGCGGTACCAGTGTTTGGGCT
>CALMYW010000044.1 GCA_937873665.1 uncultured Sphingorhabdus sp.
TACTCCGTAGACACGCTAGCCATCCGCGCGGGTGGGTTGCGTTCGCCTTTCAACGAACATTCCGAGGCGCTGTTTGCCACGGTGAGCTTTGTGCACGAGTCTGCCGAAATGGCCGCGAAGCGCTTTACCGGCGAGGAGCCTGGCTACATCTACTCGCGCTTCACCAATCCGACGGTGGACATGTTCGAGCGTCGCCTGGCGGCGATGGAGGGTGCCGACGCCGCGATCGCCACGTCCACTGGCATGGCGGCGATTTCGACACTGGCGATGACGCTGTGCTCGGCGGGCGACCATATCGTCACCAGCGGCAGCGTGTTCGGTTCAACGCTCAATGTGTTCGGTGCGCCGGTGATGGGCAAGTTCGGCGTCACTTGCGAGGTGGTGAACTCGACCGGGCTTGATGCCTGGGCGAAGGCAATCCGACCCGGCACCAAACTCGTGTTCCTGGAAACGCCGTCGAATCCGATGGCCGATGTGTTTGACATCGCCGCGATCGCAGAGATGGCGCGTAAGGTCGGCGCAACCTTTGCCGTCGACAATTGTTTCTGCACACCGGTGTTGCAGCGGCCACTGGCGCTCGGCGCCGATGTGGTGATTCATTCAGCATCCAAGCACCTTGATGGACAGGGACGGGTGATGGGGGGGGCAATCGTGGGCACGAAGGAGATGTGCCGCGAACGCGTCTACAACTTCCTGCGTACCACGGGCGCGAGTCTTGCTCCGTTCAACGCATGGGTGATTTTGAAGGGCATGGAGACGCTGCCGATCCGCATGCGCGCGCACAGCGAGAATGCATTGGCGCTTGCAGAGTGGCTGGCGGCCCACCCGAAGGTGGCGAACGTGAACTATCCGTTCCTGGCGTCGCACCCGTCGGTGGCGCTGGCGAAGCGGCAGCAGTCGGGCGGCGGCGCGGTGCTCTCGTTCAACGTCAAGGGCGGCAAGACCGAGGCTTGGAAGGTGGTGGACGCAGTGAAGATCATGTCTATCACCGGCAATCTGGGCGATGTGAAGACCACGATTACGCACCCGGGGACGACCACGCACGGGCGCATGACACAGGCGGCACGCGACGCGGCGGGCATTGGTGACGCGTTGATCCGCGTCGCCGTCGGCCTTGAAGCGCAGGACGACTTGCGCGACGACCTGGCGCGCGGGTTGGCGCAGATTTAGACATCGGTCGCAGCGGACGGCTGACAATCAGTACAGAGAAAGTTTTCAGAGGGATCAAGAGTCATGTTGTACGCGTTTCACGAGATGCAGAAATCCCTGGGGGCACCAATGCGCTTCATGGCCGAAATGGGCATGAACTGGGCGCAATCCGATGGCAATCCGTGGAAGGATCTGCCGCCGAATGACTTTCTGGCGGCGAGTAGCGAGCTGACGATTCGGCTGACCAAGGAGTATCCGAAACTGCCGTTTGGCATTCACACCATCAGCGTTGACGGTCATACGCATGCCATCGAAGAGACGGTTGTCGCCGAGAAGCCGTTTTGCCAGTTGCGCCGTTTCAGCAAGGTAGGCGCCAAGGGCGAGCCGCGCATTCTGCTGGTGGCGCCGCTCTCGGGCCATCATGCGACCTTGCTGCGCGATACGGTGCGCTCACTGGTGCAGGATCACGAAGTGTTCATCACCGACTGGCGCGATGCCCGCATCGTTCCGCTGGCGGAGGGGATCTTCCACCTCGATGACTACGTGACCTATGTGATGGAGTTCCTGCGTTCGCTGGGACCGGAAGTGTTTGTGATGTCGGTGTGCCAGCCGACGGTGCCGGTGCTGTGCGCGGTCAGCCTGATGGCCGCGCAGAACGATCCGTTGCGCCCCAAGGCAATGATCATGATGGGCGGCCCCATTGATACTCGCGTCAATCCGTCAAGCGTCAATAACTACGCCACCAAGCATTCGATCGAATGGTTCGAGCGGCACGTGATTTCGCGCGTGCCCGCGAAGTATCCGGGCTTTGGCCGCCGCGTTTATCCGGGCTTCCTGCAGCACTACGGCTTTGTGGCGATGAATCCTGGGCACCACGCCAAATCGCACTGGGAATATTTCATCAACATGATGCGTGGTGATGGCCCGGGCGATACGGATGCACATCGCAAGTTCTACGACGAGTACAACGCGGTGCTCGACCTCGACGCCGCTTACTATCTGGAAACGGTCCAGCGTGTATTCCAGGAGTTTCGCCTGCCACGCGGTGTGATGGAGGTGCATGGCGAAAAGGTGGCGCCTGCTGCGATCAAGGATATTGGCCTGATGACTGTCGAGGGCGGCGAAGACGATATTTCCTGCCCGGGCCAGACGTACGCTGCTCACGGTCTCTGTTCGAACATTCCGCAATCGAGGCGCAATCACCTGCTGGTGGAGGGTTGCGGCCACTACGGTATCTTCTCCGGCAGCCGCTGGCGCAGCATCGTTTATCCGGCAATTCGCGATTTTGTGGCGAAGGAACGTCTGGCGGCAAAGTCTGGTGAAGTAACTACTACCCCACGCCGTGCCGGCAAGCGTTAATTCGAAAAAATTCTCTTTTTTTCACAAACTGTTGTGAGTATTGGGTTGGCGGGTGATGTTGCTTAAGGAATGGGCGGTGGAATGCTTAAGAGTTAGGCAAAAAGAGGGGGTAAAGAGGGGTTTTTGGGTGGGATGGGGTTGCAAAGGGTTTTTAGCTGTGCCATAATTTCTGTCTTCGCTGATCGAACGCAACGCAGCAAATAACAACGAGTTAGTTGTGCTGAGTTTGAAAGGCAGAAGCCGCAGGCGCGGGGTGGAGCAGTCTGGCAGCTCGTCGGGCTCATAACCCGAAGGTCGAAGGTTCAAATCCTTCCCCCGCAACCAGTTCAGGTCTGACAAAGATTTGGAAATGGTTGCGAAGTCTGTGAAACAAAGACTTGCTTGATGTGGCGTAAGCGCGTTGAGTAAGTTGAGAGAAATAATTTGCGAGGCATTAGAATAGATGCCCCGGAAATGATTTCTCTCGAAAAAGCCGGAAGGCAGATTCGGGAAAGCCTCGAAAGAGGTGAATGGAGAAATCGCTGCTCTTTAAGAATTGAGACAACCGAAACGTGTAGGTACTTCGGAGAATAGCCAGCCGCTCTAGGGTTTGGCGAGCTTCAGAGGTGCATGCACGGATGGGGAGATGTTCTTCTCTGATTGATCCAGGCTTTGCTAAGCCGCCAAAGGTCAGTTAAGGGAGGGATGTCGAAGAACCGTTCAGTGTAATTTTGAGTATTGTGAAATTAGCAGTGATTGAACTGAAGAGTTTGATCCTGGCTCAGATTGAACGCTGGCGGCATGCTTTACACATGCAAGTCGAACGGCAGCGCGGGGGCAACCCTGGCGGCGAGTGGCGAACGGGTGAGTAATGCATCGGAACGTATCCTGTAATGGGGGATAACGTAGCGAAAGTTACGCTAATACCGCATACGCTCGAGAGAGGAAAGTGGGGGATCGCAAGACCTCACGTTATAGGAGCGGCCGATGTCCGATTAGCTAGTTGGTGGGGTAAAGGCCTACCAAGGCGACGATCGGTAGCTGGTCTGAGAGGATGATCAGCCACACTGGGACTGAGACACGGCCCAGACTCCTACGGGAGGCAGCAGTGGGGAATTTTGGACAATGGGCG
>CALMYW010000045.1 GCA_937873665.1 uncultured Sphingorhabdus sp.
CCAGGGGCATGGTCGAGCCTACGTCGTTGTTGTTGGGGCTGGAAGGACTCGGGGTCCGTTCGGTGGTCCGGCTGCCTGATCGCACCAGGGTGGTCGAGGTGGTCACCACCGATCCGAACGCGTCGCGCTGTCCGGACTGCGGGATCGCCTCGACCTCGGTCAAGGGCCACGCGGTCACCACCCCACGCGATATCCGCTACGGGGATGATCCAATCGTATTGCGGTGGAACAAGACTCGCTACCGCTGCTGCAACGAAACCTGCGAACGGACGAGCTTCACCGAAGCGCTTACCGAGGTACCGGCGAGGCGGCGCACCACGACTCGGCTGCGTACACAGATCGCCCGCGAGATCGGGGATGCGGCCCGCTCGGTGGTCGAAGTCGCTGATGGGGCCGGGGTGTCCTGGCCGACCGCACACGCCGCGTTCGCCTCCCACGCCGAGACGGTCCTGGCCGACCCGGCGCCGGTCGCGGTGCTGGGCATCGACGAGACCCGCCGCGGCAAGCCCCGCTGGACCCGCGACACCGACTCCGGCCGGTGGGTGCGCACCGACCCGTGGGACACCGGCTTCGTCGATCTGTGCGGCGATCAGGGCCTGCTCGGCCAAACCGAAGGACGCACCGGCGCGGCGGTCCGCCAATGGCTGAGCGAACAAAGCGAGGAGTTCCGGGCCGGGATCACCCACGTGGTGATCGACCCGTCGGCGGCCTACGCTGCCGCGGTCACCAGCGAGGTGCTGCCCAACGCTGAGCTGGTCGTCGACCACTTCCATCTGGTCAAGCTCGCCAACGACGCGCTGACCGCGGTCCGGCGCCGGGTGACCTTCGATACCCACGGCCGGCGTGGCCGCAAACAGGACCCGGAATGGGCCAACCGCCGCCGGTTGCTCACCGCACGAGAACGCCTGTCGCCCAAAGCATTCGCGACGATGTGGAACGCCCTGATCGACAACGATCCGAGTTGCCAGATCTTGTCGGCCTACATCGCCAAAGAGGAACTGCGCCAGCTGCTCGCCGCCGCCGCTGACCGCGTCGATGACGCCGAGATCCGCACCCGGCTCTACCGTTTCTACAGCTGGTGCGCCGACACCAAAATCCCCGAACTGCACCGCCTGGCCACCACGATCGAGACCTGGTGGCCGGCGATCCTGGCGTTCCTGCGCACCGGGCTGAGCAACGCCCGCACCGAGGGCTACAACCGGCTAGTCAAACAGGTCAAACGCGTCGCCTGCGGCTTCCGCAACACCGAGAACTCACGCCGCCGGATACGCTTCCACTGCACCCGCGCCCAGCGGGCCAGCACCAGATTCACCACCGAGCACCTGCCCGGTTAACTTCGAAGAGCCGGTAATTTCCGTGCTGGTCAGAACTTGAGACTTCGAGCTTGAAACGCAGTCCCTGGTTCGCCCCATTCCGGTTGGAGTCGTTGGAGGCCGAGATGCTCCGTCATCACAAGCGGCGGATACGGTGCGTTGGGGGCGCGGCCGTAATCGTGGTGTCATGCGTGCCATTGACATCGTGCGACAGCCGATCGGCGCACGCCGACTCGGTCGGCTACGTCGCCATTGTCAGTTCGCACGCTATGTCGAAGCCGGCTGTCTCGAAGCCGGCTAGCGAGGCGGCGGTGAACACGGTGGCCGCGCCGGAGGCGGCGGTCCCGGTGCAGCCACCGGTGGAACCGATCGGTCCGGTTCCGCCCTACACGGTGATCGCGCAGCGGACCAGCGACCGCTCCGATAAGGCGACGACGTACTACGTCGTCCTTGGAGCGGTGGATGCGCCCGTCGGGGGAGTTGCGCCCGGCGTTCCGCCGTTGGAGGGATCGGAGCCAGTCCGGTTGCTCGCTGACGGGGCGGCGCCCTCCGAAGTGGTTGGTGACGTGATCGTGCCGGTCGACCCGGCTGCCCCCGGATTCAAGCCGGCGGTTAAGCAGGTCCTTCGGTCCTTGACGTCGGTCAACGGTGGGCCCGAGTTCACGGCGCATATCTGGGATGAGACCACCGCCGCACAGACTGAGGTCAGCTACAAGAGCGCACCGGACTTGTTCTCCAACGAGCAGTACGCCGCGAAGGAGGCCGCCAATTCATCGCACCTCGTCGCCACCTATCAAGGCGGCGTGGGGCAACCAGGTCAGTCACCGGCCTACGTGCTGTTCTGGTTCCCTGATGCGGGCGCAGGTGACATGGCCAGTCAGAGCCTGATGAGCTCCGAGGTGTGGCGGCCGTAGCTTCGATGTGGGTGCGGCTGCCGGGGTGAACCCAGATTAGGATTTCGTGGTGCGCCCGAATCAGAATCATGACGCCGAGCCGTCGATGACCCAAACTCCGGCTAAATCGGCTGCCAGCCCGTGGTTTCGCCAGCCGCGCAACCTCATCGTCCTGGCGCTGGCACTGGTAGCGGTGATCGTCGGAGTCTTCGTCGTCGTCAACCGAGACTCCGGGCGCGGGTCGGCGACCGCGAAGGTTGGTTCCGGGCCGAACAAGACGCTCGCGGACTACTTCTCAGCGAACGACGTCACCCAGACGCCGGTCCGGCCCGGTGACCCGGGAATCCCGACCATCACGATCCCGGTGCCGCCGGGGTGGTCTGACGCAGGACCTGATACGCCGTCCGGCGCCTATGCCGAGATCATCTACGACGCCGCGACCAATCCCGACGACGCGCCGTTTGTCGAGGTTCTGCTATCCCGATTGGATGGTTCTGTTGACCCCAGACAGGTACTCGAATACGCTCCCGGCGAGCTAAGGAACCTTCCGGATTACCGACCGGTGTCCGAGCCGATGCATACCAAATTGACCGGATTCGATGCAGTCCAACTCGCTGGGCTGTACACCAAAGACGGGCAAGAGCGGATCATCGCGCAGAAAACGGTTGTGGTTCCTACTTCGATGGGCATGTTCGTAGTGCAGATGAATGCTGACGGACCAAAGAGCGACGCGCCCGTGGTCCAACAAGTAACTGCCCACATTGACGAGCGGTCTACGATTACAGCTTGAGCGACTGGTCGCATCGACCTAGCTGCCCAGGGAATCACTGATTGGAGGGCGATCGTGGGTGGGCTATTGCGGGTATGGGTCTATGGGGCGGTGTTGGGGTGCTGTCGTGGGCTTATCGGGCTGGCGGCCCGGGTGGGGGCCTGAGTTGAGTTAGGACACCGCGGCGGAATTCTGGACTTGGAGTCGATGACTTTCTTGACCGCCATCTCCCGAAATTCGGGCGTAAACTACTAAGTCCAAATAACTCAGGATACAGCTCAGTCTCTGCTGGAAGTAGGCGGATTCAGATCCCGACTACACCCTCAATCATGAAGAGCGGTTCCACTATTTATTTCATTGACGATATGAATTTTCTTGGTTGGTAGTTGGGGTAGCGTCCCCACAGTCTGACGAGTTTCCATCGAAATGGAACCCAGCCAAATCCTGCTCCCATCGTAAATGTGCGCCAAAGCCTTTTCCGGAAAGGCAAACCCGGCCAATCCAGTATATCCCGCAAGCATACCTCTCTCTGCCGAACAATTTTGAAGTCGACCATATCCCATTTTCCCAGAACATCCGCAATCGCCCTATAATCGCTCAGGAGTTGGAGACTGCCCACAGCAACTCGGCATCTGCGTTCCTCGTCCACTACCTGAGCGCAATCTTCAGGAATATTGGTCAGCGCGTCCGCGTGGGCGCGATACCCGACGAGAGGCAAATCAACGCGGCGAACTGTGGACCCAAGAAGGTGCAGATAGAAGGAAAAGATCAGGTCCTCGGGATACCTCTTACCGCGAGACGAAACTGGGATGTCAAAGACCCACCGTCGATATGCGGCGGAGCAGCCTTGTATAACGTCATATGAATTATTTCTTGGCAAGAGGGGAAGTTTCGGCCTCCTCAAATGGAGAGGACGTTCCACGGCATCGGCAAGGACCGTGCCTTTGCCATTTATTATTGATACCAGAGAAAATGCCGCTCCGGTTCCTTCATTAAACGCCTCAACTGTCTTGGTCGTTCGTTCGGGTACTGATATATCATCACCCGCCGCCAGAATTGCGATTTCTCCTGATGCCTGTTTTCCTCGGCAAATTATATGATCGAACAATCCGAGATTTTCGGAATTTTGAACTACCTTGACCGAATGCCTGCCCTCGTAGTTCAGAGCTAATTCTTGCATAATATCGAACGTTCGATCACTAGAACAATCATCGGAGAGGATGATTTCCAATGGGGTGTAATTCTGAGCGAAGGCACTCTGCACCGCCTCCCGAACAAGTTGCTCTTGGTTGTATGCGACAACAATGTATGTCACAAGCGGGTTTTGAGTCACGGGAAATTTCTGTCTACTCATCTGAATCTCACGCAAAGACGAATTATCTTTCTCGCCACCGCGGCGATCCTACCCAATCGGCCGCCAATTCCCGACAAGGATGAAAGACGAATCAGGGCCCATGCAGCCAGAGTCACCGCGAGGAGGCCTCCAATTATTGCGCCCAAGGCATCTGATCTCCGGCAAGCGACATCGACTATCACAGCGCATAAGAGTATTCCCACAGCCTGCAAGGCAACAGGGCGAGTCCAACTAAAGCCCACCCATATCCTTCCCAACCACCACATTAGCGGGAGGTAAGCGATATACACAAAAAGGAAGGCAACTCCCGTTGCTGCAATCCCGATATGGGGTAGGCCGATGAACACGCCCAAGCAGAGTAGTACGGCGCCGAACATTTCGGTCAGCAGGAAGCTCCTTCCGGCGCCTTTCGCCTGCTGCACGAAACCTATCGGCCAGACAATCACCTTGAAGATGTCGCCGAGAAGTTGCCAGCGCAATATTTCTACGGCCGGCCCAAACTCCGCCGAGTAGAGCAAGTGGATTAGCCATGGGGCGAAGGCCAGCATCCCCACGACGAAGGGCGCGCAGAGTAGGAGTGCGACTTCCGTCTGCTCGTTTATTAGCTTCACCGCTGCAGTGCGATTTTCAACTACCGCGGTAAGCCGTGGGAGGTAATCCGTGGTCATCGCACCGAGCACGAAGCCCAGATACGTGACACTTATCGCCCAGGCTGCCTGGAACTGACCGAGTGCATCTGGACCAAGCTCCGCTTGAACCAAAGTCCGGACTATTAGTTGGCCAACAATGGCGATGAGGCCTGAGAGCATGAACGCAAATCCGGGCCGAATCATCGCCACCCACTCACCGATGAGCTCCGAAAGGGGCGGACGACTCCCGGCCGGTTTACCG
>CALMYW010000046.1 GCA_937873665.1 uncultured Sphingorhabdus sp.
GCCATCTTCATTCCCCTCTTGCCTTGTTGTTCTCAGCCGATGCTTTCGATAGCGCGGCCGGAATAGCTGGTGATGATTGCCAGCGCGTCACTCATCGAGCGTGCTTTACCGATCTGGACGTCGCTGCTCCAGACGTGCCCTTTGTAGACGTAGTAAGTTCCCGACGATTCAGACACATAATAGAGATTTTCACCGCCGCCTTTCACGATTACTTTCTTTTTCGCCATCATTTGTCCTTTCTTAGGATTGAGCTGAATCAGCTATTGGCTCTGTCGCCGGAATTCTTCACCGGCCCTTCCTCGCAGCCTCGACTGCCCGCGAAAGCGACACGAATTCGCCGCGCCAAGGGCAACCGTTGCGGTATATCACGAACTTGGTGGCTCGGCACGAAGGCTGCTCGCGGATCTCGTACTTCGCCCGGGCACCATAGATTGTTTCGACCAGCTTTCCGGACATGCCATGCAGTTCCTGAATCGTTACATGCCGTGCAGCTATTGCGTAAAGCGGCTGCGGTTGTTCTTGGTGCCTATGACTTCACATAAGGCATCGACGAACGCAGGGTCCACTTCGAAGACATCCAGGTACATCTCCAGCAGCGCCTGTTCTGCACCTTCGAGGAAACCGTCGGCCATGGCGATATCGAATAGGTTGGCGAGCGTGAAGCGCCGCTGTTCCGAGTCGAGACGGGCGGCGACCAATTCCACGCAATCAGCGGGGCTGCGTATCCGGCGCCAGGCATCGAGTGCCTGGTCCCATGCGCGGGTGCGCTGCTCGCCATCGATGCGATAGATGATGGCGATCTCATCGTCGTCAAATTCTCCGTCGACGCCGACCATTGAAAGGCACGCCAACAGCATCGCTGCACTCGGACTGAGGTTGATTTCCGTGTTGCCGCGCAGCTTGTCGAATAGACCCATACGTTCCTCCAATCCGGTTTGACGGTTTCTGTCGGAACCGTGGAGAAGCGTCATAGGGGCGAATGGACATGGCTTGTCTCACGCGGATTAAACGGCGTGAGACTGATGTCTGGTCCGCCATGTGCTGCCATCATATCTGAGCCAGGTGAAGCACCGCAGTAGGGCCAGATCGATGCTTCGACTTTAACTTCTCGGAAAGGGTCGTGATGGGCAAGCTCAAAGAGAAATTCTTGGGAGTTGAAAATGTCGAATCTTGGCGGGAGGTCCAGACTGCCGCCTTGCTTGGACTCCCGGACGAGAGGTCGCTCAAGCGAACGTCACTGGAGGCGGTCGCTGCGCTTCCAGTAGGAACTGCAATTTCGTCCGAAATTTCGATCTCATCTGAAGGAGCAATTTCCATCCTCCTGAAGCAACTAGGCCTTGGTTGGGATGGCGATGTTTTCCCGCTTCTTCTCGGGCTAGCTGCTCCGTCCATAGCTCCCGGAAGCAGGATTCTGATGGGTAACGGTCGCCGTTCAGTCGGCCGAGAGTTCGCGATCTTCCCACAGTGGTGTACACTTTCTGATGCCAAGCGTGTCCTGCGGCCCATGCCTCGGGATGAAGAATGGTGCCTCCAGACCCCAAAACCTCCGGCGACATGGCCCTGGGATATCAAGCGCGCATTGGCAACGCTGTCCGCCGCCGGCGGAGGATCACTTAACCTGACCGTAAAGAATATTGCCCGCGAGGCGCGGTTGATGCGGCTCATCAACGATCTACACGGCGAGCTTATCTCGGCCAGCTATTCTCTCCCCGATGATCGTTCTGTTCTCGCCGGTCAATTGAACTGCAAGGCAATGCTCGAAGATCCGGCGCTTCTCGGCTTCGAGGTGTCTGTCTCAGCGCTAGAAGAATGTGGGACCGTGGGCAATCTCGTCTCCATGGCGCTCTTCGGCACATTGGCCGGCGAACGTCGCTTTGGCGGGCTCGATGGTGATTTGCGCCTTCTCGCCGGATCGCACCAGGCACCTAATCGCATGGTACCAACAACTGATGAGGCCGCCGGTTTGGCGGCTTCCAGATCTCTCAGAAGCGATCCGGATCCCAAGAGGTGGCGGCTTGGCCAAAGCGGCGGCGGAATAGAGGTCTCGTTGTCGGAGAATGACCGGGCGAGGCACCTTTACGTGATTGGAGCAACAGGCACCGGCAAGTCGACCCTGCTCAAATCACTTATCCTGCAGGACATTGATGCGGGGGAAGGCGTGGTAGTGTTTGACCCCCACGGAGACCTTGCGGAAGATGTCCTGGCTGCAGTCCCTCGCCAACGCGTAGACGATGTCGTTTATGCCGATGCCGCCGATGTGAATGGCTGTTTCGCCGTTGACCTTCTGCCTTCGGCTGCAGACGGTTCCTCGTTCGAGATAGCAGCTGACATGCTGGTCAGCATCTTCAAGGGGGCAATGTACTCGGCCAATCCCGAGGGTTTTGGTCCGATGTTTGAGAGCTATTTTCGCAATGCTCTGGCTTTGTTAGTCGGCGCTGCCCCTGCCGAGCGGTGCCTGGCCAACTTTACTCGTGTATTTGACGAACCGGCCTTTCGGCGTGAACTCCTGCAGGTATGCACTGTTCCTTCGGTTTGTGGGTTCTGGCGGTCGGCAGGGCGTACCGGTGGGGAGGCTGCTCTCGAGAACGTTACGCCCTACATTACCAGCAAGCTGACGCGCTTCATCGCCTCTAAGCACGCACGCGCCATGTTCCCGACATCTGAGAAATGCCTCTCCTTCGAGACGGTCATGGACGAAGGGAAGATACTCATTCTTCGCTGTCCAAAGGGCGCGCTCGGCGAGAGCCTGACAGAATTGGCAATGTCAGCGAGCCTGATGAAGATTCGTGGGGTCGCAATGGGCCGAGCTGGCCGAAGGGACCGGCGACCGGTCCGTATTTACATTGATGAGTTTCAAAATTGCCGAGGTGACTCTCTGCAATCCCTTCTCGCGGAAGGAAGGAAATTCGGGGTCAGCCTGGCACTCGCAAACCAGTCGCTCGGCCAGATCGGGGGCACTGACAACCGCTCGATTGGCTCAGCTACTCTCGCCAACGTAGGCAATCTGATCACCTTCCGGTTGGGTGCGGTGGACGCATTAAAGCTGGCCCCCTGGCTCGACGAACCAGAGCGCTGGAGAGAACTGTGCCAACTGCCGGATTTCACCATGAACGCTCGACTGCTTGAAAATGGACATCCCGTGCAGTTCCAACGATTGCGTTTTGGTGGGGCTACGGGATCAAACGGTAGCACGGATCCTTAGATTTAGAGACTTCTGAACCGGCAAGGTCGTACCCGATTCGGCCGCCTATTGGATTGTTCCGGCATTGGCCCGCCTCGGGCCTATATCTAAGTCAAAACAACCAATGCAGGCCATTAAAGCCCAAATTATCTATCTATTTCTGAACAATATCTATTTGAAATATTATAAGTCCGCGTATCTGCTTCTCCAGATCTCCAGGGCACTTATCAGCATCTGATGATACCGTGTGCATAAATTTTTGTCCTGGTCGCAGTCAAATTCTCGCCGGATATCTCCCCCATGTCTTCCCTTCCCATTTATGATAATTGAATAATCAGTAGGGGAGTTGAAAAAAGTCATTTCGTGCAAGTCAATGCTCGTGATTTTACCAAAATTAATTTCATCGCCTCTGTATATTCCAGTTTCAAATTTTATTCCCACGTCGGTAATGAGAATTCCCATCCTGTACCTTGGACCGACCTCTCGTGGTTCAACTATGCGACCAATTTCCTTTGTGGCCACAGTTGACTGTCTAATCCTTTCCTGATGCTCAAGCGCCTCTCGCTGCTGCCTCTCTTCTTCCTGTTTCCTAATTACTTCTTGATCAACGACAACTTCGTTTGTTTTGATTGTAGCACTTCCTGCTGCCGCGACTGCATCTGCATTCACATTTGCGTCCGACTGAGGCACATTTGACGGCCAAGTTGGCACCGAAGAAGAAGGATCGGCTTGGTTTGAGGGTATGATCAATCGCGCGCTAAATGCGAGCGCCGCAGCGATTGCCGCAGCAGCAGAAATCCGATTCATCAGCGTGACCGCTTCGCTCACTTCGCGTCTCCATTTCTCAAGTGTCTCAGGTTGAAAAAATAGATGAGTAGATTGCCCCTAGCTTTCTACATGCCCTCCGCTTCCACCATCTGCTTATGTTTCGAACGCGTCGGTCACTACCTTTGCTTCATGGCCGCGACGACAGATCAGCCTTGCCATTCACTTCAAGGCCAGCGCAAAGGCTAAAGCTGCCGCAATGATGAGTGGAAACACCCACCAATGCGCGTGGCCATTCTGTGGTGCTGGCCTGATACCTCCGGATGCGGCTGCTTCCCCTAACGCTAGCGGTTGAGGTCGAAACTGTCGATCGCTTGAGATGGCCGGCTGAAAGCTAGGGTCAATCAGCCTTACAACTCTCACAATCTCTTCAACACCATCGGGACTGCCTCGCGTTCTTTCGATCAGAGAGGCA
>CALMYW010000047.1 GCA_937873665.1 uncultured Sphingorhabdus sp.
TACATGTCGGTCAAGTGAAGCTCGCCACGCCAACAAAAAAGCCGCCTCCGGGCGGTTTTTTTTATGGTTCGAAGGACATTATTGTTCCGAAAGTCCTCAAAAAAAGGCGAGAGCCAAAGTTGGATCCGGTTGTCGAAGCCTTGCGACTCGAGCGATTTGGCTCTCTTCTGCCGAACCTAGGGACTGGCAACTCGGCTCGAACTCCCATGAGCCGTGCCATACTTTGATTCGCTTGTTTGATTTTCTATTCCCTCTCTGTAGACCCGTGCGATTGTTGATTGCACTACGCAAAGAGTGGCAAGGAGCGCAGCTGTGTCGCATCGATTTTGGAGAACACTTTTCAGCGTGGCCATCAGCCTGACTTCGGCAGCCGTTTTGGCACAGCCCAAGTTGGATTCAGTGGCGGCCACCGGCCCAATGGGTAGTGGTGTCGAAGTTCCCTTTGACGCCACTACCGCTTTGCATCCCGACTTGGTCGCGATTCCCTTCCATCTCCAACCCTCGTCCCGTTCCGCCAAAGTCTTGGACGGCTTGCTGTCTGACCAACCCGGAAATCGGCGTGGCGCGCAAGAGGCAAAGCTATACCGCAAGGTGTCGCCGTCAGTTGTGCTGATCGTGACCAAGAGCGGCCTGGGTTCGGGGACCCTACTCAACGCCAATGGCGACATCCTGACCAATTGGCACGTTGTCGGAGCTAACGCGACCGTCGACGTCGTTTTCAAGCCCCAGCAGGACGGGGGACAAATTACCAAGGCTGACGTGCGGCCGGCCGAGGCTCTGCGCATCGATGAAGTAGCCGACCTGGCTCTGATTCGTGTGAAGCACATTCCACCTGGCGTCGAGCCGGTGCCGCTTGGGCAGGGCAACGAAGTCGAGGTCGGCTCAGATGTGCATGCGATTGGTCATCCGACTGGCGAAACGTGGACCTATACGAAGGGCGTTGTTTCGGCGGTACGACCCGACTACAAGTGGACTACTGAAGATCGAACCCAGCATCAGGCAACGGTGATTCAGACGCAGACACCCATCAATCCAGGGAACTCGGGTGGACCGCTCCTGACCGACGATGGAAAGCTCATCGGTGTCAACAGTTTCAAAGCCAAAGGCGAAGCGCTTAACTTTGCGGTCGCCGTTGGCGAAGTCCGGCGCTTCCTCTCTGGCAATGCGTCGCGTGCAGCAGGACGTTCACAGCCGCAAGGGACTGCCGCCTCGGCCGGCGCAGGCTGCAAACCACGCTCCCTGTACCAACGCGAAAACAAAAAAGATGGATTCCGAGTTACTGGAGTCGATCTGAACTGTGACGGAAAAGCAGATGCTGAACTGCGTGTGCCGGTCGATCCAAAAGAGCCAATGGTGTATGCGGTCGATCGCAATGGCGATGGACGGCCTGATGTATTAGTTTTCAGCGAGCGCCGGGAGGCTTACTGGGAACTCTCTCTGTGGGACAACGACTTTGACGGGAAGTGGGACATGGTTGGCATCCACGAAAAGGGCGAAATCGAGCCAACGTACTATGAGACCTACGCACGATGGTCGGCGAGGGTGGCGAAGCAGACAAAATGAATTTTCAGCACCTGTCAGGCCTGTACAGAAAGCTACTGGCAGTTGCGGTTGCGTTCAGCGTGTCGCTGGCGTGGGCACAATCGCCCCCCCAAGCTCAAATCAGTTCATTTTCGGAAGCGCGGGATCAAGCCCTCAGTCGGTATTTCTCGGGGAAGCCCGTCGCTGCAATTGTGGAATTGCGTCAAGCGGTACGAAAGCTAGATCGTGAGTCCGAACCGGACTTGGTTACGGACGCATACATGATGATCTTGGACATGTGTGTCGACGTTCGCGACGGACTGTGTTTGCTTGAAATCACCACAGACCTGAGAGATGCGCCACCTCGGCCGCTGTCCAAAGTAGAGAAACACCGTGTTGCTTGGTCCGGGATTGCGTCATTTCAGTTTGGTGTGGGACTGTTGGATAAGAATGTGGACGTAATCGAGAAAGTGGGGCCCAGCAGCATCGATCCAGTCACGAACCCGTTGCTCTATATCGAGGCCAGCTTTCGCGCGGCATCCATTCTGGTAGAAAAAGGTCGCCTTGTCGCAGCGCGGCTGTGGCTTGACGCTGGTCTCTCTGTCTTGCTAGCACATGGACAGTTTGGGGATTACAAGCTTGCGGTCAACTTGCTGCGCGCGATCAAACTGCTCAACGACACCGAGCAATTTGCCCGGAGCTCCTACTACTGGAGCATTGCGGAGCCCTACCTGAGGACCGTGATTGCACCGAAGTCCATCTATGCGCTCCAGTTTCACTACGAGATGTTTCGTGCCGCTGAACAAAACGGCCTTTCGAATTTGGTCGAAATGAGCGCTCGACAGGGTATCCAACTGCTAGAGGAACTCGATTTGCCCGAGTACTTGGCCAATTGGTATCGCGACAACTTCGTACTCAGCGCCGCAGCCACTTGTGCCATCGAAGAAAAATTCGCTTGCGCAGAGTACTTTCTTGCAGCTCACTCGTTGGCGGGCGGAAAGAAACCGTTGCTTGACAAGAGTGGACGCATGGAGTCTTTACGCGCAGGTGAGTTCATTCTGGCTACGGCGCTGACCCATGGGTTCCAAGGCAAACAACCACCCGCAGAATGGCGTGGCGCCATTGAAGATTTTGCTTCGGCATCGGACAAGGACCCCACCCAGCGGGCTTACGCAACTTGGGTGGCTGCGCTCTATGAACAAATGGACCAACCCGGTGAAAAGAAGGCTAATCCTCGCTTCCTTGAGGCTGCCCGCTTGCGCCTGCTGGCCATAGAGAACACCAAAGGTGGCATTGCCAACTGGCATTGGTTGCCAAACATCTATGACCGCGTGATACTCGGGATGGCAGCGATCACCATTGCCGGTCTTCCCAGACCGACGGAATCAGAACGAGAGATTGCTGCGCAGGCCATTGATGTCGGCAATCGCACGGCGCGACAGTTGGGCGTCAACGCGCTGGGTGCAATGGCTTCGATGAAAGATCCTCAGCAGCACTCGCAGGTTCAGGCTCTAAGCCAGTTGATTGTGCGCTTCGCATCGTGGGAAAAATCACGATTGCGCGAACTACTTGCCGCTGACGGCAAGGCTCGAAATGATCCCGAAGCCTTCAAGCAGAACGGGAAGCGGCGATTGAATTTCGTTGACTTTGTCACTCGAATCGGTGCCGCTGCTTCCGCGCTCCCGGCACGCGCAACAAATATTGTCCCGAAAGTGCCCGAGATTCAGCGACTGCTTGATTCTGACGAAGTGTTGGTCAGTCGCGCGGCCTTTGCCGGGATGGCCGGGTTTGTGTGCCTGCGAAATAACCGCATCGCCGTCGCTGCCACAGAACGCAATAGCCCCGATGACATCGGGAAACTGGAGACCGATAGTCGGCTGCTACGCAACGCCCTCACCGAGGACACGGCACCGTCCCCGCAACTGGATGCCCAGTTTCCGTTTCCAAGCGTTGCGCGTCTCTACCGGTTTCTTTTCGCACCTGTAGCGAGCAATTGCGTGAGGCCCGGCGAGCATGTGATCTGGGTAGACGCTAGTCACTCGACATTTCCGGTGCACGCGCTGTCTGCCAATACGCCGCCAGGCCAGGACGGGAGTTACGACCTGTCAAAGGCACGCTGGTTGGGCCGGGAATACGCGTTCTCCTATGTCGTGTCGCTGCATCACTTTGCCGGGGGACGGTACCGTGCGCACCAAACGGATCTTGCAACCGCGTACCTGGGTATCGGCAACCCCGTGTTGTCGGCAAGAGGGCCGGACGGGACGACCTTTGGGGAGAAGATCGCTGCACGCAGTGCCCGATCTGCTACCGCTGGGCTAGTTTCCCTTAGCGCCCTTCCGGAGACCGAGACGGAGATCCGGGAACTGGCGAAGGTCTTTCCAAATAGCCGTGCAAAGGTCTTGCTTGGTCCCGACGCCACGGAGGCCAAATTTCGCGGGCAATTGCTGAGCGAATATGGTGTCATTCACTTTGCCACTCACGGCTTGATTTCCGAGGAATTGCCTGGGCTCACCGAGCCAGCGCTGGTGTTGACGCCGAGTACAGAGCGCTCAACGGCGGACGACGGGCTACTCACAGCCTCTAAGGTCTCGCAACTGCCGCTACGGGCTCGTTTGATTGTTCTATCGGCTTGCAACACGGCAAATTTCTCGGTCGCGACCTTCGGCAACGAGTTTCAAGGGTTGAGCACTGCTTTCCTCATGGCCGGCGCCCCTTCGATGATGTTGACGCTCTGGCCCGTTGATTCGACTGCCAGCGAAGTCATCGTCCGGCAGGCTGTCTCCGACGCTGCTGCTTCGGGATCGACCGTCGCCAAAGCGCTTTCCAACTCGCTTTTCAAACTGGCCGAGGAGACAGCTAACCCAGCTTATTACCACCCACGGTTCTGGGCTCCGTTCGTCATTTTCGGGGACGGTGCCGTGCGTTTGAAACAGGTCGAACATACGTCGCCGGCGCGACCCAGGTTAGAGATTCAAACTTTTGATCAGTTTCGGGAAGGTGGTGAGTTCACCTCCATCCTTTCGGTGCCGGGGACCCCCGACCTTATCGTTTCAGGATTCGCGGACAAAGAAAACGGACGCTTCAAGGCCATCGTTCAAAGGATTGGCCCGACTGGCGACGTCCGGTGGACCAGGTGGCGCGCAGACATCGGTAGCGGCAGCGCGGTTCTGTGGAACGATTCGATCTTGGCTTCAGGCTTTGACTACGAGACAAATGGTTGGCGCGGCGTACTTACAAGGTATACGCTGGACGGCCATCCCATCTGGGAGCGTCGGCTTGATGCAGATACCTTCGTTATGGCGATGGCACCGCGTGGCGAAGAAATGAATGTAGTCGCGTTGCCTGGAGCGTGGGAGACTTCGGCCAAGTCTCAGGTTCGGCTGTTTCGCGTCAACTCAGACGGCACCGTCAGGAAAGTTATCACTTTGCTTTTGAAGGGACGGTTGCCAATAGTGCCAAACAGGGCGATCGTGAAGGTTGAAGGCGCGACGACAACTGTGTGGATTTCTTCTTTCTTTCTTGATAGCTTTCTTGATAGCGATAAAGATCGGTTCAGGCTCGACCCATACTCCGTGCGCAGGGATTGTGGATTACGGAAGATTACCTTACGGGTCACCGTCTCGAACGAAACGGACGAGGTACTGGACAGGCAGCCGCTTTCCGGCATAGATGCACGCGCTTTCAGTCAGCTTGACTCTACCGGCTACATCGGCGGCTCTTTCGAGGTCGGATGCATGAATATGGCACGTGCCGTGATCGCCGCCACGCCAGATATAAGAGATCCGGTCTACGAAGGGCCACCTGGTTTCTCGACCTTCATCAGCACAATAAGCGCAACGAGTCGGGGGGCTCTAATCGGCCTGGGATTTGCCCGGCTACAAGTGAACGCGTTGGAAAGCAGCACACAGGCTGGTGTTGGGTTGGAAGTCGCGAGCTTCGCTAATACCCAGACCGACGAATTGAGGCCTTGGTTCATCGTGCGCGTAGATCCCAAATCCAGGGTGTCTTCGGCCTACCCCTTCGGGACGGGCTCCGACTTAAGACTGGCAAGCTCTACCATGTTCGACGATGGAATTGTGGCCGCAGGCAGTTTGGGCGGCCATCCGGTCCTATTGCGGGTTACCTTGCCTGAACCTTGAACGCCATTTCACTGCGCCAACATCGCTCGCAGCCTTTCGATCTCCCTGTCACGGTTGTATGTCAGTCCGAAATCTTGGAATAGCTCTGCCTTCAAATACGCTCTGCCTGACTCGTTAATGGATTGGTCGGAATTGATCGCATTCAGCGCCTCCTTGAAACCTCGCAACTCAGCGGCATCGGTGACAAAGCGCCCGGTGAAGGTCCCCCGTGGACTGTAGACTGTCCATTGGTACAACGCACCATCCTGCAAGGCAGACCGCAGGACGATAAATTTTTCAGGCGCGCGCACGAATTCAATGACAGATGGGTTCGTGGTCCCTGTCTGGCGAATCTCCAGCTTGGTCGCACCCGCGACGCGTTTGTCGGCCTGTAGAGAAAAGACGAGGTCGTCATCGCCGAGAAAAATCGATCCCGTGGGGAACCCTTCTATGGAGGCGCCAGCACGCGTCATGCCCGGTCGCGTCTGTACATCCCCACGTAGCAGCAGCACCACAGTGGGCGCGATACCCGTTCTCGTGCCTGCCAGCACTGTGGGGGGCCTAATGACGACGTTCGGCTTGATGTCCATGCAGGAGCGCCGCCCATTGCTACCACCGAAGCACATGGTGACGCCTTCGGACTTTGTTAGTAACTCTGAGCAGTTCGGCAAGCGCGCAGGCACAGTGACGGACTGTCCATCAACGACGACCGGTGTATCAGCCTTTCCAAGCAAGACACACGGCACAGCGTCCTGAGCAATCGCTTGCTGCCCGCAACTAGCCGTCAGTCCCAGCGCCAGCACAAAAATCCTAATGACTGAAGAAGAGTATCCAGAGTCCATAGACAAGTACCGGCGACAAGAGAATCAAGTCCAAGAGCATGACCTCACCGGTGCCCGTGTGGTTGTTATGCGGTAAGTCGACGGGAACGCTGGAGCGACTCGCCAGAAGACTTTTGACAAATACGCCAATCACCATCGCCCCGGGGTTGCTCCAAAGGTGGAGTCGCAAGAGAACCGCGCTCCACGAAAAAAGCATCAGCAGCCAACCTATGAGCAACAGGAAATTGATCCCCAACCAAAGTCGAGTCAGCGCATAGGGGCGAAATACCTTTCCATGCCCGACCGCTAGACTAGCGGACGACTCGTTATAGTGTCGCCAGCTCCATCCGAAAAGTGCTGCCGCGACAACACCCAGCAATACATCAAAAACAAATGCGACGACGTGCGAGACTTGTGTTGGGGGGCTGCGCATCGTCGCATAAGTGGCTGCATGCAAAACAACGCCGGGCTGCGGACCGTATATCGTGAGGAATGCATCGCGTGGGTCATAGGAGGAACCCAAAAACACGGTTCTGCCGGTCACTGGCAAATCCGAATCAACCTGATCAGACTTGATTTGCTTCGCGGCAATCGAGCGAAGGGCAACGCTGTCCAGGGGCAACTGCTCGCGGAACGTAGGCGACGCGAACTGGATCTCAGGGGAAAACGCGGTCGAGAGAAATGCCGCCTTTTCAGGCCCTTTACGCACCAACTCACACGGCGCGGCCTGAGGCTCGGCTCCATGCGTTCGGCTTTCGCCATAAGCCACAACTGCGAGGCTCGGGATTGATGGGGCATAACGCAACGCCAACCCCTGGGAAAGATAAATGTCCGAAAATCCAAAGCGGACCCCTCCCTTACAAAGCTTCGCCATCCACTCGAATTTGTCTTTCAGTAGCTCTTCGTTCGCAGCAGGAAACGGTGTTGCAGTAATGACCTCAATCGACTGGTTCTGTACGAGTTCAACGAGCAAGGCATCTAGTTCGACCTGCCCTGCCATTGAGGGAGCTCCAGCAGGCCCCGGAGAAAGATCAAGGTCAAGCACAAGTCGAGCTGGCTTGTAAGCAGCAATTCTTTCAAGCTCACGCCGCAAAACGCGTCGATCCAGAGGGGTCTCTTGCCGGAAGTCCGTCTCAAAAGTCTTGTCTGCAACAACGAAAACAAGCGGAAGACCTGTCGAAGCTTCGTCCTTTGGGTACGGAAGTGCCAGACCGTGTACATCCTTGACAGCGAGCGCTGTGCGGAGCGAAATTGAATCTAGCCAGTTGAGCCATCCGTTGTGCTCAAGCACCAGAATAGCCAGGGCAAGCACCGTTGCGACATAGGCGTGGTGCGCCAGATGACGGGCCCGACTAACTAACGAAGGTGACATGCGCAAAATGGGCGTAACTGAAAGGTGGTGTCATGGCGAGGACGCCATGCCTCTACATGGGATCTGATTCTGATGTAAGAATTTTAGGGGAGGCCGTGACGGGTGAATCGCATGACTCCAATATCGCCATGCTTTATTTGTCGTCCTCATCGTCACACTCACCAAGAAGCCAAGTCCACCCACCGCCGCGTTCATAATCCGCCTGTCCCAGTTGCAGGATGCGCGCTGGAAAGTGGTGTCGGAGTACATGTCGGTCAAGTGAAGCTCGCCACGCCAACAAAAAAGCCGCCTCCGGGCGGCTTTTTTGTTGGTTTTTTCAATCAAATCAGCGCCTTTCCAGCGCCAAATGGCCACGAGCAGCTATTGAATAAATAGCAGATCAGGAGACGATGTAAGCGCCGGCCCCGGTGGACAGCAGCTTGCCGTCGGCGCCGCGAAACTCCATGCGGGTGGACGCGACGCGCGAGCCCAGGCGCAGCACCTCGGCACGCAGTTCGAACCACTCGCCGATGCCGGGTCGCAGGTAGTCGATGCGCAGGTCGATGGTGCCGAGCTTGGCAAAGCGGTGCAGGCGCTGCAAGGGCGGCTCGTCCATGTGGCGCGCGCCAATGGCGGCCATTGCGGCCAGGCCGCCCATGGCGTCCAGCCCGGCGCTGATCACGCCACCGTGGATGCGGTTGAAGCTGAAATGGCCCACCAGTTCGGGCCGCATGTCGATGCGCCCGGTAACCAGTTCGGGCGCCACCCCGGTGATCTTGAGACCGATGACCTGGTTGAAGACGACTTTTTCCTCGAACACGGTCTTCAGGCCATGGATGAATTCCGGCTCGAAGCCGGCAAAAGGAGCGATGGATTTGGACATGGACTCGATTGTCACTCGGCCGCGCGTGGCGCTCAGGCCGCCGAAGGCCGTTTGGCCACGCCCATGATGCGCGCCAGAATCCCCAGCATCACCTCGTCGGCGCCACCGCCGATCGAGCCCAGGCGGCCGTCGCGGTACAGGCGCGAGACCTTGTTCTCCCAGGTGAAGCCCATGCCGCCCCAGAACTGCAGGCAGGTGTCGGGCACGATGCGGTTCAGCCGCCCGGCCTTGAGCTTGGCCATGCTGGCGAGTTCCAGCACGTCCTGGCCCTGCACGTAGAGCTCGCCCGCGCGGTACGTGAGCGCACGCAGACTCTCCACCTCGGTCTTGAGCTCGGCCAGCTTGAACTGCACCCACTGCTGGTCGGCCAGCGTGGCGCCGAACAGCTTGCGCTCCTGCGCCCACTCGATGGTCCACTGGATGCAATTGGTGAGCGACTGCAGGCAGCTGGCGGCCGCCCACAGCCGCTCCTCCTGGAACTGCTGCATCTGGTAGATGAAGCCCTGCCCTTCGGCACCGATGCGGTAACGCTGCGGCACGCGCACCTCGTCGAAGTAGATCAGCCCGGTGTCGCTGCTGTTCATGCCGATCTTGCGGATCTTCTTGGCCA
>CALMYW010000048.1 GCA_937873665.1 uncultured Sphingorhabdus sp.
CTGACGATGGCCCACGGCCACAGCCGAAATTACACCACCTTGACGGACGCGACCTGCTCTGATAGCTATAGAAATAAGCAAAATTATTTTGCGGCACCTGAGGAGGGTATCTTGAGCAACAACGATCACAACAAACTAAACTTGGGCGATCAATCTGATTTTTGGGGCAAAACCTCAAGATTTGCTTTGATTGCATCCGCCCTTGGCTATATGGGCGCGCCTGGGATTGCATCGGCAAATGATGATATTCAGCAGGAGGCCCCTTCTGCGCAAGCGCAGAGCGAACCAGAGAGCGACCGAAATCTAATAATCGTCACCGCTACAAAGCGCGAACAGTCCATTGTTGAGACGCCGATTGCCGTTACAGTCGTAGATGCCGAAATGTTGGTGCGTACCGGCGTTTCAGACATTACAAATTTGGAGCGGGCCGCCGCTAGCTACCAGATGAACTCCTCGGATAGTACGACTGGCGGGCTGACGCTTCGTTTGCGCGGGATTGGAACCACCGGTAACAATATTGGTATTGAAAGTTCGGTCGGCGCATTTGTGGATGGGTTTTACATCCCGCGCCCAGGTGCGGTCCTTGGTGAATTGAATGATGTTCAGCAAGTTGAGGTCCTAAGGGGCCCGCAGGGTACGCTTTTTGGTCGCAACACTTCGGCAGGCGCTTTGGTCATAAAGACCAACAAGCCAAACCTTGATGATACAGAAGCATTCTTCGATGTTTCCGCCGGCAATTACGATCTGTTCAAGGTTCGCGGCGGGTTTAATGTTCCGGTTTCTGAAGGAAAAGTAGCTCTTCGGGTCTCTGGCTCGCATGCTGTGCGTGATGGATATGTTATTGGCCCGGACGGATATGATTCTAGCTCGATAGACCGATCTTCCGTTCGCGGACAGTTGCTATTTGACTTAGAAGATGCAGGCGTTTTGCGTCTATTTGCTGGTTATTCTCGAGGGGATGATCAATGTTGTTCGGCGGTGTGGTTGAATGACTCACCCTTTATTCAGGCTAACTCGGCACCATTTTCTGCATTTGGCGGAACAGCAGGGGCTGACTTTGTTGGTCGCCGAGCCCTAAAAGAAGGGTTGGCGAACGACAGCAACTATACCAACCCTTATAACGGTTGGAATGTTGGCGCCACGTATGATGTGGAATTGCCTTTCGCAAACCTCTCTTATCTAGGTTATTATGGCGAATCGAATGCTGATTCTTGTCGCGGTGACTATACCGCATTGAATGTCTATGCGGTCGGCGACTGCCCTGAAATCAGAGCCCTCAATCCTGGAATAGATTTGGATCCACTTAACGGGACCAGCATCAAGTCGACGTCACACGAATTGCGATTGCAAGGCGAGTCATTTGACGGCGCTTTGGATTGGATCATTGGCGCCTACTACTCGCATGAAAAAATCGACCAGAAATACACGTTGTTTTTCTTAGATCAGATGCAGGAAGCGGTTAGCGTTGGGGCTTTTGGTCAGCCTGTATTCAATGAGCTAAATTTTGCTTCTAACGGCGTAGATGCAGCTGGCGACTATGCCGCGCCAAGGGCACAGCAAGATGGCAGTTCTTTTTCGGTCTTCACTCACAATGTGCTGGAGCTTACTGACGGGCTAAATCTGACGCTTGGTGCTCGATACATCACTGAAAAGAAAGATGCCCAAGTCGGCCACCAAGTTCCCGGACAGCACAACGCCTGCGAGGCAACATTCAACAATTTGACAAGCTTAACTTCACCTAATTTTGGTCTGTACAATGGGACGAATGGTTTCTTTGGCGCAGGGGGACCCGCACGACTGGCATCAGTTGTTAAATCGAACTGTTGGATATTCAATTCCGGTCTATATGATCCTAGCGACCCAAATAATTTCTTCACCCAATTTGCAAATACGAACGCGGCAAATACATTTGTGACTTCATACTTGAATCTAATCCCACAACCATTTGACAGAGATTTCAAGGATGACCAGCTCACCTATACTGCAAATTTAAGCTACGAAGTTGCAGATCAAACCTTCGTCTATGGTGGATTTACGCATGGATTTAAGTCCGGTGGATTTAACCTTGATGTTTCCGCTGCGGTTGGCGGTGCAGATCCGCGATTCCGCTCAGAGAAAATTGATGCCTTTGAATTGGGTTTCAAATCCGTATTCCTGAACAACCGGGCCTGGGCAAATATTGCCTTGTTCTATTCTGATCTTTCGGATTTTCAGGTGCTGGAATTTGATGGCACAAGGTTTAGCACATTCAATGTCGATAAAGCGCGCTCCAAGGGTGTGGAATTTGAATCAGCCTATGCGTTGTCTGACGCATTATCCCTAAACCTGGCTGCCACTTATACAGACGCCAAATATCCCGATGATTGCACCACATTTGATCCGACAGATGCGAATTTCAACGGCTCTGTCACTGCATTGTGCGGTCAGCAATTCACGAATGCGCCAAAATTGGTTGTGATTGGTGGTGCCAATGTTGATACCGAGATTAACACAAGCGGCGCCTCGATGTTCGCAGGTTTCTCGGTTCGTTATGAATCAAAAAGGCGCACCAGTACTTTGCCTACTGAAATACCTGCGACCTTTGGTCTGACGACCGAAGCTCAAGTACGGGACGCGGTGGCAGCCGCCATTGCGGCACCATTTGATATCCAGAAATCGAACGCGAAGTTGGATCTTCGCCTTGGTTTTAGAACTGCAAATGAGAAGTTCACCATTGAGGCTTGGGCTCGCAACTTTTTTGATGTGCGGACAAGGTTTTTGACATTCAATATTCCGCTTAGAGGATTCTCTGGCCAGCGAGCACGTGGTGCATTTGTCCAAGAGCCACGGACCTATGGACTGACCCTGCGCGGCAAGTTTTAGTAGAACTCTCCGCTCTACCAGATGCTGGGAATTTGGTGAGCAAAGACTAGCGATCAGGCGAAAGTCTGATCGCAACTTTTTTGACTGAGCAAGCAGCACATAGAAGAGGCATATCAAATGAAAATACACAGCAAACTGTATATCGGCGGCGAATGGGTTGATCCATTGAATCCGTCAATATTTGAGGTTGTGAATCCCCTCACCGAAACAGTTTGTGCAACCGTTGCTGGCGGTGGAGAAGATGATGTCGCTCGTGCGGTGGCAGCAGCCAGGGAGGCGTTCAAGGAGTTTTCCCAATCTAGCGTTGAAGATCGCAGGGCCATGTTGGAACGGATTGCGGCTGGAATCAAAGCTCGAGCTGACGAGTTTTCAGAAGCAATTAGCATGGAAATGGGAGCACCAACTTGGTGGTCAAGCAGGGCGCAAGTCCCGGCCGGCATTGCCCATTATTCAACCGCGGCCAAAGTTCTGGAGAGTTTTGAGTTTCAGAAGATTCAAGGCACTACAGCCATACGACGCGAACCCATTGGCGTTTGCGGGTTGATCACTCCGTGGAATTGGCCGTTGAACCAGGTTGCGTGCAAAGTTGCGCCGGCATTGGCAACAGGCTGTACGATCGTTCTGAAGCCGGCTGAACAAACATCCCTGGATTCACTGTTGCTGGCTGAGGTTATCCACGAAGCTGGTGTGCCTCCTGGTGTGTTCAATCTTGTCAATGGACCTGGTAGAGTAGTGGGTGCGTCCATAGCTGAGCATCCAGATGTTGATATGGTCAGCTTTACTGGGTCTACGATGGCCGGAGCCAACGTCTCAAAGGCAGCGGCGGATACGATCAAAAGAGTATCGCTCGAGCTTGGCGGCAAGTCAGCCAATATTGTTTTGCCAAGTGCCGATTTGAAGGATGCTGTTGGCAGGGCTGTTCAAGGGATTATGAGTAATGTGGGCCAGACTTGTACAGCGGGCACGCGCCTCCTGGTTCCGTCAGACAAAGTGGCAGAGGCCACTAGAATTGCAGTTGAGGTCGCCGAATCCATCCCGCTGGCGACAAGTTGGGATGCGCCGGCGCCGGCTATCGGCCCGATTGCGACGAAACGTCAGCATGCAGAAATTGTGCGGCTGATTTCAGAAGGTGTCAAAGAAGGCGCCAAGCTGGAAACCGGCGGCGCAGACAGGCCCGATGGTGTTAGGAGCGGCTATTTTATTGCGCCAACGATCTTTTCAAATGTCAGCAATGATATGACAATTGCACGAGAAGAGATATTCGGACCTGTGCTGAGCATCATTGCATACGACACGGTTGATAACGCGATCGAGATCGCCAATGATTCGCCCTATGGCTTGTCCGGCTATGTTCAGGGCGAACATCAAGAAGCTGTCGAAGTGGCTCGAAAGATGCGCACGGGCCAAGTTTTCGTGAACGCGGCCCATGCGGATTTCAACGCACCATTTGGCGGCTATAAGCAGTCAGGCAATGGCCGTGAATGGGGCGAGATTGGATTTGATGAATTTCTGGAATACAAATCTGTCCTCGGCTCAGAAATCAAAAATTAGATTGTCATGGCGACCGTTAATCCACCGTTAGAACCAATCTCGCAATCGCCAATTCCTACGCCACCGCTTCCTTGGCACACGCGCGTCTTTTACGGGATGGGCGCTATGGCC
>CALMYW010000049.1 GCA_937873665.1 uncultured Sphingorhabdus sp.
AGTTCAGCCGTCTTCTTCCCGCTGCCACGCGGGCGCCCTGCCGGATTGCCGGATTGTCCCTTCTTGAACTGCGAACTACGCGGTGGGAGGCCATAGCCAACCGGCTTATCGGATGCATTGTCAGTCATGGCTCTCACCACCCTGTGCAGCGCGCGCCAGCGCGATGTCCTCGAATGATCCCCCGCCTCCTGCAAGGATGGCCGGCTTGCCGGTCAGCGCCTCGAACCGGCGGATGATGGTGTCGCAGTAGAGCGGGTCGAACTCGATCAGCCGCGCCTTGCGGCCAACCTGCTGGGCCGAAATCAGCGTGGTGCCCGAGCCGGCAAAGGGATCGAGGACGATGTCGCCGCGCCGTGAACAGTCTCGCAGCGCATCGGCGACCAGGGCAACGGGCTTGACCGTGGGATGCATGGCCAGGTCAGTGTCGCGCGTCGCCGACCGGCTGCTGATCCCGGGATAGTCCCAGACATTGGTGCGATAACGCCCGGTCTCGCCCAGTCCGAAGCTGTTCACATGGGGCGCATCGCCATGCTTGAAAACGGAGATCAGCTCATGCTTCGAGCGGTAGAAGGCACCCATGCCGCCATTGGTCTTGTTCCAGACAACGAGGTTCTTGAGCTCCAGGCCACAAGCCTCGCCTGCCTCCAGCAGCTCACGCATGTGCCGCCAGTCCATGCAGACATAGAGGATCGCGCCCGAACGCGCGTGTCGCGCCATGTTTCCAAGGGTGACGGCAAGGAAGTCGGTGAACTGCGCCGCACTCATCTCGCCCGCCCCCATGGCGAACTCGCGGTGGCGGATGCGGCCAAGGCCGCAGACATGGCCATCGATGGGGACATTGTAGGGTGGGTCGGTAAAGACGATATCGGCGGACTGTCCCTCCAGCAGTCTGCCGTAACAGGCCGGGTCGCGGGCATCGCCGCACAGCAGGCGGTGGTTCCCCAGCATCCAGAAATCGCCCGGCCGTGTCACCGCCGCATCGCCCGGATCCGGCATGCGATCGGCCGCATCGTCACAGGAGCCCACCGGCACTTCGGCGGCCGCATCGAGCGCAAAATCGATCTCGGCCAGACTGAACCCGGTCAGCTCCACTTCGAAATCGAGGTCGATCAGCTCCTGCAGCTCGAGTGCGAGAAGTTCCTGGTCCCAGCCGGCATTGAGCGCAATCTTGTTGTCGGCCAGCAGATAGGCCTTGCGTTCCACCGGGGTCAGATCGCCGACGCACAGCACCGGCACCTGGCGCATGCCTAGCTGGCGCGCCGCCTGGACCCGGCCGTGGCCGGCCAGGATCTGCCCGGTCTCATCGACCAGGACAGGGCTGGTAAAGCCGAAGCGGCTGATCGAGTCCACGATCTGCCGGATCTGCTTGCGGGTATGGGTGCGGGCATTGCGCGGCGCGGGGCGCAGCCCATCGATGTCACGCAGCGCGATGTCGCTGCGAATGCGGACAGGGATATTCATGGCCGGTCTCCTGATTCGAGACCAAAGGTATAAAAAACTCATTACTTACGCGGCAAGGGTGCCCCCGGAAGTTACGATACTATCTCTTAGAACCCTCTTAGCCCCCTCTTAGACCCCCTTTAATTAGGACAACTTGAACGATACACAGAACTGTATTTTTAAAAAACGAGTACAAACCCCATTCCGGCAGGATCGCTCCGCAACAAAATGGTCCATTTGAGTAAAAATAATTTTCACTCGCGCATATATTTTTTGAATGACTTTATGGACCCCAGTTTGACTGTCATGGATGCATGTATTGCGGCTGCCCTGAAGAGACCGACCGGAACCATCGGGCGCTCCGGCCCTCGCTTGATTCGAGCAGCCCGGCAACTTGAGCACAAATACAGAACAAGGGTGGATTGCGCTCTGGCCGTCCCACTTGCGTCCCACATCGCAAGCACGCCATCCCATCCGCAGCAAAATCCATCCCGCCAAGCGCACAATGATCCCATGAAGCGCGGCGCCCATCCCGCATGAACAGTCACCCCGTCCCATATCGATGACTGCCGTCCCACTGAACCCGTGCGACATCCCATTTATCAGACAGAAATCCCACGCAAGCGACCACTTTTGATAGATGAAACGGGCACGCGCACCTGATATTTGGCTGGAAATTCCCTGTTTCACGGAGCGAAATTTCCTGTTCATTGCGGGGCAATTGCCTGATGGGAAATGGCCCATTTCGCACCATATCATTGTGATGATGCATTTATTTCCGAAGAATCCTCGACCAGAGCGGCCTGACCGGTGGCGGTATGCCTGCAAATCTTATGAGAACAGGGAATTTGGGCAGTGTCGCAGGCAGAGAGCGGATCGCTCCTGACTGCGTCGCGCACCAAACAGTCAGCAGCAAACACTGATTTTCGCCTCCGGGCGCCCTGTGCCTGAGCAATGGCGCAGTTCCGCGGGGTTTGGCTACTTCATGTGAAGTCTGCAACGCAGTGCCCGGGCTACGCCTTCATTTGCGAAGCCCGGGCACCGTTTCAATCATTGCCCCCGACCAGGTCCACCAGGGTGAGACCGGGGGAGCATCGTCCATCAGTATCCGCTGCCCTTGTTCATGGCCGGATCGTCCTCGTTCGCCGCACTCGCGACGGCGGGCGGCGTGCCGGCAAAGCCCAGGTTGTCGCCTTCTTCGCCATACCAGGTGCGGAATTCCAGGAAACCCGGAATACCCGGCGAACCGGCAAACGACTGGTTGGCATTGGCATCGATCTCGACGTGGATCAGCGCAGCCTTGCCCGACGCGAGGGCACGTTCGACCGCAGGGCCGATATCCTCGGCGCGATCGACGTATTCGCCATGCGCGCCAAAACCCTTGGCCACGGTATCGAGCCGCACCTGCGAATTCCACTTCGCGCCCGGCGTGCTGGTGTTGTCGCCGAAATTGGCCTTGTAGGAAGCCACCTCGATCCCCCAGGCGTGATCGACCGCGACGACGCAGATCAGCGGCAGGTTTTCGCGCACGGCGGTTTCCAGTTCCGAAACGTGGAACATGATCGAACTGTCGCCGGTGACGAGGACGACGCGGCGCTTGTCGCCCACCGCCAGTTGCGCGCCGACTGCGTAAGGCAGGCCGGGACCGACCGCGCCGTAGTTCGAGTTCCACATCGCATCACGCGGGGTGAACTGGACCAGTCCCGAAAACCACATGCCAGACGCGCCGCCATCACGCACGAAGATGCTGTCGACCGGCAGCGCCTTGCTCGCCTCGATCGCCAGCCGTCCGGGGTGGATCGGCTGCGAGGTTGCCGGGATCGACGCCGTCAGCACCTGCCTGGCCTGCGCGTGTTCGCGAGCCATTTCTCCGACCAGCGCCGAAGGGTTGCGCGCCATGCCGCCCAGTGCCTCGGTCAGCTGCGGCACGATGTCGCGCAAATCGCCGACCAGCGGCACATCGATCGGGCGGTTGACGCCCATCGCGGTGGGATCGCGCTCGATATAGATCCACTTGCGGTCAGCGTGGCCCTGCTTCCAGTGATGGCCTCGGCCATAGTGCAGCGATTCGCCGATCTCGGTGCCGATCGCCACTACCGCGTCGGCTTCGGCGACAAGGCGGTTAGCCCTCTCAATCCGCGTCAACAGCGGGGGAGGCGATGACCGCCGCGCCGGTCTTGCGCGCCAGCGCAGCGATCTGTTCGTGCGCGCGGCAGACGAAGGCGCCCTGACCGACGAGGAGAATGGGGGCCTTGGCCTGTTCAAGGATCGCGACCGCTTCGGCGATCGCCGGCCCGCTGGCGTGCTGCCGGGCCAGGCGATAGCGGTGCGGCGGCGGCGCTGGGGGAAGCAGCAGCCTGGGCTGCATGATCGACAGCGGCATCTCGACCATCGTCGGCCCGGGCACGCCGCTCATCGCCTTGCGGAAGGCTTCGTGCACGATCTCATCGACCTGCTCGGGATATTCGATGGTGCCGATGTACTTCATCACCCCTTCGAAGATCGGCGGCTGGCTGAGGTACTGCATCTTGCCCCGGCGGACGCGTTCTTCGTAAAGCCGCTGGCGCTGAGCCATGATGAACACGGCCGGCACGTTTTCCTTGGCTAGGTAGACCGCGCCGGCGGCGATGTTGCCGACGCCAGGCCCCTTGTTGATGCCCAGCACGCCGGGCTTGCCGGTCATCCGGTAATAGCCGTCCGCCATAAGCGCGCCCGCCTGCTCGTGGTGCGGCGCGATGATGCGCATGCCGCGGCGCTCCGCCTCCAGGAACATGTGGAAAAAGCTGGGATCCGGGATGCCGAAGATGGTGTCGACGCCTTCGGCCTCTACCAGATCAACAATCCGTTCGGGGACAGTGTATTCCTTCATGGGTGGTCCTCTCTTGTTCGAAACTCGTCTCGGCCCTGAGCGAGGCAGGCGCGATGCCCCTGCGCCGCCGATCCTCACGGGATCTTCCGAAGCCGATTCGCCGCCGTGTGTAACGGGATTGACCTGCCCTTTCAATTTTGATCAACTCTATTCCATAAATGAAATTCCAGCCAGGCAAACGGCAGAGGTCAAGCAGGCGCAAACACGCTCGACCAGCTTGATCGCAAGCGATTAGTGGCGTTGGCGACGGGTCTTTTTGTCGATAAGGTCAGACGGTGATGCAGCAGGAAGATCTCAAGGAAATCGCCGCTGGCGGTGCGGGGCCGCGGGCCGGGATGCGGGTCCTGCAGCTTCTGGTCGAACTGGCGAAGCGGCGGCAGGACGTGCCGCTCAGCGAGCTTGCGGTTTCACTCAACCTGCCGCGTGCCAGCCTGCACCGCCTGCTGCGAATGCTGGAGGGGGCGGGCTATCTCAGGAACCGCATGGGCAACTATACCCTTGGTCCCAAGGCGTTCGAGCTGGCGCGCATGATCGGCAGCCGCGGCGGAAGCACGGATCTTGTCCAGGTGGCGCGCCCGCACATGGTGCGCCTGCGCGATGTCAC
>CALMYW010000050.1 GCA_937873665.1 uncultured Sphingorhabdus sp.
CCGCGCGGCTCCCAGTTTGGGCCTTGGCTCTCGGTTTTGCCCGCGGAGGGAAACACGCAGCCGACCGAGCCGCTCTCGCCCTTGCGCACGTGGCCGCCGAGTTCGAGCGCTTGTCTAAACGTCATCCAGTAGGGGCTGGTGAACCCGCGGCTCTCGGCGACCGCCCAGAGGAAGAAGGTGTTGATCCCCGTGTAGGAAAGACCGTTGTGGCGCAGCGGACGGGTGCTGGTCGCCGACCAAGGCTTGAGCCACGGGGCGGTGCCGGCGGCGATCTTTTCGAGGATCAGGTCGGTGATGACCTGGGCGACATCGGGCTTGGGATGGCGGGTCATTGGTCGGAGCCCTCCCCCGCGTCGACAAGAGTGAGATCGTTGCCGCCGCTCGACCAGGTCAGCTGGAGCTTGCGCCCATGCGGGATGCGCCACGCAACCCGGTCAGCAAACGCCATGCGGATGCTGGCCAGAATAGCCGCGTCGTCGCCTTCAAGGATGGCATGGGCCCGCACGGCAGCGTCGTGGCGAAAGCGGGTCTCCTGGGTGTCGTAGCTGTCGGCGTCGGAATCGTCCGAAGGCGAAAACACCGCATCGATGATGAGGTCGGTGAGATCATCGGGCCCAAGCGCGGTGATCCGGGTCAGAGCAATGCGCGCGCAGTCGGGATCACCCCAAGAGTCAGGGTCGTCCAGAATCGCAAAGTCGGTCTCGAGATCGAGCCGCCGGTCGTGCTGATCGGTGAGTTCAATCGTGATCGCGTCGGGGCGCAGGGTGACGGCACCGTCTTCATCGGCGAGCATTCCGTCATCGAAGGTGAAGCGTTCGCCGGTACGGACGAAGGCCGGCAGGGCATCGTACCAGGGATAGCCGATGAAATTGGCGATCGGCTCGTAGAAGGCGCGCGGCTCGGGTCCGCCGAGGCGGTGCATCTCGCCGCCGTTCGAACGGCGTAAGGCGCGGCCGAAGGTGACGGCATCGAAGGAGTCGGTATCATCGTAGATCGCCGCACCCGGCTCAAGGTCGGCAAACCGTGGCACCTCGCGGTAGCTGTCGCGGGCGAGCGTCGGGTGCCAAAGCGGCAGCTGTCGAGCCGCCTGCGGGAAGTCGTCTTGGTAGAGGCGCGCCTCGAGCCAGTTCTCGAAGCTCAGTCGGTGAAACGGTTCCTCGCGGATGACCGAAAAGATCGCCTTGCGGCAGAGCGCCAAGAGACGGTCGAGTGCGGCGTTGCGGTAAATTTCCTTGCGGGCGGGCAGCACCAGGACGAGATCAGGCGCGTCGATCACGTCGACCTGCACCGACCACTGGGTGTGATGGACTTCCTTCACGACCGGGAAGGCGTGTTTGAGGGTCACCCCGTGGAAGTTGAGGGTGGCGACGTGCGGCGAATGCCGGTCGCGGAACACGCCGATGCGGAAGCCGTCCCGCTCGATCACCTTGTGCGCACCGGCGAGGAAATCGGCGCGGGCGAGGTCCTTACCGTTGTAGCTGACCGGGACGGCCAAGAACCGCGCCGCCGCCTCGACGCAGCGTTCGAGCTTGCCGTCAGGCTGCGGATCGAACCGGAAGGCGATGGCCGTGCCGCGCGGGCCGTCGAAAGGCAGCACATCGACGTCGGCCTCGCCGGTCCAGGCATCGCCCGTGATCGCGAGCGAGAACGCGCCAGCGGAGCTCCGCGAACTGACCACCGTGTCGAGGCCAGCCAGGCTGAAGAAGCCCATGCCCGCCGGATCTTCGCGGCTGCGGCATTCCTCGGACCAGTCGGATTGGCCCAGCGATAGAAGGTCGACCGGGTCGGCGATCCCGGCACCGTCATCGCTCACCGTGATGAGGCAGGCCTCCGTCATGTGCTCGGCGGTGACGGCGATGGAGCCCGCGCCCGCGCGGCGGGCGTTCTGGAAGAGTTCGTTGAAGATGTCGTCGAGGGTCCCGTTGAAGATCCGGGTAACCTTCGAGATCGCGTGCGGGGAAACCCGGGCGCGCAGCTTGGTGATCATGGTCATGGGGGTAATTCCTGGATGGACCGACACGCTGTCGCAGATCGCAGCGGATGCGCGGGCAGCGTGCCGGCAAGGTTGGTTCAGGCGTCGACGGTCTCGCTGGCGTGGGCGTCCTGCTCATCGGCAGGTTCGAAGTCGCCCGCATCGCTGTCCGGTTCGTGCTCGACCGGCGCTTCCTCATCGGGCTCGCTCGCTGCGAGCACCCGGAAGCGCATGGCCTCGGGCACCCAGGCAAGCGCAGCTTCCTTGACCTCGGGCGCGACGATGGTCTCGCCGGCGAACAGCTTCTCGCAGGAAACCGAGAGGTCGCCCTTCTTCGAGCCCATGAAGCTGGCCGCCATGGTCGGTCCGCCGACTTCGCTGACGTGGGCAAGCAGCGCCTGCTTGCTGACCCGGTCGAAGTAGTTGGCCGAGGTCGGCCGCCAGTGGCTGGCGACGTTGATCCCCATCAGGGCGGCGAGATGGTCGTGAAGGTCGATCGGCTCAGGGCCGGACTGGCCCGCCTTCCTGTCGATCCCCATGCTGGCCTCCAGCGTCTTCGCCATGCACCAGGCCAGCCAGCTGGCCTTGGCATCGTCATCGAGCGCGCTGAATGCCGAGAACCGGTCGACCGTGCGGCGATGCTCGGTCCATGACAGGTCGAGCGTCTCGCGCATGTCGGCCATCAGCGTATGCGCCGGGCTTTCAGGGTAATTGGCGAGGTAGAGCGAAGGCGACGGGGCGCGGAGCGTGGTGCCAAGTGCCTGCGCGCTGTAGAGCGCGCGGGAGTCGGCGATGGCGAAGATCAGGTAGTCGAGCGCGATTGCCGGGTTCGAGGCGAGGTTGATCGCGAGGATGTCGCGGCGCTGGACGGCGAGTTCCTCGACCAGCTTTTGCGAGAGCGGCTTGGGTGCAGACGAGGCGGTGCCGCCCTCCCCTGCAGTCCCACCGGCGCCCTCACCGGCCGCGCCCGCACGCGCCTTGCGGCGTTCGAGTAGCTTGTCGCTGTAGAGGCCGCTCGCGACCATAGGCTGGCCGTCGGCACCGATGATCACGAAGCAGCCAACATTGGCTTTCATCTCCTCGGGGATGACCGGGGGTTTGTCGTGGAGCGCATCGTAGGCGCTGCTTGCGGCATCCCATCGTGCCTGGAACTCGGCGGCGGCAGCCTCGTCGTCTTCGTCGAGGGTCTCGCTTTCGGCTTCCAGCGCCGAGATCGTCTCGAGCAGCTTGTCAGCCTCGACCTGTTCCTCGTCGGTGAGCGGTGCCGGTTCGAGATGGACCTGATGGAGGTCTTCGGTCGCGTTGTAGGTGACACGCGTTTCGAGGATCGGGCGCACCCAGGCATAGCCGGAGGTTTGGGCGACCTCGGCCGCATAGGCCTGGAGCTTTTCGCCGGCGATGCGCTGGGCGATCTCGGCATCGATCCAGGTCTCGCCGCCGTCTTCGGTGAAGAGGTCGCGCTCGATCTTGCCGCCGGCCGCGAGGTAGTCGGCTTCGCTGGCGAGCTTGGCCATTGGCGAGGACGAACGGATCGCGCTGTGCGTGACCATGCGGCGGATCGAGTCAGGGTTGTTGCCCTGCCAGGAGTTCGACAGCTCGTTCCAGACCATCATCTGGCGATCATGGTTGGGCGTCGTCGCATAGGCCTTGGCGACATCGAGCGTGATCTTGCCTTCCTCGAGCGCGGTGAAGATCGGATCGGCGAGGTCCGCAAGCCGCAGGCGGCCTTCGATGAACCGGCGGGTGCGACCGAACCGCTTGGCGATCGCGTCGAGGTCGCTGCCCTCGTTGACGAAGTGCTTGTAGGCTCGGATCTCGTCGGTCGGGGTCATGTCGAGGCGGATGACGTTCTCGATCAGCGAGAGCTCGGACTGCTCGGCGGCATCGATATCGAGGACGCGGCAGGTGACGGGGTGATCCTTGGGGAGCTTGCCTGCGCCGAGGAGATAGTTGAGCGCGCGCAGGCGGCGTCCGCCTGCGGTGACGTCAAACATGCCGCGCTTCTTGGCGGGCACCACGATCAGGTTCTGGAGGAGGCCCTTGGCCTCGATATTGGCGGCGAGTTCCTCAATGAAGAGGTTGCTGTCGTTTTTGCGGACGTTGGCTTCGGACAAGCGCAGCTTGCCGAGCGGAATCAACTCGATGTCGTTCATGGGTGTGCTCCTGAAAGCCGGATTTGGCCGAGCCCTTCGGCTCGCCCCTTCCAGCCCCCCTCCCCTCACGGTTTCAGGATTGCCCGAACTCCCGGGCACGACCGCGCGTCCCGAGGCGGTCCGCTCGGCCCCATGAGCCATAAATTTCGGATTTATGCCTCATGGGGCTGGCGAATGGCCTCTTTCGAAATTTGCTGCACAGCAAATATTGCATATGGCGCGAATATTCGCTAAAGGTGCCTTATTCACTGGCAGGCAAATATGAGAAATTTTGAGATCAGAGAGGAAGAGTTGCTCGATGAGCTAAGCCATGCCTTGTCGGAATTGCCTGGCGCTTCCGTCTATCAGCGCGCATCCGAACGGCGCGTCGGCGGCCGATATGTCCCGGATGGCATACTCGATGTAAACATCAATCACCACCGGCTCAAACTGGTCGTCGAGGCCAAGCGCGAGCTCTTTCCCCGCGATGTTCATCAGCAGGTTTGGCGCCTTCGCGATTTTCTCAATCAGATGGATGAAACCGGTGAGAAGGTTCCCATGCTGATTGCAGGCGCAATCTCGAAGGGTGCGCGCGAAATCCTGCAGCAGGAACAAGTCGGCTACTACGACCTCGGTGGCTCGCTCTTCGTCCCATCGTCGGGTGCCTACGTGCTGATCGAACGACCACTGCTCAAGAAGGCTGGACGCGCCTTCGGTTCAATCTTTCAGGGCCAGCGAGCACGCGTCGCTCAGGCGGTCATTGGAACTGCGCCCAGATGGTTGAGTGTAAAGGAACTGGCGGAAGAGACTGGTGTGTCGCCGGCGACCGCATCGGAGACCCTGACCGAGATGGAGCGGCGCGACTGGCTCGACGTTGAGGGGGCGGGGCCGGCCAAGCTGCGCCGCCTGCGCGAACGAGGCCCGGTTCTCGATGAATGGGTTCGCTTGATCGCCGATCAGAAGCCGCCACGGATCGAGCGCTATTATGTGCCGGGCGGGGATGCTGGCCAGATTGCGCGTCGGCTCGACGAAGCATGTCGCGACCTTGGCGCACAATATGCGGTAACGGCGGAGGCAGCCGCACAGGCTTATGCGCCGTATCTCTCAGCGATCTCGCAGGTCAGGTGCCGGATCCAGGGTGGGCGACTTCACCGAGAAGTTCTCGCGCGTCTCGATGCCCGGCCCGTGTCGGAGGGATGGAACCTCGGCGTGATCGAAGATACCGGCAAGCGCGACATTGCTGTGGGAGAACGGATCGATGGCGTTGCTTATGCGCCGCCGGTTCAGGTCTATCTCGATCTTATGCAGGGGTCCGGTCGCGCCAGGGAACTGGCCGACCACCTCCGCGCCGAACGACTGCCAGGATGATGACCAAACCCAAGACCTTTGACGCATACAATGGCGCAGTCACCGAAGCCGCCGAGCGTGTACTCGTGACCCTCCTCCGCGGCTTCGGCCCCTGGAAGGACACCGTATTCCTCGTGGGCGGCCTGACGCCGCGCTACCTCGTTGCCGCGCGACCGCCGGAAGTTCCCCAGCATGCCGGAACGGGCGATGTGGATGTCGTCGTCGACGTGGCAATCCTCACTGACACAGAGGCCTATAGCACGCTGGAAGAGAACCTCCATGCGATGGGCTTTGATCGGGCGACCAATGAGAACGGGGTGAAGGTTTCCTGGCGTTGGGAAGCGCGTCTTGAAACGGGCGCTACGATGGTCCTCGAATTCCTCGCCGAGCATCCCGAACTCGGGGGAGGAAAGGTCAAGGTGCTCCCAACCGAAGGTAACGTCTCCGCGCTCAATATCCCGCACGCGTCGATGGTGTTCGACCTGCACGACACGACCGAGCTAACCGCGGAACTCCTGAACGGCGGAGGGCTGGCCACCGAAGTGGTTCGGTACGCAAACATCGTCAGCTTCACCTGCCTCAAAGCCTTCGCCTTCGATCACCGCAACGCGCGCAAGGACGCACACGATCTCGTCTATTGCCTCGAGCACTATCCCGGCGGACTGGACTCGGTGATCTCGGCCTTCAAGGATGCATTGGCGGGATCGCACGCGGAGGCCGTGCAGGAGGCGCTCGCAAAGCTGAAGACTCGTTTCGTCCATGACGATCCCGATCAGTCATACCGCCGGGATGGGGCGGTCGCAGTTGCGCGTTTCGAGGACAACGACGCAGATGTCGACGACAACGAGGAGATCCGGGATCTGCGCATCCTCCGTCAACGGCAGGTAGCGGACCTTATGGGGCAATTCTTCGCAGCACTGGCGTGACCGAGGTAGAACCAACCATCCGCTGGTCGACACGGATTGAGCCCGCCTAACATCGCCGCGCCCATCTAACAGCAGTAGTGTTAAATGAGCGCGGGGGTCAGGCCTGCCCGGCGATGCTGGCGATGATCGCCTCGGCGCCGTCCACCGGCACGAACACCCGCGTCTTGTAGGCGATAATCTCGGTGAAGCAGCCCTTGGCCTTGAGCTCGGGGATGCGCGCGGCTTCTGCATCGACGATCTCGATCCTTCGGGAACCGTTCACGCGGGCTGTGCGGATCGTGAAGCCCAAGGGATGCGGGGCCTTCCATGTGCCCCCGCCGAGAATGGCGGCAGCAATCTTGGCGGGATCGGTCTGCGCCTTACGGGCAACCCCGAGCTTCTCGAGGGTCGCATCGATGTATAGGTCGTGGACGTGGCGCCCCAGCCACGAGGCGCCGGACTTGTCGACAATGCGATTGACCGTGAGGTCCTCCTTGGGAAGCGCGCCCCAGATCGGCAGGAGCAACCCGGTCGCGAGATAGACCGTCTCGGTCACGAGCTGGCTCTCGTCGGCGGCGTATTCTTCCTCCCATAGCGCACTGAACGTGGACTTGGTGACGGGCTCCCAGGCGGACTCGTCGAGCCGGTCGGCGCGGAGGTACTCGCTGCGCAGCGGCCGCACGAGCTCGAAGCGGCGGATCATGTGGCCCTCCTCGTCCATGTGCGACGGCGCCGGGACCGCAAGCGCGACCTTGCCCGACTTGTCATTGCGCAGGAACAGCGGCTGTTCCTCATAGGTTGCCATTTTGAGCACGCGCTCGAGCGAGAGGACCTTGCGCCGCTGGGTCAGCGACAGCTCGAGGAGGTGCGAGTTTGCGCCGGTCACGGGATCGGTTCGGATCACCGTGTCCGACAGCACCTCGCAGGCCTCGACCGCCACGGTCTCGACCCCGATATCGAAGGTCCCGGCTTCCTTGGCGGCCGAGACGCGGGTCTCAACGAGGGTCAGGAACTCGTCGAAGATGGCGTTCTGGACGGCAATCTTCATCGCGAGAATGCGGTTGAGCCAGCGCTGGATCGGCGGCAGGTCCTCGCGCAGCACCCCGTCCTGATCGGTGAGCTCGAGCCCGCTCATCCGCTGGAACTCGGACAAGGTCGTGCTCTTGAGTTTCCCGGTGGCGAGCAGGCCGTACCAGTCGTGGAGCGCGTGCTTGGCGTAGATGCTCTCGAGGTTGTCGCTGGCGTCGAACATCCCCTGCCCGCCGGTCTGGCGCTGGCCGCGGGTGAGCGCGCCCAATGCGTCGAGCCGCCGCGCGATCGTGCTGGTGAAGCGTGCTTCGCCCTTGCAGTCAGTGGTCACGGGGCGGAACAGCGGCGGGCAGGCCTGGTGAGTGCGGTGGGTGCGCCCCAGCCCCTGGATCGCCCGGTCCGCGCGCCATCCGGGCTCGAGCAGGAAATGAACCCGGCGCTGCTGGTTCCTGGCATCAAGGCTGGCGTGATAGCTGCGCCCCGTGCCGCCCGCATCGGAGAACACGAGGATACGCTTGGCTCCCGTCATGAAGGCAGTCGTCTCGGCAAGGTTGGTCCGGGGTGAGCGGCTTTCGAGGCGCTGCTGGCCCGAACCATCACGGACGAGGCGTTTGCTGCGCCCGGTGACCTCGGCGACCGCGGTCACGCCATAGTGGTCGAGCAGCGCATCGAGCGCGGTCGGGATCGGCGGCATCGCGCAGATATGTTCGATCAGGTCGGCGCGCGCGGCCTCGGCCTGCGGGTTATGGACCGGGTTACCCGCCTCGTCCCACATCGGCCGCGAGCGCACATCGCCGAGTTCGTCCTTGTATTCCTCCATCTGCCGAGTCGGGAAGGCCCGGGTGAGGTAATCGACGACGTACTCCTTGCAGTCATAGGCTATGTCGAGGGCCTCACGCTCAACCGGTTCCAGTTCATTGAGACGCCGGTTGAGGATCGATTCCGCGGTACTGACCAGCTGAACGACGACGCTTTCGTCGTTCGCCAGATGCTCGTCGATCGCGGGATAGATCGAGGGCAGCTTCAGCGAGAGCAGTACCTGGGCAAAGAAACGCTGTTTTGTCCCCTCAAACCGGCTACGGGCGGCTGCCTTGGCACCGCTGTTGAGCGTCTTGTTCTCAAGCCCGTCGACAATCCCGGTGAGTTCGAGCGCCGCTTCAAGGTTCTGGTGAATGATCGTCCAGGCCTCGCAATAGGTGTCGTAGATCGCGATCTGCTCAGAGGTCAGGTCATGGCGCAGGATGTCGTACTCTACTCCTGCGAAGCTGAGCGCCCGGGCGAGGTAGAGCCCGGAGGCCTTGAGATCGCGGGCGACGAGTTCCATCGCGGCAATGCCGCCGTCGCGGATTTCGCTGATGAACTGCTCGCGGTTCGCAAACGCCGTGCCCGGCCCCCAGAGTCCAAGCCGGACCGCATAGGCGAGGTTGTTGACGTCCGATGCGCCGGTTGCCGAGGCATAGAGCACGCGGGCGCGCGGCAGCGTGTTCTGGAGCAGGACCCCGGCGATGCCCTGAAGTGAACCCTGTTTCTGGCCCAAGGCCCCTTCCCCACCAGCGACGCCGCCCATTTCGTGGGCCTCGTCGAAGACGATCACGCCTTCGAAGTCTTCGCCGGCCCAGCGGACGATCTGGTCGAGCCGGGTATCCTCGACGCGCGAACTTCTGAGCGTGCCATAGGGCACGAACAGGATACCCTCGGGCGCGGTGATCTCCTCGCCGATCTTCCAGCGGGCAAGGTCGAGAATGTCCGACGGCAAGCCGCCAATCGCGGTCCAGTCGCGCTGCGCGTCCTCAAGCAGCGGCGCATTCTTCGAGATCCAGATGTGACGGCGATTGCCCTTCACCCACTGGTCGAGAATGCAGGCCGCCGCCTGCCGCCCCTTCCCTGCCCCGGTGCCGTCGCCAAGGAAGAACCCGGTGCGGTAAAGCTGGCCCTCGGGATCCTCCTTGAGCGCAACCTCGCCGGAAGTATGGCTGAAGCGGCCATGGAGATCGCGGCTCCAGGCCTCGCCCGCATAGATCACGGTTTCGAGTTGGGCGGCGGATAGCAGCCGGGCCGTGACGGTCCGCTCGGGTAGCGAGGGCACGTAGCTGGGTTTCGGCGCGGAGATCGAAGCCATGGCGGCTGATTCGACGAGGTGCGTCGGGTGTTCGCCAGCGTCCGCGATCACTACACGCGAGGGCCGGTAGTCGGAATAGACCCCGCGCTGCTCGCCCATCGCGGCGGGTTCGTCCAGTACTTCGTAGGCGACGGGGCGGACCTCATTGGTCTGGGGAGCTCGCACGATCACCGGCCGGGCTGGACCGGTCTTCACCGAGC
>CALMYW010000051.1 GCA_937873665.1 uncultured Sphingorhabdus sp.
GCCCATGGCCGCGTAACTTAAACCAAATAGCCTCCGGCAATCCCGGGGCGGTTCACATGCCGACCTGCTCTGTCCGCAAGTCATCAAGTGTGCTTGGTATGGCTGTCCCATCAGAGACCTTTTGCGGCCCGATAAGTGGATCAATGCCAGCTAGCCCAAGGAGCTCATTTAGGCGATCGAGCCGCACCCGGCCAAGAGCTTCTGTGATCCTTCCGTGAAAGAAGATAGGATTAGCAAAATGGCGCACCAAATCTTTCGAGGAACTGGTTTCGATAAACACATCTGGGATATATTTTTTGCTATTTTTTTCAAACTCGATCTTCGATTGAGCAAATTCGAGATATTGGTCAAAGGTTTCTTTGAACCTGAGATGCGCGTCTTTTTTTCCAAACTCAATATGAAGAATGTCAAAGACATTTTTCAGTTGGTTAATGTCCAACTCTGGGAGTTTGGCAGCAATATCACGACAATCGATGATATGGTCGCTGATGCTGAAATTAACTCCTAAGTTTTGAATCTGATCTTTCAATTTTTGCGAGGTGTAACTCGCCTGTTTTTCCGTAATTACGAAGACATAGACCGTATCAAAATGCTCACCTAACTGGTGATTTTTAAATAGCCTAAGCGTCTCTGTGATCTTTGCGCTCGAGGGGTCAGACGTCACCTGAAACGCGATTTTTGTTGTTTCGCAGCCGAGATCAACTGCGGGGAAATTGGCCCTCACCCGATTCTGATTTCTCAGGTTGGGGCAATCAAAAAGAGTCGAGAGGATAGGAGCATAAAAATCCTCCGCTACCTTATTGATGTCAAACAGCCCAATCGCGTTTGCGACCTTCACCTCATAAACTAGGCGGCTCAGGAGTTGGCCGATTTTTGTGATGTAGTCCTGTCTTTGCATTTGTCTCGATCAATGATGCATGGATTGGTCGAATGTCTCAATCCACGACAACCTACCAGCATTCTCAATTACCTCAACTTCCGAAATCGGCCAATTCAGGGCGCTGGTTGCGAGATCGTCTCAGAGAGCTTCGGCCCAAACTCCATGTTCCGCGCCAACGCCTCTACAAAGCCCTCAAATCGCACTGTACCTTGCGCTTTGGCAGCGGCACGCGCTGAATCGGGAAGCGCCGGATTGGCCGTCAGCCAAAAACGCACGAACAACGCCAACGCCTCGGAATTAAGCTCGGCGCGGTAATCCAGCTTGTCGAGCTGGCGCATGACTTTGTCGATCCTTCGGCTGAATGCCGCTTCCATGCGCTCCGATCCATCGGGTGACAGAAACGAGTTCAACGCTGTCTCGACCACTTGTGCCTGGGTCACATGCTTGCGCCGGGCGTAGTCGGCAAGGCGATCCGCAAGATCGGGGGGCAGGCGGAACGTATGCTTCGATTTCACAACGCGATCCCATCGCCAGGATCGAGCGAGGCTTGGCGGGCGCTCCGGGCCATGCCGATGCGAAGCCGTTCGGCGCGCGCAGCATCGTCCGCGCCGTCGGACTGATCGCCAAAATCAAACTCGCCCGAACGATCTTTGCCCTTCTGGGGCAGAATATCGACATGGGCCGGGATCTCCGGTTCGCGCCGGATCCCGCTATTGGCCTCGTCTTCAAGTGCTGCCGTCTTGCGCTTCTTCTTCAGCACCGGCTTGATGGCGGGCATGGCACTCCAGTCGTCGAACTTCGGATTGTTGGACTTCGCTGCAACGGGCTCCGGGGTTGGCAGGATGCGCGCCTGTAATCGCGGATCGGCATAGTAGCGCGCCTTCTTCGCTTTGATCGGCGGAGAACCAGAGAGCATCACAATCTCGTCTGTCTCGGGTAGCTGGAGAATCTCGCCCTGGGTGAGCAGCGGACGAGAGGTCTCGGAACGGGAGATCATCAGATGGCCGAGCCAGGGCGAGAGCCGGTGGCCGGCATAGTTGCGCATCGAACGCTGCTCAGTTGCGGTGCCCAGCGATTCCGACACGCGCTTGGCGGTGCCTTCGTCATTGGTCGCGAACGCCACCCGGACATGGCAATTGTCGAGGATCGCATTGTTCTTGCCGTAGGCCCGCTCGATCTGATTGAGCGACTGCGCGATCAGGAACGACTTGAGCCCGTAACCCGCCATGAATGCCAGCGCGCTCTCGAAGAAGTCGAGACGCCCCAAGGCCGGGAACTCGTCGAGCATCATCAGCAGCCGGTGGCGTTGCGCCTTGGGGGAAAGCTCCTCGGTCAGCCGCCGCCCGATCTGGTTGAGGATCAGGCGGATGAGCGGCTTGGTCCGGCTGATGTCTGAGGGCGGCACGACCAGGTAGAGGGTGGCAGGACGTTTGGCTTCGACCAGATCGGCGATACGCCACTCCGAGCAACTGGTGACCTCGGCGATCACAGGATCGCGGTAGAGTCCGAGATAGGACATCGCGGTCGAGAGCACGCCCGATCGCTCATTGTCAGATTTGTTGAGCAGTTCGCGCGCGGCGCTGGCGACGACCGGGTGCGGTCCAGCATCGCCCAAATGCGTGGTCGCCATCATCGCATCGAGTGTTTCTTCGATGGTGCGCTCGGGATCGGACAGGAAGGCAGCCACACCGGCGAGGGTCTTGTCGGGCTCGGCTTAGAGGACATGGAGGATAGCACCGACCAGCAGGGCATGGCTGGTCTTCTCCCAATGGTTGCGCTTTTCGAGGCTGCCTTCGGGATCGACCAGAATGTCGGCGATATTCTGGACGTCGCGTACTTCGCTGATCCCGCGCCGAACTTCGAGCAGCGGATTGTAATGCGCCGAGGCGAGGTTGGTGGGATCGAACAGCAGGGTGCGGCTGAAGCTGGAGCGGAAGCCGGCGGTCAGGCCCCAGTTCTCGCCTTTGATGTCGTGGACGATTGCGGATCCGGGCCAGGTCAGCAAGGTCGGAATGACAAGACCGACGCCTTTGCCGGAGCGGGTCGGCGCGAAGCACAGGACATGTTCCGGACCATCGTGGCGCAAATAGTTGTTCTGGAATTTGCCGAGCACCACCCCGTTTTCGGAGAGGAGGCCGATGCGCTTGATGTCAGCGCGCTCGGCCCAGCGCGCTGAGCCATAGGTTTTGGCGTTGCTGCTCTCACGGCCGCGCCAGACCGACATGGCAATGGCAACCATGATGGCGACGAACCCGCCCGAGGTTGCGATCAGTCCACCCTTGTCAAAGACCTCCGGCGCATAGGCGTCATAAGAGAACCACCACCAGAAGAGGTCATAGGGCCGGTAAACTGGAAGGCCAAAGGCCGTGAACCACGGGGCACCGAGTTCGGACTGGAACCCAAGCGCGGATGCAGTCCACTGCGTTGCAGCCCAGACGCTGGCTAGGATGATGAGGAAGACAGCCAGCACCTGGCCCCAAAGGATCTTCGCTGCGGACAATGACCATACTCCTTGCCGTTTCGGCGGGCATGTCGGCAACGGAAGGGCTGAATTGCAAGGCTTCTGGCGTACCCCTCGCAGGCTGGCGCAGGATCGGAAGGGGTGGCGGGATCGACACTTGGTCTTCCTCAGCCCTCGCAGCGTCTTGAAGAACATATATGGAACGAATATCGTCCATGTCTTGCCGATTCGGCTTTGCCAAAGGGATGATGATCATGCAGCACGATCCAGCGCTGCGCGAAGCCGCGCGCGCGATTTACGAAAGCGTCTATCCAGGCGAGGAATGGACTCCTGTGCCGTTTCCCGAAGCCGAGAAATACGGCACCGTCCATTACCGCAACGCCGTGGCCGCCGCGCTGCGCGCCGATGCGTGCCTCAACGGCGACCGCGACCGGCAATTGGCGATGCTCTGATGAAGGTGCGGATCGACGATATCGAACTGGCCCGCGCGATCGGCATTGGGCTCGCGGTCACCGGCAAGCGCGGGCAGAGCAAGGATCATGCGGTCAGCATCTTGCGCCAACTCGCCCAATATGCGGTCTTTCGCGAGGCTGCTGCGGCAGAGCTCATGTCGAGCAACATGCCGCTATTCCCCGATGACTATGGGATCGTCCGGGCAGCGGATGCCTATGCGACAAGCGAACTGCAGCGGCGCGAACAGCGCAGTCACTTCGATTGGCCGGTGCGCCTGATCGTCAGATAGATATCCCGCGGCTGCGGCCGAGCGTCCATTCGATCCCGCCGCCGCTCTTGATTGTGCCCATCACCTGCTCGCCCAGATGCCGGTCGAGCGACGGCTTCCACGGCACCAGCTCGAACCCGTGGGCATGCTCGATCATCGCAAAGCGGCCCGAAGCGAGTTTGATCCGCTCGCGGTAGAGACCTTTCACGCGGTCGCCATCTTCTCCAGGCACATGGTCGAGACCGGTGCGATGCGCGATACTGTGAGCGGCGCTGGCAAGCTCGCGGTCGCGCAGCGTCGCAATGAGATCGCGGGCGAGGATGATCCGGGTCCCTTGCCGCCGCGCCAGCCCTTCCTCCGCCAGATGCTCGGCGCGGGCGATCTTGGCCTGCTCGACCTCAATGCCAAACCCGCCACCGGTGATCTGGGGCTCGGCCGCAACCAACTGGCGATCGAGCCAGGTCGCACCACCCGCCGTGACTTGCTCGGCGAGGGCCAGATCCGAGCGCAGCGCGAGCGACTGTTGCTGTCGCCCGCGATTATCGTCCCAGCTTCTGAGTTCGACGATTCCGCCTGGTTCGGCGTCGCCGGTTACTTCGAGGTCGGAGAATTTGAGATGGTGGACGCGGCCATCGATACCATCGACGATGGCATAGGCTTCGCCGGTCAGTTCGTCGTGCAGCCCGCGTTCGACCAGTTTGCCGATGATGGGATTTTCGGGCGCCTCCTGATGCAACGCGAACCGCCCGGTCTCGGCGTTGCCCAGCTGGCGCGACATAGCGCGGTGCATGGTCTTGATGATGTCGCCGCGCTCACCGAGCGCGCGCAGCTTGCCTTCAAGATCGCTGCTCAGCGTCCAGCAAGCCGGGCCATGCGCGTCGGCAAGGCCAAGCCGTTCGAGCGCGGTAGCCCGCCCGATCAGCAGGGCCCGGTCGGATCGGGCATGACCGGACGGATCGGGGCGCAGATCTATCACGCCGCTCTCGTCGTGAAGCCGCTGCAGGCTGCGGTCGAGGCTCGTCCAGCGCTCGGCGCCGACTTCGCGCTGCAAAGCCTGCTCGATCTCGCGCTCGGTTCTGTGGCCGAGTTCGGCGGTGACATGCTCTTCGGCGCGACCGCGCATCCCTTCACGGATGTAATCACGGTCGATCACCAGGTTCTGTCCATCGTCCGCCTTGCCGCGCACGAGAATGTGGATGTGGGGGTTGTCGGTGTTCCAGTGATCGACCCCCACCCAGTCGAGGCGGGTACCGAGATCGTGCGCCATGTCATCCATCAACTCACGGGTGAAGGCGCGGAGGTCTTCCATCTCGGCCGCATCCTCGGGCGAGACGATAAAACGAAAGTGGTGCCGATCGTCCTCGCAGCGCGCAGCAAAAGTCTCACCATCGGCGCTGTCTGCATCGCGATCGAACAAGCGGCCCTCGCTTCCCTCGCGGTCAACGCCGTCGCGCTTGAGATAGGTCAGATGTCGGGCGAGCGGGGCTGCGCGAAAGTGTGCGCCCTTATGGCGGACCACCCGCGCTTTGATGATCACGCGGCGCTGGGTCCGGGATCGGCGCATGGCCAGCGCGGCACTGCGGCCGCGCCCCGATCGACCGGTGCCGCGCCCGACACGTTTCCCAAGCGAGGTATAACCCGCACGCTTTGAGGCATGGAGCACCCGTCCGGCGAGCGACTTGGCCTTTTGTCCCGATGGGCGTCCGCGATCGCGAACTCGGCCCGGCTTCACTTCGAAGTCGTCGTCGCTCACCGGAAACGGGCCTTGTGGACGGGCGACGGCTGCAAAAATGGCGAAAATGCGTGATAAATGGGATGCGATGCCAGCAGGGCAAAAAAGTGTGTGGCGCTCGGAGCCAAGGAATTCTGCACCTCACACCCCACACAGCCAGCCGTTCCTTTATCTCGCCATCGAAATTCCCCCTTCCTCCCATCCGACCTCAATCCTCTCCATCGCCCGCCATTCCACACCATGACGCGCCACAGAGCAAAAAGGGCGATCACTGCGATCCGCTCCCCGAAACGGGCGCGAAGAGGCCGTTCAACGGGGCTTTTGACGCGTTTGCAGGGTGCGGCGGCGCGGGGGCGGCGAAGCGGCCCGATGCGCCGTCACTGCTTTCCGAGCGCGTGGCGAACAGCTGGCTTTGTGTCCAGGACAGGCGCACCGGCTGCACCGGCGCTGCGCTGGTGGCGACGGTCGTCGTGCTCGCCTTTTGCAGCCCGGGTGCGATAGTGGCGACATAGGCGCGGGTTTCGGCGGGGAGTGGACGTCCATTGTCGCGATATTGCTCATAGCGGCCCGGCCCGGCATTGTAGGCAGCGAGCATGCCGGAGGCACCGTAATTGTCGTACATTTCGCGCAGATAGGACGTGCCTGCCATGATGTTATCGCGCGGGTCGAAGGGATCACTCCCCAGACCGAACCGGGCGCGCTGGCGCGCCCAGGTTGCGGGCATGAGTTGCATCAGGCCCATAGCGCCTTTGTGCGAGACTGCGCCGACCTTTCCCGCACTTTCGGTGCGCATCACCGCATAGATCCAGTTCTCTGGGATACCGAAGCGCTGCGCAGCTTCAGTGACGTGCGAAGCGATGTCGATGGTGCGCGGCGATGCCTGTTCGGCAGCGGTCTGCCCAAAGGCAGCCGCATTACCGAACAGGCTTGCGCCCACGAAGAGTGCAGCAAGCACAGCGTGGCGACGCATGGCTCAACCTTCGCCGTCGCGTTTGGACTGGCGTGACCAGACCAAATGATGATGGTCATCGCCGTCTTTGAAGATGTTGGCGCGCAGCGGGGCCGGGAACATTGGGTCGTCGATCTGGATCGCGACATAGTCGCCGGCTTTCTCGCCGACATGCTTCCAGCCTGCGCCAATTTCGCGCGCTTCGTCGTCTTCACCGGCGATTACCCGGTAGTCTGGCGCGCTTTCATGGTCGCCTTTGTCGTTCTCGACGAGGACAAGGTCGATGTTGAGCGACAGCGTGTGCAAATGCCCGGCATAGCCGTTATCGCCTTTGACAAAATATCCGATGCGCATTGGTCAGTCTCCTTTTGGGGTGGGTGGTGAGAGCGTCTCACGCGGGTCGGCAAACCAGACATGGCGTCGGTCGCCAGCTTCATCGGTCCACACCGGGGTGGCGCGGCCGATCACGGTGTCGAGCCTGAGCGGCCCGAAATAGCGTCCATCAAAACTGTCCGGAGCAGCCGGGTTCATCACGAACAGCTCGCCGACGCGCAGCGTCCGGCAGCCAGCCCAGACGGGCAGCGGACGGCCGAGGCGGTCGCGAGCTCGCGCCACGCCAGCAAAGTCGCCGTCGATGGTCACCCCGTGACCGAAACGGCAGACGCGCTGGCCGCGAACAGCGGCAATGCGCTTAATGAGCGGCACCCCGGTCGGGAGGTAGAGGCGTTCGGCAAGCAGACTGCGCAATTCGGGTGGCGGCTCGATTGCCACGCGCTCGCCGACATGGAGGCTAGCCTTGCCGCGGATGGCATACAGCCCGGTCGGTACCGAGGCCGTTGCGTTCCACACCGCGTAGCGCGAGACCGGCACGGTCAGCGTCGCGAGTGTGGCAGTGGCCACAACACTGGCGAGCAGGAAGCGATGCCGGATCATGACAGCAGCACCCGGCGCTGAAGCCAGGCGCGGTGCCGCGCGGGCGAATAGTCGCGCGGCACTTCGCGCGCCGCCAACCGGTTGTGGATGTGCCGCCAATGATCAGGCGCGACGTCGCACGGATCGATGCCTGATGCCTCGATGGCATCGATCAAGCGGAACACCCGCGCGACTTTTGGCCAGCCATGGACCGAGAGGAGGACGTCACCACCAGGATCGACCTGCGCGACGGGCGTCACGGGCTCGCCCGGCTCGACAGCACGCACGATTTCGAGCGACGATCGGATGGTGCCGTAGTCGTTGCTGGCCCATCGCACCAAGCCGAACACCTGACTGGGTGCATAGCTCTCGATCCGCTCACTGCGGCTGACGATCTTGCCCGCCACGGGTTTGCCAAACTTCAGCCAGTCTTCGTGTTTGCCTTCGCGCCAGAACAAGGTGACGTGGGTCAGCGGTGGACTGTCATCCATCCTCGTCTCGGCAGGCCGAGAGGGCGGCACTGCACCGTCCGTCCACAGGCGCGATTCCGTTAGCAAGAATCCGAAGGATTCTTTGTTAGCTAAGTTAAGGGGACAAAACGGCGCAGTTTTCTGCGGGTTTGAGGGCCATTTCGGTTCCTGATAGTCCGAACTTTTGGTTCCTGATCGTCCGAGTCCGGCGGTTCCTGATAGTCCGAATGACATCACGAGATATCCACAGGCTGCAAGCCGACACGGCGCATCGCGGCGTCGAAGGGATCGAGGGGCACGGCGACGAAGTTCAGCCGCTCGCGGCCGAGCGCATGCTCAAGGCTGAGGGCATATCCGGGCAGCGCCTGACGGCGGACGATATCGCGTAGCTCGAAGGCGAAGCGCTTGGGCGGCGAGAGCGCGCCGGACTTCATGTGCAGGTGCTGAAAGTCGAAGCTCCAGCCACATTTCTGCTTGCCGCCGTGCTTGCGCACGAGCCGGTAGAGCCAGCGTTCCAGCCCGCCGGTCAGACCGAAATAGGCCGGGTCAATGGTCAGCACGAGCGCCTGGTCGAGCACGCCTTCGTAGAACCAGTCGGGGATGATCATCTCGATCCCAAGCGCGCGGCCCGAATGGTCGAGGCGCTCTTTCCACTCGTTGATCCAGCTGAAGCGGTGCCGCCGCCGCGCCCCGTTTGGTGTTGGGCGCTGGCGGATCGAGGTTGCGATTGTCGTCGATTGCAGCCGGTCGAGCCCGGCCTTCAATCGTTCGTAGCTCGCCTTGCCGGTCCCGCGCCGGGTGAAAGCGAGGATTTCGTGTGGGCTCGCGGCGATCAGCCGCGATGTCGGGCGACCCGCATCGCGCGCCTCGACGATCTGGCTCGCAACCCAGATGAGCACGTCGGCATCCCAGATGGTCGCCATCCCGTGTTCGGCGGTGGCCTCGACCAGAATCGAGACTTCTCCCATCCGGAAGTCGATCGGGCGCACCCGCTTGGTCTTGGCGAGACTGAAGAACGGCCAGGCCATTAGATCCTGCGCGTCGCGAGCGGCAATTTCGCCGCCCGCACTGACGAACAGTTCCATTTGGCGGGTCTCGGCCGGGAAGTGGGATAGGCGCGGCATGGTCTGCCTCAGCGCCGCACCGGCGGCGTATAGCCGTCGAGCCGCTTGGCGGGATGGACCACGCCCTTGCCGGGATCGCTCGTCGAGCGGCGCAGGCCGAGTTCGGCCCAGGCATCAAGATCAGTGATCGAATAAACAATCCGTCCGCCAAGTTTGCGGTAAACCGGGCCCGTGCCAAAGCAGCGATGTTTTTCCAGCGTGCGGGCGGACAGCCCAAGATGCACAGCGGCATCTGGCGTCCGCAAGAAGCGGGCTATGACGGGTGTGGGTCTGGCATCCATGGGCTGGCTCCGCTGCTGATCGGTGACAGCGGCGGGTTGCCGCTGGTCGCAGGCAGCAATGGCGAAGCCGGGATGGGGAGAGGGAGTGACACAATGGATGACCCGAAAATTGTCACTCCTACGTCGATGTCAGCGGTGACGGAGCAGTTTGCGATATCCGCCGTTCACCAACCGGCGCGCTGCGGCGATAAGCCGTAACGTGTGACGGCGCTCGTCAGACCCTTTCCATGTCGCGCCGACGAGCGGAACATGGCGCGTGAAGACGAGGCTGTAGGCGAGGTCACGCACTGACGAACCTGCGTCGAGGCCATCGTGAATGGCGAGCAGCTCGACAAGCCGGGACCGCCGATAGGCCGATGGCGCACCCGCGCGATCTGGCCCGAGGCGCAGTCCGCACGTCACCCGCTCATAGCGGGCAGTGGCGGCAAGCCTCAGGGCGGCGCATTCGTCATGGGGGATGATGAGGCACCGGGTGTAATTTGTAGGCTCAAAGCGCACGCAAAGGCGAAGCCTAGCGGTGTCGCGCGCTATCACCAGATGCTGCTCGGTTGGCGTGGTGGCTGCCGTCAAAGGCTCAAAGCCGGGTGGCAGCGGCACTGTCTCTGCGCTGTCGGCGGTTGTGATGATGATGACGTCGGGCGCTGCGGACGGTGACCAAAGGGCCGGTTCTGTTCGCGGGTTCGCATCTGGCGTCGTGGGGAAAGCCGAGGCCCCACCGCCCGGCCAGGCCCTCCTTCTGCGCAAGGGCGATTTTCGGATCCTCAGCAATGTTGGCCATCGTTTCTGTAAGATCGCGGCGATAGTCGGCATTGCGCTGCAAATATTCCTGCGCAAAATCCGCATAGTCATGGTTCAGATACTGATCTGCGGTCGATGGTGACCGCCATGACGAACCACCGGACATAGTGCCCCCTGCAATGTACAGGCGAAAAGGCCAAGCCTCAAGTCTTTGTAGATCAAGGATAAGCCGCAAGTAACCAAAGCTGCGGGGTATTGTTCAAGACTCTGGAGTAAAGCCGGTTAATCGATTAAGAGAATCGAAGGTTCCTCTTTATCCCAGTCAACCTTTGCGCGACATTTCAAGAAGATGACGATACCCGCGAGTTGTCATCCAGCGCGCCCGCTCAAGATGGGCATCGTGCACCAGGCGGGCATGATCGGGCTGTGCCTGGCTATCGAGACCGAAGATGATTTGAGCGGCCTCTTGCCAGTCGGCACCTTCCTCAGCAGCGTCAAGTAACCGTAAATACGTGACAAAATGCCGCTCGTCATAGGCCGTGATCCGATCATCGGCTGGCGGGCGGTCGTCAAATAGCGGTGTCGTCATGGGACGAGCCTTCGTCTCGACTCGTTGTGCATGATGTTACACATAGCACGAACACCCTCCAAAATGGTGATTATTCCAATTATCCGCGCTTGCGGAGAGCGGAGTGCTCGATCCCGGACAACTGAAAGCCTGTCACCAAGCGGCTGATCCAGACTGCAACTCACGCTTGTAGAGTATACTCCGTGGTTAAATACTCTGCAACAGTGGTCATTGCGTGCGATGACATTGCGCGAGGTTCTGGCCACCAATCTGAAACACTTTCGCCTTGCGGCAGGACTGTCGCAGGAAGAGTTAGCTCATCGCGCGCATCTTGATCGCACCTATGTCAGCAGCCTTGAGCGTGGGCGGTATAGCGCCTCAATCGACAAGATCGAAAGCCTTTCGGTGGCATTGGGAATCGAAGCATCCGCACTCCTTGTGATTCCTTCCGATGCTAACGAGGATTGAACACGCCGAAGCCCCGCCCGGCAGGTGCCGGGCGGGGCTGGCTTGCTGGTCAGTCGCCGTTGGTGCGGCGGGCACGTGACCAGATCAGATTGTAGGTCTTGCCGTCTTCGTCGTCGAAGAGGTTGGCGAAGATCGGGGCGGTGAAGCTGGGATCGTCGAGCTTGACCGAGAGATAATCGCGGCCTTCGTTCGAGCGCTTGGTCCAGGCGGCGCCGATTTCTGCGCGACCGACGAAAACCCGGTGGGATGGTGCGCTTTCGTTGTCGCTGGCTTCGGGGACGATGCGGACGTTCTTCTGCTGCACCGACATGGTGACGATCTCGCCCTTATATTCGTTGCCGGTCTTGGTGAAAGTGCCGATGTTTGCCATGATGATGTCCTTCAAGTTGTTCGAACCCGCGCCCATCGCGGCCTCGATGGCTGGTTGAAGGCAGGGGCTTGCGCCCGCTGCACGCGCACCTCGGGGTCCCCAAAAAGTATCACTTTTTGGGGTAGGGAAGGGCCGAAACGCAGTGAAGGATGGCGGTCAGACGGCTTTCTTGTCTCGCGAGGAATGGGTCTCAGACCCAGGGGAAGAAAGTTGGCGCAGACGCC
>CALMYW010000052.1 GCA_937873665.1 uncultured Sphingorhabdus sp.
GGGCGCGCGCCTTTCGGCCATGTCGGGGCGGCGGCGAGGGCGGGGCTCAACCCGACCGCCGAGGGGGAGGCGCGGCGCGAGGGGGCCTTTCTCGACGGCCCCCTCGCCACCATCGGCGCGACGCTGCTGATCCTGCCGGGCTTCGCCTCCGATTTCATTGGCCTCGCGCTGGCCGCGCCCTCGGTGCGCGGCTGGATCGCGCGGAAATTCGCGCCCCGCTTCATCGAGCGCCGCGCGCCCGGCGTGGTCGATCTCGACGCGCATGAATGGCGGGCCGGGCCGCCGGATGGGGCGAAACGGATCGACGCCATCGATGTCGAGTTCGTGGAGGTGAAGGAGCCGCGCGAAGAAGCCAAGAGAGCGACGGAGCGGCGCGAGGGCTGACCAATGGCGGCGGGACGTCGCGCCGGCGCGCATGACGGCTTTCATGCGGCTTTATGGCGGGATGGGCCGTGGAGACGGAAAACTGGCGCGCCCGAAGGGATTCGAACCCCTGACCTCTGCCTTCGGAGCAATTTGACCTGGCTATCCTAAATGCACGCCAGGACACGCAATGATACTACAACCATTTGAAACCTATGGACAATTCGGCTTTCCCCGCCGAAACCCATATCCGAAACTTCGCTCCGACTTTCATCCAGCTGCTTCCGTGGTGCTTCCGCGGAAGCAGACCGCTCTCGAGGGGGAAATCGCGTAATGGCCAAGCTGACAAAACGCGTCGTAGACGCCGCCGCTATCCGCGAGAAGGACTATTTCGTCTGGGACGACGAACTGCCCGGCTTCGGCCTCCGCATCTTCGCGTCCGGCAAGCGCAGCTACCTTATCCAGTATCGAGCCGCAGGTCGAACCCGCCGCTACACTATCGGTCTCCATGGCGTCTGGACGGCAGAGACGGCTCGGCAGGAAGCGAAGGTGCAGCTCGGCCGCGTTGCTCAGGGTGACAACCCGTCCGAGGAACGTCTGCTCGATCATCAGGCGATCACCGTCAAAGAACTGTGCGCGATGTATCTCAAGGATCTCGAAGCCGGACTCATTCTCGGGAAAGGCGGTCGACCGAAGAAGGCGACCACCATCGTCAGCGACACCGGCCGGATTCATCGTCACTTCGTCCCGCTGCTCGGCAACCGACGGGTCAAGGATATTGTCAAAGCCGATATCGCAAAGGTGTTGAAGGACATCATGGCGGGGAAAACGGCGGTATCTGTGAAAACCAAGAAGCTGCGGGGCAAAGCCATCGTGAAAGGCGGCGCCGGGACGGCCACGCGCACGGTCGGGCTCATCGGCGGCATTTTCACCTACGCGATGGAGGCCGGAATCATCACGTCCAATCCGGCGCACGGCATCCGCAAGCCGAAGGACAATGTGCGCGATCGCCGTCTCACTGAAGCCGAGTATCGCATCCTGGGCGAGATGCTGCGGGAAGCAGCCGCAACCCCGAAATATGCAATGACGGTCGACATCATCCGCCAGATCGCGCTCACCGGCTGCCGTCGCAGCGAGATGATCGGTCTCATGTGGAGCGAGGCAGACACCGACGCCAGTTGCATGCGCCTCGTAGACAGCAAGGAAGGGGCCTCTGTCCGCCCCATCGGTCTTGCCGTGGTCGAGTACCTAGAGGAACGTCGCAGCGCCGCGATGGGCACTTATGTCTTCCCCGGCCAGGGCGAGGACAATGCCTTTGGCGGCTTCCCCAACCACTGGAAGCAGATTTTCAAGGACTCTCCGTTGGCCGATGTGACGCCGCACGTCCTGCGCCACAGCTTCGCCAGCATCGCGAACGATCTCGGCTTCACCGAAGTCACGATCGCCGCGTTGGTTGGCCACTCCAAGGGTACGGTTACAAGCAAATACATCCACACGCTCGACACAGCCCTCATCATGGCTGCGGACACGATCTCCGGCTATGTCCAGGGGCTGCTCGACGGCGTCAAGTTCAAACAGACCACCTATGCGCTTGACCGAAATTCCCGTAAGGCCGCGCTTTCGCGATTCCTGCAAAGTGCAATCGGTGAGGAGAAGCCAGGACAAGAGGGCGTCCCCCTTGCCGCATGACACTCTGTGATGATTGGAGTGTCGCTCATGCGCGTTCACTGGGCCTCCGACATCGTCAGAAAATCATTGAGAACGCGAAGAGCTCACGCCGAAACTGCATCCACCGAATGACACTACGAAGATCGGCGGGAGACCTCCGTGCAAGGTGCAACGGCAATAACAGCCGCCGCATTACGCTCGCTTACGCACTTGTCGATGCCTCACCCGAGGTTTCGGCGTTCCAACCGGAATCGATCCGGTGACATCTTGTCCGTGCCGGTGCAGGAACATGAGCGCCGTTTCGCGGTCAACCGGCCGCGAGAAGGCGAAGCCCTGACCATACCGGCAGCCCATGGCCCAAAGCTGGCTCGCCTGAACTTCCGTCTCGATCCCTTTCGCGACGACGCGGATCTCGAGTTGGCGTGCGATGTCGATCAGGCCCTGAACGATAACCAGGGCCGGATCGGCCGGCCAAAGCCGTTCGACGAACGAGCGGGCGATAATGATCTCGTCCACCGGCATCTCGCCAGGTGGGTCAGAGAGGCTTGCCCTCTTCCAAAATCGTCGAGCGCCACGCGCACGCCGTGTCGGCGCAGGCGCGCGATCTGGCGGGCGACAACCCCGTCGCCGCGCCCTGTTGCAACATCCTCGTTCACATGGAGCGTCAGCCGCGAGACCGGCATCCCGGTCGCAGCGAAAGCGATCTCCAGCTTGCGGAGAAGATCGCCTGCATAGAAGTCCGCCGTCGAAACATTGAGCATGATCTCCGGGAAGGGAATATCCATGTCCCGCCACGCCTCGAGGTCCTGCGTCATGTGCGCCAACATGTGGCTGGTGAGTTCGGTCGCAACCCTGGCGTCGGTCGTCGCATCAATGAAGCCGCTCGCCGGAATGAGTTTGCCAGACGGCGTGCGCAGCCGGCAGAGCGCCTCCATCCCGACAACCTTGCGCGTATCGAGCTGGACGATCGGCTGATAACAAGCCTCGATCCTTTGCTCCTCAAGCGCTTCGGCGACATCGCGCACCGCGCTGCGGCGGCGCGTCATCCGCGTATCGATGCCCGTCCAGTAGCGGACGAAGCCACCGCGGCCCGTCTCCTTTGCATGATAGAGGGCGAAATCCGCGTTCTGATAGACGCGCTGCGCATCGCAGTCTTCGGCATCGAACACGGCGCCCCCGATCGTCGCGGCCGGAATGAACGATTGGCTATCGCAATTGGCCGGAATCTCCAGTGATGTGAGAATCTCAGAAGCCGCCGCCTCCAGGTCGCGAAGCCATTTCTGCCGCCTGACAATCACCAGGAACTCATCGCCGCCGATCCGGTAGGTGACGTCCGGCGCCATGGCCTGGGAGATGCGCTCCCCGGCGATCCGGATCAGCTGGTCGCCAGCCTTGTGGCCGAACACATCGTTTACAGTCTTGAGATTGTCCAGATCGATGACGAACATCGCCCATGAGTTTAACGGCTGGGCTTCGAGACTGGCAAAGTTCGCTTCGAAAGCAGCGCGGTTGGGCAAACCCGTCAAGGCGTCGGTCAGCGCCTTGCGCTCCCCGGCGTCGGCATGCTCATGGCGGCGTAGCGCGAGTTCGCACAGCACCCGCCAGCGATCGATGAACTCGGCCTCCTGCGCCGACGGTTCACGCGCTTCACACACATAGACGCCGAGGAGCCCGATCGGAGCGCCGTTCTCGTTGGAACACGGATAGGACCAAAACGCCCGGAAACCGATCTTGCAGTGGAAATCGCGGAACCTGCTCCAATCCTGATCAGTCTGGATCCTGGTGAAAAAGAGCGGCGGTTCGACATAAGCCGCAATACTGCATGCCAGAGCATCAGGACTGTCCGCATGGCTTTCAATCGCGGCGACGCAACTGGTCGGCAGGCTCGGACCGGACACGAAGCGGAGAAGTCCCATCCGATCGATTCGCGCTATCACAAAGACAAGACCAGGAAATCTTGCCTCCGCTTCGCGGCACAATGCAGTCGCCACGTCTTCGATCGGCTTTCCGCTGGCGATCTGCCTTAGAATTCCATTCTCTGCATGCAACAAAACCCACCCGCCCGTAGTCCGCCTACTCGGCGACTAAAATGGATGCACCGCAATGAAGCAACGGTTCAGAAACTTGGTAAAAGTTGATCAACCAAGCCTGGGAGGGGAACGACTTCCCCTGCGGCCGAGCCGTGGGTCTCGACCGACCCCTTCTGCGGGAGACCCCGCAACGCCCCCTGAGCCAGCCTCGCTCGCAATAGCGCGGGGGACCTCTGCCGGTAGCGGCGCTCCGCGAAGAGTGAGCTCACGCGCCTGCGGGCCAGCGCCAGTCGCGAACCTCCGGCATGTCGACGCCGTGCTCGCGGATGTAGCGGTGATGCTCAATCAGCTTGTCGCGGATCGCCTGCTTGGCGTAGACGGCGGCCGCGCCCAGCTTCGGCACCCTGTCGATGACATCGGCGACGAGGTGGAAGCGGTCGAGCCGGTTGCGCACCACCATGTCGAAGGTCGTCGTCGTCGAGCCTTCCTCCTCATAGCCGCGCACATGCACGTTGGCATGGTTGGTGCGCTTGTAGACGAGGCGGTGGATCAGCCAGGGATAGCCGTGATAAGCGAAGATCACCGGCTTGTCGGTGGTGAACAGCGCATCGAAATCCGGGTCGGTCAGGCCGTGCGGATGCTGCGAGCGTGGCTGAAGCGTCATCAGGTCGACGACATTGACGACGCGGACTTTCAGATCCGGGACATGCTCGCGCAGCAGGGTGACGGCGGCGAGCGTCTCCAGCGTCGGCACGTCGCCGGCGCAGGCCAGCACCACGTCGGGCTCGGACCCGCGGTCGTTGCTCGCCCATTCCCAGATACCGATGCCCTGCGCGCAGTGCCTGATCGCCGCATCCATGTCCAGCCATTGCGGGGCCGGGGCCTTGCCGGCGACGATGACGTTGATCCGGTCCCAGCTCCGCAGGCAGTGGTCGGTGACGTGGAGCAGGGTGTTGGCGTCGGGCGGCAGGTAGACGCGAACGATATCGGCCTTCTTGTTGACGACATGGTCGATGAAGCCTGGGTCCTGATGGCTGAAGCCGTTATGGTCCTGCTGCCAGACATGGGAGGTGAGGAGGTAGTTCAGCGAGGCGATCGGCCGACGCCAGGGCACTTCCTTCGCCGTCTTCAGCCATTTCGCATGCTGGTTGAACATCGAGTCGACGATGTGGATGAAGGCCTCGTAGCAGGAGAACAGGCCGTGGCGGCCGGTGAGGAGGTAGCCCTCCAGCCAGCCCTGGCAGAGATGCTCGCTCAGGATCTCCATGACCCGGCCATCCGGGGCCAGATGCTCGTCCTCGGGGATGGTTTTGGCGTTCCAGGCCCGGTCCGTGACCTCGAACAGGGCCTGCAGCCGGTTCGAGGCGGTTTCGTCGGGGCCGAAGACGCGGAAGTTGCGGCTTTCCCGGTTGGCCTTCATCACCTCGCGCAGGAAGGCGCCCATCACCCGCGTCGCCTCGGCCTTGCTCTCGCCCGGCTGCGAGAGCGGCACGGCATGGGCCGTGAAGTCCGGCATCCTAAGAGGCCGCCGCAGCGCCCCGCCATTGGCATGGCGGTTGGCGCAGTTGCGCCCGTCGCCGGCCGGCCGCCGCGCCCCGGTCTTGGGGGGGGTCGGGACCCCGGGGCGCCAGGACGGCGCGGTGGTGGCGGCGCCACCCCCCCCCCCCCGCCCCCCCCCCCCCCCCGCCCCCCCCCACCACGGAAAAAGAGGGCGGGTGAT
>CALMYW010000053.1 GCA_937873665.1 uncultured Sphingorhabdus sp.
GCATGGGTTCACATCAGTGAACCTTGGTATCAGCCCAAACCAGCATCGCGATCAGGTCTGGGTAGAGCCTTCAAAGTCGCTTCACAGCGCACGTTTTCCAGCGCCAGCGCAGGCAATCTGCTCTTCGGCAGATCGACTCGCCTTCACGGCATGCTCCTTCAGCACGAGGGCCACATCACCGAAAAATCCACATTCAAACCGAGGGAAGCAAACGGGGAGGATGTCAACGTCGCGCTGGCCGATGGCTGAAAAATGCCGTCAGTGCCTCTTGGAGCTTGACGCATATCAAAGTCAGTGGCTAGATTAATAGTTAAAGGTTTTATATGTTCTGACCACTTTTCTCAATGGAGGCATCTCGTGTTGCTCGAAGCCGAACTCCCATTCCCTGCTCAGCGCCCCTATCCTGAAGATAGCTGGAAACCCCCGGCCGGTGTCCGGATCATTTCGTCCGATGATCACAACATGGAAATGGACCATCTTTTCGAAGAACGGCTGCCAGCGAAATTCAAGGACAAGGCGCCAGTCTTTTACCGTGAAGGTGATTCCATGGTGTTTCGCGCTGAGGGGCGCGACCTTATCCCTCGCGGCGTGGGTGATGAGACCATTATGGGCCTGCCGGGACTGTTTGATCTCGATAGGAAGGTGAAGGATCTCGATGCGGAAAACATCGAGGCCTGCATAGTTTTCCATGGCCTCTTCCAGGCACTCAACAGCCTTGAGGACAAAGAGCTTTATTGGGCTTGCGTCGATGTATACAACGAATGGCTGGCTGAATACCTGAAACCACAAGCCAAGCGCATGCATGGCGTTGCCATTCTGCCGTCGTTCCTGAAACCTGAAACGGCACACGACTATATCCAGAAGATCAAGGGTCTTGGCTACAAGGCTCTGCAGATGCCGCATTCGCCACGCGGCATTCGTTGGAACAGCATGGCCATGGACCCGGTCTGGAAAGCGATTGCCGAATCCGGCATTCCTCTGAGCTTCCATGCCGGGGTCTACCCGCACTTCTCTGGTAACGGCTCTCTCGGCGCCAATCTGACGGCGAATTTGTGCCCCTATCGAAACCTGCTGGGCGCGCTGGTATTCTCTGGCGCCCTTGATCGGCATCCCGACCTCAAAGTGGTGTTCCATGAGGGAGGCGGGGCCTGGGTGGCTCAGACACTGGTCGACATGGACTATATCGTTGCCACCTTCGGCACCAAGCTGAGTCCGAAGCTTGGGTTGAAACCCAGCGCTTATTGGCATCGCCAGTGCCACACCTCGTTCATGGTCGATCCCATCGCCATCCGTCTTGTGGACGTGATCGGAGAAGACAATATGATGTGGTGCGCCGACTATCCGCATCCTGAAGGGACCTGGGGTTTCACCGGCGATTTGCTGAAGGACTGCTACGAGAAGCTCGGCCCTGTCGCGGGGGCGAAGTTCCTGGGTGGCAACGCGGCGCGCCTCTGGGGAATCTGAAACCAGGCGGTGGCGCCGTGGGAACAGGTCTGATTCCGGTCAGACACAAAAAGGGGCCCGGCGATCTTTCCTGATCGCCGGGCCCCTTTTTCATCCATTTGCCCGATCAGGCGTTAGCGCTTTCCAGTTTTGCAGGATCGATCAGCAGCTGGTTGCCGTCTTCGTCGAGGAATTCGTAGTGCCCCCAGTCGGGTTTGCTGGTCATTTTGACGAGCTCGTCGATGGACAGGGTCCAAATGTGGGGCAGGCCTTCCGAGTCCAGATACCAGCTCTTGCAGCCGGTAGCCCAGATCGTGTTCCGTGCTGCGTCCTTGCGGCGGCGGTCAAAATCGTCGAAGGCCTCCTGTGAAACCTGCACGGCCTTGCCCACCCCCGATTTCAACAGGTCACTCACCGGCATGACATAGCGCATCTGCTTTTCGGCGATGTCGATAAGCGAGAAGTTGCCGACCGGGCCATTGGGGCCATTGAGGAAGAACAGGTTCGGGAAACGCGGCATTGTCATGGCTCCGTAGGCTTTTGCGTCAGGGCTCCAGAATTCCTCCAGGTCGTAGCCGTTCAGCCCGGTCACCTTGGTCGGGCGAATAAACCTCGATACGTCGAAGCCGGTTGCAAGCCCGATCACGTCAACCTCTATGAATTTGCCGGACGCGAAACGGATGCCGTTCTTTTCGAAGCGCTCGATCTGATCGGTTATCTTCGACGTTGGGCTGCTGGACAGCATCGAAATAATCCCACGACATGACCAGACGCTTGCAGGCGGCGCGATAGCGCGGACGCAGCATTTCGCGAAGTTCCGGATCCTGAATGCGCGTCTCGAGGTCTTCGCGGCAAAGGTCCTCGATCTTGTGCATTTCGTTGGAATTGGCATCGGCCAAGCCACGCATGAAGGTCTGTGCGGTTTCGCCGAATGCCCACTGTTCGGCGAGTTCTTCCATCAGCTCGGGATGGTCGCGGAACCGTTGCTTATCCTCTTCCGTGTACTTGTGGAAAGGAATGTAGCGGACCCATTGGGCAGTCCTTTGCACCTGGTAGACCTTGTCCGCCACGGGTTGCAGCGCGGCAACGATCTGTATGCCGGTTGATCCCGTGCCGATCACTGCCACCCGCTTGCCTTCGAGCGGGACCGAGTGATCCCATCGCGTTGAGTGGAACATGGCTCCTTCGAAGGTGTCCATACCCTCGATCTCGGGGGTGAAGGGATGGTGCAGTACGCCGGTCGCCGCGATGACGAAGTCGGCCCAGTCCTCGATGCCGTTCTTCGTCTTCACGTGCCACTTGCCACCATCATAGCGGCACTCCGAAACTTCCTCGTTGAAGCGTATCAGTGGCATGATGCCGTATTTTTCAGCCACGCGGATGAAATACTGGTGGATCTCGGGTCCCGGTGCGAAGAGTTGGCTCCAGTCCGGATTGCGTTCGAAGGTGTAAGTGTAGGCGTGTGCGGCGAGGTCGCAGGTCAGGCCAGGGTACTGATTTTCACGCCAGGTGCCCCCGACCGACTCACCCTTTTCATAGACAGTTATTTGCGAATAGCCCGCTTCCTTGAGCTTGATGGCGGCCAGAACGCCGGCCATCCCAGCGCCAATAACTATGAATCGAAGGTCTTTCCCCTGGCGATTTTCAGACATCGCAAATCCTCATTCCCGTTTGTGGAGGCGCTGGTTGTCGACATCGCCTCCGCGCGCCGGAGGTTTCCGACACATCCCTCGAATCACATAACATCGGAAAAACGGATATACAATCGTATCATTCGCGCGGTGATCGAATCTTGCCTGCGAACCCGGTTACCCGGACGTCGCCGCGCAGGTCCAGCCCCAGGCAGGACCCGGACCTCGTTCGATGCCCAGGCGCCTTGTGATCTCGCCAATCTGCAATTCCAGAATGTCTTCCCAAGGCTCCATGATCAAAGGACGCTTGAGCGCCTGTCCCATGGCGACGCCCTGCCGCATGGCTTCTAGCGCTGTAGGCATTACAGCCGGGTAGTGCAGGGAATATTGTTGCAACGTTGCCGTCGCCAGGAAAACCAGCCCCGCATTCATGTGATGGGCGAGGTCGGGGGAAAAGTATGCGGCGTTCGAGGCGATATCCTGCCAGATCAGGGCCAGTTCGCCGCAAGCGTTTGCATCGAAGCCGGTGACAATATGTTCGATATCGTGCACTGTTCCGCGACGTTTCGAAATATAATCGATGTCGTTGTCAGGCACGATGCCTTTGAGTTGCAAATCCATTTCAATCCCGGAAATGCCCAGCAATTCGTGAATGGCATGCCCAAGCGTACCTTGATCATGATGGGCAAGCTGTTCGCGGCTGAAAGAGGTGTCGCGTCGGCTTGCGAGCCATTCCGCGAATTCGGAATTGCGCCCCTTCTCGATGTCGATCAGGCGCTGGAAATCGGCATAGTCGGTTACTTCGCCGATCGCTCTGGCTGCCATCGGGATTATATAGGTCGATGGCACATCGGGTCCATTTCGCCGCAGGGCGATCTGCGCATAGGCATCCCGAAAATAGGGATTGTTG
>CALMYW010000054.1 GCA_937873665.1 uncultured Sphingorhabdus sp.
CAGAAGTTGTGTTCGAAAACGTTCGGGTGCCGGCATCGAACATCTTGCTCGGGGAAGGACGCGGCTTCGAAATCGCGCAGGGTCGCCTTGGGCCGGGCCGCATCCATCATTGCATGCGGCTAATAGGGCTGAGCGAACGTATATTGGAGCGGATGTGTCGCCGCGCGACCGAGCGTGTGGCCTTTGGCAATCCGATTTCCGAGCAAAGTGTCACGATGGAGCGGATCGCGCAGGCGCGAATCCTTATCGAGCAGGCGCGACTTCTTACCATGCGCGCGGCATGGATGATGGATACCGTTGGCAACAAGGCTGCCCGACAAGATATCGCCATGATAAAGGTGGCAGCCCCGGCGATGGCGCAGCAAGTCATTGATTGGGCCATCCAGTTGTTTGGTGGCGGGGGCACAGGTAACGACCATTTCCTTGCTGCAGCGTTCGCCACCGCTCGGATTCTGAGGCTGGCCGATGGACCTGACGAGGTTCACCGCAATCAGATCGCCAAGCTCGAGCTTCGCCGGCAGGCCGCCAAAACCGGGGCGTGACACGGCGCGACGGCGTCGGTCCTGACGCTCGCAGAAGCCGAGGCCGTAGCCGCTGCCGGTCTTTGGCCAGCCCCGACGCCAAATTGAGCCTGCCTGTTCACCATCTCGGAAGACCAAATAGGCGCTGCCACCCCAACCTTCCCGTCATGAGCCTTATAATCTCGAAGGCAATTGGAGCACTTTATGCAGATGTTCGATTTCGACCTCGGCGAGGCCGCGGACATGATCCGCGAAACCACCAGCCGGTTTGCAACCGACAAGATTGCGCCTCTCGCCAAGAAAATCGATGCGGAAGACTGGTTTCCGCGCGACGAACTCTGGACGAGCATGGGTGATCTCGGGCTGCATGGCATAACCGTAAGCGAGGAGGACGGTGGCCTGGGCCTGGGATACCTTGAACATGTCATCGCTTGCGAAGAGATCGCTCGGGCCTCCGGAGCAATTGGTCTCAGCTATGGCGCTCACACCAACCTGTGCATCAACCAAATCGCGCGTTGGGGCTCACGCGAACAGAAAGCCAAATATTTGCCTCCGCTGATATCGGGGCAGCATCTTGGCAGCCTAGCGATGTCAGAAGTCGGTGCGGGTTCAGACGTCGTGTCGATGAAGCTCAAGGCAGAAGCGGTTTCAGGGGGGTATGTTCTCAACGGAACCAAATTCTGGATCACCAATGCTACTTACGCTGACACGCTCGTAGTTTACGCGAAGACTGGTGTGGGCAGTCGCGGCATCACGGCGTTCATCATCGAGAAGGGCATGCCCGGATTTTCAATTGGCCAGAAGATCGACAAGATGGGCATGCGAGGTTCCCCTACCGCCGAGCTGGTTTTCGACAACTGTCTGGTGCCCGAAGAGAACGCCTTGGGTCCGATCAACGAGGGCGTCAGCGTCCTGATGAGCGGGCTGGACTTCGAGCGCGCCGTGTTGGCCGGAATTCCGTTAGGCGTCATGCAGTCGTGCCTCGACGTTGTTCTGCCCTACGTGCGAGAGCGTAAGCAGTTTGGGAAGCCGATTGGCCAGTTTCAGCTGATCCAGGCGAAGGTGGCCGACATGTACGTGGCGCTCAACTCGTCGAGGGCATACATTTATGCTGTAGCGAAGAGTTGCGACGCAGGCCGCACCACGCGGTTTGACGCGGCCGCAGCTATCCTCCTGGCCAGCGAAAACACGGTGCGTGTCGCCAACGAGGCGGTTCAGGCACTCGGTGGTGCGGGGTTCACCAAGGATTGGCCGGTGGAACGGTTCTATCGCGATGCCAAGCTGCTCGACATCGGCGCTGGCACGAACGAGATCAGACGCATGCTGATCGGGCGTGAGCTGATCGGCGAAGCTGAACGCCTGGCACAGTGACGTCCGCATTGAGATGCCTCGCAGGCTGTGTTGTCTAGGGCCACACAGCCTCGTACCATCGACGCGATACGGCATTGGAAATTGAATAAAATATTGCACTCACTTTACTAACTTGCGGCAAGCAAGTCTTGACACGAGAAGAACGCGGCGTCTATCAAGGATGAAGCCGTCAAGAGTCGGCAGTGGGTTGAGGATTATGGATGCCAGATCCCTATCCGTCGTGTCGCGCAACTCGGGTTTGGCCCGAACTGGCGCGATCGGGAAGGCCGGGGCGCGGCAAGCTTGAGAGGTTCGTTTTGAGCGCTACCTTTGAAACGTCCAAGGCGCGGTTGGGGGAGGCTGCCGACGGATCGGATGCGATGGTCGACCTCGGCCTTCAGCCTTCCTATGAAGTGACCCACGGGCTCGGGCGGCTCGCACTGGGTGATCTGCTGCGCCGCTCGGCGCGGCGCTTTCCCGAAAAGGTGGCCGTGGCAACGCCGTCGCGAGAAATCACCTACGGTCAGCTGGATGAACTGGCAAATCGCTGCGCCCACGCCCTGCTCGAACAGGGAGCGAAACGGGGCGATCGGATCGCTACAGTCTGTGCCAACAGCATCGACTTCATCATAACGATCTTCGGTATTCACAAGGCCGGATTGGTATGGGCACCCATCAACCCTTCGTTGTCGGACGACGACAAGGCCTACATTCTGGACCATACACAGGCCGCAATCATCATCGCCGATAATCCGCTGGATGATTATCTGCTGGGTTCGATCCAGCAAAATCCGATCGTACTGACCTTGGGGCCGGCCCTTGACACCTTGCTGGCGGCGGCGCCCGGCGACGAGCCTGATCTTTCGATCGGCGAGCGTGATCTCGTCATGATCATGTACACCAGCGGAACGACCTCGCGCCCCAAGGGCGTGATGCACTGCAATCTCGCGGTCTACGCGACAGTCATGTGCAACATTGGGGAATGGATGGTCACTCGGGACGATCGCATACTCATCGTCCTCCCGCTCTTCCATGTGTCGGCGCATTGCCTGCTGACCACATTCCTCTCCGCAGGCGCAACCGTGGTCCTTCACAACGGCTTCGATCCCGGGCGGGTCCTGCCCGCAATGGAGGAGCACAAGATCAGTTTCTTCGTCGGACTTCCGATGATGTACGCAGCCATGATGGAGCATCCGGTCCGCTCCAAGACAGACGTCTCCTCACTGCGCTATTGCATCTATGCGATGGCGCCAATGCCGGGGCCGCTCTTGCGGCGTCTACTGGACGAGTTTTGCCCGACGTTCGTCCTGTCTTCGGGTCAAACTGAAATGTACCCGAGCACCATGATGCTGCGCCCAGAACAGCAGTTGCTCAAGGAAGGCAACTATTGGGGCGAGCCATCAATTGTCAACGACGTGGCAATAATGGACGATGACGGCACCTTGCTGCCACGGGGTCAAATCGGCGAAATCGTCCATCGCGGCCCCAACGTCATGTTGGGGTACTACAAGGACGCACAGGCAACCGCCCATTCCCGGCGGTTTGGCTGGCATCACACCGGTGATCTGGGTGTCATCGATGAAGATGGCCAGATGCTGTTCGTCGATCGCTTGAAAGACATGATCAAATCCGGTGGTGAGAATGTCGCGTCCGTCAAGGTCGAGCAAGTACTCTTGCAATACCCTTACGTGCAGAACGCCGCTGTGATCGGGGTGCCACATCCGCGCTGGCAGGAGGCGGTCGTGGCCGTGGTCATGCTCAAGCCGGGAAGTTCAGCGGAGGCAGGGGAAATCCTCAACCACTGTCGCGGGGCGCTTGCTCCCCATGAAGTGCCGAAGGCGGTCGAGTTCGTCGACGACCTGCCGCTTACCGCTACTTCCAAGCTGCGGAAGGTCGAACTGCGCGACCGCTTCCTCAATTTGTTCGGAGGGTGATCGTGGCAATCATCGACAGTATGGCAATTCCAGACAGCGAAACGTCCCAGCAGAACCGGGCGGCCCACCTGAAGCTGATCGGGGCGGTTCGCGCGCTCGAAGCCAAGGTGCAGACGGTTTCGGCAAGGGCTGGCCCCAAGTTCGCCAAGCGTGGGCAATTGCTGCCCCGCGATCGCGTGGCCTTGCTGCTCGATCGAGATGCACCGTTTCTCGAACTGTCGGCGCTCGCCGGCATCGGCATGCACGATGATGACGGAAACGAAAACGTTTACGGCGGCGGGGCCATTACCGGGATCGGGTTCGTTTCTGGCGTCCGCGTGATGGTTTTTGCTAGCGATGCCGGCATCAAGGGCGGCGCAGCCCATCCGATGGGCATCAAGAAGCAACTGCGCGCGCAGGACATCGCGATCGAAAACAAGCTACCTTACGTCCAGCTCGTTGAAAGCGCTGGTGCCAATCTGAATTTGCAAGCGGAGATGTTCGTCGAAGGGGGACGCACCTTTGCGAATCTCTCGCGCATGTCCGCACTGGGCTTGCCGACAATCACGGTCGTTCACGGCTCTTCGACGGCAGGCGGCGCTTATCAGGTTGGCCTGTCCGACTACGTCATCATGATCCGCGGCCGCTCCAAGGTGTTTCTGGCCGGACCGCCCTTGCTCAAGGCGGCCACAGGTGAAATCGCAAGGGATGAAGACCTTGGCGGCGCGGAACTGCACACCCAAGTGACCGGGGTTGGCGACTATCTCGCGGAAAATGATGCCGATGCTCTGCGTCAGGCCCGCGAGGTCATTGGGAAACTGCACTGGGATCGCGGCCGCCTGACGTCATCACAGCTCGCTCCCCGCTATGATAGCGAGGAACTGCTAGGGGTTGTGCCCATCGACTACCGCAAGCCTTACGATGTGCGTGAGGTAATTGCCCGAGTGGTCGACCAGAGCGACTTCACTGAATTCAAGGCAGAATACGGTATCCACACGATCTGCGGGCATGGGCGGATTGAAGGGCGGATCATCGGCATCATTGGCAACAACGGGCCAATCGATGCACTTGGAGCGACCAAGGCTGCGCAGTTCATCCAGTTGTGCTGCCAGTCGAAAACGCCTCTTTTGTTCCTGCAGAACACCACGGGTTTCATGGTTGGCGTCGAGGCGGAAACGTCAGGCATCGTCAAGCATGGGTCAAAGCTCATCCAGGCCGTGACGAACGCTTCGGTGCCAAAAATCACGATCCAGATCGGGGCGAGCTTCGGTGCTGGTGCCTATGCCATGTGCGGGCGGTCTTTCGGTCCGCGTTTCATCTTTTCCTGGCCGAACAACCGCCTGTCCGTCATGGGCGGAGAACAGGCCGCCAAGGTTCTCACCATCGTCGCGGAAGACGGAGCCGCCGCACGCGGGGTCGAACCTAACCGCGCGGGGCTGGTGGCCATGGCTGAAAGGCTTGTCGCCCAGTATGAACGCGAAGGGGAGGCATTGTTCGCGACGGCGCGTTTGTGGGACGACGGGATAATTGATCCGCGCGACACACGCCGGGTTGTGGCGTTCTGTCTCGACACGTGTTGCGAGGCCGAGGCACGCACATTGGCTTCG
>CALMYW010000055.1 GCA_937873665.1 uncultured Sphingorhabdus sp.
TTTTCTTGTTGGTACGATCAGGCCCTGTGTAGCCAGGAAGTGCGGAAAAACAGTACCTATCCAGGCGCGCGAACAGTGCCTCAATTGGCTTCGAATTGGCGTTGTAGGGCTGGGCACGGATTATCTGTCGGCCTGCGTCATCGTGGAGCAAGCTGATAGCCGGGATGATGCGATCCAGCCCGCCGAACTCGGAGCCGTTGTCCAGGTAGAGCCGTTTGGGGAAACCCCAGTGTTCATGCTGGCACATGGCAATGAACGCTTCGATTACCAGCTTTTGCGAGATGCTGCGGCGTTCGGGGCAAAGTACGAGGTAGGCGAAAACGCGCCCGGTGCCGCCGTCCATGAACCCGATCAGTTTGGGATAGGCCTTCGATCCGTCCTCCCGAGTAACGAGCACGTCGAGATGCTTCACGTCGGCAATGACAATCTCCATTGGGGCGAAGCGCGTCCAATCGCGCCGGATCGTTGGCAACATGGCGCGAAACTGCGCAGCATCATTGTCGCGGATATTGACCATCTTGTAGCGGCGAAACTCGCGAACTCGCCGCCGCCCGATCACGCAGGCTTCAAGCGGCATTGGCGCATTCAATTCCTCGCACCTTTCGAACAGCAGAAAGCCTGCGAGGCGGCCAATATCGTTCTCGCCCCCATCGGCGGCTTGGCCCTTCCACAGACCCTTGAGATTCTCGGTTACAAACGCTCCGAGTTCGGGCAGCAAATCGGCGGGATGCCCCGCCGCAATGAAGGCCCGATCGAACGACATGGATACGGCGCACCGGGCTTCGCCCGCATTGACGGGGCGCCTGCGCAACAGGCCCTCAAGGCCATGCTGCTGATAGCGCTGCAAATGCGTGTAAACTGTCTTGCGCGGCAGCCCTGTTGCCTGGACGATCTGCCGGACAGCCAGGCCGCGTTCGCGTGAAGTCAGGCCTTCGCGCGTGGCGGGTTCGATTTGCTTGAACAGGGCGAGCGCGCGGCGAGTTTCTTCAGCGGTCGCGACTCGTGGCAAATGTGGCGCCGCAGGCGCAGGAAGAGCCAAAGCCATCGGCGGGGATGCTTGTGACACGTTGTCACAAGCATCGGGGTTCTGGTCTCTGAAGGCCTTCTGAATGGCTTCTGGCAGGCTGCTTAGAGCAACCTCATAGCGGACACCGGATCGCCCGCCGCGCCCAGGGACTTCGCGAACCGTCCAATCGCCCAGCGGGCATCGTAGCGCGCGCTTGAGGCGCTTGCGAACGCCCTGCGGTGTCGTCCCGAGAATGGGGGCGAGCTCTCCCACTGACAGCCACCGTTGCGTCATGCGGCGGCCCGGGAACTAGCGACCAGTATCCGCGCCCGAAGTTTGAGAGCTGCTGGGCCAGAGGCCTTCCCTTGCAAGGCGCGCCATGCTCGTGCGGGATCGACATCGTTGGACCTGCACCATTCGGTCAACGTGGTGCCATTCATAATGAACGCGCCTCGCACCGCTTGCAAAACATTAGCTTGTGCAGGAGAAGACCGAGCCATGCGCAGACCTACGAAAGTTGCCGGATCGCAGGATGTAAACGATACAAACAATTTGTCAATATCGTTCGCATTGTTGCTGCCGTCGGAGCCTGATGCCGTCGCGGACTTTCTAGCGGGAGCGGCATTCGCCCTGGGTGGTAAAGAGGCGGACTTGGCGCGCTCCCTAGGGGTTTCACGCGCGACGTTATCGAGTTGGAAGGCGCGGGGAATGATCCCCGCAACGCATTTACGGTGGTTTTCCGAAGAGTTCTCTATTGAGGTTTTGTCTCGAATTTCCCCGGCACCCGGTGACGACTTTCGCCACGCAGGATTGCCGGCGGCGCTCCACTTGGTGCGAATTACGAACTTCAATCCGTTCGGTTTGGTCGGGCTGTCCGACATTGATCTGATCGAAGTTCTGGCGAGCCATATGGGCGGATTGGTGCGACTAGCGCAGTTCGTACAACACCGCCTCCATATGGAAGACCCAGTCGAGGAGCTCGAACTACGAGTGGCTCACGCCATGAAAGCTATAGTGATGGCTGCGGCGCCGCGTGTGTTTCCGGGGCAGGCGGTTTCTCAATAGCTAGCCAATGGTTTCCCAATGCCTATGGTGCAAATTGCTCAATGGCGGAATTGCGCGCTTGCTTGATTGGGAAACTGCTGAACATATGCTTTGGCACTCAATTGTGCCTGTAGTGGCTAATTTCCTTGGGTTCAGGCTAGATTGGGAAACTAATTAGCGGGCGGTTTTGGTGCCAATTTCAAAAACCCGCTCCAGTGCATGCCGCCAACGCGGGGCTTGCGCGACGTGACTACCGGGGGCTTCGCGACTGTAACCGGCGCCGCAACCGGTCTGGCGGTAACACTTGCCGTCGCTGCGGCAGGGGCCACGAACACGCCCTTGATAACCACGATCCCGGAATTGCCCGAAGCCGCGTTCCAAGACCAGGTCGCCTGATCGGAATCGACGATATCGTAATCCCCGGCCGGCAGGGTCAGGCCGGGCGCAGCGGTCCAGTAGACGCTGCGCACCCGCCCCTCGTTCGGCGTGGTTTCGACCCAGAACGGGCCATAGACGCGGCCCGTCGTTCGCGACCGGACGGTGATCGTGCCGCCCGGCGCGCCGCGCCCGTTGTTCCAGTGATAGGTCATTATCGATTCGATCCGCACCGGCCGGGCAAACCGGCACAGCGTCGATCCCGCCGCCGGGCGATTGTGGACGGCATAGATGTTGCCGTTGTCGCACAGGGTATCGGCCAGTGCCGGAGCGGCGGGGAGTGCGGCGGCGAGTGCAAGCGCGGCAATGGCGAATCTGGTCAAGGCAGGCATGGAACCCTCCTGTGACCACACAGGATCACATCCATGCGCGCGCCGCCTTGACCGGGCGCAAGGACAGGCGCGCCGATTGCTGATCTGATCGGGCCGATACGAGGAGTGACGACCATGCGCGCATGGCTTCCTGCCCCTGCCCTGACGGCTCTTGCCGCACTTGCCGCCGTGTGCCTGCCCGCCCCTGCTCTTGCCGGGCCGAGCGACGGCAGCTGGACCCTGACCCCGGACAGCCCGGAATATCCCGTTTCGGCGATCCGCAACAACGGCGGCTCGCTCACCGTCCTGCAACCCTGGCCCGAAGGCGTCGCCTATGAAACCGGCTGGTGGACCGAGAATGCGCGCAGCGGCAACACGGCGCAGCTGATCATGCGGGTAGGCGATCTGGTCGAAACCGCGCAGGTCCGCAACGTCGGCGCGGATCGGATGGAACTGTGGGACGAGGCCGGCACCCACCGCCGCGCGGTGCTGGTGCGCAACCGGTGCCCGCTCGACCTGACGTACCGGGAAAAGAGTGCGGTCCCGCCCAGCGGCTGCGACTGGCTGCACATCAAGGGCTATGGCTATGACGGCCTGGAAGGCGACTGCACCTTCCGCGACGACTGGATCGACATGACCCCGGACATGGAAAAGGCGCCGATGGAGTGCCTGATCACCGTGCCTGCCGCGTTTACCAAATAGGCTTTTCCCAGCCCGGACCTGCGGGCTTACCTGAGAGCAAGGGGCGGCCTTACGCTGCTCGTGCGGCCGCCCATGCCGTTCGTCGAACCACGGTGTCGAATTGACGCGCGGCGTGGTTGCAATAGGTTGCCGTCATTCACGCTCTCGCTGAAGGATCTCCATGCGCCGCTTCCTGTCCGCATCGCTGCTCGCGCTTGCGCTCACCGCCTGCTCCGCCGCGCAGAATGCGCCGATCGCCTCTGCCCCCGCGCCGGTTCCGGCGGCGCCCGTGCCGGTCGCCCAGCCCGCGCCGCTCAGCGAACTCGTCAAGGCGGTCGATATCCCGTACGAGAAGTTCACGCTGGACAACGGCCTGACCGTGCTGGTCCATACCGATCGCAAGGCGCCGATCGTCGGGGTGACGACCTATTACCGCGTCGGTTCCAAGAGCGAACCCAAGGGCCGCACCGGCTTTGCCCACCTGTTCGAACACCTGATGTTCGGCGGATCGGAAAATGTCCCCAATTTCGACGTTCCGCTGGAAAGCGCGGGATCGACCAGCACCAACGGGTCCACCTGGTACGATCGCACCAACTATGTCGAAACCGTCCCCACCGGCGCGCTCGACCTGGCGCTGTTCATGGAAAGCGACCGCATGGGCCACC
>CALMYW010000056.1 GCA_937873665.1 uncultured Sphingorhabdus sp.
TCCGCCCCCGCCGTATCCTCTTGGAGGCCCGATCCGCCAGACGCCGTGACGCCATCCGCTACCGCCGTGACCGTAATCGGCACGTTGAATGTGGCGGACGATTCAGGCAATGCATTCTGCCCAGCGCCAACCGCGCTTTCGATCGTCGTCACCGTCACTGACAGGGGAAAATCTGTGTCGAGGTGCTGGCGCGCGCCGCCGACTGCAAACACCAGGGTCAGGTTGGCTAGCACGTCGTTGATGGCCGCGTCATTCGGGCCTGTCACCGTATAGGTTCCATTGCCGTTCAGCGTTAGAACGCCGGCACCAACGGACGATTCCGACAGCGAAAAGCCCGCCGGAATATTGCCGATGACAACGTTCTTGATGTTCTCACTGCCATCGGTGTTGTCGGCATGGCCGACAGAAATGCTGACTGGAATGTTCTGGTCTTCGAGACCGCTGCCCGAGCCCGAGCCTGTCGGAACGTCAGCCACGGCCGCCACCCGGATCACATGCGTTCCGTTGGTGACGAGGGTTGCGGCCGCTTCGCTTTCGCTGGTTGTCTGGTCGACCTTCGTGACCGCGATGCCGAGCGAAATGTCGGCGTCACTGTTCGGCGGTGGCAGAAGCGTCATCGATGCCAGCGCGGCGCGGATTTCGGCTTCGCTGCCGCCGTTGAGCGTTATTGACGTCGTGCCCGCAGCAACAACGTACGTGGTCAGCACACCGGCAACCGAGACATAACTGACGACGGCGCCTACCGGCAGACCGCTGACAACGATCTGAGTGATGGCTTCCGACCCGTCTGTGCTGTCGGGTGCGGAGATCCCGATATTGGCCCCGAAATTAACAGCCGCCGTGACCGCTTGGTCAGCGGTGTTGACGATGCCATCCTCGTTGACGCTGCTCGAACCAGAGATGACCGGCGCGTCGTTGACAGGATTAACGGTCACCGGAATGGTGATCGACTGGCTGGCGCGCAACAGCGAAACCTCGCCGCCAGACAGCGTGCTTTCGATGGTGCCGACCTGCACACCGACATCGAAGTTGACGTCGCTGTTGGCAGGCGCGCGCACCTGAAGGCCGGTTGCCAGGAATGCTTCAAACTGTGCTGCCGTCGTCGCGGCGCCCGGCGCGAACGTCACCACATTGCCGGCGACCGAAACGGCGATACCGTTCGGCGGCACAGCGGCATAAACGAGGGTCACGCCTACAGGAACTGTGATCCGGGCGAACTCATAGGATTCCGACCCGTCCGCGTCGATGCGCGTGACCGTAATCGGCATATTGATGTTCTGGTCTTCGTTGCCAGATGCCGAGCCTGAAAGTGTCGGCCCGTCTGCCACCGCTGCAACGGCAATCGCGTGCGTGGACGTTGCCGTCGATGTCGCCGCCGCCTCGCCTTCGCTCGTCGTTTGGTCAACTTTTGTGATGGCCACCGTAACAGCAATATTCGCGTCGCTGTTCAGCGGCGGCGTCAGTGCAAACGTTGCGAGCGTATCGCGAATATCATCCTCGGTGCCGCCGGAGATCGTATAGGTGCGCACGCCTGCAACGACGGCCGTCGTTACGGTAGCGCCGCCGACGGCCGCGTATGTCACGGCCGCACCCAGCGGAATGTTGCCGAGCACGATTTGGGTGATGGCTTCCGAACCGTCGGCCTTGTCATTCTCGGAGATGATGATGTCGGCGCCAAACGTGACGCTTTCGTCCTCATCGACCGTGCTCGCACCGGAGACGGTCGGCATATCCACGACGGGATAGACGGTCACAGGGATCTGAACCGTGTCGCTGGCTCTCAAAAGCGAGACTTCGCCACCCGACAGCGTGCTCTCGATTGTGCCAACTTCCACACCGACATTAAAGTTCACGTCGCTGTTGACCGGCGGGCGCACTTGCAGCCCCGTCGCCAGGAAGTCTTGGAATTGGGCAGCCGTCGTCGTTGGGCCTGGCGTGAACGTCAAAACGTCACCGGACTGCGTCACCGAAATCCCGTTCGGCAGCACGCCTGGGTAAATGAGCGTGCCGCCTGTCGGAATGGTGATCCGGGCGAACTCATACGATTCCGAGCCGTCAGCATCGACGCGCGCAACCGTGATCGGCAAACTGATGTTTTGATCTTCATTGCCAGACGCCGAGCCCGTAATGCTCGTCCCGTCCGCCACGGCTGCAACCGTGATGATCATCGGCACAGTCTGCACGTCGGTCACGCCGCCCAGGTCTTCGGTCGTTGCCGAAACGGACAGAGTGATGTTCTGATCGGCATTCGGCGGCGGCAATACAGACAACGACGCAAGCGAAGCACGGATCTCTGCCTCGGAAGCGCCTGCAAACGACACCGAACCGCCGGCCGGCAAACTGATCACAACAGCAGGACCACCGCCGAGAGGGATGTAACTGACGGTCGAGCCCGGTGGGAATCCCGTGACGGTCACGTTCGTGATCGTCTGCGTCAAAGCATCGTTGACCACGAACGTTATGTCATCGCCAAACGTGACCCAGGTATCTTCATCTGTCGCCTGTGTCGGCGCCGTGATCTCAACGGGATCGGCCACCGGGTTGACGAGGACGCTGATCGGAGCCGTCGCAATCTCCCGGTCGCCATTCGAGCCTTCGGTCGCGATCGCGACAATGCTCATGCCAGAGAACGTGCCGCTCTCGTCCGGTGGCGGCAGGAAATAAACATCGCCAATCTGCGACGGCGACAGCGTATAGGTCTTCGTGCCGGTATCGGAAATCGAAAACGGATATTCGACGCCGAGACTGTTGGTGATCTTAGCATCCGCATCAACGCCGCGGATCTCCACGACATGGCTTTCCGAACCGTCGGTCAAATCGCCGAACGTGGCGGCGAGGTTGGCGAGGTGAACGGCAACATCTTCGTCCGTCGTCTCCGCGTCGCCCGTCGCGGTCACGGCGTCGGCCACCGCTTCGACATCGATATGGTAGGCAAAGTGTACCGTCTCACGGTCGAGATAGCCGGGCAGATTGGACGGAACGTTGCGCTCGATCGTCGTAACCGCAATGTCCAGCGTGATTCGGCCGTGGTAGTCGGCGGGCGGCGTCACCTGAAGAGACAGCAGCAGCGCCTGGATCTGCGCCGTCGAGCCCGAAACGATGAATGATCCATCCGGTTGCTGCACGACGGAGCCGGGCAGCCCCGTGTTACAATCAAGCGTGGCGCCGGAAGGCAAGCCATTGATCACGACCTTTTCGATCGCTTCCGGACCATCGGAATCGTTGAGATTGACCGTCCCCGGCGGGGCGATCGCCCCATCTTCGCCCGTCGCTGCGCCGCCCGAGACGGAGGCCGGATCCGCCACCGCCGCAACCGTGATGGCGACCTTGCCGGATACCGTTTCACCCGTGCGGGGGTCGACGAACGAGTAGGTGAACGAAGCGAAGCCCGAAAATCCGTTTGCCGGCGTGTATTCGAAATGCCCATCGGGGCCGAGAGTCACGGTACCGAACAGCGGGTTGATGCTGACTTCGCGGCTGATGACGGGCAGCGGCATACGGGAGGGATCGAACAGGGCGCCGCCGTAAGGCGTATCCTCGCTCGCGCGAAACGCCGAGATCGGCTCAAGCGGCGTCCAAATCTTCGGCCGGAAGCCGTCACTCTCGAAGACATCGGCCCCCTGTTCGAGATCACGGGACGCCCGCAGATATTCAACATCGCCCAGCAGCCAGAGATGATCCAAACCCGAACCGACACCGGCGTTCGGGCCCTGTAGAATCGTGTTGTCCGACGAAACGAGTTTTTCGCCGTTGCGATGCCCGATTTCTTCATCACCCAGGCCAGCGAGATGGCCGATTGCGGTCCCTGTCTTGACTGTGACGAGCCGGCCGCTTGCACCGGCTTCGCCGTGTTTCAAATCATCCCGGCCCCAACGGCGCGTTTCCGGCGCCAGGGCCGATAGGGGGGACTCTGATGACTGAAGATCGGATGGCACGCCATGGGCTGGCAACGGGCTCGAGCCGCTCAGCAGCGGTTCTTGCAAATCTGGGTCGTTACGATCGGCCACCTCGCCGCGGTGCTCGACTTTGGGCAGCAGCCCCGCGACCGGCCCCTTCCCGTCGCGGCCCGCCGCCAGATCAGAGATCACAGCGATCAAAACGTCGGAAGGCATATCGAGCACGTCGGAGACGTGCTCCAATTCGGCCGCCAGCGACCCTGTCCCCTTGAGGACAATGAGACCTCCATTCGGGAATTGCAGCCCGAGGAGCCCGGTGCTCGTGATCACCGGCTCAGCACCTGCGTCGCGAACGAATGCGGCAAGGGCCGGTTCGGTCGCCGCGTCCGGCTTGATTTCGATGGTTTCGTGGTACGCCGGAGCGCGAAGCGCTTGTGCCGCTCCTGCGTTGACGGAGGTCGTGCCTTCGGCAACATCATAGGGCAACGATTCCGGATGCACGGAATCGATAGGGCGATCCATCTGTCACATTCTCCCACGGACGTGCTTTTTGAACGCAATCCGGATCGCTTTGTTATCCGGGCGACGAATAAACCGTACACATCGTATGGTTTCCAAAGGACTAAGAAGCGTTCGCGAAACGTCCTATTCAGAGAATTTGTTAAGTTACTGTAGAGAAAGTGATATCTCTTTTCGGCGAAGACCTGCGACCGGCCTGCCGAAGGGGCCTCCATTGGCGCGAGCAAGGCGGCCTCGGCGCCGTCACCAGACCGTCTCGATTGCATATACGCGGTGGCCTTACCGCCTTCGGTAACGATCACATCTTCCAGAGTGCGCAATCGCGAACGGCATGCGGAGTCGAAGTACTCCTTTTTGATGCCAGCGGCAGTTTTCTGGAAGCTGACGTCGCCGTTCTCGGCGATCACCGCAGCGACCGGCCCCATGCTGGCCAACATCAATCGCCAGCTGGCCGAGGCGGCCCTGACCGACACGACCGCGATGCCCGCCTCTTGCAGCTATTCGAGAGCCAACATCGTTGCGCTTTCGAGGCGACCGTTACTGGTCAGCGTGTTGTCCACATCGGTGGGTAAGAATTCGACACCGCTCAACAAGCGTGCGTCGGCTTGCGACCATGGCTGCATCGATGCCCCCTCCCGTGTTGTTGTGGCGGTCACCTGTAGCTCTAGGCTTGGACCCGTCTATTGAGAATTCCTGATTTGCTTAGCAACTCTTCTTCGTTCACTGGCAGGCGCAAGGATCATAGACAGGTCGTGAATTGTCCAACCATCGGATCGCCCGTGTGCCTCCTGCGGATGTGACGGTTCGTGCTCGCCTCTGGACCTCACCTGCGAAAGCCAATCCATGACGAAATTCGAAACACGGCCCACTGAAAGCTGGCTGGCGATACCCCTGGACAAGATCGTAACCGACCTTCGCGCGTCGCGGTCACGCACGAGGGGATCCGCAGACCACAAACCCTATGCGCGTGAACTGCCCAATCCAGATGTTGCGGCACTCGTCGTAAAAGACATCTACGCCGCGCTGTTTCCGCGTCACGGCGGCGGGCAGGACGGCAATGATGAAGGCATAGACTATTTTGTCGGTCACACGCTCAACCGAGCCTTGCGGTCTTTGCGCGGCCTTATCGAGCAAGAATTGCAGTTCTCCTTCGCCCAGCATCATCAGGATAAGGCAGATGTTGCATCGGCGGCGTCTTCGATATTGCAGGACTTCGCCGGCGGCTTGCCCGAGGTTCGCGAAAATCTTCTAACCGACGTTCGCGCCGCCTTTGATGGCGACCCAGCCGCCCAGACGACCGAAGAAATCCTGCTCAGTTACCCTGGCATCCGCGCGATCTATCATCATCGCCTCGCGCACGAGTTGTTCAGGCTTGGAGCGCCAATTGTTGCACGCATTATTGCCGAGATTTCGCATTCCGCAACCGGCATTGACATTCATCCTGGTGCTCGCATCGGCGGCAGCTTCTTCATCGATCATGGCACCGGCGTCGTCATAGGCGAAACTGCCGTCATCGGCGAGCGCGTGCGGCTGTATCAGGCCGTGACACTCGGCGCCAAACGGTTTTCCGTTGAGGAAAGCGGCGCGCTGACCAAGGGAGAGGCACGCCATCCGATCGTCGAAGACGATGTCGTCATCTACGCCGGCGCGACGATTCTCGGCCGCGTCACTATTGGCCATGGCTCGACCATCGGCGGAAATGTCTGGCTGACGCGGAGTGTACCGCCAGGCAGTAACATCGTGCAGGCAATGGCACGAAGCGAAGTGTTCGACAGCGGCGCCGGTATTTGATTCCAATATAACGACGTTGACGTCCAATGCGCGGTCGCATCTACACAAATTACTGAATTGAACTTGGTTCTGATATAGCAGCAATAGGAAATACAATGGCAGACAAACTGCAGACGGCATTGGGCGATATAGCGGCACGACAATTAGCCAATGCAACAAAGACCGTGCCTCAGATGTCGAGCATCACGCCGCGTTGGCTGGTGCACTTCATGAGCTGGGTGCCTGTCGAAGCCGGCATTTATCGCGTCAACAAAGTGCGCGATCGCTGCGCGATGAACGCGTGCTGCCGCAGACCCACGTCGATTACATCGACAACCCGCGCGAATATCTACTCAGCGCCGTACAGACGGTGCTCGACGTGCATACCCGCGTTTCGGATCTCTACAGCGTCCCTCACAACCAGATCAAGGAGCAGCTTCGCCTGACCATCGAAACGGTGAAAGAGCGCCAGGAAAGCGAACTGATCAACAACAAGGAATACGGGCTTCTGACGCATGCCGCCGACTCGCAGAAGATCCAGACCCGGAGCGGCGCGCCGACACCCGATGACCTCGATGAATTGATAGTGATCCTCCCCCAGTGAAGTGGTCCGACTCGAAGTATGGCTTTTTGCCCGAGGAGGACAGTGATGCCGAGGAAAAAATACAAAGCGGAAGATATCGTCTCAAAGCTTCGCCAGGTTGACGTTTTGGTGGCTCAGGGGAACAAGGTTCCCGACGCCGTCAGATCGATTGGCGTGACACAGGTGACGTATTATCGCTGGCGGCGTGAGTTCGGCGGCCTGCAGATGGATCAGGTCAAGCGGTTGAAGGAGCTGGAGCTTGAGAACCAGCGCCTGCGCAAAGCGGTTTCCGACCTGACGCTCGATAAGTTGATCTTGGCCGAGGCTGCCAAGGGAAACTTCTAAGCCCCGCCCGCCGACGCGTTTGTATCGAGCATGTTCGACGTGAGCTTCACGTCTCCGAGCGTCGCGCCTGCGTGGCGCTCGGACAGCATCGCTCGACGCAAAGGAAGGTGCCGACGGGGCGCGATGACGAAGAGCGCCTAACCGCCGATATTATTGAACTGGCTCGCCGATACGGTCGCTACGGCTATCGCAAGATCGCCGCGCTGCTGCGCCATGCCGGCTGGCTAGTGAACGACAAGCGGGTCGAGCGCATCTGGCGGCGTGAGGGGCTGAAGGTTCCTTACAAACAACCCAAACGCGGTCGTCTGTGGCTGACAGACGGCTCGTGCATCCGACTGCGCCCGGAGCACCGCAATCATGTGTGGTCCTACGACTTCGTCGAGGATCGCACACATGACGGACGGAAATACCGGATGCTCAACGTGGTCGATGAGTTCACGCATGAGAGCTTGGCGATCAGGGTGCGGCGCAAGCTGAAATCGATCGACGTGATCGACGTTCTCTCAGAGCTGTTCGTCCTGCGCGGCGTTCCAGGACACATTCGCTCTGATAACGGCCCTGAGTTCATCGCCGAAGCTGTGCAGAACTGGATCACCGCTGTTGGATCGAAGACGGCTTACATCGCGCCGGGCAGCCCGTGGGAGAACGGATACGTCGAGAGCTTCAACGCCCGGCTCAGAGACGAACTGCTGAACGGGGAGATTTTCTACTCGCTCCGTGAGGCTCAGATCGTCATTGAGAGCTGGCGCCGGCATTACAACGCAGTGAGGCCGCATGCTTCGCTCGGCTACAAAGCACCAGCGCCTGAGGTCTTCGTTCCCGCCCTTGCTGCATGGCCGCCTACGCGGGCTACGCCCGCTCCACCGTCCACGCAGCATCTAGCCGAAGGAGGGGCTATGAACTAACATTGCACCGGACCACCCGATGGGGGCTGATCAGGCTTAGCTGGATTTTTACTTACGTTATTCCAATGGCTTATGAGCCTGTGCAATGGACAGCGGGTCGGCGCTCAAACACCCAACCTGACATTTCGTCATACCGTTTGCGCCTGTTTTCACACGGGTCGCTGAAATCATTGGAATCGGCGCCCTGACAATTTGGCAGTGGCTTGAATCGCCTTGGAATGCGGGACTGTTTCAGGGTGGCTCGGCGGCTCAACGCCAAAACGTTCGAGCATCAAAATAGATGTCTCGCCATTGCCCCAGCGGGTGGCACGCGCGACGGCAAACGGTGTTGTGCTTGCGGAGACAAACAATGCCAGTCGCGCCAAACTGCGTGGAACATCGCCTGCTTCTCAGCGTCTATCGTTCCCTGAGTGCGCTCTGGCGCATACGTGTTAGGGGCTTCATGATGTAGCTGAGAACGGATTTCTGACCGGTCCGCACATCGACATCTGCCACCATGCCTGGGAGCACCTGAAACTCTTTGTCGTTCTGCAGCAGGGTTCGCCCTGCGGTCCGCACTTGGATCAGATAATACGTCACGCCTTGGTCGTCGGTGATGCTGTCCGCACCGATCTGCTCGACGCGCCCCTCAAGGCCGCCATAAAGTGAGAAGTCGTAGGCCGACAGTTTCACCACTGCTGGAAGCCCCGGATACATGAAGGCGATATCATTCGGCTTGATGCGCGCTTCGACAACCAGCGTATCGTTCATCGGAACAATTTCGATCAGGCTCTGACCCGGCTGCACGACTTGACCCGGCGTTGTGACGTGCACGGTCTTGACGATGCCGGCCACCGGCGCCTTCACAACAGTCCGCGACACACGATCCTCGCCGCCGCGTGCCTGCTCGCCCAGAACGCCAGCCTCCACACGCGCACTCGATAATTGCTGCATGGCCTCGCTGCGGAAAGCCGATATTTTCTCGTTGATCCGGTCGCGCGCCTCGCGTACTGCCGCTTCGAGACGCGGCAACGACAATTCAGCCGCCGACAGGCTGCCCGCCGTATCGTTCACCTTGCTTTCGATGGCCAGCATCTCCGCCCGCGAGGCCGCCTTGCTCTGAACGAGAGGCTGCAACAGCGCCAGCTGTTCATTGGCGAGCGCCAGAGCGCGCTTCAGCGTTTCAATGCGGTCCTTGACCTCGACGACTTCCTGCGTCCGCTGGCTCTCCTGCGTGGTGAACACATCGATTGCCGATTTAAGCTCGCGCTCGCGGCTACCGAAGTGCTGCATTTGAGTCGCGACCAAGTCCGGCCGCCGCGTCGCCAGATGATCTGGGAATTGTGGTGTGGCGCCGCGCACCTCTGCCTCCAGCCGGACAATGAGCGCTTCGAAGCTGTCGATCTTTTCCTGCGTTTCACCGAGCGACGAACCCGCTTGTGTCGGATCGATCTTCAACAGCACGTCGCCGGCCTTGACCGTGGCGCCTTCGCGCACCAAGACCTCGCGCACGATACCGCCTTCGAGGTTTTGAATAACCTGCAGCTTGCTCGCCGGAATAACGCGGCCCTGTCCTGTCGTCACCTCGTCGATGCGTGCGAACGCCGCCCAGACGAAAAACCCGATCACCAGCGCGATCAGACTGAGCAGAAGCCGATCTAGCCCGCGCGCAGGCCGCGCCAGCAGATCAGCGCTGATGGCCGACGGCACACCGATCGGCCGCCGCACTTTAGGTTGCTCCGGCTTGCTCACCGATAGAGGCGCCGCCGTCATGCGACACCCCCGGACGGAAGCCTGACCGCGCCAGCAGCCGAAATGGTCACCTTGGGTGTCTGCGCCGCCGTTCGCCGGGCTTCGAGTTCTCTTAGAACGTCAGCCTTCTTGCCATCGAGAATGACGCGGCCGCCTTCCATAACGATCAAGCGATCCACCAGCGCCAACACCGCCGGACGATGGGAAATGGCAACGATCGTGCAATCCTTCAAAGCTGCCTTCATTGAGCGCACGACGTGCTGCTCGGTCAGGAGGTCCATGTCGCTCGTCGGTTCATCGAGCAGCACGATCCGCGGGCTTCTAAACAACGCGCGCGCCAGCGCCACCGATTGTCTCTGTCCGCCTGAGAGGCCCGCGCCTCGTTCGCGCACCAGTGTTTCGAATCCCTTGGGAAGCTTGAGTATCCACTCCAGCGCACCAGCCGCGCGTGCTGCCGCGATCACGTCCTCATCCGGCGCACCCGGATCGGCGAGCGCAATGTTGGTGCGGATGGTCCCGTGAAAAAGATCAGCCCCCTGCAGCGCCAGCCCGATATTGGCGCGCAGCAGCGACGGATCAATCTGATGCACCGGCACGCCATCGGCCGTCACCCGGCCCTTGTTCGGCACATATACGGCATGCATGAGCTTCAACAACGTCGTCTTGCCGCTGCCGATGGCTCCGATGAGCCCGACATGCTCACCGGGCGCGATCGTAAACGTCACATCCGATAGGCAGGGCGGCTCATCCTTATCGTAGAAAAACCCCAAGCCCTCAACTGCAAGGCGTCCTGAAAATTCAGCTTTCGCCAGCAGCCGCGCGCCTTCTGGACACTCTTGTTCGAGATCCACGATTTCCGAAAGCGCCCTAAAGGCCAGCCGGGTTTGATGCAGCCGCGTGATCAGCATCGCGATCTGGCCCAGCGGCTGCCACGCCCGGCCCGCCAGCATCGTTGCTGCAATGAGCCCGCCCCTGGTCAGGCTGCCCGCTGCCACGAGATAGAAACCCGCGACGACCATGGCGATTTGCGTCAGCGTCTGGATGGCGAAGATCGTGTGGATACCGAGATTGGAGATGTATCGGCTCGCATGCGCGGCCCGGATCTGATCGCTGACCGCCGCCTCCCACTTACCCGCTGCCCAACTCTCCGCGCCCGCAGCCTTGACGCTGTCGAGGCCGACGATCGTCTCGACGATGATCGCGTTTTTCTGTGCCGAGTCTCTGAAACTTTTTTCCGAAAGCCGCGTCAACCGCTTCTGCGTCACCCAACCAATGCCGAGCACCACGGGTATTGTCAGGAGCGCGATCCATCCCAGCGGCCCGCCCACCACGAAGATCATCGCCAAGAAGAAGATCAGAAACGGCACATCGCCAAATGCCGTGAGGGTTGCGGAATTGAAGAATTCGCGAAGCGTCTCGAATTCCCTGAGCGCGTTGGCTCTGACGCCTGCCGAGACCGGACGGACATTGGCTCGCGCACCGAGAAGCCGCCCAAATATAAGATTGGCAAGCACGACGTCCGCCCGCCGCGACGCGACATCGACAAACTCCGCCCGCAGCGTCTTGATGAGAAAATCAAACAGCGTCGCCAGCACAACGCCGATAGCGAGCGCCCACAGCGTCGTCTCGACCGCATTCGGCAGAACGCGATCGTAGACATTCATCGTGAAGAGCGGCAGCGCCAGCGCCAGAAGATTCAAAGCCACCGTGGCCGCGATGGCCTCGCCGTAAATTTTTCCACTGTCGCGAAACGCCGACAGAAACCAGTTGTTGCCCGAACGGCGGACGGCCGTCTCACCGCGCTCGTCGCGCCCCGCCTCGGGTCGTAGCCGCACGATTTGGCGCGAGGGCGCCTGTTCGATCGCGTTCAGCGGCAGCGCGATGCGCGCCTCGGACTGACCAGGACGAGACAGCCGCGCCGTCGCCCCTTGGTCTGAGGTGCCCGCTTCGAACTCCCACAACACTACGCAGCTGCCGCCGCTTGTCATCACAAGCACCGGCAAATCGTGGGCTTTGAGTGTGGAGAGCGGCACAGTCGCGACGTCAGCACTCAGATTGGCGCGCCGCGCGGCAGACGCCACATGTTCGAGCGGCAAGCGCCCCTCGACCAACGGCAAACCGGCAACGAGGACTTTCGCGACCGTTCTCGATCCGTAATGAGCGGCGACGTCGCAGAGAGCCTGCGCAAGAATATCCTGCGGACCGTCGTCCCGCGAATGAGAAACGGCCGCCGCCATTTGCTGGGCTGCCGCCTCCAATTGTCCGACCATGTCTGCTGTGCCATCGCTCATCGACTATCCAGCCCCCGCAGACAAAAGCCTCGCTCGCATCGCTGTTACTTGGCCGGCGCGGTGTCTGCGCTCCAGCTGTGATAGCCCTCGCGCGGCACGGCATTGACCTCTGCACGCCAACCTTCGATCAGGTTTTCCGCCGGTGGCTGCGCCGCCTCAAGCGGCATGTCCAGACCGAGCCCCGGAACCAGACGTCCCATGGCCGCAAGCAGACGATAGCTGCTGTAGATGCCGATCAGCTCTTCGGTTTTCAGCGAGCTGTTGACGACGAAAATTTCATTCTGCACATCCAGAATATCGAGGAGACGGCGCTGGCCGACGTCGAATTGCTCCAGATAGGCCGAGCGCCGTTGGCGTTGCAGGCTGAGTTGCTCGCGCAGCTCCGGCACCCGCACCGAAGCCGCCTTAAGCGCGTTCCACGAGATGCGCGTCTCGCGCTCCACATTGCGGGATGTGTTCGCCGAGATTTCATCGGCCTCCGCTGCCCGGGCGCGGGCTTCCCAGATGCGTGCTTTGTCGATACCGCCGTTGAACAAGTTCCAGCGCACTACCAGCATGGCGGTGGCGTCGTAGTTCTTGTCGTTGTCCTCGACGAGGCCCCAGCCGTGATTGGTCGAGACTTCGAAATTCAGCTTCGGGCTGAAGCGCGCATAGGTCGAGCCCACGGCCGCTTCGGCAGCCAACGCATCAAACTGCGTGGCAACGACCGAAGGCGCCACCTGCACGGCTTCGCCCACGGCATCATCTACCGACCTCGGCAGGCCCCTAGCTGGCGAAGCGGCATCGAGCTTCGCTGGCATCCGGCCGACGACGGATTTGAAAAGCGCATAGGCATCTTGCACCCGCGCAGCTGCTTCGGCGACGATCGCCTTGGCATTGGCGGTGCGTGCTGCCGCTTCAGTACTTTCGGCTGCGTTGGCCATACCACCGTCTGCGCGCTGGCGCACGCGCGCCAAGAGACCTCGGTGAGCTTCGAGATTGGCCTCAGCCGCCGATAACACGGCTCTGGCGCGGTTACATTCGAGATAGGCTTGCACGGCACGCAGCGCGATCGAGTTGGCGGTGTCGTTGACGCGCCAGCGCGCGCTTTCTACGCGGTTCTTTTGGCGTGCGATTTCATGTTGGCTCTCGAACCCGTCGAAGATCCGTTGCGAGAAAACCGTTCCCACGCCGTCGCGGTCGTGCCAGTCGTTACTGTCTTTGATGCCGTTGCCGGTCACGCTGAATTCGCGGTGACGGCCCACGTCCGCCTTGACGTCGACCGTCGGCAGGTTCAGCCCGCGCGCTGCGTTGAGTTCATTATCAATGGCGCGTCTGTTGAACCGAATGGCGGCAAGCTCTGGGTGACCTTCAAGTGCTTCCTGCACAACGCCAACGAGGGAATCGGCGACGGCGGCCGGAGCCGCAATCGAGCAGACAAGCGCCACCGCCGCAGCTCGAAGAGCCACGTATCCGCGTATCATTCATCCCCCTGGGAAGCCCCGACTAAAGTCGCTCATGCGGTTGCACGCCGAAGGCGCCAAATCCGCGAAAGCGCTTACAAGTCATAAAGTCCTACGTTCCACGCGAATTTGTGCCTGATTCGAGTGGTTGCGCCCATACGCGCAGGTCATCCTTTGATCCGCTTTTCCTCAAACTATAAAGAATAAGTCTTATACTGATTTATTGCGTGCTTTCCTGGCAACATCGCTGGCAGCCGGCGTAGCGCCAACAATCCATGACCGAACGCAATGGGCGTCACACCTATCGGATGAACACACTACCGGATAGCGCGCGCCCGCCCCGACCCCAGGGGCGAGGCAGGGCAGGGCGATCAAAAAGCCAACGGCCTCAAACGATCAAGTTGCCGTTGGTCCGCATCGCGTTGACGTCGAGACCGGTGACGCCCTGCAAGATCACGAGGTCCTGGAAGCTGTTACCGCCGCCGTTCGCATCAATCCGGATCGTGCTGTTTCCGGCCGCCGAGTTGACTTGAATGTAATCAGTCAGGATCGATGTCGCGGGATCAAAGCCAACCAGCAAAGCGGCAATATCCAAGGCATCTCCGCCGGCCCCCGCAGCAAAGTCCGTGACGTTGTCAACGCCAGAGCCAAGATCACCGGAGCCATAGGCGAAGACGTCTGCTCCGCCGCCGCCCGTCAACGTATCGCTACCTTGCCCGCCGGTCAGGCGATCACTGTCGGCTCCGCCGTCGAGCGCGTCGATCCC
>CALMYW010000057.1 GCA_937873665.1 uncultured Sphingorhabdus sp.
TCCAAAGCCCGCGCCGCCAAGGCCGCTCAAGCCGAAGCTACGGCGCATCTCGATCAGTTGCTGCCGGCGATGCTCAACGAGGTGTTCGGCTGAGAGAGAACTCAGGGCGCGTTGAGCTGCGCCCTATTCGTCCCACAGCGTCACCGTGCATTCGCTTTCGGTGTTCATGAACCCGTCCACGCCGCTGGTCAGGTTCCACGCCAGTCGCTCGCCTTCCGGCAGGTGTGCTTCAACCCAACGGTCGTGAAACCGGCGGTCCTCGCCGCGCGATTTCAACTCCAGCATCAAAGGCACGCGGCCCATGAAGCGACGATCCCATTCACGCTCCATCTCGTCTGCAGCGCGTTGGGTGGTCTCGTAATTGTCGTTCCGCGCGCTCTCGGCGTCCCAGGCAATCACCGTAACCCGCGAAATGCCGGGAACCTTGCGGGCCAGATGCGTTGCAAAATCAGCGGTCAAAAGCCGGTTTCTCCGCCCGGCCAGCGCATAGGGATCGCGAATGACGAGGTGCTCGATCGCCCGGTTGGCCAAGTTGCCCGCAAAGATTTCCCACTCGCGGTCGTCGCCCGGGTTGTAGCGAACCATTCTCGGCACTTTCCGCTGTGGCGCCGCAGACTGCTGGACGCGCGCAGACAAGACAGGTCGCTCGGTATGAGGCGGAGTGGACGGTTCTTCTGGCGCCAACGGTCCCGAATCGAGCGTTTCATCGCTTCGTTGCTGCGCATCGGTTGGAGCAAGCTCACCCTGCTCGAACAGGCTTTCGAACAGGCTGTCGAGATCACCATCCGTTTCACCCGGCATCAGCAACTGCGCGCTCAGGCCACGCTTGCGCTCCATCAGTTGATCGAGCTTGAAATCAAAGCTGGCGTCACGCAGCGCGGGATCGGGGTGAACTGCCAGCGGTATATGCACCGTCACATCACGGGTCTGGCCGATGCGATACACGCGGTCTGTTGCCTGATCCTCGATTGCCGGGTTCCACCAGCGTGAGGCGTGAATGACATGGTTTGCCGCCGTGAGCGTCAGGCCGACGCCGCCCGCCTTTGGCGAGAGTATCAGCACATCAAACCCGGCCGGGCGGCTCTGAAACTCGTTGACGATCTGCTGGCGCACCTGCGGGCCGACACCGCCATGGATGCGGGCAACGGGATGACCGATGCCGAACCGATGGCGAATTTCACCGGCAAGGCGGGCCTGCATCGCAAGGTCTTCGCAGAAGACCAGCGCCTTTTCCTCCGCTGCCTTGATCTGCTCCAGAGCAGAGAAAACAGCCTTCATTCGGGCCGAATTGGCCGGTTCGAATTCCGGATCATCTCGGCTGCCAGGATAGAGCGATGCACCCCGTAGTTCGTGCAGCACCTTCAGCATCAGGCCGCGTTGACCGCTGCCGCGGAGCATCATCGCCTGTTCGATCGCGCGGGAATATCGCTCTGCCTGGACGGGCGGCATTTCAATCTGGTGCTTCACGATGCGCTTCTGCGGCAGACCGTCGAGCACCTCGCTCTTCATGCGCCGGAGCATGACAGGGGGGCGTCCTTCCTGCCGATCGACCAGCAGACCTCGCAATTCAGCCAAGGCATTTGCGTCGTCGTCCGGATAGAGCCGTTCGAAGTCGCGGCTCGCTCCAAGCAGCTTTGGCCAGGACCAATCCATGATGGTCCAGAGGTCCTGCAATCGGTTCTCTACCGGAGTGCCGGTCATCGCAATGCGGAACCGTGCGTTCACAGTTGTGGCCGCCCGGCGGATCTGGCTGGTGGCGTTCTTGATCTTCTGCGCCTCATCGCAGACCGCGACGGCAAACCGCTGGCGCGCAAAGCTCATGTGGTAGTCGCGCAGCGTCTCATAGGTAGTGAGCACCACGCCATAACCGTCGAACGCGCTTGTCGAGAGTTGCGCTGCCCCAGACTGGGTGTCGCGACCACGGCCTTGCCGAAGCAGGCCAAGGTTGCTGCCAAAGGCTGTCAACACCTCTCCGAGCGCACCTTCATCGAGGTGGATGCGCATTTCCTGACGCCAATTTTCGAGGAGACCAGTTGGCGCCACGATCAAGAACGGTTCCTTGACCCCTTGATCGTGGCGAAGCCAGGCAAGAAAAGCCAAGAGCTGATACGTCTTGCCAAGGCCCATGTCGTCGGCAAGCAGGACGCCAGGCAAGCGGTTTGCCCATGCTTCTGCCAGCCAGTTGAAGCCAGTGCGTTGGTGGTCTTTAGGCGTGCTGACTACCGCTCCCGGGAACCGAGGGGCGGAGAATGACTGGGCAGCCCCGAGGGCGCTTTCCTCGTATTCAACGTGTTCGAAGTTTTCCGATACGGTCAGGAACAGTGGGCCCGGCAGCAGGTCGCTGTCGTCGACCTCCGGCTTCTCGAGAAACTCCTGTGTCAGCCGATCACGCAAACTCCGAAGAGCATCAAGCGCCTGCGTCGTCGCGGGCACCGTCTTGCCGCCGATCTCGACACTTTCCTGCTCTCTGGCGACAGCTGCCTCGAGAGTATCAATTGCCGAATCAAGTTGGTCGGGTTCGATGTCGATCTGTTCGCCGTTGGGCGGGTCGCCGATGTACAAGCCAAAGCTCTCCGGCAGCCAGCTATTCGGCTTAGGCTTGATCCAGGGCAGCACCGGCTTGCGCCAGATGTCGATGCCGTTGACCCGCTCAGAATACTGCTGGGTCTCGATGAACAGAGCGCTGACAGCATCATCGGCCAAAGCGCCCTCTGGCAACGCTTCCGAAATGTAGCGACGCGGACTGAGCGCAAATTTGCGTCGGCTGTCCTCGTCGAGCCCTTGCGCCCGGTGAACGATTTCAAGCGCCCGCTTCAGTTCGGGGTCCAAGTAGACGATCGTGCTATCGTCTAGCCGGTAGGCGTTGAGGGCGCGATCAGACGCCCGAAATCGCTCGATGAACTTCTGCTGGAGCGACGATGGAAGCAATCCATCGTCGTCGCTGTCGGGCACTTCGCCCTCTTGGGCCGCAGCGCGTCGTGCGCGACTGAAGAGGATCGGGTCAAAGTCGAATTTGCCGCCCGCTGTCTTCAAGTCCAAGGAGAAACCGGCAGCGTAGCTGATGCGCAATCGCTTCAAAAAACCATCGGGATGAAGAATGTCACCCTCGGATGCACCGAGCGTCTCGCGCAGCCTCGACATTGCGTATTGCTGAGCGGGAGCACGGACCGGTTCGGTCACTGCCCGGACCGTCTCAATCGTCGACCACAAGGGCTCGGCGGCACGCCATTCTTGCCCGTTATACCGCACCCGGCCTTCGGTTGGCACTACGCGGGCAGCAAGTCCGCCTGGCCGGACCCAGCGAGTTTCCACCTTGAAACCAGGGCGCCCGAAAATGCCGGACGTTTCTATTTCGAGTTGAATGCGGATAGCGGGTGGCAAAGCGAGGGCCGCCGCCTCCTGCTCTGAAAGGCCCGCAACCAAGGCATAGGCGAGGGTAACAGACCCGTCCAGCTCGGGAGAAACTAGCGGTGCATCATTCCCATCACGGCTGTCGTTGGCCCAGCGGTCGAGGAGGTCTGCGGCAATGACTCGCGAAGCGATTGGCCCATGCAGTGTCCAGTCTTCGAATGGCACCACCGCGCCGTTCTCATCGCTCAGTACAAGACGCTCACCAGTAGAGGTGGCATGAGATGCAAATGTCACCACCCCCACAGATCGGCACCCTTCGGTCCAGAATACTGAATTCCAGTTTCCTGCTTTATGAAGTCAGAAAACTTACGATACCACTTTCCGATGTGCGACATGGACTTCACCGGCACATGATTTATTTTCGCGTAGTTGTATCCAGATGACCTATCCAGGTTCTTCCCGTAATATTTTTTGGCATAAAGGGCTGGCGTGTTTGGATCTTTCCAAAAGCGCACCGCGCCAACGTGGCTCCAGTCTGCGATCACGAGATCGCCAATCTTCATCAGCAATGCCGAATGCCCGGGATCGATGTTGCTGCCGTCCACCTTTCCAAAATCATTCGGCGTAATCCCCGATATCCTTTTGACGTGCCGCTCCGCTTGAGTGCCAAGGATGCACCAGGCATCACTGATGGCTCCGGTTGTCAGATATGCATTCCAGAACGCCCGGCGCGCTTTCCAGTGATCCTTACGCTCTGTCGTATCGGCAATGATTTCGAAAAACAGCTCAACCGACCTTTCCGTGAGCCAGCGATTCAACAATCTGAACACGTCAGTCGCGTCGGTGATTTGGTATTTCTTGGAAAGGGCGTTCGCCCGCGAAAGCCATTGATTGCTATTGGTTCGGGGGTCACCGAATTCCTTGATCAGGAAAATTCGGATCATATCCTTGTGCTGAATGGGCGCCGAGCGATCCACCCAAGGTTTGAGCAAAGCATAAGCGATGAGCCCCGCATTCCCTTGGATTGCTCCGGCACCCAGTCCTTCTGCCAATTGGAGTATGGTTTCAGCTTCGTCGCGTATGACTGAATCCGAGTGCCCGCTGATTGAACGGCGGCTGCGGTCAAGCAGGAGCGCACTGAAGGCCGCTTCCACAACCCCGCCCTGCATATCTCGCAAGCTTAGCTTTGCCTGGCGGAGGAGAGCGTCTCTCCTTTCAACATCCAACAACATTAGGCCCAACGATTTTGGCCCGCCATCGCAATCCCATATGGGCAATGCCGAACTGATCTCAGTCCAGGGTGTGCCCAAGGTAGCCACCCTCGACGCACAGAATTGCCCCAAATAAGCAAAAATTGGCTCATCGGGCCTGAACCTGTTCCAATAGGCTCGTGCCAGTCTCCTGTCCAAAGTGCGTTTGGACAAAGCGGCGCAATGATGGACGAGTCCAGCAACGTAGCCTTGGAGTTCCGGAAAATCCCAAATTTCCGTCGCTAATCGCCGCAGGTCTTTGCGGGACAATCTCGACGGCTCAGCAGGATCGATCCGATCGATAAAAGCTCGCCAAGGCTCTGGATCGACACGGGTATCGAGACCGATCGAGCCCCAATCACGGGTTACCTTGATAAGCGCACGTATGTGCGGAGGTGGCGGTAACGCCAGCCCACCAATTTCCCATTTCCGGGCTATCGCATTCAGGCCCGGCATCAGTGGGAACTCAACATTTTGCTGGCTTTTTGAGCCGCATCGCTTTTCGGTGTGGCCATTATGAAGCGAAGATCGATCCGCCGATGTCGGGCTTTTTCCGCTTCGGGCAATGGATTGCCCGCATTGTCTGTGACAGGACGGTGAGGGCCATAGCCAGCAACTCCCAACACAGGCGTGGGGTGCACGTCATCGCCGTTGGTCAGCTTGTCCAAACCGGGCTGCGCCTGAGTCAAAGCGAGATATGTCCGTGTAGCGCGGCGTGCCGATAGGTCGAGGTTCCCCAAGCCGGTCAAATCTCCCCTGATTGGATCTCCGTCGGTGTGCCCTTCAACAAGCAGGGTGTCGATCTTGTGCGACTCTTCCGTTCGCGCACAATGGATGACGTTTGGCGCGGTTGATTTCGTATAGCAGGGTAAACGGTCCGCCAGGATGTCGGCCACTGTCTTGATTGCAGCTTGTCCACGGTCGCTGAGTTCGTACTCGTTGGATTCGAAGAGAACCTCCTCCGGCAATCGCAGGATGCCTGTCTCCGTGTCTATGACAACATCGACACCGGGAAGCTTGTGTTCGATGTCCTTTTCGAGCTGTTCGAGAAGCTTTTTGCGAGCTTCGCCAGCGCCAACAAGATAATCCTCTTTCTGCTTAAACGTGACCGCAAAATACACCAATAGAATGATAAAAACGAAGAGGAGCCCGACTAACATATCGGACATAGATATGAAGTAGCTTTCTTCTTCGACTTCAGATTGGCGCCGGCGAGCGGATATTTCGCTCATGTCACGACTTCAACTTTTCTAGAAGGGACGATATCTCGTCGGCTAGATCTTCAAGCGGCTCCAAGGCATCCCGTAGATTGCTTACCGCCTTAGCCAATTCGCCATCCAGCTCCCCAACTTGTTGGTTCACTGCTGTGGCGTGCTGGGCGGTTGCGGAGATCAAACCATCCAACGTCTTACCCAAAGATTCGTCAACCTGATTGAACCGTCCTTCATAGCTCGACCATGCCGTCTCAGCAGAACTGGCGGTTGCTATGAGCTGGCCGGTGAGTTCCTCTGCTGCCTGTTCGTGTGATTTGAGAGCGGTCGAGATGGATGCAGC
>CALMYW010000058.1 GCA_937873665.1 uncultured Sphingorhabdus sp.
AGATCGGGTTGATCTTCAACATTCCAGCTATAGTCACCGGTCAGCGAGATATGCTCCCAGCCCAATGGCGCGATGTGGCGTGCGATTTCGTCGGCTGTGCCGATGTCCGCCAGCGCCATTTCGAGATAGCGAGTGTTCCACAAGATGATGGCGGCGACGAGCAGGTTGAGGCCGGAGGCGCGATAGGTCTGGTTCTCGAACCGACGATCGCGCAGTTCGCCGAGCTGGTTGAAGAAGAGCGCGCGGGCGAGCGCGTTGCGGGCTTCGCCTTTGTTGAGGCCCGCCTGGGTGCGCCGGCGCAGGTCGATGTCGCGCAGCCAGTCGAGCATGAAGATCGAGCGTTCGAGGCGGCCCAGCTCGCGTAGTGCGAGGGCCAGTCCGTTCTGTCGCGGATAGGCGGACAAGCGGCGCAGCATTGCCGAAGCAGTGACGGTGCCGGTGCGGATCGACGTGGCGAACCGCAGCAGTTCGTCCCAATGCGCCGCGACATGACCCAATGCGATCGGTTCGGCCGTCATGCCGGCAAGCAAGGGGCCGGATTCTTGGCCGGGAAGGAGGTGTAAACGACGCTCCTTGATGTCGCGCAGGCGCGGCGCGAAGCGGTAGCCGAAGAAGGGCATGAGGCCGAACACATGGTCCGATGCCCCGCCCGTATCGGTGTAGTGCTCCTCGATCGTCAGGCCGGTCTGGTGATACAGCAAGCCATCCAGCACATAGGGCGCTTCGCCAGCGGTCGCCGCGATCACCCGACTTGCGAAGGGGTCATATCGATCCGAGACATGGGTGTAGAAGGCAACGCCTGGTTCGTTGCCGCTGCGCGCGTTGATGTCGCCGATCGCGGCCCCACGGCCCCCGGCATGAAATTGCTGTCCGTCGCTCGACGAAGTGGTGCCGTCTCCCCACAGCGCGGCGAGCGGCATGGCGCGATGGGCGTCGATCAGCCTTCCCAACGCTTCGCCATAGGCGGCTTCGCTGATGTGCCAGTCGTGAAGATGGGCGAGCTGACGCAGACTTGCGCCCCGGCAGGTTTCCGCCATGCGTGTGAGGCCGAGATAGATGCCATCGGCGAGGATGACCGTGAGCAGCGCATTGCGATCGTCGGCTTCCCGGCCCGAACGACGATGGATGAAGCATTCGCTGAACCCGGTCCAGGCATCGACCTCCAGCAGAAGATCGGTGATCTTCACGCGCGGCAGTCGATCATAGGCGGCGCGACGGGCAATCTCGGTGGCGGGCGGTGTTGCCGCCTTCAGCGGCGAGATGATGAGACCGTTTTCGTCAAGCTTAACCTGGGGCAGCTCCCCTTGCCGTGCAAGGACCGTTACCTGCTTGATCGCCGTGTCGAGCCTGGTGCGCCGTTCCTCGATATGGCGCTCGAAATCCGTTTCGATGGCGAGCGGCAACGGCCCCTTCTCGCGCAGCGCCGCAAAGGTCGCCGGCGGTATGAGATAGCTGTCGAAATCGCGAAACTGCCGGCTTCCCGCGACCCATATATCCCCGGCTCGCAACCGCTCGCGTAGTTGCGACAAGGCGCATAGTTCATAAGCGGCACGATCAACGATGCCATCCCGCAGGACGAACGGGCGCCATGCGGGCGGCACAAAGCGTAGCGGCACGCGATCAGGCAAGCGCCGTTTGCCGGTCCGATATAGCTCCGCGATGATGGCCAGCGCTGACAGGAGCCCCTGAACCGCGCCGGCGCCGCGAAACTCGAAGGCGTTGAGAAAAGCGCCGACAAAGAGCTTCACCGTCCGATGCCGCTCGATCAATTCGGCGGTGCGATCGACGGTTTCCGGTCGCCCGAGCACTTCGGCCTGCTCGACGGCCACGGCGAAGTGCTGCCAGTCCAGCGCCTCGATCTGCGCCAGAGAATCCACGCCCTTGCTGCGCGCGTCGATGAGGAGGCGGCAAGACCCCGTGAGCGTCCGGAGGTGGCCTTGCAACTCGCGCACCGTCTTGAGGGCTTTGTCGCGGGTCCGGTTCTCGGCGCGGCGCGCCATGCTGCCCAACAGCTTGTCGAACATCGTCAGGGTGGCGTCGGTCAGGCTTTCCTCAAGCCGGATGCCGGTTGCCGCCAGCGTCGCATGGCGGCGCAGGGCATTGAGTTCGCCAAGGTGCTGGGGTGTGATGCGGCTGCCTTCGTCCGCCAGCCTGTCAAAAGTCAAAGCCGGGATCATGTCGGCACGGGCGCGATCGAGGCCCAGCGCGCGGATATAGGCGAGCCGTTCGATCAGGCGCAGGATGTTGCGCGCTGCCGGCGATTGTGGCGCATTGCGCATCCAGGATAGCCATGTCGCGACCTGCCCCGGTCGTCGGGCCAGCAAATCGTCCAGGCCCTGAAGGGTGTCAGGCAGCAGGCCATTCGTGAGCACTTCATAGGTAAGCTGTTCGGCTTGCTGGCGCGCCCGCCGCAGCACCGCTTCGAGAATCGACGGAGAAGGCAGGAGGATCTGCAGGCGCCGGAGTTCATCGACGATGACGTCTGCCATCTGGCCGGGGTGTATGATGGTCTGCGCGATTGGGACCGAGAAGGCGACAACTTCACGGAAAGCGTTGCGGTCAAAAATCCTGAACCCGTGCGATCGTCGGATTTCGACGAGATGCTCGCGACGGGTCTGGTCCCGATGGGCATAATCCGCGAAGGCTGCCGGCGCGACGCCGAGTTGCTGCGCCACATAGGCGAGCACAGGAGCGGGCGGGACTTCGCCCGCTTCCAGCGCACGGCCAGGCCATCTCATATATAGCATGAGCATCGCATAGCCGAGCCGGGTGGCATCGCCGCGACGGCGGCCGACAATTTCCAGGTCGTCGCTGGTCAGCGTATAATGACGCGCGATCTCGCGCTCATCGAGCGGCGCGCCATAATGCCTCGCCCAGATTTCCAGGCTCACCAGTCGCCGTCTCGCCAAGCATCATCTCCTTCGCTTTGCGTGTCCGTCAGACGGTCCTCTGGCGGCCAACAGGAATATGTCCGTTAACTCTGGACCTGTAACGGCGATTCGGACAAGATCGCATAATGACGGGAAAACGGACAGGATCGGGCATCATGTGGCGCTGATCGGCTATGCGCGCGTCTCGACCGCAGACCAGAAGCTGTCGCTCCAGCTTGACGCGCTGAACACTGCCGGGTGCGACCGTATATTCGACGATCACGCATCCGGGGCAAAAGCCGATCGGCCTGGCCTAACCGAAGCGCTCGCCTATTTGCGCCCCGGCGACACGCTGGTGGTCTGGAAACTCGACCGCCTCGGCCGCTCGATGAGCCACCTGATCGAGAAGGTCGGCGAGCTTGCGGCGCGCGGCATCGGGTTCCGCTCACTCACCGAGAATATCGACACCACCACTTCGGGCGGCATGCTGGTGTTCAACATCTTCGGCTCGCTGGCCCAATTCGAGCGTGACCTGATCCGTGAACGCACTCATGCCGGCCTCAAGGCCGCACGCGAGCGGGGCAACAAGGGTGGTCGCCGGCCTGTCGTTACCCCCGACAAACTACGTAAAGCGCGGGCGCATATCGCAGCGGGCCTCACTGTTCGTGAGGCGGCGGCCCGGCTCAAGATCGGCAAAACCGCCCTATACAAGGCTCTGGAAAACGCGTGAAACCGCTGGCGATCAAGAACTCGCGGGTGCTGGTCACAGGGGCTTCGACCGGTTTGGGCAGAGCGTCCGCCCTCCGCTTGGCGGCATCGTACCAGGCCAAGCCCCTGATTGTTGGACGAAGGCTCGACAACTTGCGGGAGCTACAGACCGAAATTGACGAGCGGTTCAATGTGCCGTGCGAGATTATAGTGGCTGATCAACGTGAAATCGAGGGCAGGGAGAAAATCGCGGCTAAGGTTGCAGAATTGCAAGTAACAGCCGCTTTGTTGGTTGCCGGAATGACGAGCGTTGGTTCATTTGATGCAGGCCGTGCCGACACTTATGCCGAGGTAATTGAAACAAACATACTCGGTTTCACGGATTTGCTGGCTCGCCTGATTGCGATTTTCAGGGAGCAGCCGTTTGAATCCTCAGTAATCGCCGTGTCGAGCCTGGCGGGCGAAACATCCGTGCCCTTCCAAGCGGTCTACGGCGCGTCGAAAGCCTATGTGAGCACCCTCATGCGAGCGCTTTCCGTGGAGCTTGCCGGGACGGGAGTGAGTGTTGGGTCTTTTGCACCCGGTGGAATCGACACAGACATGGCTGCCCTCAGCGATTTGAAGTGGGGGAGGTTGGGTTTGATGGACGTTGACCGGTGCGCGTCCCATGCAGTCCACGCTCTGGTTTATCGGCAATCCTTCGCCATACCGGGGATGGGCAACCAGCTCACATATTTGGCGAGCAGGGTTCTACCTCGATCGTTGGTCAATCGGATTGCCGCCCTCCCATATCGGCGCCCGTAGGGCGGCACCACATAAAAGGGGCAGGAAAGCCTGCGAATAGCATCTGCTGGCATCGTACCGGATTTGTTCGCCCTTAGCGTGCAGATACGTCACTTTCGTGTAGTCACCCCATGAAATAGGCGCTATTCGACATCGCAGCCGATCTGACCAAATGCGCCAGGCAAGCCTGATCGGACTTAAGATTTGCCACCTTGGAGACGGAATTCCATGAACGCAAAACTCGATATTAGTCCGATTGAAGCTTGGCTTGCAGTTGACGGGGCTGGCGGGAATGTAGAGGTGCGCTCGCCCGCCTCGGGTGAGAGCCTCGGATGGTTGCGTCAAGGCGGCGCCACCGAAATTGCCAATGCCTCGCGCAGCGCGCGCAAATCCCAGGAGAGCTGGTTTGCCATGCCCTATGAGCA
>CALMYW010000059.1 GCA_937873665.1 uncultured Sphingorhabdus sp.
GGCGATGCGCTGATGCGCGGCGGCTATCGCCGCCTAGCACAGCTTGCGCCGCTTGAGAAGGGTCGTTTTGAAGGCGACGCAAAACGACCCTGAGCAAGTGGGCCGCGTTTTCTGAGACTGCCTCCATCCGGTTGCGCTGTGTGGCCGGAGCTTTGAAAGCTATGGAGGTTCACACCATGCGTCCTGCTCCCTTGCGGCCTGCCGCCGCTGTCTCGACCGCTGCCGCGCAGCCCCAACGCTATCTCACCAACGACGAAGCCGCCGAGTACCTGCGCCTGTCGCCGCGCACGCTGGAAAAGCAGCGCGTGATCGGCGGCGGCCCGCGCTTTCGCAAGTTCGGCCGGCGCGTCATGTACGCCGTGGCCGACCTCGATGCCTGGGCCGCCGACCGCAGCTTCGAGACGACTTCCGATCCCGAGTACGCCGAGCACCACTCGGCCGACAGCCGTGCGCGCTGATCGGCGGCGCGTGGATGGCCTTCGCCATGTCCACACCCTTGCAGGAGCGCGAACAGCTCGACCTGTTTCGCGCGCTGCCGGGCGACATGGCGCCACGCGACAGCCAGGACTTGATGGCCTTTCCGTTCTTCTCGCTGGCGAAGTCCAAACGGGTCAAGCCCATCGACTTCCGGGCGGGCAACGTGACGATCCGCGTGGAAGGCACGCAGGAGCACGGCATCGCCACGATCTGGGATGCCGACATCCTGATCTGGGCCGCCAGCCAGATCGTGGAGGCGCGCGACGCGGGCCTGCGGCCTTCGCGCTTGATGCAGGTACGCCCCTACGAGGTGCTGCGCTTCATTGGGCGCGGTACGTCGCTGCGCGACTACCAGCGCCTCAAGGCTGCGCTGGATCGGCTGCAATCGACCACGGTGGCCACGTCCATCCGCGAGACGACCGGGCGGCGATTGCATCGGTTTTCCTGGATCAACGAGTGGAAGGAACTGGCCGATGCCAGCGGCACGCCGCTGGGCCTCGAACTGATCCTGCCGGACTGGTTCTTTGCCGGCGTGCTCGACGCCGCCCTGGTGCTGACCATCGACCCGGCGTATTTCCGGCTCACGGGCGGCATCGAGCGGTGGCTGTACCGCCTGGTGCGCAAGCACGGCGGGCGGCAGCCGGGCGGCTGGCAATTCGACTTCCAGCACCTGTACCGCAAATCGGGCAGCGTGGCGCGCTACTACGACTTCGCCGCCGACCTGCGGGCGCTGGTGGCGCGGCAAGCCTTGCCGGGCTACCTGTTGGGCATCGAGCACGCGTCCGGGATTTCCTCGCCGCTGCTGACCTTCCGGCCCGTGCCGCAAACGGCACGGGGATAACTTCGGGAGAGTCTGTGGATGGACTCGTGCTATCAGGCAACAGAGGTGTCGTGCTATCAGGCAACGAATCCTCGTGCTATCAGGCAACAAAATCGGCCGCAAACCCGCGCCAGCACTGGGTTTCGCGTCCCTCTAACTTCCCTAACTTAAATTCTCTAACTTTTAGTAGAAGCGCCGCGCCACGGTGGATAACCACCACACGGCATGAAAGGCAGCAGCAAAAGCCCGGCTTTCCAGCATGGAGGGCCAAGCCATGATCGTTGCTCTGCTCAATCAGAAAGGCGGCGTGGGCAAGACCACGCTCGCCACGCACATCGCCGGCGAGCTGGCGATGCGCGGGCAGCATGTCATGCTGCTGGACGCCGACCCGCAGGGTTCATCGCTAGACTGGACACAGCGCAGAAGCCAGCAAGGCTTGCCACGGCTGTTCAGCGCCGTGGGCCTCGCACGCGAAACGCTGCACCAAGAGGCGCCAGAACTCGCCAGGCGGGCCGATCACGTCATCATCGACGGCCCGCCCAGGATCGCTGCCTTGGCGCGTTCCGCGCTGCTGGCGGCCGAGCGCGTGCTGATTCCCGTGCAGCCCAGCCCCTATGACCTGTGGGCCAGCGCGGAGATGGTGGCGCTGATCCGTGAGGCGCAGGTGTTTCGGCCAGCGCTGCGCGCGGCCTTCGTCATCAATCGGCGCGTCAGCACCACCGTGATCGGGCGCGAAGCGCGCCAGGCTCTGGCCGACCAACCGCTTCCTGCGCTGCGCGCGGAAGTGCATCAGCGCATCGTGTTCGCCGACAGCGTCGCCGCTGGCCGGCTTGCACGCGAGACGGCGCCGGACAGCACCGCCGCACGCGAAATCACTGCGCTGGTCGATGAACTATTGCGGTGGACGACATGACAACGACGCCGCCACCGAACAGCAAACGCACGGCCAAGCGCGTCGGCATCGGCGCGCGTCCGCCCGCGAATCCGCACGCCGAGGCGTGGATTCGCCAGGGCGATGCCGATGCGCTGGGCAAGGGCGACCTCTACACGGCTCGCCTGACCCTCGACATCACGCCCGCGATGCGGGCGCGCATCAAGGTGTCGGCCTTCACGCAGGGCGTGACCGTGGCCGACCTGCTGCGCGGCCTGCTGGAGCGGGAGTTTCCAGAGCACCGCAGGGAGAACACCCCATGACTGCATCCGTTTCGTCTGCCGCCGCGCCTGTTGCGTGCGCGGCCACGGCTGCGCACGCAGCACCTTCCGGCCAGCCTGCCAGCACGCCGCTGACGCGCGTGGCGCTGGCCTACATCGAACCGCGCTTCAAGCTCTACCTGCGCTTCGGCGAACCTGCGCGCACGCACCAGCTCGACCGCTGGCGGCGCTGCGCGGTGTTCCAGCCGGGCGCCATGTTCTGCCGCATCCGCTGGCAGGCCAACGACTACGGCACGATCCGCTGGCAGCTCATGGTGATGCAGGCTTGCACGCCGCTGGATGCGGCGCAGCGCATCCCCGGCGTGCAGCCGGGCGCGCGCCTGCTGCTGCACGCCGAGGGGGAGAACCAGGTGCGCGCCGTGCTGGAGCGCATCGACGCCATCGAGGCGCTAGGCATCGCGCCATCCGCCGCTTCGCCCGTGTACTGGCGCACGCTCGCCAACCGGCTCGCTGCGCGTCTGCCGCTGCCCGAATACACCGCCGAGCGGCACGCCGCCTGGCTGACCGGGAGGGCACTGCCATGACCGCCGTTTCGACTGCCGGCGCCGCGTCGCGTCCTCGCTCGCCCCGCGCACGTTTGCGCGCTCGCCTCGTACTGGCGGGCCTGTCCGCCTGCGGCCTCGCTGCGCTGGCCTGGGCGTCCTTCGTGCAGCCGCTGCCGCGCCTGATCTACAACCCGTCCGACAGCGTGGCGGTCGGCTGGTATCGCGTCAATCCGCAGCGCCACGGCACCGGCTCGCTGCCGCGTCGGCTGGAAGTGGGCAGCATCGTCCTGACCACGCTGCCGCCAGACGCCGCCGCGCTGGCCGCGCAGCGCGGCTACCTGCCGGCGCGCGTGCCGCTGCTCAAGCGCGTGGGCGCCATCGCGCCGCAGGAGGTGTGCATCACTGGCCGCATCGTCCGCATCGACGGCGTGCCTTCGGCCGCTGTGCTGCCTGCCGACCGCTGGGGCCGGCCGCTGCCATCCTGGCAGCAGTGCCGTCGCCTCGAACCCGGTGAACTGTTCCTGCTCAGTGTGACCAACCCGGCGTCGTTCGACAGCCGGTATTTCGGGCCGGTCAGTGTGGGCGCCGTGATTGGCGTCGCGCATCCGGTCTGGCTGGAGTCCCGCCCATGATGGCCGCCGACTTGCTGCACGTTGCCGTGCATCTTGTCGTGCCATCGGGCGTGTCGTGCTGCTGGCCGTCGCCGTGTCGTCGCGCGTGCAGTGCGAGCGCATCCGCGCCGCACTTCGCGCTGCCTTCGGCGCAGCCGTCCAACGTGCAGGTGTCTTGCCTCGAACGCGCCCGGCCTGTGGCCGTCGCTGCGTTCGCCGGCGTGCTGGCTGCTCGTGCAGCAGCGCCGCCGGGCCGCCGCTGCCCGGAGCGCCAGCGAGGGGCAAAGGCGGAAGGCAAGACAAAAGGGTGCGGCACCTGTCGGCCCGCAAAGCCAGTCTGCACGTGGGGGTGGCGCGGCACGCAGCGGCTTCGCCGCCGTGCCGCGTGGGGCGCGAGGCCCGCGCCGATGCAAGCATGTCCGCGTGCTTCGCACGACAGGACACGCCAGAGCTTGCAGGGAGCACAGCCATGACCGACCGCCGCGACGATGATTTCCGCATCCGTCCCAGCGCGCCGAAGAACCGGGGCCAGAGCTTCGTTTCCAAGGTGCTCAAGCAAGCGGGCAAGGCCAGCGGCGGCAAGTTCACGGTGCGCCGTCCTGGCGGCAGTGGTAAGGGCACCGGAACCGGCCACCGGCCCGGCTCGCGCCTGGGACGCGGCCACACGGCGGCGCGCTTCGCGGGCGCGAAGCTGACGCCCATGTCTCGGCGTGTGACCATCAAGACGCTGTTGGTCAACCAGCGCCAGGCCAGCCCGCAGTCGCTCGCCAAGCACCTGCGCTACATCGAGCGCGACGGCGTGGGGCGCGATGGCGAGCCGGGGCAAGCCTACGGGCCGCAGACCGACGAAGCCGACCTCGATGCGTTCAAGGAACGCTGCGCCGACGACCGGCACCATTTCCGCTTCATCCTCTCGCCCGAGGATGGCGCGGAATTGGAAGACCTGCGCACCTACACCCGGAACCTGATGGGCCGCATGGAGGCCGACCTGGGCACGGGGCTGGAATGGGTGGCCGTCGATCACTGGAACACCGACAACCCGCACACGCACATCGTCGTGCGCGGGCGCGACGACACCGGCAAAGACCTCATCATCGCGGGCGACTACATCGCCGATGGCTTCCGCCATCGCGCCGCCGAACTGGCGACCGAATGGCTGGGGCCGCGCACCGAGCTGGAGATCCAGCAGACCTTACAGCGCGAGGTGGAGCAAGAGCGGTGGACGAGCCTGGATCGCGCACTCAAGCGTGAGCTGGGCGACGATGGCCAAGTGCAGATCGAATGCTTCAACGATCCACGACTGCAACGCCAGCGCCTGCTGCTGATCGGTCGCCTGCAACGCTTGCAGCGCCTGGGCCTGGCCGACGAGATGCAGCCGGGCACCTGGGCTGTTCATGCCGACGCCGAGAAGACCTTGCGTGCCCTGGGCGAGCGTGGCGACATCATCCGCACCATGCAGCGGGCCATGCGCGGCGAGCCGCGCGAGTTGGCGGTGTTCGAGCCGGGGGACGATGGCCGAACCATCGTCGGCCGCGTGGCCGCGAAGGGGCTGGCCGACGAGCTGCGCGACCGGGGCTATCTGGTCATCGACGGCGTGGACGGCAAAGCCCACTACGTCGCGCTCAACGTCCGCGACGAGCTGGCGAACTACCCGACCGGCGCCGTGGTGGAGGTGAAGGGATCGGCCGACGTGCGCGCGGCCGACAAGAACATCGCCGCGCTGGCGAGCGATGGCCTATACCGCACCGACCACCACCTCGCCATCGCGCAGGGTCAGGCCGTGCCGGGGCGTGATCCGCAGGAAGTCGTCGCGGCCCACGTTCGACGGCTCGAAGCCCTGCGCCGGGCCGGCATCGTGGAGCGCGTGGCCGAGGGGCTATGGAAGGTGCCGGACGACCTGCCCGAGCGTGGCCGCCAGTACGACGCGCAGCGCCTGGGCGGCGTGGCCGTGGAGCTAAAATCGCACCTGCCCATTGAGCGTCAAGCTCGCGTCATCGGCGCCACCTGGCTCGACCAGCAGTTGATCGGCGGCGGCTCCGGCTTGGGTGATTTGGGTTTTGGTAGCGAGGCCAAGCAGGCAATGCAGCAGCGTGCCAACTTCCTGACGGAACAGGGGCTGGCCGAGCGGCGCGGGCAGCGCGTGATCTTGGCGCGCAACCTGCTGGGCACGCTGCGCGACCGGGAACTGACGCTCGCCGCGAAGGACATTGCCGCCGAAACCGGCTTGGGGTATCGCCCCGTGGCTGACGGCCAGCGCGTGGCCGGCATCTACCGGCGCAGCGTGATGCTTGCCAGCGGACGCTACGCACTGCTCGATGAGGGTATGGGGTTCAGCTTGGTGCCTTGGAAGCCGGTGCTTGAACAGCGGCTGGGGCAGCAACTCGTCGCCACAATGCGAGGCGGGAGCGTGTCATGGAAGATCGGGCGACGGCGCTACCTGTCCATCCAATGATGAATGGAGCAAATCAGAGATTCAACACGCCCCCTCATTCGGGCCAGCAATCACTGGGATTTTACCGTGTGTTGGCTTTGATACCGAGGTGATGGACTGCACAACTCTCTCCGTCTGTTTGTGACAGAGGGCTGACTTCAAAGCTTTGCTACTACCGTACGCAAGTGAGGCACGTTTCGGCAATTCCGGTGTGTTTTCTTCTAGTATTCTTCTACCAACAATGCACGTATCTGTTGCAGCGCAGCAGGATCGTCCATGGTGGTGAGGTCACCCGGATCGCGCCCCTCGCACACGGCCTGGATGGCGCGGCGCAACAGTTTGCCGCTGCGGGTCTTGGGTAGCACTGTCACGAAGCGCACCCGTGCCGGGCGCGCCACGGCACCCAACTGCTCGTCCACCCGCTTCATGATCTCGCCCTCCAGCTTGAGTTTCGAGGCATCGTCGTAGAGCGAAGAACTGTCCTTGGCCACCACGAAAGCCATCGCCACCTGCCCCTTGAGCTGGTCGGCAACCCCTACCACCGCCACCTCGGCCACATTGGCGTGGCTGGAAATGCTTTCCTCGATCTCCCGCGTGCCCAGGCGGTGGCCCGCCACGTTGATCACATCGTCGGTGCGGCCCAGGATGTAGAAGTAGCCATCCTGGTCGCGAATGCCCCAGTCGAAGGTGCTGTAGACCAGCTTGCCGGGAATGCTCTTCCAGTAGGTGTTGACGAAGCGCGCGTCGTCCTTCCAGACCGTCTGCATGAAACCCGGTGGCGTGGGCCCTTCGATGACGACCACCCCTTTCTCATCGGCACCGGTGAGTTCTTCGCCGGTGGATTCGTGCAGCAGCTTGACGCTGTAGCCATACATCGGCACACCCGGGCTGCCGAACTTGCTGGCTTTCTTCTCGACACCGTTGGCGATGGTGAGAATGGGCCAGCCGCTCTCCGTCTGCCAGTAGTTGTCGATGATGGGCACCCCCAGGCTGTCGCTGATCCAGCGCGCGGTGGGTTCGTCCAGCGGCTCACCGCCCAGGAACAGGGCCTTGAGGCTGGAGAGGTCGTACTGCTTGAGGTAGGCCGGGTCCTGCTTCTTGAGCACGCGCACGGCGGTGGGCGCACTGAACATCACCGTCACCTTGTACTTCTCCACCAGGCGCCACCAGATGCCGCCATCGGGCCGGATCGGCAGGCCTTCGTACAGGATGGTCGCCATGCCCGCGATCAGCGGGCCGTAGACGATGTAGCTGTGCCCCACCACCCAGCCGATGTCGCTGGTGGAGAAGTAGGTCTCGCCGGGTTCGCCCATGAAAATGTGCTTCATGCTGGCGGCCAGGGCCACGAGATACCCGCCCGTGTCGCGCTGCACGCCCTTGGGCTTGCCCGTGGTGCCGCTGGTGTAGATGGTGTAGCTGATGGCGGTGGACTCCATCCACTCACAGGGCACCTGTGCGTCCAGGTGCTGCTCGCGCAGGGCCGCGTAGTCGTGGTCCCGCCCGGGCACAAGGCTCATCGGCGCCAGGCCACGGTTCACCATCACCACCGACGCTGGCTTGTGGGTGGACAGCCGCAGCGCTTCGTCCAGCAGCGGCTTGTACTCAACCACCTTGCCGCCGCGCGATCCGGCATCGGCGCTGACGATGGCCACAGGGGCGGCGTCATCGATGCGGTTGGCCAGCGAATGGCTGGCGAACCCCCCGAACACCACCGAGTGGATGGCGCCAATGCGCGCACAGGCCAGCATCGCGAAGGTGGCCTCGGGAATCATGGGCATGTAGATGAGCACGCGATCGCCCTTCTTCACGCCCTGCCCCAGCAGCACCGCCGCCATGCGCTGGACCTCGGCATGCAGCTCCCGGAAGCTGTAGGTGCGCTCGGTGTCCGTTTCGGTGGACACGTAGATCAGCGCGTTCTGGTCTGCGCGGTCTTTCAGGTGCCGGTCCACCGCGTTGTGGCACAGGTTGGTCAGCCCGCCCTCGAACCAGTGCGCGAACGGTGGGTTGTCGTGGTTGCACACCCGGTCGAAGGGCTTGTGCCAGTCCACCAACCCGGCCTGTTCGGTCCAGAAGGCATCACGGTCGTCGATGGAGAGATTGCGAAAATCATTGAATCTCATCAGGATGTACTAGGTTAAGTTAAGTATGACGTCACTGGCCGCCAAAGCTGTACCAACGAACTTGTTCTAAATCAAACAGAACGACCACACATCTGCGTCTGCCTTGAGAGCGAACATTTTCTTAATCCGATCTGAAGTAGAAGTAATCAGAGCACCCCTCTGCCGCTCAATTGGCGTCGACAGGATCATCCCTGCTTACCTCAGGAAAAATCCAGATCGAAAACACCATAAACCCGCCCAAGAAAAATGCAGCCCAACCAGCCGTTCGAAGATCAATCGAAAACTCATACAAACCTATCACCCCGAAGAGCATCAAAATCAGTATGGAAATAATTACTTTGAATTTAGTTGGCATTTAATCACTCCGGATATTTGGCAGTCATGTTAGAAGCTTGCCGATTTCACAACGCCATCATTTGAATTGGGTGTACGAACTGTTTTTCGAAGATCTTGCTTCAAATAACGCGTGCTGTAGCCGTTAAAGATATGACCCCAAAATCCTCTTTTGAGATCGGAGGTTCCAAACAACCAATCAAAAATAGGGGTTCCGATACCCATATTAACTTCCATCATCAATGGATGATCGTGATGCGCCGTATGATGCCGGCGCGCAGTATTAATAATCGGCGTATTTCGAATAAGCCAGTTGTCGTTCACATGGCATGAGAAATGAACGAGTTCATAGAACATGTAGCTACCCGTCAGCGCGGCCATCAACAGCCAGCCGAAATTAGGGGAGAGAATCCAGCCAGCGACGAGCGATGGCACGAGAGACAGCAAGGTAAGCACGATCATTGTGAAAGGGGGAAAGAACGTTACACGCCAATCTCTATGATCCGCGAAACGCATTTCTTCGCGCGTAAAGAACTGATGATGCATCAATGTGTGTCGCACATAGAGCGCCCGGAAAATGACGTTCTTGCGAGGCCGATGCATTACATGCGCATGCAGCAAGTATTCGGTGAGTTGATAAGCCATGAAACCCAATGGCAAGGCCAGCCATTCCCACAGTTGGACGTTGCGAAGATTGGCAGCATAGATGTAGAGCGCCGTGAAACCGCTGATGGCAATGATCGCCAAGTGCAGCCAACCGTGGTACCAACCCGCCACACGATGTCGATACTCTTTGCGATATCGACGCTGGCGTTCCTTCATCATAGTAGATTGAAGCTCCATGAAAACCTCCAATTAAATTCACCCCAACAGGGGCATGCCTGCCAACAACACTCGATTTCAGCCGCAGTCAATACCTTGACTTGCTTCGTAGCCAGTTTTCAATATCTGCGGAAGCAATGCTCCACTCATTATCAAAATTTGCAACCATGACCTTCATGAAAGATTCGCAAGAATCAGCGGAAAGATTCAAGTCACCGGTGTGATCCAAAAGAAGAGCGAAAGCCAACTGCCGCGGCTCGGCACCTTCGTACCCCCATTCGAACCCCATTTCCGCATAGCGACGCAGGTCGGTCCGGTCAGGCAACAATTGGCCATCGGCGAGCACTTTAATTCCATCGATAGTTCGATCGCCCGTATATGTCTTCATATCTCGCCCCTGGTCAAGTTTGAGGTTCCGCATCCACGGCACCCGCGATAATTTTCATACCCTCCACGTCCCCGAGAGCTCCGCTCAACGAGCCCGTGTAAATAATTTCACCGCGCTCAATCACCACTAGTTTATCTATGTAATCTGGAACATGATGCAAATTGGATTCAGCCATCACAATGGCTTTCCCAGATTGGCGAATCGCGGCGACTCCCTCCGCTACAAGTGGAATGATGGCGGGTGAGAGACCTTCAAAAGGTTCGTCGAGTAAAAGGAGTTCTGCGTCGAGAGCCAATGCGCGGGCGATAGATACCATCTTGCGCTCGCCACCCGAAAGCTCTGCCCCCCCGCGTTTACGGTATCGTTCCAGCTTGGGGAAAATACGATATGCTTCCGAAATGCGCTCCGCAGCAGGTCTGCCACAGGTACGAGTCCACGTCGGAAGTTCAATGTTTTCCTCGACCGTGAGGTCGGCATACACTTCCGATTCTTCAGGGGAAAAGCCAATGCCCAGTTGCGCAATCTGCCATGTGCTCAAGCGCGCAAGATCTTTATCTTCCCACGAGATGCGCCCGGAAACGGGCCGAAGATAGCCCATCAACGACCGAAAAGTGGTGGTCTTTCCCGCTCCATTTCTGCCGAGAAGACATACCAGTTCACCGGCGCGAACCTCAAGACTGATACCTCGAAGAATTCGACTTCCCTGGATGTCCACGGTCAGTTCGGACACGTTCAGCATGGCTGGTGTTCCCCCTCGTTTTTTTTCTGACTACTGTGGACAGGGCCGATCACTGCTTCAAGCATCAAGGAGTCCTTAAAGAAAACATCCGGAGACATATCTCCAATCACACGCCCTTCCTGAAGCGCGATCACCCGATGCGAGTAACGTGCGACCAGTGTCATGTCATGCTCGACTTGAATGATGGCGCTCACCCCTTCCGAGCGTGCCGCCTTCACTAACAGTTCCATAATCCCGTATTTGTCTCCACTTGAGACGCCCGAAGTAGGTTCATCTAAAAGGATGGCCTTAGGACGAAGTGCAAATGCGCTGGCGATATCAAGGAGTTTTTTCTCTCCTTGTGAGAGAGAACCAGCTCGTTCAAAAAGCTTGTGATGCAAGCCAAGTGTTCCAGCAATATGCTGAACTTCGTCCTCGATCTGAGGATCTTTGGTCAATGTTCGTAATGGATTCGAAGCTCTACGCAACCTTGAACTTACAGCAACTGCGATCGTCTCCCAAACGCTCACCTCTGGAAAAATATTGACCAGCTGGAATGAACGGGCCATGCCCATCGCAGCCAACTTAACCGGACCTACTCCAGCAATACTATTTCCCATGAAATGCACCGTCCCTTGGGAGGGGGCCGCCAACCCCGTCAACACATTGACGAGTGTGGTCTTCCCTGCTCCATTCGGGCCGACTATTGACACGAATTCACCGCCTCCGATCTCCAAAGACACATTCTTTAGAGCTTGGTACGATCCATAAGATTTGGATACATTGCATGCGCTCAACATGGCACTCATTGGGCATCTCCCCTTACACGACGTTGCAAGTGATTGGAAATCGTGCCGATCAATCCTTCTGGAAGCACAAGCACGAGAAACACCAACGTAGCACCCAACATAAATCTCCAGTAGGCCGTACTCGATACCAGTACTTCATGCAGCAGAACAAAAATGAGCGCCCCTACCCCAGGCCCCACAAAGGTTCCAGCCCCCCCAAGAATCATCATGAAAATAAGATTGCCTGACTGAGGCCAATACGCAAGCTCCGGATCAGCAAGTCCAGTGGAAACCCCCAACATCGCGCCAGCGATTGCACCGAAAACGCCAGACACTACAAAGGCAAACAGTCGGAGGCGATAGACACGTACGCCAAGGTACCGAGCCTTGCTCTCATTGTCTCTAATAGCGCGCAGCTGGAGGCCAAGAGGCGAACTGACGATGCGCCAGGTGAGCAATCCGAGCAGCACATAAACTATCAAACAGTAGTAATAGAACGGACCACTGAGAAACTGAGTCGCAGTCATATCCCAATCCTGCCCCAGTAACATCGGCCGCAGGACACGCATACCTTGATCACCTCCTGTCAAGTTGTAGAACTTGAACAGGAAAGAGTGAAGAAGCATGCCAAACGCAAGTGTGAGCATGCCAAAGAAGATATGTGTGAAACGGACACAGAGAGCACCAATCGCCAATGCGAATAGTCCTCCCAAACTCGCTGCTGCGATCAAGATCAACTCAAAGTGGAGAACGCCCGCCTGGGTCGCTGCGGCCGCCACGTATGCCCCTACAGCCAAGAACATTGCATGGCCAAAGGACAGCAACCCCGTGTAGCCAAACAGAAGATTCATGCCGAGAAGAGCGATTCCAAATGCCAAGGCAGGCATAAGCATCACGGTGCTGTACGGCGTTAGCATCAAAGGTGCAATTGCAAGTCCAGCTAGCAACACAACAAATGGAATAACGCCGTTAAGCAACCGCGGCTTCGGCCGAGGCCGAATTCTCGGAGAAATTACGTCAAATACTGCGCTCAAGATGCGCTCCTTCCAAACAATCCAACAGGGCGAATCAAGAGGACAACAACGACAACTAGATAGATGGAGAGAATCTCCACTTCAGGAGCTAACGAAACTGCGAACGCCCGCATGAGCCCGACAATGATGGCGCCAACAGCAGCCCCAGCCATGCTGCCCAAGCCCCCGATCACAACAACTGCAAAGGCCTCCACCACGAGTTCAGCGGCCATGGTCATAGAGGCAGCCGAAGTGGGAATAACCAATGCCCCACCCACAGTTCCTAGAATGCAGCCCAGCGTAAAAACCATTGTGAATACTTTGGATGAATTAACACCCAATGCTTCAGTCATGTTCCGATTTTCAGCCGTAGCCCGTACGATCCGTCCAATACGGGTTCGCTTGAGTGACAATCCTAAAATCATTGCGATTAGGATGCTCGCTCCAATGACAAGAAAGTTATATACAGGGATCTGCAATCCACTTATGTCGATCGTTCCATATATTCCATATAGAGAGCTGTCCATTGATCTCGGTGCAGCACCCCAGAAAAAACGAAAAACATCCTGGAACATCAGCAAAAGACCAAAGGTCAGCAAAAGTTGATAGCTAGGGTCTCGCCTATATACGGGACGTAACAACAACTCTAACGGAGCTCCGACTGTTCCAACGAGTACACCAGACAACACAAGTGCTGGAACAAGAAAAATCATCGGCATTTGCCATTGGTGCAAGAGGCCGACAGCCGTAATAGCAAAAAACGCTCCCAGCGCATAGAACGAACCACAGGCAAGATTGACGACCTTTTGAACGCCAAAGATGAGTTGCAGACCGCAGGCGACAAGAAACAAAATCGCGGCTTGGAAGAGACCGGCTAAAAAGAGGTTGGCATACTGCATTGAAGCATCCATTTCATGCGTGTACGGAATTTTTAACTTAGCGGAGTACGCTTAAAGCACACTCCGCTAACGAATAATTACACGCGGAAATCTGCAGTCTTGATCCATTTCCAGTAGTCTGCGCCTGCAGGCTTCTGCAATTGATCAGAAAACGCGGCGGTAATATCGGACAGCCCCGGGTACTCATGCTGAGTACTGTTCTTACTGAAGCCTTGGTAGAACATCTGTTCGGCAATCTTGTCGGCCCGATAACGCCCTCGGCCACCTAGACTTTCGATGTCGTTTCCGGCAATGGCATCAGCGATCTCATCAGTTTTTGGCCAGCGGCCGGCAGCCTTCGCCGCCTTCTCGACACCGGCTTTGTAAGCCATCAGATTGAAGTAGGCGCGGTCAGCCGATGAGGTCGGAATGGCCTTGTAGCGGTCCCTGTATTCCGCAACAAACGACTTCTGCAATTCGGATGCTCCGGGCAAGTCAAAGTAGAAGGTGTTCTGCCCCAGCAATGCACCCTCGGGAACGAAACTGGACCGCAGGTCATTGATTTGACCACCCGCCACGGTCGACACGATCTTTGCGTTGGCCAGCAGACCTGCCGCGGAGGCCTGCCGAAGAAAGATAGGAAGATCGGAGAGGAAGAGCGAATTGAAAATCAGATCAGGCTTGGCGGCGTTCAATGCCGCCACGTTCGTCGTGAGATCGGTGGCACCAACCCGGATCCATTGCTCAGAAACAACCTTGGCCTCGATGTCATAGCGAGACAACAACGTCTTGAACGTTTCCCAGCAGTTTCGCCCATACGAATAGTCGGAATTCACTCCTGCAATAGTTGCGAACTTACCTTTGAAGCGTTTGATGGCCATGAGCGAACTCATCACTGCTTCACACTCGTTGTCAGTCGACCGGAACACAAAACGAGTTTTTGGCATCGACTCTTGCACTCCGTTTTGTGTCGTTCCATCCCAGCACTGGAGCAGAACACGCTCATCCTCTGCGACGGGGGCGACTGCCAGAGTAACGCCGGTAGAAATCAGTCCATGAATGGCGTCCACCTTCTCCTGCAGTGCCAGATGGCGAAACCGCTCAACTGTGTCCTTGGGAGTGGTCTCCTCCTGAATGACGAGCTCCACTTTCCTACCTGCAATCCCCCCCGACCGGTTGATTCGGTCCACCCCCCACCGAACGGCTCGAATGCTGTCCTCCCCCAAGAAGGCAGCCACCCCTGATCGCGGCGCCAACAGGCCAAGACGCAGAGGTCGGTCCTGCGCAAACAGAGGCCCACCCACAGATATCGCCGCCGCACCCAGGGTTGCTTGGGTAAAAGTCCGCCGACTTAACTTCATTTTGTCTCCTTTGCATGACACAGATAGATGAGGACCAATCGATGTCATGCAGTTTCGCAGTCATATGCCAACTTGCATGACACAAGTATATTACATGAGCGGCAAAAGTATCTCATAGAGGGTTTTCCCTTGAAATGAGGTACTAAGAGGATGTGCGGCCGAGAGGTGGCCCCATCGGTCTGAACACGAGTCGGGCGACGACAAGTGGAACGCTGCCGGGGTTGACCGCAGTGCAGAGATGTCCACGGTGGCGGGCGGGCGTCGCTTGCGCGAACGCACGACCGACGCGGTGGGCATCTCGTGTGACCGCCCATGCTGATGGCGATGCCCTCGCCCTTGAGCCGCTCGGTGAACACCATGCTGGTGAACTGCGAACCCTGGTCGGTATCGAAGATCTCCGGCTTGACGTGACGCGCGATCGCATGGTCGAGCACGCGCACGCAGAAGTCCGCTTCCATCGACATCGACACGTCCCTGGCCGGGACCTTGCGGCTATGTCAGTCAATGATCGCGGCCAGGTACACGAAGCCGCGTGCCATCGGGATGCAGGTCAGGTCCATCGCCCAGACCTGGTTCGCACGCTCGATCGCCAGGCCGCGCAACAGGTACGGGTAGATCACACATGCTGCGGCTCGTGTTGGGCTTGCTGTACAGCGCCTTGATGCCCATGCGCCGCATGAGGGGCGCCACGTGCTTGCGCCCGACCTCGAAGCCTCGTGCCTTGAGCATGTGGCGCGGCATGCGGCTGCCGGCGAACGGTTGACCTCCAGCGCCACCTTGGCCTTGAACGCCGGTGAGAAGTTCCGGCGTGGTCTTCTGCTCATGCTCTCGCTCCATGTCAGCCCGCTCTTCGCGGACCGCTCACAGGGCAGAGTTTTCACTCATCGCCGTGTTCAGATTTCCGGGGCCACCTTTGTGGTCCAGCGGCGCAACAAGAACGTGGCGGCGGTGGCACTCGCCAGCAAGAACGCTCGAATCGTCTGGGCGTTGCTGGCCCGTGATCGGCGTGACGAGACGGGTTACAGGAAGGCGGCCGAGGTCGCGTGATCGAACCTTTGAAGTTTCCAACTTCTTGCTGTACGCGAAATCGAGGCAGGGTCAAACTGCCTGACTTAATCTCCGCGCGCCGGGGCCAATTCGCAGCACCAAGGTACCCAAGTTCTAATTGGTGATGGTCTCTCGCGCAAAGCTCTCGATGTAGTCAACAAGACGATCGGAGGCCGCAGCGGCATCCTTAGAGTGACCCCTGGCTATCGCCTCGGCCATTTTTGAATGCAATGTGGCCGCCAGCGGAAGATCTCCAACCCTGCGATAGTGCTCGAACCAGAACCTGCGCGATAAACCGCGCATGAGCGCCATCGTCTTGGTTATGAACTCATTGCGAGCCGCTTTCCACATGCACTCATCGAGTTCTCGATCTAGCTGAGCAAAAAGCCCTTCGTCGCGCGCGCTAGCTGCATGAAGCAGAGAAGCGCCGATCTGGGCAAAATGCGCCCTCTCCTCCTCTGTTGCCCGCTCTGCTGCGAGTTGTGCGAGAAGACGTTGCACTTCCCTTCGCAACTCCAGCAATCGGAGTTGGGTGCGAATATTGGTTTCGGAAACAAGAACCCCTCGCTTGGGGAGGACCACAACCAGTCCCTCTCCGGCGAGACGCTGGAGCGCCTCTCTGATTGGTGTTCTACCAATTTCCAGCAGTTCCGACAAACCATACTCAGAAAGCACCACGCCTGGTGCTAGCTGCAGAGTAATGATCATCTCCTCAAGCCTCTTATAAGCCTGCTCGGCCAGAGTCGGCGCTTCAGTTCGGTTGGAGTTGGATTTTTGTCTCCTAGAGGAAACAGCGAGCGACTTCTTCATGCAATGCCTTTGCCGGTATAAAACGAGCCCTTCGTCAGCGCGATGGGGCAAAAAACAAGTTGTGTCCTGTTGACATGCTAGCTGAACTTGGACAGCACATGGTCCTCGGCCGCTTCGCAGTGCCCTTGCTCTGGGTCCACTGTATCTGGTCCGTTGTCCGCGACCTCTGCATCACCTACGCGAGGAAAGGTCTGCGCAACGTGATTCGCAGCGCCGATTCGGAAGCATCTTGACTACGCCACGCTACGCATGGTTGCTTCAAATCACTGCCCGTACGCGGCGCTACATGATGGTTTCGGTGCCCTTCGAGGCCGCCCCGCATAAGGCTGCGGACGCACTCATCCCTGCGCGCCCCATCAAGCTGCGCCGAGCCATCCACAGGTTCGACAGCGCGAACAGCGTGACGATCTGAACTGTGTTCTTCGCCAGGCCGCGGTACCGCACCTTCGTGTAGCCGAACTGCCGCTTTAATACACGGAACGGGTGCTCGACCTGGGCTCGGATGCTCGCCGTCAGCTTCTCCGCCTGCTCTGCCAGGAAGTCGGGCTGCAGGAATGGGTTCAGCTTGCGGCGGTCGCCGGCGCGCATCGCCACGTGCCACTGCAGCCCCTGAGCCTCGCCGCGCTTGTGAACGCCGCGGTAGCCGGCGTCGCCGAAGGCGACCTCCTCAACGCCGTGCAGCAAGCTGCCTGCCTGCGTCACGTCGTTCACGTTGGCCGACCAGCCCACGACGCTGTGCACCAGTCCCGACTCTGCATCGACGCGTTCTTCGTCGAACTCGGCGCTGCGATCAGCGTGGCGTCGACCACCTTGCACTTCTTCATCAACAGGCCCTTGGCCTGCAGGATGTCGTTGACCACTCGCAGCATGTCGGTCGCCAGGTCGTGCTTCTCCAGCAGGTGGCGGAACCTCAGGATCGTCGTCTCGTCCGGCAACCGCGCCACGTCGCCTGGCTTGGCGAACTCGCGAAACACGGGCATGTCGTGCAGCGCCTCTTCCATCGCCGGGTCGCTCAGCGCGAACCACTGCTGGAGGTAATGAACCCGCAGCATCGTCTCGATGGCAAACGGCGGCCGGCCCGTCTTCGCCTTCAGGTAGTACGGCTTCACGATCTGCACCAGCGCCGACCACGGAACCACGCGCTCCATCTCCTCCCAGAACTCCCGCTTGCGCGTCTTCTTAGTCGACAGGTTCAGGCCCAGTCCGAGTTGCTTCATGCCGCAGATCATCGCAGGGCGCTGCCGTTCACGCTACGCGGCCAGCGCCTGAGTTTTGCAGACATTCCCTAGAGCCCGAATGACGTAAGCGGCGGCAAGCGAGAGTCAGCCTCGACTCGCGTCAAGCTTCTTAGCCAGCCGACAACGGAATCTTGCTGACATCTTGAATATTACCGAGATATGTGTAAGATGCTAGACGGCCGAGACTCTGAACCCCCTCTGCCCTTTTCATATTGCAAGGAGACGTGTATGAGATTCACTGGAAAAACTGCTTTCGTGACAGGCGCCGCGAGCGGCATTGGTGAAGCCACAGCAAGGATGTTTGCGCGCGAGGGCGCGCGCGTGGTCATCGCTGACCTACTAGAGCAAGAAGGCCAAGCAGTCGCACAGTCGATTACCGAGGGGGGTGGCGAAGCATGCTTCGTCAAGCTAGACGTCACTGAAGAGGAAAACTGGAAGGAAGCCCTTCAGAAGGGGGAGCAATCCTTCGAAGCCATTCATATCGTTGTAAGCAATGCCGGCATAAGCGGTATGGTTCCTGATCATGAAAAGGTCGACTATCTCGACCGACTGACGTCAATCCATATCCGCGGCACCTTCCTAGCCATCCGCCATGGCGCCCGCGCCATCACTCGTGCAGGTGGGGGATCAATCATCACGATTTCCTCCATCGCAGCGTATGCAGGCATGCCCGGTCTCCACATGGGCTATTGCGCCGTGAAAGCCGGGGTGTTGGCCATGACGCGCTCTGCTGCAGGCGAGTACGCAAGATCAGGGATCCGGGTAAACGCCATCGTTCCCGGTCTTCTGCCCCCCATGCGAACCTCAGTGGTGTCCGCTGATCCCAAAATGCGGGAAAAGTTCTTTGAAACCGTTCCACTGGGCGGCACCGGTAAGCGAGAAGACGCCGCGAACGCAATCTTGTTTCTTGCATCAGAAGAGGCTGGGTACGTGACTGGCGCCGAGATACTGCTGGACGGCGGCTTCTTGGCATATCGATACTGAGTCTCGCCCCATGAACACCTTTGTGATGGTCCATGGGGCCTGGTCAGCAGGTTGGGCGTGGTGGCGAATGCACTCTCTCTTTTTGGCAGCGCATCACCGACTCCTGACGCCAACCTGTACGGGGCTGGGTGAACGCTCGCACTTGCTTGGACCTCGTATCGACCTGCATATGCACGTCGATGATGTCGTCCGTGCTATCGAGTCGGAGAACCTCAACCATGTCATCTTGGTCGGGCACAGCTATGGGGGAATGGTCGTGACTGGTGTGGCCGACAGAATCCCCGATCGGATTCAACAGTTGATATACATCGACGCACTACTACCGGAGTCCGATGAGTGCGCATTGGATCTCATGCCAAAGGCTCAGCGAGCCGCCATCCTGGAAGACGTCAAGAACAATGGATTCGGTTGGCTGGTCCCCCCAAGCCCACTTCCGCCGGACACCCCTGACCATGATCAAAAGCTCGCCCAAGGGAGGCGCGGACCGCAACCCCTTGCTACGTTCACATCTCCTCTATGTCTAGCGGGAGAAGCTTCAAACATCCCTTCTGCGTATATTTACTGTACGAAGACTGGTCTGTATGACACCTTTGGTCTTTCGGCGTCCCGCGCTCAAGCCCGAGAAGGGTGGAAATATTATGAGCTGCCTGCTTCGCACAACCCCCACATCACCATGCCAGAGCAACTCACCACCTTGCTCTTGTCAATTGCCGATTTAACCAACTAAAAGGCTCCTCCTCGAGTATCGACGGAGTGTGTCTGCGGCCATCGTTGCACACGTAAGGCCAGGCTCTCAACGATTCGGGAAATGCAATCGTGGCGGGGCGTCATGATCGCTCCGATTTTCATCCGATCTACATCTGTACGGGACGCCAATCGTCGTCCACACAGATCGTTGTGACGAGATTGAGCATGGAGGCTCTGCGATGAAGATGCATTTTGAGAGGGCACTATATGGAGCTTCGTCATCTGCGTTGCTTCTTGGCCGTTGCTGAAGAACTCCACTTCGCACGAGCAGCGGAGAGGCTGCACATTGAGCAGTCGCCTCTGTCGCGCGCTATCAAGGAGTTGGAGGTGGAACTCGGGGCGGTGTTATTTGCTCGCACCACTCGCAGCACTCGATTGACGCTCGCTGGCCGACTGTTCTTGGAACACGTGCGTCGCGTGTTCACTGTCTTGGAGCAAGCCCGCGATAGCGTGAAAGCGGCGGCCAATGGTTTCCATGGGCAATTGCGAGTGGCATTGTCGGACGGCATCACACCGTCGCGCCTACCGGCTCTGCTGGCGCTATGCCGACAAGAAGAGCCTGAACTTGAACTCCGATTCTTCGAGGTACCGCTATCACAGCAGATCAAAGGTCTGCACGACGATCTGTACGACGTGGGGTTTGCGCAGTCTGATGAAGTAGGTGACAGCATCGCCGCCATACCTGTATGGCGAGACGCGCTCATAGTAACGGTGCCAGCCCGGCATCCGCTGCTTGCGTACAAGCGCATTCCTTTGGAGGAGTTGCTGCGCTATCCGCTGGTTCTATGCGATCCACAAGTTTGCGAAGGCCATGCCAGATTCGTAGATCGTGTGCTACGCCGGGCCGGCACGGAGCCGTTGGTCGCAGAACGGGTTGCTACGTGCGATCTGATGATGGTGCTGGTGTCGGCTGGCCTGGCGCTTGGGTTTACGGGTGCCGCGCGCATTGCCGCTAACCCTGACGCAGGTGTGGTGGCCCGACCGCTGGCATTGCGCGTGCCGCCGCTGACAACTTACCTACTGTTCCCCGAAGGCGAGCCGTCCGATGTTCTGGCCCGGTTCATTGAGCGCGTGCAGGCCATTGAATCTCCGGAACCCCCAAGGCCCAAGCCGGGCCATCATTCCGATCCCTTGGAGGAATCCACGCCATGAAGAAGCTCATCCAGTTCCTGCTGGTGGCCGCGCTGACTGCCTGCGGCAATTCCGAGACGCCACAAACGACCAACGTTCCGGAGGCGAATATCCCGACGGTGGAAGAACTGGCGGCCAACCCCGAACGGCTCAAAGAGCTGCGCCAACAATGCAAGACGGATCGCCCCAAGCTGGGCGACGTGCTGTGCAATCGGGTAGCCGAAGCCACGCGCAAGCGGTTCTATGGCGACGGTGAAACGCCGTACACACCACCGAAGGAATCAGCCAAGTTCTGATCGTTGGCGGTTCGCAGCATCGCCTCAATATTTCTGCTCGACACGCCGCAATGCGTTATCGCTTGCGGTGTTTTTCATTGGTTCGCCCCTGCACTAATTCTGTCTTTTTGCTCGACCTTTCTGCTCGAAGCAGTCTTTGACCGGCACTGACCCGACACCCATCCTGACGCCTGCGGCACGTTCTTGTGCCGCCTTCCCCATGAGGAATCAGCGCAGGAGAAATCGGAGGCCAGGTCATGCAAGGGACGAACGTGCTGTTCGGTCAGATCGCCGTGGTATTCGGCATCGTGATCGCCGGCGTGTGGGGCGCCACACAATGGACAGCAGCGGCTCTTGGCTATCAACTACGCCTTGGCTCGCCCTGGTTTGACCTTCTCGGCACACCGATCTACCACCCGTGGAAGCTGTTTGAGTGGTGGTTCGTTTTCGATGCCTACGCGCCGCGCGTGTTCGATACCGGCGGCGCCATCGCGGGCGGCAGCGGCCTGCTGGCGGTGGTGGTCGCCATCGGCATGTCGATTTGGCGCTCGCGCCAATCGCGCCTTGTCACGACTTACGGCTCTGCCCGCTGGGCGAACGCGCAGGACATTCGCATGGCGGGCCTCACGCAGCCGGCCGGCGTGTTCCTGGGCCAGCATGACCGCCAGTACCTGCGGCATGAAGGCCCGGAACATGTCCTGACCTTCGCGCCCACGCGCTCCGGCAAGGGCGTGGGCCTGGTGGTGCCCACCTTGCTGTCCTGGCCCGCATCCGCCGTCATCCACGACATCAAGGGCGAGAACTGGCAGATCACCGCCGGCTGGCGCTCGCGCTTCTCACATTGCCTGCTGTTCAACCCGACCGATGCGAAGTCGGCGGCCTACAACCCGCTGCTGGAGGTACGGCGCGGCGCGCATGAGGTGCGCGACGTGCAGAACATCGCGGACATTCTGGTTGATCCCGAAGGCGCGCTGGAGAAGCGAAACCATTGGGAAAAGACCAGCCACGCACTGCTGGTCGGGGCCATCCTGCATGTGCTCTACGCGGGCAAGGACAAGACGCTGCGCGGCGTCGCCAACTTCCTTAGCGACCCGGCCAGCCCCTTCGAGCTGACCTTGCATCGGATGATGACCACGCCGCACCTCGGCGATGGGGCGCATCCGGTCGTCGCGTCGGCGGCGCGTGAAGTCCTCAACAAGAGCGACAACGAACGCTCGGGCGTGCTGTCCACGGCCATGTCGTTCCTCGGCCTGTACCGCGATCCCACGGTGGCCGAAGTCACCTCGCGCTGCGATTGGCGCATCGCTGACCTGATCGCAGCCGAGCATCCGGTGTCGCTGTATCTGGTGGTGCCGCCTTCGGACATTTCGCGGACGAAGCCGCTCATTCGCCTGATCCTCAACCAGATCGGGCGGCGCCTCACCGAATCGCTCGACGGCTCCGATGGCATCGAGCGCCGCCACAAGCTGCTGCTGATGCTCGACGAGTTCCCGGCGCTGGGGCGCCTGGACTTCTTCGAGACGGCGCTGGCCTTCATGGCCGGCTACGGCATCCGCAGCTTCCTCATCGCGCAGTCGCTCAACCAGATCGACAAGGCGTATGGGCAAAACCACTCCATCCTCGACAACTGCCATGTGCGCGTGACGTTCGCCACGAACGACGAGCGCACCGCCAAGCGGATCTCCGAGACGCTGGGCACGGCCACCGAGCTGCGCGCCCAGCGCAACTACGCGGGCCATCGGCTCGCGCCGTGGCTGGGCCACCTGATGGTGTCGCGCCAGGAGACGGCCCGCCCGCTGCTGACGCCGGGCGAAGTCATGCAGCTTCCACCCGACGAGGCAGTGGTGATGGTGTCCAGCATGGCGCCGATCAAGGCGAAGAAGCTGCGCTACTACGTGGACAGCAACTTCAAGCGTCGCGTGCTGCCGCCGCCCGCGCTGGCGGACGGGCAGTACGCCGACGCGCCGCCATCGCGGCCCGATGACTGGAGCGGGCTGGCGATTCCGCTGATGCCGGCAGCACCGGGCACGGCATCCGCCGACGACTTGGACAGCACCGACGACGGCGGCCCATGCCGTCAGCCCGAACTCTCCGAAACCGTCGCCTACGACCCCGTGCTGGCCGCGCCTGCGGCCGACCTTGGGCTGCTCGATGACGACGACGACCTGCCGCTTCCCCTTCCTCGCCAGCTTGATCCGGCCATGCAGCGCACGGCCCGGCTGGCTTCCCTCGACCCCAACGACGGAATCGAGCTATGAGCCACTACCGCCTGAACCTCTTTATCCAGCCCGAGCACGCCAGGCGCCTCGACGAGCTGGCCGCCAAGAAAGGCGTGTCCAAGTCGTCCATCGTCGCGGCGGCGCTCGCATCGTGGCTGTCGCCCGATGCCGCCGACCAGCGCGAAGCGGCCATCGCCAAGCGGCTGGATCGCCTGTCGCGCCAGGCCGAGCGCATGGAGCGCGACCAGAACATCGCCATCGAAACGCTGGCGCTGTTCATTCGCTACTACCTCACGGTCAGCACACCAGTCCCCGAGGCGCACCAAGACGCGGCACGCGCGCAGGGCAAAGCGCGCTTCGAGCAGTTCACCGAGCAGCTTGGCCGCCACCTGCTGCGGGGCCGCAGCC
>CALMYW010000060.1 GCA_937873665.1 uncultured Sphingorhabdus sp.
CAGCCTTCGTTACAATGCCCAAGGTTCCCTCAGCGCCGCAGAAGAGCTTGCGCAGTTGGTAACCGCCATTGTCCTTCTGCACCCGGCGCAGGCCGTTCCAAATGGATCCATCTGGCAGGACAACTTCAAGTCCAAGCACCAGGTCTTGCATCAAACCGTAGCGGAACGCGTGACTACCCCCGGCGTTGGTGGCGATTAGGCCCCCAATTTGAGCGCTTCCCTCTGCTCCAAGATGCATCGGAAACATGAAGCCAGAATGCTGAAGGCTTTGATGCAAGTGCGCTAGGATAGCACCTGCTTCAACCTCAATTGTGCCGCTGGCAATGTCGGGTTCAGATATCCGGTCAAGGCGCGACAGAGAGAGAATAACACCGCCAGCCTGACCCAAAACCGAGCCGCCCACGAGACCCGTATTGCCACCCTGCGGCACTACCGGAATGCCAGCAGATCTGCAGAGCTTCAGCACCTGTGAGACTTCATCGCAGGTCGCCGGCCTCGCAACGCCTAAAGGCTCCTCACCAAACCTGTTCATCCAGTCCCTTTCCCACGGCTTGGTATCTGGCGGTGTAAGCCACCCTTTCTCGCCGAGGAGGGATTGCAGGCTGTTATGTAAGTCCATCACAGATCTATTTTGAATGGTTCACAAAACGCCGAACGCTCGAATGCGCGAGTAAACCGCCCCAAACTGCCGATAACGCAGGCTGTCAGACATGCGTAGTGCCGGTAACGAAAGCTATCAGACATGCGTAGTGCCGGTAACGAAAGGCCTAGGCCTAGCCCATGCCTGACAGCTAGTGCCCATCATCGCTCGGCCGGCGCCGTTCCATCGCATGTTCGCGGCAAAGCCACCTGGCCCGGCGCCGCGCCAATATCCTCAGGCGCAAGCCCGAAGCGGCGCATGAGGAGGCGGATCTTCGCAATCGCCCGCTCGCGGTCGTAAGCCTCAGCCTCCGCGATCGCCAAAGCGCGCTCTGCCTCCCATTTGCTGGTTGAATGCAAGGTGTTCGGCCTGGGTCTCATGCAGTTCCTCTTGTGCTGAAAAGTCTGTCATGCCCTTCTTGAGCGCTCATGCATCGACCCCGGGCGCAGGGTTCTGAAGCCTTCAGTCTTGAGACGAACAAGATCGGGACGATGTTCACTGGCGACAGCTTCAGGTGGCTTTCTCAAGCGCCACATCGCTCAAGTGCAGCGTTGCCCCGAGCTGATCTTCCACAGGGCCCGCCCGCAGGCGCCAGCGCTGCACGGTGCAGGCCGACGTCCAGCTGGGGCTCATCGCGTAGCGCTGCAAGCCAGCTCCCGCCGGGATCGCCTGGTCCCACCGCCTCTGCCAGCTCCTGCCTTCAAGGCACTCAAGCTCCCAGCGAAGCGGAGGCCGCTCGGCGAGGCCGTCACCCGAAACCGTGAGGCTGAGGCGATATGTCCCCGGCGGGTAGCCGGTCACCCGCTCGAGCAGAACGGCGCTGACGCCTGGCAGGAGCTCAGCGCTCACCGCGGCCTTGTCGCCCGAACCACCAAGCATTGCTGGTTCATCGATGCGCCACGCCAGGGGGACAAAGCGCTGGTCGGTGCCTTGCCCGCCCAAACCAAACCCCGTGGGGCCGGGAGACAGTCTGGCCCCCATCCGGGCAGCGAGCGTCTGCGCTCCTGACACATCCCCTGTCGCCACCAAACGCGCGAGCAGGGCAGAGAGCAGGCCTGGGGCCAGCTCGTCGGCGCCAAGTCCGGAGCCGGTGATCAATATTGCCGCACCGCCTGCATCGCCCTGCTCGCGTGCCGCACCGCGCAGCAGCACACCAAACCACGGCCGACGCGCGTAGGGCACAAGCGCCTCCCGCAAGCCCGGATCGCCAAGCTGACCGGCGAGAAGCTCAAGCTGAGCGCTGTGCTCAGGGTTAACCAGCAGCAGGCGGTCAAGCGCGACCAGGCTCGCCTTCAGGTCCCCGCCTTGCGCGCTCGAACGCAGCGCCTCAAGCGCGATACCGGCATGGCGGCGAGAGAGTGCGCTTCCAGCCCCGAACAGCGCATCCGCTGTTGCTGTGTGGGGCCCGATGTGGATATCACGCAGCGGCCCTGCTTTGGCGACGTAGCCCAGCACCCAGAACGCCTGCGGATTGAGCGGGCCCTCGGCAAGCGCGCCGCGGGCAAGCGCTGCAAGGTCGACCTGGCCGGTCCGACCGGACAGGCGAGTTGCCAGCTCCGGTTCGCGCAGCACGGCCAGCCTGGTCGATGCGGAGCCAGCCGCAGCCGCGTTATCCTGGCCCCGTTCAGCGCTGCTTAGCGCCAGCGCTTGATAGGCCGAGCTGGCCGACTGCAGGGCAAGCGGCAAGCCGACCAGAAGGGCCAGGATTCTTCGCAAGGTGATCACGCGGCTTCAGATCGTGATGTCGTGAAGGGGAGAGGGGAGGCGAGCCTGCATCTGCCGCAGCGGTGCAGGCCGTCCCCCTGGCCTTGAGCTCAGGAGCTCGTCGTCTCCTGGGTCTTGTCACCATAGCGGTAACCGTAACCATAGCCGTAACCATAGCCGTATCCGTAGCCATAGCTGTGGCGGCTGAAGTCGATCTTGGTGACGGCGACGCCAAACAGGTGGTCGGACAGCGCCATGAGCCGCTGGAGCGCAGAGCGGATCGCCCGGCGTGAAGTGCGTTCGGCTTCGATCACGAAGACAATCCCCTCGACCGCTCGGCCCATCAGGGGCGCGTCGGCGAGACCAAGCACCGGCGGCGCATCGATCACGACGTGATCAAACCGCTGGCCGAGCTCGGCAACCACTTCCGCGAGCCGGCTGCCACTGAGCAGTTCGGCAGGGCTGGGGGGCAGGGGGCCGGTCGTGATCACCGACAGGCCGCGCCTGCCGCTGTCGTGCACGGTGATCGCCGAGATCGCCTCTCCCGCCAGCAGGTTGGCAAGCCCCGATTGGTTGTTTGCGCCAATGAACCGGTGCAGCGAAGGCGAGCGCATGTCGCCGTCGATCAGCACCACGCGCTTGCCGGTGCGGCCAATGATCTCGGCGAGCGCAAAGGCCGTGGTCGACTTGCCTTCGCCTGGCTGCGAGCTGGTGATCGCAAGTGCCTTGGGGAGGCCGTGGTTGGTGGCAAATGCCAGAGTGGAGTGGATCGAGAAGTACGCTTCGGAAAAGTGCGACTTGGGATCGATGATGTCCTCAAGCGGCGTGTCCTTGGCCAGCGGGACATTCCCAAGCAGCGGTACCTTCAGGAAATTGCGGACATCGTCGGGATTGCGGATCCCCTCGTCGATCTGCTCGAGCCCGAGCACCACCATCGCTGCCACACCGAGGCCGGCAAGCAGGGCCAGCGCCATGTTGAGCATCAGATTGGGGGCCGAAGGCCGATTGGGAACCTTGGCGGCGTCAACGATCGCGATGTTGCTTGCCCCGACCGTACCGGCGACCCCGATCTCCTTGTAGCGCTGCAACAGGGCGTCGTAGAGCTGCCGGTTGGTATCCGCCTCGCGCTGATAGATATTGTACTGGATCGAGGACTGACGCTGGCGATCCAGCTCGCTCTTCAAGGCGCCAACCTTAGCTGCGAGTTCCTTTTCCCGCTGCAGTGCTTCGGTATAGGCCTGCTGGCGGCTCGAGGCGACCCGGCTGGTCTCGCGCCCGATTGCCGCATCGAGCGTATCGATCTGCTGCTTGAGCGCCCGGGCCGCGGGATAGCCAGGTTCGAACTGAACCAGCATCCGTGCGTATTCTGCAGCGAGATCCGCGCGGCGGGCGCGAAGCTGGGTGATCGCGCTGTTGTTGAGCACCTCTGGGCTCGAATCCGCCCTGCCGGACTGGGCCTTCGCCTGGGCGGCGATACGCTCGGATCGCGCGTCAGCCAAAGCCTGATTGAGGGCCTCGAGGTCGGCCGAGGCAAGGGTGCGCTGCGTGAAGGTCTTCCCTTCGGAGTCCCGGATGGTGTCGAGCGTGACAATGTCCTGGCTCGATGCATAGCTGACGACGTCGCGCTCGGATTGTTCCACCTTCTCGCGTAGCTGCGCGAGCCGCTCCTCAAGGAACCTCCTCGCATCAGCCGTCGAGGAGAACCCGCGGTCCATGGTCGCGCCGATGAACTCCTGAACCCAGGCGTTCGCGATCTTCGAGGACATATCCGGCGAGCGGCTGGTGTACATGATATCAATCAGGCGCGAGGTGCGGATCGGGGCGATCTCGACATTGCGCAGCAGCAGCGAGACAACCTGGCGCTGGCGCGCCTTCATCACCGCACTGTCCGACTTGGCCTTGGCAGGATCGGTGAGCGCTTCGCCCGCAGGGGTTGCGCCATGGGCCTCGAAAAACTCGTCGGAAGCAGCGAGGTTTAGGCGCTTCGAAACGCGCTCGGCGAGCGATTCCGCCTTCAGCAAGGCATACTGGGTTGCATAAAATTCGAGGTCACGACCCTCCTGCTGGGATTCAAGACCTTCGACGTTGGTGACGTTCTTCTGCTCGCGGCTGACTTCAATCTGCGCGCGGGCTGTGAACAGCGGCGCGGTCAGGAGCGTGATCACCAGGCCGGCGATCAGGCACCCCCCGATGATCCCCAGGATAACCCACCGCCAGCGCAGTACGGCTTGCCAGTACTGCAACAGGATCGGCGATAGCGAGAAGTGATCTTCGTTCCCGGTTGTTGCTGATGGGAAGTAGGCCGGCTCGCTGGGTCTGGCGATAATGTCGTTCACAGTTTCAACCTGTTCTTGGCTTGGGAGCGCGCTGCAATCGCTATGCTGTGCGGATCAATTGGTGAAGCGGTCGACTGCAATGACCAGCGGGGTTGCGATCGCCGGGATAACCGCCAGCAGATCCTTGAACAGGTGTCTGGAGCGAGAATCCCCGACCATGATCACGTCGCTCGCATAGATCTCAGGGTCGCCGTAGGCACCGTGGCGGATCGCATCGAGGTCATAGAGCGCAGCATAACGCTGGCCGTTGACGGTCCTGAAGACGACGACATCGTTGAGCTTGGAGAACTCGTCCGTACCCTCCGCGGTCGCCACCGCGCCCATCAGGGTCATGCGGCCGACGACCGGATAGCGGCCAGGCTTGCGCACCTGGCCATCAACCGTCACCACGCGGCTCACTGTCTCCTTCATGTTGACAGTCACCTGGGGATTGCGGACGAACCCTTGCTGCAGGCGTCGCACGAGCTCGCTCTCGATCTCCCCCGGGGTCTTGCCGGCAGCTTCAATGACGCCGGCGAGCGGGAAGGACAGCCGCCCCGCCGCGTCAACCTGGACCTCACGGTTGGATAGCTCGGTAATGCCGTAAACGTCGATCACCAGCTTGTCGTAAGGTCCGACATAATAGGGCTGATTGTTCGCCGTCAGGTCCTCCCTGACCGGCGCTGGCAGCTCATTGCTCGGCAGAATCTGCAGCTTTGGATCGCCCCCGAGCTTCGGCGTGGATTCGCAACCCACCAGGAGCAAAGCCACTGCCGCCAACGGCAGAAATCGCGCGCAATTAACCATGATATGCCTTGTTTTCATTCGTTTCTTTGACTTCGATGAGCGCTTGACCCGGCCGGGTCAATCCCCTTGTACCAAATCTTGCCGCGGCGCACCGGGCGGAAAGGTCCACACGAGTGCCAGCGCAAACAGACATTGGCTGATCGGGACCCGCAGCGGATAATCCCCCAGCGACCCCAGCGCAATGTATGCAAGCACGACAAGCCCGAGCCGGGTAAGACGGTCGACCGGTGTGACAGTCTGCCAGTTCAGCACCACCCGCGCCATCCGCAAAATTACCATGACGACCAGCGCTGCCACCAACAGCACGCCAGGCAGGCCGCCGGTGATGACGAGTTCAAGCCAGTCATTGTGGGCATGATTGACGTAGGCTGGCCCAAGCAGGGAGTCGGGCTCATGGATCAGGTACGCCGCCTCGAACGAGCCAAATCCGCTGCCCCAGGGGAAATAGAGGTCGATCATCTTCTTGAGGACCGGAATTATCGCAATGCGCAGCTCGGCTGCGGAGTCAGTGTTGCCAAGCAGCCGGCTGAGCGCCTCGTCCCGCCCGAAAGCAATGGCAAGACCGATGACCCCCGCGACAAGCAGACCCGCAGCGATTCGAAGCACAGTCCTCTTGCCTGAGCCCTCTGTCGGGCCCGCCATGCCCGAGCCGGCGCGCGCGGCACCCTTTGCCATGACAAATGGAACCGTCGCCAATCCCAGAAGACCAAGCAATAGGCCCGCTCGAGAGCCGGTGACCAGAATGAGCGGTGCGATGAACAGGGCCGCGCCGAGCGCCAGCCATTGATGTGCCCTCGGCGCCCACCCTCGCGGTTCTCCATCGGTGGTCCGATTGTCGGTGATCCCCGCGGCCCAGAAGGCGAGCATCGGGAGCATGGCGGCAAGGAGCAGCGCCTGATGGTTGCGATTGGCGAACAGCCCCACTGCCGCGCCATTGTTGGTCATGGCGTAGAAGTAGAGCCCGCCCTCTGGGTCGCCAAGCAACTGGAGGAGGCCGATGATCCCGCTGATACCGCCCCCGAGCAGGACCAGGTTTACTGTCCGGGCGAGCTTCGTCGGCGTGAGCTGAGTTGCAAAAAGGAGCACTGCCAGCGGCAGGAACAGGGAAAACAAGGCATTGCTCGTCCTTGCCGGGTCCAGGCTCAGTGGACGCCATTGGCCTTCAATGCCAGCAAGGGCATCATTTGCGACAACAATCTCCCGGCCCGGGAGGCCCTGCCATACCGCCGGTGGTAGCGGCATGAGCTGCAACGCAACCAGGCCAAGGCAGCTGGCCGCGAGGATGAGCAGGCCCCTCGAGGCCTTGATCTGCGGCGTGGTCAGGCTGAACAGTGCAGCTGCGAACAGTAGCGCGGAAATCGGGCGCAGGTAGAGCAGCGAAGCAATCGCCGGATTGGAGCCGCCGCCGCCGACAAATGCGAGCGCCAGGCAAAGCATCAGACCGGTCCAGGCCATCCGCCCGCTCGACGCACCGGCGATTCCCGCGTCCATCGCGGAGCGGAAGATCTTGGTCTGCAGGATGCGGGCTTCAGGCATGCGGGATCAGGGAGAGCGAACTTTCAGAGCTTCAAAGGAACAAGGCCCTCCAAGGCTCCAAGGCTTCATGTACAGTTTTTGGCAATGCCGGGGCTGACTTCGGGTTGCGCGCTTGCGCCACGGCTACCGCAGTGCGGGTGCAATGCACCAACACTCTCCAGCTTTCTGAGCCAGGCGCGAACAGGCCTGACTGTTGCGAGCTATGCCCGCTTTACCCAGCGGCGAGGGAGCATACTCCAAACGTGCGATCCGAAGTCTCGACCAGGGCTGCGCTGCGCACTACCGCGCACCGAATCCGGTCAGGACGGTGCGAACCGTCTTTAGCACGATCAAAAGGTCGAGCCAGACCGAGAAGTACTTAATATAAAAGAAATCATAAGCCAGCTTCTCTCTGGCTGCGTCGACATTGGCGACGTTCCCCTGATGGACCGCGGCCCAGCCCGAGATCCCGGGGCGGACTGCATGCCGGTAGTCGTAGAACGGGACATGCGCTGAGTACTCGCTCGCCAGCGGCACCGCCTCGGGACGAGGTCCGATCCAGCTCATCTCACCCTTGATGATGTTGATGATCTGGGGAAGTTCGTCGATGCGAAGCTTGCGCAGGACACCTCCGACCCGGGTGATCCGCGGGTCGGCTTCCGAGGTGAAGGCGGGGCCCGCATGGCGATGGCTCATGGTGCGCAGCTTGAAGCATCGAAACGTGCGGCCGCGGAAACCGGTCCGGGGCTGAAGGAAAAATACCGGCCCCGGGCTATCCAGCTTGATCACAAGGGCCGCCAGCGCGATCACAATTGCTACGAATGGCATGACCACAACTGCGGCGACCAGATCAAAACCGCGTTTGAGCCTCAAATAGAGCAGCGAGGGTAGCAGCGAGCCAAATGTGTTGTCTGCATGGTTGGAGAAGTAGACCTTGCCGGTCAGCGCCTCTTCGAACTGGGCAAGATGATAGACCGGCACGCCCTCAAGCACGAGCTGGGTGATGAACTTCGACCAGGCCAGGTCGATGTCGCTGTGTGGGTCGACCACGATTGCCGCCACGGGATTGCTGAGCTTGGGCTTCTCGAGCCGGGACCAGAGAATCGACCCAGGGAGATCACGCAGCAACCGGGCCGGGACCCCAACCATTCCGACAACCGGACGCAGAAACCGAGCCCTTAGCATGGTAACGGCGAAGTACCAGGCGAAGGCAATGACAAAGGAGGTCCACAGGTGAAATGGCGATAATGCAATTGCGAAGATACTCGCGATCAGCACCGCGCAGCTAAATGAGACCAGCAAGGTCGGGAAAATGAGGCTTCGGGCCGTGACCAGCGGCAGCATGCCCATCCGCCGCAGACTGATATGGGAGGAAGCGATCGCTGCCGCGGCAAAATACTGACCTGGCTCGATCAGACTGCGCGGGTAGATATCGAAAAACCACCAGCCTGTCGTCCCGAGCCTGGCATGAAACAGATCGGGCAGGAAGACCGCCAAGGCGATGGCCAGCCCGAGCACATACCGGTTGGACGACACGAGCCTGCCAATCAGCCCCATCCGCCGCAGCGGATCGCTGGCGATCGGCGACGTCTGCGCATGGACGATGGACTGAAACTTGCTCATGCTGGCGCAAGGCTCGCCTGGCTAAGCGTCACCGGGGTCGCCAGCCCGAGGATCTGCAGCAAGATTCGCACTCGCCCAAAGCCACTGAGCGATTCGACCTCGGCAAGCTGATCCGCAAACGGGCCCGCAAGGATCCGGACCTTGGCGCCGGGCTCAAACTCATCGACAAGCCGCGTCATCAAGCCAGCTTCGCAGCGCTCGAGAATCTGCTGCATCGCATAGGCTGGCATGGGGATCGGCTTGGCGGAATCAGCCGCCAGCAGGCGCCTTACGCCAAGCGTGCCGTTAATTGCCCGCCATGGGTCACGCCTGGGATCAAAACGCACAAAGACATAGCCGGGGAAAACCGGTGTGAGCACATTCTCCACCCGGCGGGCGTGGCGCTTCACCGTGCGCATACGCGGACAGAGGCTGGCGAAGGACTGCCTGCCCAGGTTAATTTCCGCGATCCGCTCCTTTCGGGGCAGGGTCTCGGCAACAAACCAGTTCGAATGCACAAGCTGCGCCTTTTTGCGACGAGTCCACGCTGGCGCGACTCTAAACGAAAGTTAGTCAGGGCGCTTTGATAGCGCAAATTGTTGAGCACTGCCAATTGGTTCACCGCGCCCTTGGCTCGCCTCGTCGTGCAAGTTCCGTCCAGCCAGCGCACACCAAGGACGGCAGATCGCGTCGCTTTGAGCCGTGCGGATCAGAACGGTTCAGCGCGGTCGGATGGGCGAAAACCCTGCAAAGCAGGCAATGCAGCCGCTGTCGGATCAAGCGTTCTGGCCGCACGCTGCCGGCCTGCTCAGGTGGTCCGGCGTCTCGCAGGCTTAGGCCCATTCATGGGCCAGGAGGCTTGTCAGAGCTCCCGAGCCCCCTGTCTCCAAGGCCCAGTTTTTCCAGCGCCATCTTCGGCTCGGATCGCCACGCCGCGATCTCGTGCTCGATGAGGGCTATTCTCTCCGCGCGAGAGGGGTAGGCCCGGCTACGAAACAGATCAGGAGCGATGGCGCGGCCTGGGCCGCGCCAGAATTGCAGCAAGAGCGCAGGGTCCATTGCGGCATTGCCCAGGATATGCACGCTCAGCCGGTCGGCTTCCATCTCTGCCTTGCGATTGGCGGCCCGGCTCGCGCCAAACTCGCCAAGCAGGCCCTTGCGCACGCCCTGCGCTTCAAGCCGGCGGCGATGCTCGAGAATGGCGTGCCCCAACTCATGCGCCGCTACCGCAGCCAGCCCGCCATCGTCGAGGCGTCCAAGCAGTCGATCCCCAAATTGGGCGATCTCTCCATCTGTCTGGCCGGCAAGCGAACTTGCTGGGAGTACCTCGGCGCGAATCCGGCACGCGGCTTTTGGTGTGATCTCGAATTCCCGCTTTTCCCCTGTGCGCAAGACCGTGAGGCGAATCGGACTGGCTGGCGGAATAGAGCCGATCATCCGTTCAGCGCTGTCTCGTGCCGAGCTGCTCTGCCCGGCCACAGGTTCCGCCGACGCAATCGGAAAATCGTTCACCGCAACGAGCGAATCATGCGCTTTGATGCCGGCCAGCGCCGCAGGGCTCCCTTCGACCACCCCTTCGACCGCGACTGGGGTCTCGAAGACAAGTTCGCGCGCAGCCGCCGCGCGGATCGAAGGCGGGTATTGGTCGCGTCCGTGCAGAACCAGCCCGGTTGCGCTCATCAGGTTGCGGCACAGGGCGCGGTTGGCGACTGTCAGCCGAAAGACGAGCGAGGCAAGGCGCAGATCCTGCGCTTTGAGCGCTACAACCTGCAGGTTCGGATCAGGCGGCGAGCGTGCTGCACCGGCATGACTTGATAACAGAGCGAGCGCGGCCAGAGCCGAAAGGGCAATCCGCGATTGCCCCAATGGGAGCGCAATGAGCCCACCATGATGGGCACAACTTGCAGGTCGATTGGCTGTCGAATGAGGCATAAAGTCGATCAAGCTGTTGCGGCCAAGTGAAGGCCTGCTGCGACGGTTCGGGTGTGCGGGGAGTGGAAACTCCTTGCTATTAGGGGACTTTTCTTCTAGCTTCATTTTCGAATCAAGAGGAGTTTTAGATGCTTCCCGTCAAGAAGATGATCGCTTCCGCTGTTGCCGGGTCGCTGATGCTCTCGTCAACTGCGGTTCTGGCCGCTCCGTCGGTTGCCCCTGTCTCGTCTTCGCTTCGGGTCGGTTCGCCGGTCAAAAAGGCTGAGAAGTCCTCTAAAGGGCCCTTTGGCATTACCGCTGGTGGTATGGCGGTCATTGGAGGCGCCGTTGCAGTGGCGGTTATCGTTCTGACTGGCAAGGACAAGTCAGTTAGCCCCTGATCCAAGAGACACGAGCTCAGCTTTTGAGGGTGCGCTTGCGCACCCTTTTTTGTGCTTGATTTTCGTAGGGTGCCAAGGACTGCAGTTGTCTTGGGTGCGCCGTTCTGCAGCACCAGATGCAATTTCCACCGAGCAGGCATCCAGTGATCACGCTCATCAGTTGTGCGTGAGTCTGTTCCAGCTGCTTTTTGGGATGGGCCGACGTAGCGATGAGCTCCATGCGACCCAAGACCTTGAACTGTGCGGAACATGCGTTCCAGCGCTGAGATCTGGTTTCGCGGCGACCATGCGCCATTCAGGCGTGACAGCTTCACTTCCCTGGAGGCTGAACCCTATCTCGGCATTTCCCTGGACCGGGTAGGAATCCGCTTCTCGGTCGGACCGAAGGGCAATCGCAACCGACTAGCCAAAGGATATATCGTTAGATATAGTGGCGATAGACCAGCAGAATGCATTTAGCTGCCAGGGGGTCAGAGTCTAATGAATGAAGTTGAGAAGCTGGCGGCAGAGCAGTTCGCGAACATCGAGATCACCCGCTTCATGATGCTAGATCTCTGGCGTCAGTGCCTTGCCGACAAGGCAGACCCCGTTGCTGTCGCCATGCTGCATCGATCGAGACAGCTTCAATCCCTTCAGGCCGCAGTCGACCAGTCTCCCGATAGCTTCATTCGCCAAGCGCTGCTGGGCCAGGTCGAGGAGAATTGGCGCCAGATCCTGATGAATCTGGAGAAGTGATCGCACCATAAGTCCATGGCGGTGTGCACTCGCGGAGTGACGTTGTCCGCTTGCGTGTGTCGCCCACGCAGCGCGGTTAGCGAAAACGAAACTAACCTTAGTTATATACCAAAGGATGGATCTGACTGGGCGGCTTCAACTGGCAGGTGGCTTCATGCCCGGGGCACGGCATCGCCGCCTGCTCCACTCTGGCGCGGGTTTCCGGCTGCTCGTTCGAGCCGCCCTGCTTGCATGCATGATCACCCAAAGCGTGCCCAGCAGGGCAAAAGAGCGGGCTAGCGCGCAAGCGCGAGCTGAAGCCATCGTCGTAACGCCCCTCAGCTTCTTCAAAGTCGACGACCTCGATTTTGCCAAGTTTATTGCCGGAACGACAAGCGGGACAGTCGTCATGTCGCCTTCGGGAGCCAGGTCTGCCACAGGCGGGGTGAAGCTCGTCGGTAGCTCTGGCAGCCCGGCCCGGTTTGCGGGATACGGTCGGTACAATCAGACGGTGTCGATTGCGGTCACCGCTTCCTCGACGCGCCTGACGAGGGTCGGTGGGAACGAAACCATGCGGCTCGAGACCATCGTGATCGGGAGTACTCCTGAGGCGCAGCTGACCACCTCGCCGCTTGCCTTTCGCATCGCCTCGCAGTCCGGAATGTTCAACTTTCCGGTTGGTGCAACGCTGCGGGTCTCGGCAAAGCAGGCGCCAGGCGCCTACCTGGGGAGCTTTTCGGTGATCTTGCAGTACCAGTGAACCAAACTGCGGGCAGGCCGCCTGGCGTCCTACGATGCAGACAAGGTTCCCACGCGGGCCGCTCCAGCACTTCCCCGGGCTGGAGCGGCCCGGTTTGCTGCGACCGGGTGAAACAGCCCGAGCCCGCCAGCAGCCGGGATCAGCTGCGTACTCCCCCCTATCGGTGGTTATCGTTACCCTTCCCGGGGTGGCCCATAACGACCCTCCCCTTATCGATTCCCCCTCTGGCGGGTCGCCCCCTCCTTTCGTCGGTGCGATCCGCCATTTTTTCGCGACGAGGGGCAGGGGGCAGCGTACTGCTATCCTGGACAGGGCCAGATTCGGATCGCTAGCTTTGGTGCCAGCCGCGCAGCTCCTGCTCGCAGCGAGGGTGACCAGCCAGCCCGGTGCGGATCAAAAGGGCGGAAATCGCTCGATCAGGTGACGCACAACGGGGGCGTAGAGGCGTCGCTCGAATTGCATTCCCATCCGGTCCTCCCACTTCCAGACAATGCGCCCCTGCCATGCCTCCATGGCTTCAGGCTGGATCGAGATGTTCGTGCCGATGTTTTCGTGCGCTGCTCGAAACCATAGGGCGCAGCCATCCTCGGAGAGGTCAGTCACTACCGCGTGGATCCGAAATCCAATCTGGCTGCGGACGCGCACCGGCATGGCCAACCGGTGCCGGAATGCTTTGCGTCGCTCATCTTTGGACGACATGATGGCCCTCAATTGTTGCCCGGTTTCGCAAGGGCAATGTCTGCAGATCGCGGCATTTTGGATTGATGCTGATAACTGCGGCGCCAGATGCAGTCTTGTTCGACTACTATTGCGGTGACGTTAACATCCGTTGATCGATAGGCAGGTGGTGACCCGATTCTAAGCGTCGGCAGTGCCGATGTTGACGGCGGCCATGTCAACACGGTCGATCTCGCTCTGCTCGAGGACGAGATCTGGATCGACAAGCTCGGCACCATGCCCACAGGCAGATTGGAAATGGGCATGGGCGTCAATGTGGGGCTGACCAGCTTATCGAGTGACGTACTCGCAATGGATCTCAACGGACTGGCCCCAGTCCTCTAGGTATTTCCCGAAAGGGCGGCGGCAAGGCAGCGTTTGTCTGGATCTATTATCATGGCGAGCCATGAAAGCTATTTCGCAATTCACCGTAGTCGCGCCTCAGAGGCGTGGCCGGAGCCGTCTAAAGACGTGCTTGGGGGCAGAAGTGCTAAGTTTGGCCGGATCCCTTGGAGCAGAGCTGATTGATCTCTCCCTGACCGGAGCCAAACTCAAGATTGTGCATCGCAGGCGTGTTGTCGAAGGTATTCGCCCCCGCGAGACCGTTGTTCTGACTTGGGCGGGATTTGAGGCGATGGGCAATGTGGTCTGGGTCAGAGGTGACTTTCTTGGCGTTGTGTTCGACGGGATCGTCTCGCCTCAAGTCTTGATTGCAACAAGAGATTTGAGCGATGAGTTACTGGCCCAGGGAGGGCAGGCCGTGGAACTGCGCAGAACAGTTCGCGATTGGGTGGGGGTCAAGTAGCCGGCTTGTCATTCCGGCTAACGATCTCGGCTCTTCAATTGGCGCAAGCTTATGTTCGCTGGCGCTTGATCCACGGGTTCGGGCCTAGAGCGAATTCACCTCGTCGAAACGACTTGAACGCTATGGCGCTCGGCAATGGGGGCGCAAACCGATGAACAAGCCCAGTCAAGTGAGCAATGTCGCAACGTCCACCGGGCTCGGTGAATTCGTCGAGCAACTGGACGCCTTAGCCAATGCGCTTCGCGCGCTCGGTGCGGCTGAGGCGTCAGAGTTGATCGGCAAAGCCGCGGCGATCATTGCCGCCGAAACTGAGAGCGATGGCGTTTAGCCGAAATTGACTATTGTCATTCAACTTTCCGGCTAGACATTCCCTTAGGAACCGACCTCGACACGGGGTCGATGGGAAAGCACATGCCTGACATCGCAGATCAAAGAGAAAAGCTTGCCCGGCTTCGGCGCGAGTTGCTGTGTTGCAGGCTTGCAATCGATGCCTATGCGGGCCAGGCTAGGGCCGAGCGTTCCGCCAACCTTGCGATCGCGGTTGAGCATATCAACCACGCGATCGCCGAGATCGACACCCGAATTGCTTCGATGATTGCCAGTCCGAAATAGCGGTAGCCGCCAATTCAGACAGGGACATTCGTGCTTGGTCCGGGCTTGGTCTGGTCCGGACCCAACGCCAGCTGCTCACCTGAAAAATGGGCTATGTTCGTTGGGGATCCTGCAACACCCCGGTTCCACTTTAGGCGGCCGAAGATTGCCGCGACGCGCACTGTTGATTGCGCAGCATGGCCCGGCGGCAAGGCGCTGCAATCTGCCGCAGTGGCAACCAAATTCATACGTATTGACCAATTTTACCCATGAAGGGGCCCACGCCAGATACTATCCATCAACCAGCACGTCAGTATGACGGCACGCGCACCGGTGGACCAGGGAGAGCTTCGATCATGACTTCGCCATCAGGACGCTGGTCTTTTGCTGTCCTATTCGCCGCCGCAATCCTGATTGCTCCTTCACCAGCAGGCGCTCAAACCGTGAGCGGCGTGGCCAAAGTACTTGACGGTGACTCGCTCGAGATCGGCACGCACGTGGTGCGCTTGTTCGGCATTGATGCGCCTGAGCATGACCAGACCTGTCAGAAGGATGGCGCCGACTGGAGCTGCGGACGAGCCTCGAAAGATCAGCTGGCCGCTATGGTCGATGGCCAGCAGGTTGAATGCGAAGGTAAAGGCACAGATCCGTATCGCCGATTGCTCGCGATTTGTTCGATTGGACGTGATCAGCTCAATCAGACCTTGGTCGAACAGGGTTGGGCGATGGCCTATCGTCAGTTCAGCGACGCCTATGTTCCTGCTGAACTTCACGCTCGGGCGCTAGGTCTGGGAATCTGGTCGTCCATTTTCGTGGCGCCAAGTGACTACCGCATGAGCAAAGTTCCGGGCGGGCCCGTAAGTATGGCGAGGCCGCGCAGCACTCCCTCGAAGCAGGCCCCGCCGTGGTCAGGTGGCTGCGTGATCAAGGGAAATCGTAACCGCCGCGGTGAGTGGATTTATCATCTGCCGGGCATGCCCTATTACGACCAGACCAGAGCCGAAGACATCTTCTGTACCGAGGCCCAGGCCATGGCATCAGGATATCGGCGCGCCCGTGTTCGGCAGTGATGAACTTGGCACCTTTGGAAGAATTCGGTTCCGGGCATCACGAGATGAGCTGCTGGTTCCGCAATATTGCCCCATGACATGAGTCATGCCGGAGAGTGGCCACGTGAGCACACAATCAGCGCGCTAGTCCTGGCCTGCCGAACCGGCCGATCGGCGAACGACTGGCGATCAGTCCGCGCACCGTGGAGATTCTCCGCGCCAACGTGCTGAGCAAGCTCGGTGCGAACCATTCCTCGGAGGCCATCCGGATCGCGATCGAAGCCTCGCTCATTGAGGAGCGCATGGTCGAAGCCGCCTAGCGGGCTCGGCTGAATGCACTGGCGCGCATAGGCCAGGGGGAGGGGGTGTGGCGGCTCACTCGAAATGCCCGATCGCAGCGAAGTCGCTGGAGGTCTTCTCCATTTGGTGGTCGAGCAGGAGAGTGAGCGCCATATCGGCATGGGCCGCCGCGGCATGGGTGCCCAGGTTGTCGAGGGCCTTGATGGCGACCTCGAGCAGGGCGACGATGCCGCTAGGCTGGCAGCCGCTGGAAAACGCGACGATCTCAAGGGCAGATTTCATCTCTGCAGTCCTCTCTGGTTCGGCACAACTGCCTCGGCGGTCTCTCTAAGGACGGCGCCCCGGCTCCATTCTGAATGGCATTGCCAGCTGCGGTTCAGAATATGGCCGCAGATAACGCCGGCATCGCGGCGCTGGCGTCAGGGGCGTAGCTGGCTCGACTGGCCCGGGCGCCATTGAGCCAGCCGCTCATCGAGTTCTGCCACGGCCTCGTCAATGTGCCTCGCCGCCAGCGCCAGCCGGGCCGCGCGCTCCGCCCTGCTCCTCCTGGCGTGGGCGCGGATCGCCGCGGCGCTGGCCTCCAGCTCGCGCCGCAGTTCGTCAAGCGCCTCAAGCTGTACGTCTCTGCCTGCCATGCTGCTCCCCGCACCTTGCCTAGGCGAACTATGG
>CALMYW010000061.1 GCA_937873665.1 uncultured Sphingorhabdus sp.
CTGTCGGCTTCAACTACCGTGAGGAAGGCCACTTCATGGCCCGCGAGCGGCATGTTGATGCGCTGCGCAAAGCACTCACCCACATCGACGCTGCCGCCCAACACCTAGATCACGTTGCGCTGGAGCTTTTCGCTGAGGAACTTCGCCTTGGGCATGAAGCGCTGGGCGCGATCACAGGCGAGTTCACGGCGGATGATTTGCTTGGTGAGATATTTAGCCGGTTTTGTATTGGGAAGTAGTACATATGCCAGCTATGCGACATTTACGTCGTTCGCACAGCTGGCTCGCATCACGGTGGTGTCGAGGCGCTCTTTATGCGAGCTTGTTGTGACGGGCAAAGACAAGAGCAGCCACGGAGATGCGCATTGACGGGCCGTTGTTTCGCCGTACGTTGCATTTCAAGACTTGCGGCGCCAATTATCAGCGACACAACTATGTCCGATAAAATGTGTCTCAGACGCTATCCAGCTTGTTAACTATCGCGATAGCTAAGGACGCTAGCCGCTGCTAGTGACCGTTAATCGACTCAATCCCCACCGCTGCTATTATGTGTTTTTATACAGTATTGCGGTTCTGGCGGTGGCATGTTTCGCGCCGCTCACTGCTACTAGATGACGCAAGTAGATTGGACGGATGAGAAGATGGGAACTGGAACAACTATGCTACGGAAGGCGCGTCTGCGTGAGGTGCCGCCGACTGTCTCACATCACGAGTCACTCAACCTCGCTTTGGATTGGAGGGAGACGCCACTTCGCGAAGTGGGCAGCGTAGGTAGTAGAGTTACAGCCAATCGCTTGTATGCAGGCGATAACCTCAATGTCTTGAGCGCGCTCTGTTCTGACCCGTCAATCAGAGGTCGCGTGCGGCTCGTCTACATTGATCCCCCTTATGCAACCGGCTTCGCATTTGAAAGCGCCACCGTTGGTATCGCGTATCACGACGATCAAATTGGCGCCGAGTATTTGAGTGCACTCCGGCAGAGACTTGTCTTGCTCCGCGAACTGCTCGCAGAAGACGGATCAATGTACCTGCACTTGGATTCGAATATGGTCTTTCAAGCGAAGCTCTTGATGGATGAAGTTTTCGGAGCAAGACACTTCATCAACCTCATTACGCGCATCAAGTGCAATCCGAAGAATCAAGTTAGGCGAGGCTACGGCGACGTTTGTGACTACGTGCTCTTCTATTCCAAGAGTAAAAATTACGTTTGGAACCAACCTACTCTTCCTTGGAATGAAACCACTGGCGCGAAAGAGTACAACTGCATTGAAGAGTCGACTGGGCGACGTTACAAGAAAGTTCCTTGTCACTTGCCGGGGGTGCGCAACGGAGAAACTGGCCTGCCTTGGCGAGGAAAGCTCCCTCCGCCAGGAAAGCACTGGGTTCATTCGCCTACACGACTCGACGAGATGGACGCAAGAGGCGAAATCTATTGGTCGGCAACAGGTAATCCACGTCGCAAACTTTATCTCGATCAGTCAGCAGGGAAAAGGCAACCGAATCTTTGGACGGAATTCCGAGACACACAAAATCAGAACGCAGAAGTTACTGGGTATCCGACCGAGAAGAACGTTGAGATGCTACGGATGATTGTGAAAGCATCCTCGAATCCAGGGGATCTCGTACTCGACGCCTATGCCGGAAGTGGCACCACTCTAGCGGCTGCGGCAGAGAATGATCGCAACTGGATTGGAATTGACGAGTCCCCTGCGGCAATAGCCACCTCTATTGAGCGTCTTGTACTTGGCACGCCGATGATGGGAACTCATGCTCGAAACGACTACGTTTCTCGTGACGCCAACCCAACACGACATATCGCATCGCACGCTTTTCGTGTGTTTGTGGATGAGGATAATCAAGCGTTGGTCAAGACTGTCACCAAGACCCTGCAGAAAAAGACCCTAATGCCTGCCTTCAAGCCAATCGACGGTAAGGCGCTCTGAGACCATTTTGAGTGTCACGACCATCACTCGCAATTCATCGTCCACCACATTGCTCGTTTCGAGCCTTGAGTAGTCATCCCACATACTACCCAACAGCAAACCCGGCCCGTCATTGACAAACAGAACTTGCATCGGAATGCGCCTTCGTGCAGCGTAAGCCATGATCTTCTCGACCTTGTCTTGATTACCTCCCGTTCGATCATCTTCTTGTGAACCGCCTCGATCCGAGTCGTAGTGGGCGAATCCAACGACAAGCGGAACGTCGCTGTCCTTTCGCAAAATGACGAAGTCGGCCGGAACGATGCTGGTGAATCGTGGCAAGACTGCAGATAACTGAACGTCAGCACCAGCCTCTCGCGGACCAGCAATGGTGTAGTCGTCACCAAACTCATGCTCGAACGCGTCGAAGAACGCCTTCGTAAGGATGTAACCTGGAGTTCCGCGGTCATGGTGTTCCCACAAAACGGCCGCCAACGCTTCGTCGTCGACGGCTCTCTTGCCGTATCCGGTTCTGACTTCTTCCAGAGACCTGAACGAGCTACCAAAGTCAGAGATCACAGATGGCACCTTAGTCTTCACCTTCAGCATCTCGACCGAAGTCATTGGAGACACGTACTTGCGGAAGCATCGCAGCAGCTGTACTCGCATATCCCCGGACCGCTCGTGTATCTTCTGAAGAAGTTCGGACGATGACCTTACGGAATTCAACAGTAAGCCAAATTCTTTAAATACTTCGTGATAGAGAAGTCTGGCGTCTTCGAGATAGTCGGGGTAGTAGGGGCGATCTTGTGTTGTTACGTACTTTGCTGCTTGACTCTTGTAGTCTCCGAACAATCTTCTCATCAAGACTCCAGTGATTTCCGATCTGTCGGGAAATGATAGCTTCGCGCAGTGGAAGCCGAGAGAGCTTAGCGCGGTAGGCTAGGTCCTGACCCAGCGCTCATGGGGGCGGTGGGAATGCTGCTTTTTTTCAACCCAGCCTACGGCGCTACGGCACCCGGGTACGCCAGCTTGATAATCGCCACCCCCTAAAATCCCGGATTGCCTTTCTCGCGCCCGAGTGCGCCTGCTTACGTGAAGGAAATCGTCACATTGTCGGGGGATATCGGCGGCGG
>CALMYW010000062.1 GCA_937873665.1 uncultured Sphingorhabdus sp.
GGTCGGCACCGGCCAACTCATCGGCGGTCTGAGCAATTTGCACCGGGATATTCAGGCGCCGATAGATGTTGGCGAAGGCCTGAACGTTTCCCAGCCCATAGCTCACCAGCGTGATCATCGCTTGCCGCCGACCTCCAGCCCGAGCGCCTTCATCGCCCGCGCGCCAACGTCATAGATCCACCGCTGCGAGCGATAATCCCGATAGGTCTTCTTCGGCAACTCCATGTAGCCGTTCAACTCGTCCACCGTGATCCCGAGCTTGTTAGCCACGAACTCAATGTCGTGGCCAATCGTCTCCTCGTCGAAAGGCGGCGCCTTCAGCCGCTCCAACGCCTCGTCCCGCGTCATCTGGCCGGTTAGGATCAGGCTAGAAAACTGCACCTTACGCACGTCATAACCAAAGCGCTTGGGCAGCCAATAGCTCTCGTAAAAGCGCGTGAATCGCGACTCGAAATGCTTCTGCGGATAGGGCTGCCAGCCGAAGCGCTCGCTGAGTAGCCCCATCGCCTCCTGCTTGATGTAGGGGAGATAATTGAGCGGCCGGACGACCTTGATCCCCTTCACGTAGGGGAGATAGACCTTATGCCAAAGGATCGACGTGACCGGGAAGTTGACCAGCGGGCGTGTACCAAAACGGCGATGGATGTCCCGCAGTTGGGTCGAGTCGCTCTGGTAGTACATCCACTCCACCGGGTTACGCACGCACTCGGTCGAGATGTTCGCGCCCGTCAGGATGTATTTCACCTTGTACTGGTTCGCAAACTTATACATGGTCGCGAAGAAGGCATGATCCTGCGGCGTATCGATATGCGGTACACCGGACTTGAAGAAGGCGAGCTGCAAGTCCTTCATCTCCTCCCAGTCGATCACCTCCGTGTAAAGATCCAGTCCCAGCCCATCCACCAAACGCTCGATGTTATTCACCGCGATCTGCGAGTTCCAGCCTGCATCGACATGGAAGACAAGTGGGCGGAGACCGAGCTGCTCCTTGGCGAGATAGGTGAGATAGGAGCTGTCGATACCGCCGCTCATGCCAATGATGCAGTCGAAATCCCTGCCTAAACCGGAACTGCGAATGATTTCACTTATGCGCTCTAAATGTGCTTTGCCCCTATTATTCGTGTCCCAGTTAGGCTGGATTTTAGTGAAGAAAGTATTACAATGGTCACAGATACCATTTTCATCAAAAAAGATGGCGCTATCAGTTGTGTCCATTACACAGTTATTACACATACCCATTTGGTGATGGGTATTATATATAACGTGATCCGGGTATTTTCGCTGGGTCATGAAGCAGCCTCCAAAGAGGCCCCATCAATAGTGCCGGAAGATTCAATCGCGCTAGAAGAAGCCGATTTGTAGAGAACCACAAAGAGTTCATTTCCGCCATTTAAGCGGCGTTGCAGATAACGCAGGGGGGCGGTAACGCCGCGCACGGCACGATAAATCGTTTCAAACTTGGAAGACGCTACAACCGCATATTTGCCAGGTGTAGCGGTAACGTCCTCCCCCCTTATCTTGCGGAGAATCTTTGTAAATATTCGCAGCCAGCCACTGGTATATTCCGGCGTCGCAATATACACCACTTGCCACCCGGCCCTCTCACAGAGGGATCCCAAAGACCTAGCCGAAAAGACCCTCAAGTGTGCCTCGTCGAAATTTGGGGAGAGTGTCTGAAAGAAACGCTGCTGCCAAGAAGATGCATTGGGGGTAGCAACGAATCCATATCCCCCAGTTTCGACTGCCTCGAACCCGGCCTGAAGATGCCGTAATGGGTCAATCACATGTTCAATAACATGAAACGAGAAGAAAGCACATGCTTGTACCCGCTGGGTAAGAAAATCTTGCGACTCAAACGAACCTGTTTCGACCTCGACACCCAGTTTCACTCGAAGTTGACTAGCAAGCGTGTCGGAATACTCATACAAGACGGGCTCGTAGCCCCGGGTAATGAGCCATTCGGCGAAGTACCCAGAACCAGGACCAACTTCTATCACCCTCCCGCCAGGACGAATAAATCTCCCTACAAGCCTCTTCCTCTCAGCAAGGATCTCTAAGTCTACAATTGATGGACGATCCTGTAATATCGTAGGGGTGTCACCATAATAATGCTGCTGAGCTACCTGGAAGTCAGTAGCAATATCTGCGATGTTAACCTTTTGGCAATGTTTACATAAAGGACAAACCCAATAAGCCAGTCCTGTCCTAATCATTACAAGGTGGGCTCTGGAACAGTGGCAAGACTCGCAGTTCTGCATTGATCTCTCTCTTTATTAGATTCCACCTTATCTCACTCGAGGCAGGGGTCTCATCCTGTTACCCGCTGAGCCAATTTACGATAATCTAAATAAGACCGCGCAAACTCGTATGAATTTTTTGCCATTAACTCAATATCTGCGACACCAACCGCACGTATCGCATCTTGCAGATCATTTTGATTACGCACAAACCACCCATTTCCACATTTATAATATAAATGCGCTGGAGCATCGTCTATAAGCAACGCACACCGACAACCCATGCTATGCTGCATCGTAGCAGACTGTGTACCAGGCTGAACATACACATCCGCTGCACATAATAAGTCAGTTAGAGTCTCTGTATCACACCAGCCCAGGAACCGGATCCTAGTATCCGACTCGATCAATTGCAACGATTGCTCACGAATATCATCGCTTAAAGCGCCTGCAATTACAAAAAGCGTATTATCTGTTGAGGCATCCTTAAATGCTTTAAGCGCCTCGATAAGTTTCTTGCGCGCTGTCTGTTTTCCGGATTGTATTAGTATGCGATTCTCTGGCTTTGCATCAAGAACTGCGCGTCCCCGCTTACGGCGAAGAACATATTCATCATCATGTATTGGGATACAACCTAATGGGAAGAGTTCTAGCATGGATCTCTCAATTTTATAGAGATCTGCAACAAAATCTATTGCCTCCGTCGAAACGCACAATATCGCCTCACAGGGGCCAATTGCGGATCGCAGGACCGGCCCGTAGTATCGTCTGTGCAAGAACTCCCGAGAAAGGAGGGTTCTAGCACTATTATTCCAGTCCTCATGACTATCTATAAAGAATTTTACGCCTGAATGCCGACGAACATAAGATGCAGCAGTATGCAGTTCCCAACCACAAGTGCCGTGAAACATAATCACGTCAGGGGCAAATCCCTCAAGCAATCTGTCGAGTCCAGCATGAACTCTTAGTTTTTTTGCGAGAAAGTGAGGCCATAAACGATAGGGAAGACGAATAACCCTCGCGTTATCAGAACCAATATACTCGCCAGGCTTAACATAAGTTATCTTTTTATTCGCATCAAAATTCTCTGTTGAAGCGATCACTAATACATCATGACCAAAATTCACATGCTCACGAACAAGAATATTTTCTTGGTAAAAATGATTATCGATATAAAAACAAGATAGGCAGAGATGCACAATTCTCATTCCAAATTTACCTTTTTAACATGACTTCTATCATTATGATTTGACTTAGTAAAGTCGTCCGAATTTTATTAATTGAACCGTGCAAGCGGATCGCTCAGATGCTAATCTAGTGACAGCAAGTCATCTGCACTTCATGCACACTTTTTGAATTTCATTTATGACTGGATGAAAATATGAACTTAATGGGCTGACTTATCATGGAATATCCGCGATGATATGAATTCATTTGATCTTAACACTCATTATTCAGTCCACATTCCATATATTAGGTTAATTCTGCCGCTTGAAAAGCGTTAATTTCTAAACCTGAGCACAGACGGAATTAACACCCCTGAAAATCAAGGATTGATCTTGCGCATAGAAATTAATTTATTGGGTTTATTTATATAACGGCGATATATTTTTCTAGGCCGCAACTCAAAATACTTCTAATCGAACCTTTCCAGATAATTTTTAAATAGACTAAGACAAAAACTGAGCGACTATTAGTAATATTAATGATTATTGGCTTCCTTATTATTTTCATGTTCTGAATATAAAGAAAGTAATACTACACCAACAATCATTCCATGACTAAGTAAAGCAGAACTCAAATCAGAGGAAGTCCATGCTATCCACAATGGATTAATCATTAATGAAGCCACCACCCACATCGGCACACCTGATATCACCAAAGAGCTCAAAATTTTAATAAAAACACCAAAAACTACTGAGTATAATAGTACACCAAATATCCCAAGTTGTGCAAAGCCAACCGGTACCATACCCACATTTCCTCCGACAGCATCATTGCCTACTAATTCAGCACCCATAAGATGCGGTAGACTTTTGCCTGTATATTGATTTTCAACAACCCCGGAAAGCAATTTGTCCGAAAAAAAGACATGAGGGTTAGCATGAAAGAAATCAAACCACTCATAAGTCGCTGAAGCGGGCACAAAAAAAGGTCTGCGAAATAACAGAGCTCCAGTTTCGTGTAATTCAAAGTATTCTACCACGATTAATGCCACGATCAGAATTGCAGAAGTGTAATAGAACAACGTAAAATATTTGATATTACTTTTATAAAAATACACCATGGCGACAACTAATAATGGCATAAACAGAACACCACGATGCGAAGTGAGCGCTGCAGCATATAATTGTACCGCCAAAGAAAAAAATATGATAGATTTATTTTTTTTTGCAATCCCAGTTGCTAGTAGAAAAATTGTGAACACTTTTACTGTCCATGCATTTATATAAGAAAAAAAACTATAGTCAAAAACTTTAGAGACATCAGATCTAAACTCATAAATTCTTGCAATATCAAAATTTAAATAACTTATTGCCCCTGAGATAACTGACCACACAAGAAAAATTGCAATGAAAAATATGCATATTATGACGAGGAATGAGTATTTAATTTTGACTAATCGTAAATTTAATGGCTTTAAAATCCTTGCTTTAGATATAAAATTCACAATTAAAATACTAATTATTGACATAATCACTGGAAACACAGATCGAGAATCATCACACCCATACAGGGAGGAGATCGGTGCAATATAAAAGATTATGGCAATAATATTTGAAAAATTAATGATATCTTGCTTTTTATCTCCGATCACCACCAAAGACGTTAGGAATAAAATTAAAGAGCTTAAATAATGGGTTAAATCAAAGCTAGAAGCGATTGGCCACAACGAATGATCTTGGAAAACAGGGGCAACATTTACAAAAAGTATTAGGTCAAGAGCTATTCGGTATAATAATAGCGATAATAATAAGTTAATAGAAATGCTAAGATGGTAGGCTTTGTTGTTACTTTCTAGCATAAATTTACTATTTTGCAATAAGCTTTTAAGGGGTTTAGAAAATCGTGTTGTATATGCCTTTTTTAGTATGGCTAAATAAATCAGAATTATGCCAAAGTAATGTAAAATTCCCACCTATAAGCTTGCAAGTATTCTTCATGTTGCTAATAATATCTATAGCGTCACTTGCCTGATTAATTCTCATGTATGAATCACAAAATAAACTTACCTCCATTAAAATAAGTGGCCGAACGCGTACAGATAATATTTCAGATTGGGTTGCATCAAAGCCTGCATAATCAAAACAGGTACCACAACGAAATCCAGCGTGATCTGCATAACCTAACGTACTGTCGTACGTCATGCCAGCATCAGACCATGCGCGTAGAGTAGCGGGTTGTGCCCAACGCAAATAATGCATACGCCCCCCCCATGCATCCTGCTGAATTCCCTCTTCACTACAGATTCGACGCAACTGATCTGCCTCAAACTTTAACGCGGCAGGATCTTTATAAGTGTTGTAGCTGGGGTGTAGACCAATTTCATGACCACGGTTATAAATTTGCCTTAGCAACTTACGGATGGCTGGATGCTCGATGTCGTATTCAGCATCCAATTTGTCGCACGTACAACCGCAAATGAAATAAAAAGCACTGGTCACTCCGTGCTTTTCGGATTGGTCCATAATCCAATTAAATGTATTAAATGGATCAACTGGTTGTAAAGAAAGCTTAGTATTCAAACGAACCCATGGCCCAGCCAGTGCGTAGAATAAATCACCGCGTGAAAAGTCTCCTACCATCCGCCGCAAAAGATTAATCGTGCTTGCGAAGCCGTAACGCGATGGCCGATCTACGTCATGGGATAACTGCATCTGGTATGCATGCCGCTTTATAACAACACCTGGCCAATGACGCTGAATCACCTGGCCAAGCACATGTAACCATTCATCTACCACGGGGTGATCAAGATATCCGTGCTTCAAAGCATGCGATGAAGTTGCCGGAAAGCGCCCATGTTTATCCAGATCCGTCCTGCCAATTTCCTCTACTCGCGCGAGCATCCAATAGATCAAGCCAAAGATGTCATAGTGGATGACATATTCCGCCCTGCGCGATTCTATGAGCGGCGTAGGCAAATCAGCAACACCTGGTGCCGGCAAAGGACCACCTAGTACCGACTGCCAACTCTCATGCACTGCATCCCATTGGGAAAACGGCAGATCAGAGCGTGCCTCAGTAAAATAATCTTGCATAGAGTCAAAAACGATTGTTCCCTCGGCCCCGCCTAGTCGTAAAATAAAATGATGCTCCCCGCGTGAAAGATGCCAAGTATGACCAAATCGCTCGGCCAAGATTGTTTCCAACCAGCGCAGCACTGAATCAGTGATTGGGTATTTATTGTACACACGCATATTCCATATTCGTAGAATTTGCTTTAATAATTAACTCTTCAAATTACATTGGCTCTTCAATTCTTGCACTTTGTAACTTAATTCAATTCCTACTAGCCAAGAGGCTACGAGTCGGCTGGATAAATCAGCCATGGAATGTTTCGGATGAAGACGGATGTTCAGGAGCGGAAATACCACGGCCAAGGCACCGGCCAGACATACATGGTCTTCCCCTCCCGCCCCAGGGCGATAGCCTTGTCGATTAGGGTGCGGGCGCGGATGGCATAGACCTCCAGGCCGTCGATGCAGTCTTCGATCAACTCGTCCGGGGTTAAGTGACTGGCGAGCCTAGGGGTGTAGTACTGTCCGGTGCGCCGCTGGTAGCAGTGCGAGCCGGTTTCGCCCGTGGCGGTCTTGTAGATGTAGCAGACCTCTTCGCGAAACAGCTTGCGGTAGTAGGGGTTCTCCTTCCAGAGCGCGCTTTCGACACAATGCAGCGAGGTGGCGACCTTCAGCCGGTGACCGACGCCGAGGCCGACGATCCAGGCGTTGTCGATCTCGCGCAGGCGGTAGTAGGGGGAAAACTGATCCCAAGAGGTCTCGCTATGGTGATGATCCCTGGTCAGAAAATCGGCATTGGGGCCGATGGCACAGACGGAATGGTTCAGATTGATGCTGCGCAGGACACCGGGATAGCGGCGGAAACCGTCAGTCAGCAGTCCCCCACCAGAGGGCGTTCTTTTCACATCGAAAATTGTCCCTGCCTTCTGCATCGAATAGGGGGGGAACGCTGGCATGGCTAAAGTACCACTTTCTTTAACGATTGCCAGCAAGCGTTTTACTAGATCAGCGGGTGTAAAAAGGCCGCTATTCAGATGCTTCCATGAAGAGTGAACGAAAAGAGTATCACCCACACCGATATCGATGCCGCGCAGAAAGGACTCGATACTGTCCAAACTTACGGTTGATGGTACCTCCAGTATCGGTGATGACCAATTGCGTTCATACAGCCGCTCAGACAGGGTCCCGACAAGCCTTTCGGGCAATGACTTAACCCTGGAAGCGACCTTTGTAAATAGCTGTATGACTTGGATCGCGGCATCCATCTTGGATCAGAGAATCCAGTAGGAGATGACTCTAATGACGTACTAATCTAACCCTACGCGGTACTTCCAGCATCAACCGTCAATGTAGTCCCGGTCACATTCGCTGCATTTTCGCTCAACAGATAACTCACGGCGTGAGCAACATCCGCCGGACGAGCAAGATGGCCAAGTGGACTGCGGCGACGGATCGACGCGAGTTTTTCGCCCTGTAAACCAGCGGTCATATCCGTTTCCATATAACCTGGGGCAACCGCATTAACGGTAATTCCACTTTTACCGACCTCCCTAGCCAGGGATCGGGTAAAGCCAATTAAAGCCGCCTTGGTTGCGGCATAAACTGAAAGCCCACTGAAGCCAGTGCTGGCGATGATCGAAGAAATGTTGACAATACGGCCGCCGCGCTCAATTAGCATTGGACGCAGAAGATATTTCGTCAGCAAGATAGGGGCTTCGATGTTGACCCGGATCAAGGCCCCAATATCACGTTCATGCTGAGTGGCTAGAACACCGTCAGCGCCTAGTGCAGCGTTGTTTACCA
>CALMYW010000063.1 GCA_937873665.1 uncultured Sphingorhabdus sp.
GGCGTGGTCCATTCTTCACGCTCAGGCGTGTGCGGGCGTACGGCGTGTCATCGTTTCTACGGATGATCAGTCGATAGCAGAAGTCGCGCGCGCCTGTGGGGCTGAGGTGCCTTTCATTCGACCGGCGCATTTGGCGACGGATGGCGCTCCAGAATGGTTCGCGTGGCAGCACGCACTTCGCTGGCTGCAGGACGACGAACAACGACTGCCTGCTGCCATGCTTTCGGTTCCTGCTACGGCACCGTTGCGCGAGTCCGGCGATCTGGAATTATGTCTTCAGCGGCTTGCGATCGGCGATGTCGATGGGGTGTTGACGGTGAGCGAGGCGCACCGCAGCCCTTATTTCAATATGGTGACTCGCGATCAAAATGGACTGGTTCGCTTGATCATCACGCCGCCCAATGACGTGACTCGGCGGCAAGACGCTCCCTCTGTATTCGACATTGCAACCGTTGCCTATGCTGTCCGCCCGGAATTCGTTCTCCGTGCTGAGCGCCTCTTCGATGGTTGCCTGGCGGCTGTTGAGCTGCCCCGCGATCACTGCGTCGATATCGATAGCCTGGACGACTTCGAATGGGCGGAGTATTTGATGCGCCGTAGACAGGAGAAGTCTCGTGAAATGGATTGAGGAGATGAGTTTTGAGGGCGGCCGAGTCCTCATCACGGGTGCTGCAGGAGGAATTGGCCGTAAGCTTGCTGCCGGATTTGCCGAACTTGATGCCGAACTGGTTCTGGTTGATCGGGCCGGAAGTGATTGGGTCCCACTTCGGGAGGAGATGCGGGGGGCAAACGGACGTCCTGTCTCGTACATGGAATGTGACCTCGAAGATCAACCTTCGCGCCAGTGCTTGATCGATCAACTGGTGGCTGCAGGACAACCGATCCGAGTCCTTGTAAACAATGCCGCCTTTGTCGGCACGTCAGGTCTGACCGGGTGGGCGGTGCCATTTGATCAGCAAAGTGTCGATACATTCCGACGCGCGTTGGAGGTCAACCTCATTGCGGTTTTCCATCTGTGCCAAGGCTTGGCACCTCCATTGGCACGAAGTCCGTCCGGGGGGGCGATCGTGAACATTGGTTCGATCTATGGGGCACTTGGCCCTGACTGGAGTCTCTACGATGGAACCTCGATGAGCAACCCCGCAGCTTATGGCGCATCAAAGGGCGGGGTCATTCAACTGACCCGATGGCTTGCAACGACGATGGCGCCCGCAGTGCGAGTCAATGCGGTATCTCCCGGTGGAATTTCGCGCGGGCAACCTGAGAGTTTCGTGCGCCGGTACGAGCAGCGAACTCCACTGGGACGTATGGGTACCGAGGAAGACATCGTTGGTGCTGTACTGTATCTGGCCAGTCGTTGGGCCCGCTACACCACCGGCCAGCATTTGCTGGTAGATGGCGGATGGAGCGCATGGTGAGTCGTCTTTTTTAACTTATCAAATAAAGAAATTTACATGAACCGAATTGATACTGAAAATGCAGCTGCTTTGCACCAGCAACGTCAACGCATGTACGATGAAACGGATCGATACCGGAAGTCATTTATCGATCCTGCCACAGGGAAGCTAAGAGAAAATCTTTTGGAGCAGCGAGTTTGTCCCGTATGTGGAAGTAGTTCCCAGCATGGACTTTTCAGCAAGAACGGTGGTCACTATGTGCGCTGCGATGACTGCTCGATGGTATACCTTAACCCGGTTTTTACTGACAGTGCACTGACGGATTATTACCGACATAACACTGGGGTGCAAGCCATGGCTCATGAATCTGAAGCGGCTTTTTATCGGCGCATTTATTCAGTTGGGATGGATATGGTCCAGCACCACGTTCAAGGTGGGGATGTTCTCGACATCGGATGCTCCGGCGGCTTGTTTCTTGATGTTGCACGGGAGCGTGGGTGGGGAACTTATGGGGTCGAACTCAACGAACAAGAGGTGGGGATCGCACAAGGCAAAGGCCATCAGGTGTGGAACGGGGAGATTGGTGTACTACCGGACACCGCTAAATTCTCGCTGATCAGCCTCTGGGATGTATTCGAGCATATCAAGGAGGGTGTCGCTTATTTGCGGAACCTCTCTACACGACTCGATCGGGGGGGTATGATTTTTCTGCAAATTCCCAGCGCGGATGCTCTCGCCGCTCGAATAATGCGTGATCAATGTAATATGTTTGACGGACTCGAACATGTGAATTTATATGGCGAATCAACGATCCAGCGAACTGCCGATCGTGCTGGTTTCGACCTGGTGGCGGTTGAATCGGTGATCGACGAACTCAAACCGCTGCTGAATTTCCTCGATTACGAACACCCTTATCAAGGCTCTTTCCGCTCACAATTGAAACTCGATTTTCTGACTCCACAGTTAATACACGAGCGTAAGCTTGGTTACAAGCTTCAGGTTCTTCTGCGTCATCGCTAACCATGGGTGTCGGAGAATATAGAGTGCAACCGGTTTTTGTGATCGCAGAAGCAGGCGTTAACCATAATGGGGATATAGATTTGGCTCTTGCGCTTTGCGACGCGGCGAAGGCTGCAGGCGCCGATGCTGTAAAGTTTCAAAGCTTCCGTGCGATTGATTTGGTCGTGCAAGGTGCGCCGACGGCTGAATACCAGTCAAAGCAAACCGGTGAGTACGACCAATTCGTCATGTTGGCAAAACTGGAGCTAAACGAGGAACAGCACGAGCGGATTCTCGAGCACTGCGATCACATTGGCATTGAGTTCTTTTCTACCCCATTTTCTCTGCCGGCGGTCGATCTCTTGCTCCGCTTGGGCGTGCGACGATTAAAGATCTCTTCCGGTGAGCTTACCCACCGCCAACTGGTCGAGTATGCGGCTGCGACCCAGCTACCTTTACTACTTTCCACAGGAATGGCGACTCTGGAAGAGATTGCGGAGGCCTTAGGCTGGGTTCGTGGCGTCCGGGGACATTTGAAGGACGTTACCGTCTTGCACTGTACGTCTGCCTACCCGGCAGAAGATTCAAGTCTGAATTTGCGCGCCATGCGACAGATGCATGATGTTCTTGGTGTGCCAATTGGCTATTCGGATCACAGTCTGGGCATTGACGCCGCTCTTGCGGCCGTCGCTTTGGGCGCCTGCGTGATTGAGAAACACCTGACTTTGGATCGCGGGCTTCCAGGACCGGACCACGCGGCGTCGCTCGACCCGGAAGAGCTCCTGCAAATGGTTCAAGGCATACGCCGGGTTGAGTCCATGCTTGGCGACGGCATTAAGCTGCCTCGCCCTGAGGAACGCGATACCGCCCGCGTTGCCCGCCGCAGCGTAGTTGCCCTGGTCGATATTCCAGAGGGTATACCTCTTGGGCCGCAGCATCTGGGTTGCCGGCGACCTGGGACGGGTGTAGCCCCTCGGGACCTCGATGCACTCTTAGGCCGTCGCTTGCGCCGGGCCGTGCCCAGTGGATCAACGTTGCAGTGGTCTGATGTTGAGCCGGAGAGCAAAGGATGAGCGTGCCTGTCGGATTGCAGCGACGCCGAATTTGCTATCTGAGTGGCACCCGTGCCGACTTTGGGCTAATGCGAGAGACTTTGCGGCAGATTGATGCTGATCCGGCACTGGATTTGGGGATTATCGTGACAGGCACTCATCTGAGTGAGATTCATGGTCACACGGTAGACGAGATTTCTGGCTCTGGCCTGAACGTAGTCGCAAAGATCCCGATAGACGTTCAGACCCGCACCCCAGCGAGTATGTCAAAGGGCATAGCGGACTGCTTGTGGCAGACGGCAAGAATCTTGGAATCAACGCGCCCAGACATGCTGCTGTTGCTTGGCGACCGGGGCGAGATGTTGGCGGGAGCCGTCGCGGCCCTCAATCAAGGAATTGCCACGGTGCATGTACATGGGGGCGAGTTGTCAGGAACGGTTGACGAACCGGTCCGGCACGCCATCAGCAAACTTTGCAGCTATCACCTCGTGGCCACCGAAAGCGCTCGCGATCGGCTGATTCGGATGGGCGAAGCAGGCAATCGTATCCACGTTGTTGGCGCGCCCGGCTTGGACGGTTTGACAGCGCTGGCTGACCAGGACCGTTCCGTGGCCTTGAAGGAGTTGGGGCTTCCCGATGAAGCCAGCTTTCTCCTTGCAGTCTTTCACCCAGTTGTGCAACAGGCAGATCAAGCCCGAGAACAGACACTTGAGTTGCTCGGTGCTTTGCGGCGAGTTGGGCTCCCGGTTATTTGGCTTGAACCGAACGCCGACGCCGGCGCCAGAGGCGTTATTGAAGCGCTGGACAGAATAGCTCTTCCGGCTGGGTCTCGCAGGGTCGCTCACCTCCCGCGACAGCTGTTCGCGACCGCCATGCTGCATGCGTCGGCGATGGTCGGCAACTCATCTGCGGGCATTATTGAGGCCGGGAGTTTTGGAACACCCGTAGTCAATGTGGGTGCCCGGCAGCACCTTCGTGAACGGAACCCAAATACGATTGATGTCTTACCTCAGACCAACGCAATCTCAGACGCGTTGCTATGTTGTCTTGATAGAGGCGGTTATGCGCCGTTCAATCGGTACGGTGATGGTCATAGCGCGCCTCGCATTGCGCAACTAATGCGCGAGTTGCCGCTATCGCCCGCTGTGCTGGAGAAAACGAATGCCTACTGATAATGGCAAGTCAGGCGATATGCCGGGCCTGTTGTTATTTGGGGCGGGTGGCCACGCTCGCATCGTTGCTGATGCGGTGCTTCGAGCACCATTGGCCCGAGCGATCGTCGCCTCGGACCGAAATGACGCTGTGTGCACGGGGGAGTTGCTGCCAGGAATTCCATTGGTGCCCGTGGCGAAGGCACTTTTACTGGGGCGCTTTCTTTTGCATGTAGCGATTGGCGATAACGCATCTCGAGAACGGGAATGCCGTGCGTTGGGTTCTGAACGAATGCAAAGTATCCACCACCCTGCGGCCGTGGTATCGCCGTGGGCGCATATCGGCGCCGGATCATTTATCGCTGCAAATGCGATAGTGGCTCCTGGCGCCCGGTTGGGGCGGGGGGTAATCGTCAACCATGGTGCTATTGTGGATCACGATGTGGAAATTGGCGATTTCGCCCACATTGCGCCAGCGGCAGTGCTCGGCGGGGGCTGTCGCATCGGGCGCGCAGTTTTGGTCGGCTCTGGTGCAGTGGTACAGCCAAGGCTGGTGGTGACTGCCGATGTGATTATCGGATCAGGATCCGTCGTGTGCCGCCAAATCGATATGCCGGGCACTTGGGTGGGCGTGCCAGCACGGAGGATTCTATGAACACAGCTGATTTCAGGGCGCTGCTTGTTGCGCCGATTACGAGTTTGCAGGTTGCATTGCAGCAGATTGATCTCACCGGCCTCGGGCTGTTGCTTGTAGTCGACAGTGATGGCCGACTACTTCGCACGGTCACTGATGGAGACCTTCGTCGTGCCCGCATCCGCGGCTTGCTCGATTTCGTCACGTTGGGGGAGCTTCCTGGTCGCCGCCCGATCGTGGTGCATGAGGAAGCGACTGCATCCAATGTGCTTGCCCTGATGGATGAGCACCAGATAGACCATATCCCGGTTCTTGATCCCGCCGGGAGGCCAGTAGACCTGATATTTCGGCGCGAATTGAGTCAGCGTATCTGGCTGTCTTCGCCCCATCTGGGCGAAGAGGAGACGGCGTTTGTTGAAGAAGCGTTCCGAACCAATTGGATCGCGCCTTTGGGTCCTCATGTCGACGCCTTCGAGCGAGAGCTTGCTTCCTTGGTGGGTGTCGGACATGCGGCGGCGCTCAGTTCGGGAACTGCGGCTATTCATCTGGGTTTGATCTTGCTGGGTGTCCAGGCGGGGGATACCGTTTTCTGTTCATCGCTTACTTTTGTCGGTAGTTGCAATCCCATCCGTTACTGTGGCGCTCAACCGGTGTTCATTGATTCGGACCTGGAGACATGGAATATGTCACCGGCAGCACTTGAACGGGCGTTCTCGTGGGCCAAAGCCAATGGCCGGTTGCCGAGATGCGTGATAGTTGTCAATTTGTACGGCCAGAGTGCCGACATGGACACATTACTGCCGATTTGTGATCGCTTTGGAGTTCCCGTACTGGAAGACGCCGCCGAATCTCTGGGTGCACAGTACAAAGGCCGCAACAGTGGAACTTTCGGAAGGTTGGCAGTCTTCTCGTTCAATGGAAACAAGATCATCACGACCTCGGGGGGTGGGATGTTGGTTTCCGACGATCCCGAACTGATTGGGCGCGCGCGCAAATTCGCGACTCAGTCACGCGAGCCAGCCCGTCATTACGAACATACCGAGGTTGGCTACAACTATCGCATGAGCAATGTCCTGGCCGGAATCGGTCGTGGGCAGTTGCGGGTATTGCTTGAACGCGTGGCACAGCGTCGTGCGGTGTTTGAGCGGTATCGTGCAGCGCTTTCAGAAGTTCCCGCCGTCCGCTGGATGGGCGAGCCCCGCGGGTACTGCTCGACACGGTGGTTGACCTGTTTCACGCTTGCAGGACCGGATGCTCCTACTCGCTGTGAAGGATTGATGCGCGCCCTGGAGCGACACCAAATAGAGGCACGCCCGGTCTGGAAGCCGATGCATTTGCAACCCTTGTTCGCCGGAGCCCCGTACTTTCAGCACACTGAAAACCACGATGTTTCTCGTCAGCTATTTGAAACGGGTATCTGTCTGCCGTCGGGCTCTAACCTGAGCCAAGACCAGCAGGACAGGGTTATTTCGCATTTGCGTCTGGCCCTTGACGCGGGAGAGGTGTTCTTTGGTTCCGCTTAGGCAAACGCTGGCGTCTGCTTCACTTGACTTGCTGCTGGTCGCGTTTACCTGGTGGCTTGCCTTCTGGTTGCGCTTCAACCTGGAAACTCCAGACGAGTTCGAGCAGATCATGCTGCAAACTTTGCCTTGGGCGTTGGTTGCCTACGGCGCCAGCCTGTTGGTATGGCGGGTGTATCGCCATATCTGGCGATACACCAGCTTGACCGAAGTCACCCGGCTGTTTTACGGTGTCGCCACGGGCGGGCTCCTGACGACTGCTGCGGTGTTGATGCTGCGTGTGCCGTTCTTTCCTCGTTCTGTCCTGCTGCTCCACCCCATGCTCGTCTTGCTTGCCCTGGTGGGTGTGCGGGCTTTAGCCCGCCTGATGCAAAAGGAAGCGGAATCAGGCACCGGCGAAGGAAAGCCTTTGCTTCTGGTTGGGACGATTCAGGAGGCTGCTGCTGCGTTGCCGACTTTGCGAGGTGCCCGCCAATGGGCATCGGTCGGACTGCTCAGCCCCAATCCCGGAGAGCGTGGTCGATCCATCCAGGGACTCGACGTGCTCGGTCATATTGACGACTTGCCACGCATTGCCGTAAGGACCCACGCCGCAGCGGCCTTGCTCCTGAGTCCGCCAGGCTCTGATGCACGCCATCGCGCCTTGATCGGTGCCAGCGACGCCGGACTGCCGTTGCTGACCATGCCTCGGCCGGACGAATGGCTGCGCTCCGAGCCGGGCGTGCTGCGAAAAGTGGAGCTCAACGATTTGCTAGGGCGCCCGGCCATAGCTTTGGACGAACATGGTCTTTCGGATCTGATAGCGGGCCAGACGGTGCTGGTTACCGGCGCGGGCGGATCAATTGGCTCCGAGTTATGCCGCCAGATCGCCCGATTTGGCGTCTCCCGTTTGGTGTGTGTCGACGTGTCGGAGTTCGCGATATATCAGCTGGAACAGGAACTCAGAACGTCACATCCCCAGATGCAGGGCTTGTATTACACCGCCAATGTACGCGAGGCCGAGCGATTGCTGGCGATTTCGTCGCAACACAAGCCGGCGGTAGTCTTCCATGCGGCTGCCTACAAACATGTGCCGCTGATGGAGGAGCGCAATGAAATTGAAGCGATTCGCACCAATGTTCTGGGCACGTTGAATGCGGCGCGTGTGGCGGGACAGGTTGGCGCGAAGCGATTTGTGCTCATCTCGACCGACAAGGCGGTCAATCCCACCAACGTCATGGGCGCCAGCAAACGCATGGCGGAACTGGTCGTGCAATCGGTCACACGCGAATTTGCCAGTACGCAGTTCGTTGCGGTCCGATTCGGAAATGTGCTGGGTTCAAGTGGCTCGGTGGTGCCGCTTTTTACGGCACAGATCGAACGCGGCGGGCCGGTCACTGTCACGCACCCGGATATCGTGCGCTACTTCATGACCATTCCCGAGGCCGCCCAACTGGTGCTCCAGGCGGGTTTGATGGGGCAATCAGGGCAAATTTTCGTGCTGGACATGGGTGAACCGGTCCGAATTGTGGAGTTGGCGCGGATGCTGA
>CALMYW010000064.1 GCA_937873665.1 uncultured Sphingorhabdus sp.
GCCGGATACCAAGGCCAAGCGAAACGAGGCTTAGGACATCGATGTGAACTGGGCATGTGCTCATGCGCTTGGGCAAACACCAGGCACTGGGTAAGTACCGCCTGCGCAAACGATTCATCGACGAACTCGAGACCATCAAGGCTCGTATCCGCGCCAAGGCTGAGCAACCGCGTCGTGTGAACAAGCCGCTGTACGAGTTCTCGAAGGTTCGCTTACGAGGCTTGGTCAAGAACGCCATGCGGTTGACTCTGCTAAAGGGACCGAATAGACCCGAAATTGACCATCTGATCGCATTTGGTATCGCATGGTGAGATCAACGGACCAAATCATGTTGAAGAGGCGCTATAAACGGGGTTGTTCAGAGCTGCCTTAGAGAAAATCCGAAAAATACTCTCGATCGCCCTGAATCTGTGGTTTAAATCTACCAACAATATCCCCATGCAAACTAATCGCCTTTTGGTCAGTGTCTTGTTGGTAACATATAATCAAGAGCCGTTTATTCGCAAGGCGATCGAAGGCGTGCTGAGCCAAGTAACTGCTTTTCCTGTAGAACTCGTCATCGGGGAAGATGCGTCGGTTGACGGTACTCGCCGGATTTGTGAGGAGTATGCTTTAAGATATTCGGGAAAAGTAACTCTGCTACCAGCACGAAAAAATATTGGTCTTAATCTAAATTTTCTACAAACCTTCGCATCGTGCAAGGGTAAATATATTGCTTACCTGGAGGGCGATGACTGGTGGATTTCGGCTGACAAACTTCAGAAGCAAGTGGATATACTTGAAAGTGAAGAAGATGTTGTTTTGGCTCACACAAACTTCAAGTTGTTTGATTTAGAGTCTAAGAAATACCAGCATAGGTTAATTCGCCATGAAGGCCAATGCATCCGTGAGCTGCAGGCGGGGCTTTCCGGGGTTTTAGCTGAGTTTCGTGGGACCTTCCGACCGATGAAGACGTCGACCGTCTGCTATCGCAAAGACGTAATGCAAACGATCTTGGACGAAGATCCATTTTTATTTTTAAACCCCGAGTTTCCCACACAGGACTTCCAATTGTTTCAAGAAATGTCTCTTCGGGGAAGATTTGCATTTATTGACGAGGACACTACTGTTATTCTGCTGCATGATTCAATTTCGGCCGCTCAAGATGTCAAGAAAAGAGCCGAATTCAGATTGGGGTTCTTTAAGATTGGCATTTATTTGGTTGATAAATATAGACTTGGTGCCGAAGATACCAAGGATTGGTTTCGCAGGCAGCTGTACTTCTTTTTTCAGGATGCCTTCAGCAGAAGGGACCGGAGCTTTCTTGGGTTCGTGGTAGATGAGGCGATAAAACGGTCTTATCGTCTGCCGTCAACCCAAAAAGTCAAATGGCTGGTCGCTCAAGCTATTTTGCGAAGCGGAGAATAAGACATTGTGGTGGCATGACACGCGGACTGTCGAAGCCGGTGATGAGAAAAACAGGTTGTATGAGACCTGCGAAGACTATATAATATAAAAAAATAGTCAAAGCGACTCAGAGTTTCATCTAAAAAAAGTTCAGAAAACTGAGGGCCGAAGGCTTGGCGTCAAGAGCGTTTAAAATTTTCTTCAAAGATGTTATTATGAGACAATTAATAAAACAAATAATCTATCGGAGTGGAAAGATTATCAAGAATCTATATTGGGTTTTCGTGGGAAGAAGACATTCTGTATTTGGTGTAAAACTGCGTTTAGTGCGCGAGACCGTTTTTCCTGACTTCTGGAACTTAAGACTGCCTGTTGGTGGGGTGAAGTCAAAAGTCGTGAAATATGGTGATTTTGTTCAAATGCACTCCATAGTTGATTTTGTCGAACGAATCGAATCTTCTGTGACAATAATTGATGTGGGTGCCCATCATGGTGCTTATGCAATTGTGTTAGGAAAAATTCTACAAAGGACCAAGGTCGGCGGCAAGATTATTGCTATTGAGCCGAATCCAGTTTCCTATTCTATTCTTCGAAAAAACATATATCGGAACTGTCTTCAGCACATCGTGTTTTGCGAGCAGGTTGCTGTTTCAGATAAGGCCGGAGTGATGAATATTTCGCTTCTTGATGTACAAAGTAGTATCAGCGCTAATGCGACCTCCGGCACAGCGCCGGTACAGGTTGTAACATTGGATATGCTGATTAAAAAATATGGTATTACAAATGTCGATCTTCTGCAAGTCGATGTAGAGGGGGCTGAATTGCCAGTTCTGAAAAGCTTTCCGTGGGATAAAATCAGTGTCGCAAAGATTTTCTGTGAAATGCATCCTTACGCCTGGAATGACTTTGGTTATTCGGGACGAGATCTTTCAGATTTCCTTAGGCGGCGACGATTGCGTTGTTTCGACATGTTTTTCAATGAACATATCGAATTTTATGGCAGTGAGTATATTGGGCCTTCATTGTTGCTTTCATGCGACGGAGTTGAAATAAGCTCCCGAACGGTGGCTCATTGATGAGCGGAATAGCAGATCGCTCGAATAGATTCATCCCTTCTATTTTCAGGCTTCGTTGGTATTTAAGGGAATTTAATGAATCGGCAGATTTCTATTGATATCAGCCCGCTGGCGAATCGGCATGTTGGCATTGGGAAGTCGGTGGCGGGTTTGATGTCTCAACTTCCCGATATGGCGGCATCTGCTCGCGTTGAAGTCCGACCCTATTTCCGCAAGGCGTTGGGTAGCCTTGCACAACACGGGCTGGCTGGTGCCGAACTGCTCCGCATGCATGCTCCGCTCGTTGCGGAGTCCTGGCTAAAGAGGCTGGGCTTGATCGAGCGCTTGACAAAAGCGCCCCTGTTTCATGCAACCAATTTTTATCTGCCGTTGAAACCCCTGACCCCGGCGATATCAACCGTGCACGATGTCATCTACGCCACGCATTCCGAGGGCACGGGCGACCAGGCCCGAATCAAGAAGGCGATGGATTCTTTTGTTCCCCAATGTGTGCGTGTCATTTCCTGTTCCGAATACTCTGCCAAGTCGTTCTGTGACCTCTATGGCTACCCGATGGAGCGGGTGAGTGTCATTGGTTGGGGGGTCGACCCAACGTATGCGCCGGCCGCGGCGCCGCAGGCGGCGGGTTCGTCACCCTATTTCTTCGCGGTCTCATGCAACTCCACCCGCAAGAACACACCGCGCCTCATTCAGGCTTTTTTGCGCTATGCACTGAGTGGTGGAGCTTACGACCTGACGCTCGCTTGGACCCTCCCGGATGACTTGCGGGCGGCGGTCGAACAGGCGGGGGTGGCCCATCGTGGTCATGCAATGGGCAAAGGCAGCGATGAGGGGGTGATTGATCTCTATCAGCACACGGTGTGTGTGATGTTCCCTTCGCTCCACGAAGGGTTTGGGTTCCCCGTCCTGGAGGCGCTGGCCTGTGGCGTGCCCGTGATGACCACGCGCCGCTCTTCCCTGCCGGAAGTGGGTAGTGATATTCCGGTCTATGTGGACGGCGAAGACGTTGACGAGATGGCCCAGGTCATGTGGGCGTTTGAGCGCGGCGACA
>CALMYW010000065.1 GCA_937873665.1 uncultured Sphingorhabdus sp.
ACGGCTCCAACCCCGCGTCCTTCAGCCGCTCGGTGTAGCGGATGCTCAGATATTGAACTCCTCTGTCGGAATGATGCACGAGGCCGTCGCCATGCGCCGGGCGACGGTCGGCGAGCGCCTGCTCCAGCGCGTCGAGGACGAAGCCGGCATGGGCGCTGCGGCTGACGCGCCAGCCGACGATGCGGCGGGGGTAGGCGTCGATGATGAAAGCGACATAGACGAAACCGCTGCAGGTCGAAACGTAGGTGAAGTCGGAAACCCAAAGCATGTTGGGCGTCGGCGCATGAAACTGTCGATTGACGTGATCGCGCGGACAAGGCGCGCGCTTGTCGCCGATCGTCGTGCGCACGGGCTTGCCACGGATGACGCCCTGCAATCCCAAGGCTTTCATCAACCGGGCGACCGTGCAGCGGGCGACCTTGCGCACGCCGTAGACGCGGAAACTCTCCGCGAAGACGCGCGCGATCTCGACCTTGAGGCCCCCCCCCATCGCGCCGCGCCCGCGCCCGCGCCGGCAGCCGGTCCGGATCGCGGCGACGCGCCGCTGCCTCCCGGTACGTCGACGGGGCGATCGGCAACACCTTGCAGATCGGCTCGACCCCGTAAGACTTCCGGTGATCGTCGACGAACGCGATCATGTCTTCGACCGCGAGAGTTTATAATCCCGCGAGTTCCGCCGCCGCGAAATACGCCGACGCCTTGCGCAGGATCTCGTTTGCCTGACGCAACTCGCGGTTCTCGCGCTCAAGCGCCTTGATCCGCGCCTGCTCTTGGCTCGTGGCGCCGGCGCGAAGGCCCGCGTCGCGCTCCGAACGGCGCACCCACAACCGCAGCGTCTCGGCGTTGCAGCCGATCTTGCCGGCGATCCACTGGATCGCCGCCCGCTGGGTCGTGTGATCGCCGCGATGGTCGAAAACCATCCGCACCGCCCGGTCCCGAACCTCGGGCGAAAATCGCTTGCTCTGAGTCTTCATGGCCCAATCCTCTCAAAGAGTTGGGCCTCCGGGAAACCCGGAGCGGTTCACGCACCGTGCGCCTCCGCAGCATGAATCCCCTCGTCTTTTGACGCCATCTATGTTCTATATTACATGTCACCGGCCACATGAGGTGCCACGCTGATGAAGACCGACAGCCGCCAAGCCATACGAGATGCGGCGAGGAAGCTCGCGCCCGAAGGCGTTTACGCTTTGCACGAGCTGAGCGCCATCCCTGCAAATGCAGCTACAGGGGAAGGGTACGACGAGACCGTCCGGTGGATCGCGCATGCACTTGAGGCTAGCGGCCTCGCGCCGAACATCTCACCGGTTCCCACCGACCACCTGCGAGCGTGTTGGGGGCGAGAGTTCGAGTATGCACGTGATTATCTCAACATTGATCCCGGCGTTCCAAGGTCGATCGTTACCGCCTCGATCGATGGGGCCCGTGCCGGCGTCGGGTGCCACCTCACCAACAACTACGATCTGTATTGGGGTCCCAGGAAAGAGCGCGCCGGGACAATCGCGCAGCTCATAGCGATGAAGGCCCTTAAGGCGTCCGGCGTGGAACTTCCACGCGCGGTGTTCTTATCCGCGACACCAGACGGCTACACCGGCGGGGACACCGGCGCTGGATATGTGGCTGCCCAATCGATTGGACGCTCGCATAACGTACTGGCGGCCAGCCTCGGTGCACCCGAGGTCATCACTGTCGGGTACAAGGGTCTCGTGTGGGCGAAGATATCCATAGTTGGAAAACCCGCTCACGGCTCTCGCCCTCATGAAGGCAAGAACGCGATTGACGCCATGGCATGGGTGCAAAGCGAGATCGCGCAGATGGCGCGGCGTTACGCAGTCAAGCGGACCGACGCGCCGATCTGGCCTGACGAGGCGAACGCTCCGACAGTTTCGGTTTGTCGGATCGCCGGAAACTTGAATAGCACCTTCATTGCCGCTGACTGTTCGCTCTTCGTGGATCGTCGCATCAACCCGGGCGAGAGCGTAAGGGACGTCATCGACGAATTCGAGGACCTTGTTGCGCGCGCTCGTGAGGCGACGCACATGGACGTTTCGCTCTCAATCCCGCACACGGTCGAGCCTTCCCGCACCAGCGTCCAGAGCGCGCTTTATCGATCTCTGGAACGAAATGTCGCCGATGCGAGGGGGGCAAAACCATCGCCGGTGATCTGGTCTCATTACCTGGGGCTTCACTACTTCACCGAAGCATGGGGGAGCGACGCGCTGGCGTATACGCCGGGACGTGTCGGTCACGGAAAAGTGGATGTGGGACCAGAAGACGACCAAATGCCGGACGAGGATCTCGGGCCAGCCATCGAGGCGATCGCCTTGACTGCGTTCGACGCGGTCCACGAAAACCTCTCCTCAGATGGAGCGTAAACACGCAAACAAGATCAGAATCCCGACGCCGTTGGTTCGAAGGGGGACAGGGATGACACACGTCAACGTTGGACGCAGATTAGTGATCATGAGCGCCTGCAGCGGCGCGATTGTCGCTCTTTCGACAGGGCTCGCTTTGGCCGACGGGGCCCTCGATCGCATCAAAAAAGCTGGTGTCGTGAAGATAGGCGTCGCGAACGTTAACCCCTATGGCTTCGTCACGCCCGACGGTAAGGTGACGGGTCAGTCTCCAGAGCTCGCGCGCACCTTTTTCAAGGAGCAAGGAGTAGAGAAAGTCGAAGCCGTCGTTACGGAATTCGGCGCACTCATCGGCGGCTTGTTGGCGGGTCGTTTCGACCTGGTCAGCACGGGCATGTTGATACAGCCCGATCGATGCCAGGTCGTCGCGTTCGGAAATCCGGAATACCGCTCGGATAACGCCTTCGCGGTGGCTGCAGGCAATCCGCTCTCACTGAAAAGTTATCGTGACGTCGCCCAGTCGCCCACTGCGCGGCTCGGTATGCTGACCGGAGCGGGCGAAATTGCGCTCGCCAAACGTTCGGGCGTGCCTAAAGAGCGGCAGGTGCTTTTGCCGGACCTCACCGCCGCGATGGCGGCGTTGCAAGCTGGACGTGTTGATGCCGTCGTGGCGTCAACCTTCACGTTGAAGCAGGCCGTCGCGCGAGCCGACACGCAAGCGGTGGAATATGCCGCTCTGCGGGAGCAACCAGCCACCGAAGGCGGCAAACCGGCCACTCGTTATGGCGCCATGGCGTTTCGCAAGGAAGACGAGGACTTAAGAACGGCGTGGAATGCGTGGCTCTCGAAGCAACTCGCTTCTGGCCGTGCCACCGAGATTATGAAGCCGTTCGGCTTCGGTAGAGACACGCTTCCCGCAGCGGGGCTGACCTCCGAGCAGGTTTGCAACGGCGACATTCCGGCCCAATGAACCGTCGAGCGCCGGGCTAGGTCCGTTCGTCATTCATGGCGCGTCGCAGCGTTCCTTCAAGGTGTTTGGTGATGACCTTGGTCAGCTCCCTCCTGTTGCGCGCGACAGCAGCGTCGACAAGTTCCACATGCTCGTGCGCGGCCGAGATGATCTCGCTCGTGCCCAGGCGCGCACGTAGCCCGCGCAGGCGTGAGCGATCTCGGTAGGTCATGATCAGCCGTACAAGCTGGGGCATCGATAGCGGCTCCAGGAACACGCTGTGGAACCGTCTGTCGAGATCGATATACCGCACGAGGTCGCCCGCGCTCGCGGCGCCAATCGTATCGTTTGCGAGGCCGTAAAGTTCGTCCTTGCGCGCAGCCGGAACAAGCATGCCGGCCCTGACGGTCGCCGGGATCTCAAGCAACGACCGGATGAAATGCAATTCCTGCACCTCGGCGCGGGTCACGACGGGAGCAATGAAGCCACGGTTCTTATGGATGACCACCAGCCCCTTATCGGCGAGGTCGAGCACCGCCTCTCGGACTGGCGTCGGAGAGATTCCGAGCGCCTCGGCAACCTTCGAGACGGAATGGATTTCGCCGGCGATGATCTCGCCCGACATAATCTGGGCGAGAAGCACCTGCCTGGCGGATTCGCGCAGGGAGAGGCTTTTTGGGATCGGACCGGCGGAGACGGTGACTGTATCCATGCGCTTTTCCGTTGGCGGCGTGCGGTTCTCAATGATGATGCGACGCTCCGCCAGTACGAAGCTCGCGCGACTAAGTCCAGCCCCGCCGAACAGAGCGCAAGAACGATTGCGTGCGCTCGTTCCGCGGCGCACCGAAAATCTGGTCGGGTTTGCCTTGTTCGATGATCCGTCCGCCTTCCATGAAGATCACGCGATCCGCAATCGATCGCGCAAATCCCATTTCATGGGTCACCACGAGCATCGCCATGCGGCTTTCCAGCGCCAGCGTGTGAACGACGTCGAGCACTTCACCGATCAACTCAGGGTCCAACGCCGACGTGATCTCGTCGAACAGCATGATCTGCGGCCGCATGGCCAAGGCACGCGCAATCGCCACACGCTGCTGCTGACCGCCTGAGAGTTGCGCGGGATAGGATCCGTCTTTGTTTTTTAGCCCGACGCGTTCCAGAAGGCCTTGAGCTAGGTCACGAGCCTCGTTCCTCGGCATCTTCAGCACCTGAACGGGCGCTTCCATCACGTTGTGGAGCGCCGTCATGTGCGGGAACAGGTTGAACTGCTGGAATACCATTCCGATCTTGCGGCGCGCGGCCCGCGCTTGCTCGGCGCGAACGACTAAATCGCCGGAGCTTAGTGCATCGCCGAACACTTCGATACGTCCCGACGTCGGCCGCTCCAGCGTCATCAGCAAGCGAAGGATCGTGGTCTTGCCGGAACCGCTCGGACCGATCAGCGACACCCTTTCCGAGGCAGCAACCGCTAAGTTCAGATCGCGAATTACCTCGAACTCGCCGTAGCGCTTGGCCACGCCGATGAATCGCGCCGCAACGGCATGACCCTGGAAGTTGTCCATTTCCACCGGCGTCGGCATTACGCGAACCTACTTTCCAAATAGCTAAGGATGCGGGAGAGCGTAAAGCCGATCGTAAAGTAAATAAGCCCGATCAGCGTGAATATTTCGAAATATCTAAACGTCTCGCCGGCATAATTTAGGCCCGCCCCCAAAAGGTCCACCACCGTGATCGTCGCGAGGAGCGCGGCAGATTTGTAGATTGAGATGAAATAGTTTCCAACCTGCGGCAGCACGGTCTTGGCCACCTGCGGCAAGACAATCCTAAACCATGTTGTTTTTCGGCTCAGATGCAGCGCCGTCGCCGCCTCCCATTGTCCTTTCGGGATCGCCTCAATGCCGGCGCGAAAGACCTCCGACAGGTAGCTCGCATAGTGCAGGCCAAGCCCGATTACGCCCGTGGTCAACGGGCTGAGCTTGGGGCCGTAGAGCGGGAGGACATAGAAAAGGAGATAAAGCTGAATCAGGAGCGGGGTGCTTCTAACGACCGTCACGAGGCCATTGAGCGTCAGGCGTGTCGTCGGTCCGCCACCGCGGATTGCGATTGCGATGACGAGCGCAAGGATGATGGCCACTGTCATGCCAGCCGCCGAGGCGAGCATGGTTATCTTCAGGCCGTCCCATAGGGCCGGCCACGCATCTCGCAGGACTTTGAGACTGAATGTCATGGGGCGCGCGCCTTTCCTCTCCACGCACCGGACGCGCGCCGCTCAAGCCGAACGTTCAGCGCGACCAGCGGCAGCGCCAAGAGCAAATAGATGAGAAAAATCGCGAGGTAGATCGATGTGGGCCGACCGTAGAATTGGACGAGCTGTGCTCCGGAAAAAGTGAGTTCCGTGATCG
>CALMYW010000066.1 GCA_937873665.1 uncultured Sphingorhabdus sp.
CAAACGCCTCCTGGGGATCCAGGCTGAGGATGGTGCCAATGTCGCGGGCGATGACTAACGTATCTGAAGGCGTCGCCGCATACGTGCTTGTGTTCATCACACAAGCGAGCAATGCAGGTACAAAAGTGAATCTAAGAGTGGAATTCATCATAATTAAATTAAAGTGTTGAGAGCAACAGGTCAGTCACGGATACAGGCGGATTTACTACTACCAGAAAAGCTGGGAAGATTGGGAAGTGCAATTGGACTATTTGCTATTCCATACGGGTCGCCTTTTTTCAAAAAATGCCTTTGGGCCTTCTTTAGAGTCCGAGTGCTGGTATACACGTTGGCGCGCGTCTTCCTGGGTTCTAAGTGCACTTTCGAGTGATGGTATAGATAAACCATTGAGCACTTCTGATTTTGTAATGCTGATCGCGTTTGGCGAGCCGGAGATAATCAAATTGGCCCACCGCTTTGCGCATTCCATCAATTCGCAAGATGTAGTAACTTCATTTATAAAGCCAAGCTCGCGACCCTCCGCCGCGGTAACCTTTCGGCCAGTCAATAAAATGCCCATAGCCGCTTTCAACGGGATCTGACGTGGAAGTCGATGGATACCACCACCAAGAGCAACCAGTCCTCGGGTCGGCTCTGGGAGAGAAAAAATCGCAGTGTCGGTTGCAACTATCAAGTCACAAGCAAGTGCCAATTCGAAGCCGCCGCCCATCGCGACGCCATTCACCGCAGCAATAATTGGTTTTGTAATATCGGAACGTCCGATTAATCCACCGAACCCTTCGGGAACATAACTCCTGGGTAAACCGCTCGCCATAATTTTAAGATCGTTGCCAGAACAAAATGAACGCGTCCCGGAGCCAGTTAGAATGGCAACGCGTAAGTTGCGATCGGATTCAAAACTAGACCAAACACCAGCCAACTCTCTGTGTGCGTCTGCATAGAGTGCATTCAGAACCTCGGGGCGATCAATTGTCACAGTAAGGATCTGGTTGGAAACTTCGAGTTTGCAAAATTTCATGGTTGCGTGCACAAAAAAACCAAATTGAGCGCCATATCTCGACTCAAAAACCAAATTTCTAAAATAAGGCGTCAAACTCCGAGGAATCTATAACTGGACCGAAATACCAGCGATGTTGTTCGAGCGTCTCTTCATGGTAGCCCCCGTCTCGCGTATCACAGGCGTCTGAAATCAGAATTGTGCCATATCCTTTGTCGTAGGCAGATCGAGCGGTGTTGGCGATACAAAAATCTGTAAGGTACCCGCAAATAAATAAATCCCTCACGCCTAATTGGCGGAGAGATCTTTCGAGATCATTGCCCTCGAGACATCCTGAAGCCGATTTATCCAAAAAAAAGTCCTCCGGTTTCATAATCTCCTTCAATTCATCGACGATCTCGATATCCCATGAGTCTGCTTTATACGTGTCAGGAATTCTCCGCCGCAATTCTACGGTTCGTGCTGAGCCGAGTACTCCTTTTACGAGATCTTTTCCATCAGCTCTTCTAGAATAGCGAATCCAAAACACCGGCATGTTATATCTACGAGCGCTACGAACGCAGGACTGGATCGCAGATAGCGAAAATTCCGCGCGCCTCCAAACCCCGTAGTAACTCATATTTCCATTTTCTTTCAAAATATCGTTTTGCGGGTCAATTACGAGCAGCGCAGAAGTGTTGGGGTGAATCAGATTCTTCCAAGAAATGACATCCCACTGGGGCTGCTCTCCGACATTATGAGAGATATTATGTGTGGTCATGGTGCTTTGAAATAAATTGATTGAATTTCAGGTCAGTCGCTAACACGACAGCAACGTGTTGTAAAATAGCGTCCCGTGAGAGTGAGGGAATTGTTCAGAATCCGAACCCATATAATCAACGAGGGCGCATGTTTCTATCTGCCTTCAGTTTTTCGATTCAAACTTGGTGCAGCCTTTCAAGAGTTCCCCTAGTTCCACACTGTCAATGACCGGACCAAAATACCATCGGTGTTGATCGAGTGTTTGTTCATGAAAGCCTCTATCGCGGGTGTCACATGCGTCACCGATAATAATCGTTCCATAGCCTTTGTCATAGGCGGAACGTGCGGTGTTTGCGACGCAAAAATCTGTAAGGTAACCGCAAACTAGAATATCTCTAACACCAAGTAGCCGGAGAGTTTTCTCCAGATCGGTTCCTTCAAATGACGAGGATGCCGACTTATCGATGAAATAGTCCGTAGACTCCATTAGCGACTTAAGCTCATCGACGATCTCCACATCCCATGAGCCCGGTGTCAGAATTCCGGGTATCTTTTTCTTTAGCTCCAATGATCTCGCTGTGGAAAGCACGCCAGGCACAAGATCTTGGCCATCAGCGCGTTTGAAGTATTTGATCCAAAAAATTGGAACTCCAGCGTGTCTGGCCGCTGCCACAGATCGTTTGATAGCACTAATGCTCTGTGGAGCTCGCTTCCAAACACCATAGTAGCTCATGTTTCCCTCTTTCGTCAGTATGTCGTTCTGAGGGTCTACGACAAGCAGCGCTGCTCGTGTTGAACAAAAGAGGGGCTTCCAATCGATCAATTCCCAAAGCGGTCGTTCACCAATTTCATCGAATTCTTGGGTTTTCATAGAATATACTCCTCAACTATTCGGTGTGCCTGAAATTCAAAAAAATCTCAAGTCGTTGCGCCATAATGACCTGCATATCGCCAAATGAGTACTCGAAATATCCTGTCGGTGAGCACCCCAAGCACCCCTAAGCAGATAATTCCAACAAAGATATGATCTGTAGCCATCCAAAGGCGGGAGTTAAAAATAAGAAATCCAAGCCCATTATCTGCGGCGATCATTTCCGCAGAAACTACGGTGGCAAAAGAGTTGCCCATTGCAAGTCGCATTCCGGTTAAGATAAAAGGAATTGTGGATGGCCAAATGACAAAGCGAAATGTCTTAAGGCGATCCGCGCCCAAACATGCGGCAGCGCGAAGTCTATTTATTGGGATGTTGGATACGCCTACAACGGTATTTATTAGAACAATGAAAACTGTTGTATAGATAATGATCAGAATCTTTGATATCTCTCCGATGCCAAACCAGAGCACAACCGGCGTCAACCAAGCAATAGCGGGTACGAATCTGAAGAACTCGGTATACGGTTCGAGTATGGCCCGAAACAGTTGACTGGACCCCATCAGCAGGCCTACAGGAATAGCGATTGCGCTACCAATCAGAAATCCAAGTATAATTCTGAATAAGCTATCATAGATATGCTTGATCAGTTCCCCTGATGTTGCGAGTTCATAACCAGATTTGAGTACCGCCAATGGACTTGGGAAGAATGCTGGTTCGAAATATTTAGTGGCAATCAGGTGCCAGAATACGAGCGCAAATACTATCGATCCGATATAAATTTGCCTCGTTGTCCTCGAACGAAGTGGTGTATTCATTGTATTCCCAGCGGGATTTTTTTGTTAGTGCTCGTTAGGCAGTGACTGATGTCCGAGATTCTTCGGAATTGATTGTATCGTTTACAGATTCCCAAAGCTCGCCAAAGCGGGAATTGTTTCGGCGCCTCGGATGCCCCATGTTAACTTCTATCGTTTGTGCGATCTTTGAGCCTGGGCCTTTAGTTAGAAGCACTATCCGCGTGCTAAGTAGAATTGCTTCGGTAATATCATGCGTGATGAACAAAACCGTCTTTTTGGTTTTCATCCAGATCTGTACAAGATCTGTTTGCAATTTTGATCTGGTTTGTGCATCCAGTGCGCCAAAAGGTTCATCCATTAATAATACTTGTGGTTGATTCGCTAGAATTCTCGCGATTTGGACACGCTGCTTCATTCCCCCCGACATTTCGCTGGGGAATTTTTCCCCATGTGAACTGAGATGCACTAACTCTAGATATCTATTTGCAATTTCCGACTGCTCGACATCGGTGTGACCACGCATCTTCAAACCGAATTTGACATTTTCTTTTGCAGTCAACCAAGGAAACAGCGCATCTTCTCCTTGAAACACGACCCCTCGGTTGGCGCTGGGGCCCGTGATTGCGCTGCCATCTAGAAGTATTTCTCCTTGCGTCGGACTGTGGAAGCCAGCGACCAAATTCAATAAGGTGGTCTTACCACATCCGCTCGGGCCAAGAACGCAGACGAATTCGCCATCCGAAATCTCCAGATCGATGTGTTCTAGGATGGGTGTGGTGTGCTGTTGACGCGACGTTGTGTAGGAAAAGCCCACCGAACGGAGGGTGAGCGATCCACGACTTTGTTTGTTTTGGATGAGCTCGTTGGACGAGTTTATTTTGGACATCTTACCATCCGGTTGCTAGTTTTGGGTCAACCAGTTTTATAAATTCGGGGTGGATGATTTCTGCTGCGTTCGGCCTAGATTTAATCCGCCCAACCTGCAATGCAAAATCAATCAATGCATTGTAGTCGGACATTACTCTGTCCTTGGAAAAATCCATGCTATAGTTAATATTTTCGATTTGGTGACTTACATCCGCTTGCGGTAGGCGAAGTGTTTTTGATGTGATTTGGATCGCTTCTTTCTTGTTGTTCTGTATATAGTTGCTCGCATCATTCAAAACTTTAAGAATGCTTACCAGGCTCTTCTGATCGCCGATCAAGCTTGGGCCAACCGCGAGCCAGTTGATAACGTTAATTCCATCGTCGCCCAGATTTGCCAATTTGTGGGTCCCGGGTACAAGGTTCATTGCTCTGGTTGGCCAAGGCTCCCATAGCAAAAATGCGTCGACGTCACCTCTTGAGATCGCCGCAATTGATTCTGGGGCGGGTACATTTTTTTGCTTTATTTTATCCAGCGGTAGATTTCGCTTTGCCGCATATTGATTAAAGAGAAAATGTGCGATGCCTCCAATTGGGAATGCAACGGTTTTTCCAATCAGATCTTCTGGCTTTTTTATTTCAGATCTGGCAACGATGCTGAATAAGGTTCCACTTGCAGCAATTGCGGCAACTGGATATAGTTTTACTCCTTTGTCTACACGTTGTAGCAAAGAGTATAGTGTTGCTGATGCAAGATCAGCATTTCCAGTCGCTATAGCATCCCACCCGAGTGATCCGTCATCGAACTGTCGGAAGTTGAAATCAATACCTGCCTTTTCCCACAAACCTAGTTCCTTGGCCACAACATAGGTTGCATAGTATGAATCTAGACCAATTGCGGCGGTGATTTTTTTGTTCGCGGCCCATCCTTGCTGAGGAAAGGTTGTAGATAGTGCGGTCGCAGCTGTGGCAATTACGACGCGGCGACGTGAGATTGGGGTATCTGATTGGTGTTTCATTTAGTCTCCTTGTTGAGGGTGGGTGAAGCTGTTTCGCTGTGTGCTGGATGCGTTTGAGGTTTCTAGATCAAGTCAACCGGAATTCATTGAAACGTCCTGTTCGGTCCCTCGTTTCCCAGGCACGCTGGCTTGATTTATTTTGCGTTCCGGCGTAGGTTCATGTAGTTGATTTTTGCTTTACGTTGAGAGCGTGTGTTCTCAGTCCATCTGGGTGACAAACTTAGTCACTAGGTAGCCATCGAAGGTTTCCGTGCCGCCCTCGCTGCCCATGCCGCTGTCCTTGATGCCACCAAACGGGGTTTCGGGCAGTGCCTGGCCGAAGTGATTGATGTTGACCATCCCGGCCTCGAGGCCGTTCTGAATCTGCAGGGCGCTGCGGGTGTTGCTGGTGAAGGCGTAGGACGACAGGCCATAGG
>CALMYW010000067.1 GCA_937873665.1 uncultured Sphingorhabdus sp.
TTCCCACGATCTGGATCGTCAACCAGCGTTCGCGATTGGACCCCGCCGTCCTGCGACGCATGACCCTTGCGATCGGCTTCGATCGCCCGCGCCTGGCTGTGCGAGAGCGAGTAGCCCAAAGGTCCGCTGAAGCCGCATCGGTTGACCTCAGCGATGCTGAACTGCGTGATATTGCTTGCCTGAAAGCGCCCCCTGCCGTGGTGGCTGCAGGTATGAAGGCTGCCTATCTTGCCAATGGCGGGGCAGATGTCGCGAAGACTGCGATCCACAGCGTCATGCGCGTTCTGGGACAGTCCTGCACGCCGGAAGCGTCCGGCTGCTCAGTCTACGACCCCAATCTCTCGCGTGCGGACACGGATTTGTCTCGCCTTGCTGAGCGCCTTGCCGCCGCCCCAGACCGCGGTTGGAGCCTGCTGCTGTCTGGACCTTCAGGTACTGGCAAATCCGCTTTTGCAAGGCATCTCGCCCAGGTCATGGGATTGGAGATCGAAGAGCGGCGGTGCTCGGACCTGATGAGCCCCTATGTAGGCGAGACCGAACAGAACATCGCTGAAGCCTTTGCCAAGGCCGCCGAACGCGGCGCGCTGCTATTGATCGATGAGGTCGACAGCTTCCTTTACCGCCGGGAAGCCGGTCAACGGAGCTGGGAGGTCAGCCAGGTCAACGAGATGCTGGTACAGCTCGAACACCTCCGCACTCCCTTCGTCGCGACGACCAATCTGGCCGATAACCTCGATCCAGCGACACAGCGCCGCTTCACGATCCGCGCCGTGTTCAATGCCATGAATCCCGCTCAGGCAAGCCAGCTTTTCAAAGCCAGATTCGGAATCGACTGGCCTTTGGAGTGGCCCATCCACCATGGCCAAACCCCGGGCGACTTTGCCGTTGTTGCCCACCGCGCAAATCTGTTGGCGGAACGAGATCCTGCTGTCCTGGTGCGCTGGCTGCGTGACGAGATTGAAGCACGCGGCGACCGCGCAAGGGGCACGATGGGGTTTCACATCCACTCGGACACTGCGCCACCCCGACGAGCAGAGCGGTTGGACGAAGCAGCATGAAACCGAGAGAATCGACCTGCGTCAGTCGACCACAGGATAGTTCGGCATCGGCCACCTGTGTTCCGGGTTATCCATCATCAGATCGATGAAGATTGGCAGCAGGCAACCCAGAATTGAGGCACCATCCCTCACTTGATCGCGATTGACATCGCTGTTCCAGGTTGCGCCGCCATGTACCAATTGGTTCCTCAGGACATAGAGCCGATCGAACAAGATCGAGAGGATCCGCGCGGTGTCATGATCGCGCAAGGCATGCTTGATCGCGGTTCGGCTGCGTTCAAGCTTCTGCTCCCAACCCGCGTGGCCTGCGGCCCCATTCTGGTGCTGCCAGAACGGGTGATAGACATAGCGATTGTCCAGCAACAGCCGTATTTCCTGACTGAACCGCTGCCAAACAGCATCGTAGACCCGGTGGCGCGCGTCGAACTTTACCAAGGTCGAGAAGAAAGCCTGGAACAGTCCGCGTTCGCCTTCCGGTGCAGAGCTACTGGCTGAAGCCTCAACATCACCGGCATAGGCCGCGTTGAACCCGATCCAGAGAAGAATGAAGCGGACGTCATGGTCCTGATCCTCAGCTTCCGCACGCCGAAGCCAGGATAGGGCGCGATGAACGCGCAGTGCCAAGGGGGTCTGAAAACCTTCGCGCAGCGAGCGCTGCTTCTCTTTCAAGGCTTCGGGATGGAGAGAATTGCCAAGGGGGTAACGGTAAACCATTGGCACAGCTTAGCGCTGGAAATCCTAACCGAATAGATCACAGCGACATCAGCTTGGAATTTGGGAGACGGCGCGGATCCATTCATCGATCTCGGCTTCAACCCAAACTGCGCATTTCGGCCCCAGCGATCGCGATCTCGGGAACCGCCCCTCGCTCATACGCTGATAGATGGCGGAGCGGCGCAGTCCGACGCGGGCGATCACTTCCGGCAGGCGCAAAAGCCTCGCCGGCGGCGCTGCTTCGGGCGGTTGAGGCATGTGCATTTCATCTGGTGTTGCATGCGGCATTGTTGATCTCATTTGCTTGGGTTCGGTCCCCTCCGAACTCTCAGGCTACCGCGACAGTGACATCGTGATGTCTCGGCCCACGAAATCATCGATGTGCTTGGCAAGCATTCGTGCCACGAGCTGTGAGGTGCCGTTGGCCCACCGAGGCCGCAGATCCTCAATCCGCCGCCCCAGGGTCCGCTGAAGATGGACTGGGAGGCTAGTGAAAAACTCTTCGAGAAATTCGCCCATCTCGCCATGCATCCACTCGCAGGCGAGGTCTTCCTGCCCGGCAAGAGCAAGGATCATGGTCGCGCGGGGGTGCGCTCCACAGGCGGCGAGCACTAGTGCCGCTTCGTCGA
>CALMYW010000068.1 GCA_937873665.1 uncultured Sphingorhabdus sp.
CGCCAGGAGAAAGGGCGTCTGACCTTTGGAATCAGACGCCCTGCAAGAGTGGTGGAGAGGAGGACGTTCCCATCTTCACGCTAAGGTGTTGATGCATAAGCCTTTTCCACTTTCCCAAATCGACCGTTACCCACACTGTTACCCACACGGCCCCATCGTGACCCTACTTTAGCGCCTTCGGCGGGCGCTTCATTCGCCTGAGCATCAGGTTATCGCTGCGCACCCGGTACACGGCCAGGACGGTGCCAGCACTGCGCAGCACCACGTATCCAAGGCCGGTGCGGGTCACGTACCCGCTGGAGTCATCAGGCGTGCCATCCTCGCCAGCCGCGAACCATGCAGCCTTCGCCCTGCGGGTCAGGTCGGCTTGCTGGTCTGCGGTCGGCTGACGGAAAACGTGCGTCTTCTCAAGCGGCATGGTTGGCCTTGTCCAGGTCCTCGACCAGTTCCCACATCCGGGGCGCGTGATAGCTGCGGATGGCCTCCAGGGCGGCGATAGCGGCATCGTCCAAGACGTACCCGTACCGGGACAGTACGTTGCCCACCAAGGCGGCGATGCACTCGGCTGGATTGCTGCCCGGCACATCCATCGCCCACTCGGCCAGTTCGTAGTCGTCCAGGGGACGACCGTCTGCATTGATCGCCGGGGCGATGGCGGGGGCAATAGGTGCAAATTCGATAGCGTTCATGGCTAGGTTTCCTCTTGGGTTGGTAGAGTTAATATCATAGACAAACATAGTTTGTAAGTCAAGTGTTTTGCGCCCTTCAAGAGGGGTTTTTTCAACCGGGGGTCAGGGGGTGAGGGCGGCTGGGAAAAAAACTCTCTGGCCCCCCCCCGGTGGGTGGCCCCAAAAAGGTTTTGCCTCCCCGTCGGGGTCAAGGTGGGCCGGTATGTGGAGACCTAGGTTCAAATTCGGACCTTGTTCCGCCCAGGACGCAGTGTGGAAGGCTCTCGCAAGGTGGGGGCGGCCAAATTGCTGCTTGCAGCTATCGTGTGAAAGTGGCGTCCAACCTCGTCAACTCTGCTTCGATCTTGGAGATCGACGCCGTCAGTGTCTCGATTTCCTGCGTCAAGAGATCGCGGTACTGAGTGACGATGGCGTCAAACTTTTCTGGCTGATCGTTAACTGTGGCGTGTAGTTCGAACTCAACTGACTCCCGGTAGGCTGTCATGGCGTCTATCAACTCAAGAATTTTCCCTTGGAGCGACTGGTACAGGCGTTTCAGCGTGACAGCGTCGTCACCTTCCGGGGCTGCGAGATTGCCCCAGCCTTTACGCGCCAAGTAGCCTTCGGGATCGAGGGCGATCTCGCGCAGCAGATTGATGTCGGCTGCATCGCGTGCACGATTGATCTCTGCAGTCAGTTTTTCGTAGGCGGCACGCTTGGCTTGATCGGCGCCAAACCGATCCGGATGAAACAGCCTGACCAGCTTGCGCCACAGTGACTTGAGTTCATTTCCTTCGTCTGCGGAGAGCGCCCGCTTACCCGCTGCTTCATCGGCCGTCCGCTGATATTCAGAGTGAATATCTTGTTCCGCTTCAAGGCGCTCCTGCTCAAGGCGCTGAGCTTCCTCGTCTCCTTCATGCAGCAACGTGTCCAGGAGTTTCTGCCGCATGTTGAGGCGGGTTCGAAGAATGTCACGCAACTGATGACGATCTCGCAAAGCCTCAAATAGGCGGGACTGGGTCACGCCGACGGCCTGACGCATTGCCGTGTATTCGGCCTCTAGTTCAGCTAGGCGACTGCGTGCTTGTTCAACGAGATGGGTGAGCCGAACCACATCCGGGTTGACGAAGACCGTGATAGTTGTACCGACCGCCGCCGTGACCGCGCCATCAATCGCGAGCGTATCTAGACGCTCTAGATACCAGTTCCCCATCGCGCTACTGCGCTGATTACTTGACGTAGCCAACCACTGCAACCAAGCGCGCAAATTTGCGTCATCGCGTGCCTCTTGAAAATGTCGCCCCTTGTGCTTACCGAACGGAATGCGCGCGGGAAACCAGGTTGTCAGGGAGAACCGAGCGATGTCGTCAAAACGGCTTAAGCCTTGGGCCTCACAAAGAGGGCGTAACACAGATTGCAGGAGGTCAATAACCGTCTCGACATCCCCCAGTGCGGTATGTGCGCCACGCCCGGGCAACCCATAGTATTGGCGCAGGGTTTGTAGCTTGCAATTGCCTGCCGGTACCGGATCGAGCAGGCGCTGCGTCAGGTTGAGAACGCACATGCCGCGAACGCCACTCGCGTCCAATCCCAGGCGCTGCCACTCGGGCACCAGGACATCGTCCCAGTCGTAGGCGAGGTTGTAGGCACACACCGCCAGTCCATCGGTATAGCGCGCGAAGTCGCGATAGACCGCACGAGGATCGTCACCATCCCGTTCCAAGATTTCACGGGTATAGCCATGCACCCGTGCTGCCTCCGGAGGAATGTCAGTGCCGTGGTTAAGCAAGCGACGAAACGGTGGTCCGTCAGGCGCCCATCCTTTCATGCGCTGAGCGGCAATTTCCACCACGAAGACCGGAGCCCTGAAGCCGGTAGTCTCTGTATCAACGATGCACCATGAGGTTTCCTTCATCGATTCGCCTCGTGGCTAACGGATGAGGGTGACATTTTCGTCAACAGAGAGGGTGCGTAGGCTTCTCATTTTTCTAATATCGATCTTTGTCAGCTTGTTGGACTTGCAGCTGAGCGCCTCTAGGCTTGAGGCGGGTGTTAAGTTCAATTCGGTTAACTGATTTGAATAACAATAAAGACCCATCAATTTCGGCACCGGGCTAAGATCGATTTGAGTGAGTTGGTTGTTACTGCAGTACAGAACTGTTAATTCGGGTACGGGACTGAGGTCCAACTTGGATAGCCCATTGTGGTTGCAATAGAGTTCCTTCAATCTGGGAGTCAAACTGAGATCCAGATCAGTAATGCCTTGATCCAAGATCGGACGAAATTTTGCCATTCTTGGATAGCAATAAAGAGTAGTCAGATTTTGAATCGATAGAGAATCGAGCAAGAGTAGATGGCGCAAGTTGCAGTAAAGTGTACTTAATTGTGATGCTGCATTTAGATCAATTCTTGCTAGTAAATTATTATATATTCCAAGTGTGGTCAGTTCTGGTGTTGATGTAAGATTGAGTTTGGTTATTTTATTGGAACCACAATTGAGTTTCACCAATCTCGGAACTGGGGTAAGGTCGAGTGTTTGGATTAGATTGGATTGGCAATCGAGTTCCGTTAACTCGGGTACATGCGAAAGATCCAACTCAGTCAATTGATTTACTTCGCAGGATAATATTTTTAATCTCGGTACGGTGCTGAGATTAAGTTCAGTTAGCTTGCAGTCATTTAGTATTAGTCGTCTCAAGCTAGGTAGGCGCTGTTCTTGGTTCCAGGCTGGCATACGCTTCTCGATTACCAAACTTTCAATTGCGAGGTCTGGCAACCATTCGAAGTCATCAAGCGCCATTTGCTCACCATCCCATACGAGCGTCTTGATCCGACCATCGGCAATCTCAAGCTCGGCGTAATCACGGGTTTCATCACCGATCAACAAGGTTGAAAGCTGCGACAAAACTTCCTCGGGCGTCATACCCAGGCGCCGAGCCCACAGGCGCATCTGGAGATAGTCAGGCTCGCACAACTCATACTCGCCGAGTTGATATCGCTTAGTTGCGAGGGCGCGTGACTGCTGACGTGAGAGGTCCAGCGCGCCGCGAGTCATGCGCTGGAGGATCGACGTCTGATTGTGGTCGGGCGTCGTAACTGGCAGGGGTGTCCCGATTGGAACGAGTGATCGTTGTTGGTCGTTCTTCGCGGTCATTTGTTTGGTCTCGCTTCGCTCTGGGGTCCTAGTCTAGATTTGATCTGACAGACAGGCCATTTTCAGGCGGCCACTGATTTCTCGGTTGCGGGCGTGCTGTTGCCCAGTTGCTTTTCCAGCGCCAGCGGCGCACTCTCGATGAACGTCTGCAGTGGCGTCTTGCCGTAGCAGTATTTTCCGCTGTGCGTGCGCTCGGCGTTGTAGCCCTGCATCCAGACATCCAGATCGGCCTGCAGTTCCTCCAGTGAGCGGTACAGCTTGCGCCGGAAGGCGCTGGCATAGAACTCGTTCTGGATGGTCTGGTGGAACCGCTCGCAGATGCCGTTGGTCTGCGGACTCTTGGCCTTGGTGCGGGTGTGCTCGATGTTCTCCACGTCCAGGTACAGCTCGAACTCATGGTGCTCGCGGTTGCCGCAATACTCGCTGCCGCGGTCGGTGAGGATTCTCAGCAGCGGCACCCCGTGCTCTTCGAAGAAGGGCAGCACCCGGTCGTTGAGCATGTCGGCCGCCGTGATGGCGTGCTTGCGGTCATACAGCTTGGCCAGTGCCACCTTCGAGTAGGTGTCGATGAAGGTTTGCTGGTAGATGCGCCCTACGCCCTTGAGGTTGCCCACATAGTAGGTGTCCTGCGCACCCAGGTAGCCTGGGTGCTCGGTCTCGATCTCCCCGTGGGCCTGTTTTTCCTCCCGGGCCTTCTCCAGGGCACGCACCTGGTCCTCGGTCAGGATCAGCCCTTCCTGAGCCACCTTGGCCGACAGCGCCTTCAGGCGCAACTGAAACGTCTGCAGGTCATGGCGCAGCCAGATGGTGCGCACGCCGGCAGCCGAGATGCCGATGCCGCGCTTTCGAAGCTCGTTGGAGACCCGTAACTGGCCATAGGCGGGTTGCTCCAGGGCAAAGGCGCAGACCGCCTGCTCGATCTCGGGATCGATGCGGTTCTTCAAGTTGGGCTTCTTGCGCGAGATCTCCGCCAGGGCCGACTCCCCTCCGGTGTCGTACAACTCCTTGAAGCGGTAGAAGCTGTCGCGGCTGAAGCCCAGCACCTTGCACGCCTCGGAGACGCTGCCCAGGGTCTGCGCCAGCTTCAACAAACCCAGCTTGTTGCGAATGATCTTCTGATCTTGTGTCATCTGACTCACCTTTCTGCCCACAAGGGCTTCTATGATGTCAGATCAAATTGTAGCTAGCACAGCTGTCCTACCAGCGCCCATCGTCCACAGTGCGCGCCTTCGGACCAAGGGCTACAGTGTGGGTCGGCTGGATTGGCCCGTTGTCGGGCTGGGGCTTGTGCCCCTTCTTCACGTCCATCGCCGCAACGCTGTCCAACCAGGCCAACGGGTCCGCGCCTTCAAGGGCGTTCTCACCGTCGCCGTAATACTCGAACCAGGGCAACCCGGCGCGCTCGTAGGCTGCGGCATTCGGAGGATTACCGGGCGTCGGCTTGCCGGTGGCGGTCTGCCATTGCTCACTGTTGAGGATGTGCACGAAACACCGGCTCGGGTTGGCCTGATCCCAAGCGTCGATGCCGAATTTGTCGGCGTAGATTTCCTGACGCATCAGGCCACCGGGTGCGAGGCCCATGCTGGTGTCGCGCTGGAAGTCAACTTGGCGAGGCCGTTTCATGCTCGGCTGTATGTCGTGCTTGCGTTTCTTGCTGGGTGTGGGGGGCTCGGGCATTTCGTCCAACACGATGCCCAGTGCCGTGAGCCAAGCTCGCGCCTTCGCTTGTCTTTCCTCGCACAGTTGTTCATACCGCTCGCGTTTCATGGGGTAGGCCACGATCTGCAAGCCCCCATGCTCGGCGGCTCCGGTGATCTGTTCCTCGGCGGTGTAGCCCTGACCCAGCGGCATGGCGACAAACTGGCGGATCATGCCTTTTTGCACGCAGAAACCATCAATCCACGGTTGACCGGGTGTGGTCACGTAATCCTGCGGCTGGTCGGACAGGGCATCGCTCCACGGCTCCCCGGTAATGGCGTTGATCTTGCCTGCTGCAATCTTGATAGCGAACGGATAGGCTGAGTCACGCCGCCGACCGGACGGAAACTGAATCCACATGGCTTCGGCCTGAAACATGGGCAGAAGCACGCCACCGTGATCGTTCCAGTCTTTGGGTACGCGGTTAGCGTGGTGCCGCACATGCTCCAGGGGAAACCGACCCAGGCCGGCGGGCAGGGGGTAATCGCGGTTGTCGTCGGGGATGCGCAGCGTCCGCTGAAACCCGAGCCGGCAGGTGGCGTCGCGGTGCACCTTGGGGGATTTGAAGACCAGTTCGTTGCCTTGCAGTTCGATCATGCCTGAGTGCTCTCGGAGTGGATGACACAACCAAGCTAACACGGATCGGCGAGTCGGTTACAAAGAGTTTCTATTTGCTCAGGAGCATCAAGGTGGTGTCCAGGTCGTGCAGGACACTATTCACCTCAAATGCGTGGGCATGGGCGTCGGGGTTGCAGTCTGGCGGCAGTTCGAGCGTGAACAACAGGCAGAGGGTCAACGCGGAGCAGGCTTGGGCAATCGCGTCTCGCATGTGGCTGCCGCCATGATCCAGGGCTTCCGGATCGAAAGAGCGCAAGCTCATGACTTCCACCACGCGACCGGCGTTTGTGGCCAATGCCTCGGCTGCCATGACGATTCGCGGATTCAGTGTGATCGAGGCGATATGGGCCAAAGCTCTGGCGCCCTGAACACATCTTGGACCATGCGAGTCATCACAGATTCGGCGTGCTGGACGCTGCGTGCACCGCGCCAGTGTTCCCACCATTCACGGGCTACGGCTTCAAAGCTGTTCGCGGCTTCGGCTTGGCTGGTGGCTATCTGCGCCCGTTTCTCGGCCACAGGGTCAACCCCGTTGGCGATTTTCTTGCGGGCGTCGTCGCGTCGGTCGCGCGCCTCTTTCAGGCTGATGTCCGGGTATTGCCCAAGGCTGGCAATGCGTTCCTTGCCCTGGTGCCGCCAGCGAACTTGCCAGAGCTTCTTTCCATTGGGCTGGACTCGCAGGGTCAGCCCTCGTTCATCGGTGATTCGGTACGGTTTGGCGCGTGGTTGCGCCTTCTTGATGGCTGTATCTGTCAGCATCGCAAGCCCCAAAGTGTGGGTAACAGATTCGGACGCTGACGCGTTACCCACACTGTTACCCTCAAAAGAACCCGGCTTCATGCAGCCCTATGCGGACTTATGCAATTCACCGGACTTCGGAGCCGCGAGAGAAACAGCATCTCAAACCCGTCGATTTGTGCTGATTCAGCCCTATGCGGCTTAACCTGTGGTGGAGAGGAGGAGGATCGAACTCCCGACCTCCGCATTGCGAATGCGATACCAACCACCTTTCCAATCAATCACTTGCCAATGAAATCAACAACTTAGAAGATTGCGTTACGCCGCGATATGTCGCAAAATAGGCATGTTTTCTGACATCTATCTGACACAACATGCCCAAGCTGACACGCATCAACCTGACGCCGGCAAAAATCCAAGCGGCCAAAGCGGGCGAATCACACTATCGAATCTGGGACAGCACCGTCCCCGGACTCGCCATCCGGGTAATGACCTCGGGCACAAAATCATTCGAGGTTCACTGGGGCAAGGGCGCGAAGGTGATCGGCAAGTTTCCCGTCATGACGGTGGAGGCCGCGCGTACCCAAGGCAAAAAAATGCTCGCAGAGGCGGCCGACGGTGGCACGCCAGAGGCCGCGCGCAAGAAGGTGAGCGTCACCACCCTGCGCAGCTTCATCACCGACGAATACCGCCCATGGGCGACGGCCAATCAGAAGTGGGGCGAGGGCGCAGCCGACCGGCTGGCCGGCACCTTCGCTGAGTTTGCCGACAAGCCGCTGGGCGACATCAACGCCTGGGTGATCGAAAAATGGCGCTCCAAGCGCATCAAGTCGGGCGTGAGCGCGAACACCTGCAATCGTGATCTGGCTACGCTCAAGAGCGCGCTGAACCGCGCCAAGGCATGGGGCATCTTGTCGGAAAACCCGCTCGCCGCCGTGAGGCAAGCGAAGGTGGACAGCAGCCGCATCCGCTACCTGTCAGACGCCGAGAACGGCCGGCTACGTGCCACCCTGGCCGACCGTGACAGTGAGACGAGGGCCGCGCGCGCAAGGGCCAATCAGTGGCGCGCAGAGAGGGGCAAGGAGACCATGCCCACCATCGGCGGCGACGAATACGGCGACCACCTGACGCCGGCAATCCTGATCAGTCTGAACACTGGCCTACGGCGTGGCGAGCTAACTGCTTTGACGTGGGCGGACGTGAACCTAGAAGCCCGCATGCTGACCGTTCGCGCTGCTGCTGCGAAGTCGGGCAAGAGCCGGCACGTCCCGCTGAACAACGAGGCGTTGATGGTGTTGACGCAATGGCAGCAGCAGCAGCCGACCGGGCGACTGTTCCCCGTGCGCAGCTTCAAGACGGCGTGGGGCAAGCTGATGGCCACGGCGAAGATTGCCGGGTTCCGCTGGCACGACATGCGCCACGACTTCGCCAGTCGATTGGTGATGGCTGGTGTTGACCTGAACACCGTCCGCGAGCTGATGGGCCATGCCGATCTGAAAATGACGCTCAGATATGCCCACCTTGCGCCGGCGCATCTGGCTGAGGCTGTCGCCAGGCTGGGGGCCGTGCGGTGAAGGAGATCGGACGGCGCTTCACACGGCGCAAAATCGTTGCGGACGGCCTGGAGCCGCTGGATACTGAGATTCACCACGTTTTCCACGGTGCAGTGGATCGCTACAAAAAATGGGCCGTGGAATATCTGGAGGCGCACGGTATCGACGCATGCAAGATTATCGAGTCGGCAGAAAATGACGGCTGGGTGAACGGCGGTGCGGTGCTCCGTGAGCATGTTTCATGCATTCATGGGACTGAAAACGACGCCGGGATTTCACTTGCCGCCCGGATATATGAATTGTCCCGACTGGTGGAAATGGGAAATACTAATTCCGAGGATTTCCGACCCGGTGCGGTTCATCAATATGTGTTCGAGCTGGGCCGCGTCTCCATGCTGGCGCGCGTGTACGGTATCGACGACGAAGCAGTCGAGGAGCGCGTCAGGCGTGCAGCGCGATCAAATACCAAGTTCACCGAAGCAGACAGGGAACGGTGGAGATCGCTATATAAACGAGAGCTTGCGCAGCATAGCAAGCGCCGTGCAGCCGAGATCATCGCACTGCGCGAGGGCCTGACCGGCGTTGCCAGTGAGACCATACGAAAGACCCTTTGATGTCCTGATGCGACATTTTGGGTAAGACAGACTGAATTACCCAGACAGCACTTTTAGCCTTCACTTACCGCAGATTTACGCGGCATTCCGCAAGGGTAAGTGAGACGTTCATTCACCCGCCCTTGCATTTGCAAAAGGTGAGTGAAGATGAAGCTAAAACTGTCGATGGCCGACATTGCCGAGAGCACCGGCGAGGCCATGCCGCTGATCTACGCGGCGATCAACGCGGGCCACCTCAAAACCTTCCTCGTTGGCAGACGCCGGTTTGCACGTCCGGCTGATGCCGAGGCGTGGGTCGATTTTCTTCAAGCTGAGTCTGATGCGGGCCGCCCGGTCTGCTACCAAGCGCGCAAAGAGAAAGAGGCCGCGCTGGTCGGAGGTGCCGAATGATCCAGAGCACCGACACCACGGCGGGGGACACCGCCCAAAAAGAAAGCGCCCCGGCGGGAACCAAGGGCGCGATCCAAAGCAAGCACCACGATTTTATTGCGGCACCTGCGTGTGGGCAAGAAGTCCCAGGCGGCACCCTACCGATGGAGGTGCTGCGCCCAATGGACTACGACACTATCAAGGCGCTCGCCAAGGAGCGAGGCGTGCCGGTGCAGCAGATGCTGGCGCTTGCCGTTCAGAACGACCCCTTCTACGTCGGGCAGCCGGCGCAGCGCACGGCAGGCGAATGGTTCGCAAAGTGGTTCGATGCCGCAGGGTTTGTTCAAGGCGTACACCTGCGCCGAGTCCACTACTACCTCGTTAGCGTCGAGGCGAATCTGCCTAACGGCAAGCCATACGAGAACACGCTGGAGGCGTGGCAGTTTCTCGCCCAGGCCAGCAAGTGCGCCCGCTATCTCGGGTTGGTTGACGTTGCCGCGTTCGATGACAGGCGCAACCCGCCCGCCCAGGTGTTCTACACCCCCGAGCCGAACGAAGGCGACATCTACATCGAAGGCGACGATCCCGAGTTGCCGGTGCTGACGATGCCTGAGCTGCCCAGGTTGACGGCCACGCCCCCGTCCGCCCAGCAGCCCTACGCCCTCGAAATCTGGTGCGAGAAAAGCACCATGAACGACGTGCTCATGCCGCTGTGCCGGAAGTTCGGCGCGGTGCTGGTGACCGGCCTGGGCGAGTTGTCTGTGACGGCGTGCCATCTGCTGGTGGAGCGCGCCCAGGCGTCGGGCAAGCCCACCAGGATCATCTACCTGAGCGACTTCGATCCTGCAGGCCAGTCCATGCCGGTGGCGGTGAGCCGGAAGATCGAGTTCCTGGCGCGCGACCGCAATCTGAATATTCAGCTTCGCGCCGTGGGTCTGACGGCTGAGCAGGTCAAGCAATTCAACCTGCCGCGCGTGCCCATCAAGGAGTCCGAGCGCCGCCGCGAACGGTTCGAGGAGACCTACGGCACCGGCGCCGTCGAGTTGGATGCGCTGGAGGCGCTGGTGCCTGGCGAGCTGGCGCGCATCGTTACCGACGCCGTCCTGCCCTACTTCGACGAGTCGCTGCAACGGGAGATCGACGCGGCACACGCCGACGCCGTCGAACAAGCCGACGCGGTCGAGGAGCAGGTCTACGCCGAACACGCCGACGCGATAGCCGGAGCGAAGAAGCAATGGCAAGCCATACGCCGTCAGGTTGAGGAGTGGCACCAGCAACACGCCCCCGTGTGGCAAGCCATTAGCGCCGACCTGGGCGCCGCCGAACTGGAAATCGGATACCCGGAAGCCGACGTTAGCGGCGATGCCGACTCGCCACTGTTCGATTCTCAGCGCGGGTACGAGGAGCAGCTACGTGCCTACAAAGCCTTTCGTTCGGGAGGCACGCAATGAGCTTTGACCGCACCCGCCTGCCTGACCCGGTGGACTACTACGAAGGCGAAGGGCTGAAGCTGACCAAGCGCGGCAAGTGGCGCACCGCGCCATGCGTGTTCCACGGCAGCAAAGACAGCCTACGCATCAACACCAGCACCGGCGCATTTGTGTGCATGGCCGGCTGTGGCGCCAAGGGCGGCGATGTGCTGGCCTACCGCATGGCCGCCCACGGCGAGGACTTTGTGACCGCAGCGAAGGCGCTGAGCGCCTGGGTTGACGATGACAAACCTGCGCCCACCAAGCCGATGCCGATCAGCCCGCGTGACGCCATCACGCTGCTGGCCGCTGAGTCCAACTTCATTGCCATCGCCGCCGCCAATGTCGCGCACGGCGTGGCGCTTTCTCAAATCGACCTCGACCGACTGCTGACCGCAGCGAGTCGCGTCCTACGCATCGGGGAGCTGTTCGCATGAATGAGGTACTGGAACTCAAGCTGCAGCGCGCCGCCGCTGCGCTGGATGCCGACGTGGAGCGCAATGTCTGGCCCGAGCTAGACCCGCTTCCAGAGGCCACTGAAACTGCGCCTGACGCTTTCCCCATGCACGCGCTGGGCAAGGTGCTGGGCGAGGCTGCAAAGGCCATTGCAGACGATGTGCAAGCGCCTGATGCGCTGGTGGCCGGCAGCGTCCTGTCCGCCGCTTCCCTGGCCGCGCAGCCGCTAGCCAACGTGGTTCTACCGCACGGCCAGAGGAGCCCGCTCAGTCTGTTCGTTGTCAGCTCAGGCCAGTCTGGTGACCGCAAGAGCGCCGCTGACGCCGTGGCCGGGTTTGAGATCGAGGAGGCACGCCGCCGTGACGCCAGGAAGTACGCGCAGAAGCTGAAAGAGTATGAGGATGCCAAGGCCGCCAGGGGCAAGGGCGACCCCGAGCCGGAAGTCCCGACGCCCAGGTCGTTGACCACCAGCAATGCCACGATTGAAGGTCTGGCGCGATTGTTGAAAGCGCAATCGAGCGTCGGGCTTTTCTCAGCCGAGGGCGGCGAGATGCTGGGAGGGCATTCCATGCGGGAGGATCGCCGGTCGGCTGGCCTGGCGTTTTTCCTCAAGGCATGGAGCGGCGAGACTATCGACAGCCTGCGCGGCGGCGAGGGACTGACTACGCTGCTGGGCCGCCGTGTCGCCCTGCACATCATGGTGCAACCGGTGCTGTTGTCGGGGCTGCTGGCCGATCCGCTGGCGCAGGGGCAAGGGCTGCTGGCCCGCTGTCTCATTAGCCAACCCGCCACGTTAGCCGGCACACGCGCCTACAAAGCAGTAGACCCGAATGCCAACCCCGCAACGCGCCAGTTCCATGAGCAAGTGCGTGAGCTGCTGGCACGGGAGCCGCACTACTGGCCCGAGGGCGACGGCCATGAACTGAAGCCGCGCGACCTGACCATGACCTCTGAGGCCGTGGCGCTGTGGATCGCGTTTTACGACGAAATTGAACGCCAGCAAGCGCCAGGCGGGGAGCTGGCCAGCGCGCAGCCGTTCGCCGCCAAGGCCGCAGAGCACGCTGCACGCATCGCGGCTGTTATGACTCTGATCGAGTACCCGGACGCCAGCACCATCGGCGCCAAGGCCGTAGAGGGCGCCATCGTGGTGACCGGGTATTACGTGAATGAGCACCTGCGCCTGACCGGCGCCAGCAAGGACGCCCGCCACATCGGGGAGTTGCAGGCGCTGTGGGACTGGCTGAAGGATCGCAGCACCGTCAGCAACAAGGACGTGCTGCAGCGCACGCCCAGGTCGATCCGAAAGCTGAAGGCAGACGGCATCAAGCGGCTGCTGGCCGAGCTGAAGGCCAGGGGCTACAT
>CALMYW010000069.1 GCA_937873665.1 uncultured Sphingorhabdus sp.
GTACCGTAAAAGCCATCCTCGGTCTTGGCTCGAAAGGCATCGAGGTTGCTTAGGCGCCCCGCGTTCTTCTCCGCTGTCTCACGAAGCAGCCGCACTTGGCGCCGGTAGGGGCTAAGCACGGCGAGCGTCGGGTTGACGGAAGGCTCAGCGCGCAGCAACGAAAGTACATCTACGCAAGCTGCCGCCTCCATCCGGTTCGTCCAGCGCGGCCGGGACTCAGGTGGCTTCATTCCGACGGTGCTCTGGATATAAGGGAGATCGACGAATATTAGCGGCGCGTTGGGTAGGCGCGCAGGATCAGCGGACGACACCGGCGGCGTCTCGGTATGAAACCGCTCCGCTGCCTTTGGAAAAGTCCGGATCTTACCATCATAGAAGGTTTCGGAGATAAGTGCTCCGAGCACCGGATGCATTCGGTGTTGCTCAAGCAACTGCCGACCAAGCGCCCGTCCCGGCGCGTTGGGGTCGCGCTTCAGGACATTTGGCTCGATCAATGTCTCAAAAAGCTGAAGCATCGAGATCGCCTCGCCGCAGAGCCGCTCCTCGAGGTTCTCGGAGACCCAGTCCAGCACGTCCTCGACATCGAGCTTACGGAATAGCGGCGCGATCGCATCGCGCCCGGCTTCGAGCGCGGCGCGCATCTTCGAGGTCTCTGCGAGAATGTCCTTCAGGCGTTTCGCCTCGAATGCAGGCAACTGCTGATGGTCGCCGATCAGCAGTCGACGGTGCGAAAGCATGAGCGGTGCCAGCAGTTCGACACCGGTGGCCTTGCCAGCTTCCTCAATCATCGACCAATCGAATTGGCCGCGTTCGTCGATGAGACGCGCGAGATCCGCCGAGTTGGTCGATGCGAATACGAGATTCGCCGACCTGAGCAACAGGCTCTCGAACGACCGGTCGAACAGCTGGCGCGAAACGTCCTCCTGCTGACCTCCGCTCGCCGGCGCATTCTGATAGACGCGCTTCAGCGTCGCAATCTTGCGCCGAATTGCCGGTGAGGCCGCCGCAGCGAGCGGACTGGCTTCAAGGCTCTCCGCAATGCGCTTGGCCTGGACCTCGCGGTCCCACACTGTCTTGGCCTCCGCATCCATCGGCCTGCAACGCAGTGGGAAGATCTGCCTCATCACCTCGTCGGGCAATTCGTCTAGCGCTTCCTTGACCTCGTCTAGGAGGTGGTCGATCGCAGCATGGCTCTGAGCCGACAGCAGCAGCCGGTCCATTGGCGAGGAGCCGAGCCTGCTCGCCACCAACGCCCGCACGAGCCTGGTCTTGCCCACGCCTGGCGGTCCCTGAACTAGATATAGTGGGAGCTGCTCCCATGCACCGGTGAGCGCGGCAGCCTTCGAGGCATCGAGATCGGCCTCCAGACCCGCGATCGGGCTGGTGTCGTCGCGCGAAAGCCGGATCTCGCCCGCCGGATCCTCGAGCATGCCCAGCAGCTCGCTATGGTCTCGAAGATTCTTGAGCGCGTTCAGCCGACGTTCGACGAGGGCGTCATAACCTGGACCTTCGAGCTGGAGATAGAGATCGCCAGCGATCATGATGTCGGCCGGCGACGCAGAACTTTCAAATACGTAGCGCGCGCGTCCGCTCTGGTCGTCGAGCTCCGAGAAGCGCCACACGGAGGTTCGTCCCCGCACCCGTCCTGTCGCCAGATCCGTAGACAATTGCCATTCGCCGTCGACCTCAATCGTCTCGTCACGTATCGCAGTGAGTAGCCGGGCCGCTGGCGGCTGAATGCCCAGCGCCTGCGACAACGCCGTGAGAACGGGGTCGTCCCGACCCTCCAGCGTGAGAATCGAGACCGAATCTCGCGTTTCCATCGACACGCGGCGCACCGGCCAGATCTGCGCCGCTCGCCATAGCATGTCGGCTACCTGGACCAGCATCGCCGCGGCATAGCTGCGATTGCGGAGCGCCGCCGTTGCGGGATCGACTGCGGGTGCCTTAATCAACGCATCCCACCGCGTAGTTTTGCCTTGCATTCTCGGCGCACGCTGCCGCGCCTCGCCCATGTCAATGACCTCGATATCCCAACCGTCGAGCGGGCGTTCGGCGACGATCTCGGCCTGGGCGGGCTTTTCGCGCAGTATCCGTCGGCCCTCCGCAAGTGACCACGTCGTTTCTCCGCCGCGAGATAGTGCGTATGGACGCAGCTCGAGCGTGATCATCGGACTGGTCAGCTTATAGCTCTCGGGTCCCCCGTCGCGGCCTTTTACCTTCACCAGCCTCGGGCTGTCGGCGAGCGCGTCGGCGATGAAACGCCGCTGAGAGTTATAGTCGGTAAGGCCGATCGTTTGATCGCTTGCGGCGCGGATCGCGCGCGACACCTCCTGCTGCGCGTCGAGGCGAAGCGCCAGCACCAGCTTCGCCTCGCTTCCGACGCGCTGCTGCTCGAGCGTCGGCAAGATACGGTCGAGTTGCTCAGTAACGACGTCCGCGTCGAGGCGCGCCAGCGGGTCGGCGGCGATCAGCATGCGCAGCAGATCGCGTTCCGGGCCGTACAGGAAGTCCGTGTTCGCGGAGGGGTCCGCGCGATACGGCTCCTTCGGCTTGCCGAGCGATGGAATATTGAGAATCCAAGCGATCAGGTTCCCCAGCGCGCGCCAATCTTCATAGAAGGAATGGACCGACGACGCGGTCTTGCGCTTGGGCCCTTCGCTCGACAGCCGCATCGACCATTCAAAGCCGGTGAGCAGGAAGTCGGGCTCGTCCCCTGCCGCTGTCATCACCGCCCAAGGGTCGATATTACGATGCAGCAGCCCCTGTCCGTGCAGGATTCCGATCGCATCCGCCAGCCGCCGGACCTCCTGCCACAGCCGCTGTCGGCTCTGCAGGGTGCGTGGGCTCGCATGCCATGATCTGCTGGCCGCGTGCTGGACGCGATACGCGAGCGGAACGCGATCGCCGCAATCCAGCACCAGCGAAAAGGCCTGATCGTCCTCGAACGAGTCGCGCAGCGTTGCGAGATAGGACGATGCTTTCGGCAGTCCTTTTAGGCGATTGAGCTGCCGGATTTCGTCGCGCCAAATTTCACGCAGCACATTGTCGTCCACAGCGCTGCGCCGCTGCCATTGCTTGATCACAACCGGCGTATCTGAGGGACGATATGTCGCTCCGCCCACGAAGGGACGAGCCCCTCCTGGATCTCCTCTTTGCCACCAGCCGTCGTCGAGATCGTACTCGTCGAGCGGCGCGGTTCGGCCGCCCTTGCCCTTGAACTTCACCATTGGCGTCATGATGACCCAATGGAGCAAAAACTCAAGGTCTCAAGTCGAACAGTCGCTAAACGGATATTTAAGCCACGCGACAATATGCAACCTACAGTGAGACGTCTCGCGCTTTGGCGCGCTCCGGCAACTTCGGAGACACCCTTCGCAAACCCTTGCCTAACTCAATCCGTCATCTAGTAGTTCGTAGATTACCAATCCGTTCGAAAAGCTACCAACGAGATAGGGCTCGAAAGTTGTCTGCTCGCGCCTACAACCATGTCCGTTGCCCACGACTGAGTTTGCTGGACCGGGCCAGAGAGAGGTTCCCTGTCAAGCACTACGGGGTCTCGCTCTATGGCAAGCCTGAGGATGGCTAGATCGCAAGACGAGAGTAGTGTACGCTCACGGGGCTCGTCCTTCTAAACCTGTCTCTCCGCTACCGGCACAGTTCCATTTTCGTTCGTTCGTTTGAACCAAGGACCGCTTCCGGCGAGCCGATCTAAACTTTTCAAATGTCGGCTCTGTCAGCGAATTGAGACCTCTCAACGCGGAGCGGGAGTTCTCCAAGGACGCACACTGGCCTCGCAGGCTCGGACCAGGGTGCGGCGCATTTTCGCTGACCCGCAGGCACTCTTGCGGCTCTCCTTGCCGAACGCCGGCTGGCGCCCAGTCCCGCGCGCCTGGCGTTCTGCAGCGTCGAGCCTTGCAAGGGTGCCGTTTCTTGCTGGCTCGCGGCGCGAGCGTGACGCACCGTTTCATGTCCATAGTTGGCCGACAGCCGTCCCCCGTACTAGTGAGGGAGGGAAGGGCGCTTTGGGTTGGCGCAGAGGCAAGCGACCGATCTCGAGTCATTTCGGCTTCTCCGACCGCAAGTTTCTGCTATGTTCCAAAGGAGCAGATCAATGAACGCCATCATGACAGATTTCGATTTCAAGAACGGCAGCGAACCTGTCCCCCAGAAGTGGGAGGGCTTGGCCGAACTTGATCGTGCGCTCGCTGAGAACCGATTGACGGAATATCGCGTTAAGAAGGCTTGGGCCGATCCTTGGGCCCGTGCTTTGGGCATTGCGGTTATCTGCTTGTTCGTGGCTTTCGGAATTTTCGTGGTCATCAATGACCTCGTCATTGGCCACTAGGTTTCCACTCTTTTATCTCGTCAGCTGCTTCCGCGCTCGCGCCCTTGGCTCCGCCGGTGAGGCTTTCGAGGCGTGTCCGCTCGCCAATGATCCGCTGGCGACCGGCATCTTGCTGGACCCTCACTTCGTCATGAATCGGTGACGGCGAAGGTCCCTGCGGAAGCGGTGCTGGTCCGGCGATTGCACTGAGTGGGGCCGAGGCACGCACGCTCGCCGGTGTCGTCACAGAAGGATTGCCGATCGGCGCGACCGGCGGCAGGACTAGCTCACTCTCGACCTCTGCCTTGATGCTCCCTGCATAGGACTCAACGAACTTGCGCTGCAAAGCCTGTCCCTTTGGGCTGAGCTGGAAGGACGTGTCGTCGAACCGGACATCGCCATAGTAGTCGCGATTGTTCTCGATCTCTGCCATACCCCATTCGCGGTAGGCCTGGCTGAGATTGAGGTTCCCGGCCACATTGCTTCCTGAGAAGTACGATGCCTGCTGCTCAAGCCGATTGCCGGTCTCTTCCGAACGGCGCGCTTCGAGCGTGCTGGTCTTGGTTTCCGTGAGCGATGCGTTGAGGCCGACTGCAGTCGAGTGCACCCGGCTGTTGGTGGACGAGCTGACGGTGCGGAGGAACCCGTCGCGGGTGTTCGTCCAATTGTGACTGTCTGAGATCTGCCGCAACGTGCCGGAGATCTTGTCGCGGTCTTCGGATGCGATACCGATGTCGCTGTCTGTCCAGGACTGGTTGCGCCCCCCTTTCAGGTTAGCGCCGGCACTGAAGACACCTGCGTTCCCACCCACACCCGCAGATGCTTCGCCATTCAAGAACCACGAAACTGTAATGTCGTCGGCAGCCCGGCGCGAGAGCCCGTACTTTTGCTGGAGGACGTTGGAGGCCTGATCGACCTCGCTGTAGGCAGTCTGGACGCTGTCCGAGCTTGAGGTTCCGCTGGCGGTCTCGATGCTTTGGCCGCTGTTGGTCTGGTCGCGCAGCTCACGGAACTGGGCGATCGAGCTGATTGTCGATTGCTGGGCAAGCGCGGTCTTGGCCTGGCTGTTGGCGTGGTAGTCGCTCGCCATCGTCGAGAGCCGCGAGGAGAAGTCGCGGCCGAGGGTGGGCGTGAACGGATAGCTCGAGTTGGGGAGCTGGTCGTAGGCGGCATGGGGATAACTGGTGGTTTGGCTGCCGCTGTCCGAAATCGTCCGGGTTTGTGCCGCGCCATAGGTGAAGCTCGGCGCGATCGTCCCTTGCGCGAACTGGCGGGTCATCACGGTCGAGTTCTCGAGGCTGGTGTTGCCAAGCGCGACATTGCCAGTGCTGGCCTCGCGCGCGGCTTCCTCAGCGGCGTTCTGGCTCGGGTTAAGATAGCTGGTCGCCTGGTGCGAGATCGCCATCGCGCCCTTGGCGACGCCGCCCGCGAGGAATGGCACCGAGGCAATCAGGTAGCCGGCGAGCAGGCCAATATCGGAGTTGACGTCCGCCATGCCGGTGAACGTCGCAAGGCTGAGGCCGTTGCTGCCAGCGACCGCGGCCATATCTGCCGCGCCCTTGTACATCAGCATCATGTGCAGGATCACGAACAGCGGACCCCAGGCGGCAAGGTAGAAGAACCCGGTGACGTAGCCCTTGAGCGCCGTCGGCCCGGTCTTCGGAAGCAGGAACAACGGGAACAGCACCGGGAACAGCGCGTAGAACAGGACGGTCAGCACGACGTTGAGCAGCGGGACCCATTTCATCGCGGCATTGGCGATCGAGGAGTAGGTGCGCTCGGTCTGGATATCGGCGCGGGTCTGAGCATAAACGTCGACGCTGCCCGCCCCGCTCGCCCCGCTCATCCCGTGCATCGCCTGGCTCATCGCATTGATCGTCAGGGTCTGCTTGAACAGGTCGGTGGCGGAGGCCGAGACCCCGGTGAGGTACTGGTAGGCAACCGGCAGATCGGCAAACAGCTTGGCCTTGGCGAGCGCGGCGGTCTGGTTGGGGTAAAGCTGGCGGCCGAACACCGTGCCCATGCTATCGATCAGCCCGGCCCACTGCGTGTTCAGCGCATCATAGGCTTCACGGCAGGTAATGATCGTGGAGGTGACTGCACCGCCGGCGTCGCGGGTAAGGAAGCGCTGGGCGCGGGCCTGGCTGCCGGGCGCGATCGTCGTCCAGATATCGCCGCTCTCGGCGAGCTGCTTCATCGAATAGCGGCCGAGCAGAACATCGTAGAACACGCATTGGCGGAAATGCTCGTCGAGGTTAGCGGCGAACTCTGGATCGGAAATGCGCAAGCTACGGGTCGCGTCATAGAGCCGCGCGCCGTAGATCATCCCGCCCCGCGAATAGTTGAGATCGCCAGGAAGCCCGAACACCACCTCGGCGGAACCCGTAAGATAGTCGCCGACCTGGCTGGTGAAGCTCGCCATCAGTCCGAGACCCAGCGGCACATTGCTGACATTGGCGGGGGCAAGGCTGGGGTTGAGCCGGTCGGTTATGTGCACGTCGGTGCGCGGCACCATCAGGCAGGTGTACATCAGCGTCGCGCCGAGGAACCAGTTGATCCACGCCCGCCAGTCCTGGTTGAACGCGAGGGTCAGCGCCGAGAACGCGAGCCCCATGACCATGACCACCTGAAGCAGGCTCTTGTAGCCGCCGTTGCCGGTCCAGGCGGCGACCGCCTGGAACACGTTCACGAGATAGTCGCCGCCGCCAACCGTGTAGATCTCGAGCATGGGATTGCTTGCCTTGGTAAGGTGTCAGTGGTTGAGGGCGCGGCTCTGGACCCCGCGCGACCAGTCGAGCGCGGCGGCCATGCCGGGCGACATCTGGGTCGCGAGCACGTTCTCAATGAACGCGGTCTTCTCGATGATCTGCAGCACCGCATTGACCTTGAGATGCGTGTTGGCCTGGCGGTCGGCGAGCGCCTGCCGCACGGTGCCCACCTGGCTCTGCCACATTGCGATCTTGGCCTCGTCGGCGCCGATGAAGCTCGACATCGAGCGCCCCGCTTCGCTGACAATCCGGTCGAGCACCGCGAACAGCAGGTCGACCGAGGCGAGCTCGGCAAGCGTTTCGCGGTCGTCGGTCGGCATGCCGCGTCCGTAGGCGGCCTGGACGGTCAGAATCTTGTAGAGCGGCACCGACGAGACCTGGAGCAGTTCCTTCTGCGCCTCGGTGATCGGGGTGTCGTCACGGATCGCCTGGACCATGCCGTCGATCAGGGTCGAGACGCGGTGCCGCAGCGATTTCGAGACGGGCAAGTTGAGCGAGCGGAACCCCGGATCGAGGCACTTGTCGGTCTCGTCGCAGTGGAAGATCAGGACGTTGCCGTTCGATGTTCCGTCGAGCAGCGAGGTGACGAGGGTCGAGGAGCTTTCACCGACGATCGGCACGAACTTGCCCGGCTCGTCGTCCTTGGGCGGCACGTAGATGATCGTGCCAAGCAGGGTCATCGCATATTCGGCGAGCTCCTGGTCGAGGCTGCCGCCTGGCGAGAAGAACGCCGACTTCTTGAGGATGGTCCAGGTGTAGTTGCGCGCCACGCCCGGATTGACGTCGTCGTATTTGCCTGCGCCCGCCGCGGTGGTGCTGGCGCGCTGGCCGCGGGTGCCGCAGCCGTGCTTGGCCGCGGCATAGTCGGTGAAGATGCCCTCGGAGTTGCCGATCGCCTCGCAGATCGCCTTGTCGGCGAGATCGCCCTTGGGCCAGATGCCGCCAACCAAGCCTTGGGCCAGCTCGCACGAGTTGATGTTGAGGTTGTTCATGAGCTGCGCCTTCTGCGCAAACTCCTGCATGATCTTCGAGCACTCGGGGCAGACCGTGTCGATCGCGAGGGAGAATGCGAACCCGACCGCGTTGTTGGCCACGGCTTTCAGCATCGCGACAATCTCGCTCGCGTTGATGAAGCTGAACGAGCCCGCAAAGAGGTCGATCCCGCCGCAGCCGGCCCGCGCGCGCGGAAGCTGCAGGTTGGCGAGGTTGGTGGTCTTCTGCGGGAAGCGGGTCCAGACGTTGCCGAGGCTGTAGTAGCCTGCCGACTGACCCTGGAAGGCGGTGGGTCCGTTGACATTGGCTGCGCCGCCGACGTCGCTCAGGAACGAGTCCATCGACGAGCCGACATCGGCGTGAAGCGAGGTGAGGGGGAGAGCGGCCGCCAAGATTGCGGCGACGATGCGTTTGAAGCGTCTTGGTGCGCACCGCTGGTGCCAAAAACCGGTGCCCACTTTTTGGCGCGGTGCTTCAGTAGTCATGTCCGGCGTCCTTTGTCGTCAGAAGGTAGATGCGGTCCTGGAGTTCGTCGGCGCTCATCACGCCGTAACCGATCGGGATCGCGCGCCCCGCCGCAGCATCCCACAGCACCACCGCAGGCGTGATCCCGGGGTCGAGCCCCATCCTGGCGCGCTGGTTGGTCTCGACCGTGTAGCGCGGGAAGTGACGCGAGGGCCCGCCGTCGGTCGAGATGGCGCGCACGGTGATGTGCCAGGTCTGTGCGACGCTCTGTACGATCGGCGACATGACTTCGCAGGCGCCGCAGGACTGCGCGAAGAAGTAGAACAGCCCGTAGCGCTCGGAGAGATGCGCCATCACGCCGTCGCGTTCGGCTTTGCGGGCGTCCTGCCAGGCGCGCTTGCCAAGCGTCGAAACTGGACGCTGGAGCGTATAGTCGAGCTCGGGCTCCTGCCAGATCGCGCGCTGCCAGACATCGCTGAACAACGACGCCTGGTCGAGCTGGCGGCGCTGGAACCGGATATAGGCTGTGACGTTCTCGGGGCTGGGCTCGAGGATCGCCCTGGCCTTGAGTTCCCGCAGCTCGGCGGTGATCGCGTCGAGCCGGGACGTGGCGCTCTGCTGCTCGGGAGGAAGCGGCGCTTGCTGTTCGGGCGGCTTGGGCCGGGTGCAGTAGAACCAGTACCCGAGGCGGCGCTCGGCGCAGTAGAACGGGTCCTGCCCGTCGGCGGTTGTGACTGTGGGCTCGTCGCCGGCCGAGGCAGGGAGCGGCAGCCAGGCAAGGCCGATGGTGAGCAGGCAGGCGGCAGCGAGCCGCCGTGCGCGGTCAGGGACGGGTATTGGCATAGTAGGCCTCGATTTTTTGCTGGATCTGGGTGGCGGCCTGGAGCTCGTCGGGCAGCCGCGCGGCGTCGGTGAACTCGGCGTAGACCTCGCTGAAATCCATCCGGGAGAGGTCGAGCCGGGCGAACTCGTCGATCGTGAAGCCGGCACATTGCTCGGTCTTGGGGCTGGCCCAGGGTTTGCCGAGCTGCTGGCGGCCTTGTTCCTGCAAGATTCGGCTGAGCTTCGATTCAAAGCAGCAGTAGACCTTGCGCTTGGTCAGGCAGACCC
>CALMYW010000070.1 GCA_937873665.1 uncultured Sphingorhabdus sp.
CCTGACCGCAAGGCTCGATCGGAACGTCGCCGCCGTCGCCGAGGCCAATCGCTGGGTTCTGGCCGTCGCATGTCAGCTTGATGATGGTGGTGAAGGCTGTGGCACCGCTCGATTCGACACTGAACGCACCGGCGAGGGACTTGCGCGCGACCTCGACGACTCCGGAACTGTCGCGCCGTTCTGCAACGACAACGACGCCGGCAATTGATGCAGATCCCGTGGACAACAGGCGAAGCCAGCGGTCAGTCCTGACGCCATCCCAGTCAGCTCGATCGAGACGTAGCCACTCGATCCAGGGAAAGTCACGAAGATGGCCAGATCGACATACGGCGACGAAACGGACTTGTATGGCGCGCCGCTTCTTGTGCGCCTTGCCCTTCTCTGCTCCGCTTCCGATAGGCCCCTCACACTCCGGCGGAGACCGATGGTGGTACTTAGCCTCGTACATTCGACCGCAGCGAGGGCATGAGTGCCACAGTGGAAAGCGAAGGAAGGGTAGCTTCAGTCCAAGGTTGACTGCCTCTCCTGAGCCTCCTCTCTCGACCTGCCTGAAGTCTGGAGGCTGCACGAAGAAGTCGACCCCGAGCCGCCTGGCAAGCCTCGGCTCATCGTCAACTCTGAACTCGCGGTGAGCCGGGTTCCTCTCGTCGAAAGGCCACGCGTCGAGTCCGGCATGGATCAGGGACACCGGACCGGGGAAGACCACAAGCGCGCCCACACCGAAGGGGGACACGGCCTGCGACCGTCTGACAGGGCGGCTCATTGGTTTGCCTCGGGAATGTTGTTGTACTGAGCCGTGAGATCCGCCTCGCAACTCGCGTCGACATTGCGGAGGGACGACATTGTTGCCCAGCTGCGACCCTCCCACTGCGCAAGCTCGGTTCGCCCGGCAGGATGCATCAGCGGCGGGTGCTCTGGCGTCTTCGAGAAATCACCGTATTCGGCCGGCTTCCGGGCGCTCCACTGATCGAGCCTGAGCTTGAGCTTGGCCATCACGGAAGCCTCCTCATCGGGCGCAATGGAACGCACTCGATCACGGATCACTTCCTCGACCTTCAGCCGCAGGTCGCTGCCAGCAGTCAGCGGGAACGGGTCGGGCGTATCCGCCTCATGGCCTCTGCGTCCCAGTTGTCGTACCAGTGCCACAACGAGACCGTGGAGAGCACGATCGACTGCTGGTGGGCTGAACGGGGTGACGCTGGTCGGTTCGACTTGCGCATACAGGCGCTGGTGGTACGAGCGGAACCTCTCGTAGTGGCTGCGGTCCCTGGGCTTCGTCTGACCGTAGATCACCACCACCAAACCTGGCTTGTCCAGGTCCCGGCCAACCCGGCTCGAGACCTGGATGTACTGGGACGTGGTCTTGGGCTGTCCGACGATCGCCATCAGCGAAAGACGCGGGACGTCCACTCCGACCTCGATGATGTTCGACGCAAGGCAGGCGTCGATAGGCGCCGGACTGGGTATAGCGGCACCGGCTCCCTCCCGGACCGTGACAGGGACCTCGAGTCGCTCCAGCAGGCGCGGGATGTGGTCTCCTCGGATCCGGCTGGTCAGCTCTTCGACATGGAAGAGCTGGCGGATCCTGCCGTAGTCGATACCGTGGCGATTCAGGATGACCTTGAGGTATTCGCGCGTGTCTGCAGTGAACAGCGTTGCGGCGCCACCGAGCTCTCTCAGGGAGTTAAAGAACACGAGTAATGTCCACCATGGATCCAGTTCTCGTGGCTCTCCCTCGAGCAGGGAAGCATGCTGCATCAACGTGGCGAACACCCGCGCTTCTGAAGTCTGAAGCGACGTATGCGCGGGTGCCAGCACCCCGGCATAGAGCCGACCTGGCTTGGGCCTGCCATCGTCGTCGACCGCTTCGCGTGCGAAGAAGGAATCGGCTGCATCGAGGCCCGAAGGCGGGAACAGCATGACCCCTGAACGCGCGTAGAGCCCTGCGATCTGCTCACGCGCCCGGCTGATGGTCGCCGTCGATGCAACGATCTTCGGCAGGACCATCCCCCCGAGAGGATCGACACACAGCGCCTCGATGACGGTTTCGTAGGCGCCAACCATCGAGCCGAGCGGCCCGGAGATGAGGTGCAGCTCGTCCTGGATGACCAGCGTTGGCGGTGCGCCGCGATGGCGACCCGAGTCATCCAGTCCGAAGATGCTGCGCGCCGCAGGAGTCCACGCAAGCATCGCGAACTTGTCGACGGTCCCGATCAGCAGATTGGGCGGAGCATCGAGAAGATCCTCGTCGATGACCACGATCGGGAGTGGGGGCGTTCCCGGACCGGGCATGCCGCCGAACTCGCACCCGGGATCTCCGCATCTGAAGACGACGGTGTCTCCCGACGGTCCTCTCTCCCTTGCATAACCGTAGACGTGTCCGCCCGAGGATTGGCGGCCGCGGCCTGCCTTTCGCTGAACGGGCGATGAGGCTGCCTCATGCGGTCCGAACTTCGCCGCGCACCATGGGCACCTGAGAAGCACATAGGGATTCTCGGCGTCGGAGTCCCGCTGCAGCGCCTTCAGCTTCTCCACGGCATCGTCACGCTTGTTCGGCGTGGCCGCGCTGCCTACCCACAGGCCGATCCGGAACGGCCGATTGCCAAGAGCCACCACGTCCCAGCGACGCAGCTGTTCCATTGCGCAGAACAGCGTTGCTGCGCGCTGGAACTGCTGGGCAGTGAGCAGCCTCAGCGTGTATCGCATGAGGACATCGACGCCCCCATTGGCAGTCCCCGACAGCGCGTTGAAGAAGACGGTGAACGCCGTCAGACCGAGGTACGCCTCGGTCTTGCCACCACCTGTCGGGAACCAGATGAGATCCACCACCTTCCGGTCCGGATGGCTCGAGTCGCAGATGCCCCGCAGTGACATGAGGAGGAAGGCAATCTGAAATGGTCTCCAGAAGCCCTGTCTCTCGTTGGGAACCGCGGGATCGACCACCGCGATCGGGCGGGACCACGTCAGCCGGCTGTTTGCGTCGCGATCTGGCACTCGCAGCTCCTGCCGTGACCGGAGTTGCGCAACCAGCATGGCGTGGTTTGCAAGTCTGAACGCCTTGCGTGCCACATCGCCTTGAGCGCCAGCCTGTCGCAAGATCGAAAGCCCGTCCGCAATCCGAGCAGCGCACTCGCGACACTTCCTGATCAGTTCAGTCGCTGTCGGCCGGTACCCTTCGGCAATGGTGGCAACCTTCGAGTCAAGCGCAGCAATCCAGCCCTCGTATTCCTGCAGCAACCGGTCGACGTCGCCAAGCCCGTCATCACCTGGCTGAAGGCCCGCCAGCAGACGCATGCTGACGCGCAGGGACTGCGATCGGCCTCCGGGGCCCTTGATCTGCAGATCTGCGCTTGTAGCTGGCGTCTCGAATACCGGGAGGACATCCGACCACACCGTCGTCACACGTTGCGGGCGGCCACTGATCCAGTCGGCGCCACATCCATGACCGATGGCAAAGGTCCGGTTCTCCCTGTACAGTACACGATTGACGTTCTCGTCTGCAAGCGGATCATCGTCCTGGAAATCCGCGATCAAGTTCTCGGGATACGCGTCGATCCACTGATTTCCGCTCGCACCGCTGACCCGGATTCCAGCCTGGAACAGACACAGGGAATCAAGTTCCGTCTCCTTGGCCCTCTTCTTGTTCGCGACGGACACGGTCAGGAGCCGATGCCCACTGGTTGGAGCCGAACGCCAGGTCCGCGAGACTACGACAAGTTCCAGACCAAGGGCGGCAGGTCCGATCGGGTGCCGCAGGGGCTTGGCGGCGTTGAGCAGCTCTTTGGCGGCGATGGAAACCGCAGGCACCTTGCCCTGGTCATCAAGTACCGGCTTGCGCAGCCACACCTTGCGTGGCGTCGGCTGCTTACCGACCGCCCCTCCAAGATGGAGAGTCAACGGGAGGGACGAGCCGCAAGGACTTTCGACGGTTCGCTCCAGACCTATGCGTCCGACGTTGACCAATTCGACGACGATCCCGTTGGTTTCTGCTGCAAGATCGGCCAGGAAGCTGAGTCCGATGGCGGACGGGCGAAAGGCGTTGGCGAGTGTGACGTCCTCTTCCTCTGCGTCATCGGCAGGTCCACCATACGATGGCGCCCTTTCCCTCGCCGCAAGTTCTTCATCCGGCTGCTGTCCAGGCGGCGCGAGATCGGGTGAAGTGAGCGGGACCACCTCGTCCGCCTCGGTCGCGTTGACGATCGCCTCTTCGGTGGCGCCCAGCGGAAACAAGATGCCAGCACCGAATCGCTTCGTCGGCGGGTCCTGCCAGACGATCTCCTGCCCGTCCGCCTGCATCTGCGGGATCCGGTACTCCTCCCAGGTCATGGCCTGCTTGTCGCCAAGTGATACCGGCTTTCCCGCCGGATCCGGACCGACAATCTCCGCTCGCAGTCGCGCGAGCATCTGCTCTCTGTTCGCTAGGTTCTTGTCGAGGGGCGACATCAGGTAGACCTCCCAAGCGCTGCCTTCAAGCCGACCGTCAGCATCGCGTCATAGCTCGAACGAAGTCGCTCGTTCATCTGGATGTGCAGCCTGACCCGTGCACGGGACATGCCCACGTAGAGAAGGGACTTGGCCTGCTCGTCGCCGATACCATCAATGTCCGTCAGCACGACGGCCGGAGCCTCCAGCCCCTTGAACGCATGGACGCTGGCGTACCGTATCGAGACTCCGTCCTCCGCCTCTTCGCGACAGGAAGCAAAGTGCCAGCCGGCCTGTTCACGTGCCAGCCGGGCGACGCACGACGATGCGTCGGCTCGCATGGAGAGCACGACTATCTCCGACGGAGCAAAGGATGTGAGGAGTCTGGCGATGGTCGCCAGCAGCAGTTCTCCTTGATGGGAAGCGCTGCGGTAGAAGACAGGTTCAACGTCCGCTGATTCCGCATCGTTGAGAACCCTGCTGTATCCAGGGGATAGTCCGCTGGTAATGGTGACCGCTTCCGCGATCCTGACTGCGTTCCTGCAGTTGACTCGCAAGCGGTACGTTGAAACGCTGTCCGCGGTCCGGCTCCGGAGCCTTTCGAGTCCCAGAGCTGCACCCTTGTCCGCGTAGATCGCCTGCCGTTCGAAGTCGCCGAACAGCGCCCAGCGGCCGCTTGCCAGACCACCGCCCAACAGAAGTTCCATGACGTCGAGATACGCGTCAGACAGTAGGTCCTGCGCCTCGTCAACAAGCAGCAGATCGAAGCTCGGCGTGCCGCGCCCGTCGGCCAGCAGGGCATCCACCGCCCGCATGGGAAGTTCAGCCTCCCAGAATTTGCTGTCGGGCTCTGGCGGAACGTCGATGTCTGCAACGCTGCGCATGAGCCCGGAGAGGCTGCCGACGTAGAAGGGCAGCGATCGCGCCTGCGCTTCCTGCGCAATCACTGCGGTCTCGTGCTTCAGCCATGCTGCGAGAAGGCTGTTGAAGCACAGGAGCGCCACGCTTTGCCCGTCACGCACAGCCCTTCGGGCTGCCTCCATTGCGAGGAACGTCTTGCCAGTTCCGGCGGGTCCCTTGAACACCACCCGGTGGTTGTCCTCGAGATGATCGAGCGCCTCGAACTGCTCTTCCGTGAACTTGCGTACTGCAGCTTCGGCAAGCTCCACGTCGTTTCGTCCGGAAACCACGTATTCGAAGTCCGGACGCAACAGTCTGAGGATGGAGTCCAGCTGCCGAACAGATGGCCGACTATGACTTCCGTACCAGGCTGGCACCGGATTTCTAGAGCGGCACTGGGAGTGCGCCGCCTCCAGCACGCGGGTCACGGTCGTGGAGATGGGCTGCCGCACGAAGTCGCTACGCCCGATGACCTGCCACGGCTCCCACTCAAGGGACTTTTCGGTGAAGTCCACTTCGGTGAAGAGAACTGCCGAGTGGAACAACAGCGATCCAAGCGATGAATCCTTCTGCGCAAGGTATTGCCGGATGGAGTGTCCGGCCTGACTAGCCTGGCGAAACGGGCCCACCGTGGACGTCCTGGGTGGGTCGTAGGAGTACTTCCAGAGCCCGCCCTCTCGAACTACGCCGCATCCCTTGACCTCGACGCAGAGCACGCCTTGGCCTGGAACCACGATTAGCATGTCCGCCTCGCCTTCGGCCCGCGCAACGTGTCGGCGTATGTCGAAGGAATGAAGTACCAGCCAGTCCCCTGTCTTGGGATCGTCACGCAGCTTGGCGAACAACTGCCTTTCGCCCTTGGGCGCATCGCCTGCTACTAGAGGCGGGATCATCCCGGGCACTACGCCGCCTTCACCCTTCCCAGATGAAACAGCCCAGACACCGCCACCCTTCTAGTCTTTGTGTCGACTGCCGCCACGCGTAGAAGGCCCATCCGACCGGCTGCTACCCCCGGCAGTTCGATCGATTCCATCGTGTCGATGCGGCGGCGCTCGGCAACCAAGCCCCGCACTCGGGTTAGCAGCGCAGCGCGAATTTCGACACCAGCCTTATGATGGTACGCCTTAAGGCGCTCCATGTCGTCCCATCGCGCGTTGGCGTAGGCTTCCGGCTCACCGTCGCCAGTGTGGCGCCCCAGTTGCCAGATGGTTGTGATCAAACTGTGAAACGTCTGTCGGTCGTGGGGCGCCATGACAGCGTCACCCGCCCAAACCCAAAGATACTGGGGGGACCGGAGTCTGACGCCAAGGCTTCGCAGCTTCATCGCCACTACGCCCTCGCCTTGGCGATTAATCACATCGTGGAGCATATCCTTCCACTCCAGCGCACGATGGCGCAGAGCATTTTCACCGGCTCGCTGAATGAGCGAGTCCGCAACATCGTCGAGGTAGTTTCCGCTACCCGAAAGCCTGAGCATTACAAGATCACCTTCCTCAAGGTCCCTGACCGATACCCGGGGAAGCTTGTCTTCCGTGACGTCGAAATTTGCTCCCGTCTCAAACAGCTCCGATACCTCGACAACGCGTCCATCTGCCGGGAGGAATGCGCCGCTCCCATCGGCAAACAATACGAACTGGGCGTCCGTGGTGACGTCTCTGTCCGAGGTCGGAGTAATGTCAGCCTGCTGGGCGTGAATCGATGACCAGAATGACTCGTTAGCCCATTTGTCTAGCTGAGCGCTGTCGCCCTGCTCGCTCTCCCCGACAGTTTGCTTCGGCTGGCGTCGGGTTGGTGGGAAATAGCGATCTCTCGGCATTTCGCTAGGGATCGGCAAAGAAACCGGTTCTGATCGATACGCGACGACGACGACCTCCGAAGTTCTTCCGCCATAGAGCAGATCGAACAGAAGGCCTCTGGAAGCGAACCACGGATTGCCCGGAATAACTAATAGCTCGTAAAGCGAACTCTTCACCTGTCGTCTTCGTCGAATGAGGTCCAACTCTGAGGCGCCGAAGTCGCTTTCCACCTCTAATGAGATTGGCCAGCCTGGGGTCGGAGACCCGCAAATATTTGCGAGAAGTCCAACAGGACGGCCGCCAAGCTTTGAAGTTTGCAGCAATTCCATCAAGCGCTCTCGCTTTGGATTGAACCGCTCTGAGGCTAGGTGTTGTGCAAAGCCAGTCAAAGCCCTGACTGGAGATCGGATTGCCGGAACGCTTTCGGTGGCGGTAGCTAGTCTATTCAGCAATTCGTCTAGGCCTAGGCGCGAATCATTGAATGGTAGAGCGGTCAGCATTAGCGACGACTTCACAAGCCACACGTCTCGCGAGATCGCGCGTTGCAGGGGATCCTCTCGATCAATTTCAGCAAAAATCGATGAGCACGCCCGCATAACTTCTCGCATCGGCGGGAAGTCGATCACTACTCTTGCCGTTTGGCATCTGGTTGCGTTTACATGGTGAGTAGCCACGAGCTCTAGGATCGACTCGGTTGGCCCTGTCGCAGCCAGCATGTCAGACGCACCCGTGGTCGGACGAATCAATTGGCCGTTAGTGGCTTTCTTAGTGCGCTTCATAGTTTGACTGAGACTCTAGAGGCAGACCGAAGATGAAGCACTCGACACTCTCCGGCAGCGCCATGACTCCGCTCGAGGGTGGGTCGATGCCAGCATCGACTGAATAGCCCAAGAAAGTCAGAAGCAGTTGCTCGACCTCTTCGTCGTACTCGGCCTGGTCAAGCAGGACCACGACGCTGCGTGCGATGGAGTCCTTCAAGCGAAGTGCTGCGGCCGCGCCGTCAAGAATCGTGACGAAGCCCGACTCGTCGAGCACCCCATCGCTTCGCGCTGAAGCCAATCTTGTCTTGCCATGTGATCGCCCGCCGGAGTCGGCTATGGCCAGAACATCAGAGCATGCCGCGCCCACTGTTCCGGCAACGCGGATGACGAGGTTCTCAATATCACCCAGAAATGAGGCTCGCTCGGTGATGATGTTGCACTCGACGGCCGGCGACCGAATCCAACCCTGAGGAGCATCCGTCAATGCCGCGTTGATACAGCGCTCTGCACAGGCCAGTCGCTCATCGGCAACCGCGCTAACCGCTCCGAGGGTTATCCCGTAGGACAACGCCGCAGATTTGGCGAAAAAGCGCTTTCCTTGCTGAGTTCTCCTTTGGGTGTCGACAGTGACTTCCAAGAAGTCACCACCGTCAATCTGGCTTACGCCGACCGCGATCCCCGCCCGGCGCACGGTCTTGCCAGATGCAGATTCTCGCCAGAATACCTTCGTTCCGGGAGCGAGGCTCCGTAAACCATCCCAGTCGAGCGATTCGTCATGAAGTCGTGCAGATGCGAAGACAGAACCGATAGCAACGAACGCGGCGGCGAGCCTTCTACTTGGTAATCTAACGACCGCTATCCGTCGGCCTTCAAGCTCAGCCTGGACTCGCATCCACTGACCAAGCCACACAAGCCAATCGACCCATGGAGGAGGTGCAATCGACTTGCCACCGGTTACTAGAGCCAAGTCGCTGCGCCGTAGCGCGATCAATATTTCGTCGACATCAATGAGCACAGGTCCAGCCACTCCTCCCTATTTTTATAGTGGATCGAATTATGATTGACTCGAGACTTTTGAGAATTCTGATTGTCAATTGTGACGAACAGGCTCTGAGCTTAGGGTCATTTTGGGGGCATCCTGAATGGAAGAGTACTTGGGGGCATTTCGCGATGAAGTAATTGCCCGCGCTGCAGATGTGTTTGGGGGACGAGATCGCGAAGCCGGCTTCGGTTCCGTGGCTGGACAAATGCTGGAGGAGGCGGAGGAGCTCATTGATTTCGTGCCCTGTCCGTATCGCGGATTTGGGGCGAGGAGACGAAGCCTCGGCATTGACGGATATGCATTTGACGAAGCAGACGGATCCCTGCGAATCGTCATCGCTGAGTTCGGGGGCGAAAAGCAGCCATTCACACTGACTCAAACTATCGCAAAGGCGATCTTCTCCAAACCTGTTTCCTTCGTCGAGGAAGCGTTCGCGAGAAACGACGATCATCTCTCGGCAGATGACCATCCTGCGTCCGACTTCTTTTCCCTCCTGCAGACGCATAAACCAAGCATCACGAGGCTGCGTTTTTACTTGGCCACCGACGGCATCCTGAGCGATCGGATACGCGACTGGCCAGAGCAAAGCGTTGACGGAATTCCAGCCGAGTTCCACATTTGGGATATTGTCCGTTTTCATGATGTACTCTCGTCGCGATCCGGGCGCGAGGCATTAACAGTCGACTTCGGCGGCCTAGTCGAAGGCGGGATTCCCTGTCTCAAGGCGAGCCTCAACCAGTCAGAGTACAGCGGCTACCTTTGCGTGCTACCCGGCGAGACCTTGGCACGCATGTACGAGGAATACGGCAGCCGACTTCTTGAGGGGAATGTAAGAAGTTTTCTCGGCAAAGCGGTGAGGGTGAACAAGGCAATCCGGGAGACGATCCTTCGGAGCCCGGAAATGTTTTTTGCCTTTAACAACGGAATTGCCGCGACGGCCACGTCGGTTGAAACACAGGACACGCCAGGCGGTCCGAGACTTCTTGCTGCGACGGACCTTCAGATCGTGAACGGCGGGCAGACCACGGCATCCCTTGCTCTCGCGCGCCGAAAGGATGGCGCAGACCTCAACGGGATCTTCGTACAGATGAAGCTGTCCGTTGTCGATACCGATAGGTCAGCGGACCTGATTCCCAAGATTTCTGAGTACGCGAACCGGCAGACCAAGGTCTCTGATTCCGACCTTTTCTCAAATCACGCCTTTCACCGCAAGATGGAGGAGCTGTCCAGGCGGATCAAAGCTCCACCAAGACCCGGGTCGCAGAGGCCAACAACATGGTTCTACGAGCGCGCAAAAGGTCAGTACCGCATTGAGACATCGAAGATGAGTCCCGCTGAGAAGCTTCGTTTCGAGTCCGATAATCCGAGGCGGCAGGTCATCACGAAAACGGACCTAGCAAAGATCGAGAACTCGTGGCGGCAGTTGCCGCATGAAGTCAGCAAAGGTGCGCAGAAGAACTTCGACGTCTACAGCAAGTTCGTCGTGGAAGAGTGGCAGCGCAGGCCGCTGCAGTTCAACGACGAGTTCTTTAAGTCATCGGTGGGCCATACCATCGTGTTCCGAGAGTTGGAGCAGCTTATTCCCGCTGAAACGGACTGGTATGACGGAGGTTACCGCGCAAACATCGTCACTTTCACGATTGCAAAGTTGGCGCAAATGATTGCTGAACAGGGCGCAGGTAACGCGTTGAATGTCCAGTCCATCTGGCGCACGCAAGCGATCTCTCCAGCGCTTTCCGCTCAGCTAAAGGTTATCGCTCGCGCAATGTATTCGGTCATTACCTCTCCCGAACAGGGGTTGGAGAACGTCACCGAGTGGTGCAAGAAGGAGCTAGCATGGCAGCGTGCCCATCAGCAGCGAATCTCACTAATATCAGAATTTGCTGCAGAACTAGTACCCGAGGCGGATGAATTGCAGCGCAAAGAAGATGCGATTGGGGTTGCACGCATCGATTCGGACATTGCGGCAATTACAGAAGTAATGAACTACAAGGCATCAAATTGGCGCAAATTGCGCGATTGGGGCATCCAGAGTAACGAGCTGACGCCCAAGGAGGATCAACTGTTGATGCTGGCTGGTTCAGCTGGGCGCATTCCAACTTCACGACAAGCGTTTGCGATTCTTCAGATTCGTCAACGCTTGGAATTGGCAGGATTTCAGATCGGTTTGTGATTTTCGTGCACAGACATTGTTCCGCATCCGCTCTACAACTAGTACGCGTGAATCTTCAGGGAATCCTGTCGAGGTTTTTAGAGTCAGATCGATGTGGTTTCGGGCGGTTGCGCACTCGAGAAGTTTGGCTAGCCTACCTGACCCTAGCGCTGGCTTGATTCCTACAGTTTTGTACGCGGGGCGTAGCGCGGGACTCGGTTAAGGGCTGTGGTGCGCGCCCCCTATCGGCAAACTGCCAAGCACAACCCGCGTCATCAGTTTTTGCAATCCATCTTGCTGTGGTTCGCAGTCAAGAGGAACGTGGAAGAAAGCAGCAGCAACTTCAATATCTTGACCATGTGGCAACCTCAGACTTGAGCCGTTCTCAGTTTCAGGCCACATACCCACGTCCAGCCGCAGTGCGATTTGCTAGAAATCGGGCTGCCGTCGTCGCGATGCCGAGAGCAAGCAAAGGCGGCACAGCATTGCCAACTTGATGGTACTGCTGTGTCCGATTACCCTGGAAAA
>CALMYW010000071.1 GCA_937873665.1 uncultured Sphingorhabdus sp.
CCGGGGTGACTCGTAGCAGCGCGCCCCCATCACCACCGCGGTCGCCGCCGCGAGGATCACCGCCAGTTCGATTCCGTGTTGCTCAATCGAACCGGCGTCCGCATGTTGCCTGACTGCGACCCGATAGTCGGAGCATTGGACGCGACCGCCTCCTGCTCTGGCAGCGCTGGCTGAACCGCTACTTGATCGCGCACGGCCAGCCGTTGACCACAAAGCGTCCATCGTCACGGATCCGCCACTCGACCTCACGACTGGGCAGGTCCGCCCCCTCGATAGACGGGTCGTACCGCTTGGTCAGATAGTGAAATCGTTGGTTCGTTGAACCAACCCAGTTCCGTCGGCGATCCGGGTTGAGAGCCTCGTAGGGGCCGTCAACTAGGACATCAGTCCATGCCAGCAGTTCGTGAGTACCTGGCAGCGACAGCTCATCAAGCTCCTCCATCGTGTAGCCGGTGAACGTCATGACCGACATGCCTGCACGGGAGACACCCTCCGCCACGACTGCAAGACCTTGCGCTTGTAGAAATGGTTCTCCTCCGAGGAAGGTCACGCCCTCCAACCCCCACTGCGCCTGAGCTTCGAGCAGTCGGTCGATCATGGCTTCCGCTTTGAGGATCTCACGCTCGACTATCTTCAGATAGTCGGCGTTGCAGCATCCAACGCAACGCTTGTCGCAACCCTGAACCCAGAGTGCCGCGCGCTTTCCCGGACCTTCCACCTCTGTGCATGGAATCCAAGACGCCAGGTTCAACCAAGACACGTGCTCACTCCAGTTCGAAGTCGAATACTGGCTTCGTGCCGGCCTGAACGACCTTTATGGTGCGTCCCTGTGACTTTTCAGGCGATCCAACCTGATCGAAGAGAAACTGGGCCAACGGGTCAAAGAGGTAGATCGTCAACGCGTTAAGCACTCCGCGGCCACCGCTGGTGCGATCGACCATGCCGACAATAGATTGAAGCGCCTTTGTCTCATCGATGAACTGCAAAGCGGCGGCCCCCCACTTTTCACCCAGACGATGACGAAGGGGCTCGAGCTTCGATCGGGCGATATCGACGAGGAAATTGTCATCCGCCATGAAGTTGAATGGGATGATGTTTCCCTCGCCGATACGGCCGAGAAGCTCAGGTCGCTTCAGTTCGTTCACGAAGTGAGATCGAACCCTCTCGATGAAAGCAGTCCGAACATCCGGGTTGTCGACCGCAATTTGAGCAGCGCCAATATTGGATGTAAAGACGATGACCGTATCGGAGAACAGTACGGTGTCACCCTTGCCGTCCGTCAGTCTTCCGTCCTCAAGGATTTGGAGAAACTTGTCAAGAATCCTGGGGTGGGCCTTTTCGATCTCATCGAACAACAACAGCGAGAACGGCCGCTTCTTCACTGCGTTGGTTAGCTGGCCGCCTTCCTCGTAGCCAACATAGCCGGGCGGTGCACCGACCAGGCGCTGGTCAGCGTGCTCGTGATTGAACTCCGACATGTCAAATCGCAGACAAGCCTCGTCATCCCCGAACAGAAACTGCGCAAGAGCCTTCGCCAGTTCAGTCTTGCCCACACCGGTCGGGCCAACGAAGAACAGAACGCCCTTTGGCGTCCTCTGTTTGCTGGAATGCTGCAGCCCAGACAAGCCCGTGTACGCGCGAACAAGAATCTGATTGACCGCATCAATCGCTTGATCCTGCCCCTTAACGCGAACCTTCAGCGTCTCGACGGCTTTGCCGAGCTTGTCGCGGTTCAGCTGCTCCCAGGGACTATGTCTTTCGCCGTAACGATACATACTGACCAGAGACTCCGCACTCATCTTTGGCAGCTGGCGCGAGAGCTTTGCGAGATTGTGAATATCGCGAAGCGTGAGCCCCTCCAGCGAATCGACGATGTCCGCCAACACCCTGCTCTTCGGGAGCACAGGGGGTTCAACGCTTAGAACAGAAGAAAGCTGAAGTACGGCCGCTTCTCGTACCGTCCGGGATGGGAGCGGCAGGTTGATTTCCTTGAAAAGCGGGTTGTTCAGATAGAGCGACGGGGGCAACACAGACAGCCCCTGACACAGGAAGACCATCAGCGTTTGCGGTCGATCCACATCGGTGGGATTGAGGCTGATATGTGCGTCTCTGGTTGCCTTGCCCATCAGCAGCAACCAGCCCCTCTCTGCTTCGCTCAGTGAATTGGCTGGGCCAAACAAGAGGTGAGACCAGTCCAAGACAAACGCAACCCGATCGGGTCCAGACTGTTTCATCAATCGGGAAACCACAGCCAAAAAGTCCTGCGGAGTGACTTCCAGTGTGGGCGAGTCCTGTCTAGGCTGACTTGACGGCGGAATTGCGCCCATGTCGTACTCATCCCCGGCTGCTGGCGCGGCCGGTTGTGTCGCAGCAGCAGCCAATTCCCGCCACGTTCTTGCATCGACGCCAGAAACACCGCCAACACGGTCCCAGCGAACGACATGCCGGTAGCCGCGCTGCTTGAGCATGGCATCCACAGCATCCGGCACGCTTCGCCAGCGATCTGGAGCGGACGGGTCAGACACCACATCGATCACGTTGCCGTGCAGAATGATTCCACGCCGAATCCCGCACTCGCGGAGGAATCCGTCTTGCCAAGTTGCCTGCCCAGAAGCCATCTATTTCTCCCTTGTCATTCCAGGTTGGGGCTTGGCATCGCTGTCCTTGTCGTCCGGGTTTTCCCAAAGAACGCGCTCGGTCGAAAGCTGGATCCCATATATTGATTGCAATCGGGGAAGGACCGTATCGATATCCTTCTTACACGCCGACCCTTGGTAGTGATCAAACTTGTAGTTCAGCTTTCCGCTGAGCTCAACTTTGAACAGCGCCTGTGCGCCTGCAGGCCGTCGGCCAAGGATCACCACCTCGTTTGCACTACCTTCTCGCACAAGGCGAGGTTTTTCCGTAACAAAGCCCGCATCCTCAAGTGCGCGGTAAACCGCCTGCACTACTTCCCGTCGGCAGCTCTCGTCGACTACCGCTGAATCAAGCTCTCTGGTAACTTCGACCAAGTGCTTGGCAGCATCTTCTGGCGACATCTTTCTAACAGCATCGAGCGACACGCCCAAGGCCTGTGCGCGCTCTGCAGCACCACCACCGACCAGGGCAATCTGGTCGCGGCATAGCTGCAGAGTCTCTTCCGTAGTGCTCGCCTCGGCGGCCCTGGACTCCTGCTCTCTGATCTGATGGGACTTCTTGCCGTACTCGACCTTGACCGCTCTCAACGCGGTTCGCAGGTCGTCAGCGGAGACGCGACTCTGTGCTCCCATCAGTCGGGATCGAACTTCAGAGAGGGACTTGAAGGCCAGTTGCCTCGCAAGCGGATCGGCCCAGGTCGTCAGCTCATCCTGCCAGGCAATCTCCAGCTCCTGCCGTGCCTTCGCCTGCTGTTCAACTCGGATGCGCTCCGCCTCGCGAGCAGCTTCCTCTGCCTCGCGCTGCGCCTGAATGAAGGCCTGACGCATCCCACGGGCATGTCGAGGTAGCGCGTGTACACGTCGCCCCAACTCAATGCTCATGTCTCGCGCAGCGGCAGGGTCGCTTTCTAAGAGCCTCGTCAGATGCGCCAGTTCTCTTTCGATTGCCGAGTACTCGGCCTCAACGTACTCGCTCAGCCCTTGGCTCTGCACGTCGTCCAGCAAGCCACGATACCTATCAAGGTAACTCCGAGTCGTCTCTCGAACACGCTGGTTGAATATGTCCTGTCGCCGCTGGCGCTCAATTTGATAAAGCGCCTCATGATGTCTGCTCATCTTCGCCCCCTTCCTGCGTCGCGTCTGCCGCCCTGATTCGGAGTTACGCCTCTGTACTCCTCTGGCAACATGGCAGCGATGTTCTCCGCCCGCGCCTTATTGCGAAAGTTCCTGTCCCCGGTTACGACGAGCACGTCGCTCAGCCGAAGGTGCAGAGCAACCGACAGAATTCGATTGTCCGAAGTAGGCTCCCAATCGGGAGGTAAGAGGTCGAGTACTTCGGATTCGTAGCTCACGGCCTGCCCAGCGCGCTCCAAGGATCGAATGGCTGAACGCGCCTTGTGAGCCTTGTCTTCTTCCGCCGATTCCTTGATCCCATCCAACTCTTCGAGCACACGACGGGGGACGACCGGAATGTCGCCCCGTCGCATGGTGGACAACAGGTCCGGCACCTGCATCAAAGCGCTTGTATCGAGCACGACGAGTCTTTGCCCTGATGGCGCAGGATGTGCGAGGTGCTGACTTGCCAACACGCGCCACGCGCCAACCATCGTGTCGAACTGAGCCACCCTATCCATCGCATCGCCAGCAAGCGCTGGTCGCAGTCCTCGAACCACTTCGCTTGCTGCTTGCCACCTGCCAACACTGGCCAGCGCCGATGTCTTCACTCCCTGGAGGCTTAGGTTGCCACTCGCCGCATCTTCCAGAGACTTCAAGCCAACATCACGAAGTACCGCCTGGTGGGCAGACCTGATCAACTCGATTGGCTGAGCATAGGCATGCGGGCCGAACAGTGTCAGCACTCCATCGGAAAAGGCGTCCGTGATCCACCTTTGCAATAGTGCGTCACCGATAACGCGGTCTGGCAATGCGAACGAATTTCCCGTTGCCTCGCGAAGTCTCGCCAGAGACTCGACATCTGAAACTGTGCCGCAATGCGCCAATAGCGCCTGCATGACATCACCGGACTTGGTAGGCAGCAGTCGATCGATATCCAGGAGCCATCCCAGAATGTCGTCAAACGCAACCTCTTCATCTAAATGAGAAATTGCGGCAACCAGTTGATCGCTCAGCGCGCTGTGCCAATCTGGCCTCCAGTCCTCTCCTGATCGAGGAGAGAACCGTTCCAGAGCCAGCGCAAAGTTGGATGCATCCGCAATCAGTTCCTTCAACGCCAGTGCGGCCACTCTAGAGCGCCAGCGCGAGATGGTCTCCTGCGGTGGCTCCCAGATTACGGCAAGTGCAAAGACATCTGCATCCTGACTGCTTGTCAGGCCAGACTGCAGCGCAGACTGAATTGCACCCCAGACATGACGACTCGTGTTCTTGTCTGCAGTCAGACCCAAGACTGCTCTGCGTTCCTGGCCCGCCCAAAAAACCTTTGCCAATCCAGTCAGATGAGCCTCTGGTGAGTGATCTTCGTTGCGGAGGATCAGTCCATCGAACCCTTGGGGCAGATCCGATGGCGCCGCCATCTCAAGCCAGATGGTTCCCTGTTTCGAAGGCAGTCGGTGAACTACAGGATCAACACTTTTGAACAGAGCAGTCAGACGCTGGATGACACGCCCCTCTCTTTTCAGCAAGACCACGTCTTCGTCAACGTGCCGTTCCAGCTGAGCTTCATCGACGAGCACTCTCAGTGCCGTTCTCGACGAACCTACTTGAGTACCCGAATCCGTGGACCCGTTACCCAGAGGCGCTATTGCAAGAGCGCTACTGAAACTTGTCTGACTGAGAGTCGGCCAACCTGACGATGCCTCACGTGCGAGGACTGGCTCCAGAATGTGCTGCCAGATCACATCGGGATTTGCCAAGGCCAACCATCGATCAAGATCAGGTGATCCCTGTGCCTTGATGGAAAGCACGCCCGACTCATCGCATTCGAGACTGACTTGGTGCTGCTCCCAGGCCACACCGATTACCCGAGATTGAACAGAGTGAATTTCGGTACTCGGTGACTTCCAGGCATGCCGCTCGCCCGCCACAGCCTCTCGTACCAGCGCAGAACAGTCCGAAGGCTGGAGCACCGCATCGCTCACAAATGGCTTGATGGGAGTTTGGGACAGGCGGCTTTCCAAGCGTTGCGATTTGACCGAATTCGACAGCGGGAAGAACCGATGCGTGACGGTTGCCTGCTGTGATCGACTCGGTAGCCGATCACGCTCTAGAAAGGCGAATCCATCGGCTGTGAGGGACAGGTCAGCCAGACGAATGGTCATGTAGTCTTGCGAACCAGGGTTTGCCAAGACCCCCATATAGATCAGGTTCTCAACGCTCGGCCCGACCAGCTCGTTTGCCGAAGCCACGCCAAGCTGCTTCTCGAAGATCTGGGACAACGTCATCCCGGCGATCTCGGGCGTAGTCCTGTATCTTCCGCATAGTCTCATCACCATCCGCTCGAACACCGTGGGCGCGCGGACCGTCTGGTACGTCACATCTGATTCAATCTCGTACAGAGGCAAGCCGACCGAAAACGTACCCAACTTCATCGCCGGTCACCTCGATTCCCAGATCCAGGGCGGGCCGCAAATTGACGCTGCCCAGATCCATCCTTTCGCATCAATCGGCTTGCCGGGATCAGGCGGGCATCCCTATCCAGTTGATTCAAGATGTCCTTGTAGACCATCCGCGTGGACGAGCCTTCTCGGTCCATATATGGCAGGGTCACCTCGTATGACTCGTACATGCTTCTTGCTCCAAATACGATCAAGAGCTCCTGCGCTCGGGAGAAGGCCACGTTGATGAACTCGTAGCGCGCAACGTTGGCTCGACTTGACCTGCGCCTCGCTGTGCCTGCACCACCCTTAGCCTCGAACCCATCGTTGCGTACCAGACTGACGAGAATGATCGGCTTCTCTTTGCCTTGATAGCGAATCACGGTGTTGACTTCGACGTCCAAGCAGTCGAACCGACCGGAAGGCTTAACTGCACGGATTGCCTCGCGGATCAACCTGCATTGGCGCGCGTAGAACGACACCACACCCACATGCCGCCGCTTCTGTGGCGAGTACCCGGCAAGGGCAGACTGCTTGTCCAATTGGACCAACGTGTGCGCAATCAGGTCCGCCTCAAGCCGGTTGCTACGCATGGGTTTGCCGTTGCTATCGAGGTCCTCCTTGTGAATCCGGTCATCCAGATTTCGTGAGGTATCGACCCACAGCACATGGCCTGCCGCTGTGACCACTGGCTGGTTGTTCTTGTCAACGAGCGTCAGATGATGGGCACGCTGCACGTCGGGATCGGTTAGGCCACACACGAGCCGTTGCTCGTAGAAGTGGTTGATCATCGACATGATCTGCGGGTGCATGCGGAACTGCACTTCAAGGCGTGCTCGTATGGAGTCGTCCGCTGCCTCAAAGTGCGACTTGAACAAGGAGGCCGTGACCATCTTTTCAAAGCGATGGAGGTTGTGGCGCGTCAAAGATGTCCTGCTCTCTTGCTCGTCATCCTCCGCTTCGTCCACGACATCGCTGAACGTCTGCGCATCTGTCCCCTCTTGAAACAATGGAGGGAGTTGCCGATGGTCGCCGACCAGTATGGAGCGGCGTGCACGCATCAACGGCAGTAGCATTTCTAGTGGCGTTGCCTTGCTAACCTCGTCGATGATGGCCACATCAAAGCTGACCTGCCCCGACTCTTCCAGCGTCTGCTCGCGCTCGTTGCAGGTAATTGCGACCACGTTGCACTGCGGCACATAGATTTCTTTGAAGTGCTCCCAATCCGCCTGGTGGGAACCAGGGCGCCGAAGGTCGGTGACCCAGTCTTGCAGGAGCGGCCCCCAGACCTTTTGCACCGCCTGCTGAGTAGCAATTTGCTCCCTCAAGGCGGATGCGTCGCGCTCACGCAAAGCAACCTGCTGCGCGAGCAGTGCTCCGACATCTGATTGCTGATCCTGATGCGCGCCACCCGACGAAAGCGCGTCGAGCAACTCCACACTTCGTGCATGGCAGGCGGCTAGGGCTTGGCGAACCCGAGGTTCCTTTAGGCTTAGTTGTTCAAGGTCGTGCTCGCGCTGCCTCCACTCAGACTCGTCCACCTCGGGCGCCACACTAAGCTCAAGGAGCTTGTCGGCTTCCGCCAACAGCCGCTGCAAGGCAGCTCGAATAGCTTCCCCCGCTTCGCTCAACGACGTGAGACGAACGGCCAGATCGTTGCCAGCTTGCTCGGCGTTGTCGATTGAGGCTGACCAACTATCTGCGTCGGTAAACAGATCCCCGTACAACTCGGCACTCAGGCCGCCTGCCGAGTTGCTGCGTACTTGTTTAATTTCCTGACGTTTGGCTCTCCAGGCGGGCACCAAGCTCTCGTCATCGTCCACGCGCTCAGCGAGCGCCTTTTCCTCAGCCTCGAGTTGTGCCAGTCGAATGGCTACATCTGGACTTTGAAGCGGGCGAGCCCCTGCAGCATGCAAGCGCGCGACATCGTTTCGCAGGTCCTTCAGACGCGCATTGAGCTTGGTCCAGAACCTGAGCAACCCAGCGAGCATCAAGGGGCGCTGCTGTGGCACAGCCTCCCAGTCCGCGCTTGAGACAGGCAGCTTTGATTTCGCCGCGGACAGTCTGAATAAGGCGGCGGCCAGTTCCGAGGACTGTGGCTCCGGTAGTGACCAGCCTTCCGGAATGTCACCGTCGCCAGCGATCAGAAACTCCCTGAAGGCGAGCAGCCGATTTCGTCGCTGCTTCACATCTTCGTTTTTCTGAGCCTGCTCCTGAAGTCGTTGCCACGCGCGATCTCTTTCCAGCTTCGCTCGGGCTCGATCCTGCTCGAACCGTACGATTCCCTGCTCGGCGTCCCCGATGTCGCGTCGCACGTACTCAGCCCTGTCTAGCCAGGATTGAAGCTGATTCAGGCGCTCAGAGGATTCGTGCCATGGTCGAAGGAACCGCTCCTCCGAGTGCTCAGCCAGTGATGAGTAGTACCGCGACAAGGCGGCTTGCTGCACGAACGACTTACCTTCACCCGACACCTTATCCAAGTCCCGCGCAAGACGAATCACACGCAAGTCGGGGTGTTTACCGAGTCGATCAAGCGCGTTGTCGACAGCCGTGTGGGCCTGGCTTGCCAACAGGACTCGCTCGCCTCTGCGAGCCAGTTGCATGATGGCTTCCGCAATCACAGTCGTCTTGCCGGTACCTGGCGGACCTTGAATCAAACAAAGGTCAGGCGCGGCAATGATCTTCTCGACCGCCTCTTTCTGAAATGGGTTCAGGTCATCTCGGAACCACTGTGAGACTTTCTGGGTGGTCGTTGGATTCTTGGCTTGCTTGACGTCGAACAGATACGACGACAGGTAGGGTGCATAGCCACCTTGGTCCTGCAGGCGCTTGATGGCCATTTCGTGGCGCCGGATCAGGGCAAGGTCCCCGGCCGCCGATACTGACAGGAAGCCTTGTTCTGGGATTCTTGACAGCAGCATCCGCTGAGTGGTCGGCACATCCTCGGCAACCGTCAGCTGATTCTGGTCATCCTCTGACAAGCCCACGACCACCTCTGCGAAGTAGGGTGTCGGCCATTCGCAGTCTTTGATCTTGTCTGCGTACGGCGCCAGCTTTGTGATCGCCTCAGGCTGACCCAATTCAAAGCCTCGGGGCGCTCTCTTCGCACTATCCCGATCATCGATCCGGAAGGTCCAGGCATCTACAGAGACATTGAGGTCAAACGCCATCACGTCCTGCCTGGACAGGGATCGATGCACGTCTCGCAGGTACTGCTCACTCTCCCCAATCACCTTGAAGACGATCCGGTCCTCTTGCCACTCGCGTTGGATGAATCGAAGCCCGCGTGTCTTCTCTGAAACGAGTTTGCGCTTCCACTTCAGGAAGTCGCTCCAGTCGGTGAGCTTTTCCCGCGTTGTGATCGAGATGGGCGGCAACTCATGCGCCAGCTCGCGCGTGAGGGCGTTGTTGATTCGCTGGATGCGTGGCAGTTGGGGGTTGTCCTGGTAGACAACGACCGAGAGGCTGCGCTCATACGTGTGCCCCGGCGCATCTGCGACTTCGAACAAGTCTTGAACCATGAACACAGGGCTGGCCACTCGAGTTGGCCAAAAACCTCGCGCGGCCAATGAGCACCCTCTTGGAAAGGGCCATGGTTGCTCGGGACCGATTACCGGGCGAAGGGCCAGGTTGACGTTTTCTTCAGGTCGGTTTTCGATGCTGAGATTGGCCGCGTGGTATTCCATGGGCATGCCATGGGGAAACAGGAAGTTCAAGACATCCTGGATGCCATCTCCTTCGGCCAGAAGCTCACGAAAGTACGGGTGCCGGCGCGCCAACTCGCCCACAGTTCGGGCAAGCCTCTCTCGGCTTCGGTCGTCAACCCATACGTAAAGATTGGCCATGGTCAAGGAGCTTCGCTGGTTGACGCGGGTGAGGCGTGCGCATGCGGGCACATGCTACGTGCGCGCTCTTTGAAGCTCCGGGCGACAACAAATGGTCATCGCGATACGACGGATCAGCAAGCTAGAACGCGTTTGTGGACATATTCTAGAGCAGACCATATACTTTCCGCAACAATCCCCACCAGCCATCGCTGAAGCGAATGAGCAGCCCCAGGATGTCGAACGAACAGCTAGCAGAACTCACCCAGCCACAGCGCGACCGCCTCGCGTTCGTCGAGTTGCGCGTGCGCTTCATCGGGGAGATCCGTCGCCAGGACCTGGTCGCGCGTTTTGGCATCCAGTCGGCAGCGGCCAGCCGGGATCTGGCGCTCTACAAAGAGCTGGCCCCGGGCAACATCGACTACGACTCCAAAGCCAAGACCTACGTCTTGGGCCCGGACTTCCGGGCAGTCTTCGACTTTCCGCCTGAGCGGGTGCTGTCCTGGTTGACCCAAGGCTTCGGGGATGGCGAGCCGATGCGGCTCAAGGCCTGGGTGGCCTGCGAGAGCCCTTCGCGGCTGACCCACCCGGACCTGGACGTGCTGGCCAGCGTGACCCGGGCGATCCACCAGGAATGCCCGCTGGCGATCGAGTACCACTCCATCTCAAACGGCCAGGCCGACCGCCAGATCGTGCCGTTTGCGCTGATCGACAACGGTCTGAGGTGGCATGTCCGGGCCTTCGACCGGAAGTCGCAGGAGTTCCGCGACTTCGTGATCACGCGGATCAAGCATCCCCGAGTCCTGAAGGGCGAAACACCCGAGGCACACGAACTCAGCGACCAGGACATCCAGTGGACGCGCATCGTGGAGCTTGAGCTTGTCCCGCATCCGGACCAGCCACGTCCGGAGATCACGGCGATGGACTACGGGATGCAGGACGGGTCGCTGCGCATGAAGCTGCGTGCGGCGACGGCCGGCTACATCCTGCGCAAGTGGAGCGTGGACTGCTCGCCTGACCACAGCCTGCGTGGCCATGAGTTCCGGCTGTGGCTGAAGGACCCGCTAGCCCTCTATGGCGTCAAGAACGCCTTGTTGGCCCCGGGCTACCGCTCTCCTGACAAGCACAAGGGAGAGCCATGACATGACCTACAAGCCGCAACGTGCCCTGGAGCTGCTTCGGATCGGCTCTGGCCGCGCCGACGCCACCTTCCGTGAAGGCCAGGAAGACGCGATCCGCCACATCGTTGAAGGACGCGGCCGCCTGCTGGTGGTTCAGAAGACCGGATGGGGGAAGAGCTTCGTCTACTTCATCGCGACGAAGCTGCTGCGCGACGGCGGCAACAGCCCCGCGCTGCTGATCTCCCCGCTGTTGGCGCTGATGCGCAACCAGATCGCAGCAGCAGAGCGCATGGGCGTGCGCGCTGCCACGATCAACTCCGACAACGTCAACGACTGGACACAGGTCGAGGCCAAGCTTGCCCGGGGAGAGATCGACATCCTCTTGATCTCACCTGAGCGCCTGGCAAACGAGCACTTCCGCACGCAGGTTCTGGCCGGCATCGCCGCACAGATCTCGATGCTGGTCATC
>CALMYW010000072.1 GCA_937873665.1 uncultured Sphingorhabdus sp.
CACCGCTGGGGTGCACAGCTGAAGACGTGGCGCAGCATCGTGCTGGGTGATGATCTGTACTGCCATCAGCCGTTTTGCGAGCAGGTCTTGGCGCAGGGCGGTGCGTTCATCTTCGTCTGCCAGCCAGGCTCCCATGCGCTGCTCTATGAGTGGGTGGCTGATTTCGCGCGCACCGGCGAGGTGGCCACTCGGGTCAAGACGCGTTGGAACGGCACGCAGCGCCTGACCGATACCTATCGCTGGCTCAACGCGCTGCCGTTGCGCGACGGCGATGAGGCCCTGACCGTCGACTGGTGTGAGCTGACCACGACCGATGCCGAGGGCCACGTGCTCTACCGCAACGCATGGGTCAGCTCGCTGCCCATCACCAGGGACACCGTCATCGCGATCGCCGCCGCCGGGCGCAGCCGCTGGAAAATCGAGAACGAAAACAACAATACCCTCAAAACCAAGGGCTATCGCTTCGAACACAACTATGGCCACGGCAAACAGCATCTGGCCAACCTGCTCGCTAGCCTGACCCTGCTGGCGTTGCTTACCCACACGCTGCTCGATCTCTACGATCCCCGCTACCAGCAGGTGCGCGGTAACCTATCATCGCGGCGCACCTTCTTCGAACATCTGCGCGCCCTGACCTTCTATTTTCCCTTCGACAGCTGGGTGCACCTGTTCGACACCATGGTCGAGGCCCTCCAGCTCGCGCAACCACCGCCAAGCCGCCGCGCTGGCAACCGGTAGCGGCAAATTTGGAATTGCTGCTTACCTGTTAGGGTATTTAATTTTGACTGATTATGGTATGATAATTGAAGTTAATAAAAAACCATAACTTTTCTATGATAGTAACAATTTTTTGTCCGGGAACTAACGAGTTGCCGACAGACCGTGGCGTTCAGGTCACAATTGTTGGTCGACTTCGAGGGGCTTTGCGGGCACCAAGTGGAATGCCTGGTATGTGTATCCGTTCCGCCGTTAACTATGCTCTTAACGAACCGTTGCCTCGAGCCGTCGGACAACGAATGGGCGCTTGATTATAGAAATTCAGGCGAAAATAGGAGTATGGCCGCGTTCCTGGAGGATGTCTTCCGAGTAGGGTCTCAATACCGCTAGTTACGCTGATCGCATCGCTTTCTCAGAATCATTGGGGCCATGTTAGATATTGCATCGAGGTGCAAATGACCGCCTTCTCTTCTCATGAATAAGCTTGAAGACGCCCACCAACCGCGAAGAAGACATATTACGGGACTGGCGGTGACCGCATTTTTCACATGCGGTGTGTGGAACTGGGGTCGACTGCCGTGTGCACCACTCCTTATATCACAAGACGCTCGCAACACGTTCAGGGCGACGAACCTTGTCCTCTCGCTTGCTGGGTTGTTTACCCGAGGACCCTCACTCAAGCACTCGCTGCTCCAACGTCACGTGATGATCGATCGATGGCTTGGCGAAAATGGAGCTCTGCAGATTATCGAGCTTGCCGCAGGCTTTTCCCCAAGGGGTGCGGCCTTTACCGACAGTCCTTACCTCACCTATATCGAAATCGATTTGCCCGAAGTTATCGATAGGAAGAAAAGACTCCTTGCGCGTACCAAGGAAGGGAGAAGCATCCTTCGACGGCCGAATTTAAAGCTCATCGGCGATGATGTGTTGCGCATCGACCTTACCGCCCTTATAGATTCGAGCAAACCTTTGTTTGTCGTCGCGGAAGGATTGTTCATGTATTACCAAGCCCCTGAGCAGAGTATGATTTGGTCAAAAATATATAATGCGGTGTCAGCATGTGGTCGCGACGGTGGATTAATCTTCGATCTGGTGCCGTCCGTGGAGCAGGCCCCATCGGGAGTAATCGGCCGGGCGCTCGAGCGCATGATGAAGAGTTTCACCCAAGGGCAAAGTTTCGAGCGCGATGGCCGCACGCGGTTTGAAATACGCGAAGAGCTTTTAAAAATAGGATTTCCCCGGGTGACGCTTCTGGAGCCGTCTTTGGTCGCCGAAAAATGGACGCTTCCCTTCGCGGATAAGAAAACGCAGCAACTTCTTTTTGTATGTGAAATCGAGGGCAGATAACAGTGTTAGGACGCAGGCGTCATGGTACGATTGCTGCTGAAGCAATTCTTCCAAGGCATCGACCATTTCCTCATCATGCATGTTGATGTTGGATTCACCTTTTCAGAAATGTTCGATTTTTATTTGGATATTACGTTACCATCGGTCTTATAGCAATGGCCTTTAGCAGCTCATCTGGTTTCCAGAAATCCCTCGGCAGTACGGCAGTACGGCTGGACGTGGCTGAATGATGGAGGTCGAAGCCCGAGGAATTCGTTTCAATGTCTGCCGCTTGGGCGGTGGACCTCGGACGGTTGTGTTCGTCCACGGTTTGATTATGGATGATCTGTCCAGTTGGTATTTCACCTTTGCTAGTCAAATCGCGAAGATCGCCAGCGTCGTGCTCTATGACCTACGAGGCCACGGCAAGAGCGATCGTCCTCCGGAAGGCTACCGCGTGGAGGACATGGTAGAAGATCTTCGCGCCCTGCTCGACGCGCTAGGTCTGTCAGGGGAGCAGATTGATCTTGTCGCCAACAGCTATGGGGGGCTAGTAGCCGTGGCGTTTGCCATACGGGAGCCGAAGCAAGTCCGAAGCCTCGTGCTTTTGGAGGCGCACTTACCCGATGAGGGGTGGGCCGAGCGGATGCAAAACACACTCACTCTACAGGGTGAGGACAGGGACCATATGATTGCTGAATCCTTTAAGGATTGGGCTGGACGCCGCAGCAGAGCGCGAAGCACGCGACTAACTGACAAAGCGCTTGCGCTACTAGAGGGCACCACGTTGCTTTGCGACATAAAAGAGAGCCGCATTTACTCGGATGTCGATCTCTCCCGTGTGAATTGTCCCACGCTTGCGCTCTATGGGGAAGAATCTGACCTCCGGAAACTAGGCGAACGCATTGCCCAAACCCTTCCGCGCTGTCGTCTGGAACTGTTCCCCAATTGCACCCACTCGATTATGTGGGAGCAGACGGTAGCTGTACGTGAGCGTTTGGTCGATTGGTTCTCGCCAGTTGACCCAGCTTCACGCGAACCAAAGCAGGAGCGTCGAACAGACCTCTAGTACCCTGTCGGAAATTCTCGGTGCGGGTAGCTGTGTCGCCCCGGAAATAGGGTCAGCATACTTCGGTGCCTGAGCCGATGAGCTACATCCGTTTGATGCTTAGTGATATCGACATTCTCCTAACACCCTCGATGCAGTACTGGCTACCTTACGCGCTGATGGATTTTATGCTGATCAAAACTGCTAGCACCCATCCCTTTTTTGTTTGCTACCGGTAAGGTGTATCGTGTATAGGGCCGCGAGGCCTTCTGCATGAAGAGCCCCATGGCCAGCATTTTAACCGGGAGGAAACAGCAACCATTGTTAATGGGTCCAATTTCCGAGCATTTTTTCTAAATGGCGATAATAGTGTGTTAGCAAGTCAACGGATAAGTCACAATCCGCTTTTAGCTGAGGGTAGGCGATGGCCATAGTCAAGGTGAATGGCGTGAATCTTCACGTTCAACGAATCGGCAAGGGACCAACAGTTGTCATGCTGCATGGGGCGTTCAGCACACTGACAGACTGGTATTTCACAGTCGCACCCATATTGGCGAGCCATCACGAATGCATCATGTATGATCTCAGGGGACATGGGCGAAGTGAGCGCGTTACCAGCGGGTTCGATCTGGAAACCCTGATGAATGACCTCCTGGACTTGCTGAATGAGCTGCGGCTGGAAAAGGTCCCCATGCTGGGCCATAGCTTTGGCGCTCTTGTGACAATGCGTCTAGCCCTCGCACATCCGGAGCGTGTGTCACATCTCGTCGTCATTGAGGCTCCCCTGCCGCCAACCCAGGCTGGTTGGATCGGAGCCTTCACGTCGAAGACGCCAAGCGAAATGCTTGAGGTGCTACCGACAATAGCCCAGCAGTTCATTAGGAAAGGCGGTCGCAAAGCACGGGAGTTGCTTAAGTCTATCGCATTCCTGGCTAGGGAAACCTCCTTGATATCAGACATTGAGGCAGAAGCGGATTTCACCGATGAAGATCTGGCGCGGATACGCTGCCCGACGCTGTGCATCTATGGTGCCGACTCATCCTGCCTAGACGCCGGCCAGCGCCTGGGGAGTAAGATCCACGGGGCACGCTTGGAGATAATGCCTGGTGGACATTACCTTCATTGGGAGCATGCCGCGAGGCTCGGCGCGAGGATTTCGAGATTCCTGCAGAGCCCATAAAGATCCGAATTGCGTCTGTCTTTATGCACGCAGATCGCCGCCATACCTTCGGAAACTCCGGGAAATACCTGAACATCATTGTGTTGCATCATCCATGGCGTGATCGACTGATGGTTTACCGGGAAAATGGTAGCCATGGATGGCGCACCGACATGCGATGGGGTGTCCCGCTAGATGCCCAGGTATTGCACCCTTACTACACATGGCGATTGTCCTAGAAAAGGCGCAGGGCACAGGGGAGAGCGTCGCACGTATCATTTAAAATTATATATAATTTTGATTGAAGACGTGCGCACTGAGACTCAACTGATTTGCCATTTAACGATCAGCCGCTTGGGTTCGGTCGTACCGTCGCGCAATATGCTGCGCCGTATCCCAAGATACGTGCTACCCGATGCATCGCCTGGATATCTGAAAAAAATCACTTAAGACCGGATGCAGAAGCAGGTCAACTGCTCGCAAGATGATGGGCGAGTTACTGAGATTGGCTGCATCTTGGATGTTGTTTCCCTTTATAACCGTAGGCTGGTAACAATGACGAGTGGTTATCAAAATCAAGCTACCGAGTGTTGGACGTTCCAATCGCAGAAGCGACCTCCTTCAATCCGACTGTTCAATACTATCGGCGTTTGGTTGAATGGTCTAAACATACGGCGTCCCCTCGTCGCCGGGGAGATATTACACCAGGCCTGCCAACGAACGAAGCTATCTTACTGGGGCGAAGATGATTTCATCACACCGCTCGAGCTCCTAATCGAGGCGCTGGAACGTGAGGCGCAACTAACCCCCTTTGGCCGCGCCATAATGCGTGGGCTTCTCAGGTCCTTCGTTGAGAACCGATTGCGCATACAACGCTATGCGATGGATCATCCGGCCGCAATGGAAGCCCCACTTGCACCTGCCTTGGTCGTCATTGGCATGCCCCGTACCGGAACGACGTTGCTCTATAACCTGCTTGCTCAAGATCCCGCCGCCCGTCCATTGCTCGGGTGGGAGAGTTTATCGCCCGCGCCCGCCCCAGGCAAGCGGCTGGACTTACGATCTATACAAGCGGGGCTTATTGCAGTAGGCATTAAGAGAGCAGTGCCTGAATTGTCACAGATCCACCCCTTTTCAGCCAATGCTCCCGAGGAGTGCACATGGCTGATGATGAACACCTTTCGCTCTTGGGCATTCTCGCTATTTGCGTATGTGCCGTCTTATGAGAACTGGTTGTGGAGGCTTGATGAGTCAGCTTGGGCATCTGTGTATGAGGAGTATCGTAGGCAGCTCCTCGTGTTGCAGCATCAGCGAGCGGGCGCGCACTGGGTCTTGAAATCTCCCGTACATCTCATGTCGGTCGGACCATTACTGAAAGCCGTCGGTGGTGCCCGGGTCGTGCTCACAGAGCGATCCCCCCAGGAGAGCGTTCCGTCAACCTGTAGCCTCTTTGCCACGATGCGTGCACTTGGATCGGATCATGTCGACCGGCCCGCGCTTGGTAGAAATGTTGTAGAACGGCTTGCCGAAGGCCTGCGGCGTACACAGGCTGCGCGATGTGCCGAGCCGAAACGTATTATCTGTGTCAAGTACAGCAATCTAATTGCGGACCCGGTTGCCGAGGTCCGCCGAATCTACAATCATTTCGAAATTACGTTGACCTCTAAAGCCGAAGCGTCAATGCGGCAATGGATTCGAGCTATGCAGCATGCGCCCAAGCATCGATATTCACTGGCTCAGTTTGGCCTCGACGAGGCAATAATAAATGAATCCTTTAGATGAGCAGTGTGAGCATGGATCAACCTTAGAAGTAGTCCTGTACTCGAGCCATTTGCTTGGCCCCCAACTGAGGTTCCCCCGAAATTTAGTCTCCCAAGGGTGACCTAGACTATCTGTCACACTGGAGACGATGATGCAGAAGATTCCGAAGCAAGCGTACACCGCCGAGTTCAAGGAACAGGCGATGAAGCGGGTCAAGGACGGCAAGCGTGTGAGCGCGGTCGCTAAGGAGATGGGTCTGATCGAGCAGACCCTGCGCAACTGGGTGAAGGCGTTCGATGTCGGCACGCTCCACGGTGCGGGCATGAACCGCCCCGGTTTTTGCGGAGGCCCGGGATTGTGAGTCAGACCGACAGGGCC
>CALMYW010000073.1 GCA_937873665.1 uncultured Sphingorhabdus sp.
TAGAGACATGACATGAGATTTCCGGGGCGAGTTCATCCGAATTGCAGGCCCCTGCCAACCGGCCAATCTGCTAAAGAGGAGTGCCACATGATCAAGCAACGCCGTTCGCGGCATGAACCGAAGGGGGGCAAGCCATGACCCGCTCCCTTCTCGATCGTCAAGCCGAGCTTCCACGCTCGGTCCCCCTGTTTCGATACGCTCCTGATCGCGTCCGCTTCTCCTGGCAAGACTGGGACCCGGACCTGGTTCGGTCAGACAAAGACCTCCCGCAGTACTTGATCCTCGGGGACCTGGACCCGTCGACCTTCCAGCTATCTTCTGGCGGTTGGTCGGCGCGCTGGCAGGGTACGGAAGACGACACCTACTTTGACGTTGCCTACAAGGCGGATGCGGGTCGGTGGGAAGTCCGTCAGGCATGGCGTGGACTGGACGGAGGCTTCAGCACTTATCCGTCTCGCATGCCGCTGGACAAGCTGATCGGCCAGACCTTGTACATGCAGTTTCCGCGTAACTGGGACCGAGAGGCCAAGTCGCAGCTGGAGTCCGCGTACCAGATCACGGTCGTTGAGCAACCGGAGAATGCCTACACGTTCTGTGGCATCCCCGACGGCGCCTTCCGCACGATTGTCTTTCCGATCGCTGTCCGCAATCTGCGACCCGTGCGGCAGTGGATCCAGGACATCGTCGATGAGTCGCCCCTGGCGTACCCCATCACCGTCGAGGCCAAGCTCGTCTTTCAGGCGCTTAACTACCTCGAGGGCAAGGCTCCTGAATGGACATCACAGGAGGCGGTGGCCTTCAACCAGTCGGTGGTTGAGACCGGCCTGGCGCCGCAGGGCTTTCCGGTACGGGAGGCGGCAAGCGATGGGTCGGCCGCCTGGACGCTGCGGCGCGAGATCTACTTCCTGTTCATCGGATTGCCGTTCGCTGGTCTGACCGACTTCCTGAGCCGAATGGCCAGCGAGAACGGACCAATCCGCACCGCTGCTGACCCTGACTTTCGGTTTGAACTTCGGCCGATCGTGATCCCAGCAGCTTTCGAAGTTCAGACCGACAGCGTGGCGCTCTGGGACAGGGCGCGCACGACCCGATCGTTTCTGAAGTTCGGGGCGCCCGGGGAGGCGAACGATGTTCCCACGGTTGAGGAAGTGGTGGCTGCCGAAAGGCTCGCGCCTTCCACTTTGGCAAAGGTCGAGGCGATCAGTGGCGATGTCGTTACCGCGATTGAGCAGATCTTCCAGCGCGTGACCAAAGGGGGTGAGTCATGAGTCTCACGGCAGAAGGGGCCCTGCGGGCCTACGCGACCATGATGAACACGCTGGATGTGTCGGGTCTGGAGCCACTTCTGGCGGACGATTTTCACTACGCATCACAGTGGGTCTTCGCCGAAATCGAGTCCAAAAGCGCATACCTGGAGTACATCGTCCCGAAGTTGGATGCGATCCGGAAGTCCGGCGCGTCGGCATGGGCGGAGATGGGGTGGCTTGACCGCGAGTTTCCGGGGCCGTGCGTGGTCATGGCTCAGGGCGACAAGGACAACCTCCTTGCGGTGGTTCTGGCCAAGGTCGAGGACGGAATGATCAAGCGCCTGGATCTGTGCGGCGCGCCGTCTCCGCATTCGGCACGCAGGACGGGGGAATATCCGGGGAGGAGTGACCATGAGCGCTTGGCGGGAGGACAACCATGAACATCACTGAGTTTGAGGTTGATGGTTCAGGAACCCTTACCGTCGCTGACTTCTGGGAGCCGAAGACTCGCTCTGACTTTTATGAGTCCGTTTCGGACTCGTGGTCCGAATCACCGGCAGATCTTGCCGACGCCATGGAAGAGTGCGAGCCCCTTGCCTGGGCTGTTCACTCGATCTACACGGAGCTTCGCGACGAGATTCAGGCAGACCTCGACGGAATCGGCCGTAGTTCGGGGGCACTCAAAAAGAGAGCTCTCGGGTTGAAGGCGCGAATCAAAGCAATGTCGGAGGAACCAGAAGAAGGTGCAGTGGATTGGCTATTGGCGCTCAGTTCTAGCGAATTCGAGTCGCGTGTCGTGCCCGAGATCGAGAAATGGTTCGATAGCCCTCCCAATTGGAACTGGGAAGACGACCACCTACCGAGGAACGGAACTGCCCAGGGAGCCGCGCTAGAGTTTTTCCAAGACATGGATGGCAGCACCCTCGATATCCTCGGGGTAGAAATCGTCGAAGGAGAGCATCCTGGCAGCAGCTACTACGCTGCAGAACTTACTGGAGATCTCGATCGGGCAAACAAAGCGGCCGCAGATGCGGGTGTCCCAGTGCGCTTTAAGAAGAGATCGAGGTAATCCCATGGAAATGAGTTCGTCCGATTGCGTTGACCTAGACGCAGCAAGCCAAGTCTTGGCGAAGAGTCGAGCGGTGCAGGCGCTGGTGAAGAAAACGGTTGGCGCCGCCCGGTTCAGTGACGCCATTATGTTGATGAAGACAGGAATCCTTGAAGGGGATCTCGGCGCCGATATCCATGACCTATTGACCGACGCAATACGCAACGATGCTAAAGAAGTTTGGTCCGACCTGATACGTCAGCCGCATGACGATTACCCAATCCAAGTCAATGAATTCCATGGTGTGTTCTGGGTATGGGCCATGGAGTACGACCCAGTTGGCTATTTTCTAAGCAAGCAGGATGCGGTCTCTTACGCCCGGTCCAACTGGGACGTTACCGAGGGTGGACGATGAGGATCTCAACCCCCGAGGGCCAGAAAGCTTTTCGGCGATTCGTTGGCGACAGATGTCTGGAGCCAGAACACATAACCAAATCGGAGGTGGCGAAATGAGTGCCCCGTGCTCTATACAGATGTTCGCCGAGCCGATTACGTCCTCGCTGGAAGACATTGACGGAGCCGAGTTGGATGTTTTCTATGCGCTGGTAATCATCAATCCTTTTGGTCCCACACTGACTTTTGTCGCCAGCGTCGGCAAGTCGACTTTAAATGCGACTCTTCCCTTGGTGAAGGTCATGCTCAATCCATTTAGCCAAACAGTTGAGCAAGTCGGGCGATTTACCGTTGGCGACACTTGGATTCCGCAGCAAGACTTTGGCCCGCTCATCGCGTTGGACTACGGAAGTTGTCCAACACTGGTTTTGGCAAGCAATCAAATCCAGGAAGAGTCAAGGCGGCAAGTTGTCCATCAGATTTTTGAGCGGTTTGAGGATGACGTTGTACGAGTAGCCGCAAGCGTAAAGCGGCACCTCGGCGATCCGTGGAGCCGTGTCTCTGAGGCAATGGCTGGGGGTGGCGACGGTGACGAGGCTGATGATCCGGAGTCCGCCGCTGCCTATTTGGCTGATATCGTCACATCCGAAGTCCACGTGAAACCAGAACTGCAGGCTCTGTTTTATGCCTGGGCGGGATCGATTGAAAAGACAGGAATATCTGGCCACCTCAAAGACACTGCGCTTGGTTCTGAAGAATTCAAGCGAATCTTCTTCGAGAAAATTATTCCTGCCGTCTGGCTCCCAGAGTTCACCGAGGAGAAAGTAAATAAGCATGAGGTCGAAGAGCCTCAGCGGTTGAAGTTCGAATCAATCGAGGATGTCGAGAATATTCTGGCTTCGGACGAGTGGAAGCAATTCCCAGAGCAGCAGTTGTCAGACCTTCTGCGTGTGCTTTTCTTTTGCTACGGCGTTGAGGGCGACACATCTTACATCGCCAAGATTTCAGCGGTGTACAAGCACGCTGTTGCCGAAGGTCTGGACAGTGATACCCGTCTGCTTCTCGAAGGTGAAATGGTTGGACTGGTTGAGGCCGGTAAGGTTTTGCCCGTTGTCTTCTTACCTTTTCTGGTCCTTGATGAAGACGTGCCGATCACAACAAAGGCGGCAATCGACTTCGTGTCTTCCTCTGACTATGTCAATGGTGAGCTTTATGCATTCGGCGAGCTCAGGAATTTATTTTCTCGATCAACCCTTGCCAACCGAGCTGCCGTTTTCGGCGCGCTTGTCGCCATGGGCGATGAAGAGGTGCTCGCATTCCTGGAGGAGTTGCGTCCCCAGCTGAATGCTGACGAAGTTCGGGAGGCAGCTAGAGTCCACACGCAATTCCCTCAACATCGTGCCATTCAGTATTGGTTACGCTGGGCTAAGGAACTCGTGAGCAGTCCCAACGATGATGACCAACGTAATTTCGGTTCCTGTGCTTCGGCTCTAATTCTTGTCTTGGAGCACAACATTGTTGGTCGTGTTTCGGCCGGAAAACGGAACTTCCCGTGCCACAAAGCTCCGCAGGCGATCACCAGGGAGCGCGAATGGACTATCGACGAATATGCTGAATTCCTCGCGACTGACCTCTACGCTATCGAAGCGGCGGAGTCTGCGCCGCGCCTCTTTTCTGATGTTTTGCGAAAGTGGGGGTTGAAGCCGCAAGCGGGTTTGCTTGAGCAGTTCATTCCCGATGGTCGCATGCGGCAATTTCCAGACAAGCCCCTGCGCGACTTGAGCCCGACGTCTGGTCCTCCAAGTGAAGGAGGGTTTTTGTCCAGACTGTTCGGGCGGAAACAGTGAGCAACGCTCAATAAGTCGATGACGATCTCAGCGTCCCTTCAAGCTCCCGAATGGATCAGCAGCGGCGCGACCATTACTGGTGGCCTGGACCTGCTGGGCCTGCGGCTTCCCGTACAGACAATCGGCGGCACGTTGCTCGACGGCGTCACTACGGTGACCCCCTCGGTCCGCTACCTCGCATTTCGAGCCTGGCTGATTCACCGATACGGCCAACTTGGCGGAGCCGATAGTTGGCAGACGTTCACTGATTTCGCCGCGCGTGTTGAGTCCGCGCTGGTCATCGGAAACCTCCTCGTGGATGCGTCCATCGGCGGATTGATCGGATCCGATCAGGCCCTCGAACGTCTTGCGGTGGGCGATGCAAATGTTCAGATTGCGAGCTTGGTGAAGTCGCCAGCTTCCACGATCTACACCGGCCCATCCG
>CALMYW010000074.1 GCA_937873665.1 uncultured Sphingorhabdus sp.
AAAGTGAGTATACGTCAAAAGCGTATCGAGGGTTCGAATCCCTCCCGCTCCGCCACAAAGTCCCAGCACTATTCTCGGTCTTGTCAGACTAACCTCGACGCCAGCATTGCGGCCGGATAGCGTAGCTGGGTGAGCCGACGTTCGACTTTGAATTGCAATCCGTTCCGGTGCTTCAACTCTTCGCCGGAGGTGATCCGGATGGCAGTGATGCTGTACGTCCGCATCCCGCTCAGCCTGCGCAATATCGAGGACCTGCTTTTCGAGCGTGGCGTGGACATTTGCCACGAGACGGTGCGGTTTTGGTGGAACAGGTTCGGTCCGATGTTCGCATCCGAAATCCGACGTCAACGTGTGAATCGGATGCGCGGCTTCCGCCAATGGCGGTGGCACCTCGATGAGGTTTTCGTGAAGATCAATGGCGAGCGCCATTATCTGTGGCGCGCGGTCGATCACGAGGGTGAAGTCCTCGAGAGCTACGTCACGAAAAAACGAGACAAAGCAGCAGCCTTGGCTTTTCTGAAGAAGGCACTGAAGCGTCACGGGCGGGCCGAGACGATCGTCACTGACGGGCTTCGCTCATACCCGGCGGCGATGCGCCAGCTTGGAAATCTCGACCGTCGTGAAATGGGCCGCTGGCTAAACAATCGAGCGGAATATGCTCATCTACCGTTCCGACGACGTGAGCGTGCGATGCAGCGATTCCGGCGGATGAAGTCGTTGCAAAAGTTTGCCTCGGTCCATGCCTCCTTCCACAACCACTTCAACCAGGAACGCCATCTCGTCGATCGTCAGACCTACCGTGAACGACGCTCGGCCGCGCTGGCCGAGTGGCAGAACCTTGCGGCCTGACTGATCGTGCTTTGGGCCGGAGGTGCGCCAATCGGAGACGAGTTGCGGTTAGACTGACAGCACCCTTGCAGCGCAAGGGCCATCCACAGATGACACCGCCCTTTTGCTAGCAATTCCGATCTGCCATGGTACGATCCGTTGCGATCCCAAGGCGGCGGAGGCACGACATTAGGGTAACCATCATCGATATTGTTGAACGAAGGCCATCTTGCGACCTTTTCGGTCGCAAGATGAACCCGAGTTTCGCCAGTATCATGCCGCAGGCGGTCGCAGCTTGGTGCGAAGAGCTGGGACACGAGGTCCATTATATCTGCCACACCGGCTGGGAGGACGTGACCGGGCCGGTTGCCGATACCGATATTCTGATCGTCGGAGCATTCACCCGCGCGGCTTTCACTGCCTATGCGCTCAGCAATATCTATCGCGCCGGGGGCGCGGTCACTGCGCTCGGCGGTCCGCACGCGCGCTGCTATCCCGAGGATGCGGCCCGGCATTTCGACTATGTGCTCGGTTTTACCGGCAAGGCCCAGGTGGCCGAGATGCTCGGTGAGGCGGCACCGCATCGACCGGTGGGACGCGAGCTTTCAGCTCCGACGCAACCCCGCAGCATCCCTTCGCTGCGGCAGCGCTGGAAGTTCGTCGAGCCGACGCTTGCCAAAGGCGGGCCGATCAAAATCGTTCCGATGATCGGCAGCTTCGGCTGCCCTTATACCTGCAACTTCTGCATCGATGCCAATGTCCCTCACCAGCCGCTCGACCTGACCGAGCTGCGCGACGATCTCGCCTTCCTGGTGACGAAAATCCGCAGGCCGTTGGTTGGCTGGCACGATCCGAATTTCGGGGTCCAGTTCGACAACTATCTTTCCGCCATCGAAGAGGCGGTGCCATCGGGCACGGTGCGGCACATCGCCGAGATGAGTCTGTCGCTGCTGACCGACGCCAATCTCGCCCGGCTCAAGGCCAACGGCTTTGTCGGCATGCTACCCGGGATCGAATCGTGGTACGATTTCGGATACAAGTCGAAAGCGACACGGATCCAAGGCGAGGAGCGGGTCCGCCAGGTAGCCGACCACGTCAACCGGGTGCTCGACAAGATCCCCTTCGTCCAGACGAACTTCATACTCGGGCTGGATTGTGACGAAGGGGCTGAACCGTTCGAACTGACCAGAAAATTTCTCGACCTGACGCCCGGCGCATTTCCGGCATTCTCGCTGTTCACCGCTTATGGACGCGCCTCGCCACTCAATATCGAGCTGCAACGGGCCGGACGTGTGAATGCCATGCCCTTCCACTTCCTCGACAGCAATCACGGCATGAACATCAAACCGCTCAATTACGAATGGGCGGATTTCTTCGATCACGTCGCCGCAACGCTCCACTATGCTCAGGGCAGGCGCGGCATCTGGCGTCGGCTGAAGGCGAACGGGCCGGGCTGGGCCGGACTGTTCAACTGGGCACGCGCGTCGCATTCGGGGCGATCGACCTATAACACCGATCTTGCCCAGCTTCTCAGGACCGATCGCAACGCACTCGCCTTCTTCAATGGCGAAACCCGCGATATTCCCGAGTTCTTCATGCGCCGCATCAGGAAAGATCTCGGCAAGTTCGCAGAGGCCCTCCCCGAAGAGGCGATGATCTACGACCCCTATGCCTATTCCGCCAGCGAACCAGCCATGGCGGATTGACATCCGGCGGAGGTGCATGGCCTCGCTGGCCCGGGCGACAGAATCGCCTAAACCTGAGTCGTGACTTCCTCGGTGAAAAGACTGCGGCCGCGGGTGTTCAAATGCACCAGGGGTCTTGTCAGACTAACCTCGACGCCAGCATTGCGGCCGGATAGCGTAGCTGGGTGAGCCGACGTTCGACTTTGAATTGCAATCCGTTCCGGTGCTTCAACTCTTCGCCGGAGGTGATCCGGATGGCAGTGATGCTGTACGTCCGCATCCCGCTCAGCCTGCGCAATATCGAGGACCTGCTTTTCGAGCGTGGCGTGGACATTTGCCACGAGACGGTGCGGTTTTGGTGGAACAGGTTCGGTCCGATGTTCGCATCCGAAATCCGACGTCAACGTGTGAATCGGATGCGCGGCTTCCGCCAATGGCGGTGGCACCTCGATGAGGTTTTCGTGAAGATCAATGGCGAGCGCCATTATCTGTGGCGCGCGGTCGATCACGAGGGTGAAGTCCTCGAGAGCTACGTCACGAAAAAACGAGACAAAGCAGCAGCCTTGGCTTTTCTGAAGAAGGCACTGAAGCGTCACGGGCGGGCCGAGACGATCGTCACTGACGGGCTTCGCTCATACCCGGCGGCGATGCGCCAGCTTGGAAATCTCGACCGTCGTGAAATGGGCCGCTGGCTAAACAATCGAGCGGAATATGCTCATCTACCGTTCCGACGACGTGAGCGTGCGATGCAGCGATTCCGGCGGATGAAGTCGTTGCAAAAGTTTGCCTCGGTCCATGCCTCCTTCCACAACCACTTCAACCAGGAACGCCACCTCGTCGATCGTCAGACCTACCGTGAACGACGCTCGGCCGCGCAGGCCGAGTGGCAGAACCTTGCGGCCTGACTGATCGTGCTTTGGGCCGGAGGCGCGCCAATCGGAGACGAGTTGCGGTTAGACTGACAGCACCTTGAGGCCGCCTAGCCGCCCCCAATAATCGCGACCCGCATCAAGCCGCGCCTTGCGCGATGATCTTGCGACACCAGCTGTCCACGGAGCTTGAGAACCATTCGCTCTCAAAGAACATTATCTGGTGATAGGGGCTGCCTTCCTTGACCATCAATTCGGTCGGGCCGCCGATCGTCTCGAAGTTCTTGCGGACGTTTTCGACACCGCCGAGCATCGGATCGTTCTCGGCCACCATCATGAGGTAGGGCTTGGTATTCTGCGCGAGCGGCTTGGGCGGATCCCACATCGCCAGCGAGCGGTAGCCGGACAGGTGCATTTTGGAGAGGTGTTGCGGGTTTTCCTTGATCTTGCGGCCCGCTTCACGATCGCCGTAATTCTTCTCCCAGTCGATCAGTTGGTCAAGGTCGATCCAACAGGCTTGTCCAAGCGGAGACGACACGAAGGCCTCCATTGCCGGCTGGGCAAACATCTGGCGCATGCCGATCTGCGAAGGCCCACCGGTCACCAAATAGCTGCAAAAGGCAATTGCGCCCGCAAGTTCGTCGATGCACAGCGACGATGTGGCCATCAGGCAGCCGAAGCTGGATCCCAGTGTGAATATCGGTTTGTCGTGATGTTTGCGGATTTCCGCGATCAAACGCTTCATGGCATCGTAGGTCGCGGGCGCATCGAAATAGCCGCGCTTGCCGGTTTGACCGAACCCGACCTGGTCCCAACTCCAGATGTCGGGCCCATATTTGTCGCGAAACGGGATAGCCCAATCGCCGTACATGCCGCCCCAACCGCCGCCGCCGTGGCAAATCAAGAGTGCATAATCGCCATCTGATTCATACCGGTAGGTGTGGATGCCATCGACATCGAATTCGCTGCACTGGCCCATGCGATAACTCTCCATTGAGTGCTTTGGAAAGCAAGCTACCCCCCTGACGGCTATTCGTCAATTAGTTGACATGAATAATATATCCGCTTGATTGTAGGCTGGATTGAAGGCCAATGATCCGAGCGAGGTGCGAAGGGTGACGATTATGCATGAGACGATTGAATCAGACTGCATTGCCGAAGTGCGCGCCTTTCACGTTTTGCTGATCCGGATGGGTTCACGGTTGCTCGATATCGGCGAATCGATGCTGGCAGAATCGAAGCTGACGGTTTCGCGTTCGCGCGTGCTGGGAGTAGTGCTCGATTCACCCGAGCCCTTGTCGATTTCCGATGTTGCCCGACAACTTGGGCTTTCGCGGCAAGCGGTTCTGGTCCTCGCCCGCAAGATGGAGACCGACAGACTTATCGATTGCCTGCCCGACCCCAATGGCGGGCGGTCAGTCCTGCTGCGGGCCACCAAGGCCGGACGGGACGAACATGTCAGTGCCAATGCCAGCCAGATCAAATATTTCGAGTCGCTGTCCGACGTGTTGGACAAGGAGCAATTGGGTTCGACCTTGCCGATTTTGCAGAAGCTTGCCCAACACATCGACGACTATTCGAAGCGCAAGAACAAGACGACTAGCGGCTAAATCGATCCCGCAATCCGCGCCAGGCCTGTTCCGCGCAGTCTCTGCACGGCATGGAGAATTCCAGTAACCATTGCCAAGCCTGGTGGTGATTGAACTTCGCCCCGGAACTCGGGCCGCGCATCCAATCCATCGAACCACAGACCCAGGCGAGGGTGCAGGCGATGCAGGGGATAGGACGCTTCGAACAGTCGCCGTGCATAAATGTACCAGGCGATGTCCAGCAGGGTAAGTTGATCGCCAAGCAAGTAAGGCTGCTGTTCGAGTGAGCACTCGAAGCCGCCCAGTGCGTCGCGGAATCGCGTGAATGCTGTCCTTGCACGCTGCTCACTCACCCCGCCATGGCGGATCATGTCGCGCCAGAATTCCGTTTCGCGCTGTTTGTGAGAATCGGTTACGCCGCCCACTTCGCCCGAACCCAGCTCCTCATACTTGCGAATGTCGGCTTCGGGCTTCCTGGCGAGAGCCGAAGGCACAACAAACCGCATTGTCAGAGCTCGGATATCGAGGTGAAGATCATCTTCTTCGCGCAACAGGCGGTGTATTTCGGCCTTTCGATCCAGGGGAATCAGCACAGGATCGGGGAAAGCGGCTTCCAGATACTCGAGGATGTCGTTGCTTTCGATGATTACCTTGCCGTCATGGACAAGGGCAGGAACCAGCCCGCGTGGATTGATTCCCATGTACCAGGGCGTGACATGGTCCTTTTTGGCAAGGTTGACGGGATGGGAGACCCATTCGATGCCTTTGAGCCGCAGGAAAATCCTGACTTTCTGCGAGCATGAAGAGCCATAGAAATGGAACAGGTGTAACCCCTTCCAATCGAGCACTTCCCGCGTCCGGATATCGCTATCGAGGAGCATGACCATGCGATGGAAACCTTTCTATCCCGCCATGCGACGGAGGGCTTCAGGCTTCTTGTCGACGAAGTGATGCTTGACCACGCCAAGCACGTGGGCCCCGATGACGAGATAGGCCAGATAGGGCAGCACGATCTTGTGGGCGAGCGCCCAGGGAATCACCGCACCCATATCCTTGCCCCACCACAATGGAGTGTCCCAGATGAAGAAGTGCGACAACTTGCCGCCATAAGTCGACATCACAAAGCCGGTCAGCGGAAAGGCCAGCATCAGGAGATAGAGCAGGCGATGCATGGCATGAGCAAGCTTGCCTTCCCATGGCTTTAGTTTCGGGTCGAGCGGCGGGCGGGGAGAGCGAGAGTTCCAGACTATGCGGACAACCAGCAGGCCCAGAACCAACAGTCCGATTGTCTTGTGGACCACATAATATCCCTGGCGGAACCAAATGCCTTCCGGAATCATCGAGGTGAATATCCCCATTGGGATCAGGGCAAGAAACAGGATTGCCGTGGTCCAATGCAGGTAACGCGAGAGGCGTCCATAGCGTTCGGTTTCGTTGATCCAATCCAGCCGGAGGCGCTCGTCACGACCGGCCATCCGCAGCCCCCGGCCTACCAGAACTATCCCTGCAACAGCCGAAATCACCGCCTGGAACCAGAGCAGGAAGGGCTTGGCGTTATCCAACGCAATGATTGCCGGCTTGGGATCTGAAACCAGGCCGCTGGAGTTGATAGCAACGAACCAGATTGTGACGCCGAGACAGCCAAAGCCAGACAGAACCGTGCCTGCCTTGCGCGTTGCCGCCCGCTCGTGGTTCAAGGACCACGCAACCAGCAAAGACAGGAGGACAAGCCCGAGCGCGATCCAGCTGTCGATATGTCCAGCCAATCGTTCGCTGTTGCCTCCCACTCCGCTTTTGGCTCCGAACTTTTCGGCTGCGCCAGCAATTCCGTCCTCGGCCGCCCGGGCCAAACCCGGAAAGCCAACAAAGCTCGCAAAGAGTGCCGCCAGAATCCCCCTTAGCATGGTCATAAACTCCACTCAGCCCATCCGGTTGGAAAGCCTGCCCAACCCTTCGATTTCGGATTCGATGACCCAACCCGGCTTGATATAGCGTGGAGGGTCAAACCCCATTCCCACGCCGGCGGGTGTTCCGCTGAAGATCAGGTCGCCAGTGCGCAGTTCGCACACGGCTGAGAGGTAGGAGACCAGCGTCGGTATGTCGAAGATCAACTGGTTGGTGTTGCCATCCTGCAGAATCTCGTGCTGGTTGCGGCACGAAATCGTCAGCGCCGATGGATCGATCTCGTCGGATGTGGTAATCCAGGGACCGATGGGAGAGAAATTCTCGAAGCTCTTCGCCAGTCCAAATTGCGGGGGCGTGTTGATCAATTGCAGCGTTCGTTCGGAATAGTCCTGGCCGATGCAATAACCGGCTACGTGGTCCATCGCCCGCTCCTTGGTGATTTTCCTGCCGCCCTTCCCAATGACGACGACCATCTCGACCTCCCAGTCGACCGTATCGTTGGGTAATGCGACCGCGGCGCCGGGGCCGGCCAGGGATGAAACGAACTTGTTGAAGATCAGCGGCTGGCTGGGGATCGCCATCGCGACTTCGTCGCCATGTGCCTTGTAATTGAGGCCTACCGCAAAGATCTGTTCGGGATCCACAACCGGCGGGCCCAGTTGCTCGAGATTTGAATCAAACCGGGGAATCGAAATCCTCCGATCCTTGACCGTATCAGACTTCCCCCTCCACTGGAGCAACTTACACTATCCGCCC
>CALMYW010000075.1 GCA_937873665.1 uncultured Sphingorhabdus sp.
TTTCGAGCAGGGGTAGAAGCGAGGTTGCTGCGGTCAGCAGCGCACGCGCACGCTCGTCAAATGCGCAATGCGGGGCGAACGGCGCAGCGCCAAGCGCTGCTTCCGTAAGGATATGGGCCATTGGTGAGATCTCCGGGAGAGCAGAAAGGGCGGATCACGCCCGGACACTCTCTCTCAACCCGGGCGGTTCGCCCGCTCCCGGCAAGTCTCTGCCTCCAAACTCAGCTACCCTACGCTTTGGAGGTTCGCCGAAAAAGGCGTCTGGCCAATGAAGGTTACATCAGGGCTTTGCGGAGCGTTTCGCCGACTTAGCCGACATTCCCGGCAGTTAGTGGGGTCATCATAAGCTGCCGTACGTTTATTGCGGTGGCTATGGATCGGAATGAGGTGGTCTGGGACTATGCGGTCGTTCAGCGCCGCGCATCTAACGTCCGGTTTCGCCGAAACTGGCGGTTTGCAACCCCCGCGCCCCGCCAACATCTTCATTGCGAATCAATGAGATGGGCCTCACGGGGCCAAAAAACCCCAGCTTCCGCGCGGTTTTGCGGTTCGCGCTCGAACTTCGTAGACTGGCATGGCGGCCCAAATCGGTCTCTGATCGGCTTTAGTCTCTTTTCACCCGAACCTCATCGGAAAAGGTTCGGTTATACAAATCTAATTATTTCAATACGTTGCAATTCAGGCATGAATGAACGTTTTGGACGCCCTCTGGTGGGCTGCTCTGGGCGGAGAACCTGAGGTGGGCATTTTGCAGCGTAGGTAAGGATGAGTGCGGAAATTTGAGGTGATCGTTTCCCTGAAACGATCAGAAGTTGGCGCCGCAGTCCGGACAGACGACATTGGATACATGGTCAGCAATTGTTAGGTGGTACGTCATCTGCAATCCGTTCTTATGCAGTTCGGTGCCACATCCAAAGCAGGGCGTCCGCATTGATGCGGCGCCACAGTCTGAGCATCGGTAAAACCATTTGGCATTCCCGCGTTCGGTTCGTCCTTTTGTGACATCAGTATTCTCGTGAGCCTTGCCGCACGCGATGCATAGGCTCGCATTGGACCGGCAGACCTCGGCCTTTTCGCCCCACTGATCATTTTGCCCAAATCCCTTCGCATCGATCCGCACGAACTCAGGTTCGGGAAACTCTGACTGAAGCTGGAGTGCAACAAGACGGCGTAAATTCGTGGTCGATGCACCAGCAGAGACGGGATCTGCTCCAAGCTGGATGCTACCGTTCCTATGCCCGGTTGGGTGGTCTTGTCCGTAGTTACAGTCTCTACTCCAGATTAACGGCGAAGTTCTGTGCTCAACTGCTCCCTTGGCTGGGTGGAGTATGAAGACCCGGTCGCCATCCTGACCATAATCCTTGGTGTCTACCAACAGATTCAGCATGTCGGCGAGCTCGCCATGCTTCCAGCGCGTACGGAACTTGGCATCCATCACCAAGCCAGAGTGCTGCTTAGCGAGGTTCCCAAAGATTGATGGACGGTAGCCCCTCTCCAAGTCCGCTGCAGAGGCGGAGACCTTGAAACGCAGCCGAAAGTCGGGACGGCGTCCGTTGGCCAACACGGGCTCAACATCCAGTTGGGCTGTCATACCGGGATGCTCACGCGTGAATTTGATCGTGAATCCGTTATCTCGAGGCTCGCGCGCTTGAGCCGAGAATGCCACGACATACTCGACCCAGTCTGACTGTGGGGTAAATCCGAAATCCTGCACCAGCACGGCGACGATCTTGATCAGACACCATCGCTCGTAGAGCGCACTGGCATGCAGGATGTTGATGCGTCCGAGTTTTTCGAGTGTATCACCGCCGATGCCCGTGCTTTGCTCGAGGGCTACTACCCTCTGAAATGCCGCCAGAACGCCCGCGTAAACTGGATTCTGGACGAAACGCATTCCCATAGGAAACGTCGAACTAACCGAAACCCCGAGACGATCCCACGAAGCGTCCTGGCGGGCAAAGGCATTCCCGACGGCGCCGAGTGCTGCAAATGCGGTTGCGCCCTGTTCGGCACGAACTTCGAACTGACTTGCCCGGATCAGCGCGGCGCTTGCCTCCGCGCGATATTCTTGGCGTTCCTTGTTGGTGATCCCCCTGTGCCAGCCTTCGCGTTCATAGCGCAAGCGGGAGGCTATGCGTCGATCAAGCACCGGCGATTGAGGCCGGACAGCCGAGACCTTCGTGAACGTCGCTCTGCGTCCTGACTTGCCACTCGCCGTCGTAAAAGAGCTGACACTTACCTTACCCACCAATACCAAAGCGAGGCCCTTGTCGACACTCTGCGCCTCCCTCACAAGCTCATCAAGGCCATCGGGGAACTGGGCGACACTGATCTGGAATTGCTCATCTCCGCCATACTGGCCGATGCTATCCAGATTTCGATAGAAAAAGCCTCCGCCTTTTCCCTCATATTTCTTGCCTACCGAAAAACGATATTCGCGCTCGGAGGATCCCGGTTGGGCTGAGCCAGTTGCCCAGTTGGTAATCGCCTCCATGCGTCGTTGGATATCGGCAAGCTGGTTGTCGAAGATCTCCTGATCGACTTCGATCCGCTCAGTTGCGAGCAAATCTGCCGCGCGTGCCCTCTCGCGGCCAGACCGGGCGGCAAGGTGCCCCTGGTGACGCGACGACGAGCGCGCAACGGACTGCGCCAGGCGTCGGCAATGCTGAACCATTCCTCGCAGGTAGCGATTCTCGGCTACGTCGGCGCTCTCTTCCGCCGCACGACCAGGATAAAGCCTTGCGCCAGGACGGCGCATGGCAGCCCGAAATGTTGCGGCGTTTGGACGCAGACGCGCTGGTGAGGTGAGCGCGGTGACCTCACGTATTTCTTGCGCAGGATGCTCAAGGACTCGGCCTGCGGCATCCGCGAACTCCGCAAGCGCCTCACAGATGTCGCGGCTGTAATCGGACCCAACTTCTCCCAAAGCCCCTGTTGGCTTTCCAATCGCAAGCCAGACCAGTTCGTCCTGAAAATCTTCGAGATACTCCTGCGCATGAGCGCGATCGAGTTCGTTTGCGACAGCGTCAATGATCAGGGTTCGATAAGGACCAAGCTCCACCAAGAAGGTCCCGAACGAGCGGTGCATTTCGGATAGGTGTCTGTTGCTTGGCTTGCTCCAGCCGGTGGCAGGAATCCACCAGGCAGCGCCGTGATCATCGAGCACCCGAAGCCACGGATGGCGTTCAGCTTGGGCATCAACAGTCGTGGGCTCGACGCTTGCGAGATCGCCGGACAGTTGCAGCCCAACCCATGGCGCGAAATTCCGGAAAATCGAGACTTCGGCGTGTAGCGCGCCATCTCCAGCCGTGTCGATTTCAATAGGGTAGGTCGATTCCTCTATCCGCCGAGCCACGCCGGGCGAATCCCATTCGATCTCGAGATAGTGCGCCGCTACCCCCATCGGACGGGTCAGCGCAGCCAGTAGTTGACGATGCCGTTGTTACCATCGGCCAAGCGGATCATGCGTCCAAGGTCGGCGACGCAGCTCGCTTCGAGATCGAGGCTTGTGCCTTCGAAGCGCCGTGTCAGCTCGGTGCGGAACTCGTCAAGGAGTTCACGGCGAGAGCGACCGCTGCCTGCGGGACGCGCGGTGTCAAAGGCAATCTTTGGCAGAATCTTGTGCTTGATGACATTGTCCAGCGCCTCGTCAGGATTTATCCCAGCCACTTCCGCCGCGATCATGTATCCTTGCGACTGGCGAATGGCGCGAAGTCCGAACTCGACGCCGAGGGGGTCAAGATAGTCACGCGATAGATGCGAAAGGAAGGCAACGTTCGCGTCATGACGGTTGAAGGCGGGATAGTCGCTGCGGACGCCGAAATCCTCAGGAGTCATGCGCAACTCCCCGAAGTGCGAAGGCAGGTTTTGGCTGGCTTCCTGGACTTCGGCTTCAATCGCGTCCCAGTCGGCCAGCATCGGGTTCCGGAAGCGAGCCACCTGCACGCGGTCTAGCACCTTGGGCGAAAGCTGGTGCGTGGTGTCGTCCATATTCACTGCGCCGAAGATCCACACGTTCTCTGGTAATGTGATCGAGGTGGGCATGCGCATCTGGGCCGCAAGCGAGCGCCGCAGTCGGCCGTGATGCACCAGAACGGATTCGTTGTCCGTGAAACCGCCTATACGGTGGAGTTCGGCATTGGCACGATCGTCTCGCAAGACATCTTCTAGAGTGGCGCCATCGCTAAGCCCGGAGCGTCGCCGCGCTTCCGCCTCGATTTCCAGAAAAATCCCCTGCTCTACTACCACGTGACGCTCCTCGTCGGCAGTGTAGAGAGGGATCTCGGGTGCCTTCGTGCGGTTCTCAAGAAGACTGAGAAAATCGGCGAAGTAGTGCTCCACGCGCGCCAAGTTCATTTCGTCAAGGCAGATGAAGTGAGGCACATGCGGATCGCGCGAGGCAGCCTGTAAGGCGAGCAGAAAAGGCGTTGCCTGATAGCTCCGTTCAATTGGATTGAAGTATCCGAGAAGATCTTCCGGGCCTGTCCAGTTCGGCTTCACAGGGATGATCGTGCATGTCCCGCCAATGGCCTTGGCTGCCGCCCGCACCAAACTTGTCTTGCCCGAGCCAGAATCCCCAGCCAGGACCACAAGGTCACGGGTGCGAAGCAACGCCAGAAAGTCACGAAGTTGGGCTTGTGAGTAGAGTAGGCCCTGTTCGGCCATCCGAGCCTGCAGCAAAGGCGCAAGCTTGGCGAAGCCACCGGGCAGAGCTTCCGCGAAATTGATCCCAATGCGCGTATCTTCCAAAACGCCCATGTGGGGCATCAGCGCCGCCACATCCTCGGCGTCGACTAGTCCGAGCGCGATCAGCCTGTCGCCCTTTTCAGAGAGCAGCTCTTCCAAACGACGATAGGCGATTTCCATTGTGCTCTTCTCTTGTTCCACGGTTCGTTGGTAGGCGAGGAAGTTGTCTTGCGCGGCGACAAACTGGGCCTGCAGGTCGTCGGCACTTCGCTCAGCCTCATCGCGGCGCTGGCGGTGGGATGAAAGTTCAGCCTCAATGTGGGCATGGGCCGCTGCGGCGTCCGCTTCTGCCAGTCGACGTGTCGCTGTAAGATTGTCGAGGGCCTTGTCGTTTTCATCCAGGCGGCGTGCCAGCTCCTCGTCCTCGTCGAGTACCAATTTGCGAAGGTATTCCTCGATTTCATCGCGCGCTAAAGTTGCGATCCGCCGAGCTGATTCAGTCCCAGTGACACTAACCTGCCAGTCGTCCGGGATTTCGCTCAGCGGACGAAGCGTTCCAGAGCAAACCTTTAATTCCCAAGGATTTGCACGCTTCTGACGCTCCTTGATCGAAGCGAGTTCCAGTTCAGCAATTGCCCACTGTCCTCCTGATGTGACAGCGCGAAGATCTAGTATTTCGCGCGAACGCCCAGGCGGGACAAATGCTGCAGCTGGCCGAGGCCCAAGGGTATCGAGCGCGTCAGGCAATGGTGGGTACAGTAGCCCAATGCCAGTCGCTGGATGCTCGATATCGTCAAGAAGCCAAATACTGCCGCCCCCGTCTAAATCCTTGCACCATACTCGGCCGATGACGCGGATGGGCTTACCCTCTGGCAAGTCCCAAATGAAGCGAAGCTCATCGAGTAGATCGGTGGGGCTGCGCTCAAGCGCATCCCTGAGCGCGGCACTATCACCTCTGGCAGCCAAACCGGCTGGATAGGGTTTTCCCGTCTGAGGCTTTCTCATGCTAATTAAGCTGCCACCGGCGTTGTTGTCTTGATGCGTACGCCGTCAGGACATGTGGCATATTGCCGGTTAAAAATATTAAGATTCAGCCTCATTTAGTTTTTGACATTACGCAGCGAGCTAGCGGTGCCGCAAGTGCCGATTTAAGAAATTCTGCATCGTCCCTGTTGGGAGGATTGGGCTGGAGGAACTCGGCTTTGCAACCAATTTTATCCGGTCAGAATGACTAAGTTAGGGGTGCACACTGGCCTGTTGCACGGCACGAGCGCAGGCTAGAATTCGAACCTTTAAAATTGCTTGGCAAATGGACAGCCGCCGATATCCCGGCTTTCCGTATTTTGTCATGCCGCCAAGGCGGATTCCACGTTGCCTGGAAAGAGCCTCAGCGCGAACGAGTTGGCAATCTGTCGAGCGCATGATTCAGACAGACCGGTCACGTCCCCCACCAAAGTGCTGCCGTTAAAAAAGCTCTTGGGCTCAACGCTGGCAGCAATCAGCTGATAGGTTCGAAATAAAACTCTCCCCATTTCACCCTCGGCAGCTTGCCTAACCATTTGATCGTATTCAGAATCCAAGCTTATATGATCCCAATGAACCGAGCAATACTTCGTTGCCCTTGATATATGCAGAAATGGAATCTTGCGCCGTTGGCACTCATAAAACCATGCATCCCGGGCGGCGGAGTCTCGCTTGTTGAACAGTCTCCAAGCTGGGTCCGGCCAATCGATCCCTTTGAAAATGAATCGCAGGAATTCAGACGACGCTCTATCGTAACCCAGGTGGGCTGCGCGATCCTCGAAGGCATCGAAATCCGCCTCGTAAACCTTCACGTCGGGCAGATGATTGGAAGTCGCCAGGTAAGCTGAATTGGATCGAAATCCGATCAGGGCGGCAATCGCTTCCGTGGCGTGCGCGGAGCGCATTTCAAAATCACCCATAAGGGTGCTTTTGAGCAAACGAATATTCGCAGATGTTGGCAGCAAGATAGCCATACGAACTCCAATGGGTCGCATCGGTCGCCATTTAATCGATCTGACCATTGGTTTCGTGGGCAGATTAAAGAGTTAATCGAAACCTGTTTAGCTTGGCGACAGGCATGGAGGTAAGGCCGTCAACAACGCTGATCGCATATCATGCGACTGTCAACGGTTGCTCTGCGTTTTGCCCGATTTTGGCTACGGCAACCCCCGCCTGTGCGCATCCCGCCTCTTATGATCGCCGTATCTTTTCTCATTGCACATTCAAAACCCCGCAAATGTGCGCGCCAATCAGCTTCAAATCCCTGCTTTCGTAAGGTTCTGCACTCAGCCGGAACCGTCCCCGTCAACAGACGACCACCTGCCGCATTCCGTCAGATATCGCGACCCGTGTGCTGCTTGATAAGTGCGGCGTGGGTGTACGGCCGCGCCTGCATGGCTGTTCCAAAGATTACTGTTTGAAGGCATCGTGCGACGATCAGTTCGAGGTCGCGGGTCGCGTCCTCTTCGTGGCGCTCATAATATTTGTGATAGTCGCTCGATTCATAGACGTTCGGAGCACCGCCATGGATGACGCTGGCTCGGAGACCGAGCAGGAGTTTCAGCCGATCGTAGTCGTAGGCAGAGCCCATGACCGGACCAACGGCTTCGATTACGCTCTGTGTCGCCTTGCCGGCATCCCCGTAGATCGCGTCGAGCGCGCCGAATAGCGTGGGAAAGCGGCGCGTAGGATCAGGCACCCACGCACGAAAGAAATATTCAAGCGCACGCATCTGCCGCTTGTCGACTTTTGCCGGCGAGACGAGCTTGTCGGCCAGGATTGTCAGCCACCCGTGATCCGCTTTCCCGATAACAATATCCTCTGACAGTGGCGGCGTATGCGGGTCGCCAGTCGTCATGCTGAGCGAGCCTGCGAACGTGCAGAGGCCGCCGAACAACGTGCGGCCGGAAAACAGATATCGCTCCAGACGGTGGGGAAGGAGGGCCAAAGCGCCGACGATGGCAGCCCTATGCCGCTTTGCGACCTCCGCTGTGCCTGCCCAAACACCGAGCCATGACGATGGCGATCGGCGGATGCCGTCCCACCGGCCGAATGGAGGGAAGCTATCGGATTGCAGATCGGCGTCGATATAGCCGGGAGGCAATCGGCTAAGTTTCAGGCCATCCGGCCTGACGAAGAAGAATGTGGGGCACTCGAACTCCTCCTCCACACGCACCGTCACTAACGGAAATGTGACAAGCTGGCGGGGTTCAACGAAGATGTCCGAGACGGCAATTGCTTCAGCCAAGCGCTCTTTCGTGCCGACCGAAACGAAATCCGAGAAAGGAGCGTCTCGGGCTTGGCCCACGCCGAGTAGACAGCCCTCCCAAGCCTCATTGTCAATGATCCAGAAGTTATCGCGGATAAAGTCCGTCAGCACCTTTTCGACGTCACCCACCGACAGCGATCCAAGATGCGGGGCAGCATTGCGACGCATGAAGAGCGCGGCCTTCAGCAATCCGCGATCGTCGTAGTTCACCTCAAAGCCAGCCCCGCCTACGAGAGGATGCCCGCCCGGCTTGTTATACATAAAGCTATGTTGCCGCCGGTCAGGAGTTCGCTGGCAGAACATGGCGTCTAACATCATGTCGACCGCTTTGTGGGCATTCGAGATTGTCATGCGATACGTTATAGTCCTCGTTAACACGAGGCCACATCCCTATCTTGATGCAGACTCCGCTGACCTACCCGACTTTCAACGTCTCCAAACACTTTCCTGACTCCTGCCCTTTGTTAACGTGCGGCTCGTCGAGCTGAAATGCGACAATTAGGCCCAACAGGTATGGGTCACGGTTTCAGTGTGCGACCTTCGGTCGGTCGCTGTTACGCTTGACGCCAGCAAAAACACGGGAAGGCGATGGATTCGGTCTGAAACTGGGCTAAGATATTGAAAAGGGGAACACCGACGATGTCAATTACGACCACCAAGCCGGGGAGGCCAAACGAGAGTGTTGTCTGTGCCCGATGAAGTCACGGGTCAGCCCGTCCGCCAGTTCCACTTCATTCGATCCGGCGACAATCCGACGCAGCCTTTAGCATGGGGCCAAGGTCAAGAACAGGTCCGCAAGGCGCTCGGCGAGGCGCTCAACGCCCGCAATGTCGCTTTCCTGCTCGGCGCGGGCTGCTCGTCGCTCCTGGGGGACGGCAAGGAGCGCGGTATCGCGACGATGGCGCCGCTGGCAAAAGAATTCTGCAGTCACCCGACCGGCGAACTCGATAACGACCTGAACCTCGTCGTCCCGCCCGCGTGGGCCCTCGACAAGGACGATGTGGATTACCTGGCCAAGCTGGGAGCCAAGGTCGTCGGCACGGAATACGCGCGTAACCTAGAGCGACTGATGGAACTGTTGCACAGCCTTCGTTTCGTGTTCTCGCGCAGCGACAAGCCCGAGCACGGAGTCAGCAGAACGAAGATCGAGGCCATCATAAAGAAGGTTCAGGACTTCCTGTGGGAGCGTTGCACCGACGGCGCTTTTGCGCACGGTGACAGCGCCGTGCTCGAACTGTACGAGTCCTTCTACCGCAAACTCGTGCTGCGTGATCGGTCGCTGCCGCGACCGTGGGTGTTCACGACCAACTACGACCTCTTCAACGAGCGCGCGATGGACCGCTTAGGCCTTCCTTACGCGAATGGTTTTTCGGGCGTAGTGGAGCGCCGCTTCAATCCAGCGACCTTCCGTTACGCCCTCGCAGAACAACTGGACCTGTCGAACCGGAAATGGTCAGCCGTCGACGGGTTTGTTTACCTGTGCAAGGTTCACGGTTCAATTAGCTGGACCGAGGACGATCACGGCCTTTTCCCCGTGCGGGAACTGTGGCCACAGGATGCACCCAGCAAGGTGATGATCTACCCGACCCCGGCTAAGCAGAATTCGAGCTTGGGATCACCCTATGCCGACCTGTTCCGCGAGTTTCAGTCGAGGATAGTGCGGGAGCAGAGTGTCCTCATTACTGCGGGCTTTGCCTTCGGCGACGAACACCTCAACAACATCATCTATCAGGCGCTCACGATCCCGACCTTTCGGTTGATCATCTTCGCCGATCCGGAAACGGAAGGCGAGATCGCCAAGCTCCGCAAGCTAAACGATCCTCGCATCTGGATCATCGGAGGCGACGGACCGATCGACGGCACCCGGGCACACTACTTCGACACCGTGGTCGAGCACTTCCTGCCGCAACGGCCCGCTGAGCGCATCGACGATGCCGTGAAGCTCGTGCTCGAGAACCTCGGCCGCACGAAGAGCGGAGGCGAGGGTGAGCTCTGACGATCGCCGCCGGGCGATCGGCAAGGTCACCTCGGTCGCGGCGGACCGATTCGTCATCGAGATGCTCCGCGGCACCGACAATTTCACTGTGGTTGGCTTCGACGATCTCCACTATGTCGCCAGACTGGGCTCGTTTCTCATGATCCCCGCTCAGTCTGAGTACGTTGTCGCCGAGGTTGTGGGCTTGCGCGAACGGGACGTCGCCAGCGGTGGCACCGGTGATGGGCAACTGGATAAGGCGAACTCGGCGAAATACCTCGACGTCGTTCCCGTTGGGATGCTGCCGGCCGCAGGCGACAAGAAGTTCCGGTTCGGCGTCTCGATCTTCCCGTCACTCTACGCGGACGCGCTTTATGCCCTCGACAGCGAGCTCGACCGCATATTTGACACTGAGACCGACGCGGAACCGGCGCTCGGACACGACGGCGCCGATTGCGTGCCGGCGGACGCGACGCGCTACCGCAACTTAGGAATCGGCCAGTCGGTCGTCTTCGAGGACTATGAGGTCAAGGTTCGGATCGACGACTTCTTCGGCGGCCATGTCGCCGTACTCGGCAACACGGGCAGTGGGAAATCGTGCACGGTGGCCTCGATACTTCAGGCGCTGTTCGAAAAGCCTGACGAGCACCACGCGCGAGGAGCGACGTTCGTCGTCCTCGACGTGAACGGAGAATACGACCGGGCGTTCAAGAAACTGCCGGAAACTCTCGACATCGGCGTCAAGCACCTCATCCTCGACGGCTCGGCGTCAGCAGATCGCTTCCGCCTTCCGCACTGGTTCCTTGATCTGTCGGAATGGGAGCTGCTGCTCCAGGCCAGCGAGCGCACCCAAGTGCCTATCCTTCGCATGGCGCTCGGACTTGCGACGCTGTTCGGGGGTGCCGCTGCCGACCAGTTGAACGTCATCCGCAACCACATGCTGGCGACTTGCATCACCCAGATCCTCAGCGACGAAACCCAGCCGGGGGCCAAGCAGACGCGTATCCGCGGCATCCTCCAGCGGTTCAACACGGTCGAGATCAACACGGCTCAACTCAATGGCATGATCGCAGTCAACTTCGGTAACATGCCCGGGATTGAGGGCGCCTATCAGTATCTGGCCGGCGGCGACCATCAGGCTGGCTTCATCGTCCCCGACCTGAAGCTCCCTGACTATGACGGCACGCCGTTCGATTTCTCTGCCCTCGGCGATGCGATCGATCTCGCGCTGCTTTACCAGGAGGCTCACGGAAACCGCCAGATACGCGACTACTGCGCGCAGATGGTCACGCGTTTCAAGGCGCTAGAGGAGCGTGGTGATTACCATTTTCTCCGCCACGAAGCGGCGGCGGGCGCGGGCGACCGGCAGGCGTTCATGGCTAACCTCCTGGGCCTGGATGCAATAGAGGGTGGTCACACCAAGGGTGCGCAGATTGTCATCATCGACATGAACGCGGTAGAAGACGAGGTGGTCGAGCTGGTCAGCGCGGTAGCCGCCCGCATGATCTTCCGCCTTCTCCGGCAGGCGGAGCCTCGTAACCGTTTCCCCGTGCACCTCCTGCTCGAGGAGGCGCACCGCTATGTTGCGTCCACGCCGTCGCGTTACGCACTGGATGCGAGCCGGATTTTCGAACGGATCTCGAAAGAAGGGCGAAAATACGGGCTGTTCCTGCTGGTCGCCTCGCAGCGCCCCAGCGAACTCTCGAAGACCGTGCTGTCTCAATGCTCGAACTTCGTCGTCCACCGGATTCAAAACCCGGACGACCTGTCCCAGATAAGGCAGATGACGCCCTTCATTTCCGACAGCGTGCTCCGCAGGCTTCCGTCGCTGCCGAAGCAGCACGCCTTGGTGTTCGGCAACTCGGTGAACCTGCCCACCACTTTCAGGGTGCGCCGCGCCGACCCTTTGCCAGCCAGTGACGACGCCAAGATCGTCGACCTGTGGTTCCACGAAGCGGGGCGACCCACGCTCCTGCCGCTGATGCCAGCCGCCGACCTCGGGGTCGACGATGACTAACCTGACTCCGGATGAGATGATCGCCGCGCTCGAAGCTCACGGGGACTTCCGGGTTCTGCGCCGCTTGCGGCCGACGGCACCTATGCTGGAGGCACCGGCCGGCACTCGCCGCGCGCTGCTCTTGGACGTCGAAACAACCGGCCTCGATCCCGACACAGACGAGATCATCGAGCTGGCGATGGTCCCGTTTTTCTATTCAATCGACGGAGAAATCGTGGGCATTGGCGATGCTTTCAGCTCGCTTAGGCAGCCGACGCTAACCATCCCAGCAGAAGTGACGAAGATCACCGGCATCGACGATGCAATGGTTGAGGGAAAGTCGATCGATCCGGTCGAAGTGGCCGCGTTTGCGGGCGCCAACCTTGTAATCGCGCACAATGCGCCCTTCGACCGACGATATTTGGAAAGGTTCTGCCCAGCGCTGGCACAGAATCCTTGGGCATGCTCGATGAGCGAGGTTTCCTGGGCCGCCGAGGGCTTCGAAAGCAGTAAGCTCGCCTTTCTGGCGCTAAGCAGCGGATTTTACTACGATCGGCACCGTGCTGTGAATGACTGCCATGCGGCAATTGAACTCCTCTCCCATAAGCTTCCGGTTACCGGCGGACGCGCGTTTGCTGCCCTCCTCGCCTCAGCGCGCAGGACCACTCTCAGGTGCTGGGCCGAGAACTCACCGTTCGAATCGAAAGATGTGCTGAAGCAGCGCGGGTATCGGTGGAACGGCGATGACAACGGTCAGCCGCGTTCCTGGTGGATCGACGTGGGCGAAGCCGACATTGAAGCCGAGAAGGCGTTCCTCTGTGCGGAAATATACAAGCGAGACACTATTATTAGGACCGCAACGATCACGGCGTTCAATCGCCATTCTAGTCGCATCGCCCCGGTCGGTTAACCGCAATAACGATCAAGTCTTTGCCGAACTGCGCCGACCGGCAATCAGCATCGCGAGTGAGACGAGATTGCCGTCAGGCAGGCATGCAGTCGATCGGGAAGGATACCCGCATGGCCATCCAAGACCACCACGCTGGTCGCGGGCTTGCGCATGACTGGCATGGTCGCGCCGATGGTGCTGGGCGGTCCAATCAACGGTGACTGGTTCGAAGCCTATGTGGCCCAGGTTGTGGTGCCCGAGCTACGGCCCGGCGACATCGTCATCATGGACAGCTGTCGCTGCGGAACCCACATGAACAAACGACTGCTTCAACCTACTGCTCGCCAGAAACCGACATTCCGGATCGTCCGCACATCTTGCCGTTAGCAAATTCCCAAGCATGACATGTCTTGGTGGAGCGCTGGAACAATCACAAACCCATGGCGTCCGGCTGCATATTCTCCGACCCGCACCAGAAATCGTCGTGCTTCTTGGCTATTCCGATCCCCTCCGACGGTGGCTAGCGCCTCAACCATGCCAGGATGATCGGATGATCGAACAGCGGAAATCACCACCCAGTCCTTTT
>CALMYW010000076.1 GCA_937873665.1 uncultured Sphingorhabdus sp.
ATCGATCACAGCAAGCCTCTAGCCGCCCAAGTTGCGGCATTGAACATCGGCGCACCCAGCTTCGTGTTCTCCACCACGCAGACCAACCGCCATGCCAGCGAGATCGCGGAGCTCATTGCGCCGCAGGGGCGCTTCGCTCTTATCGACGGGTTGGCCGATGCTGGCTTGTTCATGCGCAAATCGGTTTCGATCCACTGGGGGTTGATGTTCACGCGACCGCTGTTCAAGACGGCGGACATCGATGGGCAGCACACGCTCCTCAACGAAGTTGCACGTCTGGTGGACGAGGGCGTACTGCGCACCACCATGACCGAGCGGTTCGCGCCTCTCAAGGCGGCCAATCTTAAGCGCGTGCACAAGCTCGTGGAGACCGGCACAACCCGCGGAAAGTACGTACTGGAGGGATTCTGATGAGCAATACAAGTAATGCAATTAGCCCCCCGAAGGCTTACGTGATTTTCATCAAAGAAAGCATCCACGACGAAGTCGAGATGGGGCGCTACAAGGCGGCGGTCGGCGCGAGCTTCAAGGGCCACTCTCCCAGCTTTCTTGCGGCATACGGCGCTCTGGAGGTCTTGGAAGGCGCGCCAGCGGAGGGAGTGGTAATCCTGGAGTTCGCGGACATGGAGAAAGCCCGCGCGTGGTATCACAGTCCAGCTTATCAAGAAGCGGCTCGGCATCGATTCGCCGGTGCCGTTTACCGCGGACTGATCGTCGAAGGAATCGCTCCAGCGGAGATGAAATAATGAAGCTACGCCTTGCACAGGCATGCGCACTTTCGCCCCTTACGACTCCAGCTAGCGCTTCGCAGCATTGAAGAATCCCTCTGCAAATGGGGGGATTTCAGTGACTCAAGAAGACAAATATGGAGCAGCCCTTGACGCCGCGCAATCGTGAAGCTGCCGAAACTATCGGCCGAGTACTTGCACCACGCGGAGTCTCGCAACGCAAGATACACCCCTGCAGCGCCCGCAGCTACCCACCGTTCAACTTCAAGGACGACAAGGGCAATCTGACGGGCTTCGATGTCGAGATTGGCCGGGCTATTGCTGCCAAGCTCGGTGTGAAGCCGGAGTTCACCACTACCGAGTGGAGTGGCATCCTGGCCGGCTTGCAAGCAGGCACCAGCCTTGGCCTGACCCGCGATCAGACGCTGCGCTACGTCGTGGGGCCACAGGCGCTGAGGGCCGCGGTACCGAGCCTGTCCAATAGCCTGATCAGCCTCATCAAGGACACATCTCTGGTGTCGGTAATAGCAGTGACCGAATTGATGCTGGCAACCAAGGAGCTCATCTCCACCACTTTCCAACCTTTTCCGCTGTACCTGGCGGCGGCGGCCATCTACTGGGTGCTCAGTCTGAGTTTTGAGCAGATTCAAAGATGGATGGAAAAGCGGGTGGCGTACCCTTATTGAAGAGTCTGGAGCGAGATCCTCCTTGAACTGACGGTCCATGGCAGTGACATCGATCCCGCCGGCTAACCTGCAACTCAAGCTGTCGATGGCGGTCTGCCTCAAATCAGTGACTTCCACGATTGCCGTGCCGAGTCATTCGCGCAGAGGACACACTGCCGAGACTTGTCCAATCAGTGAGTAAGGATCTTGGACAGAAACTGCTGAGCCCTGTCAGAACGTGGGCTTCCAAAGAACTCGTCTTTTGAGGCATCTTCCACGATTTCGCCCTGATCCATGAATACGACACGGTTCGCGACCTTCTTGGCAAAACCCATCTCATGGGACACAACCATCATCGTCATGCCTTCTTGGGCCAGCTCCACCATCACGTCCAATACGTCGTTGATCATTTCTGGGTCGAGCGCCGAAGTGGGTTCATCGAATAGCATGGCAATCGGATCCATGCACAACGCTCTTGCAATGGCCACCCGCTGCTGCTGCCCTCCGGACAGTTGCCCTGGAAACTTGGCTTTGTGAGCCAACATACCAACTCTGTCCAAAAGCTTCAGTCCCCGCGCCATGGCATCGTCTTCGGAGCGCTTAAGCACGATCATTTGCGCCAGCGCTAGATTTTTCTCGATTGAGAGGTGGGGAAACAGCTCGAAACTCTGAAAAACCATGCCAATGCGAGCCCGCAGCATGGACAAATTGGTGGATGCTTCACCCACCGAAACACCCTCTACGGTGATGGTTCCAGATTGGAATGGCTCCAGTGCGTTGACCGTCTTAATCAACGTGGACTTGCCAGAGCCTGATGGACCGCACACCACGACCACTTCTCCCTTGTCGACTTTGGTACTGCAGTTTTTCAGTACTTGAAAACTGCCATACCACTTGCTGATTTTTTGTATGTCTATCGCGACCATGAGAACCTCCTGTCTATGTCTTCCGCACGATGGCGACTCTGGATTGCAGACGCTTGAGGGGCATCCTCACACGACACGTAGACCAGTTTGAACCAGTGCAGCACGAAGTACATGCGCGACATGCGCTGCAGACCGACCGGCGGGCGGCCCTTGCCGTACTTCGGGACGTACGGCTCGATAACGCTGCACAACTGCGACCACGGAACAATCTGCTCCATCGCCGCCAAGATGGCTTTGCGCCAGATCGTCTTGCGGTACCGCTCGTACTGCGCGATGTGCGCGGCGGCCATGGCGAGGGTCTGTTGCTTCATGCTGGAATCAATGCAGGCGGCGTGCAAGAGGGGGACTTGATCAATGTTGCCTTAGATGGAAGCAGCATAGATCTCTTTGATGGCGCTCTCCAGATCGCGATTGAACTGTTCGTCACTCGATGCAAATCTGAGGTCATCGATCAATGCGCGGGAGAAGCTGGCAATTAGTCCGGGATTCGCCGCAAGCTTCTGGCATGCCTGCACCCTGGAGTAGCCGCCGGAAAGCGCGACCACACGCGCCACGCGTGGATGCTCGATCAGGCTGCGATAGAAGTCAGGAACATCCGGAATCGTCAACTTGATCATGATCTGAGACTCGGCAGGCAATGTATCGAGCCGCGCCCTGATCTCGTCGCGCAGCGTCATCTCCGCGCTAGCCTTGTCGGGGATGCCGATCGACACTTCAGGCTCCAGAATAGGCATCATCCCCGCGGCAGTAATCTGCGCGCCTACGTCGAACTGCTGGCGCACTACCTCCGAGATACCTGCGGCGACATTGGCATCGATGACCGACCGCATCTTCGTTCCGAAGATGCCCATGCTCCTGGCCCGCTCCAGCAGCGGCTCGAGTCCCGGGTTCGGCTTCATCAGGCGCACGCCGCTGCTCACCGCTTCAAGCCCCTTGTCCACTTTCAAGAACGGCACGATACCGCGGTCTTTCCAAAGGAACTCGGGCACGGACTTTCCCTGCACCAGGCCGTCCATAGTGGCTTCGAACAAGATAGCGCCGATGATCCTAGCACTGGTGAACGTTGGCGACGTCATGATGCGAACGCGAAACTGATGCATCAGCTGCAGCATCTCCGAATCTCTCGAGTAGGCACCGTCCGGTATCCCGTATTGGCGCAGCGCTCCGGGCGTGGAGCCACCGCTTTGATCGAGCGCCGCTATAAACCCCTGGTCACGAGTGATTTGGGACAGCATCTGTTGAGTGGACACAATGGTTTCCTTTCTGTTCGTTGTTGAGGCAACAATGGTTGCTCACGCCAGCCAAATGCATCCTTGAATTCATACAAACCTTGCATGCCCCCAGTCCGGACGAGGCTGCGGCTACCACTCGCTACGGTGTAACGGTCTCGGGCGGGGGTCCGCCTTCAAGAGGCCCCCACCACAAGACGGGTGCGGTGAGAGCGAGTCGTTAGCCTTCTCGTAGGTACTTTTTTGCGTGAGCTCAGTTTCCTTCACGACCAGAAGCTTCACATTCGGCGCAGGCAATCCCGTGCTGTCGAAAATACTTCACATCGCTGCCCCAGGTTTGGCCACGGCAGGCAACCTGGCCCCTAGGAAAGGAGCGTCTTGATCTCCACCTCGGATTTGAGCGTGCGGTGCACGGGGCATTTGTCGGCGATCTCCAGCAAACGTGCCCGTTGCGGCGCATCGAGTGGCCCCGCGAGTTCGACCGTCCGCTGGATTCGGTCAATCTTGCCTTCCTTGGTCTCACATTCAGCACAGTCTGCAGCGTGGATCTTGGCGTGAGTCAAAGTGACGCGGACGTCCTCTA
>CALMYW010000077.1 GCA_937873665.1 uncultured Sphingorhabdus sp.
AGCCCGAGCGAACGCCAAACACCCAGCGGATAAACGCTTGCGAAGGTAAATGGCGTTTGAATATTCATGGGCTGAAATGAGCAAGAATAAAAAGCAGGCTAACGCCGCGCTCTGCGGCAAGTTTGGAGCGCAGCGGAAAACTTGTCCGACAGTAGCGCCTTGTTAGCTCTCTTAGTCTGAGATCAGTTAATTGCTTTTTTTAGAAACTCAGAGCATTTGTTTTTACTTCCGACATCAAAGATTACGAGATTTTCTGAGGAGCGCGTTATAGAAGTGTATACAATTTCTGTATCATCTTTCTCGTCCATAACATAGAAAACTGTTTTTGACTCAAGCCCTTTATAACTATGGATAGTCGAAAGCTTAACTAGACCGCTATTTGCGTAAAAATGATTCTTCTTTGCTCTCCTCACCCGCTCGACATCTTCTTTGTTTTGGTTTACAAGATTGTTGATCTCGTTTTCATCCAATTTCTTTAGTTTCTCTATGCTTATACCGGCGCATGTCGCAAGCTCTTCATATGTTTCAAACATACAATGCGTTTTTTCATCTTTTATCAAAAGTTCATTTAACTGCCTAACCAGAGATATTTTTGAAGACAAAATAACCACGTCGTTTGGATGCAGTTCATGGCTTATGATATAGCTCTTAACTGAGTCAAAAACGGATTCTTTCCAGTCGTCGACTTTGATCTCCTCATATTTTAGAAGACTAAATCCCATTTTCATTTGAGCAGGGTTTACATCAGTTATTTCGGAGTCTGGATGTTTTTCAAGCAGAAAGTTTAGTTGGAAATCTTTAAATAATTGATTCAACGGTGAATCTAAATTCGTTCTATAAGATCGAGTAAGCTTAATCCACTTACCAAAGCCTTGGGCTACAATGGGGGATCTAGAAAAATCTCTCTGATAAATGTTCTGGGATTCGTCCCCAAACAGGATCATTTCACCATCTTCCTTGAGGAAATTATCACGAATAATTTTTACCCACTCAGACTGATAATCCTGTATCTCATCAACAAGAATGGTTTGATACTTTGGTAAATCCAGCCCTTGAAAAACATCTATTGAATAGAGTCTTTCTATACCATATTTCTCAACTAGCTCACCAAAATCTTGGCCACTGTTATTAACCTGAGAGTTAAAGAATTGGTGATAATTCGAAATTTCAAAGGTTGTAAAGTCTCTGCTTCCCTGAATTTCGCTAATCTTATCTCTGATGTAATTTTTTAGCGTAATATTGAATGTCAATATCAGGACGGCTGAACCGTGCCTTTGAGAGGCGTTTATGGCACGCTGAGATAAAATAGATGTTTTGCCACATCCAGCAACGCCTTTTATTTTTCCTTTTATATTTTCGCTGTTGGTTAGCGATAACTGTTTATTGTCGAATTTTATCGGCACACCTTGATTTAATGTGTGCTCGGGCGGACTCAGCCTCCGCTTAAAATCTCGGTAAACATTTTCATCAAATAACACATGTTTCGAGTTTTGTTTGATCTTTTTTATTAGATGATCTAACCGATCATCACCAAAAGACATATTTTTGTCTCTTTGGATATTACGCATTTTTCGTACTAGGTATTCCCTAGCCTTCTCGTATGAATCGAAGACTATTTTCTTTTCCTGTACAGCCTGATTAAGCCTATATTGCTCGTCTCTCAGCTTTTCTTCAGCAGGGAGGTACAGCAAATCAATTAAACTTTTATCTGAATTGTGAAAATACACAAAACAATGAACCAGATTATAAAAGTTTGGGTTAGTTAGCCTTGCCAGACCTACTACTGGTAAATGTAAGTCGTAAAGATTTTTTTTATATCGAAAAGTCTGAGATTGCGGAGACGCTTTTCTCGAATATTTCGCACCATCAAAAACTTCCCAACTGTTATTTTCCGTGATTTTATAATTTTTTAAATCCCAGTCTTTGATCTCAATTATGAACGCAGAGCAATGCTCCTTCAAAATTATAATATCGGGCCTATCGCCATCTAAATATGGATTAAAAAACACCTCATAAGTATCATCAAGGTTGTCCTTGAGGTGGTTTATCAGGCTCCACTCCCCAAGGGTTGGTGGAACTTTTAGACGCTGAATGTTTTCGATGTCAGGGTAAATAACAGCCATTATTCAATCAATCAATCTTCTATGTATCAACTTGGGCGTAGAGAAGTGGGCTCTAGTAAATGCTAACGTTGAAGCTCAGCGGCGCTTGACGCGGACGTGCGGCCGCGGTGCGGGCGCACGGACGGGTCAAGTGTCCGATGCAGCGACCTGTTAGGTGGCGTTGCACTGGCGTATGACCTGCGAGAAAGCTGACGTCAAAGTCTTGGCGCGTCGCTCGACAAAGGGGGCGATCTCGTACGCCATGCGAGGGTCTCCCTTTAAGCGGCGAACCAGCACCGGAATTGAGAGATACAACTGGTCATCACCCTCTCCATAGGCAGCCAAGGCAATTCTGGCGACATGTCCCAAGGTCATGGATCCGTAGACTGCAACCATCTCTGGGGGAAGTGGATCATCAGACTGATCGTCGAACGTCTTGAAGTAGGCTGCCTCCGCAGAGATCACACAAGCACGTTGCTTCGACTCGGGTACCAGTTCACGAATCGCGTTACGTACGACGCTGCCCATTAAGAAGGAGACCTCGCAGGTGCGAGCATTCTCTGGCAGTTCAGTCGCACGGAAGTGCTGCGCGACGTCCCAGCACTCATCGGGGTCAGTTGCCCGAACCATGAAGTTCCAGCTCAAGGTTTCAAGCTGGGGCGGTGGAGCCTGCTTCTTCCAGAACGCGAGCTTCATGAAGCGCCTCCTTTAGCCGCCTAACGTCGAGCTAACCGGCTCGCCAAAGCGTAGCTTTGGCGAGTCCAGCGACCGAGGGGAGCGAGGTTGAGCGCCATGTTAGAGGTATTGTCATTGCTTCCATTTCGCCACTGCGAAGGCTTGGCAAGATGTAATGCCAGACAATCCGTTCCGCCCCATAGAAATTCTTATGCGTTGCTCGTTGATTGGCTCGATTTGCTTGCCCTTCTTCTCTGCGATTTCCCACGCGATAGATGTCACAGCCGATTTACATGCAGTCGCAACAGCATTACTTTCCGGGATGAATTGATATCGGGAGTAGTAGACCGTAATTCCGAAGCCATCAGAGCGATCTTCTAGCCCATATTCGGTATCTTTGTCGTAAGTGGACAGTGAAATATTCGTGTGACTAACCGGGGTGGCGCACGCCGTGAGAAGCACTGATATCAACAAGACTGGAAAAAAACGCATAGATACCTCTAACGCCCTGAGTTCAGCCGCCGCTGTAGGCGGTCGGCTGCGACGAACAGTTAGACCCAAACGCCAAAACGGGCAGCCCCAGTTTGACGACGGGCGTAACCTACGAAAAGTACTGCACCACCGAGGCGACGCAAAGCATGAAAAATTATAGCTGCTAACGTTTTCTACACAAGAGCAAGGTTCCGACAAAAACGGCATAGATTCCTCTATTTTGATTCACTTGCTGGAATGGGTTGAATTATGGCGTTAGAGGTTTCTTTTTGCTCTACTTTGGTGTAATAATCACTGCGAACAGAATAAAACCATATAATCGGCATTACTACAAATATCACAAACAGGATTCCTGTTGAGATCCGACGGGCTCGCGAGATCGGGTTTCTTTTGCGACGCATAAAATGTTCTAACGTTGAATTTCAGCGGCTGCCGAAGGCAGTCCGCTGCAATAACGGGTTAGGTCTCTACGGCTTCTTTGGTGGAGGCTGCACTGGCTTTGCTTCGCTGGTTGTGGGCTGATAGCCGCCCTGTACTTTGCCGTCAGACGAAGGCTTTTGTGGTGTTGGCTGATACCCCTTGTTTGCCGGCTGATAACCCTCGTTGATGTTTTTGCGTTCAGTCATTCGCTTCTCCTTCCTTAATGTTGAAGAACTCGACCGTGACTATGTCGGCGGCCAATATAAGAATGCCAGCGGTTTCGGTTCTCTGTCTTTCCAAGCCGCCGTCATCGTTTACTACCCAGCACTGCTCAAGGTAGATCTGCTCCGCACAGGGCGCACTTGACGCAAAAGATCTGGAGTCATAGCGCCCCCCAATTTTCTGTCCGTCTTTGAGTGACACGATCACCCAATAACGGTTGCGCTGCCCAAAAAAGTAGTCCCAAGGTTTTGCGGTTGGATGAGGCAATGCCTTTTGAAGAAGTTGGCTGCTTCGCACCCAACGAAAAAGAAACGCCCATAAAACTGGAGCACCTAGAAAAACAAATACGTAAAAGGCGATGTAGGAGCCAGGATGGCTTGCGCGAATTTGATTTGCTTCTATTGCATAAATAGGCCAAAGAAGAATTGCGTAGTTGATGCAGCTATATGCCACAGCATCAATCAGCTGCTGTGATGAATCTTTGACGACTCGCGGGCAAACGAGTTCATAGGCTTTGAGGCTAATAAAGCCGGGCACAACGAACGCAATGAAAAGGATGAGCTTGTTTTCGTCCCAAATGTCCATTACGTTTCCTCTAAGTACCTAACGGCTGAGTTCAGCCGCCGCCGTAGGCGGTCGGCTGCGACGAATGGTTAGAAATGTATTCAAATAAGAATTCTGATAAAAATGTTACGGATTTAATTTAACGGGTATATTAATATTTCTGCCATCGCGAAGAAGTTGAATTGTTATTTCATTTCCTTTTCGTTCTGAAATTAGTTTGGAGAATTGGTTGGAATTTAATATTTGAATGCCATCTATTGAATTTAAAATATCGCCCGGCAATAGATCGGCCTTGAATGCGGGCGATTCATCAACGACTAAACGAATGACGACCCCTTTATTTGTTTGAAATTTCTTTCGCTCGCTATCATCTAGGTCTCTAAATTGTATGCCAATTATTGTTTTTTGTTTTATGAAATAGCCTGCGCCATAGTTTGATTTATGTATGGTGATTGGGATATAGTTGGTCGATGTTCCGTAGGTAGTGCTGGTACCACTGCCATATGCCGTCACTGACCCCCCTTTCCCATAGGCTGTGGCAGAGCCAGTTGAATATGTCGTTGTTGTTGTTGGTATTGTAATCGGAACTACAGATGATTCAGACCCTGTGTACTGAGGGTTAAGAATTACAACAAGATCGGCGCCGACGGCCTTGCCTTGCTCAATTGCAGAATTTTCTGATTCTGCTCTGCCGCTATTAAATTCTGCACTGCCTATTAGAGTGTATCCTCGTTTTGAATATGCATCTGTAGCAGCAGCTCCATCGATTGGAGGAATTCTTTCGACGAGTGGTGTGCTCGGTGGAGGGGCTGCACGCATCTGGGCAATAAATTCAGGTGTTATTCCATTCGCTGGTTTGTAGAATTGTCTGTAGCCGTTAGCGCATCCGCTAAGTGCTGCGGGAATTGTCAATGCAATGAGAATTTTATGAAACATAAATTCTATATTTAAAAACTAATTGGTGCGAGTGTGATTGATCTGCATTTCATTAATGGCTGCTGCACGAAAATATTTGGCCTTCGTCGAATTCGACGAAATCATTCAAACTAAGCTCTTTAAAATTTGTTAGGTGCGGTGGCTCAAAGCCATAGATTGTTCCTAAATATTTTCCATTGCCAAGGTTTTGGGTATTTATTACATATACATCTGTATTTTCTCTTTTTAGGGTAACCGCGTCGCCATTGGCGACAGAGCTCTTCATGTTCATTGGATTTCCTATATACATAATTTTTCGTGCCGGGTCGCGATAAGAAAACATCTGAAATATCTCTTGATGGGTATGTTTTTGAAAATATGCTATAAATTAGGTTCTCTAATGGGACAACTCTAACGCAGAAGTCAGCGGCGCCGGCACGGCGTCCGCTGGACTGACGGGTTGGGGGCCAAGCGACAGTGATTGAATTGCTGCACACCGACTGCATGACCTACATGGCGACGCTGCCAGACGCGGCCTTTGACCTGGCGATAGTTGACCCGCCATACGGGCGCGGCGAGGACGGCGGCACGAACCGTTGCCACGGCGTGAAGCAGAAGAACGGCACGGTGCTGCAGTGTTTTGACGGCGGCTACGCAAAGAAGGATTGGGACCGAGAGCCGCCGCCGCCGGAGTATTTCGAGCAACTGCGGCGCGTGGCGCGGCACCAGATTGTTTGGGGCGCGAACTACATGCCCGTGAAGCTGCAGGGCGGCGCGATTGTTTGGGACAAGGTGAATGACGGAGCCGACCAGAGCGGCGCGGAAATAGCCTACAACAGCCTGAACGAGCGCGTGGACGTGGTGCGCTACATGTGGCGCGGGATGATGCAGGGAGACGGCATAGGGAGCATGCGCCAGCAAGGAAACAAGGCGCTGAACGAGCGCCGGATACACCCGACACAGAAGCCGGTGAAGCTGTACGAATGGCTGCTGCAGCAGTACGCACGGCCAGGAATGAGGATTTTGGACACCCACCTTGGGAGCGGGAGCATCGCAATCGCGGCGCACTACTACGGGGTGGATTTTGTGGGGTGCGAGATAGACGCCGACTACTGGCGGGCAGCCAATGAACGGTTTGAGGCTGAAACCCGGCAGATGGCACTACTGGCCCCCAACGCTAAAAGTAAGCCGCCCGCCGTAGGCGGGTCGGCTTGACTGCAATGTTATGCCATTACCGAAGAAAGCCTTGGCCGCTGATCCATTGCATAGATTGCTGAGTTGCATCGGCGCCCGCAGTTAGGACACCGCTTACTTGCCTGCCAAATATCTTGAGGAAGTTGGCCAAAGCGATTTTCATAGATTGCGCAAGAATCAGCCCAAGCCTTTTTTAAATTGCTCTCATCCTCTTTTCCGCGCATGCCAAAGTACGGAAAGTGGTGGAGGAAGTAACCAAAATACATCTGGCAGTCTTCTTGATATTTCTGAGTATCAAGAATATGGAAATGCCAAAAATCATCGACTGCAGCGGATGGAACAAGAGCTTCTTCGGGAAGCTCCTTGCAAAGGATCAGGTATTTTTCGTACTCGGCTGCTACTCTTTTTGTATAGTCAAGCGACCATCCCAATCCTTCCTCTTCATCCATGACCTTGACCATGATGGGTTCCAAGTCCAGACCGGTTAAAAATTTCTCACTCATCGCGTTTCCTTTCGGTTGGTTAAAAAGCATAACGCCGGAAATCAGCGGCGCGGGAACCGCGTCCGCTGCATTGACATGTTAGAG
>CALMYW010000078.1 GCA_937873665.1 uncultured Sphingorhabdus sp.
CTGATTTGGGGCTTGGCGCTCATCGGCTGGTCGGCTCGCCATTGGCATGAGGTTGCCATTTGTGAACTTTGTTTTCGGTTTACTTATCCCGGGGCGCGCTTTTGCGACGAACATACGCAGCGCGGTCAGAGTGGGACGGGGCATTCGCTGGCTTACCGACGTTACCGTCTGGGAAAGAAAGCGCACGCGCTTGCAAAGCATCGCGGCCAACTCGATTTTCTTCGCGGTAACACTATTGTGCGCGATATGCGCCGCCGGCTTGCGCTCTCCGACGTGATCTTCGAATGGGGCTACGAACCCGAGTCCATCCACGATGAGATGGTATTGCTTCAGGCGTCCTTGGCAGCCTCTCCGCGAGTCATGAAGAAGATAGGCACTACCGCATTGGATGCCGATTTCGAAACGCTGACCGAGATTCTCCGGGAGCAACTCGACCCCTACCGCTGGGATCCCATGCTTTGGGGCTGGGCTATTCTCCAGGCTGAAATGTGGTTTGCACTGGAGGAAGAGCTATCACCGGGGAAAAGGGGCTACGGACTGGTGACTCAAGAAAGAATTGCGCGGGCGGAAGCCTTGGCGAAAAGCGGCCTCAATAGCCGTCAGATCGCTCACGAATTGGGCATATCTCCGTCTACGATTTCCAAATGGATTGCGCGAGGGCGTTTTTCTGCCTTGTAAAGTCGTTGTACCAACTCTTTTTTGTGAGCTACGACCTTTGCAATATTGACCTGGCATCAAGCTGACCGGAGAATACCTAATCTCCATAAAAAGATGCCGGGCGATGCAAACTTCAGAGGGCGGGCTGAAGTCTCAGGAACTGCTCTGGCTGCTCGGCAGCCTATGCAGCCTCTACCGCATCCCCTTCGACCCCAACCTGATCGAACAGGAATTCCCGCCGCCTCACACCCTGGACACCTTCCACGAAGCCGCCCGTGCACTCGGCTTCAAAACCGGCACCTGCACCACCGCCATCCCCGACTGGCACAAGCTGCCCCTCCCGGCCATCGCCTTCCTGCGTCCCATACCCAAGACCGAGGAGGTTGCTGAAGAAGCATCACCAACCCTCCCCGTCCTCATCCTCAAGACCGACGGCCACAAGCTCCTCTACTTCCGGGCCAACTCGCAAACCCCCGAGACCCTCACCGTCGAAGAAGCCGTCGCCCAGTTCGAACCGCAACTGATCCTCGTCGCCAAGGAAGCGACGGGCACTGGTAAGGACGAGGAAATCCCCGGCTTCGCAACGGAAAAGAAGCCCTTCGGCTTCCGCTGGTTCATCCCCGAACTCCTCAAGCACAAGAAAATCTGGCGCGACGTCCTCCTCGCCAGCCTCTCGATCCAGCTCGTCGCCCTCGCCACCCCGCTGTTCACCCAGGTCATCATCGACAAGGTCGTCGTCCACCAGACCCACAGCACCCTGATCGTCCTCGGCGTCGCCCTGGTCCTGTTCATGGTCTTCCCAGCGTCATGACCCGGCTGCGCCAGGACCTGATCCTGCACACCCGCAACCGTATCGATGCCGGCCTCGGCAGGCAGGTCTTCCGCCACCTGCTGCGTTTGCCCTTGCCGTACTTCGAGTTCCGCCCCACCGGCACCCTCGTCGCCCGCCTGCACGGCGTCGAAACCATCCGCGAATTTGTCTCCGGTGCCGCCGTCACGCTGATCCTCGATCTCCCCTTCCTGCTCATCTTCCTGGCGGTCATGTTCGCCTATAGCTGGCAGCTCTCCCTGATCGCCGTCGGCCTGCTCGGGCTGATCTCCATTCTCAGCTTCCTCGTCGCCCCGCTCTTCCGCGACCGCCTCAACCAGCAGTTCATGCTCGGCGCCCGCAACCAGTCCTTCCTCACCGAATACGTCTCGGGCATGGCGACGGTCAAATCCCTGCAGATGGAACCCGACATCGACAGGAAGTACGGCGACTTCCTCGCCCAGTACCTGGCTGCCGGCTTCTCCACCAAGCAGGTCGGCAATACCTACAACGTCATCGCCAACGGGCTGGAACAGGTAATGACCCTGTCCATCCTGATCGTCGGTGCGCTATTGGTCATGCAGAACGACGGTTTCACGGTCGGCATGCTGGTCGCCTTCCAGATGTTCGCCAGCCGGATGAGTCAACCGCTGCTGAGACTCGTCGGCCTGTGGCAGGAATTCCAGCAGGCCAACATCGCCGTCAAGCGCCTGGGCGACATTCTCGACATGCCGCAGGAACCGCATACCCTGACGCCAACGAGAGAGAACCAGGGGCCGGGCAGAATCGATCTCAGCCATCTCGCCTTCCGCTACTCGGAACATCACCCCTGGCTCTACCGCAACCTGAGTCTGACGCTGAAGCCTGGCCATCTGACGGTGCTGATGGGCCCCTCGGGTTCGGGCAAGAGCACGCTGGCCAAACTGCTGCTGGGCTTCTACCAGCCGAACGAAGGGCAGATCAACCTGGACGGGAAGGACATCCGGCATCTGGCGGCCAATGAACTGCGAACCACCTTCGGGGTGGTGCCGCAGGAAACCGTCCTCTTCTCCGGCACGCTCTACGACAATCTGGTCATGGCGCATCCGCATGCCAGTTTCGAGGATGTGATCCAGGCGTGCAAGGCGGCGGAGATTCATGAGGTGATCGAGAAACTGAACGACGGGTATCAGACGGAGATCGGAGAACGGGGGACCGGGCTGTCGGGTGGGCAGCGGCAGCGGATTGCCATTGCCCGGGCACTGCTCAAAAGACCGAAGATTCTGGTGTTCGATGAGGCGGTTTCGAATCTCGATCAGCAGACGGCGGAGCACTTCGCCAGGACGATCAACAAGCTCAAGGGGAAGGTCACCATGCTGTTCATTACGCATCAGATTCCCTGGGGGCTGGCGGTGGATGAAGTGATTGAGCTGGGAACCACCACTAATCGGCAGATGGAAATCGTGGGGGAGGAAAAATGAAAGCGAAGGGCGTGCGCAATGAAGGGAAATTGGAGAGATACGACATGAGAAAAAGAAAAACTAAATTGGCTGTGGTCGGCAGAAAAAGAAGGGCAGAAATGTAATGGCTCTAACCCCTTTGGCTATTCTTATTTGTGCAGTTGTTAGTATGTTCTTTCCGGAAATTATCTATGCGCCATTTGCATTAATTTTAATAGGGATTTCCTCATTTTCCGGCTTGAATCTTGGCCATGTGGCAATGAGCATAAGTTATTTTGGAGCTCTACCATTTGTTGGAGTGATGTTTTTTATTTTTTTGCCAAAATCAGTGAAATTACGGGTTAATTTTATTTTTATTGGTAACTCATTGGTGGAGTACCTTGGCCTCATTTTGTTGTTTGTTTGGTACCTGGCCAACATGTTTGAAATATATTCGAATGGGATGAACGCTAACAACGAGGTCGTAGTCCCGTCACTGCGATCACCAGTTACATCAATCGGTTTGTGGTTCTCTGGAATATTGTTAGGGGTAGTAATTTCACTCGGAATGCATAAGTCAATCAATTACCTTTGGGGCGGAAAATGACTGATATTAATTTGGAAAATACATACCAAGAATTGCGTACTGCTGTTGCTGAATTGCCGTCATCGATTCCAACACCATCGTCTCAAATTAAATCTGCAGTGGAACAGATAGTTGGTGATCATATATCGCGAGCAATAGATGCAATAGATAGAGGGGATAGCATTGAGGCGGCGCAAGCTATTTCACAGTCTATTGCGGTCTCAGCGGCTTGGGTTGCAGGAACCCTTTGGGGGTGGTCCACTAAAATTCCAATAGAAGGGTTGGGGCTGGTATTTGATTCTATTCGTAAAACAAGCCCTTTCGACGGTAACGAAAGTGCACTCGGAAAAATGCTAGAGCAGCTTGGGGTGTCGGCTGTAATGAGGACAAAAATAGTTAATTTTGCTAAAGGCATGACTTTCGGTGCAGCATTTGCGTATGGGGTTAACTCTTTGATTAATGTTTTGACCGGCGATTATTATCTTCGCTCCAAATCCTTTACCCAGCGCATCGACCCCCTGGCCTTAGACTTGGACGGTGACGGTCTGGAAACAGTCGGCATCACCGCCACCAGCACCGTCC
>CALMYW010000079.1 GCA_937873665.1 uncultured Sphingorhabdus sp.
TCGCCTTCCTCGCCCCCACCCGGGGCGAAGACGGGGGGGGGCGCAACCCGCCCCCGGGCTTGTACCGGACCGCCGATAACCGGTTCCTGTCGCTGGTGATGTTGCAGCCCGGCAAATTCTGGCGCGACGTGTGCGAGCACATCGAACGCCCCGACCTGATCGATGACCCGAGGTTCGCCGACAACGCCTCGATCATGGAGAACACGGTCGCGGCGGTGGGGATCCTGCGCGAGGTGATCGGTTCCCGGACGCTGGCCGAATGGACCAAACGGTTCGCGACCCTGTCGGGGCCGTGGGCGCCGGTGCAGGACTCGCTGCAGGTCGGTGCCGACGACCAGGTGCGGGCCAATGACTACATCATCGAGGTCGGCGACATCGAATTGGTATCGAGCCCTGTGCAATTCGACGTGAGCAGGAATGAATCCGCCGCCGCGCCCGGGTTTGCCGAACATACCGACATGATTCTGGAAGAGCTCGGATTCGACTGGGACCGGATCGTCGAGTTCAAGGTCGCCGGCGCCGTGACCTAGCCGTTTCGGCCCGCGGTGACAAAACTCTGTCCGGAACCACTGTTGTGGTTCCGGACAGAGTGCGTCTTGCTTGTGGTCGCCGTCCCCCTCGGCGTGTTGCAGGCTCGCTCGCAAACCGCCCGACAGCAGAACCTCAGGGATCGAGAATTGCCGTTCTCAGAGGTTGAGGAGACGGGCGAGGTTGCCGCCCATGATCTTTGCCTGATCCTCTTCGGACAGGTGACCGAGCATGTCGGCGAAATGAGTGGGTTCGGCCAGGCCCTCGGGGTGCGGGTAGTCGGACCCGAAGAGCACGCGGTCGACGCCGATCAGGTCGATCAGGTCGGTGACGCCCTCCTCGTAGAACGGGCTCACCGAGATGCTGCGGCGGATCGCCTCGAGCGGATCGTTCATGCCGAAGCCCTCGGGGGCCTTCTTGTAGGTGTCGGCGAGCATCTCCATCAGTGGCTTGAGCCAGCTCGCGCCGCTCTCGATGACGGCGATCTTGAGGTCGGGGTGCCGGAACAGCGCGCCATGGCACACCCACGAGGACACCGTGTCCTGCACGGGGCGCCACTCGTTGACCATCCGGAAGGCGTTGGTCTGGAACGGAAGCATCTCGCCATCCGAACCCTCCCACTCCGAATCGAATCGGGCGTATCCGCTGTCGGACGAATGCTGCGAGACGAGGATGTCGAGTTCGGTGACACGCTTCCAGAACGGGTCGAACTCGGGCAGCGCGAACGAACGGGGACCACGGAAACCGGGAACCGGGGCCGGGCGCACCAGGATGGACTTCGCGCCGCGTTCCACGCACCACTCAAGCTCTTCGAGGGCCTTGTCCAGGATGGGCAGGCTGATCACCGGAACGGTGAAGATGCGGTCCTTGTAGTTGAAGCCCCATTCATCCAGCACCCAGCGGTTATAGGCGTGGATCACCTCGTGCAGCGCCACGGGATCGCTGAAATAGGCCAGTGTGGCGATGAAGTTACCGGTATAGCTTATGCAGCCTTCCACGTTCCACTCATCAAGCTTGACCAGGCGCTGGGCCGGGCCGGTCATGTCGGCCGTGGGAAGGGTGCGCAGGCCCGGATCGTGGCGGCCTTCCTTCATGGCGCGCAGCCATTCGTGCAGCTTGCCGGGCGCGGGAACCGTGCCGTCGGGCCGGTAATAGCCGGTGAGGTGCTCCACCTTGCGATTGCCGACGTAGAGCGTGAAGTCTTCGTCAGATGTGCCGCGATATTCAACGCCCCAATCAGCCTTCATGCCTTCGGGGATGTAGCGGAACGCGTCAGGAGTTTCGTAGAAGTGGGTGTCGCAGTCGAAGATGGGGCCGTTGTACACCGGGATTCTCCGCGTCAAAATCCTTAAAAGAGTAAAAACAGGTAGACATTTTAGTGCCAGCTGTCAATAAGCGGGAAGCAGCCTGAACGAGGAAGGGAGTTGCATGGGTAAGTGGCTTGAATCGCCGGAAACGATCCTGTTCGACGTGGCGAACGGCATCGCTACGATCACGCTCAACGCGCCGGAAAAGCGCAATGCGATGAGCCCGGAAATGCTCGAAGAACTGCGTCTCGCTCTGCTGGAGGCGGACGACCTGATCGCGGTCAACGTGATCGTGCTGAAGGGGGCGGGCAAGGATTTTTGCGCCGGATACGATCTTGCCGGGGCCTATGCCGGGCGTGCCGCAGACGAGGCGGCTGGCAATACCCTGGCCTATCGCAGTGGCGCCAAGACCTTTGACGACGATTGCTGGGGCATGGAACGCAACCTCGATCGCCTCACCACCATCCTGGATATCCATAAGCCGGTAATCGCCCAGGTGCAGGGCAATTGCGTCGCCGGCGGCATGGATCTGGCGTTCCTGTGCGATATCGTCATCGCCGCGGACGATGCCAAGATCGGCTATCCGGCCACCCGTGCCAATGGCACGCCGCCGATCAACATGTTCTACTACCACCTCGGCCCGCAGTGGGCGAAGCGACTGCTGCTTACCGGCGACATCATCTCGGGCCTCGATGCGGCGCGGATCGGACTGGTCATGGATGCCGTGCCGGCCGACCAGCTCGAAGCCGAAGTGGCCACGCTGGCCGGCAAGATGGCCCAGATCGATGCGGACCTGCTTTCGGTGAACAAGCGCTCGGTCAACCTGGCCTTCGAACTGGCCC
>CALMYW010000080.1 GCA_937873665.1 uncultured Sphingorhabdus sp.
GAAGATGTTCGCGCAAAAGACCTTCAACGCCGGCTCGACCGCCTGGAAATCGGCCTCCGCCGCAGACACGATACCGGTGAGGCTGTTGTTTTCGAACGCAACGGGTCCGCCACTGACCGGCGCGTCCACATAACCGATATGGTGCGCCGAAAGATCGGCAGCGAGCTCGCGCGCGGCCGACGGGCCGATTGTCGAGGTTTCGACGAACTGCCTTACCGCCCGCCCTCCGGCCAGCCCCATGTCGCCCAGAACCACCGCGCGGCTGATATCCGGCGACGGCAAGGACGCGATGACGATGGCGCAGGCGTCGCCGACCGCGCGCGGCGACGTGGCGGGTTGCGCGCCGAGCGCCACGAGCTTCGCCACCCGGTCGGAATCCTTGTCGTGCACGACGCAGTCCAACCCGACATCGAGGAACCGCCGGACCATGGGCGCGCCCATGTTGCCCAGCCCAATGACACCGACCGGTGCGCTCATTGCTTTCTCCCGCCGGTCGCGCCGCGCGTCCGGTCTCATCTGAGAGCGGCTTCAAGGCACGACTTGAAGACACGATAAGCGGAGGGTCCGGAGCTATTGACGTGCGGCCAGAACGCCCCGCTCCAGCAGGCCGGTCACATCGTCCGAGCCAAGGCCAAGCCAACTTTCAAGCACGTCGCCGCAATTGGCGCCGAGACCTGGCGGATAGGAGGCATGCACCTCGCCCGTCTCCGGAAACTTGACTGGATTTCCGACGAGCGAAACCGTCTCGCCGCCGGGCATCGCATAATCGACAATCATCGCCCGCCCGCCGTCACGCGCATCGGCAAGCGCCTGCGGGACCGTCTTTATGGCGGCGCAAGGGACCTCGACGCTTTCGAGCGCATCGACCCACTCTGCCGCGGATCGCTGAAGGAAGATCGGCTCGATGATCGCCCATAGCGCTTCCTTGTTTGCCAGACGCGCTTTGGAACTGTTGAACCGCCCGTCCTCGACCAGGTCGCCGCGGCCAAGCGCGCCGCAGAAATTGACCCACATCTTCTCGGTATTGGCCGTCACCACGAGTTCGGCGCCGGCGCCGCCGATGAAGCTGCGATAGGTGGGTAGGGAATCGTGACGGGCGCCCTGCGGCCCGGGCGTCGCACCGCCGATCAGGGCATAGGCGCTTTGATAGGACTGCATTGTGAGGAGCGAATCGAGCAACGCGACGCCAACGACCGCCCCAAGTCCCGTCCGTTCCCGATTGGCGAGTGCCGCATTGATCCCGATCACGGCATACATGCCGGCAATGACATCGCCGCCAGGTATTCCGAGCCGGACCGAGGGCCGACCCGGTTCGCCGGTCAGGCTCATCACGCCGGAAAGCGCCTGGGCGATCATGTCGTATGCCGGCTTGTCGCGCCAGCGCCCATTCTGCCCGAAACCACTGATGGATGCCCAGATCAGACGCGGGTTTTCAATCCGAAGCTCATCGACATCCAGGCCGAGCCGGCGCGCGACGCCGGGCCGGTAATTCTCGACGACGACGTCCGCCTCAAGGATCAGCTTGCGCACGAGATCCCTGCCCTCCGGCGACTTCAGATCGACCGCGACACTCTTTTTGCCCCGGTTGGTCGATAGATAATATGCGCTGTCCTGGCCGACGAAATAGGGCGGAATGGAGCGGCTCAGGTCGCCCTCGACCGGCTCGACCTTCACGACCTCCGCGCCCAGATCGGCGAGTATCTGAGTGCAGAACGGACCAGACAGGAAGCTGGTCAGATCGACGACGCGATAGCCGCTGAGCGGCGTTCCCTGACCGGAGCCGGCCGGCCGCGCCGCCTCATCCTGCCCGGCCATCATGCTGCGGCCTCGTAGACATGGATCGTGCAAACGCCGTGATCGAGGCCGGAAATGCCGCCTCCCGTGACATGGCTCAGCGCCAGACGGGCGCCGTCGACCTGGCGCCCGTCCAACTGGCCGGTCAGCTGCCAGAAGATTTCGACGGCCTGCGCGACGCCGCTCGCGCCGACTGGATGGCCCTTCGAAAGAAGTCCGCCGCTCGGATTGACCACGACGTTGCCGCCATAGGTGGTTCGCCCCTCACGGATCAGTCCGGCAGCATCGCCAGGCGAGCAGAGGCCGAGAGCCTCATAATAGACCAGTTCTGCAATCGCGAACGCATCATGCAATTCGATGACGTCGAGATCCTTCGCGTCGATCCCCGCCATTTCATAGGCATCGCGCGCGCAGTCATAGGTAATCTCAGGCCGCAGCATGTCCCGAAACCCGAACGCGACACTTCCCGAATGCAGGATCGACGCGCGAATGCGGACCGCCGGCCGCGCCAGCTTGCGGCGAACGCTGTCGGACACGACCAGGATAGCGGCGGCACCGTCGCTCGTCGGACAGCACATCAACAGCGTGAGCGGATCGCTGATCGGACGGGACGCAAGGACCTGTTCGACGGTCACCTCAGCGCGATATTGGGCAAAAGCGTTCAAGGACCCGTGACGGCGCGCCTTGACGGACACGGCGGCCAGATCGTCGAGCGAGGCATTCCTGTCGTACATGAAGCGCCGGGCCCGCATCGCATACAGCGCAGGCATGACCATGCCCTGCCGCACTTCAGTATCTTCTTCGACCAGCGGGATTGGGCCGCCGCCGAATTGCGAGAGCTTCTCGACGCCAAGCACGAGCACGACGTCGTGGCGTCCTTCGCTGACGTCCTTCCAGGCAAGGTTCAACGCGGCCGCGCCGCCTGAGCAGGCATTCTCGACATTCACCACCGGAATGCCGCCCATGCCCAGATCCTTGACGACGCGCTGACCCACCAGATTGCCGCCAAGGCTGTGGCCGCAGACTACCGCCTGGACATCCTTTGTTGTCAGTCCGGCGGACTTGAGCGCTCCGAGCACGGCCGGGATGGCCAGTCCGGGATAACTCGAGGTGCGGTAACGGCCCATCGGGATCATTGCACCGCCGACGATGAAAGCGCCTGCCATGTTCAAGCCCCATTGCCGACTGGAACGACGAACCAGGCCCCGCCTTCGGCGCGCAGTTCGACGGGCAGATCGCAAGTCAGGACCGAAGGATCGGATGCCCGGATTTCGGCGAGGACCCGGACCCCCTCGGGAAAATCAACATAACCGATCGTGTAGGGCACAGGCCGGGAGGTGGACACGTGCACCTGCGAAAATGAATAGAGCTTGCCCGACGGACCGAAAAGGAACTCGGCGACATCCCGTGCTCCGGTTTCAGGGCAGACATATCTCCTGGGAAAGGTCCGGATCCCGGAGGAGGCACTTTCCCCGCCGCGCAGCAAAGTCTTGCCGTCTCTGACAGCAAACGCCGGTTCGGCCGCATCGGCCAAATCCGGAAGCGGGATCAGGGTTTCATCATGTCCCTCGCCAGCCCTCGGCGTGGTTCCAACCTCGCTCATATACTTTTCCCCTGCGCCAGCCAGCTGCTTTAGCCGGCCCATCAGGACAGCCATGCTCTCGACCAAGTCATCATTCCGGTGAGCGGAAACACATTCCATCGACCAAACGGATATGGCACTCACTCGCTCATGGCAACTCTTGATATAGCAAGAGTAAGACTTGTCAAAGCCCGTCCCGATCCAGCCGTGCTGGCCTGTCCGGTGTTGCGAAAATGGGGGCAGGACCGCAGTGCCCCTCCCAAATGCCCTAAGAGTAATCGGCGGCCTGCGCCTGTTACCTTGGCGCCCGCAGGCGATGGGAATGAGCAGGCTCGGCATGGCGGCGACAACCCGCGCTCTGTCGCATTCACTGGTGACGATACCCATGATTGATCGAGCCACGCGAGACGACGAAGCAATCGCAACGCGGTCGAGTTATAATTGATATAGCAAATATTGTGTTGGCAACTATATCGAGGTGGGCGACCGTCCGCGTACTGAACGCCGGGCCTCCATTCGAGGAGCTCGGCGCGCTGCGCGGGTGCAGCGCAACACAGCGCCGACACGAGCGACGGCGAAAGACGCGCAATGTATCGAGCAGGGGAAGCTGAAATGGCCGGGCGGTTGGCTGGCAAGGTTGCGGTTGTTGGTGGCGCGGGTTCGATCGACCATGGCCTGAGCAATGGTGCGGCGACATCGATATTGTTTGCCCGCGAAGGCGCAAAGGTCGTTGCTGCCGATGCTGATCTTGATCGTGCAAGGGCGACGGCCAAACTGATCTGGGATGAGGGGAACGATTGCCTGCCGATCAAAGCCGACATGACCATCGAGGAAGAAGTCGAGGCGATGACCGCTTCGGCAGTCGAGGCCTACGGGCGGATCGACATCCTCTTCAACAATGTCGGTCTTCAAGCGCTTGGCGGCCCGCTGGATGTCGACCTCGACCATTGGGACCGGGTGATGCGGATCAACGTGACCAGCATGCTGCTGGCCATCCGCGCCGTCTTGCCGAGGATGATCGCCGGCGGGGGCGGATCGATCATCAACAATTCGTCGATCGCAGGCATTCGCTCTGCTTATCCCTGCCTGCCCTACGCGACCTCGAAAGGGGCCGTGAATCAGCTGACACAGCATGTCGGCATTCTTCATGCCAAGGAGGGCATAAGATGCAACGCAGTCCTGCCCGGCCTGATCGATACGCCCAGGGTGAAGAAACGCCTTCACGAAGTACATGGCCCGCAGATCGACCATCTGCTGGCTGAGCGTGCCGCTCAGGTTCCCAACGGCCGGCTCGGCGACGCCTGGGATGTGGCTTACGCTGTCCTGTATCTCGCATCGGACGAAGCCAAGTATGTGAATGCAACAACGCTGATCGTTGATGGCGGCATGTCGGCGAAGTGAGGCAATCCCGCTTTCCTTTTCATCAGGCCGGTAGCGATAGCATGATGGCAGCCTGGTCGGTCCTCGCCGGAAGCCACGGCTTCCACGATGCGATGCGACCCGCGTCAAGCCTGTGTGTACAGCGTCTCCCATGACGTCCGTCGGCTGATGCAACAGTTCGATGAGCGGGAAGGGCATTCGGAGCTACGGCGGCCCGACGAGGCATCGTCCGTTGGGGTATCGTCCGTCGGGGCAATTGACGGCCCGGTCCGTTTGGTAACGCGTCGACTCATGATCTTGCTGGCCGCGCTGTCGGCTCTGGGCTCGCTGGCGATCCAGACTTTCGTGCCTGCCCTTCCCGCGGCGGCTCGTGACCTTGACGTGGTGCCGGGATCGATGCAAATGGCGATCAGCCTCTATCTCGCGGGGTTGGCAGTCGGGCAGCTGATCGGAGGATGGAGCTCCGACCTCTTCGGGCGGCGGCCTGTCATGCTGGCCGGGGCCATTCTTTACATGTTGGGGTCGTTCGCCTGCGTCTTGGCGGCCGTCCTGCCGCTGTTCCTGGCCGGGCGGATCGTTCCGGCCGTCGGCGGTGCGTTCTTGCTGTCGGTGGGCCGCACGATCATCGCCGATCTTTCGAATGGCCCTGAAACAGGCCGGCGGATGGCAGTGCTCGGCATGATCTCCCTATTGTCCCCGACGTTCGCACCGCTGTTGGGCAGCGTGGTGGCTGACCTAGCGGGTTGGCGGGCGATCATGTGGCTTTTGGCCGCTTTCGGCCTCATTGGCCTCGTCGGCACGGCAGCAGCAGTTCCGGAGAGCCGCCGGGCAGCGACCGGCGTAGCCGTAGACCCTTTCCATGGATTCCGCCGCCTCCTCGCTCGCTGGGCTTTCTGGCGGTTCAGCCTCGCGGTGATGGCGACCTCGACCGGCATCTTCGGCTTTTACGCCGCTTCCTCTTTCGTGCTGATCGACATTCAGGGATTGAGTGGAACGCAGAGCGGTATCGCCTATCTCCTCATGGCCGGCGCGGCGACGTTCGGCGCATTTCGCGCGACACGAACCAGGCGCGACCCGATGCGCACCGGATCCATCCTGTATGGATGCGGCGCCGCGATCCTGATTGTGGCGACGACACTGTCGCACTCGGCGGTCGCGCTCATTCTGCCGATGATGATTGTATCGGTGGGAACCGGCATGGTGACGCCAGCTGCCCTTGCAGGCGCGCTGCGCACCGATCCGGCTCACGCCGGCAGCGCGTCAAGCTTGAT
>CALMYW010000081.1 GCA_937873665.1 uncultured Sphingorhabdus sp.
TTCAATCTTTGTTCTTCAACATGGCCAAAATCGCAGCTTCGGGCCGACTGGGCCTTGCAGGCATGGACGTAGAGATCGAGCAGGATGTCCCAGGCCGGCTCTCCAAACAGCGCATCGGGGAAATGGGCGGCCCGGCGGCTGCGCTCACGCAATTCCTCACTGGCCAGGGCACTGAAGTCTTCGACATGAACGACCCGAGGGTCGACATTCAACGCCGCACGACCGGACGAGATAGGCGCAGGCAATGCGTTGATCTTGTCCCGCAAGGCGAGCAGCTCATCTTCAATCGAGAACAGTTCGTTGCTCATAATGCACGCCCTTCGCGCATGCTGAAGATGGTACTGCCCGCCACAATAAGATGGTCAACGAGCGAAATACCCAGCGCTTCTCCCACTTGCTTCAATCGGTCATTGGCTCGGTAATCATCTGCGCTGGGGCGGTGATCCCCGGATGGATGATTGTGCGCCAGCAGCAAACCATAGCTTTCTAAGTCTATAGCTTTTCGATAGATTTTGTCAATTCGCGCCGAAACCTCATTACTTTGTTGCGTCGAGAAGGCTTGCGAATGAATAAATCGACTTTTTGCGTCGAGAAACACCACAAACAATTCCTCATGCCGCAAGCGGAGCATTCGCAGCCGTAAGTAGGCATGAAGCTGTGGATCTGCAACAGTCACAGCAGAACGAATGACGTGCTCTGCAGTTGCCGCAAGCATGAGCTCGCGCGCGAGAGCGATCGCCTCTGCGGCTCCGCCGGTTTTGCCGCAGACCCGCTCAATTGCGGTAGCGGGCGCCGCTACAGCTCCAGCGAGCGAACCGAAGCTGTCAATTAGCTGGTGGGCGAGGGTATCGGCCAGGAGGGTGCCGCAGTGCGGTGCGAGAAATCGCGCCAGGATCGATACGGGCCATGACGCTGCTGGCGAAGCATATGCCGAATTATCCCGATCGCGAAGACCATGACCGCGAGATACATCGGTGACGCCATGAGCAGTGCATAAGCCGTTGGGTCGATACCCGGACTGATTATGCGCAGGAAATGGGACAACAGTGCTACCAATTGCATGCTCGCTAACCATAGCGTGTAGTTCCTGTTGGCATAGAGCGCGACACAGACCAGGCCGAAAGCGCTGAACGCATCGATTGCGATGTGCCCGATGTCCGCTCCGCCCAGCATGACTATCGTGCCGAACATCATGTGGTATAGTCGGTCGACCGACCACATCGCGAGATATATCCCGGCGCAGGCCCGCTCCGGGCCTGCGCCGCGCCAAAAGCCAAGTGCTATCGCAGCTGCCAGAATAGCAAGCTGGAGCTCATCCTTGATCTGCCACACGTCGATGATCATGATTCTTTATACCTGGCAATCATGATCACCAACGGTCACGAAGCCTTGCGAAACTGCTCGGCCGGAACCATCGGCGATTTGGGAGTCAGACCGTCTTCGTCCAAAATTGCCATCTCCCGGGCGATTGTTGCCATTTCATCATGGCACCGGAAGATATTGTTGCTGCCGTCCAGAATGGACTGCTGGGCCGCCATCAGCCGGACGAGGGCGCGCTGTCCGGTATGCACTGCGACATCGGGATTGGCACGGGCACGGAGCATCGACACCATCAATTCATTCAGTGAAATGAGCATTTCATCAGCCTTGCGCTCAACGTCACCCAGCTGATTGGAGATGCGGGCAGTTGCCGCGGGAATGGGAAGGGTCATTGCGAATCTCCTGACGCCCCCGCTCGACCAGGCGCGCTAATTGGTGACGGGACCGGACCATCCGCTAGTGAGCGCTGTGAGACCCTGGACCGCGCCAAGACCGACCACTACTGCCACAAAAAAACATACCACGATCAAAGCCATGGCGGCAGTGCGCACCCAACCGGCATATTGGCCATCGAGCACCCGTGGAACGACCTGCGGCATCTCCTGTGCGACCCAGGGCGGAGTTTGACTCCAAGCGGCATCTGCAAAAGTAACTGATACCGGATCTGCCTCAGGCCGTTCCGAGAGCCCGTCTGACAGAGGCATGGCCGGTTGGACCATATGCGATTTTATGGATGTAGATTCTCTACAGGTAGGATTTTCCAGCAGTTCAGGTGCGTCACGCAGTCGCTGCGCCAGCTCGCTGAGTGAGTTAACCCTCAGCTTACGCTTGAGTTCGCGAACATGTTGATTGACCGCGGATTCGGAAAGGCCGAGCTTCGCGGCAACTTCCTTGAGGGTCTGGCGCTGACCGATAAGCTCCAGCACATCTTGTTGGCGCGGGGTCAGCCGTGTCTCGCTGGAGATATCGGGCACTTGGTCGAGCTCCTCGAGCGGTTCTCGAGGTAAATAGCGCTAAAATAGGAAAAGTTAAAGGGTGGGTCCCGAAGCATCTTCGGATTCAGCGTCACACAGGCAGTCGAGCGCCATCTGGGCATAAGCCGCAGAGCGATGCATGCCGGCCTCGTCCAGCAGGCGCAACACTTCCTCCAACAAGCCTTGAGCCTGCGATTGAGCATTCACGTGACCGGACATCGAAGTCACCTTCTCCAATCCTCTTTGTGTCGCGCGCTACGGCGGCGGCGATGATCATACCAAGCGAAGATCGCGGGGTTATAAACATCAAGGTAAGTAAGGCCAGCAATAAAGTATTAACGCTAAGGCAGAATTTCCGGGTGGCTTGAGGTGTCCCAGTTCGGGGCGCTTGCATACCATTTGCCAAATCAAGCTGGTGGATGAGACCAAGACCCATGTTGGCCCGTCCGCACATTTGCCAAAGAGGACGCGCCGGTCTTCTGGAAAGCGCCAGGGGCAGCACCCGAACGCAGCCTTGCGCAATCAGGCTTCGTCCAAGACTCCTATCCCTGCGCGCATCATCTGCCCCGCATGGATCACAAGGGCCGGCGATGCCTCACAACTTGTAATGATGGCCATTTTCGCGGCCTCTGCCCGTGCCAAGCTGCCAATACATCAATTTCTTGCCGATCGGAGCCCGCCGTTCAAGGCTCGCCGAAGTTCGCTGCGGCGGCTCGTTACCCCCGCAACGCAGACTCCCGCACTATGGCCATGACCTAATGGCTGTGACGCGATGGCTGTGACAGGGGCGATCTGTGCGAGCCAGTGACGGACCAACTACGCGCGAGGCAACGCTACGCCGCCGGGTCCAAGCACGCTGTAGCCATTGGCCAGGACGCCTAACGGCCTGATGGTGCTGCACAAGGCACTGAAAAGAAACGCCTAGCGCGCCCCCATCAGAACGGTCACACTGACGAACGTCGCCAGCACCACAAGAATGCCGCAAGCAAGACCCGCCAGGAAACCGGCAGCAAAGCTGCTGTGCCAAGTTGGCAAGACCGCAGCAG
>CALMYW010000082.1 GCA_937873665.1 uncultured Sphingorhabdus sp.
GCTCCTCATCGCCGGCGGACTACGGACCTGACCCCACACTCAGATGCGATGAGCCGCATATTGCCAAACCCTCCTCATTGAGGCGTCTAAGAAGCTTACCGTCCCCGCAATCGGCACATGAAATTGGTTTGATCTCGTCGCTTCCACATTCAATGAGCTCGAGGGATATCGCGCTTAGAGCGCGACCCGGCGACACTCCTCCCTCCACGAGCGTTGTTTCCAGTTTGGGCACGAAGGCTGAAAGCTGGGCTAAAGAACGTTTCGACTTGACGTGTTTCTGAACAGTTCTACGTACCAATTCAATTGATAGGTCGGAACCAGCTTTGTGTATGGTTTCGACTACCACGTCGAATCGCGCTTGCCACAACTTATTTAGATCTTCCATCACTGGTCTTTAAGGGATAATCCGTGCTCGTGTCGGCTTGAGGTGTGCGATCTTCTGATTGGATGATGTCTTCTCGTGACGGTCGTTTGTGCCTGTAGCGGCTTGGAAACTTTGCCTCACATCCTTTATCTCTACGAGTTCTTCAAACGAACAGTCCAAGATTTTTAGTAGTGCTACTAGAGTTGTCAGATTGATTCGCTCGGGTTGTTCAGCCACAAGCCGATAAACCTGACTCGTAGAAAGCGAAACTCCATACGTTTCGAGATGTGGGCGCAAGTCTGTAGTCGAGAACATTTGTTTTTCGGCCATCAGTTCCCGTAGCTTCCAAGCGTACTCGCACGAATTATTGTTCGATTGTGCCATCGCCATTTACCACTCTCTTGACTGCATGCTCCATCATAGTGTTCATATATTCTGTACTCACCGTAGTGTATATCCCAGTCGTGCTACGGTATGCGTGACCTACTTGCATTCGTATGAATTCTGCGTCTACGCCGTCTTCTATGTGGTGAGATACGTACGAGTGTCGGAGGCTGTGGAGGGTGAGGGATTCATCAAATCCGAGTGCGTTTCGGTATGTAGCTAGCCGATCCTGAAGCTCTCTCACCTTCAGGCGAGTTCCCCGCTCGGTGGGAAATAGTGCATTAGTTTCATTGATCGGAAATAATGGTCTCACGTTTTCCATGTAGTCAGTTAGAGCTTCAACAGCCCAAGGTACAATGCTGACAACTGTTCGCCTCCGTGGTCCCGATCCCTTCGATCCCTTTCCGCGCCGTACATGGATTGATCCTGCGTTGTGGAACTGCGGAGCTTTTGGATTTCGGGCTATGTCAGCCGTGTCTAGATTGATGGCTTCACTTACTCTCAGTCCCCATCCGAATATTACTTTAAATGCAGTTGAGTCGCGGTATGCTGTTAGTGCGCCTTTGCGGCGATTCTTGATCATTACCTCGACTTGGTCGTCTGCGTAATCCATCAACTTTTGTAGTTCATTGCGAGTAAAGGGTCGGCGGGCGGAACTGCCCTCATGCTCGTTGTTATGTACGCGTGTATTCCATTCGTGGCATATTTGTATTGGGTGATCTCCAAATTGTGCTATACAGTATTCGGCCCAGCCGTATGCCGGGTCGGTTATGAAGCTGCAAAATAATCTTACTGCGCCTTGGTAATTTCGTACGCTCGATTGGCTTAGCTTTTTCTCGGAATAGAGGTGGTACGTCCACTCATCCATGTCGCTCGCGGTCCATTGCCATGGATATGTGTTTGTGTATGTCACAAACTTGCGAATGATCCTTGTATTGACTTCGGCATACTTTGCCGTGGATCCTCGGCCGCCGATCTGTTGCTTTAGCCATCCGTCAACCATGGCGTCGAGCGTTGCTTCTTCGGGGTGTAGGGGGGTGACGCCTTCGACCAACTGGAGTTTGGCATGGCCTGGAGGTTCGATCATCGCGCCTGATCCTTTCATCTACTGCAGGAATCATGCATTAGATGACCGAATCGTGCAAGGGTGCAGGTCATGGCGTTTGGCATGGAGATGTGTGGGATGCTTGCAACCAGCCTGATGTGCGCTAGCGCCATTTCGTGCTGTTGCATCTGGTGCAATTCTGCGTGGTTTCCACATGCTCCCCGCAGTCTCGGCAGGAGAGGGCATGGATTCTGCAAGGTACACAGCAGCGAAATCAGTGATCTGCCCCGCGTCAGGCTCCATCGAGAAGCTCACGAATCGACGCAACTTATCCGACACCGGGGCTTTCGACAGCCGGGGACGCTGCGCCCTGTCCACCGGGATCCGCAGGGCTTGCTCCCCATTTCTGGTGATTTCAATATCGCCATGACCGCCAGGCCTGTTGGTCAAGAGCTTGTTGTGAAGATGGTCCGTGCGCTCGAGCTGACGGATCACCGCCAGCTCGGCAGCGTCGAGCTGGTCAGCTGGACAGGAGGCGAACTCGACCTGCGCAATTGGAACCCCAGGGAGCTTCTTCGCCCAGTCCCTGCGATGATCGCTGAACCTGTTCACCACATTTCCCGCCTTGCCGGCATACGCGGTCCCATCGGCGAATCGCAGGACGTAGATCCCACATCGATCACTTGAGTCCACAAAGTAGGGGGCGAGGCTTGCGAGATCCGTGACGTCATAAGCCGTGAAACTCAACGACTTAGGCAGATCTGAGATGGGGCCGGTGTGAATCGCCCTGGCTCCGTCGGAGGGTCTTGCTGAATCAGGCGGCCTGAGGTTCGGTCGCCTGGTTGGAACGGTACATCTCCTCGTATTCGATGGGTGGCCGGTAGTCGATCGCCGAGTGCAGTCGCTCGTCGTTGAACCACTTGACCCAGTCCGCGGTCTCGCGCTCGACCTCGTTGCGGCCGGTCCACCTGCGGGTGCTCTCCAGGTCGATCAGTTCGGTCTTGTAGAGCCCGATCGTGGACTCCATGAGGGCGTTGTCCAGGGCGTCACCGACGCTGCCGATCGACCCCTGCATCCGGCGTCAAGTTCGTCGGAGATATTACGTACATCCACACGTGGCAGGGGTTCGTCTACCTGGCGACGGTGATCGACTGCTACTCCAAGAAGGTCGTGGGCTGGTCGATCGCCGATCACATGCGCACCGAGCTCGTTGAGACGGCGCTGAAGAACGCTGCCGCGACGACGGTGATCGAGCCGCGGGCGATTTTCCATTCCGACCGCGGCAGCGTCGGTGAATTCAATCGGTCGTCGCTACACTTGACGTTTGTAGTGACTGTAGATGATCGTCAAGG
>CALMYW010000083.1 GCA_937873665.1 uncultured Sphingorhabdus sp.
GTTCACGGGTTCAATACAAACTTCCAGGAAGCGGTTTACCGGCTCGCGCAAATGGCAGCTGACGCTGATGTCGATGGCGTACCGATCCTCTTCGCCTGGCCATCCGCGGCAAAGGCGACCGGATATGTCGCGGACAAGGAGGCGGTGACGTATTCTCGGGATCGATTGGCCGAACTTCTGACGACGCTTTCGCGCAAGACGTCCGTTGAGGGGATCAACCTGATCGGGCACAGCATGGGTGCATGGCTGACGGTGGAAGCGTTGCGCCAACTTCGCTTGGCCCGCAACGATGCCGCAATCAATCGCTTGAATGTCATACTTGCTGCTCCGGACATCGACGTCGATGTGTTCCGCTCCCAGATGGAAGTGATCGGTCCGCTTTCACCACCAATGACAGTGCTTGTGTCGCGAGATGACATTGCTCTCAAAATATCCGGCAAGATCGCAGGAGAGCGGCCGAGACTTGGTGTTCTCGATGTGGATGATCCGAGAGTTCAGGAGGCGGCACTGAAGGCAAATCTGCAGATTGTAGATATTTCCAGCCTGAAGGCGTCCGACGGCTTCAATCACGATCGTTTCGCTAGACTTGCCGCGCTCCATTCCCGGCTGACTCACGCCGAGGTAGGCGGCGCGGGCCACGATATGCGCCGCGCTGGTGCATTTATCTTCAATACGGTCGGCACCACGCTCTCCACCCCATTTAGTCTCGTAGGGGGTGCGATTGCTGGTGAATGAAATGGTGAGCATACTCGCGATGCTCGTGACCTTGATAAAGGGCTGATTCATAAAGCGCGCGATCTGAAGATCGTGGACCCCAGCTCCTCTCGAGATCGGCCTGCTCTGCCGCGATAGGGCAGCCAGCGCGGATGCCGCTATCCGTGAGGGCATCGGCGGTGACTCGAGCAAAATAAAAAGACCGCCTCGCGGCGGTCTCTCCGCATCTAACCGGGGCTTGATCAAGCAGCTCGTTTGAACGCTTCCCGCGCAGCCTCATTGGCGCGATCAAAAGCAGTGCGCGTTTCCGTCAAAGCCGCCATGAGTGCGGACCATGACTGGGTTCCCGCCTGGCTCAACTTCTCGAGTTTTTTCTCCGCCTCGGCTGCATCGGCTGTCATGCGCTTAACGGCGGCGTCGATATCGCCCCGACGCTCAGAAGCGAATTTCTTCGCATCGTTTTCAAGCTTGTCGGCCGCTTCGCGCCACGCTTTCAATTGGGCATCGGCTTGAAGCTTGAACGTCGCCTGCTGGTGCTCGATTTGCTTGCCGAAGCTTTCGACATACTTCTCGACCTCGGTCTCGAATAAGCGCCAGTCGGTCGCTAGTTTTGCTTTTGCCTGGATCCAGGCGGCTTCGTTAGCTTCCGACTGCTTTTTCATGGTGTCGCGGAAGTCATCTCGCTGCTTGCGCAGGTCAGCAAGAACCTTTTTGGCCTTGTCGCGGACATCGGTTTGCACCTGGGCAGCCTTGCCCTCAAGCGAGGTCAACGTTGCGTCCATTTCGTCGAGACGCTCCTTGGCCCAATTTGTAAAGAAGTGGGTGTTGCTTTGCATAACCTTTACTCCTCGCCTCCATGATCTCCTGTCGCTGATTAACAGGCCGCGCCAAACTATGTTTGATCTGGGTCAATATCAAATCTAGGAGGGGCCGCGGTCTCATCTGACGTCACCCAAGACATGTCGCGGATAGGGAGGCGGTGACGTGTGCCCGGGATCGATCGGCTAAAATTCTGGCGCCGTTCTCTTCGTCGAGTGCGCGCGCGCCATCGGCCAGATCGGCCTCCGCGACGTTATCAAAAACCAGTTGCCATATCGCACTACTATCGTACAGTCAAATCTGGTCAACAGTGGTTGATGTGGGTCAACATCGCGCTCTGTCGCCTTAGCTAAAGTTACGCGATTAGAAAATTAGGCAGAGCATGGAGACGGCAATGGCGATCGAGAACGACTCCCCTGAAGCGCAAGCACCTGTGGCCGATCTGAAATACCTTTTCTTCAGCAGTACAGAGTGGCTGAAGTCTTTTTCTGAAAATCCTAGAAGATTATATGGCGTGTGGAACCAAGCACTTAGCTTCACCGCATCTCGCCTCCAGGAACAGGCCGATTATGCAAAGGCGCTATCCGAATGCACGGATGTCGCCGAAGCGCTAAAATATTCCGCTGAGTTCATGCAAAATGCATGGAAGAAATCCTACAGTGACGGATCGAAATTCTTTGAGGCTTGGCGCGAGAATCTGCCTTCCGCGGCGCAGGGCAAGTAACCTTTATCCTTGCCCGTACGCGGGATGACATTTCGTGCTGCTAGACGTTATCCGAACAGGCAGTCTAGCATTTCGCGAACGATGCGCTGCTGAGCAGATTCACAAGAAGGGCAATTGATGACCATTACGAAATCCACAAAGCCTTGGCTTATTGCCGCTCTCGTCGCGATCCTCGCCGGGGGCGGCTATTATGCTTGGCAGAAATTCCTCAGAAGCGATCCTCTTGAAGGGATAGCGCGTGGCAACGGCCGGATCGAGGCGATCGAGATTGACGTGTCGACTAAAGCGCCGGGACGCGTCAAAGAAATATTGGTCAATGAGGGGGATTTCGTTACCGCCGGGCAGGTGCTTGCCCGTATGGATACGGAGCAGCTCGAAGCGCAGCGTCGCCAGGCCGAGGCGCAACTGCATCGGGCAAAAATCAGCATTGATACCGCCAAGAGCCTTGTCATTCAGCGGGAGGCCGAACGAACGGCGGCGGCTTCGGTTGTCGCCCAGCGCGAGGCGCAGCTTGACTCAATTCAGAGAAAGCTTGCGCGATCCGAGCAGTTAATCACCACCAACGCAGTTTCTCAGCAGGTGCTGGACGACGACCGGGCGAATACCCAAGGGGCAAAGGCTGCAGTAGCAACGGCAAAAGCACAATTTGCCGCGTCGGAGGCCGCGATCAGTGCAGCAAACGCACAGGTGGTTGATGCCGGTGCCGCGGTCGAAGCAGCCAAAGCCTCCCTCGAGAGTATCGGCGCCGATATCAACGATAGTATCTTAAAATCACCTCGCGACGGGCGCGTTCAATATCGTGTGGCGCAGCCCGGCGAAGTTCTTTCCGCGGGTGGGCGGGTTCTCAATCTCGTTGATCTCGGCGACGTCTACATGACTTTTTTCTTGCCGACAGCGCAGGCGGGGCGCGTCGCAATTGGCGCCGATGTGCGTCTCATACTTGATGCCGCTCCTCAGTATGTCATTCCGGCTAAAGTCACTTTCGTCGCCGATGTCGCCCAGTTCACGCCCAAGACAGTCGAGACTGAAGAAGAGCGGCTAAAGCTTATGTTCCGAGTCAAGGCACAAATTGCTCCGGAATTGCTCCGAAAATATATCCAGCAGGTCAAAACCGGCCTTCCGGGCATGGCCTATGTCCGGCTCGACCAGAAAGTGGAATGGCCAGCCAGTCTGCAGAGAACGCTGGCACAATGAGCGACCTGCAGCCCAAAGACCACCCTTTGGCTTTGACGCCGGTCGTCCGCCTGGACACTGTCGGGCTGTCATACGGAAAGACCCGGGCACTCG
>CALMYW010000084.1 GCA_937873665.1 uncultured Sphingorhabdus sp.
GCCATCGATGATGCGCAGTGCCATGGGCTTGTATGCAGGACGCGTGAAAGCTTTCGTCACGCGCTCCGAGAGGACTTCAGATACCTTCAGCACCGGACCAATGTTGGGGTCCGCGCGAAGGACGGAGTTCGACGTGACGGTGTCCCAGAATTTGTCGTAGCCGATCAGGCCTGGCCGATCGCTCGGAACTTCATCCTTCAGGATCGCCTGGATTTGATCGCGCAAGGTCACGAGAGCGCCACGCTTTTCGGTGAATACCAGCCGCTCGAAGGTTCCGATGTAATCGGGATGCACAGGAAAGAGCCTGACATACTCGTCCATGCGCTCGTTCATTGAGCCATAGAACTTTGCAAACGGCGTGAGGTACGTCCGGATCTTGTCCTGCTGATCGGCGGTCTTCTTGAGGAGACGTTCGGCGACTACGAAGCTCACGTCCTGGCGGGCGAGAAGCACTTGGGTGAAGCGATCCTTCACGCGGCGCAGGCTGTCCGCAACATGCTGGAAGCGACTGCTGTCGAAGATGGCTTCCTGAACACCGGCCACGAAGCGAAAACGCAAATGCTTTGCGACTTCACCAATCTCGCGAAGGAACGAGAGATCGAGAACCAGATCGTGATCTTTGCGAGACCGCAGATATTCGAGGAATTCGTCGACAACGAGCAGCACGCCCTGGTTCGGATGAACTTCCGCGAACGCGGCCATCATCTCTTCAAAGGCCGCCTTGTTGTTGATCACCTGGTCCGCAGGCGGGAAGGAAAAGCTGACGCCGTTCTTCTCGAGGAAAAGTTCCAGCTGCTGCGTGATGATGTCGCGCAAGGACATCTGGCTTGAGATTTCGATCCTGTGGACCTTGAACTTGCCGGCGATCGTTGCCGCGGCTTCAACCACTTTGGGATGACGGATCGAGGGAACGTAGGCGGCATCCTCGGCGACGAGCGACAACACGGACATGAGGTGCGATTTACCCGTACCGTAGTTGCCGACCACCAGAAGTCCCTTGTGATCGACGGCTTCGTCGAACGACAGCTGCGGGACGATCTGCGTTGCGATGCGCTCGGCCATATCGTCGGAAATCACGTAGGTCGAAACGAGCTTCTTCGCTTCGTCCGGACGGTTCGCGTCCAGAAGCTGAATGACCGATTCAATCGGTTCAAACTGAATGAGATCGCCATACTGCATGGACATCTCCAAAATTCCTCTCAAAGCTCAGTTCAACTCAAGTACGATTGCGCCATCTACGGCGACATCGCAGTGCTCGGGATGACCCACTTTTGCGTAAAGCAGGCGGCCATCCTTGAAATTTCCCGGCCACGCCACGACGACTGTCATAGCGTGGGCCAAGCGTTTGATCGTATCGAAGGGATTTATCTTCAATTCTGCATCAAACATGACTTCGATATTGTCGAGTACGACTACCCCGCGATCGCGGTGATGCGACAGCATGTCCCTCAATACGCCCAACACCTCGAAGCTTCTTTGCGAAGACGGGATTGGAAGAAGCAAGTTCGAGAGTTCGCTCCCGACATTTATGATCTGCAAATCGCGGCTTTTAGCGTATTCGGCGAGCAGAGCCGTTTTGCCTCCTCCGGAATTCGCAACGACGAGGACCAACTTGCTGTTGAGCTGCGCCGCATCGGCAACCAATTGCTGAAGGCGCTCAAGCATCCTGCGCTCCGCGTGTGTGTGAGGAGGTTTCAGCTCGCATTGCAGAGTTGATCGCGTCGGCATTCAGCAGAACGATTTGCTGATCCTGGGGCCGCCGAGCCGACGGGTCGGTGTCGAGCCCAAGCCGCTTGAGCGCATAATATAGGAGCGCGCGCTTGACCGGGATGGTCGCCCTGCCCCCTTCCATTGCATAATCGAGTTCGATCGCCTTTCGTTGGCCGGCGCTCAGTTCAGGATGGGGTGCGATGACGAGGTCAATGTCACTGAGCCAATCACGATCGCGCGAGTCTGTCCCCTCGGAGACTTTGCTCGCGCGCGTTTCTCCGATGCGGGACAGGACGAAGTCCTTGAACTCCCCGCTACGGACGCAGTGGGCCCGGGCGTGCCATCTGAACCCGTCAAAGACCAAGGCATGCGGCGCGATCCAGCGCCAGGACGGATCCGGCGAGGACATCGATTGATAAAGGACCTCGAGTGCTTCCTTGCGCTTGATCGCGGTCACGACCGCTCGGAGAATGGGGGCAGACACACCGCGGGCAGGTGTTGGCGCGCAAGCAAACCCCGGAACGCTGCCGATCCAGGCATCGTCGGGAGTAATGATCCCGTCAGCTATCGACCGGATCTGGGTGAGATACCGCTCGGCGTCAGGCTTATGGAAGATTGGCTTGAAGGAAGAGCTTCGCACATAGGTCCGTGCGCTTTTGTCGTAGACCATGTTGGTCTCGGCCAGACCCAGATATCTGTTGAGATCGGCTGACGCCTGATTGATCGAAACCCCGAAAGTCTCGACGATATCGCTTCGGTTTACGTGGCCTTCCCAGAACAACCGGAATTCGATGAATTCCAGCCTGCTCTCGACCCCTCTTCGTAATCCTGATTCGCCGTCCATACCCCGTAGCCCCCACAAAAGCTGGACTGACCAGTTTCTGTATGGGCACACCTACTGTACGGATGTGATTAAGGCAATGCGAATCTAATCCGCTAACATGTCAACACGATCCGATAGTGTGGACGCAACTCCCTCTGTAGACGCGAGAAAATTAAGGACACGTTGCGTCGTCTTGCGCCTGGGTCGACGCCCTTCGCGCAGATCCTGCACGAAACGGGGATCCCCGACGGCCTGCCTACCAAACATGCTGGCTTTCGTACCGCTTCGCGCCAAATAGCCCTCGATCTGGTCCAGGAGCTCCATCGCCTTCGACTCGCTTTCCGCTTGTGTTCTTGTTATGTTCTTATTAGGAAGGCTTCCTAGAGTCTAGGATCGAATTTCCTAGACGGATGCGATAGGACCCGCAGCGATGGAAGATGCACGCAAAGCCCTGGACGATCTGATCCAGCAACGAGGGTGTAATTACTCCTCGATTTCCCGCCTTCTCGGACGCAACGCGGCCTACATCCAGCAATACATCCGCCGCGGCAGTCCCCGGCAGTTGGACGAGCAGGACCGCTCCGTGCTCGCCCGCTTCTTCGGAGTAGACGAGAAGATCCTCGGTGCGCCCGAGCGGCGATCCGGCCCGGTCGTCGAACTGGTCCATGTCCCGGTTCTCGATGTCGAAGCCTCGGCAGGGCACGGCGCTTTGGCCGAAATGGAATCCAAATGCGCCCAGTTCGGGTTCGACGAAAAGTGGCTGCGCCGTCTGACCGCAAGCAAGGCGACGAGCCTTTCGATCATCGCCGTGCACGGGGATTCGATGGAGCCAACGCTGCATGACGGCGATGAAGTCATGGTTGACCTGAATGATGGACAGTCGCGGCTGCGCGACGGGATCTATGTGCTGCGCATGGATGACATGCTCAGCGTCAAGCGGGTCGCAATCGAGCCGCAAGGCAAGCGGGTCTCGGTGCTCAGCGACAATCCGGCCTATCCCAGCTGGCGCGGTCTGGAGAAGCGGACGATCAATATTGTCGGCCGCGTGCTTTGGTTCGGCCGCGCGCTGCGCTAGGTAGCGAACCAATGCTTGCGCTTCTTGCTGCCTCGATCGTCGCTGCCGGCCAGACCTTTACCTGCACGCCCACGCATGTCTGGGATGGCGACGGGCCCATATGGTGCGCCGAAGGCGCTCATGTTCGCATCGCCGGGATCGCCGCGCGCGAAATGGACGGGACATGCCGGACCAACCAGCCCTGCCCCGACGCGTCGGCTATCGAAGCGCGCGACGCGCTCGTCGATCTTCTTGGCGGCCCTCGCGGTACCATCTCGACAGGGCACGTCGTGGTTCGTGGACCGAGATTGACGTGCCGGTCGGAAGGTTCGGCAGGTGGCAACCGGACGGCTGCCTGGTGCCGATTGCCGAGCGGTGCCGATCTCTCCTGCTCGATGATCCAGACACGCACAGTACTGCGTTGGGATCGCTACTGGAAAGGGCCTGCATGCCGCTAGGCTCGGAACTCTATCTGACAGGCCGTCTTGCCGAAGGCCCCTTCGGACTTGAACTCCATTCGGGAGGCGGCGTGTGGGAGCTCGACACCGGGCGTGGAGCACGTCGATTGCTTGGACGCGAGGTGGAAGTCTGCGGACGCCGCGCCGGGTTCAACGAGCTCATCTGCGATCAGATCTGGCCAGCAGGACAACCCCGCCCTCCTCGCTCCAAATTCAATATTGAACTTCTCCTGGCGGGCAGTGTCGTGGGCTACGGTTTGATCGCGTTCTTCCTCGGCCTTGTTGGACGTCTCGGCTGATGCTGAGCGATTGGGAACTCTGGGCCTGTGCCAACCAGGTCCTGAAGACCCATGGTGAGAATGCACCGCTTCATGTCGCCGAGCAGATCGGCGCGCTCGCGCTGGCACAGGACGAGGCGGGCATCGCCACCTGGAAAGCCATCGCCAAACGCGTGGCAGAGCTGATGGGGAAGGATCGCCCGACGCGCCTGCAATAAGCCAGTATTACCTCAGCCACATCTCAATGCTGGTCAGCCCATCGGCGAGAGATCGCCTGGAAAGAGAGTGGGCTGAGAGCTCCTGCCGGCATTCCCCTCTCGTTCGATCTCCAAACCCTGCATGCGTTCGACCAGATGGCGCGCGAGATCGACACGAGCATTGCGCTGGGTTCGCGGGTCGTCAGCGCCGAGCCCGACAAGCGTTGCTTCGGACGCAACCGCAAGCGCGACTTCGATGTGCGTGAACAGGATTTCATCGGCGATTCGGGACATGGTCGCCATGAGAACAAAAACAGAACTAACAGTCAACCGGTGCCATATGAACCCATGCGGATAGACGCTGCGTCAGAT
>CALMYW010000085.1 GCA_937873665.1 uncultured Sphingorhabdus sp.
TCAGGCGCTGTGGAGCATGGCCCGCGAGAACTGCGACGTGACGACGGTGGTCTTCGCCAACCGCGCCGACAAGATTCTCGGCGTGGAACTTGAACGGATGGGCGTCGAGAATGTCGGCGCGCGCGCGCGAGACATGCTTTCGCTGCGAAATCCCGATATCAGCTGGGCCGGTATCGCACGCGGCTTCGGAATTGCAGCAAGCGAAGCCACGACTATTTCGGAATTTGCGGACCAGTTCGCAGCAGCAATGGCCGGCAAGGGTCCCCGCTTGATCGAAGCGATCATCGCATGACCGAAACCGATTTCGCAGAGGCGTTCGAGCGGCTCTCTGCAATTCTCAGCGCCCCGGGCGCATTATTGTTCGGGGAAGACGCGTGCGAACAGGCTGCCAGCGACTGGAGCCGCATGGGCACGCCCGTAATAGTCGCCAGGCCCTCAACAACCGGAGAGGTCAGCCAGGTTCTGGCCGCCTGCAACGAGCTGGGCTTGCCAGTGGCCCCATGGGGCGGAAAAACCGGCCTCGTGCACGGCGCCATGGCGGATGGGCACCTTGCCCTCAGCCTCGAACGCATGAATGCCATCGGGGAGATCGACACGGTCGGCAGCACCATGACGGTCGAGGCCGGGTGCGTCCTCCAGGTGGCTGCCGAAGCGGCGGAACGCAAGGGGCTTCTCCTGCCGATCGATCTTGGCGCCCGGGGCTCGGCCATGGTCGGTGGCATCCTCTCGACCAACGCCGGCGGCAATCGCGTTATCCGGTTCGGCATGGCGCGCGACAACGTTCTGGGGTTGGAAGCGGTGCTGGCCGACGGCACCATCCTTTCGTCGATGAACCACCTCATCAAAAACAATGCCGGCTACGACCTGAAGCAGCTGTTTGTCGGGTCGGAAGGCACGCTGGGCGTGATTACTCGCGCGGTCTTCCGCCTGCGTCCGTTGCCGAGCAGCCAGGTCTCGGCGTTCGTGGCAGTGGATGATTTCGACGCGCTACCCAGCCTGCTGCGGCACATGGAACGCGGACTCGCGGGAACGCTCACCGCCTACGAGGTGATGTGGCGCGAATTCCATGAGCTGGTGACAACGCCGCCCGCCCGGGGGCGGGCTCCGCTCGCCGGAAGTCATCCATTCTACGTGCTGGTTGAGGCGCAGGGACAGGATCAGGGCAGCGACGCGGAACGGTTCGAAGCCCTGCTGTTCGAGGCCATGGAAAACGGTCTTGTCGCCGATGCCGCGATCGCAAAATCGCAGGCCGAACGCGACGCGCTGTGGGCACTTCGCGACGACATTGGGCAGACGGCCCGCAACTGGCCGATCTTCACTTACGACGTGTCACTGCGGATCACCGACATGGAAGGGTTCGTCAAGGAAGTTCGCGCCGCGCTCGAGGCGCAATGGCCCGGCAAGGCAACCCTGACGGTGTTCGGTCACATGGGCGACGGGAACCTCCATCTGGTTGCCGGGGTCGGCAGCCGTGACAAGGAAACCAAGCGGGCGGTGGACACGATCATCTATGGCGGAATCCGCGATCGCGCGGGCACTGTCTCCGCCGAACACGGCATCGGGCTTGAAAAGCGAGACTACCTGGGTTGGTCCAGGACGGCAGAGGAAATTGCCACCATGCGCGCACTCAAGAAAGCGCTGGATCCGCGCCATACGCTTAATCCCGGAAAGGTCTTCGCCGTCGGATCTGATTGAAACCCGCAATCCCGCTCCGGCGAAACAATAGCCCTTCGGCAGGCGGAGGAGCCGTTCGACGATGGCGGCAAAGACCTCGGCGTATCGATGAGATGTCATTTGCGCACTCCCTTTAGGCCACTGAAGTGTATTTCCTCTGGAACATTCGATTGATTATGGCCAAATGAGATATCTTTTTATCTGAAGGACAGCGTCTCATGGACCTGAAAGGCAAGACAGTGTTCATCACCGGGGCCAGCCGCGGCATCGGGCTCGCCATAGCCCGGCGTTGCGCGCGGGATGGCGCGAACGTGGTCATCGCTGCAAAGTCAGTGGAACCGCATCGCCATCTGCCCGGAACCATCTTCACTGCGGCGGAAGAAGTGCGTGCCTGCGGCGGCCGCGCCCTTCCCGTTCAGTTCGACGTCCGGTCCGAAGAATCGATCGAGGCCGCCGTTGCCGCCACAGTTGCCGAGTTCGGCGGTATCGACATCTGCATCAACAACGCATCAGCCGTGTCGCGCAGTCCTATCGGGGAAACCACTGCCAAAGCGTTCGACCTCATGCACCAGGTGAACGGTCGTGGAACCTTCCTTGTCACGCGGGCCTGCCTGCCGCATCTGCGCAAGGCGGAAAATCCGCACGTCCTGAACATGGCCCCTCCGCCGATCATGGAGCCGGAATGGTTCGCCGGCCACGTCGCCTACACCATTACCAAGATGACGATGTCGATGTGCACGCTGGGCATGGCGGAAGAACTTCGCCCTGAAGGCATCGCCGTGAACGCGCTATGGCCGCGCTTTGCCATCGCAACGGCTGCGATCGAACTCGCGTTCGCCGACCGTGAGGAATTGCAGCGATGCCGCAAGCCTGAAATCATGGCCGATGCCGCCCACGCAATCCTGGTGCGCGATGCCGGCGAATGCACCGGGCATTTTTTCATCGACGATGAAGTGCTGCACGCCTTGGGCGTAACGGAGTTCGACTCCTATCGTATCGACCCGTCCAAGGCGTCGCGGATCGGGCTATTCGTACCAACTCACTCAGCCCCACCCCTTGGCGTCGACATGGTCGGGGCATACCGCCCGGCACCAAAGACGGACTGACAGGCCGCGGGACGACCTGGGTCCGCATCGCAGCCTCCAGCCGCGAGGGGGCGGTTCACCGTCCGCACCCTCAAGAACCAACAGTATCACACATCCGGCAGCAACCTGTTCATCGCCGCCCTTGCATACTGGGATACGCTCCATCTAGGATCAGGGCCAAACACCTACGCGTTCAGGCCGCCGTTCACGCTGATCACCTGCCCGGTGATCCTTGCCGCTCCTTCGCCGCACAGGAACAGCGCAAGCGGGGCGATGTCATCGGCCGTGGCCAGGCCAAGCCCGGCGCGCATCAGGTCCCGGCGGCCGAACTGCGAGATCATGTCGTCTGGAACCCCGGCGCGAGCAGGGCGAGGCCGGCGAGCAACGCGGCCTCCTGCGGGTTGCGCAGCCGGTCGGGCCGCCGGTCCACCGCCCAGGCGCTGGCGAGTTGCTGGGCGACGGCCGGCGCCTCCCGCCCGACGAGCTTGACGGCGATGGTGTAGGCGGCCTCCCCGACCCCCTTGCCCGAGAGCGCGGCGAGATGCGGAGAGAGGCCGGTGTTCCAGGCATTCTGCGCCAGGCCGAGCAGCAGCCCCCAGCGCGCGCGCAGCGTGCCGCCGCCGAGGTAGTGATCGGCGCCGAGCGGCTGGCCATCCGGCGTCGGCCAGCCGAAGAGGAACTGGCCCGCGCGGGCCATCTCACCCACCAGGATGGGCTGCGCCGTGAAGGGAATGTCCAGCATGCGCACGGCTGCGGCGGTGAGTTCCAGCGGGCGGCGCACGCGGCCATGCGCAGGATCGGTCGCCTCCGGGCCATCGAGCAGGGCGCGGATCATGCGCGCGATCTGGTCCGGGGCGTCGCGGTGGCGGATGAAGGCCTCCGTGGCCCGCTGCACGGCGGCGGGTGGGGGCGGGTCGCCGATCAGGAAGCGCGCAAGCTTGGCGCAGACGTGGCGCGCGGTCGCGGGGTGGGCGGCGCAGAGTTCGATCACCTTCCGGCCATCGGCCATGGCCGGGGAGAAGGGTGTGAATTCCTGGCCCAGCACACGCTTCTGGTAGCCGTCATGCCAGCGCTCGACATAGGCGAAGGCGCCGTTGTCCGGCAGCGCCTGCACCGCATCCAGCCGCTGGCCGGCGGAGACGGCTGGGA
>CALMYW010000086.1 GCA_937873665.1 uncultured Sphingorhabdus sp.
CACATCGACCGCTCCGTCACGGTCCTGGATGTCGGCAGCATGGATCAAGACGAACACCAGGAAGCCACAGGTGTCGGTGACGATATGCCGCTTCCTGCCCTTGACCTTTTTGCCCGCATCATAGCCGCAAACCCCGCCTGCTTCGGTGGTTTTGACCGACTGGCTGTCGATCACCCCAGCGCTGGGCGATGCCTCCCGGCCCGCCTGTTGGCGCGCTGTCACTACCAGGAGGTGGTTGATCGCGACCAGCAGGCCGCTGTTGCGCCAGGCGTAGAAATACCCGCGCACAGTCGAAACCGGCGGGAAGCATCTGGGCAGCATCCGCCAAGCCGCGCCGCTCGACGCAATATACAAGATCGCGTTCTTCCCCCGGCGAAGGCTGGTCATCCGGGGCCGCCCGCCGCTCCGGGCCACCGGCAGCATCGGCGCGATCAACTCCCACTCCGCATCGCGCAAATCGCTTGGATAGCCAGAATCTTCCCGCCTATGTTCGCGGCGAGCGGTATCAGTCCAGGGCATGTGCTTCCTCCATCGTCTCGACAACGACGCTGAATCACAACCTACTGATATCGCTCAACCACTTTTCGCTCGGGCTCTTAGAGCGACCGCAGAAAACGACCGCCGCATCTTTGGCTCGTTCAGGCACGAGACTGTAGGCACCCTCGGTGTATCGGCGCTCCATTCTTTCACGGCAATCGTGCGGTCCCCTGATCGATAGCCAGTATGCACCACACGCGCCTGCTATGATGAGCACAACAGCTAGGGCCTGAATGAACCCCCGGCGTCGATAGTCACGCTTATGGTTCGACATGAGCGGAGCCGATGGGGTCATGTCTTCACCCGCATTGGGAGTTGCCACCGCCACCCGTGACGCCGGATAGAGATGCAGCACGAAGGTCTCGTACGTCGCGGACGAGATAGGCCGCCTCTTGCTTGAAGCGCTGGTTTCTGACGAACAGCGTTCCGAAGATCCCTTCGTAGTCATAGAATACTTCCACGAACATGACAGCGATGCCGGCAGGCGCGACTATCTTGGTGGAACCGCGGCCGAGCGCGGTAATCGTGCCCCCGTTCAGGCCGTTGCGTGAGCTGTCATTGCCGTAGTCTGACTGCACGTTGAGTCCGCCGGTACAGCGCTGCCAATGAATGAACTGTTTGCCGGTTACAGGGTCGCGCTCCAGGCTGCTCAAGATGACCCGTCCGTTCGTCGCGAAGTCGAAGTTCTCGCCTTCAGTCGTGGCGCCAACCATCACCGAGTCAATGTCTGCCTCGGTTACCGTCGGCGCTACGGTGCTGTTGTTGGTCTGTTCCATGCGGGATGCATTGTCAGCAACCTCGAGAGCGATCTGACTGATCCGCATGTTCACGGATGACATGTAGGCGATCTCGATCCCGTACATTCCAAGGCCAGTAAAGAGCGGGAGGATCATTGCGAACTCGATCGCGGCGACGCCCGATCGAGCGCGCATCAAGCGTCTGACAAATCGCCCGATGCTGCGGCCTGCGCACGCGCCAGTAGCCCTGACGTCAAGAGAGGGCATGGTCATGAGCATACCCCTGATCTGGTGCCGTATTCCTGCTGGGTCGCAAACGGCTGGTTCTTCTTGATCGCCGTCGATGTCAGTGTCCGACTGTTCCACTGCTCCGGCGTAAATGGCATTTTGAAGATCGGCTCGTAACTCACTGATACACGGTAAACAACCACGTCATTGGCGCCGCCATTGCCGTCCGTTCCGATGTCTCGGTCCCATTGCCCATTGTCGTTTTCATCGACATAGGATTCATTGAGGTCGCAGTCCCCATTATTGTTCGCATCGTTCCAGCGTTCCGGGCGACCGATGTCCACGAAGTCGTAGTAGCTGGTCCGCGTCGATGAGACCCTTGCGTTGGGAAACACCGGGGTAATCATCCGCTGCACCATTGCATCCGCATCGCTGGTGTTCGCTGTCTCGAGCGCGGAATCGCGCGCAGCCTTTTGTACCGCGCCATTTAGGACTGAAATGCCGTAGGCCATCTGCCCGAGGTCAAACGTTCCGACCAGCAGAGACAGGAATACCGGAGCAATGATCGCAAACTCGGTCGCGGTCACGCCTGAGCAATCGGCTGTCAATAACCGCTTACGGGCCTCATCCCATCGGCGGTTGGGGGGGGGGCTAACCCTGGCCATCAGCTAAGAACCCGCAGTTCACCAACCTGCTTGGCGATTTCCTGAAAGGCTGAGTTGAGCTGCGCGGCCGTACTTGCGGTATATGAGCTGTTCGGCGAGGCGCAGTAGGCGAGATCTGAAGTCAACCCGGTCGTGAAGCCGATCGCCCAGATCCGAATGCCCTTGGCCTTGATCTGGTCACAGACTGCACGAAACCGCAGGCTGTGGCGCGCATCCGCCTGAGACGTGGTGCCATTGCTGGTTATTCTGCGGTCCAGGCTCTCGATGCCATAGGCCATGTAGGTCGAGCTCGACGCCTCCTGGTTGCCGTCGGTCATGTAAATGATATGACGCGCAATATTCCCCCCATTCGCAGGATCCTCGTTCACGGTGCTCGCGAAAATCCCGTCGGGAGAGCTCAGACGTCCACCCCAGATCATGCCAATGTCAAGGTAGGTGTTGCCCTGCGCCGTCAGCGAATTGGCATAGCTGTCGAATTCCGTCCTGCTCATCTCTGTGAGAATGCTTGCTTCCGGCACGCAATACGATGTCGCAAGCGAGCCAGAAGTGGTCGGCGCAACGGTGCTGCGATAATAGGCGACCTGGCGCCAGAGCGGAGCCCATTTGGTCGCGTTGTCGGCTCCCGGCTCCGAATCGATATCCAGGTCCATGGCGCCATTCGGGGTGAGGCCAAGGATGTTGCTGTAGCTGATCGACGAGGCAGCAACGGTCTGCCGCTCCTCTATGCAACCATCCCATGTCGAAAGCTGCGCTGCACCATTGGATCCTGTGGGCGTGCTCGCACTTGAAAAGGTCTTGAAGACGCTCGTGTCATAAGTGACTGGCTTGTAGTCGAAGTGATCAAAGACCTGGCTTGTCGTGGTCGTGTAAATCGGATCGCTCGTGGCATAAGCATAGTTGTATACGGTCTTGTAAGACTCGTAATAGTTGATACGGTAGCTGCCGCTTGAGCCAGAGCAAGTGTAGCTCGTCTTTATCATGTCCTGGGCAGTCGTCGTCGTGACGACTTGCTGTCCTGAGCCATTGGTCGTTGTACCGGTCGACGTATTTGACGGTCCATCGTTCGACCATGCAGTGTCAGCGGGCTTTGCGGAATTGCATGCCGACATCGATGAATACCTGTTGCTGTTATAGCGTGCGGTCCCAGAGTTGGTCACGGCACTTTCCGAGCTGCCGGTCGTATTGACGGGTGTTTCCCAACCTGTGCGCACCGTATTGGTGACCGTTCGATAGGCAGGCGCTCGCGACTGGATCGTCGATTGGTCCGCCAGATAGTCCGGATCGAGGTCATAAAGCAGGCGCCCGACGTTCACGGTTGTGCTGAACGGAACGAAGGAATAGCGCACTCGCGCATTCGTGCCCTGGGTGGCCGTCGACAGGGTCGTGTAGAAGTTCTTCATCGCCGTCTTGAGGGCGCTGATCCGGGTGCCCGAGCCAAGCGACGTGCCCATCGAACCGGTCACGTCGAGTACCATCGTGATATCGCTGTTGCCTACGCCCATCGTCGAGGCGCAGTTGGCCGAGATCGTCATGGTCTCGTTGCCGAACATCTGCATGATCAACAGCGGCATCTGCGTGCTGGCATGACCGCCAATCGCATTGCCCTGATCATCACCCTGGGCGAGGAACGTGGTGCTGTGGGTTCCCTGCTCCACTTCATTGAAGTTGACGTTGAAGAAGGTGTTGGCCTGAGCACTGGCGCCCGTATCGAAACCGCCTGTGGTTACAGCACGTCGCCCGGCAAGCACTCCCGCATCGCAGGCATTCTGCAAGCGGTTCTGCACCTTGTAGGCCCGGCTCATGTCCACACCGCCGCCGACGAGCGCGGCCATCACGAGAACGCCTGCAGCGGCCATCGGCAGGATGTTCCCACTTTCATCCTGGATGATGGAAGCAGGATTGGTTAGGCGCGAGCCAGGCATCTTCTTCAGCATGGAGCACGTTCCGTTCGGCGATCAGGCCCTCAGATACGATGCAATGCTTAAATATATCTTACGACATATATGACAGTATCCATCGGTTAGGCTTGGGATTGATCCCTAGGTGTCATGCAGCCTTTGCATCAGGTCTCAGGGGGACTTTGATTACTGAACTGTCGCCCGCAGTTTGAAGGCCAGGGTCGCGCCGGAAGCGATCGTCGAGGCAAGCGCGGTCACCGTGTTGCCGCTGAACGATGCGCCAACCGGATCACTTTCGTCAGCGCCGGAGTTGTTGTCATCCTCCGCCGTGTTCGCGTTTGTGCAATTTGTGCCGGAAGTCATGCTGTTTGCAAGATAGACCACATTCGCTGGCAAGGGATCGGTCGCAACAACAGTGTTCGCGGCTCCTGTCCCGGTGTTGCTGATCAAAATGCAATACTCCACTACTGCGCCCGGTATCGCCTTGGGGGCGCTGGTTCCATTGACGGGATCGCTGATCACACTGCTGGTCTTCGACACAGTGAGTGTCGTGGCCGGATTGCAGAAGGTGAAATCGTGCAGGGCAATGGCCTGCTGCCCGGGATCTGTCGGCGCAAGCGCGTGATTCCCATAGCTGATCACAATCGTGTCGACCGGACTGCTGAACGTGATCGCCACATTGCCATTTGCAGAGGTATCTGCCGACGTACTATCGCCAAAGGCAGAATTGCCGATCACATAGTTCGTCACGCCGTTCGTCAGAACGGGCAAAACCGTAGCGCCATTGAGCTTGCCGATCACTGTGACCTTGTCTGCGAATTGTCCGCTCGCATAGTCGACGTCGAAGATCCTGAACTGTGCTCCCGACACCGCAACAGGTAAAGTTACCGTGGTTGTGACGACGTCACTCTGAGTACCGAGATTGACCAATTCCATCAGAGAGTATTGAGCAGGTGACTGCCCGCCCGTCACGACATTCTGGCGAGTTGGAGACTGCCCGCCATAGGTCGAATTGCTGAGAAAGCTTCCAGGATTGGCGATGGAAACGGCGATAGTTCCAAGTGTTCCAAGGGAATACGAAGCCGAAGTCGACCCTGTGCTCCAGCTCACGGCATCCCAGTCGAACAGTGTTGTCCCCGCAGGGCAGGAGAGCACCGGGGCCGACCCGGCCACCCGCGATCCACTGACTGTAAAGCTGACAAGCGTGTCATCGTCTTCATTGCCCGAGCCGTTGCCGGCAATGGAGTCGATATCGACTGCAGAGCTTGCGGAGATCTCCGAATAGTTGGCCACAGTGGCACCGGCGGATGCGGTAACAGTCACTGTCAGTGTGACACTGGCAGACTGACCAGGCGCCAGGCTGCCGACACTCCATGCCCCGCTCGAGCTGTTGTATGTTCCCGTCCCCGTTGCCGAAACGAATGTGACACCAGCGGGCAGGACGTCACTTACAACTATGCCCGAAGCGGATTGGGTCGATGCGGCGGAATTGCTGACCGTCAAGGTATAGTTGATGCTGGCACCGGCGGCCGGAGCTGAATTGCTCACCGTGGTTGCAAGCGAAAGATCGGCATAGTTCGTAGGATTTTCCGCGAGGAACAAGGTCGCTTGAAAGAACGTCCCGCTGTCCTGAGCAAACTGATCGCAGATTTCCAGCGTCCAGGTGCCTCCTGCAGCTTGTCCGTCAAAGGCAGTCAGCGCAGAAGCAGGTCGATAGCTGCCATTGTAAGGAGGCACGACCGTGGTCGAAGTTGCGGTATCGTTGGACGTATAGCTGGTGATCGAGGTTGAAGCTTCATCATCGAAGGCGGCATTGAAGTTCGCAGCACTGTTCGAACCCGATCCTGCGGTCAATTGGACACGAGTGCCATTCGGTGAAACCAGATACATCACAAGGTCACCACGATACGTATGCGAGGCCAGGACTCCCACATTCACATCGGAAACAGTGAAACTGCCCGTCACTGAAAATGTTCTGGTGAAGCGGGCGCTGCAAGACGTCGCCGTATTATTGATACCGTTGTTCGCGCTATCGGTGCTATTATTGTAAGTGTGTATGGACTGTGCATTGGCCGAACTGGATATCGCCAGTGCAACCAGACACAAAATGCCTGAGACCAGAAGAGGTCTGGCACCGGACCTGCTTTGGACCATGGATGCGCACAGGCCGACAAGAAGGCTGATGAGCACGATCATTGCCGCCGTCCCAGGCCCAGGAAGCCAAAGGTATCGCGATCCAGCTTCAATCGCATGGTGGCAAACAGTCCCCGGTCGGTCTGTCGCGCCTCGGAGAAATCGCGGTCGCGGAAACCGGAAATGTTATAGCCAACCGTCAGCACCATATCCTTGGCCGGAGCGAACCCGACCTGGGGCCCGAACGAGAAGGCGGTCTTTCCGCGGCCAAGGTTGTGCCGCACAGTTGCAACACCGCCGACCTCGAAGTCGCCGAATGCCGCAACCTTGAGATCGAGGCCACCAATGACCGAAGTTCCGGAAAGATCGAAGCCATCAAAGGTGTCGAGGGCCTGGCGCAGCGCCAGGAACATGCCAACTTCGGCACGCTCGGTGGCAAAGCCTCCATCGCGCCCGAGCGGGGTCCAGTTAGCGGAGATACTGCCAATAGCCCTTCGCGAACGCATGGTTCCATTTCCGATCAACGCGGTCCGGCCGGCGGCCCCGGCTTCTCCCGAGATGGCCCGCACGACCTGATCGCTGCGCAGTTCCGCCTTGGCAAGGAAGCTCACTGCAGACCTGTCCGGACGATGGGCAACTGCCACCGCGCCATCGAGAACCGCGCTCATCGCGCCGTCGCTGGTGGTGGCCCGAGTCCAGGTGAACCCAGCGCCCATCATGCTTCCTTCTCCCAGTTGGCGGATCGCTCCGAAGGTGACGCCTCGCCGATGAGACAAGTCGCCATTGCGCCATTCCGCCCGCAATGTGCTGCTCCATTGATCCTTGCGCAAG
>CALMYW010000087.1 GCA_937873665.1 uncultured Sphingorhabdus sp.
GTTCCGCAAACAGCGCCTTGTCCGCCTTGGCATCTTTGTCCATGCGGTGAAGCTAGCGGTCTGAATCAGCAGTGGCGTGCGGGACGCCAATAGTTACGCTATAAACGTACTTTTTACTTACGTTTTTGAACTAAGTTCTAACCATGCGCTGCAGGAGCTCGCGTAGCGCGCTCGACGCGCGGTTGACCGTCGCCTAGGCAGGAAGTTGATTGATGGTGATTTTGTGCAAGCTGCGCACAGCAATGCAGAGAAGCCTTTGTGGAGCAACGTTGTCTAGCGCCAAGAGTGAGAAAGTCCGCTCATGACGCTTGTAGACCCAGTCGTATTGCACGAGCGCACAGTCGGCCTGGTAAATGACGACGGCCCTGCAGACAAGTGGGACGCTGTCGTCAGATCAATAAAGGCCGAGTATCTGTCCGCGTCGCAGGCCTACCCATGGATTATTGGCTTCTCTGGCGGAAAAGATTCCACCGTGGTTACGCAGGCAGTCGTTGAGGCGTTACTACAAATTCCGCCTTCCCTCAGGCGCAGGCCCGTCCACATCGTGTCGAACGATACCCAAGTCGAAAGCCCGGCGGTGATGTCGCACTTGGTGATTGTGCAAGACGCCATCAAAGCGATGGCGGAAGCTCTCGGCCTGCCCTTAACAGTTGTTACAACACGTCCCGCACCGGACAAGACGTTTTGGACGCTGCTGATCGGTAAAGGTTATCCGAGCCCGAACCAGACGATGCGATGGTGTACTGATCGGTTGAAAATACAGCCCACCAGCCGATACATTCTCGACAATGTGTCCGCTCACGGGGCGGCAATCGTGGTGCTGGGTGTAAGGCTAGACGAGAGTGACAGTCGCCGCAATTCGATCAACAAGCACCGAAATTTGGTTGATTCAAATCTGGCTCCGCACTCCGAGCTGGTTGGCGCGTTCGTCTACCGTCCTATCGTTGACTTAACAGTTGACGACATCTGGGAAATTTTGGGGGAACGTTCCCCACCTTGGGGCGGAACACACGGCGCCTTGATTCAACTCTACCGCGATGCCGACGGTGGGGAATGTCCCGTGGTGCTCAGCAAGGACGACGCTCCTGGGTGTGGCACGCCGAATAGCAGATTTGGGTGCTGGACTTGCACTGTCGTCGAAAAGGACAAGAGTCTGCAGGGCTTCGTGGACGCGGGTAAACGCCAATATACGGTGCTCATCGAATTCAGGCTTTGGTTGCGGCAAATACGAAATGACCCCCGCTATCGCTCTATCGAGCGACGTAACGGGGAAATTCGCTTCAACGCAAGAGGGGAACAAATCCAGCACGTACCTGGGCCGTTCACCATCCAAGCGCGAAAGATGATTCTTGATGAACTACTGAAGACCCAATCGGAGTACGGTGAAACGCTAATTTCCGTCGACGAGGTCGAGCGTATTCAGGCGATTTGGTCCGCAGAAATCGGCCGATCAACAAAGACAAAGGGTCCATTCCTTGAATGAAATCTTTTTGGGCGATCTACCGCTCTGGTCAGACCCCGCAGCGCGGAAAGTGCTGGAAGAGTTGTGTGCGAAACACCGCGTTCCTATCGGTGTACTCGAAGATCTCATCGGCGTACAGCGCGAACGCGCTGGTGAAGAGCGCGCTCGCAACATCTATCCACGAATCGAAGAAATCCTCAGTGCTGTGGAGTAACGGGGCCTAACACCATGTGGATCAGCAAAATCGAGCTATCGAATTTCAAGAGTTATCAACATCAGGTCTTCGAGTTTCCGCCCCCGACAAAGGGCAGAAACATTGTCCTCATCGGCGGAATGAACGGCTACGGAAAGACGTCAGTGCTGGAGGCGCTTTATCTGGGTCTCTATGGCAAAGAGGCAATAGACCACCTCGGCCGTGCCGGCCTGAAAGACGCCGTTGGCTACCGCAAGTTTGTGGAGAAGTCGTGGCACGGCGCAGCCATCCGAATGAAGCGCGACTCAATGTGGATAAAGATTCAAATCAATCAATCAGTCACTGAGGGCCTTGAAGTAACGCGAACGTGGTTCTTTAGTCGGTCTGGCGATTGGATCGACAACGACGAAGTAGTCATCTATGAGGTTCGCAATGGCATTCGCGGTCGAGCGTTACAAGCCGAGCGACTACCTGAACTACTAGACCGCCAATTTATCCCCGTGCACTTTGCGCCCTTTTTCTTCTTTGATGGGGAAGAGGTCAAAAAGCTTGCGGATCAGAGTCGAGGCGAGCAGATTCGTAGCGGCTTGGAAGGGCTGCTTGGAGTAACGCTCTTGCGAGACCTCAAGAAACGCTTGGAACAATTTCAGGCAAATCGCTCAAGTGGCGTCGCTGTAATGGATGAAGAAAAGCATCGTCAGCTGTTTGAGTCGCTCTCAAAGCACGAGACCGAGTATGCCGAGACAGAGCATAGGTCACGCGATCTAACTACTAAGGTGAAGGCTCTAAGGGAACAAAGAGCCGACCTGATGAGCCGCATGATGGCTTTGGGTGCGGGTGCCGGTGACGTTGCGAGTGCAGCCGACATCATCAAACAGCAGGCGGATGCTGAGACAGAGCTGAAGAACACCGAAGATGCGCTGGATAGTCTCATTGCGAGCAAGTTACCGTTTCATCTCGTGTCTGATGACTTGATGAAAGAACTTTCCAGGCAAGTTCGCGAAGAAGTAGCCAGAGATTCATGGGAAGCGAGAAAGCTAAGCCTCGAACCAGAAAAGGCCAAGTTCATTGATGCGTTCTACGCGACAGAGGAGCCACCAGTAACTCCTAGCCTCACTGCAGAACAACAACTCGCTTTGCAGGCGCGCCTGAATGCCGCTTGGGAGAGTCTGTTCTATCCGATGCCAGCTGGATGTGCCGACGTAGTCGTTCACGAGTATCTGGGAGGGAAGCGCCCGTTGCTACTAGAGCGAATGGGGCAACTTCGCGTCGGCGCACAAGATGTATTGGGGCTCGTGGAGAAGAAGGAATCCCTGGAAAAGAGAATTCGTGACCTCAGCAGTCGGTATACCAAGCTCGAAGGTGTTGATCGAGACGGCTCATTGGCCAAACTCAACGAAGAGCTTGTCGGCGTGAATGCCTCGCTGGATCAACGACAGACGGAGTTAGGCGATACCGACCGCTTGCTTAGCAGCTTAGGCGGCACGTTAGACCTAGAAAGGAAACTGTATGCGCGCGAGCATGAGAAATTTGTTCATGCCAACCCAGTAAAGTCAATGGTTGGGCGCGCAGATCGTGTTTGCAATCTGATTGAAGAGCTGATACCTCAGCTCTACTCGCTGAAGGTCAAACAATTGGCCGAGGCGATGACAGAGGTCTACTCCAAACTCGCGCACAAGAGTCAGGTACAACGCATTGAGATCGACGAGTCATGCACTACCAGCCTCCTTGATCGTGAAGGCAACGAAATCCCTTTTGATAAGTCGGCAGGTGAGAACCAGGTATTCGCGACTGCGCTGCTTGCGGGGTTGGCGAAAATATCCGGAATTGACGCTCCGTTGGTCGTGGATACCCCTCTCGGACGTCTCGATAGCACGCACCGTTCCAACATATTGAGGTACTGGGTTTCAGATGGTCAGAGGCAAGTTGTTTTGTTGTCGCAAGACAAGGAGATCGACGTAGAAACCTTCAAGTCCATTGAGCCTAGCGTGGCCAAAACTTACCTGCTGCATCACGTCGATATCGGCAACGGCGTTGGTCGAACAACTGCCACTGAAGGGCACTACTTCAAAGAGGTGGCATAGTGTCAAGCTTTGCTCTTGAGCAAGTCCTGCTCGCTGGCTTTCACACAAGCGTTGAGGCTGACAAGCGGACAGAACAGCTCAGATCCAATCTTGGGTTCCAAGCCAAAAATCGGGTCGCACGCCTCGCTATTGGTCGATCGCTGGCCGAGGCACACCACCCCGATGACAACATCGAGGGTTCTGGCAAACCGATCAAGGGAGACGTGCTGTTCGGTTTAGATGAACTGCCGTTGTGGATCGGATTACTCGTAACGCACTTTAGAAAGGCGCAGCCCCAAGAGGACATCACGCTCGCCACCATCCAGGAATTGGTTCGTAGGCATTGGCATAGGGGGGTGCGGTTACTCATCGAGGACTGGGAAGAGGCAGACCAGGACTACAAAAAGTTTGTTGATATTCTGGTCCGCAGGCGGGCAAATCTGCCAGAGATCGGGACTGCTGAAACGACCATGCTAGCAAACATATCTGGCAGGTCTGCAGAGAGTCTCGCCAGTGGCATGCCGACACCAGTCACGGTGGATCTTGGCGAAACGCTGGAAACACGTGAGCGCTTCCACTGGAAGGTTAACGGCGTGGGATATTCGCCGCACATGGCGATCATGGGTCAAGCTGGCTCAGGCAAAACCAGAACGATGCTGGAAGCGCTAACTCAAGTCCACAGACAAAGTGGTGCGCCAGTCATACTGCTAGACCTTGGGAAAGGAGATTTGGCAAATCGCCAGGCTTTTATCGACTCAATCGGGGCTCGTGTGATTCGCGTTCCAGAGCAACCAATTCCGCTCGATATGTTCTTCGGCTCTGACGTGTCGGAGTTAGCTGCGTCAGATGCGATCATGGGCTTCCGCGATTCATTCGCGAAGGTGATGCAAAGCAAGGCTGGAGCGGTGCAACTGGAAGCGATCAAAGATGCTTTGCGGCCGCTTTTCGCTTCACGAAAGCAAATAGATCTGGAAGACATTAGTCGCGCATTGCGGGCTCACTACGAGCAGAGCGGGACCAAGACCGACAGTGTTATCTCCACTATCAGCGATCTTACCGAACGGGTCATATTTTGTCCGGATATGTCACCTGAGCGCTTTTTCTCGCAAAGTTGGGTAATCACCTTTGCTGGCGCGCACGATACGCAACGAAATCTTGCCGCATATCTTTTGCTCGATTCACTCAACATGTTCCTCAAAAGACGTCCGGAGGCATCACAGGACGCCGACGGGCATCGAGCACTTGAAGTTGTGTTGGCCGTCGACGAGGCGCGTCACTTGTTGGCGTCCCGACACAAGGCGCTGTCAGACAACATTCGTCTGCATCGCTCCAAAGGGTTGATGGTTACGCTGGCATCGCAAAGTCCCGATGATTACGACGGCGCTGGTGACGACTATCTGGAAAACATTGGGCTGCCAGTTTGCTTCAAAACAAACGCTGCGAGCAACCAGGTCTTGCAAAACATGTTCCGCGGCAAGGTAAATTTCTCTACGCTTCCAACGGGCGTTTTCATGAGCATCAAAGATTCGCGACCTATCAAAGTAAAGGCGTTCTAACGCCCTGCTGCCTTGGCGATTG
>CALMYW010000088.1 GCA_937873665.1 uncultured Sphingorhabdus sp.
CCACCGAGACCCCGATCGGCCACCTGCCGGCCCCGGGTGCCTTGAACCTCGACGGGCTCTCGCTGGATGCCGAGGCGATCCAGAAGCTGTTCGGCGTCGACCGCGACGGCTGGCGCGCCGAGTTCGACGCGATCGCAGGCTACCTGGCCGACTACGGGCCGCGGATGCCGGAGGCGCTTGTGCGCCAGGCTAGGGAAATTGCAGCGCAGCTGGTCCCATGAACCTCATTCCGGATGAAACTGAATACGGCTTTATCAGGCTGAATTGTGGCTGAGGGGCTTGTTAAGGATTTGTTGCGTGCTCTATAGTCGGCGAGTCGGGCCGGCTCAGGCCGGACGTACATGTACATCTTTGGTCACAACTGTCCCTATGGGGGGTTACACACAATGGCTTCCAATTACATTGCCAAAGGCCTGAAGCGTAGCGCGCTGACCGTTGCACTCGGTCTGTCGTTCGTGGGTGGCGTGCAGGCCCAGACGAATACCGCAGGTGCGGTGACGGGTCGCGCGACGTCGGGCGACACCATCACCATCAGCAACCCGTCGACCGGCTTCAGCCGCACGATCACGGTGGGCGCGGATGGCGGCTACCGCTTCTCGCAGCTGCCGACCGGCCAGTACCAGATCAGCCGCAACGGCGGTGCGCCGCGTAATGTCGTGGTGCAGGTCGGCGGTGCGTCGAATATCGACTTCGCCTCAAATGACGCCACGACCCTTGATACGGTGACTGTGGTCGGGACTGGCGCCGTTAATCCCATCGATGTCTCTTCTGTGGAATCTTCCACCGTGCTGACGGCGGAGCAGATCAAGGCGATCCCGGTGGCGCAGAATGCCACTGCTGTCGCGCTTCTCGCGCCCGGCACCGTCCGCGGCGATGCTGCCTTCGGCAATCTCGCTTCGTTCGGTGGCTCCTCGGTCGCGGAAAACCAGTACTACATCAACGGTTTCAACATCACGAACACGTTCCGTAACCTGAACTTCTCGCAAGTGCCGTTCGAGGCGATTGCCGAGCAGCAGGTGAAGACCGGTGGTTACGGCGCCGAATTTGGTCGCTCGCTCGGCGGCGTGATCAACCAGATCACCAAGCGTGGTTCGAACGACTTCCAAGCGGGTGGCAACATCTACTACACGCCGGAGAGTCTCACGGAAGCCGGCAAAGACACTTATTACTCCAATCCGCTGACGCCGACCGATTTCGGCAAGCTCCGTTCTGACAACTCCAAGGACGGCGGTTGGAACGCGACTGCCAACATCTGGGCCAGCGGTGCGCTTATCAAGGACAAGCTCTTTGCCTATGGCTTGATTTCGTACACGCGCAGCTCCAATGACGCGTGGGGTACCACGCTGGCCACCACCAATGCCCACACGGAGAACAAGAATCCGAAGTGGCTGTTGAAGATGGATTGGAACATTACCGACAACCACATCTTGGAGTTCACGGGGTTCTCTGACAAACAGAAGAACTACGTGGATACCTATCTGAATACCCGTGGGGTGTTGGATCGCACCACGTATGTCGGCCAGACCGTCAACACTCAGGGCGGTAACAACTATGTCCTCAAGTACACCGGCTACCTGACTGATACCTTCACTCTGTCGGCGCTCTACGGTCATGGCGAATTCTCGCGTGCCACTTACCTCATCGGTGCGGACGGCAGCAAGGCTTCCTACGACGGCGACATTTCCGCCCCGGTTCAGCAAGGTTGCCCGATCGTCGTCGACTCTCGTCTTGCTTTGCAGCAGGGCCTGACCGGTTCGTATTCGAGCAAGTGCAACATCAGTGGTGGCTCGCTCAATCGTATCGATTCCGGCGACACGCGCGATCAGTTCCGCATCGACGCCGAGTGGCAGCTGGGCAGCCATCTGGTTCGGTTCGGATATGACCGTGACGACTACGAGTCCGTGGCCGGTACCGCCCTGGAAGGCGGTTACCAGTGGACCTATCAGTCGCTGACCGCCCCCGTTGGCACGACTCCCGGTCAGGACATCGTGCAGAAGCAGTATTTCAGCCAGGGCGCGACAGTCAAGGTCAAGCAGCAGGCGTTCTACATCGAAGATAGCTGGAACATCACCGATAACTTCATCGCTTACATCGGTGGTCGTTGGGATACCTTCGAGAACATCAATGGCGATGGGGCCACTTACGTCAAGATCAAGAACCAGTTCGGCCCGCGGTTGGGCTTCAGCTGGGATGTGTTCGGCGATTCCACGTTCAAGGTGTTCGGCAACGCCGGTCGTTACGCGCTGCCGCTGACGCCGTCGGTTGCAGTCCGCGGTGCCTCCGCCTCGCTGTTCAGTCGCGAAACGTTTACGTTCACGGGCGTGAACCCGACCACGGGCGAGCCGACTGGCCTCGTGTCGCGCGGGGACTTCTTCTATCTGAACGGTGAAGACGGCCAAGCCAAGAACCCGGCGACGATCGCGTCTGCAAACTTGAAGCCGATGTTCCAGGATGAATACATTCTGGGCTTCCAGAAGCAGCTCACGGATAATTTCTCGCTGGGCATGCGCGCCATTCACCGCGACCTGAAGCAGGCCATCGACGACAACTGCGATTATGCCGCGCTGCTGACGACCGCTGGATTCGATTACAACTCGGCGCACCATGCGTGGGAGCGCGATGGCAAGGCCGCGTTGTTGCCGAGTGCCGGTTTGCCCTACTGCCGCATGTTCAACCCGGGTGAAGATGCGATTTGGCTGTCTGACTTCTTCGGTGATGGAACGCTCGAGGAAACGACCATTCCGGGCGAGTTGCTCAGCCCGAAGGCCAAGCGCAAGTACACGGCGTTGGAGGTGTTCTTCGAACACACCACCGACAAGTTCTTCTTGCAGGGCTCCTACACCTTCGCGAAGAGCATCGGCAACACCGAGGGTGGCGTGAAGTCCGATATCGGTCAGGCCGATACCAGCGTCACGCAGGATTTCGACTACAAGGAGTTGACCGTCGACACGTACGGATACCTCCCGAATGATCGCCGTCATTCGTTCAAGCTGTTCGGCAACTACGAGTGGACGGATCAGTGGAGCACTGGCTTCAACTACTTGGTCCAATCGGGTCGTCCGCTGAACTGCCTCGGCGTCCTTGATCTCAATCCGCTGCCGCCGGTCTACAACCCTGATGGTTCGGTCAAGACCAAGAACTACCGTCCTCATCCGTACGGTTCCTCGTTCATGCGATGCGGCACCACTGTGAATGGCGGTTATGATGACCCCACCGTGAAGCGTGTGCCGCGCGGTACTGCGGGTCGTTTGCCGTGGACCCAGTCCCTGGATGTCAATGTGGCTTACAAGCCGTCTTGGGCACCGGGGCTGACGATGAAGGTGGATGTTTTCAACATCTTGAACTCGCAGAAGGAGACCTCCGTGGTTGAAACCGCGGAAGTTCGTTCGACGGGCCTGCCCTCCAATACGTACCTGCTGCCGGCGTCCTTCCAGGCCCCGCGTTCCGTCCGTTTCATGGTGCAGTACGATTTCTAATAGCTAACAACGTTTCATCTGTGCCACTCTGGCGGCCACCCTGATGGGTGGCCGCTTTTTTTTTTTAAGGACAGATGCATGCCCATGAGCCTGCGTGAACTATGGGAGCAAGCGCACGCGTATGAGATGGCGGGAAACCTGGAAGCAGCCTCCACGGTATATAGACGTATCGTTGGCATCGACACGGACCAGCCTTTTGCGTGGCTCAGACTGTCACAAATGGCGCGTCGTGAAGGTGCGTTCAGAGATGCTCTGAGCTATTGCTTGCAGGCTGCGACGGCGGTGACCCGCACCAAACGCGCAACCGTGCTTTCCCAGGTTACGCAATGCCTCCTACACTACGACGAAAGGGAACTTGTCACCCGGTTAATTTCGCAAGCACAATGGACCGATCCAGTCGTCCTTCAACAGTCCGCCGTCCTTGCGCAGCATCTCAGCCTCGCGGATGCTCACCAACTTTCGTTGTCCTTGTCCGAGCACGCGCTCAGGTTCGCACCAGCCAATCATTTGCTTCATTTTTTGAGAGGCAACGCGCTTAGGTACCTAGGACAGTTGGAAAACGCCACTGAAGCTTACGAGGCATCCATCCGAGCGGCCCCCTCATTCGCGGACGCGCACTGGGCACTTTCTAGTCACGAGCCTTCCCGCGTTGACATCGGGAGAACGGAAAGAATTGCGCGTGAGCTCGAGAGTGATCGTCAGCCGCCTATCGCTCGCGCAATGCTCAACTACGCCCTATTCCGTGAATACGATTCAATGTCGAGAATCCCCGAAGCATGGGATTCTCTGATGCGCGGAGCCGGATTGATGAAGAGTTTGCAAGGGGCTAATGGATTTTCTCGGGACTTCATTCAGCCGCTATCCGATGTAATGAACAGGCTGACTAAACTTGAAGCTGGAACTACTCGAAGGAGTGGCGTAGCCGAAGCAGATGCACCCACTCCGGTATTTATAGTCGGCATGCCTCGCACCGGCACTACTCTGGTCGAACGAATTCTGTCCAATCACAGCTTGATCGAAACTCTGGGCGAGTCTAACGCGCTTCGTATGGCAGTTAATTATGTGAGTGATAGCTTTCTTCCGGACGATTACAGCCTCGATCAGAATTCCAAAATTGATTATGCAAAAGTTGCGGTTGAGTATGCGAAGCGGGCGAAGGGTCAAAAGAGAGAAGTGGTGTTGCTGGACAAGAACCCAATGAACATCATCTTGGCCGATGTAATCATCGCGGGAACTCCAAACGCCAAAATGATTTGTCTGCGTAGGGGCAGGAACGATACTGTCTTCTCTAACGTTCGTGAGATTTTCCCGGGTGGTGGATACGAATATTCCTACGACATTTCCGAGGCGGTGTCATACACCGAGAAAATGCATGAGTTGATGGAGTATGTTAGCGAACAGTGGCCTGGCCGTTGCCTTGTAGTGGATTACGAAGAGCTCGTAGTCGAACCGGAACGCAATAGTTTGAAAATCACCGAATTCATCGGGATCCCGCATGAGCCTGGTCTCACTGATATTCAAGCTAATTCCCGCCCTAGCTCAACGGCCAGCAGCACGCAAATCCGAGACCCCATCAATACAAAAGGTGTCGGTTCGTGGTTACGTTACCGAGAGTTCCTAACGCCGTTCCTGGAAGTAAGCACTAGAGATCGGTTCTGAGATGCGTGAAATAATCAAAATCGAAGACTTGCGGAGCCAAATCAGTGGCCACATCAAGGAGCGGCGTTGGCTGGATGCAGCGGATGGCCTTGAAGGATTGCTTCGCTACCTTCCTGACAATCAGGAAGTGTTGCTGCAACTCTCGTACATGCGATCGCTTGCGGGTGACTATCGCTCAGCGAGCTCCGCAGCTGTGAGGGCTGCCAGGCGGGTTAGTCAAGATCCAGAAATTGTCTCGGATTTGCTTTCCAGGCTACGCACCTTTAATGAGATCGGCGTTTTGAAGGACTTCGTGAACAAGATGGGGAAGCCTCGCTTTCTCCCTATCCCAGTTCTGCTGGCCATTGGATCGCAGCTCAGCTACTTGAATCTCCAAGAGGAAGCCTTGCTTTATCTGGACGAGGCAAAGCGAGGAGATCCGAACTACCCTCCGGCGTTGCTCTCAAGGGCACAGGTGCTCACCTATTTGGCACGCTTCGATGAGGCTGCTGATGACATCATGGCAGCACTACGACGGGCGCCAGAAATCGCGTCGGCCTACCCACTTCTATCCCAGCTGAAGACCCAGCATTCGCAGGATAATCATGTCGACTTGATCCGAAAGCAACTGGCGCGACCGGGTCGAAAACCGCTAGAGATCGCTAATCTCGCTATTGCTCTTCACAAGGAGTTAGATGACTTAGGAGATTCTGGCAAAGCGTGGGACGCGCTGATCATGGCTAATCGGGCAAAGCGTTCGACCTTGCATTACTCACGTGCGCAAGGCACCGCTTTGGTCGATGCGCTCATTTCATCTCATTTGAGGGATGGTGCACCGCCCCCAGCCGAGCAAGATTGCGAAGCGATTCCTATCTTTGTTGTCGGAATGCATCGTTCGGGAACCACTTTGCTTGAACAGCTCTTGAGTGGAAGCCCTGTGGTGAAGGGAATTGGCGAAATTTATGACTTCACAAGCGCGATGCGTTGGGCGACGAATCATCATTGCCATCAGGTGATCGATCTCGAAATTGTGCTCAGGTCCATCTCAATCGATTATGAGCAGGTGGGACGGAGGTATATGAGCGGTGTGCGCTGGCGACTCGGCAAGGAGAGATTTTTCACGGACAAACTACCATCAAATTTTCTTAATGCAGGCTTCATTGCGTCGGCACTGCCCAGTGCGAGGATCATTCATATGGTCCGTGATCCATTGGAAGTCTGTTTCTCGAATCTGCGCGAGTTGTTTTCTTCTGCTAATCCATTTAGTTACGAGATGGGCGAACTCGCCGCTTGGTTTATCGACTACCGGCGATTGATGGAACACTGGCATGCACTATTCCCGGGGCGGATCCTCGACGTGGACTACGCCGAGCTGACCCGCGACCCCGAAA
>CALMYW010000089.1 GCA_937873665.1 uncultured Sphingorhabdus sp.
TACAAGGCATCGAGGTCCCCGCGATCCAGGGCGGTCACGACCGGGTAGCTGAGGTTCGGGAAGATGTCGCCGAGGTTGAAGGAGAGTCTGCGACCGGCCTGGAGGAGATCATAGGGCAACCCACTGAGGTCGCTTGCTTGCGAGCGCAATACGACGACAAGGTCCGTGTGCTCGCCGCGGTCCCAGCGTGAGCGAAACTTCGACTCGTAGGCGTAACGGAACGCGATGTGGTCTTCAAACGGGATTAGCTCGAATCCACGTTCGCGGACGCCTTCGAGAATCCCTTCTTCAAGGAGAAGTCCGTCCGGATCGGCCACCAGGGTGAGTCGGGCAACCTTCGGGGTGAATTCCTTCAGGATTTGATCGCGCCAGCTACTCATGGCCACCGCCCTCCACCCGAATCACAAGCAGCGGCACCATGTCGGGATAGGCATGGACCTTCTGATCGAGCTGCTCCTGGAAACTCCGCTCTTCCTGCGAGAGGAGGTTCAGTCGATAGTTGCGGACCTGGGGCAGGCCAATCCGCTCGACGGTCTTGCGGCGCGCGGCAAAAGCGTAGTCGGCCTTTTCGCGTTCACGTGCGATGCGCCCCCGGTGCTCTTGCACGAGCGCTTCGTAGATGGGCTTCCCGTGTTCTTCAGCGGCGTTCTGTAACTTCTCAAAGGCAGCTTGCGAGACCGAGGTCTCCATCACTGACCGGACGTGTGTGCTTGCCGCGAGGAGTTGGTCCCACACGTGTCTGGCCGTCGGCATATAGACCATGCCGTTGTCGGCCAAAAAGAGAGGCATGATCCTTCGACGGTTCCACTCCATGGTGGCAATCGCGATCCGCCACAAAGACCAGACGCCCTGAACTTCCTCGGAGAGACCTGGGATCGACACGATGGGGACCGGCTGGCCCGGCGCGAAACGCGGGAGCCGCATGGCCAGTCCACGGACCTTCGGCTCTTCAAGGGTAAGGTGACGGGCGGCCGGAAGCCTCTCGGCTTCCTTGCCGGTGAAGACCACATTGCGCTCGACCCAGTGGGGCAAGGGGTGGGTCAGCAGCCGCTGGGCTTCGCCAGGCTCCAGGTCCTCCGTTGCGCCAAGGACGGATGCGGTCGTGCGCGCATCGCGGGCCTGCTCCTGCAAGCGGGCGACCACGCTCTCCACGGATTCCTCCACCTTTTCTGGATTGAGGATCGCCTCGACATACATCTCGTCGAACATGTGGCCCGCCTGGGCCGAGTCGAGGACGTCGCCGGTCTTATCGATGCCGAATTCCTCGAAAATGACGGCGAGTTTCTGCTCCAGTACCTCACGGACCCGATGCTCGACCGAGTCTTCGAAGACAAAGTTGACCGCACGAACTGCGTGAGCCTGGCCGATACGATCCCCCCGGCCGATCCGCTGTTCGAGTCGCATCGGGTTCCGGGGGATGTCGTAATTGATCCCCACGTGGCAGAACGGGAGGTTCAGGCCCTCCCCGCCGGCGTCGGTGGAGATGAGAATACGGACATCCTTGGCGAATGCCTCCTGGACTCGCTTACGTTCTTCCATGTCCATGGAGCCGTTCAGACAGACGACCGAGAAACCGCGCTCGGTCAGGAATCGACGCAGCATCTCCTGGGTGGGAACGAACTCGGTGAACACCAGCGCCTTGAGCTCCGGGTCGCTTTCCTCGGACTGGAGGCGGTAGAGCCAGTCAAGCAATGCCTCGGCCTTGGCGTCCGGGCCAATCTGCTCGCAGCGGGCCGCGGCTTCCAACAGCAGCTTGACCTCGGCGCGCTCGTTCTTGAGCGCCTTGAGGCGGGTGTGGAGCAACACATCGATCTGCTCCTGGCCGTCCAGGTCCGCCCATTCCTCTTCGGAAGTGAGTGGGAACAGGGTCAGTTGTTCCTGGGGTGCGGCGAGCGCCTCGAGACGCCTTTCAAGCGTAGTGCGGATGGCGCTTGTGCTGGAGACCACCAGGCGCTGCATCAGGATCATCAGAAAGCCGATGTAGCTCCGCTTCTCCCGCATGGCCTGGTTGTAGCCTTCCCGCACGTATTCGGTGACCGCCTCGTAGAGGTGCTGCTGATTGCGGTGCCGCTCTTCCCATGAGACCGGGCCAAGCTGCGTGCGACGCGGCTTGAAAAGAGGCTTCCCATCGGAATCAATGGCGCGGCGCTTCTCGGTGCGGATGACATGCGGCTGGACCCGCTCGCGGGTAACGCTGCCGACGTCCGGGAACTCCTGGGCGTCGATCAGGGAAACCAGCCGATGAAAGGCGTCGGTCTTTCCCTGGTGTGGAGTGGCCGAGAGCAACAGGAAATATGGTGCAGCCTCGGCGAGTCCCTGGCCCAGCTTGAATCTGGCTACTTGATCGGTGCTGCCACCGAGACGGTGCGCCTCGTCTACGATGACCAGGTCCCAGCCGGCGGAGATCAGGTCCTCGAATCGTTCGCGGTTGTGCTCGCTCACCTGAGCCGCGCTCCAGCCGCGGCGTTTGTCCAGAGGTTTGACCGAATCCATGGGCACAACCACCTGGGAGAACATCTGCCATGCATTGGCGGGCAGCGCTTCTGGGGCGTGGTTACCCGTTTCCGGGCTGGAGGCCGGTGCGATCCGTTTTAATGTCTTGATGTCCTCGGGAAGCACGAGCTGGAAGGTCTCCCCGAAATGGAAGCGCATCTCGCTGACCCACTGGCTCACCAGTCCCTTCGGGGCGATGACGAGCGTCCGCTTGACCAACCCGCGAAGCTTCAGCTCACGCAGAATGAGTCCGGCCTCGATGGTCTTGCCCAGGCCGACCTCGTCCGCCAGGAGATAGCGCACCCGGTCGCTGCTAATGGCGCGGGACAGTGCCCGTATCTGGTGCGGAAGCGGGATGACGGAGGACTCGATGGGCGCGAGCAGGACGTCCTGGGTCAGGGCGTCGGCTACCCGCGCGGCAGCAGCGATGTAGGCGATATTGTCGGGCGAACCTGTGCCCGCGCTCTCCAGGGACTTGAGCCTGGAAGCCGGGATGCGGACCACGGAGTCGCGGCCGGGCAGCCAGACGCGGCAGGTCGTCTCGCCCCAGAGCGTCTGGGCTTCGATGACCTGACAAAGCTGCCCGTGGTCCGGGCTGTAGTACCATGCGCCGCCACTCAAATGCCGTATCTCCTTTTCCACTGACCAACCGGCTTCGACTGAATCTCCCTCAGAAAACCATTCATTTGATCCATGCCGCGTCCTTGCCGATCAATCAGGTCTTTTCTTCGTATGCGGTCATGGATCAGTGCGTAGCACTCTGCGTAGAATCTTTTTGCATCTTGGGAGTAGGCGTTGCGATAGCCATTGTCGATTTCCAGGAACTTCTTGGCGCAAAACACGACAAGGTCCGAGAGTTGGACCATCGGGTTCTTTTGAGAGTCGACAGGGTAGTTGAACTCCACAATCCACTTGACGCGGTGGGCTGCGGGTCCTTCAAACCGCCTCACTTGAGTTATGCGCTCAATGTCGGCGTGAAACTGCTCTTTCGCATCGATGATGAGCATGCCACGAGCTGAGCGGCCAAGCTGGTTCTTCACGAACCAGTTGATGTACGTGATGAGGTAGTCGTATGCCAGATGATAGGGTGTCCTGGTGTCGTAGGGCATCGCCACGCAACACGTGCAGGAATTCAACTTCGCTTTGTCGATTGCGCACAGGTGGACATCATGGCTGCGGTCGGCCAACAGGCCGAGGATGCCCTTTGCGAGATTGTTCCGACGATCTCTGGGATGACCAGAAAATGGACCATCCCCATTCGGGGACAGCAGTTGGTCCGTATGCAATTCGAAGTTCTGAGGGATTCCGTTGCCGAAATACTCTCCGATGATCGCCGCCATTGCCTCTTGCGTCGCGTTCCACCCTTCGTCGCGCACGCTTATGCCGCCAAGAACAAAAATCGGCTGCTCCTGGTTTGCGAGATCACATCCGGTACAACCAGCCTCGTCCAAGTAGTAGAAGTGCATGGGTCACTCCTCCCCCGAGCGGGTGAGCGCCTGGTCGTACCACATGAGGAGCTTGGAGTCTTCCTGGAGGACGTTCTCGGGGACCTTGCGGGCCACGGTGATGATGGTGGCGTAGTCGCGCTCCTGCCATGCCTTTTTGAATCCGGCCCGAACAGCCTCGAGGCGGAACACCTTCAGGCGCTTCTGGCTGGATGCCCGGTATTCCTCGAACTCCCTGAGCAGCGACCGCTCGCGCAGCTTCTCCAGATCGCCGGCCTTGTTGGGGTCGGGCACATACCAGCGATCCTTTCCCTTGGCGCGCAGACTCTCATCGTCCTTGGGCAAGTTGCGCAACTCCTTGAAGTTCGTGGAGAGGTAGCTGTGTATCTTATGCGGCACCTCGCCCTTGCCGTCGTAACGGAGGAAGTTTTGTTCGAGCAGTTCGTCGAGCTCGAGCAGCTTCTCTGTCTTTTGCCACCCACCAATTTCCTGCATGAACTGGGGCTTCAGCTCTCCTGCCGTCTGGGGTTTTCTTAGGACCTGCTGCCGAAGCCACTGAATCGCCGAGGACTCGTCGGTGACGAAGAGCTGGAGCTGCAGAACCTCTCGGACGGTCATTCGTTTCTTGTCGTACTCGGCCACCTGCTCGGGGAGGAATAACATCCCATCCCGCTCGGAGAACCTCTGCACAAGCCCGGCGTAAAATTCCGCAGCGGACATCGGGACGGTCACTCCCCGCTGGACATGGAAAGCGACCATTCGGTCGAACAGCAGGTAATTCTGGCGTTCGGCGATAACTTCGGCCTGTCCGTCCTTGGAGACGAAGACTGGGAGCTGCTTAAGGTGGGTGCGGATGAAATCCCAGACACCTTCTGTCGTACCCGCTTCAAGCTTGAAACGCTCTTCAAGCCCACCATTAGGCTTATATGCGGAGATGACCAGATCTTGTTTTACAGCGTTCGCGCCGCTGATTTGCTTTTTCGTCTTGCTTCCCTTATCCAGCACTCGAACATCGGCTACTACAAGACCGGCCTTACCAAGAGCTTCCTGAATCGCGCTCCACACGCTATTGCGCGAGTTATGGAATTCGACAGTCATCCATCGCCCAGGTTTCAAGCATCCGTGCATGGCGCTGAAACAGATTTGCATCAGGGATAAGTACTCAGGTAAGCCCTTACCTTGTATCCCACTGATAATTGCTTCCTGATCGGTGTTCGTGTGAACACGCAACCATGATTCCCATAAAAAACTCAGCTCGGAATAGGGCAGATTGTCTCCGAAGGGTGGATCAACAAAAATGTAGTCAATGGAATTTGGAGGTAGTTGCTTTGAGATGAACGAGGTAGATTGCGTTGAGATTGCTACAGCGCCCGACACTAACGTTTGCGCCTTTGCAGCGACGAACTTCTTTATCTTGTTGCGGTAGGCCGTAAAAGGATTCGACTCGCATATCTGGCTTCCGACATATAGAGTTCCGCTCATTGGGTTGTAAGGGAACGAAACGCCCGGACGGTAGCGATTCATCTTGCTGATATTGATCAATTGGCTTGTGAACAGAAGGCGTAGAAGCCTGGGGACCCCCGAATTTTCAAATCTATTCTCGAGTTCTGACAGTGCCCATAAAGTGCGCTCAAAATAGAAATGATGAGCATGTGTAATGCCCTCATGATAGCCACGCTGGAGATCTCCCCATTCGGAAGTACGGAACATCAATTCTGGAATGGGCACGAAGTGAGGTGGGATATCTTTTTCGATTGTGCGCAAGGTCTCAAGATCGGTTGCATCAGGGCTTTTTTGATATGATCGCCTCCCGACGTGATATTCAATCAAGACTGGTACTCTCTTTGACCTCTTAATATTCCTACCCAACCATTTGTCGTAGTGGGTTTCGATTCTCCTTTGAAGTCCACGCTTTGTCAGCTCGGTTGAGCAGTGAGGACAGGGGAATACCGACGACACCTTTCCAGATTCTTCATCTACGGCAGAATCGAAAAATACGACATCATTTGAACACTGAGGGCAGATAAAGACGTCGGACCAGACGGTGAAGTTGATAATTCCTTTGGTCCTTCCGTCCGAGTGAACCGTCTCCCACATCCATTTAAGTTCAGTCTCGACTTCCTTGATTATCCTTGTGGCTTCTCTTTCGAACAGCCCAATGTCGATGGGGAGGTTGTAGTTGTTTGCGATGAAGGTAGCTGCGGGTGAAAGATCGCAAAGAATTGCCTTTCGCTCGCCCCACTTTGGCATAGAGGCTTCTGCATTTTCAGCCTCCACTATTGAGCGAAAATCACTTGGCGGTGAACCACAGGCCTGGGCAGCGACACCTGTCATGCCGGTCCCACAGAATCCGTCGAGGACCACATCCCCCGGCTCTGTGTAGTGCAGGATGTACCGCATGATGGCTTTGTGCGGGACCTTGGTGTGGTAGGAGTGAGCATTGTAGATCGGGTCGTTCTTGCCCTCACTCACATCGGCCGCAAACGGCTCGCGGTGGTAGGGCGAAGTGCCACTTCGCCCTACAGTCCACTCTGCGATGATCTGTGGCAGAAACGGATTGGGGCAG
>CALMYW010000090.1 GCA_937873665.1 uncultured Sphingorhabdus sp.
AAACAAGCTGGACTGGGGTAAACTTACGGCGGTGTTCTTGATCCAATGTCTAGAGGCTATCGGATCCTCATCCTTGCGATTGGACTAGCGTTAGTAGGGGCTAACCAACCACCAAAACCAAGCGCTCACCCCCCAAAAGAGCTAACTCAAACCGCCAAGGGACAGCCATCTCCGGTGGCTTTTGCAAAAGACCCAGCCACCCCACCCAAAGACGCCGGTTGCCAGCGTGGCGAAGAAAATCGTCAGTCCGACCTTTGCGCGCAATGGAGATCCGCAGATGCCGCTGCTGATTCTGCACGTTGGTCCCTTTGGATGGTGTGGTTGAGCGGATTTGGCTTGCTGATAGGTGGGGGCACCCTGCTCGCTGCTTGGCGCGCCGCTCACTGGGCTAAGGCGGCTGCGGAACATACTCAAGCTGCTGCTAACATTGCGGACAAGTTGGGAAGGGCTCAACTCGCCGCCTACTTCAATCTAGTGAACGTGGAATACACTCTTCCCAAACGCGGAAACGATATCCTGCTCACGATTCAATTGCTCAACAACGGGATAACACCAGCTAAGAACTACAGGCATGATTGGGACTACAAAATTGCTGAACCCGAGATGGATTTTATTCAAATTCCAGACAGTAATTTCAATAATATTAAAACTGTGACTCTTGGCCCATCGACATATATGAACTTTGTAAATCGTAAGTGTCATGCCTCTAGAGAAGAAATTGATGATATTCGGCTTGGCAGAAAGTGGTTCTACATATTTTTCAGGCTAGAGTATGTGGACATAAATGGGGTGCATCATCGCATCGATTTTGGAAGGCATAGCAAGCGTGACGTTTCCGAAGGATCCAAGATTATCGACCAAAAGAGGTATTTTTACACCTCCACTTGGTGCTGGATTGAGAGCCATTACGATAGCGATGGCAAATTAATTGTAACTTCAGATCATTTCAATCAATCCACTAACGGAATGGCATTGCAAACATAGACAGCCGTGTTGCCATTGATGGCGCGTGTATCTCCCTTGGTGCGTTTGCTCCATAATTCCGCAAATTCGACGAGCACAAATGGCTTGTGCGCTATGGCCTCGAAGACATGCGCGACGAACCGTGGCGGGGTGACGATTGCGCGATGTACCAGGCTGGCAGGCGCATGGCCTCCGCGAAGGAGTAGGAGAACGGACGCTCTTGCCCGCCCGAACCCGATGTACTTCGTCAGGGGTGCCGATCGGCATGCAGCGCTGGCCCCGGACGCGCAGGACATGGAGCCATGATGCTCCGACGCTGATCCAGCCGATGCAAAGCTGTCCATCGGCGTTGCACTGCATCCAACCCCATGCTTTACCCATCGGCATGAGTGAACCGGCCCAGATCAATGCTTTCATCGCCCACTGGCGCGATACCGGCGGTTCTGAACTGGCCAATACGCAAAGCTTCATCACCGGCCTGTGCGCGCTGCTGGGCGTCGACGCACCATCGGGCAGCCGCACCGATGATGCCCACAACGATTACGTGTTCGAACGCCGGGTGTTTCAGGACAACGGCGATGGCACCACCAGCTTTGGCCGGGTCGATTGCTACAAGCGCGACAGCTTTATCCTGGAAGCCAAGCAGGGCAGCGAGGCGGACCGCGCGGCAGCCGACAAGGGCGAGGATGACCTGGACCTGTTCGGGCAGACCGCCACGATCCGCGTCAAGCGCGGCACCGCGCGCCGGGGCACGCCGGGCTGGGCCAAGGCGATGGTCCAGGCCAAGGGGCAGGCCGAACGCTATGCCAAGGCGCTGCCGGTCGATCACGGCTGGCCGCCGTTCCTGCTGGTGGCCGACATCGGGTACTGCATCGAGGTCTATGCCGACTTCACCGGCACCGGCAAAGCCTATGCCCAGTTTCCCGACCGGGCGCGTTACCGGATCATGCTGGAGGATCTGCACGACGCAGACGTCCGCGACCGGCTGCGCGCGATCTGGACCGCGCCGAAAACGCTCGACCCCGCGATCCAGTCGGCCAAGGTCACGCGCGAAATTGCCGATCTGCTGGCCCGCGTGTCCAAACGGCTGGAAGCGCGCGGGTACAATGCGCAAAGCGTCAGCGCGTTCCTGATGCGCGTGCTGTTCACGATGTTCGCCGAAGATACCGGCGTGCTGCTGCCGCGTGACAGCTTCAAGACCCTGCTGAAGGAACACATCGGCAATCCGCAGCACTTGCACCATTCGCTGTCCGCGCTGTGGCGGGCGATGGACAAGGGGGGATTCGCGCCCCCGCTGCGCACGCACGCCCAACGCTTCAACGGCTATCTGGTCAAGCAGACCGGAGCGCTGGAACTGGACCCG
>CALMYW010000091.1 GCA_937873665.1 uncultured Sphingorhabdus sp.
CGCCAGTGTGCTGCCCTTTACGGGATCAGACACGCTGATCAATTATTCGAGCGAGAACATGGTCATGGCCTACAACGACATTCCTGGCCTTGGCTCACCCATACAAGCGGACTTTGCTGCTACAACGCCGATGAGGGTGGATATTGCGGCGGTTCAATACCTCTATGGCGCGAATCTGGCCTTCAATTCAGGTGATACGGACTATAGCTACAGTTCCTCCACACGCTATAACGAGACGATCTGGGACGGCGGAGGCAACGACACCATCCGAGTCGACGGCAACGCTGCGTCGCTCATCGATCTCACGCCTGGATCCTGGAGCCAGCTTGGCATGCCACTGACGTATTCGGAGCGCGACCTCACCACACTGGCGGTGACCCAAACCCGGCCGGACTTGACCGACGCACGAACGGTTTTTATTTACGACACAGTCCTGATCGAAAACGCTATCGGCGGAGGCGGTAATGACCAGCTAATCGGAAACTATGCTGCAAACCGCCTATCCGGTGGCGGCGGAAGCGATCAGCTATTTGGCGGTGCTGGTGACGACACGATGGACGGTGGGGCCGGCATTGATACAGTCGCCTATTTGAATACTCGCGCGAGCTATATCCTTACCAGCAGCGTCGGTGGCCTGAGCATCAGCGGAATCGACGGTACCGATACATTCTCGGGGGTTGAACGACTGCAGTTCCCAGACAGGAAGATTGCCTTGGACCTAAGTCCCAGCGAACATGCGGGTCAGACGCTGGAGTTTCTTGGCGTCATAGCGCCAGCGGCAATCAACAACCCCGCGATAGTTGGTGCGGTCCTGCACCTCTTCGATCAGGGTTCGAGCATGCGTGATGTGTGTCAACTTGCGATCAGCATCGGTCTGGTCGGGCAAATCGCCGGCTCCATCAATAACATCGATATTGCACGCATGGCGTTTTTGAACGTCGTCGGCGTACCGGCTAGCACTGAGATGGCCGATCTATTGGTGAGCTTCATGGATGGACGCAACGCCAACTTCTCCCAGGCTGATTTCCTGACGGTGATTGCCGGGATGGAGATTAATCAAACTCACATTGGCCTGATCGGGTTGCAACAGACGGGGATTGAATTCATTTAACGAATGGGATCACTTCTGTGCCCTAGCGTATCATCCATCTGACGGTCTTGGCACAGTGACACTGGAAGATTGCCTTTTGCATTGCCTACACTGTTTTCAGGGACCAACCCGAACAGGGTGCCAGGTTTCTCACTTCTAGCGGACCACAACCACGCAGTGCCCAGCAGTGCCTGCCGCGATGATGCACAAGTGTTGACCTGCGACAAAGAGAAAGTGCGGAGGACGGGCATAGTTCAGCCAAGCGAGAGCCCAGCGTGATTCCCTCAGTTACACGCGAATTGACCCAGCCCTTCCTGCTGGGTTTTCTTTTTGGCCCGGTCTGGATCGAGCAACCCCCGTAGCCACTACCCTCAATGGTTCGCAGCCTGCTGTACCGTCTGGCTTGTTCCAGCCCCTTCCCGCCAATCGCGTATGTCCGTGAACTGTAGTTTGCATTGCACTGTAGTTGACCCACTTCGGTGGACGGGTAGTGGTTTGATTCTCAAACCGTTTCGGACATTGTCTGCTCATGCACGTTGGCATCTTCGACGACATCGAACAGGGCTTGCTTGCTCCTTTCAAAGTTCACAGTTGAGAGGTAGCCCAGAGCGCTTTGGCGCCGCCGGGGGCTGTACCAGCCTTCAATCCAGGTGAAGACCGCCATGCGGGCTTGGGCCTTGCTCTGGAAACTGTTGCGCTCGATGAGCTCGCCTTCCAGGCTGGCGAAGAAGCTTTCTGCCATTGCGTTGTCGTAGGCATCGCCCACCGTGCCCATGGAGGGTCGAACCTGCATCTGCC
>CALMYW010000092.1 GCA_937873665.1 uncultured Sphingorhabdus sp.
TTCCGGTATTGTTCGTCCTTAGCGTTGCTTGGCGTACCTCCCACGCTATGCCCTCAGCTAGCGGGCGCCTACGACATGCCCCTGAGCGGTGAGTTTGCGGAACAGGTGCCACGGTATGTAGGCGGCGATGCCCTCAGGGCCGACAAGCCCAGCCTTCTTCATGGTCTATCAGAATAGATGACAAACGCTTCCGCTTCCCAGACCCCCGCCCTGACCGACCAGATCAGCGCGGCGATGCTCCACAATTCCGGGCTGTTCCTTAGGAAGGCAGCCGAGGAGATCGCCGGTCACAACGATGCCCATGACGCGGCACTGGATGTAAACCGCGCCACACTGATCACCGTCCTCATGCAGATTGCGGTCGAGTTGGCATCGACCGCCATGGTGCTCAAGCATGAAGGTTTCGCCGGCGTCACAAAGCCGAAAGACTGTCCTGCCAGCGAGACCGACGCCAAGGCGCTCTGGGAGGCGGGCAAGATCCGAACGCTGAATTTTGAGGATATTAAGTCCAAGGCCGTCCGGTACCTAGGGGATACGACCTTCTGGTCGATCGTCGATATTCTCCAGCGGACCCGCAACAAGCTTGTCCACTTCCACGCCCCGTTGATCGAGGGCGATCGCTTCGACCTCAAGTATGACGCGACGCACGTCCTTCTCCAAGTTATCGCCGCGCTCCGAAAAACCGAAGAGCACGAGTTTGCCTTCGGCGCTATGGAACTGCTCGGCCTCGAACTATTTCACCGCCTCGTCCAGTTCGAGCCATATCAGGAGCGGTCGGCTGCCCGCGCGCGTGAGATCGACCCTAAACCGCATCAATGCGGTGCCTGCGGGGCTAAAGCTTATCTGCGCGACGGGGATACGTGCATCGCCTGTGGCTATTCGAGCGATGAAACCTTCTTGCGATGCCCGTCCTGTAGCAATCGTGCGGTCTTTTACGATTACCTGAACCTGGAGTTTAATGACTGGCTTAAAGCGCGCTGTGGCCAATGTCGGTGGGGGGGCAAGGCTGTCCAGTGCTCTCGCTGTGGGGACGATTATCTGAGCGAGGCGGCCGAGCCGCTGACATGCCCCTATTGCCAAGACAGCTGACGGGGCGCTGCCGCGGCCCGACCGGTTCAAGGACTTCGAGGACTACTCGAAGTTGTACCAGCGCCGATCTACACCCTGCCGCTACTTGCTATCTTTCTGAGCGGCCGGCGGCCGGCTGGGAGGCAACCTTTCGACTCGGGGCGGGGGGATGACCGAAAATACCCCAATCCCATTCGTACCGGGCGGCTAGCTCCACTCCACCCAAGGCGTCAGTCCGCTCGAGATGAATGAGCGGCAGCTATCGGGCAGCTAAAAAGGGCGCGTGAATGGCTGAGATTGGGTCTCAAGCGCCAAACGGTCAAACCACTGCGTCGTCGATCAGAGGCTCAACCTTGGCTGGTGCTGCAAAGATTTCGGGTAGCCAATCAAAGCAATACCCAATGACATGATGCAGATTGCCGTCATGTACCAGGAGAACGATGCGTTCGTACCGGTCGAGGCGTAAAGCCAGGTGGCAATTAATGGTGCCGTCGAACCGATCAGCGTGGTGCCAACATTGTAGTTCAGCGCCGCGGCCGTCCCTCGGACCTCGGGAGGAAACGCGAGGACATAGGCATGTGTTAGAGGCGCTCCCACCAGATTGTTGACGATGGTGAAGCCTATAACCGCCGTGAGTGTCGCACCGAGTGATGTTCCCAAATATGCGAAAGCGGGAATGGTGAGCATGCTGAACAGCGTGAAGCCCGTAACCAGCACCGCACGTCCACCATGGCGATCTGCCAGCAGTCCGCCGATGATCGCCGCGGGAGGTCCGACGATGTAGCACAGGATGGAGGCGAACAGCGCGCGTGCGTCGCCGAAACCTTGGGTTATCAGCGCAGTGACGAAGTAAGTTTGAATGCAGAACGTGCCCACCCGTTGCCCTGCGCTAAGCAGGATCACCTGGGTCATCGTGCGCCAGTGGCGTCGCACCGCCTCGGTAAACGGCACAGCGTCAACGGAGTCACCATCGGCCTCGGCAAGCGCGCGCTCGATCCGCGGCAGATCACGTATGGTGCGCCGTATCCACAAGGTGGTAAGTCCTAGCGGCGCCGCCAGAAGAAACGGGATGCGCCACCCTCCGGCTTCGAACCCTTCACGTCCGAACCACGCACTCAGCCCCAGCGCGACGACGGATGCCAGCAGCGGGCCGAGCGACGTGGAGCCCACGCTCCACCCGGCGAGATACTGGCGCCGGTCGGGCGGTCCATGCTCCAGCATGTAGTTCGCCGCCACAGTGTACTCGCCGCTTGCGCCGACGCCTTGGATAAGGCGGCATAGGATGAGCAGGACAGGTGCACCCACACCAATCGACTGGTAGCTGGGTAGCAGGCCGATAGCGACAGTACCGAACGTCATCAGGTTGATGGTCAGCATCAGCACCGTCTTGTGCCCACGCAGGTCGCTCAACCGTCCCATGACCACGCCGCCGACCGGACGAATGGCATAAGCGACGATCAGCCCCGCATAGGTAGCAAGCAACGCGGTAGTGGGGTTCGTTCCCGGAAAGAAGGCGTGCGCCATGTAAACAGCGAGAATACCGTAGAGCGCGTTGTCGTACCATTCGACGACGTTGCCGAGCACCGCGGTGAGCAGCGCCTTGCGGTAGGTCCGCACGTCATAAGCCGCGGCGCTGCCCGGGGCCGGCATAGACATGGCCAAATTCGCCATCAGTAACCCGCCGCCAGGCCGACGCGGCGCGGGTCGGCGCACGAATGCAACCGATTATCGGCGTCGATCGATATCCCCTCGAAATTGCCAGTCAGAACGCTGCGCGGGTGGATGAGCTTGCTCCAGAGCCGCCGTTCATCCGTCCAGCGGAGGAACTTCTCCTGCATGCTGGTGGTGAAACCGCTTTCCAGCGTCGTGCCCGGCTCCCATCCGCGCTCCGGCGAATGCGGCCGTGTGCCGAACCTCGGTTCATGCACCGACTCTGCGACCGTCATTCCGAAATCCATTATGTTCACCAAGTTCTGAAGGATGCACGCGACGAGCGATACCGACGGTGAACCGGCCACGATTACGGGTCGTCCGCCGTTCATTACGATAGTTGGTGCTAGATAGACCGTAGCGCGTGATCCCGGTTGCGGCAGGATGCGCTGGAAAAAGGATCCGCCACCGGACAGCTGAAATCCCTCCGCAAACAGGCGGTTCACCCATGCGGACGCCATATGTGAGTGAGTGCAGCTGGCCACGTTGCCCTCGGCGTCCACGACCGAGATGTGGATCGTACCCGGAGAGGGGACGACACGTCCCGTCGCACGCGGTTCGTCATTCGCCATCAGTGCAAGCCGACGGGCCGCATGCTCCTTCGAAAGAAGCATCGCGATCGTGTCAGGCGCCGTGTCGAGGTCGCCCTGCCTTGGGGACGCGTAATAGACTTCGTTGTGCACCCGGATCAGCTGCTTGAGCGTCTCGAAGTCGCGCGACGCCGGCTCGCGCCGCCACGTTTCAAGATGTTCGAGCATGTTGAAGGCTTCGATCAGTTGCAGCCCGCCGTCGTCCGGCGGCGGCGATCCGATGAGCTCGAAGTGTCGATAGGTGCCGGTAAGCGGGCGCTGCACCATCGGACGATAGGCACTAAAATCGTCCGGCGTAATGACGCCCCCGCCGCGTCGGGCTTCCTTCGCATGGGCCTGAGCGAAGTCGCCAAGCCAATAAGCGTCACCCTCATCACGCAGCCGCTCCAGAGTGCGTGCCATGCGCTCCTGTCGCACGGTGTCACCCGGTTGGAGCAGTTCGCCTTTCGGCCAGAACACTTCCCGACCCTGCTCGTGCGTGCCTAGGTTCTCGAGGTGGCCGTAGACGATCCCGTAGAGATAGGGATTTAGCTCAAAGCCATCTCGTGCCACGTTGATGGCAGGCTCCAGCAATCGAGCAATGGACGTCCGTCCCCACCGGCCCGCAATGTCGACGAAAGCCGGCCACCAGCCGGGTACGGGAACACCCCGACCGCTCGAGATATCGTCGCCGCCATACCCCGGAAGAGGTGCAAGCGGCGCGTTGACGTTACCATTCACGTATTGCGAGATGCCCGACACGGAGTGGCGAAAGAGCATCGATAGCCCGCCGGTGATGGCCGTCATGTGCGGTTCGACGACCAGCTGCATCGCCGCTGCGGCGAGGGCGGCATCCGCCGCGTTGCCCCCCTCTTTCAATACGTCAAGCGCGGCCTCGGTGGCGAGAGGATGAGACGTCACCACCATCGCCCGATCGGCTTCGACTGGTCGGCGCGAACCGAATCGCGCCAGGGTGCTTGCCTGCGTCATCCTCGTCGCCCCAGTGTCCGTCGAAGTGCGCCGAGATCTGGGCGAAGAAATAGCGTCCCAGAATGTCATAGGTTCGGAAGTCGCGGGTCAGCGGATCAACGCCGCGATCTAGCAGGTTGTTGACGCCGAGCGTCATGCGGATGCCCTGCTCGAAATCATAGCCAGCAGACAGATCAAGATAGTTTGCTGCGCCAATGTGATACTTGCACGTCACTGGGCCGCCGGCGGTAACGACTGATTTCGCCTGGGTTCCCGCGCACGCCGTGCCGGCAGCGGTATCGAGATTGCGCACGTCGACGCCGGAAATGAAGCGATGTCGTGCCATCAGCCGCAGACCGCCCGCATCGAAGTTCACCGTCGTCAATAAGCGGTATTTCGCGAAGTTACCTTCGCCGCCCGCGGTCGAGTCGCGGTAGTAGCCGGCATAATCGATTGTGGTGGTCGGCTGCGCCGAGATGGCGGTCGAACGATAGCTGTCGGTGTACGTACCGTCGAAACCGAGACGGAAGGTGCCGATGCCGGTCGGCTGAACGTACCGCGCGGATACGTCCACGCCCGCCGTGCGAATGCCGCCGATGTTCTCGCGCAGATTGCTGATGTTGGTGATTTGTCCCAGGGGGTTGCGGCTCACCAAGGCGCAATACTGGGCAACGTTCTGACGATAGCAGAGGTCGAGCACCGTCTGCGCGCCGGGCGCCCCGATCGCGCCCTTAATGTCGTACCTCCAATAATCGGCCGACAGGGTCAGGCGGCGCAGGAACGAGGGGCTGTAGACCGCACCTGCCGTCAGCGTGTTGCCCGTTTCAGGAGCGAGATTGATGTTGCCGCCGTTGGTGGTTGGAGGCTGGCGATCACCGATGAAGCCAGCCGGCACCCCAGCGCAGGCACCGGATCCGGCCGCCGGAGCGTTGCACGGATCGGTGATGGTCGGCGTATCTCCGTATTGGCCGGAGTAGAGGTCCTCGATCGTGGGTGACCGGAACACCCGTGCATAGGTTCCGCGGATCAGAAGATCGCTGATTGGGCGATATTCCGCGCCGACCTTGTAGTTTGTCGTGCCGCCAAACGTCGAGTAGTTCGAATAGCGCACGCCGGCATTCAGATCGAGCGATTTTACGAGCGGCGCATCACGTAGCAGGGGCAGATTGATCTCACCGTAGACTTCCTTGACGTTGTAGCTGCCCTTCACGGCCGTTTCGAACTGCACGTCGATCAGCTTGTTCGCGAGGAGATAGTCCGGCGCATACTCTGACGAGAGTTTCCGGTACTCGCCACCGATCGCGATGCCAACCGGCCCGGCCGGAAGCGTGAACAGGGTGCCGGTGATGTTGGCGAGCACGTCGTGCTGCGAGCTTTTCCAGTTGCTATGCAGAGCTGGAGAGATGGCTGTCAGCGCTCCCGCCGCTATATCGCCGAAGACGTTGAAGGGTGTGCAGTTCGCGATGACCGCGCCTGGAACGCCGCAGCGTGCAACACCGGTCGCGTCGCGGAACGAGGGCCCGATGGCCGCCTGGATGGCAGGCAGGTAGATGCTTCCGGTCCGCGTGCCCTGGATCCTCTGGTCGGCATAACTGTAGTTCACGTCCCAGTCGAACCCGCCAACCTTACCCTTCAGGCCAGTGCTGAACTGGATGTCGTCGCGATCATAGGTGCGGATGCGCTGACCGTTGTTCACAAGCCGCAGGCGCACATCGGGAATGTCGACGCCAAAGGGATTGTAGATGCTTCGTCCGGAGATCGTGACGCCATAGGCCTGCGTCTGGAAATAGTCGGATGCGAGCGTCGAGTTCGACAGCGTGTGCGTATAGAAGCCGGTGGCGTAGATCGACAGGTTGTCGGTCAGCGCGTGGGTGCCGCTGCCGAACACGCTGTACCGCTCCTGCGGGGTGAGAAGCTGGGTGGCGACGCGATCGTTGTACGTGTCGTTCACCGCGCCTGAGCCTACGAAGCAGCGGAAGTCGCCGGCGTTGGTACCCGGCCGGCCATCGGCTCGGGTGATGAATACCGCACTGGCCGCGACATTGCCCGGATTGCTGCAGTTGAGAGCGGGGTTGGCGGCGCTGGCCGCGGTCCGTGGGACCGTGAAGCGACCCGTCGGCGTCGCTGGTGATCCGGCGAAGACGAGCTGGCCGTTCGTGAGCGCGTACGGCGTCCTTGCCCAACTGCGCGCCGTGTTCAGGATTGCATCCTGCTTCATGTACGTGCCGCCGACGATCAGGCTGCCACGGTCGTATGTGTGCGCGATGGACCCCTGCAGGTTCAGCGAGGGCGCGTCCCCCTTGTCGCTGATGCCGTAATACGCCGAAAGGTCAACACCGTTTCCTTTGCGCTTCGTGATGAAGTTGACGACGCCGGCGATCGCATCAGATCCGTAGATTGCCGACGCTCCGTCCTTCAGAACCTCGACGCGCTCGATCATGTTCGAGGGCAGGGCGTTCACGTCGCGAGCGAAGAAGCGCACGCCATCGATCAGGATCAAGGTCCGGTCGGCGCCCAGTCCGCGAAGCGATATGTCCGAACGGCCGGTCCCGCCATAGCTGTTGTCCGCCGGACTCATGCCGCCGCCCGCGACATTGGGCAGCTGGCGTATGATGTCGCCGACCGTCGCAAAACCGCTTTCCCGGATCTGCTCGCTGCCGAATGTGAAGACGGGGCTTGCCGTTTCGCCATCAATGCGACGGATGCGGCTACCGGTGACAACGATGTCGGCATCGGCTGCCGGAGCGGCGGCCTCGGCACCGGGGGCTGAGGCGGCAGTACCGGTCACAGGCTCCTGCGCCTTAGATGCCTCGGGCACTGTGGCGGCTCCTGGCGCATCCTGCGCAAGGGCGGGCCGAGTCACAAGAATGCCAGTCGCGACAAGCGCGGTAGCGGTCAACAAACGCGTGCGTATCCCCATCTTCATTGGAAACTCCCCTCTTTGCTCTCACGAGCCGCCAAGCGACAATCGGGAGCGAAGCAGGGGACGCTGGCATGGGTCACGCCATTGGTCGACCTGATCGATCTAGATCGACTGCCGCTTGGTGGCAATTCGATTAGACCAGCATGCATCTGGACTATACCAAATGCAAGAGGAATCTTTCAGTTCGATGACTTGGTTGAGCTTTGGTACGGCTGCTGGCATGCGGAGGCATGGCGACCAGAACTCCGCAAGTGCCGAATTGGTCCCGAGGCTTGGGGGTTCGGCAAATGAAATCTGGCTTGATACCTGATTTCGGCAAATTCTAAGGCCGACCAAAGACTCTGCGCCTAATTTTGGAGGCAAAGCCGCGTGAAATTGCTCCGGCGCGATCCGGCGCTACGAACCTGCGATTGACTAAGGGCGACATGGTATATACCAATTGCAGCCAAGGAGGCTGACTCGCGAAAGCGGTCAGCTTTCCAAGCGTATTGCCGGTGCTGCGGTGGAAACGTGACAGCCGTGCGACTTAATGGAGGATAGCTTAGTGAGCTGGATCATCGGCGTCGATGTCGGCGGAACCTTTACCGATTTCTTCGCCTTCCGAGAGGAAGACGGCGCGACGCGTAAGTGGAAGCGGCCGTCCACGCCCGCTAACCCAGCAGAGGCCATCATTGCCGGTCTCAAGGAGCTGTGTACAGCCCATGACATTCCCCTCGCCGAAGTGGATCGGCTGTGTCACGGTAGCACCGTTGCGACCAACGCGCTGATTCAGCGCCGCGGGGCGGACTGCGCACTCATCACGACCAAAGGACTGCGCGACGTCATCGAGATCGGCCGCCAAACTCGCCCGGTCGTTGACAGCCATGAGATTGACTCGCCGCCGCCATTGATCCCGCGCAAGCATCGCTACGAACTGGGCGAGCGGCTGCTGTCCACGGGCGAGGTTCTTTCTCCCGTGCCGGAAGACGAGCTTGCGGCATTAATCGAGACGATCCGCGCGGAAGGGCTCCAAGCCGTCGCGGTCTGCTTCCTGTTCGCTTACGTCAATCCTGCGCATGAAGAGCAGGTAGGCGCCGCTCTCCGCGCTGCCCTCCCAGGGGTCTCGGTGTCGCTTTCGAGCGAAGTGCAGCCGGAGTTCCGCGAGTTCGAGCGGTTCACCACGACCGTCGTGAACGCCTATCTGCAGCCGCGCCTCGAACACTACATCGAGACACTGATCAATGATCTCTCTGAGACCATCCCTGGGGCCCAGGTGGGCATCAACCAGTCGAGCGGCGGTCTCATGTCGCTGGACGTCGCTCGTGCGTTTCCGGTCCGTATGGCGCTGTCAGGTCCCGCGGCCGGCGTTGTCGGCGCGATTGAGGTCGCCAAATCGGCGAATGCTCCCGAGGTGATCACGATCGACATTGGAGGGACGAGCGCCGACGTGGCGCTTATCCGCGATTACCGGGTCGAGCTATCGGCGGGACGAGACGTTGACGGTTTCCCCGTCCAGCTGCCGATGGTCGACGTCACGACCGTCGGCGCGGGTGGTGGTTCAATTGCCTGGTTCGCCGCGGACGGCCTGTTCAAGGTCGGCCCGCAGAGCGCAGGCGCGGTCCCCGGGCCTGCGTGTTACCAGCGTGGCGGTACGCTGCCGACGGTGTCCGACGCTAACCTGTTGCTTGGCCGCCTTTCCACCAAGTTGCTCGACGGCGGCATGACCCTCGACCTTGAGCTTGCCAAGCAGGCGATCGCCACTGTAGCCGAGCCGATGAACAAATCTCTGGAGGAGACGGCCCTCGGAATCCTGCAGATCATGACGGTCAACATGGTGCGGGCAATTCGCAGCCTGTCGGTCGAGCGCGGCCATGATCCACGAAAGTTCGCGCTCATGCCGTTCGGCGGCGCTGGCGGTCTGCATGCCCGCGAAGTAGCAGCTGCTCTTGGAATGGCAACCGTGCTCGTGCCGCCTTCTCCGGGCATTCTATGCGCCCAGGGCCTCACCGACGCAGACCTCCAGGAGAGCTTCGTCATCAGCCGGCTCATGCCGCTTTCGGCCGACAATCGGGCGGCGATCGAGGTGGTGATCGACGAGCTGACCCTTAAGGCGAAGAACTGGTTCGAACAGGAGAGAGCTTCGAGCGAGCGCCAGTCGATCGTCTATTCGATCGATCTGCGCTTCCGGGGCCAGAATTTCGAGTTGCTGGTCGAGGCCGGCACAGCAGGTGCCGGCGGCAACCCGGTCCTGGTGTCGGCCGACGTCATCCTCGAGCGCTTCTTCGAAGCCCACGAGCGCGCCTACGGCTTCGCCGACAAGAGTGCGCCCGTCGAAGCGGTGAACTTCCTTGCGATGGCCAAGGCCTCGCTGGGCGTTCAGCGGCCTGGCGCTTCGGAACTAGTTGCCGGTGGCAGACCGACTCCGGTCGACTATCGTGACGTGACGTTCTCGACGTCCGGCCCTGAGCGAACTCCGATCTATCATCGCGATCATCTGGTGCCCGGAACAGTATTCCATGGGCCAGCGATCGTCGATCAGATGGATTCGACGACGATCATCTTCCCCGGCGACGCGGTGAGCATCGACGGGTTTGGCAACATGTTCATCACTCTGGGGCAGAGCAATGACTGAATTTACGCATGATCCCATTACACTGGAAATCCTCTCCAACGCCTTGCGCTCTGTCGCAGACGAGACGTTCGTCGCGCTGCGCAAAAGCGCCTTCTCGAACAACATCAAGGAACGCGCTGATCACTCGACCGCGCTTTTCGATGCAAAGGGCCGGCTGATCGTCCAGTCCCAGCAGTCGCTGCCGATCCATGTCGGCGGCATTGCTGGCACGATTCGCGTTCTGCTCGAGAAATATGGCGACGACATTCACGAAGGTGATGTGTTCGTCGGCAACGACCCCTATGTCGCAGCCGGAACCCATCTCCCGGATATCTGCATCAGCACCCCAGTATTCCATGAAGGGAAGCTGTTCGGGTTCAGCGCCTGCACCGCGCATCATGCCGACATCGGTGGGGCCAGCGTTGGCGGTTCGGCCGGCGGCCTGACGGAAATCTATCAGGAAGGGCTGCGCATACCGCTGATTCGCCTGTTCCGCCGCGGCGAACTGGTATCAGACGTCTTCGAAATTCTTCTGCTGAACGTTCGCGGCGCCGACGAGCGCAAGGGCGACTACAACGCCCAGGTCGCCGCAGCCAAGCTTGGCGCGGTACGGATGATTGACATCTGCAATCGGTTCGGGCGTGACTTCACCGAGTCCGCGCTGGACGAGCTACTTAGCCGAACGCGCTTGCGCATGCAGAAGGCCCTCATTGCGATCCCGGAAGGCGACTATCATTTCGAAGACGTCATCGACGATGACGGCATGGGGACCAAAGACCTTCCGATCAAAGTCTGCATAAGTCAGCGCTGTGGCCAGCTGACCGTCGATTTCGAGGGTACGTCGGAGCAGGCACTCGGCAACATGAACTCGCCGTTCAACGATACCATCGCGACCGTCCTGTTCGTCTTCCGATCGATCCTCGATCCCGAAATTTCCGTCAATTATGGTCTCTTTGACGCCATCAATGTCGTCGCGCCGCTTGGAAGCCTCCTCAATCCGACCTTCCCGGCAGGTGTCACCAACCGCTCGTTGACTGACCAGCGCGTCTGCGATGTCCTGCTGGGCGCTCTCGCGCAAGCGTTGCCAGGACAGATGCCGGCAGCGTCGAACGGATCCAACACCGGCGTCTATGTCTATGGCACCGATCCGCGAACCGGGAAGTCCTATTATTTCTTCGAAACCATGGGCGGCGGTCTGGGCGGGCGCACCACCAAGGACGGTAAGGACGCGGTCCAGTTTGGCGTGACCAACACCGCCAATTCCCCGATTGAAGCGATCGAGCGGGACTTTCCCCTGCTTGTCGAGGAATATGCCATCGCGGAAGATACCGGCGGTGCCGGGCGCTTCCGGGGAGGGTGCGGCATTCGCCGCGTGGTGAGGCCGCTCGCCGAATGCACGTTTGGCGGGATCGGCGAACGGTTCGACCATCACCCGTGGGGCGTGTCCGGCGGCACGCAGGCCGCAACCGGGTTCTTCGCCATCAGGGACGCCGACGGAACGGAGCGTCGCCTTCCCAACAAAGTGCCCAAGATCACTGTCCGGGCTGATCAGCGTATCGTGATGCAGACCCCAGGGGGCGGCGGTCTCGGTTCACCGTCGGACCGCGGACCCGAAGCTCTCGACGACGACCGCCGGAGCGGCAAGTTCACCGAGAGCTACATTCGCTCACATTACGGAGCCTAAAGGGGGGATTACTGACGCTACGTTGGCGACCCCGATGCAGACGACAGCGATGTGATCGTTTGCAGGCGGTGCCAAGACAAACGGGCGGTAGCTGGGGCCAGCCGCCGCCCGTTTTGTCGGATCTGTCGGCATCCGTTCCGGGGCGTGGGA
>CALMYW010000093.1 GCA_937873665.1 uncultured Sphingorhabdus sp.
AATACCGGCCTGTCACGCCGGGGGTCGCGGGTTCGAGTCCCGTCCACTCCGCCAATCGACAAAGAAAAACGGGCCTTCGCGGCCCGTTTTTTCTTTCTACCCATCACTTTACCCATCGGCGAGCATGGGATGTTGTGGGGCTCCGTGACTCGAACACAACGCTGGGCCAAGGTCGCATGAGCGTGTCCTTTAGGCTAGAGCGAAGTTCATTGGCTGCTCAAGGCACATTTGAGCCGTTCAGCCTAGGTCGATGAATGGCTGCTTCCAATACAAGCGGCGTTCCGGCGCGCCGCCGTAAAAAGTCAGTCTGCACAAGCCGCCTGACGTCAACTAAAGTCCCAGGTTAGCTCAGACGCTCGGCGCTGCAGAGTCCGGGGATGATACTCCGTAGAACTCCGGTGGAAAGGGGTTTACTCCTCGCTGTCGCTCGACAACTAGAAGATCGACAAGCGAGGCCATGAACATGCGCCCAAGCGATAGCTTCTCGAGGTCACGACTGCCAGTAGATCCTGCATAGACACCGACGAAGCTGAGAACGGGACCCTCCTCCGCTTGGGATAGGGCCAACCCAACTAACGCTTCGAGTGCTTCCCCGTCACCACCGGCTCTGAAGTTTTCAACGGCTTTTGCAGCCTCACGCGATACTTTCACGCCGCGCGAGACACGATAGACCGGCGAACCCGACATGCCAGGGACGCCTGCAGTGTCAATCAGAACCTGCGGTACTCCCATAGCCAGATATCCTGGCTCAGAAGCCACGCGCGCGCCTTTCCAAATTGGATATGGTGTCTCGCGACTGTGCTGAAATGCCATTCCAATTATGGTTAGGTCGAGGCCGGGCACAAACGATCCGGTGTCTCTATCTGCGAAGTCCTGAACGCACGGACACTTCACGTCATCTGGTAGTTGTATTGGAAGAGCCGCCAAGTCGACACCCGAATCGCGGCGGTACTCATACCAGGAAGGCGTGCCGTCCTGCTCGTAAAGAGGCAATGTTAGATGGCGAAGGAATTGACCATCTTTCCTTGACTGATACGCCACGCCGATGCTGGTCGGACTTGCCATTGCGTTTCCAATCAGCATAGCGGGGTTGTCTGGTCGGCGGCCGGTGACAACATGCCAAATCGTCACCAGCCAAACGGTACCCGAGGTATCTCGAAAGTGGAAGCCGGTGCCACGGCCGGAAACCTTGTCCTGCCCGTCGTAGGTGCGGACATACTTGCAGATTTCCACACTACATAGAGACGCAGGTTGGGGTGGTTGAATTTTGACTGGGGTCACCCCAGGGCGTTGAATGGTGGTCATAGCTGAACTCTAGCGGGCGCATGAGGCTAGAGTCACGGACGGCTCTTGCCGACTGACGTGGTGTACTCGATGTTCAAACTAGGTAACTTGCCGTGCGTGTGCAACAGTCAACCGACTGCTTCGTGTCGGAGAGCGTGAGCTTTGTCATCGGCAACGATGGGTTGCTACATGACCTCGGCGTTGGATCGCGGACGGTGGCCCACGCCAGTCCATCGAGCGCCCAGGACGATCCTGACGATATATGTCCTGTCGCGCTACCTAATCTCGGCCAGACATAGTTTCCGGCGATCCTCGGCCTTGATTGCATGGCAATACCCACGCTGCTGCTTGATCTTCGCCAGACACAGCTTGCGCCCGTCATGCTCTCGCACTGAGTAGCAGTACGAGTAGTTGTTCCTGGTCTCCGCAAGGCATTGGTGCCGAGCGTCCCAGTCTTTGATCGAGTGACACGCCGAGCCGTTCGCCACGGCATTTGGAGCCCAAATCAAGGTTAGAAGTAGCGCGGCAACAAGGGTTTTCTTCATCGCGTTACCTCCTGCTCTACAGCACTCATCGCCAAGCAGAGGTCTTCCCACGCTTTCGCCTTGTCCTGCGGGTGACGGATCAGGTGTTCAGGTGGATACGTCACCACCGCTAAGGTGTTCTGAACCCGATGCGCCGTGCCGCGCAAACGACCTATGGGCTGATCCGTATGTAGAACACTCCGCACAGCAAGCCTGCCGACCAACAAGACGAGCTTCGGCTGCACCAGTTCTATCTGCCGCCGCAGGATAGCGCTGCACTGGTTGATCTCGCCTTGGACTGGGTTGCGATCACTCGGCGGGCGGCACTTAACCGCGTGCGTCACGAACACGCCTCGTTTGGCCCTTTTGTGGTCGGCGGCAGACGCGGGGACTCCGGTCTTCGCGTTGGCTTCCAGTTCCGCGTTGCGGGTGAGCCCTACAGCCGCCAGCATGTTGTCCAGCAGGATGCCTCTATCCTCGACAAAAGGCTGCTGGTCACGCTCTTCCATTTGGTTGGGTGCATCGCCAATCACCATCCAGTCGGCATAACGGCTGCCAACGCCGAACACCGGCTGCTGCCGGTGGGCATGCAACTCGCAGGCCTCGCACGTCTTAACTGCCGCCTGGAGGTCGTCCCAGCCCATAACGCCGAGATTCCTGCCTGCCGTGGGCGGAGGCGCAATCGATGGCTCAGCAACGGGTTCGGCTGCCGCAGGGGGGACGGAAGTAGCGCTGGGATGTTTGGGTAGCCATACGCGGATGCCCATTTCCGCCAGCATGGCTCGGCGCCGGTCATCAAGGTCAAGTGCCATAACGGATTGCTGCCGAAGCTAGAGGCTTATCGGCAATAGCTCCTGAAGCTCGCCTTCTCTTCGCCCATGGTGCAGATGCTGAGTCGCTTGCCGTTCTTCACCCAGTTGAACTGGCAGCCCGCCAGCCCCGTGCCCGAACACCATTGCATTTCGGGCCTACCCTGGCACCGGGTGTCGTCCTCCATGCATTCGTCGGAGTCCGGCAGGATCAGGGGCTTCCAGCCCTGCTGGAGCAGCTTGACCCGGATCGAACCATAGTCTTCGCCCCGCTTGAACTTTGGCGTCTGAGCCACCGCAGCAAAGCTCAGGGTGATACCAGCGATCAAAGTGATGATCGCTTTTGCTCTTGAATTCATAGCTATTTCCTTCCGGTGAATTCACCTGACGAAGCCTACCCCGGTTCCCCCGCCCGCCCGGTCTTCTAAAAGAAAGACCGGGCAGGGCGGGGAACCGGGGAAGGGGATTCAGGGTTCATACGCTTGGGCCATAGGCAGCAAAATCTCATCCATGAATGCCTTCGGATTCGCGTCTGTCGGGTAGTACTTGTGCAGTTCCAGAGACCGCCTCCGAGGCGTTGTGCCGCAATGGTTCAACGCGATCTGATCGAACAGTTTTTCCATGTCAAATTTCCCCAGCTTGTCTTCGATGGCGTCCCACTGCTGGGCGTATTCTTTGCGCTCAGTCGCCGGAATGCCCCCAAGGACGTAGGACCTAAAGATGTTGATGTCACGGACAGCGGAGCCTCTGGTGTTAATGACGCTGGACGCCCGATAAGCGGAATTTAGCGTGCACGTCTCAATGCTGACCACGCAGCATTGATCAAAGATGAAGTTGACCAGGCGGGCTAGGCGAGCCTCTTCCCATGTGGCCAAGGTATCCATGAACAGTCGTGCAGTGGACTGCAGCCAGCGCACACTCTCAGACGGATTTCCACAGAGAGCCAGCAACCGAGCTATGCCATGTTCCTGCTGAACGTGCTCCTGAAAGAATCCACTGTCACCCTGCACGGTCAGTCGGTAAGAGGCCGGCGATAGCGGGGTGACACTGCGTCCAATTCGACCCGTGATGGCATCACGCACCTGCTCGCCTTGCACCAAAGTAAGTATTACCGCCAGAAGCAGTGTGAGCGCCACCAACCGGTGCTGACCATCAACCACCACCGCGTGCGGGTGCTCCGCACTCTTGATCATCACCATGCAGCCAAGGAAGTAGGGCGCAGCTGCGTCGTCATCCGCTAGGGGCGTATCCTCGAATGCTCCAAGTAAGTCGTCCAAGAAGGCCCTAGCGAGACTTTCCGGCCATGCATAGGTGCGGTGATACTGCGGCACCGTCAGCACGTAGTCATCGCTGAACAGCTCAGCAACAGTTCGTGTGTTCGCGGTGAATGGGCGGGTCATAGGAGCTTCTCCTGAACGCTGAGGGGTGGGGCGCTGATGCTCGGCGCCCTCAAGACGGGATCGAAGAACAGGTAGTCGAATGCATCGAGCCCAGCGACCACTTCGGAGAGTGGCGCCGCCGGCTCATGCATCGTCACGATCTCCACGCGCAATGCCTCGGGCGGCAGCAGTGACGTCATCGTCTTGATCCACTGCCGGTAACGCGGTATGAAACCGCGGTCGGCGTAGTGCAGGTAGACCACCCTAACGGTGGTGCTGTGATTAGTCGGTGTGGTGCTCATCGCGCGCTCCAGTGATGACGCGGTGCAGGCCCACGCAAACGAATACGAATGCCCAGATCAGCATCAATGCGCCGATCAGGCCCAAGAGGTTGTCGATCAGTAATTCACCGATGCCAATGTCGTCGTCCATGGCGAGGCTCCTTCAGGTGAGGTTTGATTTCTGATGAAGAATTTGCGGCGGCAAGACCGGCGGTCATGCAGCCTTTGGAATGTCTGACCCGCAGTGCTTACAGCGCGTGGCTGCGCGTTTGATCCGCTCTGCGCAGAACGGGCAGTCTGTGGTGTCAGATTCATCAATGACTGCCGTGCCCCACGCGTGGATGTACCCGGCGTTGACGAGGTTGTGACCCTTTTGCTCGTACCGGACATTGACGATGGCATTCGCGCCCAGAGCCATGGCCTGTTCCCGAAGGCGCTGATCGGCATCCTCTCTGCTGTATTTGCGCTCGACCGGCGTGCGTCGCGTCAACTTCACTGCGACCTCCCCCAGCGCGCGGTAGTCACCGTCAGGCGGCGTGGAAAGAATGCGCACATCGCTGCTGTGCGCGCCAAAGGGGCTCCTGACCACGGCTTGCCCCTCCGTGATTTCCTTCCACCCCAGCTTGGTGTAATGGCTACGTATCACCCACTTGATGATCAGCGGGTACAGCAGCAACCAAGACAGCCCGGCACTGATCAGGGACAACACTGCCGCTATCACGGCGTGCAGCCAGATCTGCTTGTAAGCGAGGTAGAACGGACCGCCCACCAGTACCCATAGCCAGGTGGCTTCACCAAACTCTTCGATATGCCCGTTGGCTGGATTCTGAAATCTCATGATTCGTCTCCCCGTGGGTTCAGGCGGCGAGCCGGAAGCCTTCGTTGATCGACACCACGTTGGATGAAGGCTGCCGACCCAGCACAAAATCCGCCCAGTCCTGCATCAGCTGCCGACGCTTCTCGAACAGGTCGCCCCGCCGATACGCCGCCTCGACCCGATTACGGATGCTGTGGGCCAGTGCCATCTCGGCCACTTCGTTGGAATGCGTGGTGGTCTCGCTCGCCCAATCGCGGAAGGTCGAGCGAAACCCGTGCGGCACGGCCTTCTGCTGAAGCTCCACGCGGCGCATGACCGCGGTCAGCGCCATGTCGGACAGCGGCGCCCCATCCGCATCAGGATCACGCGGCCGATTCGGGCTCGGGAACAGGAAATCGCAGAAGGACACCTCCTGCTGTGCCCGCACCAGCCTCAAGGCCTGTTCGGACAGCGGCACCCGGTGCTCCCTGCCGCCCTTCATGCGCTCCGCTGGGATCGTCCACACCGCCTTGTCCAGATCGAACTCGCTCCATGTGGCGTTGCGCACCTCGCCCGACCGCACGCCAGTCAGGATCAGGAACTCCAGCGCCCGAGCCGACGTGTTGTGCTGCTTGCGCAGCGCCTGCATGAACTCCGGCATGTCGGCATAGGGCAGGGCGGGCTGACGTGTGCGTCGGGCCACCTTGGAAGGCTGTGCTAACAAATGCTCCAGATGCCCCTTCCAGCGCGCCGGATTGGCCGTGGTGCGGTAGCCCATGGTGATGCCCCAGTCGATGATCGATTCGATGCGCCCGCGCACCCGACTGGCGGTCTCGTTCTTGGTGGTCCAGATTGGCTCCAGAATGCGCCGCACCATGGCCACGTCAATGTCACGCAGCGCCACCTTGCCGATCACCGGGTTGGCATAGGTCTCGATGGTGTTTCGCCACTGCTGGGCGTGCTTGGCATTCCTCCACCCATGCTCATGGGTGGCGATGTAGTGCGTCGCCGCGTCGGCGAACACGACGGCCGTCTCCTGCTCCACGATCAGACGCTGGCGTGCCGCCCGTGCGTGCTCCACCGGGTCCATGCCCTGCCGCAGCACTTCTCGCGCGGCACGTGCGGATTCACGGGCTTGGGCCAGCGTGACCGATGGGTAAGCGCCCAGCCCCATGTCGCGGCGCCGCCCCTTGATCTGGTAGCGCATGACCCAACTGCGCGAGCCGTACTTGGTGACGTTCAGGGCCAGGCCGGTGACGCCACCGACGAAGTGAATACCCCGATTCTTGATGCTGGCGACGGCCAGCGCGCTCAGTTCCTTTGACTTCATTTCTGCTCCTTTTCTGCGACTTCATCGGCGCGGGCGAGATGGTTAGCCGAATCAAAGAAAATTGCCAACGCGAGCATCAAACCTCTGGAAACCCGCGCCAAATAAGGCGCTGTCTTCCTCCCCCCCTACTTTGCTCGATTGTTTGCTACAAACCGGATAGCAATGGGTTGTAACCCATTGATTTTCATCAGGATTTTCAGCGTGTGATTTGGCGACGCGCAGACCGTCCCGCGTGCGAAGGGGGACAAGCAAGGCGCGAGTTTTCTTGCCGGACATGGCCTTTCGGCCAGGGCAATGGGTAGAAAAATGGGGCGCGGACGCGCCGCGCGCACATCAGTCTGGAGGCGGTGGTGTTACCGCATCACTAAGGCTTTGCCAGGGCCCGTTTTCCAGAAGCTGGCGAAGCTGTGCGGCCCCGGCTCGGTGGCGACCGGGTGGTAAGCCCAACGGAACCATGGCGGAGGGTTCTGCCAGTCGATGCCAAGGGCGCTGGCGGAGGCATCTCGGGCTTTGGTGCCCCATGCCACGACGACCACCCGCGGATTTGCCTCGTGGGCTTGATTGATGATCGTCTTGAAGAATTCTCGCCAGTGCCGCAGGTGCTTGCCGGCAGCCTTGCGGTCGCCGGTGGCGGGAACTGTCAACGCCGCATTCAGCAGCAGCAAACCCTTGTTGTCTGCCCAGTCCGCCAAGTCGTTCTTGCCTTGACCCTTGGGGTAGACGTGCGCCTTGATCCTTTGCAGTGACAGTGGTGTTTCGTGACCAGACACCGCGAAAGCGACCCCGGTCGCAAGCGGCTGACCGTCCGCCGAACGGCTGAAATAGGGATCCTGCCCGACGATCACAGTCTTGACCTGCGACGGACTCACCAACTCCAGGGCCCGAAAAATCTTTGCTGCGTCCGGAAACACCTGAGCGTCGTTGATGTCGCTCGGCAAGTCTTGCTGATCGAACGCCCACCCCTTGGCCCGTGCGGCCGACGACAGTTTCCAGAGTTTTTCCCTCGAAAGCATGTGATCCTCCTGTACGCGCAGCACAGCGCCGCAGGGAAATTTGTATCACATATGCGGGTGCGTAAATTCGGGTGGCCACAGACAGTCCCGGTCGATGATTCGGGACAAGGCGCTGATTACTGCGTTCGCCGACGAGCTTCGCTCGCGGCGCGTAGGGTTGGGTGTCTCGCAAGAGGAGTTGGCCCATAGGGCGGGGCTGAACCGCACCTATGTGGCCAAGCTTGAACTCGCGACCAATCAACCGACGTTGACGGCGCTTCATTTGCTTGCGCAGGCGCTAGACGTGCCGCTCAACGACCTAATGGCCGCCGTGCTGGCGCGCAGGGCGCGGTAGCTGATGCCCCCTGCCGCTGCCTGAGGCAGGTAGCTTGAGAATGCCATTCGCCTCATTCAGATGCCCCAAACTGACCAGGTCATCAATCGTGTCGCCGAACGCTGCAAACGGGAGGCCGGCACATATGCGTAAGTTGACCAAGTGGATCAGCGCGCATGTAGCATCGTGACGGTGAAACCCATTTGCCCATTGGGACGCTGTTTTTGCCTGCGACGCCAGAACCCTGAGCACTTCTGCTTGCACGGGCGTCAATGCGTCGGTCACCTTCAGCAGTCCACGCCGGTGGATGGTGCCGTTGTCGAGTTTAGTCACCGCATCGATCAGCCGACGCTGCTCCTCGCTGCAGCGAAGTTCGTACGGATATTTAAAGACGTAAGGCAGCATTTTCTGATGGTGCTCGTGCCGCTCCGCGATGGTGGTGACACGGCTATCCCATGAGTAAACGCAGGGCAATCCGATCATGGGGCCGTCCGGGTGGACAACCAGGGCACCGCGGCTTGGGCGGTTTTCGCAGCCATCATCGTCGTCCAGGATTTTTAGCGTTTCTGTGACTTGGCGCGCCACGTCAGGGTGATCAGCTGGGTTGTCTAGGTCTAGCAGTCGGGCGAACTCGACCGAAGTAACAACTTGGCGTCGAGCGGCGAGGTAATGCAAGAGATCGGCGGCACGTTCGGTGAAGTCGTCAGCACGCTGGCTGTTGCCGCTGGCGACGTAACGCAGGAGGTCGGCAGCACGCCGAGTGATTGACAGTGATTTGAGTTTCATGAATTTCTTTCGGAAAGTAGGGCGCCGCGCTCGGCTGCGCCACAGACATGAGGGGATCAATTTGTGAGGCAACGCACAGCCGAGCTGGCCTAGCGCGCTCATCCGCGCCGGGCAGTTCCGGAGGTCAATTGCCCAGTGGGTGCTATTGCGGCAGGTTGAAGAGCCCGCCGCTGTGCACCAGATAGCCGTACCTCACCAAGGCATCCAGCGCTTCACGGACGCGCGTGGAACCATGCTTTGGGTCGCGGACTTTGACCTTGTCGACGCACGCCGCAATGGCCTCGTTGAGCGGGAGGCCGTCGTCCTCGGCTGCGCAATGCGTTTCCTGCAATTTGCGGGTGATCAACTGAGCCTTAACTGCGGCAAGGACCGCAGTCTGGTTCTCTGTCAGATTGCGCGGGGCGACTGGTGCAGGCTCAGACGCGTCGGGCATGTCAAGGTGCTGCACGACCATCGAGCGCACCCATTCACCGTCAGCGCTGGACGTGAAGACAGGGAGCAAGTCGAATCGCCCGCTAATGCCAGTCGGTCCATCCTTGGACTTGACGGCCTTCCATGTTCCACGGCTGCTGTTCATGCTGACGGAGATGGAGGTGTCCACGTCGTTTCTGAGTGTCGATGCTCCCCTTTCGTGGTCGCTCCTATGCCCAGCGTGGTGCACGATTAGGACGGTAGCGCCACTCATTTCAGCGAGCCTGTAGGCCAGCTGGAGCATTCGCGACATGTGCGGGTTCGAGCTTTCGTCCAGCACACCGCGTATCGAGGCTGACAGCGTATCAATGATGATTAGCGCAGCGTCGCAAGCGATTGCGGTTGCAGCGAGGTCGTTGATATCGTCCTCGGATGCCAAGCTGACGCCATCAAACAGCCAATGCAGTCGGTTGCCGAAGTTGATGCCAAAGTGCCGTTCGGTCGCCAGTGTCCGCTGCCGCATGCCCGGCCCGCCCTCAAGGCAGCTGTACACCACGCCGCCTTGGTTGACGGCATGCCCGGCCCATGGCTCGCCTGTACATACTGACTTTGCCAAATCCAAGCACACAGTGCTTTTGCCGGAGCCGCTTGCCCCATATACGATGACAACTCCCGCCTTAGGTATCAAGTCGGCAACCAACCACTCCAGTTGAGGAAGCGTGTGGAACTGGTTGGTTGTATAGGTGCGACGCCGTTTGGCGTGCGGCGGAACTGGCAGGTTCCTTCTGCCGATTTGTTTTGGGTTGAGCTGTCTTACGACAGGATCGATGCCAGAGGTACCGACAGCATTTAGGTGGTCTGACGGCCCTTGATCGATTGATGCGCTAAGCAGTTGTGGCTGCTCATCGTACTCACTGGCAAGGGAAGGTGTGTTGTGCAGGTCGTGGCTCATTGTCCGGCCTCCCGATCTGCCAACCATTGATCTACGTCCGCACGCTTCCATACGGTAATGCGTGTCGATAGTTTGATCGGGGCAACGAACGTACCGTCTTTAGCCTTACGCCAAATGCTTGACGGTGAGAGTCCAACAATATGTTGTAGCTCTTTAATGCGCACGTGGCGCGATTTGTGAGTAGATTTCATTGCAATCCTGTGTAGTAAAGTTGAACACAGAGCAATGATGCGGATTTGGCGCTTAGGAATCCAAGACAAAAAGACGGCAGATCATTTTATTTTTGTCCGTGACTCTGCTTCTTCTGTGTTCGGTGATAAGCCTTTGGTGCGGCGTCTGAACTCACTCGCATCGATCGGGGCTGATAAAGCTTCCACACCTCTGTCGCAATGTCTATACGCGTCTCAACGCTGGCCCTGGGTAGATGTGGAGCAAGCTTCTCGATCCACCTACTCAGTAGGTCATCCCTTTGCTGCTGGCGTGGTCGCCCTCTGCGGGGCCCATTGCGCTCCAGTTCATCCTCGCCTCTGACAGCGAGCATCGATAACATCGCAAGGTGCTCATCGAGTCGCGTGATGAAGGCGTTCCACTTCACGGCGCCCGCAGTAGGATCGCCCGCATCCGAGTGCGTGGCATAGCTGGCTGAAAGAGAACGTGACACCACATCTAGGCCCTTTGCTAAGGGGAGAGCCTCGCGCAGGGCGTCGGCGTGTCGGGATATTTTCCGGAACCGACTCCGAACTACAACCACAGATTCTGTTTTACTGATGTAATTTATAATTGATCTATTCCAGACGGTCATGATCTGGCGATCTAACCAATCACATAATTCCTGTGCTTCGATTTCTGCAACACCTTCGTCGATGAGTATGTCGATTGCCCGGCGATCATGTTCGCTAAGCCCGGACTCGTGCTCATCGTAATCAGGATAGTCCATAGGGTTTTCCACGATTATCGTGTTTGATAATAATCATAAAGCGCCTTCAACTCCGTGGCGTAAATAATTACTTCATCATTATTCTTCGATTTTCGAATTCCTTTGAGTTTGGCGAGAGATTTGAAGTAACCTAATCCGGGTATACGATGCTCTCCGGCGTTAGCTTTCTTGACTACTGCAGAAGTCCTGAACGGACGATTGTGCTCGTGGTCTTCTGCATCCAAATTCTCGAAGATGCGCGCGAGAGGATGCGCTGACCAATTGCCGTCAAAATCTGGCAATCCAAGCATGCTGGTTAGCTCACTGTAAGTCGTGCACCGTTGTTGCTTGGCGAGATTCTCAAGGTAAGTCGGAAGTTCAGTGAGTTGCATTGATAGTTCTCCAGAAGTCCGAGCGGGAGGATGTGCCCAATGACCAATCGACCCGTCGCCGACCTCATCATTGTGATGGCGATGACCTGGCCGCACCGCGGGTGGACGCGCACCTCGACGCCCCTTGTCGCACGATCAAACAATCACGCTGCAGAAGGGCGGTGAGCATGTGATCGTCGAGGCCACTGATAGTGACTCGGATCGGCTCCAATGATGCATTCTGAAGTTTATTGACGCGGCGGAGCGAATCTCCTGATTCGCCTGACCCTCACGTACGCACAAGCCAGTCCGGGGCGTAGTGCAACCCATCAGGGCACCCATCGCTGCGGCTGGCACAGGGTGAGGCGCTATGGGAGAGAGCAGGACTACACAGTTGGGCGCCTTCATGATTTGGTAATAGCCCGTGACTCCCTGTGACATCGACTGAGGTGCATTCTGAGTGGCCGTCCACTCCGCCAATCGATGCAAAAAAGCGACCTTCGGGTCGTTTTTTTCTTG
>CALMYW010000094.1 GCA_937873665.1 uncultured Sphingorhabdus sp.
AATTGTTGAAGGAGTTACGATCATGAGCAAGGCATCCTACCCGCTCAAGCTCCCGGCATCGGTCAAGGAGGCCGCTGCCCGGCTTGCGAAGGAAGACGGCGTTTCGCTGAACCAGTGGATAGCGGTCGCTATCGCCCAGAAGATCGGCGTGGTAGAAACAGCGTCAGACTTCCTCAAGCGCCGTGCTGGCAAGGCGCGGCCCAGCGACATGCTGGCGTTCCTTGATCGGGCGAAGCGGGAAACCCCACCGGTTGGAGATGAACTATAATAGCTTGAAACTGTTCAATCATTGTCGTGCGGGATTCTGATGCGAGCGCCGCAGGCCTTGCAGTGGATCGCATCAGGATCGTGGCGCAGCAGCCCGCATTCCGGGCAAGGGAAACGAACCTTTGCGCCTCGCATGGTCACTTGCACGAGGCGGATGAACAGCGAAACACCGCCGATCATGATGATGATCGAGAGAACTTTCCCCCATGGCCCCGGCAGTACGACATCGCCGTAGCCCGTGGTCGATAGCGTGGTGACAGTGAAGTAGAGGGAATCCAGGTAGGAATTGATGTGGTTAGCACGCCCGGCGAAGCCGGCGTGCACCAGCGATGCGGCCACGAAAACAAAAATGACGAGGTTGGCCGCCGCACGGGCAGTGTCCTGAACATTGGTGTCAACCCAGCGTCCGCTTGCAACGACGCGCCAGAGGTTTTCACCTTGGACCAAAGAGTAGATTCGCATGATCCTCAGAAAACCAAGATTGGCAGCGAAAACTGGAGCGACGAGTGATGCCAACACAGCAAAGTCGGCCCAGACAATTGGGCGGCGCAACCAACGCCTGACATCACCGAAGGCGAATGCCCGCAAGCCAAGGTCAATTGCGAGGATGGCCGCGATCGCATAGTCGAGAATAAAGAAAGCTGTGTCGCGTTCAATGAACGGCGCGACAATGAAGAACGCGATCAGTGCGACATCAAGGAGCAACATCCAGCTTTGGAATCGCAGCGCTGCCCCCGAGCCTCCAAAATACAGCTCATTCAGACGCGATTGCAGAGCTGACCTCACAGTGGCTTGCCTTCGACGATGTCTGCCGCTGCATCGTTTGCAGAGGCATCTGACGCCGAAGCTTTGACGGCGTTCGCAGGCATCCCGCTTCGTCCCGTCGCCGCTTCGACTCCGGCTTGCCCTTCATGCCCGAAGTAGGAACGGATTCGCAGGTCGTGCTGAGGGAAGGGAATCTCGATGCCGTGCTTGCGCAACGCATCGTCCAGTGCCCAGCAATAGGCCGCCATCATGCTGCCGGGACGCTTCACCGCCTCAAGCGATGGCCAGACCACAAGTTCGAACTCAAGTGCTGAGTCGCCAAATCCCGTGAGCCAAACCTGCGTCTTGCGATCATCGCTGTCCGGCAGAGTAAATGGCACCGAACGTGCGGCCTCCAGGGCTGCCAGCTTCACGACATCCTTGTCGGTGCCATACGCAACTCCAAACGGAACATGGATGCGCCGGGACGCGCGGTCGCGTGTCCAGTTGGTCAGTTTGCCGCCTAGCAGTTCGGCGTTGGGCACAAGAACATCGACATGATCGGTGGTTCGCAGGGTCGTCGCCCTTGGGCCGATCGCGGCCACCGCGCCTGCGGTTCCATCATTCAGTTCGACGTAATCGCCCACCTCAATGCTGCCATCGAACAGCAGAATCAGGCCGCAAACGAAATTCTTGACCACGTCCTGCAAGCCAAGGCCGATGCCGACGCCCAGGGCTCCGGCGAAAAGAGACAGAGCGGAAAGATCAACGCCGAGGGCCGAGATCGCAGCGGCAAGGGCAGCGAATACGATAATGTACCGAGCGACCTGCCCGGCTACGTAAAGCGTGGAGGCTCGCCCCTCTCCGAGCTTCCCCTGCGCGCGCACCGTCAACTGGCGGATGATCCAGATGGCGAAAGCAGCAACAGCCAGAATGGCTCCCGCGACGATGATCGACCTCAGGGAAATGCCCGTGTTGCCGAAATTCAGGATCGGCTCGGCGACCGCTTTGTCCAATCCGTCCAAAATTTCATCCTCCCGAATGACACCCTTGGCACAGCGAATTCTGCGCAGCAACGAAAGCAAGGACCAGCAATAACCACCGCATCAAGGTTGTTACCCAAACAATGGTCGTGTCCCACGGGGTGGTGTAAGAGCCGTCGATCCAAGGTAGGATCGGGATCAGGTCAGGCTGCCACGGCGGGCAGGCTGACGATGGGATTATGGCTTACCGAGCCGAGAGTTTCCAGCGTCATGTAGCGACGGGATACGGCCCACTCATCGTTTTGCTCCAGCATAAGTGCGCCGACGAGACGGATTACGGCTGCGTCGTTGGGAAAGATACCGATTACGTCGGCGCGCCGTTTGATCTCTTTGTTCACCCTTTCCAGTGGGTTGGTCGATGAGATTTGCGCCCAGTGTTCCTTCGGGAAGGCCATGTATGCGAGAACATCTTCGCGCGAACTATCCATCATGCCGGCCAGCTTGGGGAACTTCTCGCGGCACGCATCGGCGACCTGCTCCCACTGCTGGTTAGCCGCTTCGGCGGTTTCCTGCGCAAAGATCGTTTTGATCATGGCGATGACGGCGGGCCGCTGCTTGGGCGCGGTATGGGCCAACGCATTGCGCATCCAGTGGACCCGGCAGCGTTGCTGGCTCGCGGCGAATACCTTGCTAGCAGCAGCACGCAAGCCCTTGTGATCGTCGGATATAACGAGCTTCACCCCGCGCAAGCCTCGGTCAGCCAGCGAGCGCAGAAAGGCTTTCCAGAAGGGCTCTGCTTCCGAAGGGCCGGTGGCAATGCCCAGCACCTCGCGCCGGCCATCGGTGTTGACGCCTACGGCGATTATTGCCGCCGTCGACACGATCCGGCCGCCCTCGCGTACCTTGAGGTAAGTGGCGTCGATCCACAGATAGGGCCACTCGCCTTCGATCGGGCGCGTCAGGAAGGCGTTCACCCGCTCATCGATCTCGGCGACCAAGCGGCTTACCTGGCTCTTCGAAACCCCGCTGGCACCCATGGCCTTCACCAAATCATCAACCGAGCGGGTCGAAACACCATGAACGTAGGCCTCCTGGATCACCGCTGCCAAAGCCTTCTCGGCAGTGCGGCGCGGTTCCAGAAAGCTCGGGAAGTAGCTGCCCTTGCGCAGCTTCGGGATCGCTAGGTCGATCCGTCCGGCACGGGTGTCCCAGCCACGTTCACGATAGCCATTGCGGTGGGTAAGCCGCGCCGGGCTCCGAGTGCCAGAAGGCGCTCCTGTCCGGGCCTCGATCTCCATATCCATCATGCGCTCGGCAGCAAAAGCCAGCATCTCGCGCACCAAATCGCTATCAGCCCCTTGCTCGATCAGCTCTACAAGGGCCATTCTATCATCGGTCATCGTCATCTTCTCCAGGTTCGAGTTCGCATCCGAACCCTACCAGAAGATCGACGGTGGCCACCCAGTCAGGGAAACCTTCTTACACCACCCCGTGGGACACGACCC
>CALMYW010000095.1 GCA_937873665.1 uncultured Sphingorhabdus sp.
TCCGCGCGACGGTCCAATCAGGATGACAGCGTTCCACCAACCTGATGATGTCGCCGGAAGCAACCGTTCCCGGCGCGCGCACGCCCCGTCGAGTGCGGGTTAGCCGCATCTCGCCGGTGACCGTGAGCGTGGTGGTGGAGGATGGATCTTCCAATCGTAGGAAACATATTACTATAGCTAATATATCTCCGCAGCCATTTCGAAAAATCGCTCCAACGATGTCCTTGCATCGGATTACGCGAATGATCCGACGAAACCAATCTCTTCACGTTCCTTTCCACCAGATTGCAATCATCGACTCAGCCGGAAAGCTGCCCGACATTTTTACCCTATGGGGCACAATCCAGCATGCAGATTTCAAGCAGGTTTGGGCACCGTTTAGGGGAACACCCGCTTGGGCGGACGAGGACGAACTGGCCTGTAACCCGCAATACGAGCCAACACGGGTCCACCCAGGCCGGGTTGCGCAAGAATGACGGCTGACCCAGTGCATCTCACGCATGACCGTATGCCTTGGGCGCTCGTGACAGGCTCGCTAGCATGGGCAAGGGCAACGCCCTCGCGCACGAACTACGCTCGTTGAGCTCAAGCTACGCCCTTGGCGTAGACGCCTTCAGCCGTCCGATGACTCTGGCGATCTTGCCACCCATCCCCGCCACGCCGGCATAGGCGGCAGGAACCACGACCAGTGTCAGCAGCGTGGACGTTGTCAAACCGCCGATGATGATGAAGCCCATAGGATTGCGCCATTCCGCACCATCTGATTGCGACAGGGCCACCGGGAACATACCGAACACGGCAGCAAGCGCGGTCATCAAGACCGGGCGGAGGCGTTCAGGTGCCGCTTGCATCATTGCTTGGCCCGCATCCAGTCCCTCCTCGCGGAGCTGGTTAGCGCGATCGACGAGGAGGATACCATTCTTCATGACGATGCCCATGAGCGCCAGCAGACCGATCTGGGCGAACAGGCTCATCTGCTGTCCCGCTACCCACATGGCGAAGAATGCGCCGGAGAATGAGAGCGGCGCGGTCAGCATGATCAGGATGGGCTGCCCGAACCGGTCAAATTGGCTCGCGAGCACGATATAGAGCGCGATCAGCGCCAGAACGAACGCCGAAACGATAGCGGACGAAGTGTCGCCAAGGCGCCGCGCCATGCCTTCCTTCTGGATAGATACGCCCGCCGGAGGCGGAAGTTCCGCAACTATTTCGTCTGCTCGCGTGACCGCATCGCCCAAAGCAATACTAGGTGGCTTGTTGAGGATGATCGTCACCTGCCGCGAGCGGTTGAGGCGATCGATTTGCGAAGGCCCGGACTCGACGCCAATCGAAGCGACCGAAGCCATGTCGACCAGTCCGCCGTTCGCTGTGCGTACCGGCAACTGCCCGAGATCGCCAAGCGACTGACGCAAGCCCTCCTCCATTCGAATTCGCACGTCGTATCGCCTGCCACCGTCCTCGAACGTGCCAGCCTCGACGCCGCCCAACATGATCTGGGTGGCGCTGGCGACTTCGCGCGCCGAGACGCCCAGATCGGTAGCCCGCGCACGATCCAGCTTGAGTTGCACTTCAGGCCTGCCGCCTTCGTAGGTGGAGCGAATGTCGGCGAATGACGGGTCGTCGCGGAACCGCTGTTCCAGGGAAGCGGCGTATGTGATGATTTCGTCCATGTCATTGCCGCTGACGACCAGTTCGATGGGGTTCATGCTCACGCCGCCGCCCGAAACCCACGGAACTTCATTGATCGAGATTTCCGAAGCTTCAGGGATTGCCTTGCTGAGCGCCGTGCGAGCGCGGTTCATCAGTTCGCCCTGCGTAACAGGTCGTCCCTGCTTGGGCGTCGTCTCAACATAGAACTCCAGCAGATTGGTGCGCCCCTTGATGCCAGCCCCCGCTGTAACAAAGACCAGCTCGATCTGGTCGTCGTCCCGGAGCGCTGCGTCCGCACGCAACGCAGCATCGCGGGCGCTGGCGATACCGGTTCCAAGTGGCAGCTTGACTGTAGCCAGGTATTCGCTGCGGTCAGCTTCACCAAGAAAGGTCGACGGAACCATCGAGGCGAAGACGCCGCCGATGACCAGACTGCCAGCAGCAATCGCCATGACCTTGCCGGCGTGCGTCACCGCCCATCTAACAAGTCCGGCGTAGCGCTCTGCCATGCGACGATGGAACTGCTCGATCCGTCCCAGCCAGCCATGCTCGCGATGTTCAAGCCGCATGAAACGCGACGCGAGCATCGGCGTCAGGGTGAGCGCCACAAGCAGTGACACAGATACCGAAAAGACGATTGTCAGCCCGTACTGGAAGAGGAACTGGCCGACGACGCCTTCCATCACGGAGATCGGCACGAACACGGCCAGTGTGGCGAACGTGCCCGCGAGCACCGCCAAGGCAACTCTGCGCGTCGCTGTTGCGGCGGCCTCAGGCGCGCTTAGTCCGGCTTCGATGTCCCGCTCGACCGCCTCGACCACGACGATTGCATCATCAACCAGCAGGCCGACCGCGACCGTGAGCGCCAGCATGGTCATGATGTTCACGGTGAAATCGGCAATGCCGAAGATGAAAAAGGTGGAGAGGATCGACGTTGGGATCGCCAGCGCGACGATGATCGTGGCGCGCCAAGACAGCAGGAAGAAGAACGTGATGCTGACCACAAGAACGACGGCCAACACCAGGTCGAAGAGCACATCGTTGATCGAGGATTCTATGAAACGCGAGATGTCTCTGGCGACGACCAGGCGAATGCCTGGCGGTGCTTCCTTCTGGAGCAGTGCCACTTCAGCCATCACTGCCTTCGCGACTTCGATAGTGTTGCGCCCGGACTGACGCCGCACTTCGAGCGCCACTCCGGCAACGCCGTTGAGCTGCGCGTAGCTGCGCTCGTCTGCCACCGCGTCCTCGACCCGCGCGATGTCGGCTAGCCGGGTGCTGCGACCGTTGCCGCGATAGGTCAACATCATCTCTGCGAATTCGGCGGAACTTCTGGCTTCGGCCAAGGTGCGCGCGCCGAACTCGCGCTGACGTGCATCGGTTTCGAGCCGTCCACCGGGCAATTGCGCGTTCTCGCCCTCAACCGAGCGAACAACATCCGAGGCGCTCAGGCCGACCGCCTTTAGTTTCGCAGGATCGAGCCAGACCCGCATTTCCCGGTCGCGGCCACCGACCAATGTGACCGAGCCGACGCCCGGCATGCGTTGCAGCCGCTCCTTCACCACTTCGTCCGCGAAGCGGGTCAGTTCGGCCACAGGCTGTTCTCCCGCGATCATCACCGACACCACCGGGGCAGCATCCGGATCGAGGCGCTCGACGATTGGCGCATCGGCATCGTCGGGCAAATCGGCCATTATTCCGGAAATTTTATCACGAACTTCCTGCGTCTTGATGTCGGGGTTTTCATCCAGCTCGAACTCGATGTTGACCTGCGACAGGCCGTCCGCGCTGATCGAACGAAGCTGACGGATGCCCGATATCGAATTGACCGCTTCCTCGATCTTGTCCGTCACTTCGGTTTCGATGCTGCCGGGTGCCGCGCCCGGCTGCGCAGTCTGCACCGAGACGTATGGGAATTCGATCTTCGGAAACAGATCGACACCCAATCCACGAAACGAGACCAGCCCCATGATGACCAGCGAGCCGATCATCATGGTGGCGAAGACCGGACGCTTGATCGAAACGTCAACGAGCCACATTGCGCGTCCTGCTCGATGTGAGCACCACTTTGCTTTCTCTGACTTTCATGCCATCGCGCAGCGTGGACGCAGGATTGAGCACGATCCGCTGGCCTGCCTGCAGACCCGACTGGATTTCGACCCGATCAAAATCGACCGAGCGGATGCGCACGGCGATCTTGCGAATGGTGCCATTGGTGATGACGAATGCAAATGGCGCGGCGCTGTCACCGGCGATCGCGCGCCGCGGCAGGACCAGCGCGGACCTGGGCGGCGTGGCGATCTCGGCTCGAACTGACAGTCCAGGTTTCACCTCGTATGAAGGATTGCGCAGCGGTAGTCTGACTTCGACGGTGCGGGCCTGCGCATCGACCTTGTCGTTGATTATTGCGACCTGACTTTCCAAGGGTTGCGCGAATCCTTCGATGAACAGACGGGCAGGCTGACCCTTTCGGATCTGTCCGAGCCGATCCTGTGGAAGGCTGACGACGGCGACCACAATCCCGACTTCCTGCAATTCCAGCACCGAGGACTGTCCGCCCACACCGAAGGTGCTGAGGTAAACGCCCTCATCGACATTGCGGCTCGTCACCACGGCGGCATATGGCGCTCGCACGATAGTATCGTTGAGCGCCTGTTGTGCCGTCGCGGCCATGGCCTCGGCCTGCGACACGCGGGCGCGGGCGACGGCAACATCTGTTTCGGCCTGCTCGGCGCGCGACAGCGACACAAAGCCGCGCGGTTTGAGCGTCTGGACCCGTTCGTTGGTGCGCTCAGCCTGCTCGGCTTCGGCGCGGGCAAGACGCACGGCGGCCAGAGCTTCGTTGACCTTGCGCTGATAGTCGGCCTGCCGAATGCGAAACAACGGCGCGCCACGCGCCACGCGGTCCCCCACGCGCACGAAAATCCGGTCGACCGGTCCTTGGACGAGCGCCCCGATATTGCTGCGCTGAAACGCCGCGATGGTTCCTTGGCCTTGAACCGGGTCGGACAGGTTTGACTGTTCGACGATTGCCACTTCGACTTCTGGTGTGGTCGGTGTCGTGGTAGATTGCGACTTTTCGGCACCATCCGACTGTGAACTGCACGCGGTGACGAGGACGGCCAAGGGCAGAGTCCATGCCACCAAGAGCCACCGGTTCGGATGTTTCAGGTGATTTGACAGAGGACCAGTGCTCATGGCGCCCGGTATACTGTAATGCGCTTTAACGTAAAGGGCATTAGTATTGCTTTGCCTTGCGGAGGCAGAAGCCGTAAGTTGAAGCGCGATGAGTACCGAAGATACCTTCCCCACGCCGCTCGACGAACTCGCCTTCTTGCTGGAGGAAGTACCGAGAGCGCTGCGCCGCAAGTTCGACGAACGCACATTGGCGCATGGGCTTAGCCGTACCCATTGGCGCATTCTTGCCTATCTGTTCCGCGACCGGGGCATGTCGCAAACCGAACTGGCAAAGTGCCTCGAACTCGAACGCATGACGGTCGGTCTGGCGCTGGACAAAATGGAAGAGAACGGCTTGGTCGAGCGCCACCGCTCGCCGACCGACCGTCGGGTGCGATTGGTCTATGCCTTGCCCAAGGCAATGGACTTGCTGCCCGAGTTGCGCCGGAAAGCCGATGCAACCTATGCGGAAATGCTGGGCGATTTGCCCGCAGAGCAAGTCGCCGAATTCCGCAAGACCTTGGAACTGTTCGCGGCTAATTTGCACAAGGTATAAGCTTGGGCGGCGACCGAAACGTGATGGCGTGGGCGGCGTGCCTAGGCGGCGTGGACAAATTCAGCCGTGCCGGATCGTCCTTCGTCCCGCCGAGCGGGCATCCGCTTCGCGCTGGCGATAACACTCGGCACATATGATCGTAATGCCGCCAGGTACCTCTACAGCATCTTCGATCCACTCGCCGCCGTTGCTTTGCAGATAGGTGTCGCAAGCGTCACACCATGCATCCCTGAGGTCGTGTTCATCCTCTGGCGGAAAGGAAACAAACCCGGCTGTGTCCGGTGATGTTCGACCCACGATATGGGCGCATACGAACGTGATGGACTGATGCCCATGCACCTCGCAGTCGCAATGATCGTCGTCGCTGTTCGCTGTCGTGGCCATATCGCGGTAGATCGTAACTGCATCTGACCTCAACAGCCAGTCGAGTTAGGGTTGACGCCGAAAAGAGCGGTTGATTCAAGGCTGCTTTTTGGAGGCAGATTTGAGCCGAGGGGATCTGACTGAAGCAGAATGGTGCGTTCTAAAGACTTTGCTGCCCATCGAGTCTGAAAACCGTGGTCGAGGACGTCGGCCCGAGCACAACCGTTCGATCATCAATGGCATACTCTGGCGGCTCCGTTGCGGTGCCCCGTGGCGCGACGTGCCGCCCAAATATGGCAACTGGAACACCATTTATCGCCGGTTCCGGCGATGGAGTGAAGCCGGGGTCTGGGAGACCGTCGCCGTAACGCTCGCCGAGGTCATGGCAGATAGCGGCCATTACAGTATCGACAGCACCACAGTCCGCGCCCACGTCTCGGCAGCGGGCGGAAAAGGGGGACTCATCGACGCGCTCTTGGCCGCTCGCGGGGCGGGTTCACCAGTAA
>CALMYW010000096.1 GCA_937873665.1 uncultured Sphingorhabdus sp.
GCCGCCGGTGGGGAATTTCAACCATTGCCAGCATGGTGCTGGGCGCTATCGGCGCGGGCACCCTTGCAGGTTGGGGCATGACCTTCTTCGCGACACCAACGTCTACTGACTTCTCCGCACCTGCGTCAGCTGCCCAACATCTGACGCGACAGTTCAGCTTCTGCCATACGGGAGGCGGCATCAATTGCGTTGTTGGTGGCGACACAGTTTGGCTGGATGGCACCAAGATCCGCATTGCCGATATCGATGCCCCGGAAACCCATCCGTCGCGCTGTGCCTATGAGGCAGAGATGGGTAGCAAAGCCACGAACCGACTACAGCAATTGCTGAACTCCGGGCCAATCACCGTGTCTGCCAACGGGGACAGGGACGAGGATAAATATGGCCGAAAGTTGCGTGTCATCGAACTCAATGGCCAATCAGTTGGCACCATGCTGGTAAGTGAAGGCCTTGCCCGTCCCTGGGAAGGTCACCGCAGGCCATGGTGTGACTGACATTCATGGACATCGATAACAGTGAGCGGCATTTAGAAGCCTTCCGGCACACTCTGGTTTTGAATCGGGTCCTTCTCGTGGGGACGATCCGGTAAGTCTCCTTCTGGTGCGGCAAATGCAGTTAGCTGCCGTTCCCAACAGTTCGTCTAACCGATCCCGGCTTCAAGCCGAAGTCGGGCGTTGCAGCGTAGCAGAGCTTGGGCAATGCTAGCGTGACGGGTCACAATTAAGCTTCATCCTCGTCATCGCGAAACGGGTCAGGTTGAATTGGCGGCCAATCTACGGCCTCGAACCTCTTCAGAGCGGCAGCGCCAAATTCCGGTTCGACAATTTGCGTCCAGGAGATGAGGCCGCGAACATGATGAAAAATTCCCGATATTGAAGTTCGGCGCGCCGCTGCGTGCACGGCCGGCCCATGCCTGGACGAAGTCAAATAGTGCAGGTGCAGCCTGATCATGTCCTTATATTCGCCTGTGAGGCGCGGTCGATCGCTGTCCACCAGCATCCCGAGCACAATGCGCCGACTTCCTGGCCCTCGGATCGTGGTTTTGCGGAGATTGGGGCGAAAGCCGGCGTCGTTGAGCTCGCCCAGGACGAGCCGCATGAAGCGACGAACTTGCGTCAGATCCTTGCCCGGCCCGCAAGAGAAAGCGAGGTCGTCGGCGTATCGAGTATATTTCATGCCATGCGCCGCAGAGAGCCGGGTGAGGACTTCATCGGTCCGGAACATGACAAGATTGGACAGCATGGGGCTTGTTGGCGCGCCTTGCGGCACCATACCCTCGTGTCTGCATTGATAATATGGGATCGCAGGCCAACGCGAGGCGGGATCTAGCCGTTTTCCAAGTCGCTCACAGCCAATTGACACGAGGCGCGCCAGCTCAAACGAGAGCAGCTTGGGGAAGCCCAAATTCGCAAAAACGGCGGCGATGCGACCCTCCGAAATACTGTGAAAAAAGGCTTCGAGATCGACCTTCAGCAGGGATTCGCAGCCACAATGCTCTTCCGCAGCTTCGAAGGGCCGGCTGCCGGGATGGAACGCGTAGCTGGCCTCATGAGCGCTTGTGTGCCGAAGTATATTGTCGACGATCCAGCGCTGAATTTTCAACAATGTGGCGTTGGGGGCGTTGATCATGCGCATCCGGCTGCGGCCAGGAATGCGCTTCTTCAGGTAGAAGGTCTTGTAGGGCCGCCGGTCCTGTCGAGCGACGATCTCCCGCAGATGCAGGAACGGGACGTCAACGAGGTAACTGAGATGCCGGAGGGTAAAGACGGGGGTGATCCGAGGATCGGCTGCCCGGATACGCCGCATGGCTGCGAGGGCGTTGTCAAGCACGGCCTCGTCCACGCCCTCACGGCGACCTTGCGACCGATAGCGCTGAGGACTCGGCGAAGACACCTACTTTGACCCACCCGGGTGGGTGATACTGCGGACATCGACCAAGACTTCGCCAGGCGTTGTTCGCAGCATCGCGCAGCGTGAATATCTCGCTCCTTCTAACGAACGCCGGTAATCCGGCGCCCCAGGTCCCAAAAGGACCAGTCGCCGCCGAAGCGGCGCATTCCTAGATCCCCTCATCGAGCCCTCAGCTGCGTAGGATAATAGAACGGTTTATTGGGCTTTGGAAGCACAGGCGTGCGAGCACGTCGCTTGCGGAGGCGCTGCAGTTCGGCGCGCCCAAGCTTTGTCAGGGCGCCGGTGTTTTTGGTCCATCGCGCAAGCTGAGTGAAAGCGAGGATTTCCCGAACTGCGAGCAGATGCAACCACGTCTGCGCCGAAACAGCCGCAGCGGTTCGCGCCCCGCCATCGATCGCTGCCAGTACCAGCATTGTGTGTATCCAGCGGCGCCCGCGAGCATCCACCAGGAACCGCTGGGCGTTCTTCACCCGCAGTAAATGTGAGGCTCGGTCCGCTATTTCCTCGGCATTGGTCGGGGGGAAATCAGCGATGGCTTCGACGGTGCTGCGGCGTCGAAATAATGGAACCCACCCTTTCCGTTCGCTGTGCAGGATCGGCGGCGCGTTGTTTGGAATGCCATGCTCAAAAGCGATAAGCGCTCCTGCCCATCCATATCCAAGCGGCTTGGAATGGCCTTTTGGGTAAGTGCGGCACAGATGATTGATCGCGTCGCGCACAGGTCCACGAAACGCGCCTAAGATTGTCGGACATCCTGCAACTGTCAGGACGGTTGGTCGCAATCGACTGGATTGGACGAGGCGCATGCCTTCCTCAGTCCCCGAGTAGGCCACCACGAAAAACTCGACGAAGCCGTAAGAGCGCCAGCTGCGGATTGTCGCGACGGCGCGGAAGGCCTCAAGCATCTCCCAGACCCGGTTTCCCGAGCCAATAAAATCCGCGACGATGACGATAGGCCCGGCGCGCTGTTTGCGCAGTGCATCCGGTCCGGGATGATTAAGAGCCTTCGGCGTATGCAATCGGCAATAGCTTGTAACGAAATTGGCGAGCAGACCTTCGCTACCAATCTCCGGCTTCTTTGGGTCGAACGGTACTGGATTTGGGCCGTCGCCGATTGCGCGTCCTCGACGCATCCCGTCGAAGAGCGGTAATGCGTTATCGTCTGCGTCGGTCGCAACTTCGCGCTCTACATACAGAGCGCTCGGTCGGCCTTTGCTGTGATCGTGTATGATCTGGTCGAGCAAGGCGGTCAGGCCGCGTTTGAACTCGTCTGCTCCGACGAGAAGAATCTCGTCGACCAATGCGCGGGCCGTCTCGCGGTCCGCTGCGGGGAAGGCATCTAGCCACGCTTTAGCGAATGGGACATCCGAGAGTTGCGGCACGCGCCTATGCCTGATGCTGCGGAAGGGCGCGTTGCTCCTTCCGCTCCCAAGTTTCGATCAGGAAAAGAGCTAAGGAGCTAGCGGCATTGATGGCCAATCGCGCAATGCGCGCGTCTATCCGCCGATACCCCTTCTCGCGACCATGCGCATCACCACCATGGGTTCGCAGCGCACCGATCCCCTTTCCAACCGACGTTAAACCGCCGAGAATCTGGCGAACGTCATTTTCGATTTCAGTTTCCAAGTCGCTACGGCCCGGTGACAGGCCGAGCGGGTCTTGCACAGCTTTGAGGACACCGTCGATATCGCGCCGCGGTGGCAGGGGCAGTCCCAGTTCGATCAAGATCGATCGGCAGACAGCCTCAATCAATGAAGAAGCTGCGGTAACAGCGTCTTCTGGGTCATTGTCCGCGTTGACGATCGCGCGCGCAACTTCCATCTGGACGGTATCGAAATTGAGGATGGCAACCTTCCGGATGAACGGCTCCACGATCACGCCACCTGACTGACGTTCTGTAAGGATGGCCCGTCCCTCAAGGATGGTGACGGCAAAGCCGTCGGGCGCCAAGGCCTTGTTGAGATGTTCCCGAACGGCGGACGCCTTTTCGGGCTCAGCGAGATATTCTCGGGGATCGCAGACCTTTTCGATGACCCGCTTCAGATTGAGTTCGCCGCCCTCTCCGGCAGCTGCGGCGCGCAGACAGTCGAGGGTCGCAGGCACTCGCGAGCTCGAACCGATACTCATGTTCAGGCCACAATCGAGGAAGAACTGCTCGATCTTAGGGCCTGAACGATAAATGCCGATCGGCGGTGTTTGATCGGTGCCACCGCCGCCAGGTATGAGGGCCACTAGGGGCTTGATTACATATGCTGAAAAACGACCCGCCATTATCCCCGACCTTGTGAAGTGGTCTATAACATCTCGGCGCGACCAGTCGAGCGAGCTTTGTGATGGCTCAAGAAAGTCGAACCTCGATTAAAGCGAGATGCTTCCGTCGTTTTGCAGATAAGCGTATGGAAGAAATTAGGCCTCGAGTTTCAGCTTCGGAACCGGCGGCAATGTTGGCGAGGCCGGTCGATGCATCGCAGGCGGGGGGGGCCACCCC
>CALMYW010000097.1 GCA_937873665.1 uncultured Sphingorhabdus sp.
CATAATGCCGTAACCCGGATTATGCCGCATGGCATCGTAGGATCTCGTGTTTCCGCGATTTGGTGACGTGCCGCTTCGGCATATTCCTGGTGCCTGGGAGGTAATCCGCTGGAATGTGGGAACGTTCAGCGCAACTGACGCGGTTCGCTCACTTCTTCCGCATCCTGCGTGGCTTCGTGCACTTCTTCTCTGATGATCTTCTGCGTGATTTCATCCAGATGCGAGGTCAGGGCTTGGCTCAGTTCCTCGAACTCTGGCCATAGCGTCATCCGAACGAAACTCGCTGGCGCGCGAACAATCACCGTCTGACGATGCATGCGCGCATAGCGAAATGGCTTGATGCCATAGCGGCGGCACAGAGCGATGAAGAGCTGTCGTGACCAGGGGTCAGAAATTGAAAACTTGAACTCCTCGGCACGTTCTTGTTTGCTGGCCGTTGCGAACTGGCGGCGAATGCGTTCCGCAGCGGCACCTGCGGCGGCTTGCTCGCCGGCGGTCGTGGCGCCGGCATAGAGAGCTTCGATCTTGCGCAGCTTCTCGCGGAGACGTTCCTCGGACATTGGATCAATGCACCGTCGGCTTCTCGGTGAGAATGCCTTCAAGCATCTGTCGCCGTGCACGAGTGCAAGCCAGCACAGTCTCGTGGATTTCGGTCTCCATGATTTTGGTCAGTTCGCGCAGGTGCTTGAATGTCGTGTCAAGCTGGGTGCGATCATCCGCATTGGGGTCACGTTCCACGAGTTCGCAGATACCGCCCATCATCGCACGGAGCTCGGCAAGTTGGCCGATCGCGCCATGAGCACGTTCGGGTAGATCGATGATATCATGACCGTTGAACAGACCTTCGATGAAGCCATCCAGTTCCTCAAGACGGATCAGCCCGTAGTGTCCGAGATTTGCAGCAGTTGGGTCCATCGACACACGTGTCAGCCTGAATGGCTGACTACGCTTCTGGTGCCGGGTCAGCCCATTCCAAAGGCCGTCGATCAGAGCACCAATCAATTCGTTGGCTTCGTCCACGCTGTCGAACACGGGCAACTCACCGCCCCATAAATCCTGAATCATCTGCAAGGGCGAGGCCGATAGCTCCGGGGTTGCGATATTGCCCAGAAGCCGGGTGCGCACTTCGTGGAATGGCACCGGGCAGTCGTACTTCTCGATCAACGCCTTTACGGCTGCATCACCCAAAACCTTGGTCTTCTGCTTCATGCCCACTCCGCATATCTGAAACCAACACAACTGATAATCTTGCAGTCAGGGCGACGACAAGGCCCGGATCGCGCTCCAACCCTATGGAGCACGAAAACCATGACGATAATCACCAAAACCTGCATTGAGCCGTACATCGACAGCTTCATGCGCTGCTTTGCCGAGGCGAACTACAAACACGCCACGATCAAAGAATACCGAAATCTGATCCGCAGATTTGGACTGGCAATGGATGAGGCTGGCATTGCACCATCGGCATTGACGCCCGATCTTGCGGAAAAGCTGGGTCGGGCAGCAGAGCCGCAGAGAACAGGAACGATCCGCCTTTACAGCCTGGGGCGCAAATTCGCTGCGCACCTGATCGAGATATGCGTTGCCAAGCCGGTTGCACCGACTCCCGCTGAGGTCGCCCGCGCCGAACTGCTGGCCGACTTCGAAACCTATCTCACCAAACAGCGCGGCCTCAGTCCGCGCAGCATCCACCATACGCTCCGCTTTGCCAACCGCTTCATGGACCACCGCTTTGGTGCGGACATGTTCGACCTGACCAGTTTACGACCCGTTGACGCCGTCGGGTTCGTTCAACACTTGCTGTCGCGGGGGCGGCCATACCGAGACAAGAGTGCAGTGACGCATCTGCGCACGTTCTTCCAGTACCTGTTCGCACGAGGCGTCACCGCGACCAACCTTGCCCTAAGCGTGCCCAAAGCAGCGATGGCTCGCGACAAGCGCCTTCCCCGACATCTGTCGCCCGAAGGCGTCGAAGCCGTGCTTGACTGGGTTCGCCGAAATCCCCGGCACGGCGTTCGCGATTATGCGATGCTCCTGATCATGGCACGGCTTGGGCTTCGCGCGCCGGAAATCACCAGGATCGAACTCGACGATATCGACTGGCGTTCAGGCGAACTGACTGTGCGCGGCAAAGGCAAAGTGCATGACCGTGTGCCCATCACCGCCGAGGTCGGTGAAGCCCTAAGCCGGTATCTGAGGGAGGAGCGCGGACCGACTGACTGCCGGACCCTGTTCGTCACCCAGCGCGCTCCGCATCGACCATTCAAGGATAGCCAGATCGTCAACGCTATCATCAAGGATGCGCTCGATGCGACCGGTCAGAAGCCCGCTACGCCCTATGTGGGATCGCATGTTCTACGCCACAGCCTTGCCACGCAACTCATAAATCGTGGCGCTTCACTCGACGAGGTCGGCGACATGCTGCGCCACCGGTCGCGCGGTTCCACCATGATCTACGCCCGGCTTGAGATCGAAGGCTTGCGATCCATTGCCCAGCCCTGGCCCGTCGCGGGAGGTGCACAATGAGCCTCGCCAGCCAGCTTGACCGCTATCTCGCCGTTCGCCGTAGCCTCGGCTATGATCTCAGGACTTCCGAACGGGTGCTACGCCGCTTTATCCGCTTTGCCGACGATGCGGGTGCGCAGCATATCGACGCTGACCTGTTCCTGCGCTGGGACGCAAGTCAGCCTGCTGCCGGGTCGTCCACCCGGTCCGCTCGGCTCGGTATGGTACGGTTGTTCGCTCTTTGGTTGAGCAGTGTCGACTTGGCGCATGAAGCGCCGCCGCGCGGGTTGTTGCCGGATCGCACAATCCGCAAACGGCCATACATCTACAGCAAAGTCGAAATCGGTGACATTATCGCAGCCGCCAGCGAACTGCCTTCCACCTACGGAGTGCGGGGGCTGACGTGTTCGACCTTCTTCGGCCTCATCGCGGTAACGGGGCTCAGGATCAGCGAAGCGCTGGCGCTCGACACGAGCGACCTCGATGTTGCAACCGGTGTGCTGAGTGTCAGGCACGGAAAGCTGGGAAAGGAGCGCCTGCTGCCACTCGACCCGACTGTCGTAGACCGGTTGATCACCTACACCACAGAACGTAATCGGCTGCTTGGTCGAGCATCCACCCCCCTCTTTGTCAGATGTAATGGGGACCGGCTCAGCGAATGGTCGGCACGAGCCAGCTTCGCACGAGTAAGTCGAGCGATCGGGTTGCGGGAATACTCACGGTTCAAGCGGCACGGCAAAGGACCACGCATACACGACCTTCGCCACACCTTCGCAGTTCGCACCATGATCGACTGGTATCGTATGGGCAAGGATCCGGCGCGGGAGATGATCAGGCTGACGACCTGGCTTGGCCATGCCAGCCCCGACCATACGTTCTGGTACATTGAGGCGGTGCCCGAACTGCTCGAGCTGGCGATGGCACGCGCCACGCGCATTGGTTGGGAGGCGCAGCGATGACCTCCATGACTTTGCCAGCGCTGATCCAACGCTTCTTCACCGACAGACTGTGCGTCCAGATGGAAGCAAGCCATCATACCATCGCGAGCTATCGCGACACGTTCCGCCTGTTGCTGCGCTATGCCGGTTCGCGCCTTGGCAAACGACCAGTCGCTATCACGGTCGAAGATATCGACGTCGATCTGGTTGCCGACTTTCTGGTCCACACCGAAACAGCACGGGGCAACTGTGCACGTAGCCGTAACACCAGGCTCGCGGCGATCCGTTCGTTCTTCCGCTATGTGGCGATGGCCGATCCAACATGGATGCTGAACTGCCAGCGCATCCTTGCCATGCCTAACAAACGCTATGTTAAGCGCGCGGTCACGTTCCTGACCGCAGACGAAATCGCGGCACTGCTGGCCGTGCCGGATCGCTCGACATGGGCCGGAAAGCGCGATCACGCCTTGTTGCTGCTCGCGCTGCAAACGGGCCTCAGGGCATCAGAGCTGATCAGCTTGCGATACCGGGATGTTGTGCTCGGCACCGGCGCCCACGTCCGATGCGTAGGAAAGGGACGAAAAGAACGGTCCACACCGATCAGGCGGGAAACCGCCAAGATCCTGAAGGTATGGATTGGGGAGCATGGCAACAGCGATCGACCACTGTTCCCGTCGATCCGTGGCGAACGGCTAAGCCGCGATGCGCTCGAACATTTGGTACGCAAGCATTGCCTGGCGGCAGCGCGCACCTGTCCGAGCATCGGCGCAAAGCGGGTCACGCCGCATACCTTGCGCCACAGCACCGCGATGGACTTGCTCCACCATGGTGTCGATCAGGCCGTGATCGCACTGTGGCTGGGTCATGAATCGGTCGAGACCACGCAGGTCTACATCCACGCCGACATGCGCTTAAAGGAAAAGGCACTGGCGCGCGTCGCTGCTCCGGACGTGCCGACAGGTCGGTTCAAACCCGACGATCAGCTCCTCGCGTTCCTCGAAGGGCTCTGATTATGCCGAGGTGCCGCATGGCGGATGGCCGAAAAACAAGTCCTAGCCAACGCCATGCGGCATAATCAGGGTTACGGCATTATGCCCGTTATGCCGATATCGGCATAAGTCGCATTGGTCGGGCCATGCCTCGCGGCTCGCCCGCGAGTTTGGCAAGCGTTTCGGCGACAAGGCATACGCTTTCGAGGAGCTGGTGGCCTTATCTGGACAGTCTGCACCGTGCCTGTCGCTTCATTGAACGGTATGATCCGGGC
>CALMYW010000098.1 GCA_937873665.1 uncultured Sphingorhabdus sp.
GCGGTCCCGCCAGCCAGGCCGTTGATGCCCGAAGCGCTGTCGTTGGTGGCGACGACTACTGCGAGAACGGTGTCAGTGTCGACCGCTTCGTTGTTTGCGGTATTGCTTTCAAAGGTATTGGCCGGAGCAGCGACTCGCGCGGTGTTAACGGCTGTCTGAGCAAAGGCCGCAGCGGGAACCGAAATCGCGATGATCGTTCCTGCCGTCGAAAGCAGCTGGACTAGAGATTTCCGGAACTTGCCGGGGCGAAGCGTGACGATGTTGCTGTTCATGATTAATTCCCCTGACAAGTAAAGGTAAGCGTGGCCGTCTGGCCGCTGTTGAGTGTGCCAAGCGCGATGCCTTGGCCGGTAAGATTGGCGATGGTTTTGCCGCCTGTTGACGAAGCTCCAGCCGGCGAGCCGCTTGCGGCAATCGCAACCGGATTGGTCGGACGACAGGATGGCCCGCGGCCCACTGAGTCAGAGACGATGACGCCGCTCACAGCCTCAGGTCCGGTATTCGTGACCGAGATGATGAAACCACTGGCGGTCTGTTCCTTGACCACCGTAATGTCAGTTGACGGCTTGTGGCTTTCTTCAGGGATCGTCACGGTCACAGTGTCGAGCGCTGTTTGTGCGACCGAAATGCTGGGCGTTGTGGCAGCAAGCGCCACGCAAGCTGAACAGCTAATCCGAAGGATTAAATCGATTGCGCGAGCCGTGTTGCGCGGACGTTTGGCGGTGGTCATGTCAGTTCACCTGGCAAGAATATGTGAGGGTGGCCGATTGGCCGGTGTTGAGGGTTCCGAGGGCAATCCCGGCGCCGGTCAGATCGGTGATCGTGAAGCTGCCGCCCGGCACACCGCTCCCGGTGATCGTCACCGGGTTGGAAGCCGGGCAGGTCAGGCCCGCCCCAACGACGTCGGTCACGACAGCACCGGTCACCGGGTCGGGCCCGGTGTTGGTCACGACCACTGTATAGGTTACCGTATTGCCCGAAGCGACGACGCTCACACCGTTGGATTTGGTCACCTGCAAATCTGCAGTTCCCTGAACCGTGACTGTGGCTGTGGCGCTGTCATTGCTGTCGCCAGTCAAATAATCGACGGCACTCGCCGAGTTCGGGATCGCGGTTCCGCCCGCTGTTCCGGCGTTAATCGTCTGCTGGAAGGTAAAAGTTTGGGTGCCGTTGAATGGCAAGGCGGCGGGGCAAGTGATGGTCCCTGCAGAATATGTGCAGGCTCCGGCCGGTCCCGATGACGTGAAGCTGGTCGGCGCTGAGACATTCGTCGTCGGCGCGGCATCGGTCACGATCAGCGGATTGGCGACGGTCGCATCCGGCCCGAACATGTCGCCGGGTCCGATGTTGGTCACCGCGACAGTCCAGGTGATCACCGATCCCGCTGGAAGGAAAGTCGAAGAGCTCGTCTTGGTTACGCGCAGGTCATAAGGAACGACGCTCGTTCCCGCCGAGGCTGAGCGATTGGCGGTGATACCGATAATGTCAGCCGTGCCGCTCGTGGATGAGCGATCTGTCACAGAAGCCTGGTTGGTGATGCTCGCGGCTGGAATGGCATTGTTGAACACCTGATCGTAAACGATCGTCAGGGTTTCGCCTGAATTCAGGCCGCGCGTACCGCCCGAAGGAGCGCCCGGCGCCGATGGGGCACTGTAAGCGCGCGAGCAGACAGTGCTGGAAGGCATTGTGCCGCCAACGGTGACGCCGGTGCAAGTTACCGCGCCGCTGGCCAGGTTGGGATCGGTCGATCCCGCCGTGGTCGAAACCGACACAACCTGGAAAACTGAGCCGCCGCCATTCGGAAGGGTGTCCGTCAGCGTCACCAGATCGCCCTTGGTCATTGGGTCGGGGCCATCGTTGCGAACAGTAATCGTCCAGCGAACCGACTGGCCCGCATTTACCGCAGGTGCCGACGCCGCTTTTGTAACCGCCAGCGTGTAAACGCAGGGAACCCAATCGATCGTGACAAAGCCAGTAGGGCCGACAACCGCGCCGCTAGCAGGAACTGGACCGGCGGCCCCACTTACCGCAACGGGTGCGGCGGCCGAGACTGTTGGTGAAGTTGCGCGGACAAAGCTTGAGCCACCGCCGCCGCCTGCTCCGGTAACAGATGAGTTGACAGTTGAGGCGCCGCCACCGCCACCGGTGTAACCACCGCCGCCGCCGCCGCCAGTATCGGTCGATGCATCGACACCGCCATTTCCGCCCGTGCCTGTTCCTATGCCGCCGCCGACGAAGCCGTTGCGAGCAGCATTTCCAGAGTGCACGCCGCCGGCACCGCCAGCAGCAGTTTGACCTCCTTGCCCCCCGCCCACTGTTGGTGTCGGAGTGGTGCTATCAAAGCCAACTGTGCCTGTAGTGCCAGGAGCAACCGTTCCAGGAGCAATACCGGTAAAGCCGCCGCCGCCGCCGTTGGCCAACGTGGTCGCACCGTGTGAGGCACCGCCGCCGCCGCCGCCGCCGGCTTCTACCAGCTTCAAACCGGCCACAGAAATTGACGAGCTACCACCGCCGCCGCCGCCGCGGTGCAAGGTTCCCGTCGCGGTGCCGCCGCTGCCGCCGTTCGCTGTACCAGTGCCATTGTTCGGCGCAGTCAGCGAGGTCGTTCCTAGAGCGCCACCACTTGCAACTGCCCCGGTTACGGCCTGACCGGGCAGGACACTAAAGCGAGCATTGATTACTGCGCCCGCACCCCCGCGGCCGCCGTTGGTAGCGGCGACACCCGATGAAGCGCCTGCGCCCCCTCGGGTGCTGGTAATCGCCGAGCATGTGCCATCCGGAACGGTCGTCGAAACCGCGCCAGCGGTGGTTTGCGAGAAACTCGCCGGGTTTCCGGCCGGATTGGCCTGTGCCGGCGTGCTCGCTAGCGCGGTCGCCAGAGCAAGCACGGCAACGCCACTGCGCTTCAGTGGCGACGCGCGCCATGCGTCATTGCGTTCGGTGGCTTGCTTGATTGGCATTTGATGGACCCGTTGCTGTTTTCAACGAGGTCCATATGCCACCAAGATGGTAAACAAACACTTGCGCAAACGTAAAACGTTGTAAGGAATCTCGACATTTACGGGTACGCGATGCGCGAACAGCGACTCGCCTGATTCCCTAAGCCCCGGATTTCCGACTCGGAGTTACCCAAACGTGATGAAGGGCAGATAAACGCTTAGTTATGTAAAATTCCGTAATTTGGCTCGAGATCACCACATTCTGGACTGCGAGAGAGTCACCTGAGGCCATTTGTCGCCACATTATGGCATACAGTTCGGCTAAATTGGCTTGGCGCGACGAGCAAGGCCATGTCCATCTCAGGCGGGCACACCGACTTAGGGTTCCTCGCCTTGCTTGGCGCGGCGCACAGAAATAAACGAAAGTGACCTTTGGACAGCCACGCGGCGTTGAGAGACCGTTGAATTACAAGCCCTTCCCCAAAAAGCCTGTAAATTGTTGTAAAATGTCCTTTGACAAGAAGATCACGTCAACATTCTTGCGTAAGAGAGCGGAAATGAAAAACCGGGTTGGACTTGGAAATTTGAATGCGGATCGCGATTGCAGATGATGACAAGGAGGCGCTGGACTACGCGCTAGGTGTGCTTGAGCGAGCAGGGCACACCTGTGTCGGCTTCCCTCGCGGCCACGCGGTCGTGTCGGCACTCAAGAAAGAGACCTTTGATCTGCTGCTATTGGATTGGAACATGCCGGGGTTCTCGGCAATCGACGTGATCACCTGGGCGAAACAAAACTTGAAGCAGGTGCCGCGGATTATCGTACTGACCTCGCGCGACGATGAAAAAGACATCGTTCACGCGCTTGATACGGGAGCAGACGATTTCATTTCAAAGCCGGGGAGCGAAGAAGTGATCCGTGCTCGGGTGGCTGCGGCACTACGCAGGAGCCAGGACGACCAGCGCGGTTCGCGGCTTGAACAGCACAGCCGCTATTCGTTCGACCGGCTCGACCAGACCGTAGGCTTCGACGACAAGGTCGTGCGTTTGACAGCCAAGGAGTTCGAGCTCGCCTTGTTATTCTTCGAGAATTTGCAACGCCCGTTGTCGCGCGGATATATTCTGGAAAAGATCTGGAACAACGCTGTCGATCTTTCGACGCGCACGCTCGACATGCACGTCTCCAAAGTGCGCACCAAGCTGGATTTGCGCCCCGAAAACGGCCATCGTCTACAAACGATCTTTGGATACGGTTACAGGTTGGATACCTACGCGAACGAATGACCCTAAGACTCAGCCTTGCCTTATTGCTGTTGATCGCACCCTCGGTGTCGATCACCCCGCTTTCGGCGCAAGAACTGTCACGCGACAAAGACGAAATCATCTACACGATCCGCGAGGGCGATACACTGATCGGGCTGGGACAGCGATATTTCGTCTCGCCGACTGCGTACCTTCAGGTCGAACGGGTAAACGGGCTGACCAATGCCAATCGGCTGAGAGTCGGATCTAAGATCCGTATTCCAACCAGTTTGCTCAAGTTCTCCCGGTTGTCGGCAACGGTCATCTCGGTGCGCGGAGCCGCGAGCGTGATACGGGCGGGACGCTCAATCCCGCTGGAATTGCGCGGTAAGGTTTCCGAAGGCGATATCGTCGAGACAGGGGTGGACGGCTATCTGACATTGCAACTGGAGGGCGGCTCGCGAGTGGCCCTGCCCTCGAACGCTCGGGTTCGGGTGGTCAGGCTGCGAACTTACCTCCTGACGCGCGGGACCGATACGGATTTTGCGATTGAGCGGGGGCGGACCGAGACCACGGTCGTGCCGCTGCGCGACAATCGCAGCCGGTTCAGAATGCGGACGCCGGTCGCGATCTCAGCAGTACGCGGCACGGTTTTCAGGATTGGCTATGACGGCCCTGATGCCTCGCTGACCGAAGTTGTCGAAGGCAATGTCGAAGTCAACCTCGATGGCCGCACAGCTACCACCGCTCTGCCCGGTGGGTTTGGCGCAGCCGCCAGTTCAAGCGGACGGGTGAACAAAGAAGAACTCCTGCCGCCGCCAGCTTTTGCCCGGCCCGGAGAAGTGCAATCGCAAAGCTCGGTCGGGTTCGTATTGACCCCGTCAGAAGGTGCCGTCGGCTACCATGTCGAAGTTGCCAAGGATGCTGCTTTCGTCGAAATCGTGAAAGGCGCGCGCTCTTCAACCCCGCTGGTCGATCTGGGCGCCCTGCCCGATGGGACTTATTGGGTTCGGGCCATGGCAATCGCGCCAAGTGGGCTCGAAGGGTTGCCCCAAAAACAGCAGTTTTCGCGGAAGCTGCAGGCCTTGCGCTCAAGTCCGACGAATGGAGCCAATGGCTCCACAAAATTCCAATGGGACTTGGGTGACGGCACACTATTCCGCTTCCAATTATTCGATGGCAGCGGGTCACAAATTCCATTGATTGACGAACCTAGCTTATCGGTGAAAGAGTTCTCGGTGAGCGGACTTGCCCGAGGGACCTATTTGTGGCGCATCGGCCAGGTGCGCAGCGAACAAGGGCGCTATATTGAAGTCTGGACACCGCTTGAGCCGCTCGTCATCGACAAGTGAACAGGCACCATGGCTTAACAGACTGGTCTTTGAATGGATCGTCGTGTTGTTGCTGGGCTTGTCAGCCACTGTCTATGCGGCGCATTCGCGCGCGGGGCAGGAAGTCGGTGCATGGCTATTCGACCGCACGGCGATCTGGCTAGCACCGGAACCCGACCCCCGGATTCTGCTGGTTCAGATCGATGAAGAAAGTCTGGCCGAGCTTGGGCGTTGGCCGTGGCCAAGATCGATCCATGCGCGTCTGATTGATCAGCTCACCGAAGGCGGAGTTGCTCAGGTTGGGTACGACGTGCTGTTCGTTGAACCGTCTACGGCCGACCAGGACGCAGAGTTGGCTGCCGCGCTTGCGCGCTCAAAACGGGTAGTCCTACCGACCTATGTCACCGCCGCCGACATAAATGGCGGCCCCCTCGACGTGCAATTGCCGCTGCAAAGCTTGCGCGACGTTTCCCCGCAAGCCGGCCACGTCAACGTGGTGTTCGATGCTGACGGCCAAGTCCGGCACGCCGATCTCAGTATCGAGAACGGTCCGCAAGCCTTTCCGCACTTGATGAAAGTCCTAGCCGAAAATGCCGGTGTCGAGGTCCCGCTCGAGCGTCAGGAAATGACTATCCCGTTCAATCCAGCAGGGTCCTTCTCAGCAGTGTCCGCAGTTAGCATAGTTCGGGGCGAAGTGCCGCGAGGCCTGCTCAAGGACCGGATTGTGTTGGTCGGCGCGACTGCCCAAGGGAATGGCGATATTCTCTCGGTGCCGGGTTCTGCCGGGAGTGTGATGCCAGGGGTAGAAGTCCAGGCAAATATGCTGAGCGCGATGCTGCAAGGGGTATGGCTGCGCGATGCCGCCCCGTTGACCGCCTCTCTGTTCGCGGCTGCAATAGTGTTATTGTTGATGGCCGCGTACTGGTGGCTTCCGCCAGATCGCGCCTTGTTGCTGTCGGCGATGGCAGCGCTCCTCGGTGTGGCCACATCGGTCGCGGTTCTGGCTGGGTTGCAAATTTGGCTGACCCCGGCTCCTTTGCTTCTTGGACTGATGCTCGTCTATCCAATGTGGAGTTGGCGCAGGCTTAGCGCGCTCGATCGGTTTGTTCAGAGACAGGTGGTCTGGCTTGGCGACGATCTCGATACAGCGAGGACGGATCACAGCGGTCGGTTCGGTCTCGATACGATTGCCAATGCCAGCGCGAGACTGCGCGATCTAATCGGAGAACTCGGCGAGCGCCGACGCTTCGTGCAGGAAGTCATCGAGAGCGCGCCCGATGCAATGTGTGTCGTGAACAACGAAGGCAAAGTCGTCATGGCAAACAGCCGCGCTAAAGGCATCTTCGGCGCGGAAGTTGAAGGCCGTAGCGTTGAGAGCTGCCTGGAAGAGATCGCGATAAGCAGTGACGGAGCAACGGACGAGTTCGATCTGGTCGATGGCCGAACCATGCTTGTTCGTGAAGTTGGTCTGGGATCACCCACAGCGAGCCAAAGCACGGTCTTGAGAATGGCCGATATAAGCGATCGCCGCGCCAGCGAACGTGAACGCAACGAGTTTCTCGAATTTCTTTCGCATGACATGCGCGCGCCGCTCGCGCGAATTCTTGGCGTCTTGGAGACTGCACGCAAAAATCCCGCTAAAGACATTCCGCTCGAACGGATTGCCGATCACACCAGAACATCGCTCAAACTCGCAGACGATTTCGTGCAGCTTGCCAGACTTGCTGCGCTTACGCCGGAGAAGTCGTTGATTGACCTGCGGGCGATTGCTGACGAAGCTGTCGATCGGGTTTATGATGCCGCGAGAAGCCAGCAGGTGCGTGTAACTGTTGAAGGACTTGATGAACCGCCGTTAATAGTGGGAGATCCATCACTGTTGATGCGGGCAATCGCCAATCTGCTCGACAATGCGATCAAGTACAGCCCCAAATCGGGGGTAGTCCGCTGCTCGATCCAGCTGAAAGAGCGGACGAAAGTCGATACCGGCGACTACCTAGAATGCGCGATCGCCGATCAGGGTCCTGGCATTCCGCCCGAGCGGTTAGCGATGCTGTTCGCCCGGTTTGGGCCCAACGATCCATCCAGAGAGCTAAGTGCTGGTCTTGGCCTGGCGTTCGTCAAACGTGCGGTCGACCTGATGGGAGGTTCGATAGCGTTGGAACCAGAAACCAAGGGCACGACATTCCTGCTCGCTTTCCCGGTGGTGGCCAGTCCTGAGTCAACCGATCCGGCGTAACGACTTCATCGCTGCGGCGGCAAGGATGTGCAGATCGTTTGAGCTCGGCTCGCCGCATCCGACATCTTCGGCAACGCCGCGATAAACCACCTTGGCCACGTCGAGCTCGACAATCGAAATGGTTAGCCTCGTAATGCGATTGTCACAGATCGACAGCGGCCGGGACCTGCTTCGTCCTTCGGTGGCCTCCGAGCCTGCGGGTCCACGCGGGGTGCTGAATGCGACGTCGGTATCGCGGCGCGCGATGCCTACTTCAACACCCAAGTTGGACTTTGGATCAATGCGGTAGCCCTGAACTGTCAGCAATTGGCGGACGGCAGCAGTTGCATCACGCGCCAACGCCGTCGTCGCACCGTCTTCGATCAGTCGCACTGGCTGCTCCGGCGACAGGCTTCCACTTGTTGATGTGACGGGCGCAGGAATAATCGCACAACCTGCGACGAAGCAGGCCAGGCTCGCGACGAATGCAATTTTGCTTACGTGGATCACTCGATGACCGTGCGTGTCTAGGAGCGCATTGTTTACATCGGAGTTCAGCAGCGCACAATCTTTAGCCGCAATCTGCACGAAATGCCGAGTCTCAGTAGCGCATTGAGATCATTAGCCGACCAATCACACGCCTTGAACCCGGCCTGCCGGCGAGGAGTGACTGTCGGTTGCTATCCCTGCGGATTGCCGAATCCGGTATACGCTTGACGCTGAGATACCCAGCTTTCTGGCCAAAGCGCGTCCTGATAACCGAGCAGATTTGTCTGCGCGACCGTCGAGGATCATTTGGATTAGACTGGCAATAACAGGATCGCCAATTTTTCGCGGTGCTCCCGCCCGAGGTTCATTGCGAAGTCCGGCAAGGCCTTGTGCAACAAATCGCAAACGCCACTTACTCGCCGTGTGCAGGTTGCATCCCAGTTGTCGGGCAATCTGTCTGTTCGACTGGCCTTGTGCTGCGAGCAGGACGATTTGCGCTCGCTTCGTTAGG
>CALMYW010000099.1 GCA_937873665.1 uncultured Sphingorhabdus sp.
GCTTGTTGTCCTTCTGCCAGGGAACATAGTCCGACGGGCCGACGTGGATGTTTTCGTCCGCGAGCCGGGTGGCGAGCATCGCCTGCACCGCTTCGGTCTTCGATTCCTTCTTGCTGCCCAGCCGCTGGCGGTCGAGCATGTTCATGAAGTCGGTGTTGCCGCCGGTGTTGAGCTGGTAGGTCCGCTCAACCGTCACGCCGCGGGCGGCGAACAGGCTGGACAGGACGCGGTGGACGATCGTCGCGCCGACCTGGGCCTTGATGTCGTCACCGACGATCGGCAGGTTCTTGGCGCGGAACTTCGCTTCCCATTCCGGGCGGCTGGCGATGAACACCGGCATGCAGTTGACCACCGCAACGCCCGCTTCCAGTGCGCATTCCATGTAGAATTCGGTCGCGTTCTGCGAACCGACCGGCAGGAAGTTGACCAGCACGTCGGCGCCGGAATCCTTGATCGCCTGGACGATCCCTTCCTTGGTCGCTTCCGGCGCATCGGAAACGATGAAGCCCTTTTCACCGACCGTGGTCATGTGCGGGGCAACGCCGTCCGACACGCGGCCCATGATCACCTTGACGCCAGTGGCAGGAACGTCCTGCTGGAACACCTTGGTGTTGTTGGGAGCGGCGAAGATCGCCTCGGAAATGTCCTTGCCGACCTTGCGCGCATCGACATCGACGCCCAGCACGAAATCGACGTCGCCCGCGCCATAGCCACCGATCTTGTCGTGGATAAGGCCCTGCGAGGAATTGTTCTGGCGGTAATAGGCCACGCCCTGCACAAGCGAGCTGGCGCAATTGCCCACGCCAATCATGGCGACCTTGATAGGCTTCATTACAGTTCTGTCCTTCCGAGCGTCAGGGAATTACGGTTTCCCCCGGGTCCATTTGGAATCGTCCGCCAAAAGCAGGTCGCTTGTCGCGCGTCAAGCTGCTTAGCGGGCTAGGACCCGGTTCGAACGGCCGCCATGCGATCTCGCCCGGCGCCGGAACCCCAATTGCGTCCTGCACCACAAAGCTTCGCTTTGCAATCGTCGGCCCCCGCTTTAAAGCCCCGCGACACGGATTGGAAGGGAAACGAGCGCCAGATGGCAAGCACCGCGCAGCGCCTTGCAGCACCGCCGCAGCGTCCGCAGCGCCCGCGTGAGCTGCAGGACCCCCTGAACCACTATCTGTACCACCCGCTGGCCTGGCAGCTGGCGCGGCAGCTGGCCCGCACGCCGCTGACCCCCAACATGGTCTCGGTGTTCGGCGCGATGATGGTGATCAGCGCCGCCGCCGCCTATGCCCAGCCGTGGTTCCCGTGGAGCGCGGTGCTGGGCATGGCGCTCCACATGGGCTGGCACGTGGTCGACGGTGCCGATGGCGATCTTGCCCGCCTGACCGGCCGTTCCAGCCCGGTTGGGGAAATGGTGGACGGGCTGTGCGATTATCTCAGCCACGTCGTGCTCTATCTCGTGCTCGGCTGGCTGCTGTCGCGCAGCATGGGCGGTGCCGGCTGGTGGTGGATGCTGGCGGCCGGGATCAGCCACGCGGTCCAGTCCAACCACGTCGAGGTCCAGCGCCGCCAATATCAGTGGTGGGTCTATGGCACGCCGTGGCTGCGCCATTCCCACGGCAATGCCGATTCGGCGACGGCGAAGAGCGGCTTTTCGGCGCTGGTTTCCGCCTATCTGGGCGTTGCCAGCGGCATGACACCCCACGCGCTGCGCATCGACGCGGCGGTCGATGCGGCCAGCGGCGACCGAGCGCGACTCGACGAAATTGCCGCCGCCGTCCGCGCGGCCAGCCCGCCGCTGCTGCTGATCTGCAAGGTGCTTGGCCCCAATCCGCGCGCGATCGTGCTGGGCATCTCGATGCTGGCGGGCAGCCCGCTGTACTACTTTGTCTACCAGACGCTGGTGCTCAACGCGCTGACGGTCCAGTCGGTGGTGATGCACAATACGGCGGCGCGGCGGATCGCGGGCAAGATCGGCGCCTGACCCGCGGCAAGCCGCCACCTCGACAGGAAATCCGGCGCGGGTATCATCGCGCCCATGCTGACCGACTCGCTGCTTGACGAAGCCCGCGCGATCGAGGGCGACATCGTCGCCCTGCGCCGCGCGATCCATGCCGAACCCGAACTGGGCCTGCACACCCCGCTGACCCGCGACAAGGTACGCGCAGCGCTAGCGGGATTGCCGCTGGAATGGCGCGAAGGCGCTTCGACCACCGGCCTGGTGGCAACGCTGCGCGGCGGCGCGGGCGATGGTCCCTGCGTGCTGCTGCGCGGCGACATGGACGCCCTGCCCATGCCGGAAGAGACGGGGCTGGACTATGCCTCGACCATTCCCGGCACGATGCACGCCTGCGGGCACGATACCCACACCGCGATGCTGGTCGGCGCGGCGCGTCTGCTGTGCGCGCGGCAGACCGGCCTGAAGGGATCGGTGCGCTTCATGTTCCAGCCGGGGGAAGAGGGCTTCCACGGCGCACGGTTCATGCTGGAAGACGGCCTGCTCGGCGGAACCGGCGGCGATCCGCTGCCCGATGCAGCCTTCGCGCTCCACGTCATGCCCAATGCGCCACACGGACTGGTGACTGGCCGCGCGGGCCCGCTGATGGCGGCGGCCGACCAGTTCGACATCGTGGTCGAAGGACGCGGCGGCCATGCATCGATGCCGCACCAGACGCTCGATCCGGTGCCCGTCGCCTGCGAGATCGTCACTGCCCTGCAAACGCTCGTCACGCGCCAGTTCGACGCCCACGATCCGGTGGTGGTGACGGTCGCGCGGATCGAGGCCGGCAGCGCCCACAACGTGATTGCCGATACCGCCTCGCTCAAGGGCACGCTGCGAACCCTCTCGCCGCGCCACCGCATGCGCCTGCACGATCTCGTCCGCCAGGTGGCCATGGGGATTGCCGCCGCCCACGGCCTTGCCGCCCGGGTCGAAGTGACCGAAGGCTTCCCCGTGACGATCTGCGATCCGCGCGCGGTGGACCTCGGCGAATCGACCGCACGGGCGCTGTTCGGCGAAGATGGCTTCCGCCGCCTCGACCGGCCGATCATGGGCGCGGAGGATTTCTCCTATGTGCTGGAAAAGGTGCCAGGCGCCATGTTCTTCCTCGGAGTCGCCCATGCAGGCGCCGACTGGCAGGCCTGCCACTCGATCCATTCGACGCGGATGGTGGTCGATGAATCCGCCCTGCCACGCGGCGCGGCCCTGCTGGCCGGGCTGGCACAGCGGTTCCTGGAGCGCGGCTGGAGCTGAGAGCGACAGCGCCGTTGGCGTTGCCGCCGGCCACTGAACCCGCCCTTGCCGTCGATGTCCGAGAAAATGCGGTATTAGGTAGCAAACGCACCAAGCGATCCTGATACCGCCGTTTCCCGTATTCCACAGCAACGACGCTCCGTTAGCTTGCGGACTTGATTTGTTCCGTTCATACAGTTTGGCCGTCAAATGGAGCGGCCAATGACAAGCATTTCCCTTCCGATCGGCAACGCGATCGCAGCCGACATCCGCGATCTTAAGCAGTCAGGGTTTCTACATCCTGTGCGGCAGAGGGACCCGGCTCTATTGCTGACGGATTGGGACGGGACAATGCACGGGGTCGTGCTGACCGGTGCCCGCGATTTCATGTTTTTCCCAGTAAAAATTGAAAATCCGCACACAGGGTTGTTTGTGCCCGCTCCCGAAATTCTGATTGATTTCTCATCCGCAGAGACGGGCGTCGGCTATGAACTCAGGAATGGTGATTTGCTGTTGGAAAAGGGCAAGCTCTCGATCGTCGCTAGACGCGTGGGCGATCACTTCCCAGACCCTATCCCGGTTCCGCTTTGGCCGACAGTGACTGGTGGTTCCGACGCCGCCAAGGTGGTGTTTACACGGTGGGAGATCGGCGTGCGGGATGGTAACAGGTTTGTTGCACTATGGGAGCGTAAGGCCGTCGCCAATTCTACCATCGCTTTTTCTGAGGGCGCTTAAGTGCCATGTCAGTCCTTAGCGAAGAAAATCCCGCGTTGGCTCTAGCGATCTTCACGGCCACTGCATCAAGCGTTGCAATAAATACATTGCAGCGGGCTAATTTGATAGAGCAGGCCGAAGTGGACAAATTGGTTCAGGCACTCACAGCGTGTCGTCAGCGCGCGGGAGATGATCCCCGCGTTGTTGAGATTGCTGAGATCGTGACAGACGTGCTTCTCGATCCCTCCAGAACCGGTCGATAGCTGCGTTCAACTCGGTAAGTCGTTCCAAGAGGCTTGGAGTGACAGATGCAAACGTCCGATCCGTCATGGTCGGTCCCTTCTTCATATCTGGAGAGAGTGTCGCTGATTGCGCTCCCCGAGCGCTGTGCGACGGCATGACCGCAACCTCGCGATCAATACAGAACCGCGATGTTAAACTATTTTTGCTGAAAAGTCAATCCGCTCACTAGCGAACTACTGGTAATCCCACTGTCAACGCTGCCACATCACACCGCATCGCCCGACACAACTTCACCAGCGCAACAAACGTGAGATTATGTTCGCCGCGCTCGATACGTCCGACATAGCTGCGATCCAGCCCTGCTTCATGTGCCAAACCCTCCTGCGACATACCAAGCTCGCGCCGTTTGGCGCGAATGCGTTGGCCGAGGATGTCGAGATACGGATCGCTCACCCCGGCACTTCGCGGGAGTAGTGATTATCCGTCCACGGACTATGAGTCCCGTTGTTAACCTATTGAGGCTATTCCGTTTGGCGAAGGGAGTCTCAGTATGTTGCGTTGGAAGCCAATCGTTATCGGTGCTGCCGGCGGCTTCGCCTTGCTGTCCGGGCTACAGGCGATAGGAAACGGGATGGTGGCCGACAGCGCCAAGCATCAACAAGCCGAAGAGATGGCGGAAGGCTCCGAGGCCGCCGCGCCAGTGTTGGCCAGTCACGGCGTGGAAGATCGAGGAGGTGGGACCGAGCGCACCTCTCCGGCACCTATCAACTCGGCCGCCACGATGGCTTACACGGCCGACATGTTTCCGGGACTCGTTCGGAAATTCGGTGACATGATCCCGACCATTGAGCGCGAACGAAATGCGGCCGCCCGGATCGCGGCGCTGGATACACGTTGCGACGAGGTGCTGAATGTGCAGATCACTTCAAGATCGGCGGGAAACAACCGGCGCTACTATGCGGACTGCACGAACCGCACCCGCATCTTTTTCGATACCAAGTCAATCGCGGCTGGATACCCAGCCGGCCTGCAAACACGAGAAGATATGCTCGCGAATGGCTTGGAAAACTGGTGATGGGATGCTTGCGGGGCATCGCAACCCTGATCGTCGGTTTTGTGCTGCTACTTATTGCAGCGGGTATAGGCAGCTAACCCACCTCAAACACGCACTGAATGCGGTTCGTCTGGATCAGGACGCCCGGACAAACGCCGTGTTCGTCGGGTTCGACCATGTGCCCGACAAGAAAGCGGGCACCAGCGACATCCTGAGCCAAGGCGGTGATGTCCGCTGCGGGCAGATCAACGACCAAAGGCTGTGGCGAACCAATCAGGCAGATGCGGAAGGCGGCCATTACGCGGCCTCCTTCCGGCGCTGCCAATAGCCCTTCCATTGGCGGGCTACCGGGTGATGCGTCATCATGTGGAGCAACTCGCCATAGTTCTCCTCGTTGGAGTAACGACGACGATCCTCCCGCCACGAACATTCATTGGCGTATCCCATCAGATATGGCCCGGCGATGTGATGGTGCGTCCCGAGTTCGGCACGGCGGAGGCGCGAGAAATAGGATTCGGCCCAATTGGTCGAAGTATCGCCTTCCGCATATCGTTCACTGTGGTTGACCATCTTGAGTGCATAGCGGGCAGCGATGCGGCCAAAGTGCGTGGCTTGATCGGTAAACACCTCGCTTCCCGGATCAACGATCTGCTCGACGATCCGCGCGGCTTCATGTTCGTCCATGGCAAAAGCCCGGCTGCGGCCATTACGTTCACGGAAGATCGTCACACACTGACGCTTGCTCGCCCGGTGCGATATGCGTCGGCGATCCTGACGCAGCGGCCGATTGTTTCGCGGGCGGATGTGACCACCGAAGTAGGCCCCGTCGATCTCGACCTTGCCACGGAGAGTTCCAGCGTGCTGGTTGGCCGTGATCGCCTCGCGGAGCTTGTGCGTCCACACGAATGCGGTCTTGTAGGTCACCTCAAGTTCTTGGCTCATGCGAATGGAACTGAGACCCTTCGCCGCATTGACGAAGTGAGCGATCAACAAGAGCAGATCGCGATAGGGCAACTTGCGGCTGGCGAAGATCGTGCGGGAAGTCGCTGAGAAGTTCCGGCGGCACGCCTTGGACGCGCACTTCCATGTCCGCCGCGTGGTGATCGAATATACCTCCCGGTGACCGCACCATGGGCAGAATGGTTCACCGTCATTCTCGGCAAAGCGGATGGCGACGAACTCGGCGAAAGCCGCGTCATCCGAAAGACGATGAATGCGCTTCGTGCTAAGCGCTCTCGCCCGTGCCGAGAGAAGAAAATGTTGCGCCGTATGCTCCAACGTAAATGGTTGAAGCGACTTAAAAGTGCATGAAATCGCGCTGCGTCAACATCTCTTATTGGAAGATAATATGAGGGAGTTTTCCGCCTACCTCCGAGTGGCATTCTCACTTTTCGGAAGTTAGCATTTGTCTTGATTTCAGAGATCAGCGAATCACTCGCCATTCCTTGGCGTAATCACCGCGCGATTCGACGAGATCGCCCTCGTGTGCTTTGAAGTAATTTCCCAGCGAATTGGCGAGACGAGTCCTCTCCAGCCTGTCGTCGTGGTCGTGTCCGATCTGGTCGAGCATGATGGTCGCGACATCGAGCGGACGCATCCAGCCACCATGCTCGCGCAGAATGGTGAGGGCGATCCGACCGCGATCGCCCGGCTTGAACAGACTGGTCCATTTCCGCTTGGGGCGGGGCGCGACCAGAGTTGGCTGCCAGTTGGGATCGTTGTGTTTAAGGACCACCGCGACGGCATTGGCAACATCCTGCAACCGTTGCCGCTCCCAGAACAGGTCTTGAAGCCGGTCTGCCGCCGCTTGCGCTGCTTTCAGTTCCTTCTCGGCCTGCTTGATTTCTCCACGCAGCGCGGCGTGCAGGTTTTCAAGGCCAAGTCGAAGGTTCGAGATACCCATGCCGGTAAGGTAGGAAATCCGCACCAGATTTGCTTGGTGCGTTTGCTACCTAATACCGAAAAGTTGGCGCACCCGTCTGGAGAGGGTTCGAACTCTCTATGGGCGGTGCTGACTGAGTGGGATAACATTCTCAAGCACACATCGCTAGCGTGGCAAGTGCCCGCAAACGCGAATGACGTTGCCAAACCTCTGCCGCAAATCAGTGCGCCAACTCCGGCGACGAAGAGCATCGATATCGATCTCTCGACTCGCCGCGCGTCACTGATCCGAAAGCGCAAATCGGAGAGGTGCAATGGGTGAACGCACCATCCCGCCTTTCTCTCTGCGTCTCACGTTTGAAGAACGTGCAAAGCTAGAGCGCGATGCCGCTGGCATGGCGCTCGGCGCATATATCCGCTCGCGCTTGCTCGATCCGGAAACGGTCGCGCCCCGCAAGCGCGGAAAGTTTCCGGTCAAAGATCATCAAGCCCTCGCGCAATTGCTCGGGCTTCTTGGTCAATCGCGATTGGCGAACAATGTGAACCAACTCGCACGCGCGGCGAACACGGGAAGCCTCGCGGTCACTCCTGACACAGAGGAAGCGTTGATGTCCGCGACTGCGGACATCAATCATATGCGCCAACTTCTGATCCAAGCATTGGATATCGATGCACGGCCATGATCCTCAAAGCCTCAAAGCGCAGCGGTGGTCGTCAGCTTGGAGCGCATCTGCTCAAGACTGAGGAAAACGAGCATGTCGAAATTCATGAAGTGTCGGGGTTCATCTCCGACACTGTGATGGGCGCGATGAACGAAGCCTATGCGCTCGCGCGTGGGACGAAGTGCCAGCAATATCTCTTCTCGATGTCGCTGAGTCCACCTGCGCATGAATCTGTGCGCGTTGAAGTTTTTGAAAAGGCACTTGCCGATATCGAAGAGCGGTTGAACCTTACCGGTCAACCGCGTGTGATCGTCTTCCATGAGAAGGAAGGCCGTCGTCATTGTCATGCGGTGTGGTCACGCATCGATGCCGAAACCATGACCGCGAAGGAACTGCCGTTCTTCAAAAACCGTCTGAACGAAATCGCAAAGCAGCTCTATCTCGAAAATGGCTGGGCGATGCCGAAGGGTTTCGCCAATCCCAAGCTGCGCGATGCGAGCAACTTCACATTGGATGAATGGCAGCAAGCCAAACGCGCGGGTCTCGATCCGCGCGAACTCAAATCCGCCGTGCAAGAATGCTGGAAGCAATCGGACGGCGCGGCGGCATTTGCATCTGCGCTTGAAGAGCGCGGTCTTTTTCTCGCGCGCGGTGATCGCAGAGGCTTCGTTGCCGTCACCATCGACGGCGATGTGTTCGCGCTCGCGCGCATGATCGATGCAAAATCAAAAGATGTTGCATCGCGCCTCGGTGATCCCGCGAAATTGCGCAGTGTCGAAGAGACAAAGCAATTCATCGGAGAGCAAATCGTCCCGCGCCTCTCCCGCTACATTGCGGAAGCCAAACGGATCGCCCGCCACAACATGGAACCGCTGATAGCCAAGCGCGAAGCGCTCAAGGTTCAGCATCAAGCTGAACGCCAAGCCT
>CALMYW010000100.1 GCA_937873665.1 uncultured Sphingorhabdus sp.
ACTGATTCCACGCCAAGCTGGACACGCATTCCAGAGCAAGCTGGACAGTCGGAGCTTGGACTCGGTCCCGCGCAGTGGCGTATTTTGATCGCGCCGGAATGCCGAACTACTATCAAAAACTATTCGACAATTAGATTTTAGTATTCACGCAGCACGAATCCTGGTCTTTATGCAACAAATAAATCAATGTCGGAGACAGTGCGGCGCTCCGCTCCAAAAGAGCCTTTGGAACCCATGACATAGCCTTTCTTAGAATGCGAGAACGTATCTCATTGTTCAGCAAGTCGGACAAAGCGGGTACCACCAAGCTTGTTGTGCGAATTCCAGCCGCACGGGCAAGTTCTTCAAATGCACAAGCCGATAGCGGTCGGCAATCATAATGCGTGCCTTTCCCTGATATCCTTAAATACGGACTCCGCAGATTCGTTGGAAGCCAGCTTAGAAACGGCAATTGATAGTGTGGCTCGGTCAGCATCCAGCGATTAGGAACGGCCAGATAACCAGAACCCAGAGGCTTCAAAACCCGCCGAATTTCAGAAAGATGCGTCAATTGTTGGGCGCCATCCCCAACATGTTCTATCACATGGTTGCTGATGACTACGTCAAACGAAGCTTCGGCAAAGGGCAATTGTGAACCCTGAACCACCTCGAAGTAATAGTTGTCTTTCTCCACGCGTTGATCAAGCACATCGACAGCAGATACGTCACAGTGGAAACTCGGGTGAACCGCAAAATAATGAGCAATCACCCCAGAACCACAACCGATCTCCAGAAGACGTATAGGCCCGGGAAATCTATCAATTTGCAATAGGCGGGCGATCTTTTCCGCTTTCTTGCGTCGAGATATGATGTCAAGAGAGGCGTGAGCCTGCCGAATCATCTGCCCCACGCGCGACCCCCAACATCCCTCAACAACTCGCCATAGCGGTTTGCCACGGATATCCAACCCATCTTCTGCTCCAACCGCTCACGAATTGCCGCAGTCCGTCGAACAGCCTCATCGGGCGAGAGCAAGACATTCGTGACCTTTTCCGCAAGACTCCCCGGGCTTCCAGGGATAGCCCTCATTTCCATTTCGGTATCCAGAAAGATGTCCGCCACTACCGAAACATCACCAACGACAACGGGGCAACCGCACGCAATTGCCTCGACCGTGACCAAGCCCAGGCCTTCCTTGTCACCGGAGTCGGCATCGATGAAAGGCGCCACGAACACCGAAGCGTACTGGTAGAGTTCAGGCAAGGCACATTGGGGCAACGGGCCGCGAAACTCGACGCAGTCACGCAATTCCAGTGAGCATACCTGCGCGGCAAGCGCCCCTAACTCCGGGCCACCACCGACAACCACCAAGTGCGCGCCAGGCACTCTGGCGCGAATCACGGGTAGCGCCTCGATTAGGTATTTCACCCCCTTTTTTTCGACCAAGCGCCCGACAAACAGGATTTGTCCGGCAATTCGCTGTTTTCCGCGGTCGACTGAAAAACGGTGCGAAAAATCAACGCCCATTGGAATCACGCTTATCTCGTTGAGCGGCACCTCCAATTTGACGAGGACTTCCACCATCGGTTGGCTGACCACGGTAATTGCCCTGGCTCGGCGCAAAACCCAGCGCTTGAGTAGCCGGAAGGTTCTCCCACGCAGACCAAAAAGATCGCCCCCATGCGATGTAATCAGGAAGGGCGGAAGACTTCGCGAAAATACAGAAAGCAAAGCGATTGCAAGCCCTTGAGGAAATATCCAATGCGCATGTATCGCGTGCGGCTCAATCTCCCTGACGCAACGCCAACACGCAATTATCAGACCGAGGAAAAAAAACGGAACAAGGCCCCATTTCCAGCGCGAGCGCTTCAGGTTGGCAAGGATGCCGCCATCCTGCACCAGGGACTCGAGGTTCTCGGGTGCATAGCGAAATCTGTGAATCGAAACGCCATCCATGACCTCGAACCGTGCGGCACCGGGCGCATGCGGACAGATGACGTGAACGGCAAAGTCATCCGCCAGTCGCCGATTCAGTTCATGGACAAAGCCCGGTTCGTGATCGCCGCGCCACCTCGGATAGGTCGACGCCAGCACCAGGAGCCTCTTGCGACGGGGCGGCGGTTCTTCCAGTTCAGCCATTGCCGCCCCGGCTAATCACGCGCCGAGGAATCCTTGTACATCAGCGCCGTGATTTGCTCGGAAACCAGCCCGATCATGAAGATGGTCACGGCGGCGCTCAACAGGAACACGGTCACACTGGGGAAGCGGTGCTGGGTCACATAGGTGAACGCGTAGTAGCCCAATCCGGCCAACAGGTGAGCCAGCGCGACCGGCGCGAAGAGCTTGAGCGGCGAGTACAGCGAACCGATCTTGAAAATGATGAGCAGGAAACGCAGCCCATCCCTCACCAGCCGGACATGACTCTGGCCGATCCGCCTGGGGGTATGAATTGGTTCGTAAACCACACCGTACCCCGCCCGGAAGAAGCTCATCGTGATCGTCGTCGGATAGGAAAATCCGTTTGGCAACAGATAGAGAAACTGGCGAAACTTGTCGGCCCTGACTGCCCTGTACCCCGATGTCAGGTCAGGGATGTTCTGTCCAACCATCCAGCTTGCGAGACGATTGTAGATCCGGTTGCCAATGCCACGGTGAACACTCGCTTGCGAGCCTTTTCCACGCGCCCCGACAACCATGTCGACGCCCTCGACGAGCCGCCCCAGCAACCGCGGAATATCCTCCGGCCTGTGCTGGCCATCGGCATCCATGAAGACGAGAATGTCACCCGCCGCCACGCGCGCCCCGGCCTTGATCGCCGCCCCATTGCCCATGCTGTACGGCCGGGAAACGACGAGCGCCTGATGCTGCTTGCACAGTGCTACGGTATCATCGGTCGAGCCATCGTCCACCACGATGATCTCGGCATCCGGCGCCTGTTGCTTCAGTTCCGGCAACAGGGTTGCGAGCGATCCTCCTTCGTTCTTTGCCGGCAGAACGACCGACAGCCGGACTCCGTGCGTCACTGGCGACGAACCCGTTTCACCAGGTTGAAGCCTAGGCATTCAACGAATTGGTGAGCAGGGCCACGACATCGTTGATAAACTGTTCGTCATGGCCGGCATCGTGCAACTTCCATTTGACGGTATTGAGAAACTTGGCCTTCTTGTAAGTGTTGAGCGGCGCCCGCGACGAAAACTCCCGGACCCGAATGAGGAGTCCGCCCAGCCTCTTCTGTTCCTTTCTCGCATTGTGAGGCTTGTTCTGTCTCTCAACGGAAGGGAAGAGCTTCTCGAGTTCGTCGGCAATCTGCTCTCCGAAGGCAACGGCCTCACTAGCGTTGAACCACGCAATTACCATAACATTGACCGGATGTTCAGGAATTCTGGATGGTCGCACCGTACGCAAGGACAGGCGACCGCGACGGTCGAAGTCTAGCAAACAATTGAAAGGAACGCAGGATGGGCTTGTTTGACCGCTTTCGATCCACTCGGGATACTCATCCGACTGGCAAAGGGAGCAATATCGAGGATGCCGCAACAAGCGCCTTGCGCCTGATCGAGGAAGGAAATGCGATCGAGGAGGCCGGGCGCCTCGACGATGCGATGTCGTGCTACGAAGCAGCCATCCGCGTGGCGCCAGATCTCGCCCGCGCCCACCTGAACCGCGGAAACATCCTGCTGGCCAAAGACGATCCGGAGGGAGCCCGAGGGGCCTACGCAACTGCAATCGCCCTTGATGCGAACTACGCCGCCGCTCATTACAATTTGGGCAACGCCTACACGCATCTCGGCAAGAATGAACGTGCAAGAGACGCGTACGGGAAAGCGATCGAACTGAAACTGGACTTTACCGATGCGCACGTGGCCTTGGGGTGCGTCCTGGAAGACCTCGGAAAGCCGAATGAAGCGGTGACCAGTTACAGACGCGCCTTGGCGTTGAATCCTGAATATGCGGAAGTGCACTGCAATCTTGGCAACACACTGCGCGGCATCGGGGAACTTGACGATGCCATCGCAAGCTACCGGGAAGCCCTGAGAATTGACCCAGCTTTGGCGGACGCCCATCTCAATCTGGGGATCGCGCTAAGCGGCCGGAACCAGTTCGAGCAAGCCATCGCTTGCTACCGTCGGGCGCTCGAGCTTCGCCCGGAGAATGCCGATGCACATTTCGCGCTCGGCATCACCCTGAAAAACCGCGGTCAGATCGAGCCGGCCCTCATCAGCCTTGGCAAAGCCGTGGAGCTGGACCGCAATCATGTTGAAGCCCATATCAATCTGGCGGACGCGCTCAGGGAAACAGGCGAACTTGATCGCGCCCTGGCCAGTTATCGAAACGCACTGGAGATCAATCCGGGTCATGCCATTGCCCATAGCAATCTGGGCAATGCGCTGCTGGATCTTCGAAGGTATCCGGAAGCCATGGCGAGCTACCGCAGGGCGATTGAACTGGACCCGGACTTCGCGGCGGCGTTCAGCAATCTGGGGAGCATCCTGAAGGATATCGGAGAAATGAGCGACGCCTTGGCAAACACCAGGCGCGCCCTTGAACTCGCCCCCGAACTGACAGTCAGCCGCAGCAATCTGATCTTCATCAACAACTACCTGGAAGATCGTTCCTGCCAGGACGTGCTGCGGGAGGCGCAAGCATTCGGCCAGATCGTGGCAAGAAAAGCCAGACCGGCAACGGCGTGGAAGAACTTGCCCGACCCCGGCCGCCGCCTGCGCATCGGATTCGTGTCCGGGGATCTGCGCGATCACGCGGTGGGACACTTCATCGAGGGGGTCCTACATGCGTTGCGTGCAGATGCCGCGGACAGCCTGGAAGTCTTCGCTTACCCAACCAGTGTCAGCAGAGACCTGGTCAGCGAAAGGATCAAGGCCTGTTGCAAGGGATGGCGCCCCGTCGCCGGTCTTACCGATGAGGAAGTCGTCTCTTTGGTGGAGTCGGACGGAATCGACATCCTGATCGACCTCTCGGGCCATACAGCCCACAACCGTCTGCCGGTGTTTGCCTGGAAACCCGCTCCAGTTCAGGTCACCTGGCTTGGCTATCTGGGTACGACAGGCGTTTCCGCGATTGACTACCTGATCGCAGACGAATGGACTCTGCCTGAATCCGAAGAACCCAATTTCACCGAAACGATTCTGCGGTTGCCGGAAACCTACCTGTGCTTCACCCCCCCGGCGGCCAATACGCCCGTGAGCGAACTCCCGGCCATCAAGAACGGCTACGTCACCTTCGGATGTTTCAATAACCTCTCCAAGATCAACGACAAGGTGGTCGCCGTCTGGTCACGCATTCTGCAGGCCGTGCCGGACAGCCGCCTGTTTCTCAAGGCCAAGCAATTTTCCGATCCGGCGATCCAGCAATCGATGCGCGATCGCTTCGCCGCTCATCACATCAATGCGAAGAGACTGGTCCTGCGCTCGCATGTTGCACGTTCGGACTACCTTGTGCCCTATCAGGAAATCGATATCGCACTGGATCCGTTTCCCTATCCCGGCATCACGACAACGGTCGAGAGCCTGTGGATGGGGGTCCCGGTCCTGACCCTGGAGGGCAAGAGCTTCATTTCCCGCCAAGGGGTTGGACTGGCGATGAATGCGGGCCTTCCATCCTGGATTGCTCGCGACGAGGACGAATACGTCGAACTCGCGGCAAGACACGCCGGAGACCTCGATGCGTTGAGTCTGGTTCGGGCAGCCCTGAGAACGCGTCTGAGCAATTCGCCCATTCTCGACAGTCGGCGTTTTGCAACCCATTTCTCGACCGCCATGCGAGCCATATGGCAACGCTGGTGCAGATCCGGAGATGGCGTGGGCAACAGTCCGCAACAGGACGATCCCACCTCTCCTGCCCCAGGCCATCACTCGCACTCCAGCTCGAATTTCGCGCTTCCTCCTGGTGACTCGGGCATTCAAACCCGATACACGCCGTCAACGCTTGACACGCCGGAGAATCGAGCGCAGCAACCATTGCTCATGTTGCACATCGGCGGCAAGGAGGCCAAGGCGGGCTGGAAGATTCTCAACGCGCAAGGGTTTGCGGGCGTCGACTATGTCGGCGATGTCCGCGACCTCAGTGGATTTGGAACAGGATCCTGCAAGAAGATCTACGCTTCGCATGTCATGGAGCACGTCTCTCAGACGGACTTCCTGCCCACGCTGCAGGGTATCCACAGGGTTCTGTGCGACGGCGGAGAGTTCTATCTTTCCGTACCCGACCTCGAAGCCCTATGCAAGCTATTCCTCGATCCCAAATTCCGCGATTGAAATTCTGACGGCCCGAGGGCGGGGATTTATTGGCGTTATGGACCTGGAAATTGACGGCGAGGGAG
>CALMYW010000101.1 GCA_937873665.1 uncultured Sphingorhabdus sp.
GCCGCCATCGGGCAGTTTGCAGGTGGCGGCGGCAAAGGCACCCGCGGTGCCGCGCCCCTTGTCATTGTTGCGACCAATCAGTGCGAGAAACCCCGCGGCGACCGCCGACAGATCGACTGAGTAGGTCGCAAACAATGCGAGCTTGACCGTCTCCAGTCGCCCTGGCCGCATCTCGTCGAGATAGGGTTGCCCGGACCATGCCTGAGGATCGCTCATGCGACGTCCTCCAGATCGCGCAGGAGCCGCTTCACATTCCCCCAGCGATAGTGGAGTGGCTCTGCGCGGCCATGGTGCTCGCCTTGCCATTCCATACGCCGGTCGACGCCGAACTGATTGCTGGCAAGACGCGCGCGATTGTCTTTCCTGCTGACTTCCGCCCGTGCGTACACTTCGAGAAGCTGCATGGGGTCCTTGCCATTCGCCCTGATCCAGGTCGAAGTTTCTTTCAACACACCCTCCACCGCAGGCGGGAGGTGGCCGATTTCGGCGAGAAACAGGTCCATATCCAGCCGAGCGGCCTGTTTGCCCCATTGCTCGATCGCGTCGTTCAGTGCGGCGCGGTGCAAACTGGGTTGTGGTCGCTTGTCGCGGGTTTCCTTGAGCGTCTCGACCTGAGCCGCATAGATCGCCCTGCCTATGGCCGAAAGCGCGGCGGCCTGGCCGGCCCGCTTCAGCATGGCCGCTTCCCTGCCGGCGAGGGCTAGGATTTCGTTGTCCCAGCAGTGATCTGCCTCGCCTAGTGATTTTCCAACCAATTTCGACAAGAGCGACGGCTCACTTGGATCGGTCGGCGAGCGAACGGCGCGGAGTTTGGTCGCGAGGTAGATCTGCTCTTGGGGTAAAAGGTCGAGCGCTAGTTTTCCTTGGTCATCCTTCGAATACCGGTCATTCCAGTCACCCCAAGTATCCCAGCCTTTAGGTGCATCGATCAGCCCCGCGATGGGCCAGGTGACTGTTTCTAGGGGCTTTCCGTCATCGTCATGGTGCGCGCGCTTGCTTGACGCTGCCAGGAGCTTCGCCATGTCCGAGCGGCTCCACGGCCGGCCATCCGGGCGGGCGCCGATCAGTCCCCATTTGGTGAGCGCCGTCCAATAGACATAGGCCGGCGGCTGACTGATCGTGCGGGGGAAGACCTCTCCTCCGATCACGCCATCCTTCTCGCCGCCAACACCCTCGACATATTTGAGCCGGCCGGTCAGCTCATGTTCGAGATCAGAAAAGGCTTGGCCAAAGTCCTTGGGAACAGGGCGTTTCGTCCGCAGGCTTTGATAAAGCCAGGGGATGAGAAGCGCGTAGCGCAGGCGTGTGTGCAGAACCGATGTGCCGGGGAAGAAGTGATCTGCGTAACGCTGGTGGACGATGAGGAAACCAACCTCATCGCGCACGCCCGCCGCGCCGCCGAACATCATCTGTTCGGCCTGGCCCAGCGCTTTGCGCGATAAGAAAGTAAACCCAAAAGTTGACACGAAGCCTGCTCCCACGGCGTGGTAAAATTTCTGTCTCAGGAAGGTTTCCGATGCCTGACGGTATCATTCACTACCAATAATTTTCAACCTCATGGCGCGGGTTTCGAGCAAATAGGTCTCGACGCCGGCAAGCAGATGCAAGCCTTCTTCACTGATGGCTTGTCGCGATAGCCCCGGCTGCACAATTCGGACGTCGAACTCGAAGCGGTGATCTTGCCACCCGACCTTGAGCTTCTTGATCGCGGCGGCTGAGCCCTGCTCGATTCGCGAGCTGAGACTTCGGTCGCGGCGCATCTTTTCGCGTCGCAGCATGTGTTGAAGCATGCGGTTTGGCCGGTCGCGCCACCGAGCGGATTTCTGAGCCTGTCCGCAAACCTCATAAAGGTCTCCGAGGCGCGCACCTGGCGTATCCGCCCCTGAATATTTGCAGTGGTACAGGGTCACGGAAACGACGCTGTCAGTTATGCGCAGCGCCACGACATCGGCGATTTCGCCTTTGCCATCATCGTCGAAGATCACGTCATAGGGATCTGGGTCGGCCAACAGGGTGTCGATGACCAGACGCTGGACAGAGTCAGCGCGCTTGTCCGTGCCCTGGGATTCGACGCGAATATTGGCCTTTGACCAATCCCATGCCTCGATCTTGTCTGACGGGTACGGCTCGATCGTTTCGCCCTCGGGCAGGGTGTAGAGATGGCTGTAGATGAGAAGCGAGCCATCACCGAAGTCGATCTGAGGTGAGTCCTCGCCGAAGGATTCCGAGAGCTTCTGGACCTTGCCGCCGATCTTGATCGTCGCCTTGGGGCCGGCGCGTTGGGGGTAACGGGCGTGGCCGTCGCTGAAGACGATCTCGAACTCGGCCGCGTGGTCGTCGCTTCGCACGGCGAAGCGCAGCGGCCCGGTGCGCGCGTTATCGAGCAACTCGATATCGCATTCGGCGAAGGTTACCGGCACATCGCCAAACGAGATCTCAATCCGCTCCTCGAACTGCGTGATCAGAGATTCAGGCCAATGGATCGCCACGGGCGGAACAGCCGGTCGTTGGCTGATCTGGTGGGGGCGCATCGCGCTCTTGAAGACGCCGTCGGTCGTGATGCTGGGATCGTTCACCGTGCGGCCGACATCCTGACACCAGTCCACCCAGTCGGTCAGGTCATGGACCTTGGCGCTGGACCAGAACTTGCCCTTGGCCGAGCATCCCCGTGAAGCAGGAAGGCCTTCGAGGAAGCCGGTGGCGAAGATATTGTTCTTTATCCTCGACTGGGACTTCGCGCTGTCGAGGCCATCGGCGACATCCACGCCCATATACATCGAATAGCGGACGCCTCGTCCCTGATGGTGGGTGAGGCCGAGATTGCGCAGAATGAGCCGCTTGAACCCGTGGAGGCTGCGGAACACTTCCTCGCCTTCCACGCGGCGCGTCGTATCGCCACAAACCGCCTTTGCGAGCCGGTCAAACGGCCCCTTGGCAGAACTGCTGATATAGAGCACGCCGCTTGCCTGATCCCAGTGAAGCATGTGCAGGTCCCAGGTGACGTTCACCGCCTGCTGCGCGGAGGTCCAGCGTGCCTGCTCCTCCGCCCGCGTCACGAAGATCGCAACCCGTTGATGCGGGTTGAGCTTCATGCCGAGATAGACGCCGGGGTCGTAGAGTTCTTCTGCGCGAAAGGGATCCCAAGCGTCGCAAGAGGTCCGGTACAGGACCGCGTTCATTTTCGGTTCCAGGGTCTGGAGCGGAATGTCGCTCAGATCTCCCGAAAAGCCCTTGAACATTTCCGCGCGGCGAACCTGGCGTTCGATCTTTGCGGAACTGAGCGCCTCCACCAACGCATTCCAGTCGGCGTCTTCGGCGTAGAGCTTGGCCAGCGCGCGATCGACATCGTCGATGCCGGTATTGGCGATCACCGTGGCATCACCCAGCCTCGGGTCCTGGCGGGTGAAGCGGCCGACGAACTGGATCGTCACCGCAACGCTCTTGTGATGATCGTGCAATGCAGCGATCTTCAGCTCGGGCAGGTCGAAGCCCTCGCCGAGCATATCGACGCAAACGATGATCCGGCTCTCAAAACGGCGTAGCGCGGCAAGATTTTCGCGCCGTTCCTTCAGTGATTGCTGGCTGTGGACTATGACTGGCCGAAAGTCTGGATAGATCGCCGCATAGAGCCTGTGCAGGTGCTTGGCGCGTTCGATCGTGTTGCAGCGGGCCATCGCAAGATGATTGAGGCCAGCATCCAGGTCGGTGGCGAGCACTTCGCCGAGCTTGTCGATGATGGCCTGGTCCGCGTCAGGCTGGTCCAGACCGAAGACTGCTTCGAAGCGGATCGGCTTGAAATAGCCCTCCTGCTGCGCCTTTTTTAGCGGGTAGGTGTAAATGAACTCGCCATCGACGCGGCCTCCGTCCTCGCGAAACGGCGTAGCGGTGAACTGGATCACTGGGATTGGTGGCTCGTGCTCGACGAAGAGCCCGCGGAAGGACTTCCACGTCCGTGCCCCGATATGATGCGCCTCGTCGATAAAGAGCGCTGAGGCGCGGGCCGCCATCCGCTCCTGCACCGGTGCCTCGGCGCGGCCAGCGATCTGCATCGTGGTGACAATGACATTGGCGCTGTCGAAGATTTCATCGACTTCGGCCTGGCTGGTCGGAATATGCGAGAGCCGCATGACCAAAGGGAAGGCTGCGGTCTCATCGAGGCATTTCTGCTGCTTCAGGACGCCGAAGGTCTCGAATTTGCTCGCGATCTGCTCGCGTAGCGCGTCGGTCGGCACCACCACCAGCAGGCGTTCGAACCGCTGGTTGGCATTGAGCGCCAGCATTGTCTCGGTCTTGCCCGTGCCCGTCGGCATGACGATGGTGGCCGGATCGGTCGATCGCGTCGCGTGGGCAAGCGCGGCATGAAGCGCGCCGATCTGTGGACGCCGCAAGCCAGGCTGCGCCGGCTGACCGTCCGCCGCAGCTCGTCCCTCGCGCAGATGAATCGCGTCGATCCAGGAAGCGGAGACAGCCTTCAAGCGCTCGCTGCGCGCGGAACAATCCAGCGTGTCGATGCTGGTGGGCGGTACATTCATCCACCGGCCTTCACCCAGTTCGAGCGCCGCAGCGATCCGTTCCGGCTCCGTTGCGCCGGGCACAAGGAGAATGAGATCGGCTTCCAATGGCGTGGTCGTCTTCGCGCTGATGATCTTCAGAATCTCGCCGGATTCCAGGGTCGTCTCGTGACCATTGACGCGGCGGATGGCGAAGGGGCGCAGTCGGCACCGCACACGCTTCGCCGGAACAGCCAACTGACGCACAGGGCTTCCCAGCACCTTGCCGTCAACGGCAAGCCGAGCCGGCAGCAGGAGTTCGATCTCGGGGTTGAAGAGATCGTCCTGGTGCCGGTGGGGCGCTTGCGGGAGGCCATCGTTTCTCCCTCCGTCAGGCTGCCACGGTCTGTGGCGAGGGCGAGACGACGATGACCGTTCCCTTCGTCATCAGGACGATGAGCCCGCGCTCGGCGCTGGTCATGTCGAGATAGGCCCGTACCTGAGCCCGATAGTGTTCGAGCGCCTTGTCGTCAGGGTTCACATCGCTTTTCCAGTCCACCACCACGACCGGCCGGCCGTCGACGTCGACGGTCAGGGCGTCGGCGATCCCGGCCGTCACGGTCTCCA
>CALMYW010000102.1 GCA_937873665.1 uncultured Sphingorhabdus sp.
CCGGGCCGTCTTCCAGATCTTGCGAGCCCCGTACACGCGGAAGTTGTCCTCCCACAGCTGCCGCACCACCGGACCCATGACCTCGTCACGCTTCGACCGTGCCGATGGTTTCCGCGTCTTGACCTCGTAGTAGCTGCTCGGGGCCATCTGCAGAACTGCGCAGATGCGCTCGACCCCCAGACGCCGACCCTCGACGACATCGTCGCGGTTAGCGTCAATGAACGCGGCTACTTCTTGTGCTGGCGGTCGAGCTCCCCCCCGAAGAAACTCGCAGCTCGCTTCAATATCTCGTTTGCCCGCTTGAGCTCGCGGTTCTCCTGCTCGAGGGCCTTCATCCTCGCCGACTCGCTCGTGCTGACCCCCGCCACGTGGCCCTCGTCGATATCGGCGCGGGCGCACCCACGAGCGTACCGACTCGGCGCCGTAGCCAAGCTGAGCTGCCACCCGCTTCACCGTGCCGTGATCGGTGCCCAGCTCGGCCCGAAGGGTCCTGACCATCCGCACCGCAGAGGCCTTCTCTTCGGGGCTATATCGACGCGTAGTCGGCTTGCCTGCGTTCGTGTCCTTCGGCATGAGTCCATCCTCGTTTCCAAACGATGGAGACTCCAACCAACCCAGTGCGATTCACATCACGGTTGGCGCCAGTCTTGCTGTGGCGCATGAGATGCAGGGCCGCGGAAGCTGCGGCCCTGGTTACGGCGGTGTTTCCCCAAAAGGCGGCGAAGATATGCAGGCCCCGTGCGCGCAGATTAAGGCTGTACGGGCCAGCCGCCGCCCGCGAACTCCAGATACGCACTCCAGATCCGGAAGTGAGCGTTGGTGGGGTACAGGTCGGACCAGTTCGGGCTGGAGCCAGCAAACTACAGCGTGCGGCTTTTAGTTATTTTGAGTAGAGCACTTTGGGCAAGAACTCAGACCGAACTTCCCATCTTGGTCGCTACGATATTGATCCAATCACTCTTGGTCTCAAGAGACTTGGACACTGCCTGAAAGTCGACTGCAAACCCATGGACCGAAAGAAACTCCGTTAACCTGTCCACCGGCCAACTAGAAAAGGGGCGGCGCATACCGGCGCGTTCCGCGTAACGAAATTCGTACCGGGGGCTGTGTTTGGTAGTGAACGCGAATCTCCCCTCGGGAACCAGGGCGGAGTTGATAGATGACAATGCCCAAGAAAACTGGCTCTTAGTGAAGTGGCACACCACCGAATTGGCAAACACTAGGTCGTATTCGACCCCGATCTGATCAACCAGCAAGTCAATTTTGCGGGCTGGGAGTCCTAGTTCCGTGAGATGCTTCACGAAGGGTAGCGAAGAATCGGAACACTCAATCTCATAGCCGCGAGCCTTGAAGTACAGAGCGTCGCGACCGGAGCCGGCACCGACCTCTAAAATCTTCGTGTTTCTAGGACTAAGGCCGCGCACGGCAGCGTCCAGCCAGACCTGCATCGGTCCTTCTACACGTGCAGGAGCTTGTGCAATGTAAGCTGCAGCCATCGAGTTATAGGTCCTCAGGACGTCATCGTGCACTTCCGAATCGATGTGGGAGAGTCTGTATGTGTGGCCATGTGTCGCCATTACTCCATCGTAGAGCAGATTCCTTAGCTCTACTGAGTCCGAACGGCACACGGAGTTGCCGAGGTGTCTGACGAGGGCGAATCGGTCGACTGCGAGCTGTGCTTGTCGTTGGAGTGGAGCAGTGAGGGCAGCCGAGTTGTTTCCCAGGCGTATTCGACGTCTCGTCAGATCGTGGACGAGAGTGAACTTCAGTTGGTGATTGACGCCTCGCCGATGGTTGTAGGCCACATGTTGATAGTGACTACCCGACATGTGACTAGTCTTAGGGATGGTAGCGGGACGAATCTGGAGACTGCTCTCCAGCGAATAATTAATGCCTACCAATCGATCTTCAAAAAGTGCACAATTGTCTGCCACCAGTCACCATCAAATGCTGTGCAGGAAGGCACCGGACCCTGCGTTGATCATGCGCATTGGCACTTACTCCCGTTCGCTGGAGAACTGAATAAAGTTCTACTGAGCGACAACATGGGGAGTCATGTAATAGTCCCCCATTGGCGTGATTTTCTCAATCCAAAATATGCCCGTCAGGAGTGCCTATTTTACTGGGATGGAGAAGCGGCCCGAGTTGTCGAGCACCCAAATCTGCCGTATAAGCAGTACGCTCGTTCACTCGTAGGTCGGGTTATAGGAACAGAACCGGCGCTATGGGACTGGGCAGTCGAATCGAACAGCGTCAATTTTCAAGCAACCAGAGAGTTTACTAACCAACTGCAATGTCTATTCAGAAGTGACGGTGAGTATAGGTGAGCGCTCAAGACTCGGTTGACGGCTTTCGCAACGACGTTGTGTCGGATGAGCCTAATCGAGTAAGGATATTGACGCAGCATCTGTTCGATGGTCAACATCGAAGGTACGAGACACGTCGAAATGGGTATGCGGAGATAGATTTAGCCATGGGGTCCGACGCTGCCGACGACGCAGCAGTTTTCGACTTCCGTGGATCCGGGCAACTAGTTGCTTCTTCCGACTATATCAGAGGCACCGGTTTTTCGATGTACGAATTCGGGCTTATTAGTGATTACGACCTGGGATACTATCTTGTTTCTGCAAACGTAAGCGATATCGCGGCAATGGGCGCGCGCCAATTTGCATTTCTGTCTGTCGTACGATATCCGAAGTCTATGACGGACCGGAAGTTCATCGAGATATTTGACGGCATTCGCGATGCGTGTGCGAATTTCGATACTGCAAACGTGGGCGGAGACATAGGCACGGCCGAAGAAGTCATCCTATCGGGGACCGCGCTTGGTTTGTGCCAGCCCGGTGCGGCACTGACTCGCAGGGGCGCCCGTGTGGGTGACCGAGTCGCAATAAGTAAGCCGACGGGAGTGGCAGGCGCTGCCCGAGACTTCTTTCGCTTAACAGAGGGTTCGAGTGAACTTCTAGACGAGGACACCGTCAAACGCTTGGTAGAAACCTGGTCGAGGCCCCAACCGGAGGTACTTCTTGGGAAGGATCTCGGCGAGAACCAGTTAGCGACGAGCTGTCAAGACTCTTCAGATGGGCTGAAGGCGACACTAGAACAGATCGCTGCCGCGAGCAATGTTGCGCTGCATATCTACGAGGAGAAAATTCCCCTCGATGCCTCGATTTTGAAAGTCGCCCCTTATCTCGGTCGAGACCCCGTCGAGATGGCATTCACCGACTCGGTTGACTTCGCTTTGGTTTTTACGGCAAACAATGAGTCAATTCCTCTTATTAGAGATTTGGGCCACGAAATATACGAAATTGGTGAGGTCAAGTCCGGTTTGGGAGCTTGCCTAGTTTCTAGTGAAGGAGAAGTGAAGCCCATTCCGGGGGAAACTTGGAGGCACGCGTGAGACTAGCGTTGGCGGTCCGTGCGAAAAGAGCACAAGCGTCGCTTCGTAGAACAGGTGGCTGACGGTCTAAGCTAGCCGCTTCGGCCACGTATCCATTCCCACCACGCCGCGGCTAACAATGCGCCTGCAAGCGCTGCGGAGACGGTGAATGCAGCGAGGAGTACCAAGTTGTCTTCTGCTGACTTTGTCGCTGCAATAGTCATGGCCAGGGCAAGAAGCAGAAGAACTACTGACGTTGCAACTCGCCTCGAAGTGGTGCCCTCGATAGTATTGATCAGGGGCGGTACAAAACGCGCCGGCGAATTCTCTGCTTTTTCGATGAAGATGTTTAACACTTTGTGGGCCCACAATGCGTCGGTAATAGATTGGCGGCCTGTGCTCACGGAAGTGAGTGCTCCGCTTGTGGTGACCGATCGGATTATATGTCGGACCACATAAGTTGTGTGGCCAGCGGCCAAGTCAAATTTATCGGATGCAAGTAGCGCCCAGGATACGATTAAGTCGGTTGGGTAGAACATGTAGTGGTTTCGTCCCGGGGTCGGCGACGGCACCCAGTAGTGCACCTGCTGGTGGGTTCCGACCAAGGAAGAATCTCGATTGTTAGCCCACGCACTCAGGTCGAGGCTAAGTTGCTGGATCGCATTTGAAACCCCGTTAAAGCCTAGCGCCCACTGAGAGTTACGACAGAACGCGATGAGTGCGAAAGCCTTTTCGAGTGCTGATACGGTGCCTACGCTAGAAACCTCGCCTGCAAGCCACTCCACAGCATTACGGTACTCGGCAGATTCCCGGAAGCTAGGACTCCGACTCAATGCACCAAGAACGAGTGCTGTAGGTAGAATTCTTGAACTCGGATCAGGCGCGCCAGCGCAGTAGTGATATCCCCACCCGGGTCTGTTCTCGATTACCGACCGAAGGCGCAGCTCGACCTCCTCTACGCGCGTTAGGTTTGACCGCCCCGGTTCTAACGCCTCGATGATTGAAACGCACTTGAAGGTGAGGTCCAAGTCCGACTCGTCGAATCTGTTTGTTACAGCGTGGGCCGCTACGGTGCCAGGAAGCCTATCCATCGCTTCAGGCAGGCTTGGTGAGTGATTGCTGTCTGAGAGAATCTCTATCGCGGCACCGGTGCCATATATGCCCGTCTGGGGAACGCCCGGTGCGGCATCTAGAAACTGGCCCCAAGATCGCTGATTGTTGCCAGTTGCGCGGTGGGCCGCCTCTACCGTGTCTTCAATCAATCGTTTCGATGTGCGGGCCTCGTCGAGGAGGTCCCCAATACGTCGCCGGGTCGCGAGCGTCATTGTAGCTCCTTTCTGGCGTTCCGCTTGGTTATGAGAGCGTGTCTGCTTACTATAGAAAAGGCGAAACAATCATTTCCAGTTTCGCGTGCCCGTAGCAGTATTGAGTCACGAGTTGTCCTCGCTGGCCGGAGGTTTGCCCATATCGACTCAGCTCCGGGGTTGCGTGCTGGCACTCGATACTTTGGCTCGCTGGCTCGCTGGCTCACTGGCTCCTGGGGCCCGCGGGCTGCAGGTGAGCGAAGGTCCCTAGGGTGGCGGTGAGGTCTTTAGTTCTACTAACGGGACGTCCCTTGCCCTTGTCAGTAAGCTTTGTTGATGCCATCCTATCGTGTGGTCTAATGTTGATTCGCGTCAGACACATACATGACGATGAAGTGGTGGCGTGGAAACTCTCCGACCTATTAAATACCTCTTCGTGATCTCCCGTCTAGCACGGCGCCCGCGCCGTGTGGTGGCGGGGCGGCGATTGGGCGCGTCCATGACGGATCTTCGCGGGACTTGACACGGTTCGGTTGGGTCGGCCTCGTGAAGGTAAAGGCTCGCCTACTTTACCCCCCGTTAAGAATGGAGTTAAGTCTACGGCTGAGTGCGCAGCCCACCCCCTAACCCGGCAAAGTTCCCCACCCGGCCGAACGTCAATACCATCGGCTCTTCGCGCTGCACCCGGCTCGGCTCCACCGATACTGGCCTCGCTCGCCACCTACCCGAATGCCCCACCATCGACACGAGCACCGTCGCAGCGATTCGGGAGAATCTCGTCGCAGCCGATATGCTCCTCGACGGTGTTCTCTCGATCGCCGACTGGGCCCGCACCCTACTGTCGGACGCGATCGGGCTGGTCGACGACGTCGTAGACGCCGCAGAAGGTCTCATCGACGACCTCAAGGCCTGGGCTTCCAGCCGCGTCGAGTACGCGTTTGTGCGAGTGGCCCGCGTTTACTTGGAGGCCGTTAAGGTGCTGCGCTCCGCCATCGGGCAGGGTCGTATCACCGCCGAACGGACTAGCACCAACCTCGACGCGGCATCAAGCCATATCTCCGACGGCGTGGACGCCTTCGACGCCGCTAGAACTCGTTCCCCCCCCACCCAGTAGGAACGACCGCAGGCTCGACTCCGGATGGAGGGAGGCTGGGCCCGGGCTGTCTGCTGGATCGGCCGACATATCAGCAGGCCGAGACATCTGCATCAAAGCCGTCACGGCTGAACCTCTGAAGCCAAATGCGAAAGCGGTGCCACCACGCCAACTGCCAACCCATGAGCTCAGATGACCGTTGACGCCCAGCATTCCGCCGCCGCCTGCACCGCCGCCCGCCTCGTTACCGCCGGCGAGATGAACGCGGACGCCACCTGCGGGGAGGCCGCCGGAGTTGCGGCCCGCACAAAAGCCGGAAGCCGCCGCGGTCGTTGAGTCGCTGGCCGTTTTGCCCGCCGTCCGCGAGTACTAGGCGGCCGTGGACTGAAACAACGTCCTGCTGGACCTGCTGATGTTCGTGCACGCCCTGGACGGGGATGCCCTGGTCTTGGGCCTTGTCGGACGCTGATGGGCAGGTAGGACGGTGAGATAGGTTGGCCTCGCCGCATATTTTGGAAGGACGTCTTCATGCCCGCGTTTGTCTGCAGAGTCCGTGAATTCGACCAGATAGGGATCGCAGACTCGGAGCGGTTAATCACTCAGTCGAAGTCGGAGTTGAGGACTGCGGCTGCCAGGGTCGGCGATCCGGGAATCTTAAACGGATTCCGCAGGCCCGTCGCCGAGCTGACTTGGCGGGAGGCGATGGTCGACGCGTCTCTGACCGAGGTGAATCGCGGGACGCCAGGGAAGCCAGATAAGCGGTGGGTAAAGAGTGAGTCTTTTACTCGGCTGGATCCCTCCGAGAAGACGTCAGTCAGCTATTTCCTCGGGATGCTCCAGGCAACCGTCGTTGCGAAGAGGTTGCTCAACGTGTCTGACCTGGTGCACGTTGACGCGGTTCTCGAACTTCGGGGCATCCCGCTTAGTAAAGGCCGGCCTGATCTCGTGGGTTACCGCACCACGCCAACTGGACTATTCCACCCCGGGCGGGTGCTGATCGAAGCAAAGGGGCGCACCAATGGCGCCGACGCCGACGCACGGAGGAAAGCGAAAGAACAGGTCAACGACCCCAAGACCATTGCCCGTAGTCTAGTCGGACGCGATCCGCTGTTGATCGCCAGCATGGGGTACTTCACCGATCGTGGGGATTGGCGCGGAATCTTTGAGGACCCGCCTGCAGACAATCAGGTGGCCCCTTTAATCGAAGACGACGATGTGTACCAGGGGCTGATCAACCTCGCGTCGATCCGACCCATCGTGGATGCCATTACCGAGACGCGCGAGTTCGCACCAAGGCGTGTCCACGTCCTCGACAGGCCGGAAATGACTGTGGCCACACTGCCCGGCCAGGATTGGGCGGTCGGCATGCCCACCGCACTGCTCAACGGTTACCTCCAACTGATGGGGTCGCCAGATTTAGCCCCTCGCGTCGACGACCGCCGAGCAATCACCTGGGCGGAACAAAGCACATTCTGGAGGGAGCAGACGTCCGACCTCCGG
>CALMYW010000103.1 GCA_937873665.1 uncultured Sphingorhabdus sp.
TTGGCGCTGACTGGCAGATATGGATCTATCGCGCACTGACAGTTTTGCTGATAGCCTGCCCCTGCGCGCTGGTGCTTTCCACGCCCGCGGCGATTGCGACCGGCATAGCCACGGCTGCGCGTTACGGCATTCTGGTAAAAAGCGGTGCGGCGCTCGAAATGCTCGCACGCATTGGAATTGCCGCGTTCGACAAGACGGGAACGCTGACCCTCGGGCACCCTGCCGTGACCGATGTTGACGGTGACGCAAGCGATGTGTTGCGGCTTGCGGCCTCTGTCGAAAACGGGCTTTCGCATCCGGTGGCACGCGCCATTGTGGCTGAGGCTACGCGGAGAAGCATCGGCTTGACGCACGCCGAAAATGTGCAAATTCGTCAGGGTGAAGGTGTTGAAGGCACGGTTGAAGGCCGGTTGATTGCAATCCTGAGCCCAAGGGCAGCCAACGGTCTGGACAAGGCAATGGCTACCCGCATCGATGCTTGCGAGCGCGAAGGCAAAACGGTGGCGGTCGTGCTTGTCGAAGGCCGGATAATCGGTTTCATCGCCAGTCGTGATGAGGCGCGCGCCGATGCCGCGCTCACCGTGTCCGCCTTGTCCGCCTTGGGTGTCCGCTCGTTGATGCTGAGCGGCGACAATCAGCGCACCGCCGAAGCCATTGCGTCGCCGCTCGGGATGCAGGCCGAAGGCGAACTGATGCCATCGGACAAGCTTGCCCGCATCGACGCACTGAAGGTTGACAGCCCGGTGCTGATGGTCGGTGACGGCGTCAACGACGCGCCGGCCCTTGCCAAGGCTTCCATCGGCCTTGCGATGGGCGGTGGAACCGACGTTGCGATCGAAACCGCCGACATCGGGCTGCTGAGGGACCGGCTGACCGGCGTGCCCGATGCGATCAGGCTAGCGCGTTCGACACGGCGCACCATCGTCATCAACATCGCGATCGCGGTCGGCCTCAAGCTGATCTTTCTTGTGCTTGCGGTCTTCGGCCTGACCAATTTGTGGACAGCGATCATTGCCGATACCGGCGCGACGATCCTCGTCACGATCAACGCATTGCTTCAATATTGGTTATTCAAGCCGATGCCATCCGGACCGAGCGGTAAGGAGAGCTGAAATGAGCGCAGGCCACGGCCATGGCGATGAAGGACACGGGACGCCCGGGCACAACCATGCGGCAGGGGCCAATACGCGCAATCTTGCCATAGCGCTCGGGCTGACCGGGACATTCCTGGTTGCGGAACTTGTCGGGGCCTGGTGGTTCAACAGCTTGGCTCTGCTCTCCGACGCCGCGCATATGTTCACCGATGCAGCGGCGCTCGCCATCGCGCTCGTCGCTGTTCGCATCGGACAGCGCTCGGCGGACACGCAGCGCACTTATGGCTACCGCCGGTTCGAAATTCTTGCCGCCGCATTCAATGCCGTGCTGCTGTTCGTGGTCGCCGGATATGTCCTGTGGGAGGGTGTCGCACGCTTTTTCGAACCGCAGGCCGTGGAATCGGTCGGGATGTTGATCGTGGCCTCGGTCCGGCTGGTCGTGAACATGATTGCCATGCGCATCCTGGCGGGCGGGAAGGACGCGAGCCTGAATGTCAAAGGTGCCTATCTTGAGGTTTGGGCGGATATGCTCGGCTCGCTGGGCGTCATAGCCGCAGCCATCGCGATCTACTTAACCGGGTTTTCCTGGATCGATCCGCTCGTCGCCATTGCCATCGGGCTGTGGGTATTGCCCCGCACCTGGTCGTTGCTGCGCGATACCACCCATATCCTCTTGCAAGGCGTTCCACGCGGGTTCGACCTCGATGCCATCCGCGGTGCAATGTCAGCAGTGCCAGGGGTCGCGGGAGTCCACGATCTCCACCTCTGGTCAGTAGCAGGAGACGATGCCAGCCTGACCGCGCACCTGCTGCTTCAACCGGGCGCAATCGGTGAGGAAACGCGCATCGCCGTGGCGGGAAAGGTCGGAAAAGCAATACAAGATCCACCACGCGACCCTTCAGACCGAAACCGTGCCGTGCGGCGACGCCGAGGCGCTTCATGCGTGACCGCCCTCCCGGACGGGCCGTGGCGAGCCTACTTCCGTTAACGCCGGCGGCGGCGGCGCGATGCCTTGCATACGCAATTGACGCTAATTCTAGTGATGGTTGCGCCGATGATGCCGCCGCTCCGGTCGGCGCGAATGCCGATCGTAGTTGTAGTAATTCTGCTCATAGTGACGGTCCCGGGGTGGCTCGTAGTACCCGTAATGGCCATTGTCATAGCGACGATCGCCATGCCGGTCATAATCGTAGTCCCGTTCCCGGTAGTGGCCGCGGTTGCCTTCAAAATGACGTTCGCGATATTCGTGATCCCGATCGCCATGATGGTCACGCGCAAGGGCTGGTTGCGCGACTACGGCAGTCAGCACAACTGCCACCCCCAGCATCATTTTCTTCATCTTGCTCTCCTCGACTCACATTTCTTGGCTCGAATCCATCGGCGTCAATGTGCGGAGCTGCTGATGAATGCAGGCCGAACGTCCCTGCGGTTCTCTCCATCCCCGAAAATCCACCACTTGTTTCCCTTCGGTCCCCGCTCGACGCTATGCGTGAGGCTTCCGGTCGAGAACAAGCCCTGCTGCCTCTTGAGAGCGGACCGCGCCGTGGGCGCTGGCATGCCCCTGCTACGCCCACGGCGACAGCATCCCCGCCGCAGGGGCAATTGCCCAGGCCATTCGCCGCCGTCCAAATGCACCGTCGCGCCAGTCGCTGAACAAACCTCGAGGAGTTGGTAAATGACACAGGCATCATCAGGATCTGGAACCGGCATGTTGTGCCCGGTTTGCAGAATCCCGCTGACCATGTCCGAACGGCAGGGCGTGGAAATCGACTATTGTTCGCAATGCCGCGGGGTCTGGCTCGACAGAGGCGAACTCGACAAGATCATCGAGCGCAGCGAAGCGAAATCGCCCGGACCCGAGCGCTCAAGTGACCGGGAGAATTATGAGCGCGACCGGCATCGCGATGAGTATCGCGGCCGCGGACACCACGGTCGCCGCAGGGGCTTTCTTTCAGAACTTTTCGATTGATGTGAATCCACCCAATCATTTTTTGGAGTTCGAAATTCGACCTACCCCTCCAATAACACCGATATGACCAACCCCGGACCAAGGAATAACCATAGCGGAAAAGGAGAAGGACAGTGAAATCGACAGTTGCAAAGGCCCTGATCATTGCGGCAGCAGGCAGCGCTCTGGGCGGGTGCGCATCCTATCGAAGCGAGCGCCCCAAACTTGTCTATTTTATCGTTCCTTGCAGCACTCCAGGCGCGTTCGCTGCGCAACCCGTAAACGCGGGGGATGACAACGCATTTGCCGCACCGCAGGATTTGCTTCCGGACACTGCAAAAACTGCTGCCGCTGCACCAAAAAAGGCTCCCATCTGCTTGATCGCTGCTGCGGCTGGCAGACCTTATGGCCCCGCCTACAGCGGCCATGCCTATTCACCTTATTATCCCTATCCGCGCCATTACGGTGGCGGGATCGGTGTCGTGCTTCATGGTGGGGGACATCGAAGCGGGCATCATGACGCCGGCCATCGTCGCCATTAAGCCCTGATTGGAGTCGCGTTGATGAAGATCAGCACAGAAGTGCTCATTCCGGCCAGCCTGAACAAGGTATGGGGCGCTCTGGTCGATTTTCCGCGCTACCGCAGCTGGCATCCGCTTGTCGAAATCGAAGGGATGGCAAGGGAGGGGGCCGAGATCGACTATTTCTACCGGAACAATGTCGAGGCACCGCGTGGCATGAGCATGAAGGCCGCGATCACAAAGCTACAACCCGCTCGGGAATTGCGCATGGAGATGGGCGTCAAGGGCATTGCCTGGATCGAAGAACGGTATCTCCTGATCCGCGAGGGAACTCTGGTTTGGGTCGTCCATGCCGCAGACATCAAAGGCTTGCTTCCACTTCTTGCCGGCCGTTTGTTTCGAAGGCGGCTCACGGAAAAATTCCAGCTGCCACTCGATTGGCTCGCGCGGCATTTGACACCGAAACAAACCCCAAAGACCGGACGAAAACCATGACCCAGTTACACTTCGTCGTTGATGCGTGCCCTCGTGACGACCTGCTGCCCTTGCTCCACGCGGCGGACCAACTGGCGCAGCGGTTCAATGCTGATCTTGCGGCCCTGTGCTTCGCATGGCCTCATTTCCGGATGTCAGATGCGGCGGTCCAGAATCCTGTTGCCGGGCTGCTCGCCGAGCACGAGATGAAACGCGAGATCGAAAAATCGCGGCTGGTCTTTGAGACCGTTTTTGGCGACCGTGCGGCGGCAATCGATTGGTGCGCTGGCGTCGCGCAGCCGTTGGAGGCCGCGATCGTTCACCTGTTCACAGCCGACTTGTTCATCACCGCAGAGACGTCAAGCAGCCCCTGCGCAATGATCGACCCGGTCGATCTGGCCGTCCGTTCGGGCAGTCCGATTGTTCGGCTAAAGGCGGGATCGACCGGTGACGAATTCTCTCGTGTGCTCGTCGCTTGGAAGGATGGACCAGCAGCGCGCCGGGCCGTGCATGCGGCACGCCCATTGCTTACTCTCACTGACGAAATTTTCGTCGTGGGCGTCGGCGACGAAGTCGCCTCGGGTCGTTTGGAAGAGGTTGCAACTTTTCTTGGCAAGGGTGGCCGCCCTTGCCGCGCCATCCATATCGAAAAATCCTACGCCAGCGCTGGCTCCGACATCATGCGCTTTGCACAGAACGAAGGCCTTCAATTTCTTGTCTCAGGCGTAAAATCCGAGCGATCGCTCCGTGAGCGCCTGTTTGGCGATGTTACAGGAAAGCTGGAATCCTATGCAGATTTCTCATGGCTTATGAGCGCATGACCATTTCGCTCTTCAAATACCAAAGATGCCATGCGCGCTGCCGTTGGTGGAACGACCCGGTACTCGTTACTGGCGGGCGCAGATAACCGGCGTTCACGACCTGCATCTGCGGTCGGTCGCGTGAGACGATGCGAGCCTGACATCTCACGTTGCTTGCGGAGGGAGTCAACGCCAAGACCGTCTGCCGCGCGTTGGCTGAAATGCGCGAAAGCAGGTTCGCCTACACCGCGACAATTCAGATAGAAACCAACCCGTGCGGGGAAGTGGAGTGCCTGCGCTCACGGGACCGATCCTGTTCGCTTGCTCACGCTGCCGGTCGCGAACATTTCGACGCGCACCGTTCCGTTCATCGGTTTTGGCTGGACAGTGGAATCGAGTTCTGCGATGCGCAAATCGCAGCGTCAGGCGCGTCCGACTTTTTGTGGGAAAGCCTTACACAAGTCTTACACACTTTCACAAAACCTTACACAAAAATTCGATTTTTTCAAAAATATTGTTTAAGATCAAATACTTAACATAGTCTCGGCCCACTCAAAATCGTTTGCCGCAAGGCGTGCCCGTTCGAGTCGGGCCAGGGGCACCAGAATCTTGGCGGAAAAAGCCGGCCCTGAGCGGCGGTGCATTCTCGCCTCATCCGCTTTTGCGATCCATTCGCAGTAAATTGATCGGAAAAGGCGATTACCGCTCGCGGAAATTCCCGATGGCCTTGGGGCTGGTGAGACCGCAATGAAGCGTGGTCAGATTCCAACCCAAGGAGAGAGATCATGGGACTCAAGGGCTCCAAGACCGAAGAAAACCTCAAGGCCGCGTTCGCCGGTGAAAGCCAGGCCAACCGCCGTTACCTGTACTTCGCACAGAAGGCCGACGTAGAAGGCTACAACGACGTTGCCGCCGTGTTCCGCTCGACCGCCGAAGGTGAAACCGGCCACGCCCACGGCCACCTCGAATACCTCGAGGAATGCGGCGATCCCGCCACCGGCGAGCCGATCGGTGACACCGTTGCCAACCTGAAGGCCTCGATCGCGGGTGAAACCCACGAGTACACCGACATGTACCCGGGCATGGCCAAGACCGCGCGCGAAGAAGGCTTCGATGAGATTGCCGACTGGTTCGAAACCCTTGCCAAGGCTGAAAAGAGCCACGCCGGCAAGTTCCAGAAGACCCTCGACACCGTTCTCGCCGAGGCGTGATGCCCATGCCCCGTGCGGGCATGACCAAGGTTTGCTGGCGAGCGGGCGGGGACTTACCTGCCAGCCGCCAGCGGCCTTTCCTTGCGGCCCGATGGCCGATTTCACATATTTTGCAGGATTGGGGGAACCGTCATGGAAGGTAGCCTCGAAGCGCCCGTGCGTCACGAGATCCCGTGGCAGGACGAAAGCTGGTACGATGAAGCCGCGCTCGAGACCGAGCTGCGCCGCGTTTATGACATCTGCCACGGCTGCCGCCGCTGCTTCAACCTGTGCGACAGCTTCCCGATCCTGTTCGACGCGATCGACGAGAGCCCGAACGAGGAGGTCGATGACCTGACCCCCGTCCAGCTCAAGGCGGTCGTCGATGCCTGCACGCTGTGCGACATGTGCTTCATGACGAAGTGCCCCTATGTGCCGCCGCACAGCTTCGAGCTTGATTTCCCCCACCTAATGCTGCGCCACCGCGCGGTCGAGCACCGCAAGGGACAGACCTCGTTCGCGGATCAGCAGCTCTCGGAAATGGACCGCAACGGGCGGCTCGGCTCGATGGCTGCGGGCCTCGCCAACTGGGCGACCAAGCCGGACAACGCTCTGACCCGCCCGCTGATCGAGCAGGTCGCCGGGATCGACCGGCGCGCGCACCTGCCGCCGTTTCTTGAGGTGCCGCTGGTCAACAAGGCTGCCGGGATCGTTCCCGCGCCCAATCCGGATGGTCCGGCATTCGGCAAGAAGGCGGTGATCTACGCCGGGTGCCACGACAACTTCAACGACGACACTCCCGGCATCGCGCTGGTCAAGGTGCTCGCCCACAACGGCGTCCAGGTGCGGATCGAGCATCCCGACTGCTGCGCCATGCCCAAGTTCGAGAACGGTGACCTGCCCGCCGTCGCCAGCGCTGCCCAGCGCATCTCCGCGTTCTTCGCACCGCTGGTCGAGGAGGGCTGGGACGTGGTCCCGCTGACCACCAGCTGCGCGCTGATGCTGAAGTTCGAATGGCCGCTGATCGAGCCGGGCAACGAGACCGTCAAGCTGCTCAGCAAGCACACCTTCGATGTGTCCGAATATGTCGTCGCGCTTGCCAAGAGCACCGGCCTTGCCCCGATCGAACCGATGGGCAAGTCCATCGCGGTTCACTTCGCCTGCCACGCCCGCGCCCAGAACATGGGGCCGAAAGCGATGGAAATGCTCCGCCTGATCCCCGAGGCCAAGCCCGCGCTGACCGAGCGCT
>CALMYW010000104.1 GCA_937873665.1 uncultured Sphingorhabdus sp.
CTTCCCGCCCGCCGGGGTAACAAAAAGGAATAACCCGCCGGAGTCCGACAGCTTGTAAGGCTTGTTGGCGGGCTTGGCATTGCGGATTTGCAGTTCGGTAAGCGCCATATCGACATACCTCCAAATCGGATGGGGGTATTTTCGAGGAGCATTATTGGCATACCCCTAACCATACCCCCAAACGGGGCTGGATTTGGTGGCACGGCAGCAGACGCCAATGCACAATCCGAGAGGTATTATGGCTGATTTCTGGGGTTTGTCCAGACGTCGGCGGACATCGTGGGACAGGAAAATGGTGGACGCACTAGGGCTCGAACCTAGGACCCGCTGATTAAGAGCTGAAATCAGAGGGTCCTTATGCTTCCGCATGCGTCCAAAAACGGCAGAACTCTGCGAATCATCGTCCGTATTGTTCTTGATATGTTCGCCAGTATCCACTACAAAAAGCTACCTAAGGTAGCAGGAACATATGGCGAACAAAGTTGGTTTGACAGATGCTCGGATCGCAGGTTTGAAAGCGCCTGCAAGCGGGCAAATTGAGGTCGCTGATGGCATCGTGACCGGTCTGCGGCTCCGAATGGGAGCGAGTGGCACCAAAACTTACATCTTGCGTAAGCGCGTTCAAGGTAAATGGTTGAACGTGACTATCGGGCGGCACGGCCCGAATTTCACTCTTGCCCACGCCCGTCGCAAGGCGCGGGATCTACTCGTCGACGTTGAGCAAGGCAAAAGCATCGCCAGAAAGCCGGGAGCGAAGAGGAAGGGATCGAAGGGTGTCGGCACTGTCGCTGAGCTATACGAGACATATCTGGCTCAACAGATCGTCGGCAAAAAGCGGAGCGCGAAAGAGTTCGATCGGGTTTTCCGCAAGTACATTGAACCTGAGCTAGGCGACCGCCTTGCCGATTCGATCACCCGAAGCGACGTCAGCCGCTTTGTCGAAAAGATTGCATTCGAGCGGGGCAAGGAGACCCTCACGATGGCGCGCATCGTTTATCGCCATCTCTCGACTTTCTACACTTGGGCACTCACCAGATTAGAGCATTTGCCAGCCAATCCGTGCCGGGACGCCTGGCGCCCAAAAAGGAGCGAGCCTCGCGACCGGGTGCTCAGCGATCGAGAGGTCGCTGCACTGTGGCAAGCCGCCGTCGAGGATGGCTATCCGTTTGGTCATCTTGTGCAGATGTTGATTCTCACAGCCCAGCGCCGGGGAGAGGTGCTCGACGCCACTAGCGACGAGTTCGACTTCAAGGGGAAAGTTTGGACTGTACCGGGAGATAGAGCGAAAAACGGCAAGGCAAACGTGGTGCCTTTATCCGCACAGTCCCTCGAGGTCGTCACGGACATCTTCGCGGCCGCCGGGATCGCGCCTGAAGACGCTCACAAGCAATCCCAAATTCTACTGGCATCAAAGGTCACCAGCACAAACAGTGTCAGTGGTCTGTCAAAGGCCTGGAAGCGGATAAGGGCAAGCGTGGACGAGAAACTCGGCTATGAAGCCGCTCATTTCACCATGCATGACATTCGCCGGACGGTGGCGACGGGACTGCAGAGGATTGGAATACCGCTGGTCGTTTCAGAGGCCGTTCTCAATCATCAGTCCGGCTCGGCAATGGCTGGTGTCGCCGGGGTCTATCATCGGCATCAGTACACGAATGAAAAACGCGAAGCTCTCGCGCTGTGGGGCAGGGAGGTTCTACTGCTCGTCGCTAAATATTCGCCGCAGGACAGTCAGGAAGAATGACTCTCCACCCCGAGCCAGTCGGCGCGTATCCGATCCATGCCCGCGACAAGGCCATCAACGGTCACTGTAGATCCGATGAAGTCCTCACCGACATCTTCGCCTTCGATAATCCAGACATCGTCAGCAGCAGTAGTCAGGATCATTCCGCGCCTGCCACGCCTTAATGTCCCCGAGATGCGTATTCGACCCGCGCTCACAACGCCCCCCGTTCAAAAACGCCAATGGCGCAGCACTTCGCGCACATAGGCCGGCGTCTCGCCATTGCGAGGAATACCGCCTGCGCGCTCGACGGCACCTGGACCTGCGTTGTAGGCAGCGAGGGCCAGATGAACCACCCCGAACTTGTCCAGCATCTGGCGTAGGTATCGGGCCGCACCCAAGATGTTCGCCTTGGGATCGAAGCGATTTGAAACGCCAAGGTCCCGCGCTGTCCCTGGCATCAATTGCCCCAAGCCTGCGGCCCCGGCCTTGCTGATGGCCATCGGATTATATCGTGATTCCGTCCATACAAGAGCGTCGAGAAGGCCGCTTGGTAGCGAGTATTGAGCCTCAGCAGCGTAAACATGAGGAAGGTAGCTTGCCCGACGGAAGCCCGATGGCGCGCTGCCTTGGGGCTTTGGATAGCGATAGGGCAGATAGGTTCGACCCGCATCGGTAGCCGGCGGCTCGGACGAGCCCGCTGGAGGCATTCTCCAAATGCCGTGTTCGACGAGAAGAAAGCCATCAGTCCCTTCTGCGACGCGGAAGCCATCGGTCGTCGACTCCGAGGCAACGGTCATCTGAGGGGGCTCCAGTTCCTGCGCGTGAGCGGGGAGGACGAACCAAAATCCTGCCGTTGCCACTGCGGCTACTGCCCATTTCAGTCTCATTCCCGAATCCTTTGTTGGTCGAATCGGGAAAGAACATATATAGAACATATGATGTAGGAAAATGAAACGTCAGCGACGCAGAGCGGAGGCTGCGCGGGTGGAGGCACGTTACGATGGAGATGCCCCCCATGCACCAACACCGATCATCCCAATTCCAAGGCATGCAATTGGAAACCCGCGCACGCAAGATAGTCGAGCAGCTGGGCGGCACCTGGTCGCGTTCGCGCGGGATGTGCTGCTGCCCGGCCCACGACGACCGCACTCCTTCGCTAAGCATCACGCTCGGAAAGCGCGCAATTCTTGTTCATTGCTTTGCCGGCTGCACGAACGAGGCGGTGATAGAAGCCATGGCCGGGCTCGGAATACGAATTGCGGACCTGTTCGATGGCACGAGTGGTCCGATCGTGGCCGAACCGCGCGAGGAAGTCGCCAATCGCAATGCGCTGAGGCTCTGGCGTGAGGCGTCGACCATCGCTGGCAGCCCCGCCGAGAAGTACCTCGTGTCCAGAGGCATCACGATTTCTTCGCCGGAGCTGCGTTTCCACCCGCGTATGCCGCTGGGGCCAAAGGGTGCTGTCCGGTTTCTACCCGCGATGGTGGCGGCCGTGCGCAATGATGCCGGAATTCTGGCGCTGCACCGCTCCTTCCTTGACCTCGACAAAACCAGCTTGGCTTCTTTCGATCAGCCCAGGCGTGCGTTAGGCA
>CALMYW010000105.1 GCA_937873665.1 uncultured Sphingorhabdus sp.
AGACCTGCATCAACCGGACGGGAAAGCTCTGTACCAGATAGTCGATCACATATTCGCGCGGCGAGAGATCGATTTCGAGATGCTCACGCTCCTCAGGTGTCAAATCGGCAAGCCGGCGGTCAAGCATGGCTTCGGCGGTCGATACGAGCTGGATCACGGCGGAGTTTCCTTCGGCCAGCGCCGCATCGATCGCTGGCAACAGGCTTGGCAGCTTCATTGAGAGGAGAAGCTGTGCGAAGAAGCGCTGCTTGGTGCCTTCGAAGATCGAAAGCGCTGCTGCCTTGGCACCCTTGTTGAGCGTATTGCCGCTATCTGCGTCAACGATGCGGGTGGCTTCGAGCACTTCGCCCAGATTGCTGTGAATGATCGCCCAGGCCTCGGCATATGCATCATAGACCTTTATCTGCGCCTCGATCAGTTCATGCTCCAATATCTCATATTCGACACCCGCAAAGGAGAGCGCACGGGCTGTGTAAAGGCCCAGTGATTTGAGATCGCGGGCGACCAGCTCCATCGCTGCAATGCCACCTTTCCGAATATCATCGACAAAGCGCTCACGCGTCGCAAAGGCGGTCTCAGGTCCCCACAGGCCAAGCCGCGCTGCATAGGCCAAATTATTCACATCAGACGCGCCGGTTGCGGAGACATAAAGGACACGCGCGCGGGGCAGAAGATTTTGGAGGCGTACACCAGCAACGCCCTGCTCACTGCCTTTGACCTTACCGCGGCTTCCCTCGCCGCCTGCAGCATTGGCCATTGCATGGGCTTCATCAAAGGCAATCACACCATCAAAATCTTCGCCCGTCCAGTCGAGGATTTGCTGCAGCCGTGTCGCATCAGCGCGGCCCGACCGGAGCGTCGGATAGGTCACGAACAAAATGCCTTCTCCCATTGTGACATTCTGGCCGAGTTTCCATTGCGATAGCGGCTGGACGTCGAGCGGCAAACCGCCAAGCGAACTCCAATCGCGCCGTGCGTCCTCCAGCAGCGCTTCATTCTTTGACAACCAGATATGGCGGCGTTCGCCGCGCAGCCAGCGGTCGAGGAAAATGGCTGCAACCTGCCTGCCCTTTCCGGCTCCGGTACCGTCGCCCAGAAAATAGCCGCAACGATAGACTGAGCCTTCTTCATGCGGCTGCAAAGTGCATCCATTGTCATGGGGCAGATAGAGGCCGGGAAGATCGCGCTCGAAGGCATTTGCTGCATAGACCAAGGTTTCGAGCTGCGCGTCGGACAGCAGCCCGTCAGCAACACAATTTGCCATGACCAGCGGCTGGACATGGGGAATGGGTGCGGCAATCGAGCCCATCGCGACCGATTCCACAAGTGCCGTAGGGTGATTGCGCGCGCCGGTAATGATCATCCGGCTGGGCCGATATGGGAGATAATGACCGACCTGTTCGGATATGGGAGCCGCTTCATTGAGCGGCACAAACTCGAGCGCATGCGGTTCAGCAGCGTTGGATGAGATCGAAGGAGCCGGCGCGATTGGGCGGCTTATCGTTCGCGGCGCAACTCGCAGAGCGGGCCTTAAGGGTCGGGCGGGCACAGCCAGCGGCTGGCGCGAAGCACGAATCGGCAGGGCATCGACAAGCGACACAAGCTCACTGAAATCACCGATATGGCAGGTTACCGTGGCTCGGCTATCGTCAACCTTTTCGAGAACGATAAGCCGCGTTGAAATTGAAGTTCCCGCACGTGCGAAAGCGCGATCCATTGATGCATTGAGCCGGACGGCAACGGGCATCCGCGAACGCTCGACAAAGGCATGGAGGTCGAACCATTCGGGCATGATCGCAACCGCCCTGCCGCCGACCGCCAATCGGGCGAGCGCAGAGCGCAAATGGCGAGCGCCCGTTCGGCCATCTTCGCCGCGTTCGAGCCCGACTGAATAGGGTGGATTGATCAGGACCGTATCCGGCAGGATCGCAGGATCGAGAAGCTCCTCGATGAGCTCACCGTCATGCATCGAAATCCTTACGTCCGGGAAGAGCGCATGGAGTGCATCGCGCCGCAAGACATGGATTTCATTGAGCGCAAGTTTGGAGCCGCTCTGCTTGGCCCAGAAGGCGAGCATGCCGGTTCCCGCAGACGGTTCGAGCGTCAGATTGCTGCTCGACAATGCAGCTGCACGCGCCGCAATCCAGGCTAGGCGCAATGGTGTCGAGAATTGCTGGAAGCGAACCTGTTCTTCGGACCGGTTATGCTGGATGGGGGTTAGGCTTTCGAGCTTGTCGAAGCAGGCAAAGGCTTCTGGCATTTGGCTATCGGGCGTGATCGAGGATGTCGCCTGCAGATAGAGGAGTTGCGCCAATTCCACCGACGCGTAGGTATCAGACAGGGACCAGCGGTTGTCTGCATCGGTTGCACCCGTCAGTCGGGTGAAGGTCTCTGAGAGAAGCTTGCGGGTGATTGGTACATTGGCGGCAAGATCGTCCGCAAGGCTGCGCGCAGCGGTGATTGCTGGAAGTTCGTTAGGCGAGAATTCGAGAATGAACGCGGGCTGGTTCATGGGTTGGGCCTCCTGAAAGAGGCCAGCGATCTTCGCAGGATTGCCGACCGGGCCTCAGAAGACGAACGGCCTCCTCCACTCTACGCTGCCGTCAGGCAGCCGCAGTCGTGCCAAGCTGTTCTCGCAGCGCATCGTTCCAATCATCGTCCGGACGGTCAGGCTTGTGCGGGATGATCGTTCGTCCGGCGCGCTCGTAAGCCTCCATTCCGCGCTTCAGCGCCAGATCGCCCCCTTTGTCGTTATCGACAAACAGATGCAGCTCGGTGACACTTTCGGGAATGGAGACGATGCCGAACCGCTCATTTCCGAGAGTGGCCCAGCAAGGAATGCCAAACAGCACCTGCGCCGAAAAGGCGCTTTCGGTTCCTTCAGCCAGTCCCAGCCTTCCATCAATCGGATCTGCCAGACGGATGGCGCCTGCCCCAAATTGCCCCAGCGCACGCTTGGGTTTGAAGAAATCAGCTTTGCTAGCGGTGACAGGGTCGAGGAATGTCCGATGGATAGCGACGATGCCGATATCCATTCGTACCGCGGCAATGAGTGCCGGCAGAAAGCGAACGTCGGGTTTTCGTCCCAACGGCGTTCGGTCGAGATACCGCAATTCAGATGAACGAAGTGGTATTGATCGATTGACGAGATAGCGCTCGGCAATCGTCCCCGCGAGCGGAACAGCTTCGCGCCAAAGCCTGCAAGCGTTGGCATCTGGTCCGAATGGCTTCGCGGCCATAGTGATCGGTCCGCCCTTCCCATCGAACAGATCGCGCGGCTGGATGCCATGACGCTTGAGGCCTTCTAGTACCTCATCGCTGGTGCAGCCCGCAAAGCAATGGAACAGGATCGCATTGCTTGTCAGCCCGACGGAAAGCGACGGGGTCTTATCGTCGTGGGCCGGACAGCAGCACATGCCCTGCCGGCCCGTCCAACGGCCGCCAAGCGCGTCAACAATCTGTCGTGCGCGTCTTTCGAGGGCAATGGGCACATGCTTTGCGGTCTTCGTCATCGATCATTCCTGTTGCCAAAGGCTTGCTGTGGCCTTGGCTGCCTCCACTCTGCGCCGTGTGGAGTTTTCCTACACATACATGTTCATTGTATGTTCTCGCATCAACAATCGCGAGAAGGAATGAGTGATGAGATATATCGCCCTGGGATTTTTCGCCGCACTGCCACTTTCAGCGGCTTTTGCGAGCGAACTACCGGATGAACCACAGGCTATAGTTTCGAGCCAAACGCCCATCGAAGCCTCCGAAACGTCCTCGCTCGGCTACCGAATCAATGACGCGTCGGGATTTCAATTGATTGAACATGGCCACTGGGCACCACCGCTGCGGGAAGAAGTGGCCGAACATTTGGCCAATGATGGCGGTCAACGCGGTCAGTTGAAGACGACTCCTCAGCCCAAGCCAAAAAAACCTCGGACAAATTTCCGACGAGCGGCATTTCTTCCTCACGTTTATGCCGCCGAAACCCGGTTCGGACTACCGGTCGGGCTTCTCGATGCTCTCATCTGGACGGAATCGCGCTACGATCCAACAGCAGTCAGCCATGCTGGTGCTGCAGGGCTTGGTCAGTTGATGCCCGGAACGGCCAAGGATTTAGGTGTCACCAATCGCTTCGATCCCTATGCCAACATAAGCGGCGCAGCGCGCTACCTGCGCCAGATGCTGGATCGGTTTGGCGTGGTTCATCTCGCGGTAGCAGCATACAATGCTGGACCGGGCGCAGTTTCTCGTGTGAGAGGAATTCCTCTCAATGGTGAAACACCGTCCTATGTCCGGAATGTCCTGACATTCTGGCAAAATTGATGTGGAGGCAATGTGAGCTCGGGTGAAAGAATTCGCGTGTCAGGCCAAGTCAGGCAAAGCCGACGTGGGAAAATCGTAAAAACCGATGACAACACGATCTGGGTCATTGAGGTGCCTGACGACATCGAATTTCCTGGATCGGGAAGCGTAATCGTCGAGGGCACCAAGATCGGATTTGATCGACTCCGGATCGATTGGTTCGGGCTGGCTGTCTAACGCCGAAACGGCAAAACTTGTGCGCCGAAATTGGCTGCTTCTCGTACTTCATCCAAGACTTCAACGGCCTTCAATTTAAATTCAGGAGCAAGATGTGCGTATCGCAAGGTCATTGCATAGTCGCTATGGCCTAGCAGTTCGCGAATGGTGTTTAGATCAACGCCACCCATCGCCAATCTCGATGCGAAATGGTGCCGCATGTCATGCCAGCGGAAATCTTCGATTTGAGCGGCTTTGAGCAGTCGTCTCCAGGAGGAATTGACGCGATCAAAACGCTGGCCTTGCTCATTCATAAATACCAGGCCCGACAAATCATCGCATTGAGCCCGCCAGTTTAGCAATGTGGATGTTGCTTCGCGATTCAGCGGAATATGCCGTGTTCTTCTGGATTTGGCGGTGGCGCCCGTGACAGTCAAAATTCGCCGATCTAGATTCACATTCGACCATGTAAGATCAAACAACTCGCCGCGACGGCATCCCGTGTTGAGCGATAATAGAATGAGCGGTTTTACATGATCAGTAAACACGACATCCCTTAAATCTGGTAGGACAACATATCCACGCTCGGTTCTCCATCGATTGGCGGATTCCCGTTCGACCCTTCGGCTCTCTTCACGTTCTTCGATTGCTCTTCGCAACCGTCCTTCTTCGCCTGCGCTGAGGAAGCGCACTTTCAGACAATCATCAACCCGCGCCTTTTTGACCTTTGAAAGGGGATTGTGCGGCAAAATGCCCCAGTCAACCGCCCGATTAAAGCTCGCTTTGATTGACGCAATGTCGCGATTGATCGTTTGATTGCTTAATCCTCTTTCGACCTGTTGCCCTCTCCAGCGCTCAATATCGAGACCGGTTATCTTGTCGAGTTTCTTGTCAAGCAGCGATTTGAACGCAGTCTGCAACCGATTTACGTTCTGCTTCCAGGAGCGCTGGCTGGATTTGGCCCAGGCCAAGTAGTCGCCCTGAAGGAACGCGCGGTAGGTCGGAACTACTTGTTTGGGCTTCCGAGCCTCCATGGGATCTATACCCCGGTAGACATCCGCAAGTATCGCCCGCGCACTTTCACGCGCATCTGCTACGCCCAAAGCATCCGCTCGACCAAGCATGATGCGCTTTCCCCGCGCATATTCACAGTACCAAGACTTTGTTCCAGTCGGTGTAATGCGAAGAACAAGTCCTTTGAGCCGCGTGTCACGATGCTCCACCATCGCGTTAGGAATTTGCATTTTGTCGATCGACATTTGTGTAAATGCATAGCGCATATTAAGAGCACCCCTCATGGAACAAAAAGGGTACTGGTGGTGCACTCATGGTGCAACTTGACGAAACAAAATGGAACATAATGGAAACACTTTGAACAACGATATTCATCTTTTCATATCGTTTTTCAGTTACTTATACAAGTATTTCCGTTCCATTAGGTTGCACTAAAAACACCCCAAAAGTCGGCTGGGGGTGTGGGGGTCGGAGGTTCGAATCCTCTCGTCCCGACCAATTTTTCCCAAACCCCTCTTAAGCAGCTATCCGTTTCCGCACTGCCTCGGCCTGCGCCATGATGTTCTTGACGAGGTCTGCACATGTCGGGATGTCGTGGATCAGCGCCTGGCTCTGCCCACTGGTCCAGATACCGCCATCTGTATCGCCCGCCGCGAGCACATTTTCACGGCCGCGCACGCCCGCCATCAATTCCTTCACATCGGCAAAGGTCTTGGTCGGGTCTTTCTGGATTTCTGCGACCTGCTCCGAAATCGCGTTGCGCGCAACGCGGGCGGTGTTGCGAAGGCTGCGTCCGACCAGGACCGTGTCGAGTTCGGTATTGTCGACGATCTTCTGCTTCACATTCTGGTGAATGTTGGCCTCGACGGTCGCGCAGAAGCGGGTGCCCATATTGACGCCATCGGCACCAAGCGCGAGTGCCGCAACCAGGCTGCGGCCATCTGCCATGCCACCCGAAGCGATGATCGGGGTATCTGGCAGCGCATCGACGGTGGCGGGAAGTAACACCACAAGGCCCACATCATCCTCACCGGGGTGGCCAGCGCATTCAAAGCCGTCGATCGAAATCACATCGACACCCTTTTTCACAGCCGAAACCGAATGGCGCACACTGGTGCATTTGTGGATGACCTTGACGCCATTTTCCTTGAAACGCGGCAAGTGGTCGGTCGGCGCGCGGCCAGCGGTTTCCACAATCTTCACGCCCGAGGCGATGATTGCTTCACGATAATCGTCATACGGAATCGGATTGATCGAGGGCAGCAAAGTCAGGTTTACGCCAAAGGGCTTGTCAGTCAGCTTGCGGGTCTTTTCGATCTCGTCAAACAGCGCCTGCCCGCTTTCAAACATATGCGCGGTGATGAAGCCGAGCGCGCCTGCATTGGCGACAGCCGCCACCAGCTCGCCATAGCCCACGCCGGTCATGCCGCCCATGACTATGGGGGTTTCGACACCGAACATTTCGGTGATGCGGGTCTTGATTGCCATTTATCCTTCTCCTGATCCTGTTATTTCTGAATTAGTTACGCGCACTCTGCCCGTCATCGACGCGGATGACCGCGCCGGTCACACATTCGGATGCGGGTGATACGAGATAGAGCAAGGTGCTGTCCATCTGTGCAGGGTCGCAAACGCGCTTGCGCACCACATGCTGGCTGAGGTCACCGACGCGTTCCAGCATGCCGTCAAGCATTTCGGTTTTGAACATACCGGGGCAGATCGCGTTGACGTTAATGTCATATTTCGCCCATTCGAGCGAAAGAGCCTCGGTCATCCGCGCAACCGCCGTCTTGGTAATCGCGTACAGCGCCGCACCATTGCCCGAATAGCTGTAATGCGCAACCGAGCTGATATTGACGATCCGTCCCGGCTTTTTCGCCGCCATCAACCGCCGCGCCACTTCGCATGAGAGGATATAGGGCGCACGGAGATTGACCCCGAGCACTCGGTCGATCAGCTCGACCTCCATCTTGTGCGCGCGCTGGGCATCCGGAATGCCTGCATTGTTGATGAGGATATCAACCGTTCCATAGGCTTTTTCGAGCGTATCGACCGCCGCGAACAGCTGATCGGCATCGGTCGCATCCATCGGGATGCAGATTGCCTCGCCGCCTGCGGCGCGGATTTCCTCCGCAACCGCCTCGAGACGGTCGACGCGACGCGCCGCCAACCCGACCTTGGCTCCGCACGCGGCAAGCGCCTTTGCAAAACGCACACCGAAGCCCGACGAGGCACCAGTGACGAGCGCCACCCGCCCGTTCAAGTCATTCGACACATTGGGCAAGGGAAACGTCATCACCTGTCCTCCTATCAACGCCCGGTGGGCAGGTCCTTGAACGGTACGCCCTTGTCGACGCGGATTTCACCGGGCAGGCCAAGTACGCGTTCAGCGATGATGTTGCGCAGGATTTCGTCCGTCCCGCCCGCGATACGACCACCGGGTGATCCAAGGAACATCTCCTGGAAATCGGCATTTTCAACCGCAAGCGAAGGATCGCGGATGATGCCTGCCTGATCCTGCAAATCGACCATGAATTCGGCCAGATCCTGCATGCCGGCTGCCTGCACCAGCTTGGTTACCGATTGCTCGGGCCCCGGCGTCTTGCCCTGCGACAGTGCGGTCAGCGAGCGCATACCGGTGAAGCGCAGCCCTTCGGCACGAACATAATGTTCGGCAATCTTTTCGCGCACCGTGCTGTTATTCGACAGCGGATCGCCATTTTCGTCGCGGATTTTCTGCGCTACCTGCAATGCCTTGATCGCACCGCCGCCGCGCGCACCGCCGCCACCGCCGACCGAGGCACGCTCGTTCATCAGCGTGATGATCGACACATTCCAGCCATCGTTGAGCGCACCGAGGCGCTGGCTGTCCTTGATTCGAACATCGGTGAAGAACACTTCGTTGAAGCCACGCGCGCCCGACATCTGGTGGATCGTCTTGCACTGCACACCCGGCGACTTCATGTCGATCCAGAACATGGTGAGGCCTTTGTGCTTCACCGCATCGGGATCGGTGCGGACGAGGACGATGCCATAATCGGCATAATGCGCGCCCGAGGTCCAGATTTTCTGGCCGTTGACGACCCAATCGAAATCGCCATTTTCATCGACGCTGCTTTCATCCTTGATCGCACGCGTACGGATGGCTGCAACGTCGGATCCGCCAGCGGGTTCAGAGAAAAGCTGGCACCAGATGGTTTCGCCGCGCACGGCTGGGCCGACGAAACGCTTCTTGGTTTCGTCGTCAGCGGTCGCCATCACGGTAGGGATGCACATGCCAAGGCCGATCGCGAACGGGCCGCCAAGCTGCACGCCCATGCGCGATTCTTCCTGCGCAAAGATCACGCTCTGGATGGTGGTGCCGCCACCGCCACCCCATTCCTTGGGCCAGCGGATTTGTGCGTATCCAGCCGCAGCCTTTTTGGCCTGCCATGCCTTGCACGCATCCATCTGGCTTTCATCCTCGTCACCGAGCGATGCGCCCTTCACGCCGCGCGGCGCGTTTTCTTCGAGCCACGCGCGAACCTTGGCGCGATATTCGGCTTCTTCGGGAGTGTCGTTGAAATCCATTTTCTCGTTCCTTCCCTAAAAATTTCAGGCCGCGTTGCGGCGTTCAAGCATGCTGACCAAACGGTGTTTCCAGTTGCGCGCCGAACCAGCAACCAGCGCCAGCTGGCGGCTGCGGCGATAATGCAGGTGGGCATCGATTTCCCAGGTGAAGCCCATGCCGCCATGCACCTGGACATTTTCCTTGGCCGCAAACCAATAGGCATCGCACGCCGAAATGCGAGCGCCAGCCGCGGCAATCGGCAATTCCGGGGCATCGCTGTTGAGTGCCCAGGCGCCATAATAAGCATTGCCGCGTGCGAGCACGTTCTTGGCGTACATATCGGCGAGGCGATGCTTGATCGCCTGATAGCCGCCGATTGCGCGGCCAAAGGCAAAGCGTTCGAGCGCGTAATTCTTGGCCATTTCAAGGCACATGTCGGAGCCGCCGACCTGTTCGAACGCAATCAACACCGCGGCGCGGTCGTTAATGGCTTCAAACAGCGCGAGGCCATCGCCCACTTCGCCCAGCCGCTCAACCGGCGCATCCTTGAATTCGACTCGCGCCGCTTCGCGCGATCGGTCGATGGTGTTGACCGCTTCACGGGTGACGCCGGGACCATTGAGGTCGACCAGATACAGCGTCGGCTTGCCGCCTTCTTTCGCAAGAACCACCGCATGGTGCGCAACCGCTCCGTCGGTGACAGGCAGTTTAACACCGGTCAGCTTGCCGCCCGATACTTCAGCGCTAATATTGGCGGCGGAAACTGCACCTGCCTGCTCTGCACTGGCGATGGTGCCAATCAGTTCGCCGGTGACGACCTGCGGCAGATATTTAGCCTTCTGTTCGGCACTGCCCGCACGCAGCAACGCTTCAGCGAAGAAGTAAACCGTCGAGGCGAAAGGCACCGGCGCAACCGCACGGCCCAACTCCTCGGCAATGCAGCACAGCTCAAGATAACCAAGGCCAAGCCCGCCATGCTCTTCCGGAATTGCGGCGCCCAGCCAGCCCTGCTCGGCGACCTGCGCCCAAAGCTCCGGATCAAAACCCGGGCTATCCTCATCCATCAATTTGCGGACGCGGTCGGGCGGGCATTTCGCGGCGAGAAATTTGCGTGCCTCATCCTTCAGCGCGAGTTGCTCTTCGGAAAAATCGAAATTCATCTTGGGACCTCTCCTGTCATGCCTTCGGGCAGTTATTGATTCTTCAATACGCCATTCAGCCTGTCGGGCAATAAGATTTAATCGCGCGATTAAAAAAATCCTGCAGCACAGGAAAAGCCCCGTATCCGAGCGACTGGATTTTTCTCTGTCCTACATTGTACCTATTTGGTTATTTGATTCGCCTGTCACAAGAATGGATCGAAACAATGACCAATATTGACGAGTTGATCGACGACGTAATCGAACGCGAGGGCGGATATGTGAACCATCCAGCCGATCGCGGCGGGCCGACAAATTGGGGGATAACAGAGGCCGTTGCCCGGCGACAGGGATATGTCGGCGACATGCGCGCCTTGCCGCGTAGCGATGCGGCGGCAATCTACAAACGGCTATATTGGTTCAAGCCGCGCTTTGACGAAGTGGCCATCCAAGCCCCTGCCCTGGCGGCTGAACTGTTCGATACCGGCATCAACATGGGCACAGGCACAGCGACCGCCTTTTTGCAACGTGCGCTCAATGCGCTCAACCGTGAAGGCCGGGACTATGCCGACCTTGCCGTCGACCGACAGATCGGTCCCGCGACCATCACCGCTCTGCAAGCCTTCCTGCGCAAACGCGGCGGCAATGGGGAGTCAGTGCTGCTTAAGGCCGTCGAGGCACTGCAGGGCGCGCATTATATCAACATCGCAGAAGCGCGACCAAGCCAAGAAGCCTTTGTCTATGGCTGGTTGGCCAACCGGATTGGCTGAATGCCCCCGTTTCAAGTGTGACTTAAGTGAGACCTTTGGAGGAAAAATATGGCCATAATCGAAACCCTGATCGGCCCCATCGCTGCGCTGATCGACAAACTGATCCCAGACCCGAAGGCGCGCGATGCGGCGAAGATCGAGTTGATCAAATTACAGGGCAGCCAGGAACTGGAAACGCTGCGCACCCAGCTTTCGGCCATCCTCGCCGAGGCACAATCGCCTGACCCATGGACCAGCCGGGCAAGGCCCAGCTTCCTATATGTGATGTACGCCATCATCCTCTGGTCGCTGCCCATGGGCCTGATCGCCGCCTTCCGCCCGCAAGCCGCGCTCGACATTGCGGCGGGGATGAACGCCTATTTGAATGGCCTGCCCGAACCGCTCTACGCGCTCTTCGGCACCGGCTATCTGGGCTACACAGCGGCCCGGCAATGGGGGAAGGTCAAGGGGGTGGAGAGGTGAGCATACATCTCCCCTCCCGCTTGCGGGAGGGGCCGGGGGAGGGCCTGAAACCGCACCAAGCTCGCTTCGCTCGCACCCTCCCCTTCCCCTCCCGCAAGCGGGAGGGGGATTGACCTGCGCAATTTGCGGGCTTAACCGCCCTCCCCGTAACAGGTGCCCAGGGAAACCGGGGTGAAAAGGGAAGCCGGTGACAATCCGGCGCTGTACCCGCAACTGTGACCGGCGAGTGTCTTCCTCGCATACCACTGGGAAACCGGGAAGGTAGGTAGACGCAACGACCCGGGAGCCAGGAGACCTGCCTGTTGCAGCCAGTCCTTCGCCCGTGCGGGAAAACGCGGACGATCGAATGAAGCTTCTCAGGAGCTTTCCTTCGCGTGACGGCATTTGAATGCATCGTCACAGGAAGGAAATTTTATGACCATATTGAAACTGACTGCAGCGGCACTGGCGATATTGCCGTTCAGCGCACAGGCCCAAACTAAGGCTTCAACCGCAGGCCCGTTTCAAGGCGACAGCGGCTGCTGCAGCTTCTTTTCAGAACGTTTGCCGTCTCGTGACACAATTGTTGTCACAGCGACCGGCACAGAATTGCTGGCCAGGAAGAGCGGCTATTCGGTTTCCAATATCGGCATAGACGAGATCGAGCTGAGCCAGCCCTCAACCTTGTCGGACCTGCTGGCCACCCTTCCCGGCGTGACGGTATCCAACACCGGCCCCATCGGCGGCTTTTCCGCAGTCCGTATCCGTGGTGCCGAAGGTGAACAGACGCTGACCTTGATCGATGGCGTTCGCGTCAACGACCCCTCCTCCCCCGGTGGCGGTTTCGATTTTGGCAATTTGCTGATTGGCAATCTGGACAGAGTCGAGGTGCTGCGCGGGCCAAACTCGGTTCCGTGGGGCAGTCAGGCGATTGGCGGTGTGGTGAATATCATCACTGCCCGCCCCGGATCCGCCAACAACCGCGCCGTACGCGCTGAATATGGCAGCAACAACCGCACCAATCTGGTCGGCCAATATGGGATATCGGGCGACCGAATTTCGGCCAGCCTTGGCGGTGGTTTTTTCCGCGACGACGGAATATCCGCAGCGGCCAACGGCAGCGAGGCCGATGGCTATAAGCAATATGCGGCCAACGGGGCTTTTGAGGTCAAACTCAGCGACACGGTGAGCATCGATCTGCGGGGATTCTATTCGCACAGCCGTGCGGAACTGGATGGCTTCCCCCCGCCCTTTTACAGCCTATCAGACACACCCGAATATTCGACCGGCCAGCAAGTGATCGGCTATGCCGGTATCCATGCTGACATGGGAAATCTGAAGAACCGGATTGCCCTTACTGTCAACGACATCAACCGGGATAATTATGCTGCTCCCGGCGCAGCAGCACCTGACTTTTTGTCGCGCGGCCGGACGGAGCGGTTCGAATATCAGGGCGATTGGCAACTCGCCCCGCCAGTACGCGCCGTGTTTGGTGTCGAACATGAGAGGTCGCGATTCACCGACGGATTTGCACCCGCCAAAACCCGGCATTCGGGTGCATATGCGCAAGCTATCATAGATCCGACCGAAACGATAACCATCACTATGGGCGCCCGCGTCGACGACCACAAAAGCTTTGGCAGCAAAGCAACATTCAGTGCGAACGCCGCATGGCGACCCAAATCCCAAACGGTCATCCGCGCGGCCTATGGCGAGGGCTTCAAGGCACCGACCTTATATCAGCTCTTCAGCTTTTACGGCGATCCCGGTCTGCAGCCGGAAGTCGCCAAAAGCTATGAACTGGGCTTTGAGCAAGGCCTGCTTGAGGGTCAATTGCGTTTTGGCGCGACCGCGTTCCAACGGCGCACGCAAAACATGATTGATTTCGATCTACTTACCTACCGTTACAACAATATCATCCGTTCGCGCGCCAAGGGGATCGAAACCTTTGTCGAACTGCGCCCCAGCGACCATCTAAGCGTTCGTGCGAATTACAGCTATGTAGACTCAGAAAAGCGCGAAGACGGTGCCGCGAATTTCGTCCGCCATCTGCGCCGACCGGTGCACAGCCTGAACGCCAGCATCGATTGGCAAGCAATGGCTAAGTTGAAACTGGGCGCCGACCTGCGTCTCGCCAGCGACAGCCTCGATGGCTTTGGCGGCTCGGTGCGGATGGACGGCTATGCTTTGGTGGGTATTCGCGCCGCCTATGATGTCAGCGACGCACTCGAACTTTATAGCCGCGTCGAAAATGCAGCCGATGCCGATTACCAAACTGTCGCGGGCTACAAAGCCTATGGCCGTAACGCCCATATCGGGCTGCGCGCTAAATTTTAGGGAGTTGACGGTGGGCCGATGGCCGCTACCGTTGGAATGACAAGGAAGGGAATATGACTATGGCGAATGCAATGTTGAACCCAAAGACCGCTGCTTGGCCAGCGACGCTGGCAGGTGCAACCGTCCTCGGCAGCCTTGCGCTCGCCTGCATATTCCCTTTCGCTGCAATTGCGGCGCTTGCTGCGCTCACGCTTGATCGTCGCGCAGGCATCGCGCTGGTCGGTGCCGTCTGGGCGGCCAATCAGGCGGTTGGTTTTCTGCTGATGAACTTCCCGTGGGATGCGCAGGCCGTAGGACATGGTATCGCCATCCTCGCTGCGACACTAGCCGGATTTGGCGTGGCACGCATGGTCGCAAGCAAAGTCGAAGGAAGCGTGCTGCGCAGCGTTGCCGCACTCACCTCGGCCTTTGCCGTCTACGAAGTGCTGCTGCGCGCTTATGCCCAATTTGGCGGCGGGGCAGAGAATTTCTCCGCAGAAATCGTCACCGGTGTCGCAGTGAACGATGCAATGTGGTTTGTCGGTTTGCTTGCGCTGCGTTGGGCAATTGGCCAAGCCACGGGCGGAAAGGCAGTCGTCAGCCCCGCCCGCTGAATGTCCAACTCTGGATAGGCTCCCATGGGCCGCCGCGATAATAATGCGCGGCGAGCCCTGAGATTTCCAACGGTCGCGGTTCGAAGCCAGCTGAAAGCTCAGCGAACAACGCCTTGGCGACCGCCGGTTCGACCTTGTTCTGCACCGTGATATGCAAACGCGGCTTGGCCTGATCCTGCAGCGTCAGCAGGCCGTGCAAGTCAGCCGCCAACTCCTCGCGCATGGCTAGCAGTTCAGGGCATTCAACCCGATAGGCAACCCCCCGTCCTAAAAACATCACGTCGCGCAAATAGGCTTCAGGCTGCGGAAATTCATGGGCCAACCCTGCCAGCCGCGCCTTGATCTCCGGCCAATGCGACGGTGGCAGGTGGTGGAATAGCGTGATGTGCGCCTGCAAATAATTGCGCTCCGGCGGAAAATGCTTTGTCCTAAGCGCATTCGCCCAGGCCTGATCGGCCTTTCCCATGGTTGCGGTGACGATGATGGGCGCGGTTTCCGGCATGGATCGGGACTATGCGCAGTGGAAGCGCACCGCAAGATAGGGAGATTGCCGGAACCGGGCGAGGGTTTGGAGGGGGTACCGGCACCGGCCCCGGCGATGAGGGCGCACTAGCCGTGCCTCTCGCTGGAGTGAAACCGAGTATCTCGCATTCACTAATCGACTTGAGCGATATCAATGAGGGTTGCAGTGCATCGCCTTACTGACTTAGGTGTCAGTCGAGGGAGAGAAAATATGCGTTTAATTCCGCTTTTGCTGCTGGGTGTGTCGACACCCGCGATTGCCGCCGATCCTGCATTGGAACCTAAGCCTGCGAGTGAGGCTACGATTGCCGCGCAAAAGGCAGAGGAAGCGAACCTGCCGGTAGAGGACGGACGCGATCTGCAATTTGCGCAGCAGGGGTTCGTGGCTACCCGCACCGACCCGATCATCCGCGCCAAGGATGGCCGCCCGGTCTGGAACCTTGACGCCTATAAGTGGATGGAGGGCGAAGCCCCCGCCACCGTCAACCCCAGCCTTTGGCGGCACATGACCGTTCTGCGCCATCACGGACTGTTCAAAGTCACCGACAATATCTGGCAGGTGCGCGGGTTCGATGTGTCGAACATGACCGTCATCAAGGGCCAGACCGGCTGGATCCTGATTGACCCGCTGACCACACGCGAAACCGCTGCGGCTGCGCTCGAACTGGTGAACAAGGAACTCGGCCCGCGCCCGGTTACCGGCGTGATCTACAGCCACAGCCATGGCGACCATTTCGGTGGCGCGCGCGGCGTGACCAGTGAGGCCGATATCAAGGCTGGTAAGGTCGCCATCATCGCGCCTGAACATTTCATTGAAGAAACCGCGTCCGAAAATGTGATGGCCGGCGGTGCAATGGGGCGGCGCGCCAATTACCAGTTTGGCACCGGTCTTACGCCCGGCGCTCAAGGCCAAATGGGAAGCGGCATCGGCAAGGGAGTAGCTGGTGGAGAGATCACCTTACTGACGCCGACAGACACTATCCAGAAGACGGGAGACAAGCGTGTTGTCGACGGGGTTGAACTGGAATTCCAGATGGTCCCGGAATCCGAAGCACCTGCGGAAATGAATGTCTATGTGCCCGCCGCACGCACTTTCCTCGCCGCAGAAATCGCCACATGCACACTGCACAATGTACTAACACCGCGCGGGGCAAAAGTGCGCGATACACTGGCCTGGTCGCAATATCTGGGCGAAGCAGTAAATCTCTACGCGGGACGCAGTGATAATATCATGTCGAGCCATTGTTGGCCACGTTTCGGGCAGAAGGAAGTCGAAGGCTGGCTATCCGGGCATCGCGACAATTATCGCTACCTCCACGACCAGACGGTACGATTGATGAACCAGGGTTTGACCCAAACCGAAATCGCAGAGCGGTTGAAAGCCCCGCCTGCCCTCGCCAATCAATGGTTCAACCGTGGCTATTATGGCACCTACAGCCATAATTCGAAGGCCATCTACCAGCGCTATCTGGGTTGGTATGATGCGATTCCGGCCAACCTCAACCCGCACCCACCCGAGGAACGCGGTAAGCGTCTTGTGGCTGCTATGGGTGGCTCCAAGAAAGTGGTGGCAGAAGCCAAGCGCGCAATGAACGCCGGCGACTATCGCTGGTCCTCCGACCTGCTCCATCAACTCGTCTTCGCAGACCCCAAAAACGCGGAAGCGCGTGCCTTGCTGGCCGACAGCTATGAACAGCAGGGCTATCAGGCGGAATCGGCGATCTGGCGCAACCAGTACCTGACAGCAGCCAGTGATCTGCGGAAGGGCATGACGCCCAGTATTGCGACACAAAGCGTGGACATGATTTCCGCAATTGCGACGCCGTTACTGCTCGATTCCGTCGCGACACGGCTCAATCCGGACATCATCAAGGATCGGAAGCTGGCGATCAACTTTGTTATCCCCGACCGGCAGGAAAAGGCGAAGATCAGCGTCGGCAATTCGGTGATGTTTAGCGAGATGGGGGCGGCACATACAGCGCCCGACGCAACGGTCACTGGCCCGCGTCAGCTGTATCTCGCCATGCTGTTCCTGAAAATGCCGTTGGCCCAGTTAGAAGCGGCGGGATTAAAGATTGAAGGCGATAAAGCCGCTGTCGAAGCCCTACAGGCAGCGCTCGATCCGATGCCCACTGCCTTCAACATAGCCGAGCCGTAAGCGGGGTTACATTTCCCCCCGCTCGCGGCGGATTGCGTACCATTTTTCGACATTGGCATTATGCTCTTCGAGCGTTTTGGCAAAGATATGGCCGCCCGTGCCATCGGCGACGAAGAACAGATAGTCGGTCTTTTCCGGATTGAGCACCGCCTCGATCGCCGCTCGCGACGGATTGGCTATCGGGCCTTTGGGAAGGCCGACCATCGAATAGGTGTTGTAATCATTGACCGATGCGATTTCGGACTGGCGGATGCGCCGGCCCAGCGGCTTGCCCTTGGTGATCGGATAAATGATCGTAGGGTCAGCCTGCAGCATCATGCCGACTTTCAGCCGGTTCGAGTAAACACCAGCCACGATCCTGAGTTCGGATTTCTTGGATGTTTCCTTCTCGACGATCGACGCCAGCGTGACAGCCTCCTGCGGCGTTTTCACGACCGCATCGGAGCTTCGCTTGGGCCAAAGTTCGTCGATGGTCTTTTTCATGGCTGCCTGCATGCGCGCGACAACGGCAGCGCGTGCTTCTCCTTTTTCAAAGGCATAGCTGTCCGGCAGGACCGAACCTTCGGGCGGAACCGGGATCTGGCCGGTTAACCGGTCATTAGCCATCAGCCTTTCATAGACCATGATCGACGGCATGCCCTCAGGCACGGTGACCATGCGTTGCACGGTTTTTCCGCCGGTCAGGATCGACAGGATTTCGGAGTTGGAGGCCCGGGCGGGGATCAGGAACTCCCCGGTTTTGATGGTGCTGGAGGCTCCAAAAATCCGGGCCCGGTTAACAAAGGCATCGGCAGACTTGATCGCGCCCATATCCTCCAACTGCTCTGCAGCCGAGCGGATGCTGGCACCCGACTTGATGACAATCGCGGTCTCCTTCGCCAGCGGCCCGGCCGCATTCCATCCGTAGATGAAATTTCCTGCGATGATCAGGAACAGCAGGCCGCCCGCAACGAGCAGCCCTTTGAACAGCCGGTTCATTCGATCAGATGGCCTTTACGATAAGGCTGGCATTGGTGCCGCCGAAACCGAAACTGTTGTTGAGCGCCGCCTTGACCTCCCGCTTCCGGGCAACATGCGGAACAAGATCGACGCCCTCGGTGCCTTCGTCAGGATTGTCGAGGTTCAGAGTCGGCGGCACGATCTGGTCGCGGATTGCGAGGATACAGAAGATCGCCTCAACCGCGCCGGCGCCGCCTAAAAGATGGCCGATCGCCGATTTGGTGCTGCTCATCGATGCGCCGCTCAGATCATCTCCAAGCACACGCTTCACCGCGGCGAGCTCGATCGTGTCGGCCATGGTCGAAGTGCCGTGCGCGTTGACATAGTCAATGTCGCCAGCCTCAAGCCCTGCCTTGCGCAGCGCCATTCGCATGGCGAGTTCCGCACCCTTGCCTTCAGGATGCGGCGCCGTGACGTGATAGGCATCGCCCGAAAGGCCATAGCCAATCACTTCGGCATAGATTTTTGCGCCGCGCGCCTTGGCATGCTCATATTCCTCAAGCACCACCACGCCTGCACCTTCACCCATCACAAAGCCATCGCGGTCCTTGTCATAGGGGCGGCTGGCCTGTTCAGGACGATCATTGAAACTTGAATTGAGCGCGCGCGCCTGGGCAAAGCCGGCAACGCCCAGCGGGTTGATGGTGCTTTCGGCACCACCTGCCAACATGATATCGGCATCGCCATCCTTGATCATCCGCGCGGCATCGCCAATCGAATGCGCGCCGGTCGAGCAGGCGGTCACCACGGCATGGTTCGGGCCCATCAGGCCATATTTGATCGAAACCTGACCTGAGATCAGGTTGATCAGGCGCCCGTGTACGAAGTGCGGCGAAACGCGGCCCGGGCCTTTTTCGTGGAGCACGATTGATTCGCTCTCAATACCCGGCAGGCCGCCAATGCCCGAACCAATCGAGCATCCGGTGCGAGTTTTCAGGTCATCATCCATATCGGTGAGACCGGCATCTTCGAGCGCCTGTCCGGCAGCGTCGATGCCATAGACGATGAACGGATCGACCTGACGCTGGATCTTGTGATCGACACGCTTGTCGGGATCGAAACCCCAGGGATGGTCCTTGGGCTTTACTTCGCAAGCGATATGGCATTTCTGGCCACCGGCTTCTGCGTCGAAGCGGGTGATTTTCCCCGCGCCCGATCTTGATGCCAATAGGTTCGCCCAAGTCGTTTCAACATCGCCACCAAGCGGCGTAACCAGACCCAGACCCGTAACTACAACCCGACGCATGTGACGCTCTCCATCGTGCAATTGGTTCGCGCCCATTAAGGCGAGCGCGTACAAAAAAGCAAACGGCTTTCCAGCAGGTTCACGCCTGTCCGGAAAGCCGCCTGTAAATTTCGCTCATTCAGCTGCGCAAAGCAGCCCCAACTCAGCTGTTGGCGTTGATGAAATCGATCGCGTCCTTGACGGTCGAAATCTTTTCAGCCGCATCGTCGGGGATTTCGACGTTGAATTCTTCTTCGAACGCCATCACAAGCTCGACGATGTCAAGGCTGTCTGCGCCCAGATCGTCGATGAAGCTGGCTGCTTCGGTGACCTTGTCAGCTTCAACGCCGAGATGCTCGACTACGATCTTCTTTACACGATCCGCGGTGTCGCTCATTTTATGCCCCTTCTTGTTTGGGATTTGAATAACGAAATCCGCCCCTAATGCCCAGCAAGGCGGCTGGCAAGGGGGGAGTGCTTTTGTGGCCGACGAAGCGCGTCAGAGCATCGCCATCCCGCCATTCACGTGCAGTGTCTGGCCGGTGACATAGCCCGCATCTTTGGACGCCAGATAGGCGACGGCTGCGCCAATATCGCTACCCTCTCCCATGCGGCCCATCGGGATTCGCGCATTGAGCGCGTCTTTCTGCGCATCGGGTAAGACGTCTGTCATCGCGGTACGGATGAAGCCCGGGGCGACACAGTTGACGGTAACATTGCGGCTTGCGAGTTCTGCCGCCAACGCCTTGGACATGCCCACAAGGCCAGCCTTGGACGCGGCATAGTTGACTTGCCCCGGATTGCCGGTCGCGCCAACGACGCTGGTGATGGTGATGATGCGGCCAAAACGCGCCTTCATCATCGGCTTGGTCGCCGCACGCATCAGGCGGAAGGCCGCTTCGAGGTTGATCTTGATAACCTCTTCCCACTCCTCATCCTTCATGCGCATGGCAAGGTTGTCGCGGGTAACGCCGGCATTGTTGACGAGGATGTCGATCTGGCCAAGTTTTTCGAGAGCAGCCGGAACCAGCGCTTCCACGCTGTCCTTGTCGCCAAGGTTGCACGGCACGGCAACATGGTCACCGCCAAGTGAAGCACGGAAATCCTTCAGCTTTTCGACATTGCTGCCCGATACCGCGAGACGAGCGCCCTGCCCCGCCAACGCATGGCAAATGGCACTGCCAATTCCGCCCGAAGCGCCCGTGACAAGCGCGGTCATGCCTGTAAGATCGAACATCTTATTCTCCTGTGAAAACCGGTGTGCGCTTTTCGATGAACGCGTTGATCGCCTCATCATTGTCGCGGGTGTTGTGCGCAAGGCTTTGCATCGCCGCTGACATTTCGAGGATGTTCTTGAGGTCCGCCATTTGCCCTTCACGCAGCAGACGCTTGGTCATGCGCACGGCATGTGGCGGGTTGGCGGCGATCTTGGCGGCGATTTCGCGCGCTTTTGTCAGCAAGTCGGCGTCGGGAACGACGTGACTGACAAGCCCAATTTTCAGCGCTTCCGCCGCGTCGATCATTTCGCCGGTCAGCGCCAGTTCGGTCGCGCGGCTGAAGCCGACGATGCGTGGCAGCAACCACGCCCCGCCATCGCCCGGGATGATGCCCAGCTTGACGAAGCTTTCGGCGAATTTGGCGCTCTCGGCGGCCACACGCACGTCGCACATCGTGGCTAGATCAAGCCCGGCGCCAATCGCATGGCCGTTAACCGCCGCCACCACCGGCACCTCGAGCGCCTGGAACATTAACGGCAGGCGCTGGATGCCATATTTATAGTTGCGACGCGTTTCGACCGGATTGCCCGAACGCAGGCCGCCGCTATCGGGGCGCATCTGCTTCAGGTCGCCCCCGGCAGAGAAAGCCGTACCTGCACCTGTCAGGATTACACAACGTACTGAAATATCCCGGTCAGCCTCTTCAAAGGCATTGCAAATCGCATCCACAACAGCGACGTCAGAAATCGGATTACGCTTTTCGGGCATGTTAAGGGTGATCGTCAGGATCGATCCGTCACGTTCTTGCAACAGCATGGATTAAAGCTCCTTCAGGGCGGCTTCGATGTCGTCCATCGAAATGATACTGGTGGTAGCAACCTCGTCACCTGCGCTGCGCTTCACCATCGGCGAGAGCACTTTGCCGCCAAATTCGAAGAAATGGCTGACGCCGGCGTCACGCATCGCAATCGCTGATTCGCGCCAGCGGACGCGGCCGGTGACCTGTTCGACGAGCAGTTTGCGGATTTCATCGGGCTCGGAAACCGGTGCTGCCAGCACATTGGCAAAAACCGGTACATAAGGCGCATTGATCGCCGTCTGCGCCAGTGCATCGGCCATGCGGTCGGCGGCGGGCTGCATGAGCGGGCAATGGAAAGGTGCGGATACCGGCAGGAGGATGCCGCGTTTGATGCCATGATCCTTGACCAGCTCCACCGCGCGATCAATCGCGCCCTTATGGCCGGAAATCACGACCTGCGTCGGGTCATTGTCATTGGCAACGGTGCAGGTCTCTCCGTTCGCCGCAGCAGCTGCGAGTGCCTCCGCTTTTTCAATATCGGCACCGAGCAAGGCTGCCATCGCGCCGGCGCCCACCGGGACCGCCGCCTGCATCGCCTGCCCGCGCAGCTTTAGCAGCTTGGCGGTCGTCGCCAGATCGAAAGCACCGGCAGCACAGAGCGCCGTATATTCGCCAAGGCTATGGCCTGCAACGAAACTGGCCTCATCGGAGAGCTTCACGCCGCCTTCCTTCTCCAGCACGCGCAACGTGGCGATCGCATTAGCCATGATTGCGGGCTGGGCATTTTCGGTGAGCGTCAGGTCGGCCTCCGGACCTTCGCACATCAGCTTGAACAGGCTTTGTCCTAGGGCGTCGTCAACCTCTTGGAAAACCGCGCGCGCAACCGCACTTGCCTCGGCCAGCGCCTTGCCCATGCCGACAGCCTGGCTGCCTTGCCCCGGAAAGATGAATGCCCGCATGTTCGCTCCCTTATGCATCTTGTCGTTTCCAGCCGCCTATGGCGGGAAAGCCCGTGATGCAAGCAAGAGTGCGCGTCAGGGGATGATAGTTGTGAACAAATAGACCCCGAAAATGACAAGGTGGACGACGCCTTGCAGGATTGTCGTCTTGCCGGTCGCGAGGGCTTGCGCGCTGACCAGCAGCGTCAGCATCAGCAGCACCATCGACTTGCTGTCGAGCCCCAGCGCAATCGGCATCGCCATCGCAATGGAAAGCGCCGCAACGGCGGGGATGGTCAGTCCGATCGTCGCCAAGGCTGAACCGAGCGCGAGGTTAAGGCTGGTCTGCAGCCGGTTTGACAGAGTAGCGCGGACAGCAGCAACGCTTTCGGGCAAAAGCACCAGCCCGGCAATGATGACCCCGACCAGCGCGCGCGGCGCACCCCATTCCGCCACCATCTGCTCGACCGGCGCTGCCAATTGCTTTGCGAGCAGAACCACCGCAACAAGGCAGGCCAGCAATAAGGCAAAGGAGAGAGCGGCAGCGCGCGAAGTTGGGCGTTCGGCATGTTCGTCGACATTTGCCACCTTTTCCTTGGGCGGCAGGAAATAGTCGCGGTGCCGGAAGGTCTGAACACCAACGAAGGTCCCATAGAGGATCACCGACACAATCGCGACGAACGCCAGTTGCGAGGTTGAATAGACAGGCCCAGCTTCGGAAACGGTATAATTGGGCAGCACCAGACTGAAGACAGTTAACGCCGACAGCGTCGCCAGCGAAGCGCTCACGCCGGTTTGCTGAAAACTCTGTTCACGGTGCCGCAATCCGCCGATCAGAAGACAGATTCCGATAAGTCCGTTGAGAATGATCATGACCGCTGCGAACACGGTGTCGCGGGCCAGCGTCGCAGCGCCTTCTCCCGCAGCAGACATCAATGTGATTATGAGGCCCAACTCGATAACTGTTACTGCAAGCGCCAGCACCAGCGTTCCGTAAGGCTCGCCAATCCGGTGCGCGACCAGTTCGGCATGGTGGACTGCCGCGACCACAGCGCCCGCGAGCAAAATGCCGACCAGCCCCACCGGCAGCACCGCACCGAGGCTTGCCAATACACCCAGCAATGCGAGCAGCGGAAATGTCCAAACCCAGTGCGACAGCAATTTACCAAGCGTTCCCTGCATGGGGGCAATGTAGGCACAAATGACAGAAAGGAAAGGTCGGGATGCCGACTTTCCGAGCCACGCCTTCTGATAAGCAATTGCTTAAATGCCGGTTATCAGCGGCTGTCGGATGGACGGCAGCCGCTGCTCGCTACAATTGCCCCAGTTGAAACCGCAAGCACTGGAGCATCCTATGTCCGTCATCGAACCTACAAAACGGTGGGACCCCATCGTCAAACTGACCCATTGGGGGGTCGCGTCTGCCGTCATCGCCAACGCCCTTTTCACCGAAGAAGGATCGGGTTGGCATGTCTGGGTGGGTTATGCGCTGGCTGGTCTGCTCTTGCTGCGCTGGCTGTGGGGCTTTGTCGGCACCCGCAATGCCCGTTTTTCCGCCTTCCCCCCCAATCCGATGCGCGCCGTGCGCTACATAGTCGGAGCCCGAAAGGGCCAGCAAACACAGCATAGTTCACACAATCCGCTCGGCACGCTGATGGTATATGTCTTGTGGTCATGTCTGGCCGTCATCATCGCCAGCGGCATCGCCATGTCCGGCCCACCGCCTGCCAATCCTAATGTTCGTGAGGCTGGAGAGGCCTATGAGGCAGCTTCTTCCGAGGTGCGCGGCTATTCCGAAGAAGAAGGCGAGCAAGAGCGAGAAGAGCAGGAAGGTGGTGAATCGAGCGAAGGTGGCGAAGAGGTTCTGGAAGAAGTCCATGAAGTCGCGGTCAATCTGCTCTATGTCCTGATCGCATTGCACATATTGGGTGTCCTGTTCGAAACAATGCGGCATGGACGTGGAACCGTGGGAGCGATGATTCCCTTTATGAACCGAAGGAAGCCATGACGCGAAAAGTCGACAAACCAGCGACGACCGGCCCCGCAAGGGCCGGTCTGGTCGCTGTGATTGTCGGTATTCAGGCAATCGCCGCGATCTTTTTCATCGCCGATGCCATAGGCGATCTGGCGGCAGGCGAAATGGACTTTCACATATTGGTCGAAGCGCTGATCGCCTTTGCCTTGCTGGCAGGCGTCGGCATTGGCGCGCTGATGGCACGCCGCCTTTTGGCCGAGGCGCAGGAACGCGAACGCATATTGGCGATCGCCTCGGGCGCGCTCACCGAGCATATTCAGATGCGCTTTCGCGACTGGAAGCTGACCGATGCCGAAGCTGAAGTGGCGCTATTCGCCATCAAGGGCTGCGATGCCGCCGAGATCGCCCGGCTGCGTGGTGCGGCCCAAGGAACCGTGCGGGCCCAGCTAAGCCATGTTTACGCCAAGTCGGGCGTCGCTACCCAGGCCGAATTGGTCAGTCTGTTTATCGATGACCTGCTGCAGGTGGACTTGCGAAACCCGAACTAACCGATAGCGCCGAACGGTACGACCTTATTCGCGCTGTCATGCCCGATATCCGCTTCGCCCAGATAGCTGATACCGAAACGCTTACACCAGCGCCGCGCAATTTCCTCGGCCGTCTCGCCAAATGGGCGGTCATTCTCTGGTACATCGCTGACGCGGCCGAGGCGCAAGCCTGCAAGGCCGACCCCCTTCAAATGCTCTCCGACATGGAAAAAAGCGCGGTCGAAGGCATAGAGATATTCGCTGACTTCCTCGACCATCAAAACATGATCCTTAAGATCGGGCATCAGAGGTGTGCCGACGAGCATGGCGAGCGTCATCAGGTTGAAAGCCGCATATTTATGGCCTTTAAATATGTTTGATTCGAGAGACTTGGCATCACCTTTTACCAACCAGTCCAATGCTCGTTGAACAGCCTGATCGCCACCCTCCCGACGGATATCGGTCGGCATCGGGCCGTGGACAGGCCAGCCGATACCTGCCTTATACAACGCCGCCAGCAGGTTGCCCTGATCGCTATAGCCAAGATAGCTTTTCGCTCGGGCCGGAGCCTTGAGCCGTTTCACTGCATCTTCGGCAATCCGGCAAGCGCCGTAGCCGCCGCGCACAAACCAGACGGCATCAAATGCAGGGTCGTTGGCCAGGCGTACAAACGCTTCCAGCCGCTGCTTGTCGGTTCCTGCGAAATGACCATTTTCGACGAAGCATTGCTCATCAAAGACCAGTTTGGCTTCGGGATGGCTTTGTGCGGACAATGCAACCACCCGCTCGGCATCCTCGCGGGTGAAGGGAGTCGAAGGCGCACAAATGCCGATCCTCATAACCCCTCTCCTTTAAGCGATTGCCAAAATTGCCCTCGCGCAATAGCGGGGCTGGATGTCAAAAAACAAATCCTATTTCTTTTGCGGTATTGGCGGCTCGGGTATGTTGCCGCTGGCCAATATCGTCCGCGATGGTGGAGCAAAGGTCGCTGGTTCAGATCGCGCGCTCGACCAGGGGCGCCTCGCACCGAAGTTCGAATGGCTGCAGAGCCTGGGTATCGACATTTTTCCGCAAGATGGCAGCGGGCTGACCAGTGGCGGCCAAATACTGATCGCATCTGCCGCAGTCGAGGACAGCGTGCCCGATGTCGCTAAGGCCAAGGAACTGGGTTGCACGCGCATGACACGTGCCGAACTGCTTGCCCAATTGTTCAATGCTGCTCCGCGCTCGGTCGCGGTTGGCGGCACCAGTGGGAAGTCGACGGTAACCGGCATGATTGGCTGGATATTGACCGACGCCGGGATGGATCCGACCATAATGAATGGCGGGGTGATGAAGAATTTCGTCTCGGAAGGCACACCCTTCGCCAGTGCCCGTGTGGGCCATGGCGGGGTTTTTGTGTCCGAGGTCGACGAAAGCGACGGTTCGATTGCGCTTTTCCGCCCGGAAGTCGCTGTGCTCAACAATATCAGCCTTGACCACAAGTCGCTCGATGAATTGCGCCAGTTGTTCGGTGATTTCGCCAAAACAGCGAAACGCGCAATCTGGAACGCGGACGATATCGAAACCGTAGCTCTTTTGGCTCCCATGGGATTGCAGGACGCGATCAGTTTCGGCTTCACTGACCGGGCAGATGTACGCGCAGTCGATGTTATCGAAATGCCGCTGGGCAGCCGCTTTACACTGAAAGCCAATGGCCAGAGTTGGCCCGTGACATTGCAGGTTCCAGGACGCCACAATATCGCCAACGCCCTCGCCGCTATTGCTGCCGCGCTGGCGCTTGATGTGCCGGTCGCGCAGGCGGTCCATGGGGTGGAACGCTTTGCGGGGCTGGCCCGGCGCTTCGACATTGTCGGTATCGCAGGTGGCATCACTGTAATCGATGATTTCGGTCATAATCCGGACAAGACGGCAGCGACGCTGGCGACGCTGAAGGCTTTTCCGGGCCGCATTATCGCATTTTTCCAGCCGCACGGCTATGGCCCGATCCGGGTGATGGGCAATGAGCTGGCCGGGGTTTTTGCAAAACATCTCAACCGCGATGACTATCTGATCCTGTGCGATCCGGTCTATTTTGGCGGTACGGTCGACAAGTCGCTTGGCAGCCAGTCGATCACCGACGCCGTCGTCGCGGCGGGCAAGCAGGCAGAATATATTCCGAGCCGCGAAGACTGCGGCAACCGCATCGTCGAACTGGCGCAACCCGGCGATCGCATCGTCATCATGGGTGCGCGCGACGATACGCTGAGCGGCTTTGCCGCCGATCTGCTGACGCGCCTTGTGAAAGCCAGTGTTTGACTTGAACCCGTCATGCCAGTTTGCCATGGGTCGGCGATGAAGAAACTGCTCCTCGCTTTCACTGTCCTCGCTTTGCCCGGCTGCGCCAGCACCCGCATGGCGAATGAGACGGTCGCGCCGGTTGATATCCGTATCATCGGCATCAACGACTTTCACGGCCATCTCGATCCACCCAAGGCAACGACCGAAGTTCCCAACGAAGCAGGCGTAAAAGTCCGCATCCCATCCGGCGGCGTCGCCTATCTCGCCTCTGCCATCGACTCGCTGAAGGCGGATGCACCGAACAATGTCGTGGTGGCTGCAGGCGACCTGATCGGTGCCTCGCCGCTTTCCTCCTCGCTGTTCCTCGACGAGCCCTCGATCATGGCAATGGGCATGGTGGGGCTGGAGTTTAACGCGGTTGGCAATCATGAATTCGACCGCGGCACCGAAGAATTGCTGCGCATGCAGAGCGGAGGCTGCGAAAAGTTCACGCAATCCGAGCCGTGCCGAGTCGACAAACCCTTCCCCGGCGCGAAGTTCAAAATGCTGGCTGCGAACACAAAGAGGGCCGATGGCAGCACCCTGTTCCCGCCCTTCGCGCTCAAGAATTTCGGCAAGGGCAAGGCGCAGGTGACCGTGGGCTTCATCGGCATGACGCTCGAAGGGACCGCGAACCTGGTTTCTGCCGGACGGATCAAAGGCATCAGCTTTGCCGATGAGGCAGACACCGCCAATGCCTTGGTCCCGCAACTCAGGAATGCAGGTGCGGATGTCATCGTCGTGTTGGTTCACGAAGGGGTGAACAACAGCGGCGATATCAACAATCCCAAATGTGATGGCGTTTCGGGGACTTTGTTTCCGATACTCGACCGGCTGGACCCGGCTGTCGATCTGGTCGTTTCTGGCCATACGCATCAGAGCTATGTCTGCGACTATGCCAATATCAACCCGGCCCGCCCGATCCTGCTGACCAGTGCCGGTTCGCGCGGTCAGGTCGTGACCGGTATCGATCTGAAGGTCGACCCCCGAACCGGCAAAATCCTATCCAAAACCGCGCGCAATGTGGTGGTGCAAAGCGAGGCCTTCTCCAATGCGCGCGGCGAAGTGCCTCTGGTCGAAGGCTTCCCTATCTTCGCGCCGCGTGCTGATCTGGCAGCGCTGGCCAGCCGGTATCGGGAAGCGGCGAAGGCAGAGGCCAACCGCGTGGTCGGAACGCTAGCGGGCGCTGCGACGCGCGACCGCGGCAAGACCGGCGAGAGCGTGCTGGGCAATCTGATCGCAGACGCCCAGCTCTCGGCAACCGCGGGTGCCGAAAATGGCGGCGCACAGATTGCCTTCATGAACCCCGACGGCATCAGGGCCGATGTTGTGCCGGACGCCGACGGTAACGTCAGCTTCGGAATCGTTTTCGCAGCGCAACCCTTCGGCAACACGCTGATCACCAAAACGCTGACGGGAAACCAGATTATCGGAATATTGGAGCAACAGCTCAATAATCCGGACTGGTACCGCATTCTTTCTCCATCGAGCGGCTTCCGCTTCGGATATGACCTGTCACGTCCCATTGGCCAGCGGGTATTGTTTGCGACGCTGAACGGCGTGTCGCTTGACGCCAACGCATCATACCGCGTCACTGTCAGCGACTTCCTGTCAAACGGTGGCGATGGCTTTTCGCTGTTCAAGGATGGCACCGATCCGGCAGTGGGGCCCACCGATCTGGAAGCTTTCATTGCATTCCTGTCGCGTGGCGGAACCACTGCGCTGCCAACGCTCTACCGGGTCGAGAACAAAACCCCGCAATAATCCGCCAAAACCCTTGCATTCCCAGCCATTCCGGCGTAGTGGCGCGCCTTCGCCCGGGACTGCCCGGCCGAAATGAAGAAAGCCGGAGGGGCGCTCGCATGGGGCGACGTCAGCGATCGGTAAGAGAAGGAAGACGCCCATGCCGTTGTACGAGCATGTTTTTTTGGCGCGTCAGGACCTGTCACAAGCACAGGTAGATGCGCTGGCTGAAAATGCCACCAAGATCGTCGAAGAGAATCAGGGCAAGGTCGTGAAGACCGAAACCTGGGGCCTTCGCAGCCTTGCCTACAAGATCCAGAAGAACCGCAAGGCGCATTTCGTGATGCTCGACCTTGACGCTTCGGGCGATGCCATCGCCGAGCTGGAACGCCAGACCCGCATGAACGAAGATGTGATCCGTTACATGACCGTCCGCGTGGACGAGCATGAAAAAGGCCCGTCGGTGATGATGCGCAAGCAGGAACGCAGCGACCGTGGTGATCGCGGTGGCTTTGGCGACCGTCCTGACCGTGGCCCCCGCCCCGACCGTGGTGATCGCGAAGCCCGCGCTCCCCGTGCTCAAGAGGAGATCTGATCCATGGCACGTCCGTTTTTCCGTCGCCGCAAGTCCTGCCCCTTTTCGGGCAAGGATGCTCCGCGCATCGACTATAAAGATACCCGCCTGCTTCAGGGTTATATCTCTGAACGTGGTAAGATCGTTCCCAGCCGCATCACCGCCGTTTCGGCGAAGAAGCAGCGTGAACTCAGCCAAGCCATCAAGCGTGCACGCCATCTTGGCCTCATGCCCTATGTCGTGAAGTAAGGAGAAGACCCATGGAAATCATCCTGCTTGAACGCGTGGAAAAGCTGGGCCACATCGGTGATGTCGTCACCGTGAAGGACGGTTACGCCCGTAACTTCCTGCTTCCCAACAAAAAGGCGCTTCGCGCCAACGAAGCCAACCGCAAGGTTTTCGAAGCCAATCGTGCGAAGATCGAGGCAGACAATGCCAACCGTCGCGGCGATGCCGAAAAGCATGCGACCAATGTCGAAGGCAAGCAGATCGTCCTGATCCGCGCGGCTTCGAACACTGGCCAGCTTTATGGCTCGGTTTCGGTCAAGGACATCGTTGACGGCCTGAATGCACAGGACGCGAAGGTTTCGAAGGCGATGATCGTTCTCGAACGCCCGATCAAGACCCTCGGCGTGTTCGACGTCAAGGTCGTTCTGCACCCCGAAGTTTCGGTGACCGTCACCGTCAACGTTGCGCGTTCGGACGATGAAGCCGAACTGCAGAAGGACGGCGTCAACGTCATCGACCAGATGTTCGAAGACGAACAGGCTGAACTCGCAGCCCAGGCCATCGAAATGGCCGAAGCCCGCGAAGCTGCGGCTGACGAAGCCGATGCCGCCGACGCAGCCCGTATCGAAAAGCTGAAAGAAGAACAGGCCGCCGCCAAGGCAGCCGAAGGTCTTTCGGCTGACGCAGGCGAAGACGAAGCCAACTAAGCTTCCGTCGCAGACGCAAACAAAGAGCCGCCCCGCCACACGCCGGGCGGCTTTTTTGTTGCGCCCAACACAACTTTGGGCGCGGAGCTTAACAACGCATAACCGGAGAAAATTCTCTTTGCTTACTTAGATTCTAGCCTGCCCGACTATTCAGGAATCCCTAGGCATGCAATTTTGATGGTATTGGAAAAAGAGATGATTGGTGGCCTGTACCGTCATTGAGTGACCAGCAACTTTCAGCGCCAGGCTCGCAAACCAGTAATACATTGCAAGCGCAAAGCGCTTACGAAAGGCCGCACTAATGTCGGCCGGTCGACAAAGACGACATACAGCATCGTCTGAGTTGTAACGCAATGTTGACCGTGACATAGATCACAGCACCACGACCTTAGTATCCACCATTGCCAAGCACAATAAATCTGGCAAGGTTGCGGATTAGGCTGTTGGGGACAAAAGCAGAATGATGAAGCGGTTGACGGTATTGGCAACGGCAATGTTGCTTCCATATGGGGCAAGCACACAGACTGTTGAGCCAGCCAAGACGGTACTGACGCCGCTTGTAACGTCCGCTCCGCGCCTACCGTTCGATGCCAATAGTCCGCAGACATGGGCCCCACTCACCAAATACCCGATTGACAAGCTGCCTCCGGAAATGGCCGATGCTGTTAGGATGTACGAACGCATTGTTGGCCCCGCCAACGCTATGGCCCCCGTAAGTACTGGTGTTGGTGGACCGCAGTTTGTTATCAACGCGGCCGTTCCGGTAAAAAACAATATCCTCGTGCGCCCCAAAACCTGTCTGCCGGAGAAGCAAACGATATCTGCACGCTGGCTTCCGCTGAACCAAAACCCTGAAGAGTCTCCCGAAAGCTATTATGGCGACGGGGTAAACTGCGCACCTGATGGATATGGAATGCTAACCTATCGCAATGGTACAGTATGGATCGGAGAGGTCGCGGAAGTCTATCACAGTCAGTATATAGAAAAAAATGGATCAGAGAAAGCTTTGAAAAAGAAACAAAGCTTTATCGCGGTTGTGCCAGTTGGCGTCGGCATTTTGCGAACAAGAGATCGAAAAAAATATGGTGGAGGTTTGATCGTACGATCTGTGTTCAAATCGAAGGCTGATGTTACGCAACTGCCGATGCCGCTCCAGCAAGACCCTCAATTGAAGATTTATGCCATACCCAAAACGATCGTTCCGGTCGGGCGACTATACGAAACTAATTATGCTGTTGGTCTCGATCATGCTGGAAATGGACAAGGTCAGCTATTTTATGCAGATGGTAACCGCCTAACCGCGCTTTTCAAAAATGCAGTCGTCGCTCCAAAAGCCATTGGTCGACATTATCTACCGAACGGCGATCAACGTTCTGGCGAGGTCGCGTTCACAGGTCGATCAGGGGTAAAATTGACAGGAATTGTTGAAGAAACACTCCGAAATCCAGATCCGATTAGCAAAGTTCCTGCCGGAAAATATCTGTTCTTCCATAGAAGAGGAGAAGACGGGGATTGGGTGCGAGAGCTGATTAGACCGCTGGGTGAAACATTGTTCGCCGGTGGACCAAAGCCCGCACATTGTTTGGAGCCAAGCTTTCGGCCGGCGGATTGGGTGACTTTTTGGCCAATGTGTCGTGACAAGGGAACCAATAAACAAGGGAAATCTGTCCCGGCCTTTTCTGTCTCTTTCTCTCCAAATGGAGAGCAAGCTATTTGGGAATATTTCGGTGATGGAGCAGGTTCGCAGGACGACCGCGAAAAGTGGCAATTTTTCTGGCAGCAACTGGATTCATCAGGGAAGCTAGTGCGTTCTGTCGCTGCTAATATGCTAACTACAGCGCCCGTATTCGGACCGGTTGGTTTTGCCCGTGCATCTGATTCAAAGGGAGAGTTTGCTGGAGAGTTTCTGGGGCTAGTACCTAATGGACCTGGCACATGTCGGCTATGGGAAGAGAAAGGTAGCGAACCATGCTTTTATGCCAATGGTGTACGAACCGATGAAATTCACCTAGCCCGACAGGAACTAAAGGCGCTCGAGTTAGAGACTAAACGTGAAAATGAGCGTATCGCGGCAGAACGTGCAGCCGAAAGGCAGCGCATAGAATTGGTACAACAAAACCACGAAATCAAGCTAGCAGAGGCACGGCGGCAGGCGGAGCAAGCAGAAATTGATGCCGAAAATGCAGAGATCGATGCGCAAAATGCTGCCCAAGGCAACCCGATCGCCAATGTTTTTGCAGATTTGAATGACAAATTCAGGGTTGCGGCAGAAGAAAATCGACGCGGCTGGGAAGAGGTTGACGCGATCAACGCCGAGCAGCGCCGACAGGCTGAGGAACGCGCTGCAGCGGCAAGAGCCGAGCAATCCCGCCAGGCTCAAGTCAATGCCGAGGCATCACAGGCAAGAAACCAGCAAATCGCACAAGCGCAGGCACAAAGTGCTGCCGAAGCACAACGACGTCACAAGGAAGTCCGGGCTAGGCTGGAAGCAGCGAAGCAGAAAGCGGCTGCGGACCGGGCGATTGCATCTCAAGCCTCCGTCAATCAAAGCAATGGCAATGGCACAGCTGGCGGTCAGGCAAGCGCGGCTGCTGTAAATATCATATGGCTGGAAGGCGTCGTGATATGCCCCGCGAAGGAAGGCTTCATAGGCAGTACAATGTGCCACGGCCCTTTCCAAAATGCGCTTGTGAACCTTACCGTGCCTGCCGAAATTGCCAGAGCATGCGGCACAAGTCAGCCGGTTCGCAATATGGGGACACTAGCGGGGAACCGCGTTTACGGTTGCGGTTTCGGCATCAATCCGACGCAGGACAGCTCACCGCATATCGATCAAGCCAATCGTTTTGGTATTAATGTGCCTAACCGGCAAATTTACCGCTGCCCGCAAACCCAGTCGACTATTTGCCGCTAAGAATGTAAATTCAGGACAGTTCCGCCCCCTCCCCCCTCAAGCCCCGCAAAGCTGCTCCGCCAGCGCGTGGCCCATATCAGCCTCGGGGAACACCACCTTGGAAACGCCCAGCCGGGTCAGGATCAGGCCGTGCTGGCGGGTCGAAGCCTTCGCCCAGATATCCTTGATGCCCAACTCCTGGAGCGCGAGGACGGAGAGCACGCTGCCCTCCAGGCTCGCGCCGATCGCGACCACGGCATAGTCGACCTCGTTCACGCCCAGCGCGCGCAGCGCCTCTGCCTCGGTTGAATCCGCCTGCACCACATGCGGCAGGTCGTCGGCGAGTTTCTGGACAATATCGGCATTGCCATCAATGCCGACCACCTCATGCCCCAGCTCGACCAGACGCAGCGCAACAGCCTCGCCAAAGCGGCCAAGGCCGATCACCGCGACGCTTTTCTTCTCCGCGTTTTTTGCTTTCCTAGCCAATGAGAACCTCCTCTTTTGGGTAATGGTAAAATACGGGTTTGCCGCGTGACGCAAGCGCCGCGAACAAGGTAATCGGGCCGACCCGCCCGACGAACATCAGGAATATCAGCAGATATTTGCCGGAATCGGTGAACTGTGCGGTAACGCCGGTGGAGAGGCCGACGGTAGCGAAGGCCGAAACTGCCTCAAACATCGCATCGCGCGGGGCAATCTGCGGCGAAAGCGCGACGAGCAGATAGCCGAGCCCGAGCACCAGCACCGTCGCGAGCGCGACAACCGAAATGGCACGCCGCTGATTATGCTCCCCGATGCGGCGACCGAATGCCTCGACATCGGGCTTGCCGCGGATTTCGGACCAGATGATCAGCAGGATGACGACCACCGTCGCCACCTTGACGCCGCCCGCAGTCCCCGCGCTGCCCCCGCCGATGAACATCAGGATAGAGGTGAGCATCAGCGACTGGTCGGAAAGCTCCCCGATATTGACCGCGTTGAACCCCGCGGTGCGCGCGGTGACCGACTGGAACAGGCCGTTGAGCACATGCGCGTGCGGCTCCATATTGCCCATCGTCGCGCCATTTTCCCATTCAAGTATTATGAACAGCAGCGCGCCCGCAACCAACAGGAAGGCATAGCCATAGAGCGTCAACCGCCCGTGCAGCGAAATCCGCTTCCAGCCGCGCTGCGTCCACATGTCGCGATAGACCGGATAGCCGATGCCCCCCGCGACAACCGCCGCCATGATCGGGGTGAGGAACAGCCAGTCCGATTGGAAGCCCATCAGATTATCGCTCCACAGCGCGAAACCGGCATTGTTGAAGGCAGAAACCGCGTGGAAGAGCCCGTTCCATGCCGCGTCCGCCAGCGGCTGGCCATGGCCAAGCGCAAGCCAGCCAAACAGCCAGAGCCCGACTATGGCTTCGAAGGTGAAGGTGAAGGCGACGATGATCTTCAGCAGCGGGCGGACATTGCCCGGGGTGATCCCGCTATTTTCCGCCGCCAGCCCGCGCCTGATGCCAAAGCCCATAGTGCGGCTGAACAAGGCCACGAGCAGCACCGAGGCGCTCATAATGCCAAGGCCGCCCAATTGGATCAGCACGAGGATCGTCAGCTCACCCTGCCCCGACCAGTGGTTGGGCACATCGAGCGTCGACAGCCCGGTGACGCACAGCGCCGAGACAGCGGTGAACCAGGCGTCGACAAAAGGCGTCCCCTGCCCGCTTTCAGTCGCCGAGGGCAATGACAGAGCAAAAGCGCCGAGCAGCGAGACGAGGAAGAAAAGCAACGGCACGATCTGCACCGGCCGCGCGAACAAGAGGTTCACCAACCGGTCGAGCGTGCCGACGGCGAGCCGTTCTACAAGATGTTCGGGATGATGTGGTTGTTCCGCCAAGACTTTCCCCTCTGCCGCAGGGCCTTAACGGCAATGATTGTGCTGGGGAAGAAAAATGCCGTGGCGATGCCACAGCCAGTGCACAGAGCATCGTCATTCCCGCGAAGGCGGGAATCCATCACCGGCTATTCAAATTTACTCGTCCGGTGATGGACCCCCGCCTTCGCGGGGGTGACGAACTTGGGGTGAAGGTAGGGAGAAAAAACTATCCGGCGTCCTCAATAACCCATCAGACTCATCACTTCCTTGCGGCTCGACTGGTCGTCAAGGAAGCAGCCGAGCAGTTTGGAAGTGACCATATTGACGCCGTGCACCTTCACCCCGCGCCCGGTCATGCAGCCGTGCTGCGCCTCGATCACCACCGCGACGCCTTCTGGCTTCAGATGCTCCCAGATGCAGTTCGCGACCTCTGCCGTCAGCCTTTCCTGCACCTGCAGGCGGCGGGCAAAACCGTGGAGGACGCGGGCGAGCTTGGATATGCCGACAACACGGTCGGTCGGCATGTAGGCGATTGAGGCCTTGCCGATGATCGGCGCCATATGATGCTCGCAATGCGACTGGAACGGAATGTCCTTGAGCAGCACCAATTCGTGATAGCCGCCTACTTCTTCAAAAGTGCGCGAAAGATGGACAGAGGGGTCTTCGCCATAGCCGGCGCAATATTCGCGCCAGGCACGACCGACACGGCGCGGTGTATCGATCAGGCCTTCACGGCGCGGATCGTCACCCGTCCAGCGGATCAGCGTCTTGATCGCTTCAAGCACCTCGTCTGGAACGACAACCTTGCCACTCTCGTCAATCTCGTCATCATAGTGAATGTGCGCGATGGGAAACACCATTTCGGGTCTGTTCATGCTGGTCCTCCTGCCGATCAACTCGGTCTATGGCCTATCCAGCTACGCTCGCCCGCCTTTCCATTCCATACAGCCAAAGGCCTTTAGGGTTAATCACCCGATAGCCTGCCCCGTTTTCGCCCAGTCAGCGAGGAAACCTTCTATGCCCTTGTCGGTCAGCACATGTTTGAACAGCCCTTTGATCACCGAAGGTGGAGCGGTCATCACGTCAGCACCGATCTTTGCCGCCTCAAGCACATGGATGCCATGGCGCACGCTGGCGACGAGGATTTCGGTACCGAAATCATAATTGTCGTAGATCAGGCGGATATCGGAAATCAGGTTCATCCCGTCAAAGCCATTGTCGTCATGACGACCGACGAAAGGCGAAATGAAGGTCGCCCCTGCCTTGGCCGCGAGCAGCGCCTGGTTGGCCGAGAAGCAAAGCGTGACATTGACCATCGTGCCGTCGCTGGTCAGCGCCTTGCAGGTTTTGAGACCGTCGATGGTCAGCGGCACCTTGATGCAGACATTGTCGGCAATCTTGCGCAGAACCTCCGCCTCTTTCATCATTGTCGCATGATCGAGTGCGACGACTTCTGCCGAGACCGGCCCGTCGGTCAACCCGCAAATCTCTTTGGTCACTTCCATGAAATCGCGGCCCGATTTCATGATCAACGAAGGGTTGGTGGTTACACCATCCAGCAGGCCGGTTGCGGCCAGTTCCTTGATGTCGTCGATTTCGGCGGTGTCGGCGAAGAATTTCATTGGTGCGCAGCTCTCAATAGATGGGTGGAATCACTTCACCGCCTATAGGCAAAAGCGCCATCGCTTGGACAGCGCTATATTGCGCCTATTTGAGCAAACCGAACACGGCGATCAGCATCGGGTCATTGGTCTTCTGCGGATTCGCGCGGATGCCTTCTTCCTCAAGCCCGATCGCCGCCCAGATCGCATCGTCGGCCTTGCGGGTGATATCCTGACCGAGCGCCTGCATATCAAAGCCGGTGACCGACTGGACCGCGCGGTTGATCACCTGATCGTCGAACAGGCGCAGCCCTTCGGAAATGCCCGGCAGCATGGCGTCGAACAGCGCAATGCCCATCTTTCCGCGCAGGAACCGAGTGGCGGCTTGCGGCCCGCCGCGCACGATTTCGTCGGCAGCTTCGATGCTGACCATCCGGATCGTATCGGCAATCAACGGGGCGGCACGCTCGGCACCTTTTTCGGCAGCCCGATTGAGTTGGCGATGCAGCCGGTCGCGGAAGGACTGGCTTTGCAGCACAACCGACAGGATTCCCGTCCCGCGACTGCCACCCAACCGGTCAGGCAAGGCAATGCGCGCAACCGAGTGATCGTAGAAACCACCGGGTTGCAAAAGCAGTGCGAACGCATTTTGCGATGCCGCCACCAGCAACCGGCGAATGACTTCGGCAAGGCTGTAGCGCGGACCGGACGCGCAGCCGGCCAGAGCGAGCGTCGCCCCTGCTGCACTCGCAAGCAAAAACTGGCGGCGTTCAAACACTATCGACATGAAACGACTCCTCCCAAACCCTATCGCGTTTGAATATCAGAAAAATTCCGTCTCTGCCATGAATGGGACGCCAAATACGTGACGCAGCGATGGGCGCACCCTATATCCGCCGGATGAATCGTCCCCGTCCCTCCGGCAAGCGTGTGCGCGTGGTCCTGTTGACGCAAGTCATCGGGCCGCTCGACTATCGCCTGCCCGACTGGATGGAAGCCGATGTCGGTTCAGCGGTCGTCGTACCTCTGGGGCCGCGCAAGATGGTTGGCGTGATCTGGGATGACGGCGTATTCGGCGACGAGGCGGTCGAGGAGCACCGCCTGCGCAACGTGTTGGAGGTTATCGACGTCCCGCCTATCAAGCGCGGTCTGAGAAGGCTCGTTGATTGGGTCGCCGACTATTATTTGTCTAACCATGCTGCCGTGTTGCGGATGGTGATTTCATCCTCTGCCGCGCTGTCAGCCGGAGGAACTGTCACCGAATATCGGCCTTCAGGAATTGAGCCCGCCCGGTTGACCCCGCAACGCGCAGCTGCGCTGGATGCTTTGGTGGACGTGCAAGGGCTGGTGCGTGAGCTGGCCGAACAAGCGGGCGTCAGTGAAGGCGTGATCCGTGGGCTGGTAAAAGTTGGCGCGCTGGAGCCGGTGACAGTCAGCATCGATGCGCCCTTTGCGGCACCGGATCCGGAGCATCATCGTCCAGAACTATCTGACCTACAGGAAGCTGCTGCCGGGGTGATGCGCGATGCGGTGAAACAAGGCGCGTTCGAGCCGATTGTGCTCGATGGCGTTACCGGTTCGGGCAAGACCGAAACCTATTTTGAAGCGGTCGCAGAAGCTCTCAAGACTGGCAAACAAGTGCTTGTCTTGCTACCGGAAATTGCACTCACGCAGCCCTTTCTTCAACGCTTTGAGGCACGCTTCGGGGTCGAACCTGCAACATGGCATTCGGGGATGAAACAGTCGCAGCGCCGCCGCGTGTGGCGCGGCGTAGCCGAGGGACGGGTGCAAGTCGTCGCCGGTGCACGCTCGGCACTGTTCCTGCCTTTTGCCAACCCCGGACTGATCGTCGTCGACGAGGCGCATGAGATCAGTTTCAAACAGGAGGATGGCGTGCGCTATCATGCGCGCGACGTTGCCGTGATGCGTGGCAAGTTTGAAGGCTTCCCGGTCGTGCTGGCGTCGGCAACCCCAGCGCTTGAGAGCCGCCACATGGTCAGCATCGGCCGCTATAAGGGCCTGGAAATCCCATCACGCTTTGGCGCTGCGAAGATGCCACGGATCGAAGCGATCGACCTGACGCAGGATCAGCCAGAGCGCGGCCACTGGATTGCCCCTACATTGCTCAAGGCGCTGGAGGAAAGGCTGGAACGCGGCGAGCAGAGCCTGCTGTTCCTCAACCGCCGAGGTTATGCGCCACTCACCTTGTGTCGCAATTGCGGACATCGGTTCGAATGCCCCAATTGCACTGCATGGATGGTCGAGCACCGGCTGGTCCGCCGCCTTGCCTGCCATCATTGCGGCCATGTGATGCCGCCGCCTGACGCCTGCCCCGAATGCAGCGCCGAAGACAGCCTCGTCCCCTGCGGGCCCGGGGTCGAGCGCATCTGCGACGAGGTGCAGCGCATGTTACCCGAGGCGCGGACCATCGTCGCAACTTCAGACACATTATGGTCGCCGGAAAAGGCCGCCGAATTTGTTGCACTGGTCGAGAATAAGGCCGTAGACATCATCATCGGCACGCAATTGGTGACCAAGGGCTATCACTTTCCCGAACTGACGCTGGTGGGTGTGATCGACGCTGATCTTGGTTTGGAGGGCGGCGATTTGCGCGCCGCCGAGCGCACCTTCCAGCAGATCGCGCAAGCCGCCGGGCGGGCAGGTCGAGCAGAGAAGCCCGGCGAAGTCTTCATCCAGACTCGCAATCCGTCGCACCCTGTGATCGCGGCACTGGTCGAAGGCGATCGCGATGCCTTTTACGACGCCGAAACCGCGCAACGCCGCCGCGCCGGCGCCCCGCCTTTTGGGCGTTTCGCCGCGATCATCATCAGTTCTGAAGATGAACGCGAAGCCATCGAAGCTGCGCGCGCAATCGGCGGTTCGGCTCCTGAAATTGAGGGGATGCACGTCTATGGCCCCGCTCCTGCTCCGCTCGCCATGCTGCGCGGGCGGCACCGGCAACGCCTGCTGGTTCACGCCCAACGCTCGGTCGAGCTGCAGAATATCATGCGCGAGTGGCTCGGTGGCCTACAATTCCCGCGCGGGGTGCGCGTCGGGGTGGATGTAGATCCATACAGCTTCCTGTAAGCCAAAATTTGCTCTACCCTTAGCCGTCTTATTCCTATAACACAGCATATCGATGTTCTTCCGCCGATCCAAAACCCCTCCCCCGACCAATATCGACAGCAGACTGGCGGCGTTCGACCGTGCCTATGCCGGGATGTTTCCCGGCGAAGCAAAGCCTTGGGAAAGCACGACACCTGCAGCATCGCCGTCAATCGAAACTGCGAAGAAATGGTTGCTCGGCAAAACCCGTTGGTGGTGGTTCACCCGTGCCAGCGCTGGCCTGTTGCTGCTGTTCATCCTGATTGTTTTCTGGCTGGCGGTCACGGCCCCGCTTTCCAAATCGCTGCAGCCCATCGCGCCGCCGCGCATCACCCTGCTGGCATGGGATGGCACACCGATTGCCCGCAACGGTGCAATTGTCGACAAGCCCGTCAAGGTCAAGGAATTGCCGCCGCATGTCGTGCAGGCCTTCCTTTCGATTGAGGACAGGCGTTTCTATTCGCACTGGGGCGTCGACCCGCGCAGCATCGCCCGCGCGATGTGGAGCAACACCTTCGGCAGCGGCCTCAAACAGGGCGGCAGTACGATAACCCAGCAGCTTGCGAAATTCACCTTCCTGACACCAGAGCGCAGCCTGACTCGTAAGGCGCGTGAGGCGCTGATCGCATTCTGGCTGGAGGCTTGGCTGACCAAGGATGAAATCCTTGAACGCTATCTGTCAAATGCCTATTTCGGAGACAATATTTACGGCCTGCGCGCGGCATCGATGCACTATTTCTATCGCAAGCCCGAAAATCTGACGCTGTCGCAGGCGGCGATGCTTGCAGGACTGGTGCAAGCGCCTAACCGCCTTGCCCCGACGCGCAATCCCCAGCGCGCGGCAAAACGCGCGAAGCTGGTGTTGAACGCGATGGTCGCAACCGGTGCAATCAGCGAGGCCAAGGCCGATGCGACACCGATCGCGCGGATCGATGTGCGCTATAAGGAAACGCTGCCGACCGGCACCTATTTCGCCGACTGGGCGATGCCACAAGCGCGGCTCGATGCCGAAACTGGCTATTCGGATCAGGTCATTCGCACCACGCTGGATTCGCGCCTGCAGAATATCGCCCGCAAGGTGATTGCGCGCGCACCTTTGGGTAATGCGCAGGTTGCGCTGGTCGCGATGCGGCCCAATGGCGAAGTCGTGGCGATGGTGGGCGGCAAAAGCTACAAAGACAGCCCCTTCAACCGGGCGACGCAGGCGAAGCGCCAGCCGGGTTCGACCTTCAAGCTGTTTGTTTATACCGCTGCGCTGCGCAGCGGGATGACGCCCGAGAGCAAGGTTGATGACAGCCCGATTATCGAAGGTGCCTATCGCCCCAAAAATTACAGCGACCGCTATCGCGGCGAAATCACGCTGAAACAGGCTTTTGCACAATCGAGCAACGTCGTCGCCGTGCGCCTTTACAACCAGCTGGGCTATAGCGCGGTGGCGCGTGCGGCAAAGGATTTGGGGGTACAAAGCCCGTTAACGCGCGACGCCAGCCTGGCGCTTGGCAGTTCAGGCATGACCTTGCTCGAACTGACATCGGCTTATGCCGGCATTGCCGGGAATAAATGGCCGGTCGAACCGAGGGCGTTTGTGGCCGAGGATGAAGGCTGGTTCGGCTGGCTGATGTCGGCGCAGCGCAGCTTCAGCAATGCCCAGCACAAGGCGCTGCTCGAACTGCTTGGCGCGACCGTCAATCAGGGCACCGGACGTGCGGCGCGGCTTTCGATCCCGGCCTATGGCAAGACAGGCACCAGCCAGGACTATCGCGATGCGTTGTTCATCGGCTTTGCGGGTGACCTGGTGGTTGGCGTGTGGATCGGCAATGACGACAATACTCCGCTGAGGAACATGACCGGCGGCGGCCTGCCCGCGCGCATCTGGCGTGACTTCATGGGCCAGGCAGTCAAAGGCGCCGGTGCGCGGCCCAAGCCAAAACCGGCAGTCGAGCCCGATCCAACGGGACCGATCGAACCGCTCGACCTGCCGGACATCCCGGAACTGCCGGTCAATATCAATGGCACCGAAGTCCGCGTCGACCCCGGCAAGGGCGTGACTGTCAGCGGGCAAGTCGAAGGTGTGCCGCTGGATGTCACTATCGGGCGCGATGGGGTGAACGTGCAGGCGCGTGAAGAGCCTGTAAGGAAGCAGTGAGGCTGATAGCCTTTGCATTGAACCAAGGGCTTAAATGTGTTCGAAGGCTTTGCGGGGCCTGAGGGAGATTCGTGTGCGACTTAGTTTGACCGGCCTTATTGCTACGATGATCGCGTTGATTTTTGCATCGACTGCCCGCGCCGACCCGGAAGACATTGCCGCCGCCAGCCGCAGCGTCGTTCGCGTGGTCGTCTTCCCGGCATCGGGCGGGGACACGCCGATCGGTCACGGATCAGGTATCGTTGTTGCACCGGACAAGGTGCTGACCAACGCCCATGTCGTTTCCGAGGAGGAATATGACGGGGCCATCCGCATCGTAATCGTGCCTTCAGATGGCGGCGAGGCGATAGCTGCCGAGGTGATGGATCGATCCCCGCGCAACGACCTGGCTCTGATCGCGTTGAATGACGGCAAGCGCCTTACACCGGCCACTTTTTTCAGTGGCCCGGTAGGCGATGGCGCCGATGTCTTTGCGATTGGCTATCCCGGTGGCGTCGATATCGCGCAGGGCCTCAATATGGCCGACGTCCTGCGCCCGCAGACGCCAGTGAAAACCCGCGGCAATATTTCGGGCGGACGATCTGCGAAGGATTTCGAGACCTTGCTGCACACAGCGGCGATCGGTGGCGGCAATAGCGGCGGACCTTTGGTCGATGGCTGCGGACGCGTTCTGGGCGTCAACAGCTTTGGCAGCCTTTCGGATGGCAGTGATGCCGAATTCTTTTTCGCAGTCGCGCAGCGCGAAGCTGCCGCTTTCTTGCGAAAAAATGGTGTCGCTTTCCGCTCGGTCGATAGCGAATGCCTCTCGCGCGCCGAGATGAGCCGGGCCGAAGCCGAAAGGGCAGCCGCCGAAGCTGCCCGAATTGCCGAGGAAAACCGGCTGACCGAAGCGGCCCGTAGCAAAAGTTTCGGCGAAGCGCGGCGACTGGCCGAATATGACATCATCGAATCACGCGACAATCTGTCGATGTTGACCGTTGTCCTGATATTTCTCGCGCTGGGTGCAGCGGGGACGAGTTGGCAGTTGCTGGAGCGCGAAAGACGCGATCAGGCAAAGCTGGCTGGTGGTGCGGCAGCGGCGCTGGTCATTGCGGCCCTGCTTACCTGGTACGCAAGGCCGAGCTTTTCCGAAGTGGATGAACTCACCAAGGCCCGCCTGACCGACATCGAAGACCCGGCCGCCCCAGCCAAGGTTGCGCAAGAAGGCAAGCTGACCTGCGTGATAGACCGTAGCCGCAGCCGGATTACTGTTTCGGATACAGCCGATGTCCCATTCGAATGGGCAGCCAATGGCTGCGTCAACGGAAGGACGCAATATGCGGAGGATGGCGATCGCTGGGTCCGCACATTCGTTCCCAATAACGAAGCACAGGTTTCGATCATCAGTTTCCAACCGGGAAGCAGCACCTATCGCATCGAGAGGCATTTGCTTGGGTCGGAGGCGATGCAAAAGGCCCGCGATGCACGAAACCAATATGATGTGAAAAGCTGTTCAGCCGATTCTGCGATGCTGGAAAAGGTGGCGTCGATGAATGCAGCCGTTCGCCAGTTGCTGCCCCAGCAACCGAATGAATTGCTCGTTTTCAATTGCAGCTGAACCTTTGCGTGGTGGAAATTTGCCGTTAAGGCCCTGAGTCGATCATGGCAGACAACTCCCCTCTCGAACAATTTAAACAGGTGCTGACCGGCACCTCGCGCGCCATTGCGAACGATCCAGAGATCGAACTGGCCTTCACCGCCGACGCGCCGACACAGGCGGGGAAGAATTTTCGCGTGCCGATGCCGGGCCGTTCGCTGCCCCCCGAACAGGTTGCCGAAGCGCGGGGTTTTGCTGACAGTTTCGCGCTTCGCCTTAAACATCATGATGCGGCACGCCATGCAGCACTGCGACCTCATGAGGCAATGGCAGGGGCCGCCTTCGACGCCATAGAGACGGCTCGTATCGAGGCGCTGGGCTCGCGCGCGATGGAGGGCGTGAAGGGCAACCTGACCCACTCGCTGGAGATGCGGCTGCGCACCGACCCGATTTCGCGCGCGCAGGCGGCGGAAGAAGTACCGATCTCAACCGCACTCGCGCTGATGGTGCGCGAACGGCTGACCGGCCAGCCGGTTCCCGAAAATGCCGCGCAAGGCGTCGACATGCTGCGCGAATGGATTGAGGAAAAGGCTGGGGGCGACTTGGATGCCCTTGGCCTCGCACTCGACGATCAGGCAGCCTTTGCTTCGCTCGCGCAGACGATGCTCGAGCATCTCGACCTGACCGAGGGTGAAATCGAACCCAATGAAGCCGACGAAGGCGGAGACGAATCCGAACAGGAGCAAGAGCAGGACGGCGAAAGCGAAGATGAGGGCCAGGGCGAAGCCGGACAGGCCGAAGCCCGCGCCGAACCGCAAGAGGGCGAAGGCGAAGAGTCCGAAGCCGAATATGACCAGTCGCAAATGGACGACATGGATGATACCGATGGCGACATGGGTGAAGACGGCATGCAGCCGGTCAACCCGCAGCGCCGCAACTGGGATCATTTACCGCAAAGCGATTACAAAAGCTGGACGACCAAATATGACGAAGTTGTCGGTGCGACCGACCTCGCCGATGAGGAAGAACTCAACCGGCTGCGCGCCTATCTCGACCAGCAACTGTCGGGCTTGCAGGGCGCGGTGACACGGCTCGCCAACCGCCTGCAACGCCGCCTGATGGCACAACAGAATCGCAGCTGGGATTTCGATCAGGAAGAAGGGCTGCTCGACGCCGCGCGGCTTGCCCGCATAGTCGTCGCTCCGGGAAGCTCATTGAGCTATAAGGTCGAACGCGATGTCGAATTCCGCGATACGGTGGTCACGCTGCTAATCGACAACAGCGGCTCAATGCGCGGACGGCCGATTTCGATCGCCGCGATCAGCGCCGACATCATGGCCCGCACGCTCGAACGCTGCGGCGTGAAGACCGAGATTTTGGGCTTCACTACGCGCGCGTGGAAAGGCGGGCAATCGCGTGAGGATTGGCTTGCCGCCGGACGTCCCGCCATGCCCGGCCGCCTCAACGACTTGCGCCACATCGTCTACAAAAAGGCCGATGAGCCCTGGCGGCACGCCCGCCGCAACCTCGGCCTGATGATGCGCGAAGGCTTGCTCAAAGAAAATATCGACGGTGAGGCCCTGCTCTGGGCGCACAACCGCCTGATCGCCCGCCCCGAAGACCGCCGCATCCTGATGGTGATCTCCGACGGTGCGCCGGTCGATGACTCGACCTTGTCGGTCAACCATGGCGGCTATCTGGAACAGCATCTGAGGCGCGTGATAGAAATGATCGAAAGCCGCAGCCCGGTGCAACTGGTCGCGATCGGCATCGGCCATGATGTCACTCGTTACTACCGACGCGCTGTCACCATCATGGATGCGGAGCAACTGGGCGGGACGATGATCGAGCAATTGGCCGGACTGTTCGACGAGGAATAGGCTTGCAATTCGCTGAAGGCGTGACAGAATTTTAATCGAACGATTAAATCTCTGGAGGGCAGCATATGAACGTCACCGAAGCAGTCGCATCCCGTCGGTCGGTGCGCGAATTTCTCGATAAGCCGGTCGACAAGGCATTGCTCGAACGCATCCTTACCAAAGCGCAGAATGCGCCCTCTGGCGGTAACACGCAGCCTTGGAATGCGGTGATGGCAACGGGCGAGCCGTTGAAGAAATTGCTGGCAGCTGTAGCTGAAGTCGTTCCGCAAGGCCCGGCTGCCCATAAACCCGAGTACAACATCTACCCGCCCGAACTCGATGGCCGATACAAGGATAGCCGCTTTGGCGTGGGCGAAGCGATGTACGCCGCGCTCGATATCCCACGTGACAACAAGATGGCGCGGTTGATGTGGTTCGCGCGCAATTTCCGCGCCTTTGACGCTCCGGTGCTGATGCTGATCCACACCCCGCGCTATATGGGCCCGCCGCAATGGTCGGATATCGGCATGTGGTTGCAGACGGTTGCGCTGTTGCTGCGTGAGGAAGGGCTCGATTGCTGCTTTCAGGAGGCGTGGGCAATCTACACGCCGCAAATCAGGGCGTGCTTTAACATTCCCGACGATCATATCTTTTTCTGCGGGGCGGCGATCGGCCATCGCGATCCGGATGCGCCGGTGAATAACTTTCCTGTGCCGAGAGCGCCGCTGGATGAAGTGGTGACTTGGGAAGGGTTTTAACGCACCCGTCGCCCCTGCGCAGGCAGGGGCCGCTTGAAGTTTATTCGTCCATTGTTGGGTAAATCTACCGCGGCCCCTGCCTGCGCAGGGGCGACGTGGTTCTTGACTGCAAGGCCTCGCTAAGCCATCGCCCAGCCCATGTCCGACCTGAAACTCTTCAACAGCCTGACCCGCCAACTGGAAACATTCCAGCCCGTCCACCCCGGCGAGGCGCGTGTCTATAGCTGCGGACCGACGGTCTATAATTACCCGCATATCGGCAATATGCGCGCCTATGTCTTTGCCGATACGCTTGGTCGCGTGCTGAGCTACAAGGGCTATAAGCTGACCCACATCATCAACATCACTGATGTCGGCCATCTGACCGACGATGCCGATGCGGGTGAGGACAAGATGGAGAAGATGGCGGCGGAAAGAGCGCAGTCTATCTGGGATATCGCGCGCCATTATACCGAGGCCTATTGGGCCGATATCAAGGCGCTGAACATCCGCCAACCCGCCAAATGGTCGATCGCCACCGACTATGTGCCGCAGATGATCGAGTTCGCCAAAAGCATCGCCGACAAGCATTGCTATGAACTGGAAAGCGGGCTGTATTTCGATACCTCGACAGTCGCCAATTATGGCGCGCTCGCCCGCGCGCAGACCGACGAAGGCGCCAATAGTCAGGGGGGCCGCATCGAGGCCGTCGAAGGCAAACGCCATGCGGCGGACTTCGCGATCTGGCGCAAGACGCCGGAGGGCGAAAAGCGCCAGATGGAATGGGACAGTCCCTGGGGCCGCGGCGCGCCGGGTTGGCACCTTGAATGCTCGGTGATGTCGGGCGACTTGCTCGGCTTTCCGTTTGATATCCACACCGGCGGCATCGACCATCGCGAGATCCACCACCCGAACGAGATCGCGCAGAACCAGGCCTTTTGCCATAGCGACCACAGTGGCGCGCGGATGTGGATGCACAATAATTTCCTGATCGAGCGTAGCGGCAAGATGAGCAAGAGCGCAGGCGAATTCTTGCGTGTGCAGTTGCTGATCGACAAGGGCTTCCACCCCCTCGCCTACCGCCTGATGTGCCTGCAGGCGCATTATCGGAGCGAGCTGGAGTTTAGCTGGGAAGGACTACAGGCGGCCTTCACACGGTTGAAGCGGATGGTGATGGCGGTCGCGGCTGTAAAAGGCATCGAGCCAGCAAGCGAGACGACCGACAAGCGTTTGCTCGACCTGTTTGAGCGTTTCGATGATGCTGTATCGGATGACCTGAACACGGCCATCGCCTTGACGGCGCTCGAAGAAACGCTGTCGCTCAAAAAGGTCGATCAAGGGCAAAAGCTGCTCGCCATCGCGCAAATGGACACAGTGCTAGGCCTCGACCTGCTGCAACTGGAACGCGCCGACTTGCGGGTGCAGCCGAAAAAGGCGCAAATCAGCGCAACGGAAATCGAAGCGGCCCTGACCAGCCGCAAGGAAGCCCGTGCGAACAAGGATTTTGCCAAATCCGACGCAATCCGCGACGAACTCATCGCCAAGGGCGTCGAGGTGATGGACGGCGATCCGTTGGGGTGGGATTGGCGGATTGAGGTGTAATTCCCCCTCCCGCTTGCGGGAGGGGTCAGGGGAGGGCATGAGTGTTCTTCCAAGTTGCGGGACAGGCCCTCCCCCGGCCCCTCCCGCAAGCGGGAGGGGAGTAAGTAAGTGACCAAAACCAAATTTGTGGCCTCCAGCCTGATCCGCGCGATGGTCGAACCGCGTCTGCCTGATTGGGTCGAGGCGCATTGGTATGTCACCAAGGAAGAGGCGCTCGAACTCGCGCTGCTCGCCGAAATCGGCTGGTTCGACATGTATGACAAGGCCGACATGGCGGCGATCATCACGGCGGCGACCAACCTGAAATGGCTCAACAGCATCTATGCAGGTGTCGATGGCATGCCGCTCGCCGAGCTCAAGAAACGCGGGACCAAGGTTACCAACGGCGCGGGGATCAACGCGATCACTATCGCCGAATATGTCGTCATGGGGATGCTCAATATCGCCAAGGGCTATCGCGACGTAATGCACGCGCAGGACCGGCGCGAATGGCTGATCGATTCGCCTGGCAAGGTGGAACTCTATGGATCAAAGGCCTTGCTGCTGGGCTATGGCGCGATCGGCAAGCTGATCGAGGAACGGCTGAAGGCATTCAATGTCGATGTGACGATAGTCCGCCGCACACCGGGCCCGTCGAGCCTCGCGCCCGATGCCTGGCAAGCGCGGCTGGGCGAGTTTGACTGGGTGATACTTGCCGTCCCCGCAACGCCCGAAACCGAGGAAATGATCGGTGCCGACGAGCTGGCCGAGATGAAGCAGAGCGCGGTGCTGGTGAATATCGCGCGCGGATCGGTGGTCGATCAGGATGCGCTGGTGAAGGCATTGCAGGACCAGCAAATTGGTGGTGCATTCCTCGACGTAACGACGCCCGAACCACTCCCTGCCCACCACCCGTTATGGAACCTCGACAATTGCCATATCAGCATGCACCTGTCAGGTCGCGCGCAGGACAAGATGTTTGTGCGCTCTGCCGAACGCTTCCTCGAAAATCTGAAACGCTATCACAAGGGCGAGAAGCTGGAGCCTTTGGTCAATTTGGATTTGGGATACTAACCACCGCAGTGCTGAGCCTGTCGAAGCACGTTTTACGGACAAGCGCCCTTCGACAGGCTCAGGGCTCCGGTTTGGGAGGATAGAAAATATGGCACACAACCCCGCAGAAATCTGGCACCGCGTCGCGCTGTCGAAAGATGTCGCCGAGATTGAAAAGATCCTGCACGACGACTGTGTTTTCGAAAGCCCGGTCGTCCACAGCCCGCAGCTAGGCAAGGCTATCACCTCCAAATATCTCGCTGCTGCCGGCCACACGCTGGGCAATGATACATTCCGCTATGTCGGCGAATGGCACCGCGAGAACAGCTCAATCCTGGAATTCACAGCCGAAATCGACGGTATCAAAATCAATGGCATCGACATGATTTCATGTGACGATGATGGCCTGATCACCCATTTCAAAGTGATGGTGCGTCCTTTGAAAGCCGTGAATATGCTTCACCAAAAAATGGGCGAGATGCTGGCAGCGATGAAGGGCTGATGCAGCGACTGCGCCTGTTTGTGCCCCTGCTCGCCGGGGCAAGCCTGCGTGATCGCAGCGGCGCTGCTGCCGGCGCAGCCTTTGGCGTATTGGGGGCCGCCCTCACAGGCATGCTGATTGGATATGCCTTTCCCGATTTTCCGTTCCTGGTTGCGCCTATCGGCGCCTCGGCAGTTCTGGTTTTTGCCGTGCCCGCCAGCCCCCTCGCCCAGCCGTGGCCGGTATTCGGCGGCAATGTGGTTTCCGGCTCTGTCGCCGTAGCGGTTGCCTATGCAATTCCCGATCCGGCGCTTGCCGTCGGACTGGCAGTCGGGCTGGCGATCATGGGAATGTCGATCCTGCGCTGCCTCCACCCGCCCGGCGGTGCCGTTGCGATTACTGCAATATTGGGTGGGGATGCCATCGTGAAGGCAAGCTTTGCTTATCCGGTAACGCTGGTCGCCGCGAACAGTGCGGCATTGCTGGCAATGGGCTGGCTCTACCATCGTTTTTCACGCCACAGTTATCCGCATCGACCGGAACCTGTGGTCGAGTCCCCCATATTGTCGGGCCTGCTGCGCGCCGACATCGATCAAGCCATTGCCGAAAGCGGCGAAACCTTTGACATTGATCTGGAAGATCTGGAAAATCTCTTGCTCCGCGCAGAGGCCATTTCTGCCGACCGGCAGCAACGAGAGGCCAACACCGACTATTCGATCTGAGTGGCATCGACATGGCGGGAGGCAACTGCCGTCGTTGCTACAGGTAAATTCCCAGTTGAATTTCGCGGCATAATCCCTAAATCGACGCTCGATCCGGGCCCCTCTGGCGCATGCGGCGGCATGCGTGATGTCGGATTGTTCATCCGAAAGCGCGACACGCGGCGCAACCTCCGTCTCTCGGGACGGATTGGACACATAGGGGCCCTACAGATGGATTTCCTGTTCGATATGTTTTTGGGTACGCCGGTCTGGTTCTGGCTTGCCTTCATCGGCATTGTTGTTGCCTTGACCGCCTTTGACCTTGGTTTCCTGCACAAGGAAGATAAGGAAATGGGCATTAAGGAAAGCCTGAAGCTTTCCGCATTCTACATCGGCATCGCCTTGGCCTTCGGCCTGTGGGTCTGGTATGCCAAAGGCCCCGATCTGGGCATGAAATATTATACCGGCTTCTTCATCGAAAAGGCGCTGTCGATCGACAATGTCTTCGTGATCAGCCTGATTTTCACCTATTTCGCGATCCCAGCCAAATATCAGTACCGAGCCCTGCTTTGGGGCATCATCGCGGTGATTGTGTTGCGCGGCCTGATGATCGCGGCGGGTGCTGCACTGGTGCAGGAGTTCTACTGGACGCTCTATCTGTTCGCGGCCTTCCTGATCGCGACGGGTGTGAAGATGCTGTTCAGCGGCGATCAGGAAATGGACGTGTCCAAAAATCCTGTCGTCAAGTTCATGAACAAGCATTTCCGCGTCACGCATGAGCTGCATGGCGAGAAGTTCCTCGTGAAGGTCCCTGATAGCAAGACCGGCAAAATGGTCACCGCGATGACCCCGCTGTTGCTGGCGTTGATCGTTATCAATCTGGCGGACTTGGTATTCGCGGTGGATTCGGTACCGGCGATCTTTGCGATCACGACCGACACCTTCATCGTTTACACCTCGAACATCATGGCGATCCTTGGCCTGCGCGCGCTCTATTTCGCGCTGGCGGCGATGGTGCACCGTTTCCATTACCTCAAATATGCACTCGCGCTGGTGCTGGTGTTTATCGGGTCGAAGATTTTCATCTCCGACTTCCTGATCGGCGGCGACAAATTCCCGCCGGTAATCAGCCTGAGCGTGACCTTCGCGTTGATATTGGGCGGGATATTCTACTCGCTCTGGAAGACGAAGAGCGAGGACCAGCAAGCAGCGGCTTAAACCGACCGGTTTCTCCCAGGGAAGACCCCGTACCTTGAACAAGGGTGCGGGGTTTTCTTTTGGCCGGAGAAGGAAAAAGGCCTTGTGTCCCCTGCCCGCTCTCCCCAAATGGAGGGCATGATTATCGAGACCGAACTGACGCCGAATCCGGCCACAATCAAATTCCTGCCCGGACGCATCGTAATGGATGCCGGAACCCGCGATTTTGCCGACCATGAAGAGGCGGAAGCTTCTCCACTCGCCGAAGCCTTGTTTGGCCTTGGCGATGTGACCGGTGTCTTTTTCGGTCGCGAATTTATCTCGGTAACCGCTGCCCCCGGCGTCAGCTGGGCCGACCTGAAGCCCGATGTGCTGTCGATCCTGCTCGATCATTTCTCGGCCGACATGCCGTTGTTCCATGCGCCCAAGGCCGGTTTCTCGGTTCCCGCAGCGGATGACGAATATCCGCTCGACGACCCCGCCGACGCAGAAATTGTCGACCAGATCAAGGAACTGATCGAAACCCGCGTCCGTCCCGCGGTCGCCAATGATGGCGGCGATATTGTCTATCGCGGTTTCCAGCGCGGCGTCGTTTTCCTGCAGATGCAAGGGGCCTGTTCGGGCTGCCCTTCATCGAGCGCGACGCTGAAAAATGGCATCGAACAGCTTTTGAAACATTATGTGCCCGAAGTGACCGAAGTCCGCGCGGCCTGACAACTTACCAACTGGGGAACCAATATGCCGATCAATCAGCCGCTGGGCGATGCCGCGCTCGACCAGCTTTTCCGCACCGCTCGCACCTATAATGGCTATCTCGACACGCCGGTGTCGAACGACCAGTTGGAAGCGGTGTGGGAGCTGATGAAGTACGGTCCGACTTCGGCCAACTGCCTGCCCGCGCGCATTGTCTGGTGCGTCAGCGATGAATCGAAGCAAAAGCTTGCGGCGCTTGCCATGCCCGCCAATGGCGAGAAAATCCTGCAGGCACCTGCAACCGCGATCATTGGCATGGACATGGAATTCTACGAAAACCTGCCCGAACTGTTCCCGCATACCGATGCACGCAGCTGGTTCGTCGGAAATGATGCGCTGATCGAAAAAACCGCGTTCCGCAACAGCAGCCTTCAGGGCGGCTATTTCATTCTCGCCGCGCGTGCGCTCGGGTTGGATACCGGTGCGATGTCGGGTTTCAACAATGATGCGGTAGACGCCGAGTTCTTTGCCGGCACCAAGGTGAAATCGAACTTCATCTCGACCATCGGCTATGGCGACCCGGCGACAATCTTCGAACGCAGCCCGCGTCCGGAATTTGCCCGCTTTAACAAGATCGTCTGATCGTCTACGCGACGTCGCGTGAGACGGCTGGTTATCGACACTGCATCGCGCGCCTGCTCGGTTGCGCTCTTTGAAGGCACTGAGTGCATCGACGCGCGCCATGAAGTGATCGGGCGCGGCCATGCCGAGCGGCTGGTGCCGATGATTGCTGAACTCCCTGAAAAGGGGCTGGCCGATATTATCTCGGTAAATGTCGGACCGGGCAGCTTCACCGGTATCCGCGTTGGCCTGTCTGCCGCCAAAGCTCTGGGATTGGCATGGAATGTCGATTGCGAAGGCTATAATAGCCTGGCCATGCTTGCCGCAATTGCGCTCGACAAAATCGGAAACGCCGAACCGATAGATGTCGCCATCCACGGTGGCCATGGTGAATTGTTTTTCCAGTCTTTCGATGCCGTGGGTTCAGCGATTGCTGATGCTTGTTCCTTATTACCTGAAGCGGCAGCCCTAAGGTCCAAGGCCAACTATATTGTTGGCGATGCTGCAGCCGCTTTGATTGACATACGTGAAGCAGGCATTGCGGTAGAGGCTGTCTCTGACGCTCGCTTTTGGCCTGCCATCGCCCATCTTCCAACGCTCGCGCCTTCCGCCGCTTATGTGCGCGGCCCGGACGCAAAATTACCGACGGCCCGATGACAGATATCTCCATCATCACGGGCGACGCCAGCGACATTGCTGCGATAATGCCCGTCATGAACAGTGCTTTTGATCCGAAATATGGAGAAGCGTGGACAGCGGCCCAATGCCTTTCACTATTAGCCTTGCCCCAAACCAGCATATTGCTGGCGGAGCAAAGCGGCAAAATTGCAGGATTTGCCCTCACCCGTTGGGTTTGTGATGAAGAAGAATTGTTGATGATCGGGGTCGCACCGGAACATCAGCGCAAAGGCATAGCGCGCGCTCTCTTGGCGCATATTGTTGATCAAGCAAGACAGGCTGGGCGCAACCGCATTTTCCTCGAAGTACGGTCAAACAACAGCGCACTGCTCTTCTATCAGAACCACGGCTTCGAACGCTGCGGAACCCGGAAGTCTTACTACAGAGGTATCAACGGTGATCGCTTCGATGCGAGCACCATGGCATTGAACTTTTGATATACTTTCAACCCGAATGATGATTTGGACTGAATTGGGAAAATTTCTCTGTGAAATTTATTGATAATGAACAGTTGAGATGCTTTAATAACATTGCTGTCAAAAACAAAATACCGGGTAAGGGAGAATATATATGGCTGAAGATAGCAATGACACGAATGAAATGCTGATCACGCTCACCGCAGATATTGTGGCGGCGCATGTCAGCAACAATACGGTGGCGGTTTCTGATTTGCCGACCTTGATTTCCAATATCCATGGCGCACTAGCCGGCCTGTCTGCGGGCGCTGCTGCACCTGCAGTGGCACTTGAACCTGCCGTTCCGATCCGTTCTTCTGTAAAGCGCGATTATATCGTCTGCCTTGAAGACGGCAAGAAACTGAAAATGCTCAAGCGCCACCTGATGACACATTATGGCATGACGCCGGATGACTATCGTGCAAAGTGGGGTCTGGCAGCGGACTATCCGATGGTTGCCCCGGCCTATGCCGAACAGCGTCGCGACCTTGCAAAGGCAATCGGCCTGGGCCGTGCACCGGGTTCTGGCCGCAAAAAGAAAGTGAAATAGTCTTTCACTCAAAGCGGAATTGATGAAAGGGCCGGTCTGGTGTGGACTGGCCCTTTTCATTGACGAATCCCCGCGCGACACTAAATACCGTAACATGGAATCCCGGATTGACCTTGAAGCGCTGTGCGCCGAACGCGGCCTGCGCATTACCGACCAGCGGCGCGTAATCGCGCGCGTCATATCCGATGCAGACGATCATCCCGATGTCGAAGAACTCTATCGCCGCGCATCTGCGATAGACGCAAAGATTTCGATTGCGACCGTTTACCGCACGGTCCGCCTGTTCGAAGAAGCAGGCATTCTCGACCGCCATGATTTTGGCGACGGGCGCGCGCGCTATGAGGCATCGCCGGAGGCGCATCACGACCATTTGATCGACGTCGAAACCGGCAAAGTCATCGAGTTTGTCGATCCGGAACTTGAGGCGTTGCAAAAAGTGATAGCGGAAAAGCTGGGTTATCGCTTAGTCGACCACCGTATGGAGCTATACGGCGTTGCACTCAGCCGCGACGATTAAGCAGCGCAACCCGATCGGCCTGATTTTCGGGCAGATCCTGTTTGGCGCGCGCCTGTTGCTGATGGCCGCATCGCTTCTGGTCGGGCTGCTCCTCCACAATATCTGGCGCCTGTTTCGCCAGCCATCACCCTGGCCACGACTTTTCCTGCTGTCGATTAGCTGGACCGCCGGTATTGCGACCGCAACCAGCGGTCAGCGCATCCGAAAAAATGTCTTCTACGCAGCAAACCATCATAGCTGGATCGATATTCCAGTGATTTCTGGCGTCACCGGCTGCACCTTTGTCGCCAATGACGGGATCGAAAAATGGCCGCTGATCGGCTGGCTGTGCACGATCAACAACACTATCTTTGTCAGCCGCGAAAACCGTTTGAGCGTCGGCGATCAGGTCGACGATTTGCGCGAAGCGATGAGCGGCGAGCAACCTGTCACGATCTTCCCCGAAGGCACCACGCATGATGGCTCCGGCTTGCTCCCCTTCAAACCCTCGCTTTTTGCCGCGCTTGTTCCGCCTCCTGAAGGCATGATGGTGCAGCCGGTATTCCTCACCTATGGCGAACATACGCGTCGCCTATCCTGGGTGGGCGAAGAGGGCATTGTCGAAAATTTCTGGCGGATCATGACCTATGTGATGCCCGTCACCGCGACACTCCATTTTCTGGAACCGTTCGATCCATCCCACTACCCCGATCGCAAGGCGATTTCGGCGGAAGTGCGGCATCGCATCACGGAGGCAATGCAGGCTGGCGACCACTATAGGCGCGATGTATAGCGCCGCTCCATGAGCAACGAGTCGCCCAAGACCTTTCACGTCAAAAATTACGGCTGCCAGATGAACGTCTATGATGGCGAGCGCATGGCAGAGATGTTTGCCGCGCGCGGCATGGAGGCGTCGGACAAGGAGGATGCCGACCTTGTCATCCTCAATACCTGCCATATCCGTGAGAAAGCGGCCGAGAAAGTCTATTCCGAAATCGGTCGGCTGCGCCGCAAGGATGGCAGTTCGCCGGTGATCGCCGTGGCTGGCTGTGTCGCGCAGGCCGAAGGCGGAGAAATCAGCCGCCGCGCCAGCGAAGTTGACATCGTCGTCGGCCCACAGGCGTATCACAAACTGCCCGACATGGTTGCTGCCGTCGCCAAGGGCGAAAGCACGGTTGACCTGGGCTTGCCCGGGCTCGACAAGTTCGCCGCCCTGCCCAAGCGCCGCAAGACCGGACCAACCGCCTTCCTGACCGTGCAGGAAGGCTGCGACAAATTCTGCACCTATTGTGTGGTGCCCTATACGCGCGGCGCTGAAATCAGCCGTCCCTTCGCCGAACTGGTCGATGAAGCCAAAGCGCTGGTCGATGCGGGGGCGAAGGAAATCACCCTGCTGGGCCAGAATGTGAACGCTTGGGGTGATGGTGAACAGGATCTGGGAACATTGATCCGCGCGCTCGACCGAATCGATGGCTTGCACCGCATCCGCTATATGACCAGTCATCCCAACGACATGACCGACGGGCTGATTGCCGCGCATGGCGATGTCGAAAAGCTGATGCCTTATCTGCACCTCCCGGTGCAGGCGGGCAATGACCGCATATTGAAAGCCATGAACCGCAGCCACAGCCGTGAGAGTTATTTGCGGATCATCGAAAAGGTGCGCGCGGTACGCCCCGATATCGCGCTGTCTGGCGATTTCATCGTTGGCTTCCCCGGCGAGACCGACGCCGAGTTTGAAGACACGCTGAGCATCGTGCGCGAGACAGTCTATTCCTACGCATACTCTTTCAAATACAGCCCCCGCCCGGGCACGCCTGCCGCAACGATGGACGGACAGATTGCGCCCGAAGTGGCGGACGAACGGCTGCAAAGGCTGCAGGCATTGATCAGCGAGCAGCAGGCGGCTTTCAACCGCGGCACTCTAGGCAAACGCACATCGGTGTTGCTCGAAAAGCCCGGCAAGCTCGAAGGCCAGCTGATTGGCAAGTCGCCCTGGCTACAATCTGTGCATATCTTGGCACCGGGGCTTTCCATCGGCGATATTGTCGATGTAGATATAGTCGAAGCCGGTCCACTGAGTCTCAAGGGAGAGTTATTGATGCAGGTCGCAGCCTGAATGGCGAAAAAAGCCCAAGCGCAAGCCGGCGATATGTCGCGGCTCGAAATCACCTTCGACCGCCCGCACCTCATCAATACCGTATTCGGCGAATTTGATCGCAATTTGGTCGCCATTGAGAACCGGCTGGGAGTCTATATTTCAGCGCGCGGCAACCGGGTGCAGATTGAGGGCGAGGCAGGAGCAATCGCCCGCGCCCGCGATGTCCTGAACGATATTTACAGCCGCGTGATGCGCGGCGAGGAGATTGACCCTGAAGCTGTGCAAGCGATCATTTCGATGAGCGCCGAACCGACACTCGACGGTATTGTCCGCAAGGATGCCGACGGCGCCCCCGAGGTGATGATCCGCACCCGCAAGAAAACGCTGGTGCCGCGATCGGCCACGCAGGTGCCCTATATGCACGCGCTGGCGCGCGACGAGATTATCTTCGCGCTCGGCCCGGCAGGAACGGGCAAGACCTATCTTGCGGTGGCGCAGGCGGTAGCGATGCTGATTACCGGGGCGGTTGACCGGCTCATCCTGTCACGCCCTGCGGTTGAAGCGGGCGAACGGCTGGGCTTCCTTCCCGGCGACATGAAGGAAAAGGTCGATCCCTATCTCCGCCCGATTTACGACGCGCTGCATGACACTTTGCCGGTCGAGCAGGTCGAGCGGCGGATCGCCAGCGGTGAGATTGAAATCGCCCCCCTCGCGTTCATGCGCGGGCGCACGCTTTCCAACGCCTTCATCATCCTCGACGAGGCGCAGAACACCACGCCTGCGCAGATGAAGATGTTCCTCACCCGTTTTGGCATGGACAGCCGCATGGTGATCTGCGGCGACCCCAATCAGGTCGATATTCCCGGTGGCGCGACCTATTCGGGGCTGAATGATGCAGTGCAGCGGCTCGAAGGCGTCGAAGGCATAACCACCATCCGCTTCAACAGCAGCGACGTTGTCCGCCACCCGCTGGTCGGTCGCATTGTCGATGCTTATGAGGGGCCAAATGCTTGAGGTCGACATCGACCGGACGCGCGATTGGGATGGCCAGATTGACTGGGATCGAATAGCGGAAGACGCAGTAAAGGCAGCTTTTTCAGTATCATCGCATGGCGATTTGGCGGATGCGCCTTTCAAAATGTCGATCAGCATACAACTGTCGGATGATCAAGAAGTGCATGAACTCAATCGTAATTGGCGGGGTAAGGACAAGCCCACCAATGTGCTGAGTTTTCCGATGCTCGAATCCGACGAACTGGCAGCGTTGCTTTCTCCCCTCCCCTTCAGGGGAGGGGTCGGGGGTGGGGCTGCTCAGCCCTTGCGCGACATCGGACAGCCCCACCCCAACCCCTCCCCTGAAGGGGAGGGGCTAGAAGTGCTGCTCGGTGATATGATATTGGCCTATGGTGTCTGCGCATCCGAAGCCGAGGACAAGGCCATCCCGCTGACGCGGCACGTAAGCCACCTGATCGTCCACGGCACGCTGCACCTTCTAGGGCTCGACCATATCGATGAAGCAGAGGCCGAGCATATGGAGGCACTGGAGGTAAAAGCGCTTGCATCGCTGGGCATCGCCAATCCATATAGCGACCATTGAAAACAGCCGGAGGCAGCATAGCCAACCCCATGACGGAGGGCGATAGTAGTAGCGGTTTACGACCCCGCAAGGACGAAACCGAGGAAGGACGAATATGGCAGCGGCTGAAGTCGCTTCTATTCGGACGCAATCATGAGCCGACGCTGCGCGAGCAGCTCGAAGAAAAAATCGCTGAACATGAAGAAGATGTAGAGGAAGGCGACGCTCCTGAAGACGAGGGCGACCTGTCAGCTCCCGAGCGTCTGATGCTGCGCAACCTGCTCCATTTCTCGGAAAACCGCGTCGATGATGTCATGGTGCCGCGCAGCGACATTCTTGGCCTGCGCGAGGATGCCAGTTTCGACGAAGCGGTCGCCGCCTTTGCCGAACATGGCCATAGCCGCATGCCGGTTTACAAGGACACGCTCGATAACATCACCGGCATGATCCATGTGAAGGATATCTTTGCCGTACTGGCTGAGGGCAAGGAAAAACCTGACAGTCTGGAGGCTTTCATCCGCCAGCCGCGCTATGTGCCGCAAAGCATGGGGGCTATCGAGCTGCTCGACGAAATGCGTCGGACGCGGACGCACCTCGCAATCGTGATCGACGAATATTCAGGCACCGAAGGCCTAGTGACAATCGAAGATCTGGTCGAGGAAATTGTCGGCGAGATCGAAGACGAGCATGACGATGAACCGGAGGCGCTGTTCACCGAGACCGCGCCGGGTATCTGGGAAGCAGATGCGCGCACGGAACTGGACGACCTTGCCGAAGCCCTCGACGAAAAACTCGCGGATGTGGACGAGGATGTCGACACCATTGGCGGCCTGGCCTTTGTGATTGCCGGACAGGTTCCCAACATCGGCGACATATTGGTCCACGAGGAAAGCGACTGGAAGATCGAGATACTCGAAGGCGATGATCGCCGGGTGACGCGTGTGCGGCTATATCGGCCGGAGGTGGTTGGCGCGGCGGCGGGGTAACTAACCCTTTCCAGCTATCACCGTAGCCCTGAGCCTGTCGAAGGGCGCCTATCAGCGTCAATGCAAACCTTGAGACGCCCTTCGACAGGCTCAGGGCTGCGGTAAAAAAACGCGTTACTTAGCCCAAACCTCCGCCAGTCGATCATCTCTTCCGCAACGGCTGCGGTAATAGCGGTAGCGGATCGGGTTCTTTTTATAATAATCCTGATGGTAATCTTCGGCGCGGTAGAAAGCGCTGCGTGCCACTATTTTGGTTGCCAGATCGCGTTTGAAGAAGCCCACCAAATAGTCGAACGAAGCTTTTGCTGCCTTCTGTTCGGCAGCACCTTGCGGAAAGATCGCGGCGCGATAGCTCTCGCCCTTGTCGCAAAACTGTCCTGCTGCGTCGAATGGATCGACATTCTTCCAGAAGACCGAAATCAGTTCGGAATATTTCACCTTCACCGGATCGTAGGTAACCAGCACCGCTTCGTAATGACCTGTTCCACCGGCGCTCACCTGCTCATAGGCCGGGTTCCGCACCCGACCGCCAGTGTAACCGGATACGACATCAATCACGCCGTCGACCTTCTCGAAATCGGCCTCGGCGCACCAGAAACATCCCATCGCAAAGACGGCGGTTGCAGTTTCGGTCTTTCCGCGCACTTCGGAAGCGCTCGCCAACGCAAAGAGGAGCATGGCCGAAAACATGGCGACGGCAATTTGACTCAGCTTTTTCATCATAGCCTCTGGTTCGCCTCGATTGACCTTAAAGTTACGCCTCGCCCTGACTTTCAAGCAACTGGCGCGCACGCCAGCGCCAATGAAGGGCAAGTGTCTCCATTTCCGCCAATTCGCGCAATGCGGTATTTGCCCCGTCCATTCGGTGCATACCGCCGATTAACAACTGAAACGCGCGCTCGACGGTCCAGCCATGCCGCGCGCGTTCCACTTGTTCGATGCTGTCATCGGGCTTGATATGGCCGACTTCCATCACCCTGAAATAATAGCCGCTGCGGCCGGTTTGAACGACTGCAGCCATTATGCCTTTCATTCCAAAATGATGGTCTAATTTCCAGCAAGGCTGCCGACCTTGGCTGATCTCGACCAACGCCTCACCAATCCGGAAGCGGTCGCCAATCTGGACACGGTCTTCGGTCATTTCCAACGCCGAGATATTCTCGCCAAAACCGCCCAAGCGGCCAAGATGCGGGTGAGGTTCACGCCCGGCTTTGGCAAAATCGGCCTCCCAAAGCGGATAATGCTCGCCCGGGTAGAAATGCACTGCCTTATCCTCACCGCCATGCACAGTCGGGTCGCCGACGCGATCCCCCTCAAATCCGGTGAAGGTCAGATAAACCGGATGGTCGACCGAAAGGCGCGAGCCGATGGAACTGTCTTCCCCCTCGCCTCTGAACGAAACGGGTTTGCCGATTAACAAGGCTTCGATGTTCGTTTTGATCATGCCAGAGCTTAACCGTCCGGTCACGGCTTGGCCATTGGCAATCGCGCCCGCGATGTCTAATAGGCTGCGGATGCAGACGGCGGACCTTCGCATTGCCCTGTTTAGCGGCAATTATAATTATGTGCGCGATGGCGCAAACCAGGCACTCAACCGGCTGGTGGGGTATTTGCTGCGCCAAGGCGCGCAGGTGCGGGTCTATTCTCCTACCGTCGACGAACCTGCCTTCCCGCCCACCGGCGATTTGGTCAGCGTACCGTCGATGGCGATCCCAAACCGCCCCGAATATCGCATTCCACTGGCGCTTTCCGGCGCAGTAAAGCGTGATCTGGAAGCCTTCGCGCCCAATGTCGTGCATATCTCCAGCCCGGACCGGGTTGCGCGCAAGGCGGTGAAATGGGCGCGTAAACGCAATTTGCCGGTGCTCGCCTCGGTGCACACGCGGTTCGAAACCTATTTCCGTTATTACAACATGTCGTTCCTCGAACCGTTGGTTGAAGCTTGGTTGCGCACGCTTTACCGGAAATGCGATGCGCTGGTCGCACCATCGGAATCGATGGCACAGGTGCTTCGCCAACAGCGGATGAATTACGATATCGATATCTGGTCGCGTGGCGTTGATCGCGACATATTCGATCCCTCTCGCCGAGACCTGCAATGGCGCAATGAATTGGGCATAGCCGACGATATGCCGGTCATTGGATTTCTGGGCCGTTTAGTCATGGAAAAGGGCCTCGACGTGTTTTCCGACTCCATCGACCAGCTCAACCGTCGCAATGTTAGGCATAAGGTGCTGGTTATCGGCGAAGGCCCGGCGCGCGGCTGGTTCGAAAGCCGCCTGCCAGACGCCGCCTTTGTCGGCTTCCAGGGCGGTGCCGATCTGGCGCGCGCAGTCGCCAGCATGGACATATTGTTCAACCCCAGCGTCACCGAAACCTTTGGCAATGTGACGCTGGAGGCGATGGCTTGCGGCCTACCGGTTGTCGCGGCAAAAGCCACCGGCAGCCAAAGCTTGGTCGATGACAACCGCTCAGGGCGGCTTATCACCCCGGGCGCCATTGCTCAGTTTGCCGAGGCGTTGCGCAATTATTGTGAAGACCCGGCATTGCGTATGGAGCATGGCAAGGCCGGTGAACAACGCAGCCTCGAATATAGCTGGGATGCGATCAATCAGGCCGTGGCCGATACCTATGTCCGGCTGGTCCGGCAACGTCGCACGGAGCTGACCAAGGCGTGAGCGACCTTTTCGGCGCCCCGTCCCCAACCCGTCCCGAAACTGTTTCGGCACATTCGCCGCTTGCCGATCGGATACGCCCGCAGTCGCTTTCGGAAGTTGTAGGGCAGGAGCATCTGACTGGGCCTGATGGGGCCATCGGTCGCATGGTCGCCGCCGGGCGATTGTCCTCAATGATCCTGTGGGGGCCGCCGGGAACAGGAAAAACCAGCATCGCGCGTCTTTTGGCCGACGCGGTTGGCATGCATTATATGGCGGTTTCGGCGGTTTTTTCGGGCGTCGCCGATCTGAAAAAGGCCTTTGCCGAGGCCGAACAGGTAGCGCGCACCGGCAAAGCCACATTGCTGTTCGTCGACGAAATCCACCGTTTCAATCGCGCGCAGCAGGACGGATTTCTGCCCTTTGTCGAGCGTGGCATTGTCACACTTGTTGGCGCGACCACTGAAAATCCCAGTTTCGAACTGAACGCCGCATTGCTCAGCCGGGCGCAGGTGCTGGTATTGAAACGCCTTGATGAGGCCGCCCTTCTCAAACTCTTCGAACGTGCCGAAGCCGTCGAAGGAAAGCCCCTGCCCCTCACCGGCGATGCGCGCTTGGCTCTGATTGCGAGTGCGGACGGCGACGGTCGGTTCCTGCTCAACCAGGCCGAAACGCTATTCGCCATCGCGCCGCCAGACGCCCCCTTGGACCCTCAGGCCATGGCCGCCCTGCTCCATCGCCGGATGCCGGTTTATGACAAGGACCGTGAGGGGCATTACAATCTCATTTCGGCCCTGCACAAATCGATGCGCGGTTCAGACCCGCAGGCCGCGCTCTATTGGCTGGCGAGGATGCTGGTTGCGGGCGAAGAACCGCTCTATGTGCTCCGTCGCATCACCCGTTTTGCAGTTGAGGATGTTGGCCTCGCCGATCCGCGGGCGCTCGAACAATGCATCGCGGCCAAGGATGCCTATGAATTTCTGGGATCTCCGGAAGGTGAATTGGCCATTGTCCAAGCCTGCCTCTATTGCGCCACTGCGCCCAAATCGAACGCAGCTTACAAGGCCCAAAAAGCCGCATGGAAGCTGGCCAAAGAAACCGGTTCGTTGATGCCGCCAGCCAATATTCTGAACGCGCCGACCAAGCTGATGAAGGATATCGGCTATGGCCAAGGCTATGCCTATGACCATGACATTGAGGAAGGTTTTTCGGGTGCCAATTATTGGCCAGAGGAGATGCAGCCAGCGGAACTTTACCGCCCTGTCCCGCGTGGACTGGAGGCCAAAATAGCCGAGCGCCTCGCTTATTGGGATGGCCTGCGCAGGGAGAGGAACAGCAAATGAGGTATCGCGCCGCCGTCTGTACGGCATTGACCGGACCCGAGAGCATCCGGATTGAGGAATGCGAACGCAAGCCGTTGCAACCCGGCGAGGTTCGTATTGCCATCAAGGCGGCGGGGCTCAATTTCCCCGACTTGCTGATGACTTACGGCAAATACCAGTTCCGCCCCGATCCGCCCTTCGTTCCGGGTATGGAATTTTCGGGAGAAGTCATCGAGGTCGGCGCCGGTGTGACCAATTGGAAACCGGGCGATGGCGTGATGGGTGGCGGCAAGGGCGACTGTATTGCGGAAGAAGCGGTCGTTCCTGCCGCAGCTTTGGCAACCAAGCCCGATGCATTAAGCTGGGAAGAGGCAGCGTGCTGGCGCGCAGGCGGCGTTACTGCATGGCACGCGTTACACGACAAGGCTGCGCTCAAAGCAGGTGAGACCTTGCTGGTGCTGGGCGCCGCTGGCGGAGTCGGCATGGCGGCGGTTTCGCTCGGCAAATATATGGGGGCGATTGTCATCGGCACGGGTTCCAGCCCGGAAAAGCGCGCAGCTATCCTTGCGGCTGGCGCAGACCATGCGCTCGATCCGGCCGATCCGGACTTAGCGGCCAAGGTCAAGGAACTGACCGACGGCAAAGGCTGCGATGTCGTATTCGATCCTGTAGGAGGTGATCTGTCGATTACCGCAACACGCGCGATCGGATGGGGCGGACGTTTCCTGATTGTCGGCTTTGCCAGCGGCAGCACGCCCAGCTTCCCCGCCAACCATGCGCTAATCAAAGGATATAGCCTGATCGGCCTGCGCGCAGGTGAGGCCAGCCGCCGCGATCCGGAACTTGCGGCCAGAACATCCATCGAACTGAAGAAATTGGCTGAAGCAGGTGTCATGCGCCCGCATATTTCACACCGCCTTCCGCTCGATCAAACCCGCGACGCATTGCTGGTGCTCGAACGGCGCGAGGCCATTGGCCGCGTCGTTTTAACCTTGGGCGATTGAGCCCGGCAGGGTCGCGTAGCCGGGCCCAATCGCAACGCTGAATGCTCCGCATACAAATGCAGGGCACTCCGGATTACTGGTTGGTGCGGATCTGGCCGACTCTTCCGCTACGATTGCTTTGCCCTTCGCCGGCCTTGCGAGAAGTCAGCTTGGCATCTTTGAAATGCTTTCCACGGGCCGCCTGCCCGCTATTTTCGAGCGGCCTTTCGCCCGCCTTGCGGACCGTCATCGTGCCATGGCGGATGGGCGCATTGGCACGACCATCGCCATTCACATCACCAACGGCGACACGCGGTTTGGAACGCGGCGCGGGCGGAGGGGTGTCGGGTGCAATGTCCGACGCCTTTTGCACGGCAGGAAGCAGCAGCCCCTTTTGCGGCTCATCCGGCTTGGGTGCGACTTCCTTCGGCGCATCACTGCCCGGTGCAGCAGCTTCGCCTTTGACGCCTTCATATTTCATATAGATCGCGCTGTGCGCGGCCCCGATCATGCCGAACGATAAAGCTGCAGCAATCAACCAGTCCTTTTTCCTGTTCATTCTCTCTCTCCTTGGGTCGCATCCCGATCTCGGGAATGATCTAAAAATAGAGTGTTACTCTAGAGTGTCAATCCATTTTTTCCTTGCTTGTTTTTCTCAGGCCTTTGATAAGGGGGGCGTAATGAATGCAGCCAAGCCAAAGACCCGCGACCGCATCCTCGCCTCCGCACGCGAACTGTTTTTTTCCAAAGGGTTGGATGAAACCTCGATTGCTGAAATCTGCAAGCATTCGGGTGTGTCAAACGGCAGTCTGTTCCATCATTTCCCGACCAAGGAAGCCATCGCGCTCGAAATCTTCGTCGGTATTCGCCGTCACTATTGGGAGCATGTGATTGCAGCGATGGAGGCTGAGTCGACGGTGCCCGCCGCTGCCGAGGCTTCGGTGCGCGCTGCCTTCGATTTCCAGAAGAAGTTCTCCGACGAATATACCTTCATGCTCGATACGGCCGCGGCGCCTTGGGTGCTCAAGCATACGACCGCGCTGAAAGATTTGAATGCGGCTTTCGTGGAACGGGCAATGGGGTGGGCCGCGCCATATTTTATCAAGGGTGAGCTACCTGCCCTATCGATCCACACTTTCGGGGCGCTGATATTCGGCTTGCCGCAATGGATCGCACGCGAACAGCGCGCCGGGCTTTCCGTGCCCGACATAGAGATTGTCACCGGGGAGTTGGCTGCATTGATGCGCAAGCTGTTTACCGTCGAACCAAAATAAACGAGTCAAATCATTGCTTTGACTCATAAAAATGCTGCGCAGCATAAGATGCAGCAAAAATTTGCCAGAGTCTTGATTCCATGATAGATTCTTCCTGCTTCTGAACCCTTCGGTTCGCAACTAGGGGGAGCGAAAATGGATAGTTTGCAGATAGCAGGTTACGCCTTTGATCAGGCACTTTTCATGGAATGGGCGGAGAAGATATTCTTCGCCCTTGTTATTTTGGGGATCACCTGGGCGCTCGCCAAAGCGGCCAAATGGACCTTCGCAAAGATGGTCGACCAAATACCTTTCCTGCAACGCGGGACATCGAGCGGAGAGAGTGTCGGAATGGCGCTCGGTAAAATCGTTTCGCTTCTGGTTTGGTTGCTCGGCTTGCTTGCGGTTCTCCAGCAGCTTGGATTTGATAGCGTGATTACACCCGTGCAGGGATTGCTGACCAATTTCATCGGTTATCTCGATAATGTGGTCTTTGCTGCCGCAATCTTCTTCATCGGTTCGATGATCGCAGGAATCGCCCGCGACCTGGTGGAAACCGCCTTGGGCGCCGTCGACTTCGACAAATGGGCCAATAAGGGTGGGGTCGAAGCCATCACCGGGAATAATGCGATTACCAAGACGCTGGGTACGATTGTCTATGTACTCGTTATCATTCCGGTCGCGATTGCTGCACTCCAGATGCTGGAAATATCGGCAATCACCGAACCGGCAATGAACTTGCTCAACATGGTGTTCAAAGCCATCCCGCTGATCATCGGTGCTTGCCTCTTGCTCGGTATTGGCTTTGTGATCTCGCGCTGGGTGGCAGCGCTGATCCGGGACCTGCTGCCCAGCCTTGGCGCAGATCGTGCGATTAACGAGCTCGGTATCCTGCCCGAAGGCCGCACGGCATCAGGCGTGATTGCCGCGATCGTTACCATCGCCATCATGATCTTCTTCGCCATCGCGGCGACCAACATGCTTGGTTTCCCGCAGTTGACGAACATCCTCGAAACGGTGCTGGCGCAGGCAGGCAATGTCGTCTTTGGCGCAGTGCTGATTGCTCTGGGTGTGCTCATCGCCAACATTCTTCGCAATTTGATCGCCGATGCAACAGGCGCAGGAATTGCGTCAAACGTTACCTATTGGATCACAACCGGCCTGTTCGTTTTCATCGGCCTAAAGCAGATGCAGATTGGCGGGATGATTGTCGATTATGCCTTTGGCGCGCTCGCCATCGGTGCTGCGGTTGCCTTTGCCCTCGCCTTTGGCCTTGGCGGACGTGACGCGGCGGCACGGATGCTGTCGGACCTGCGGGCTCCTGCCACACCTGCAGCGAAGAAACCGGTCGCCTCGCTGGCACCCAAAACAGTCAAGCGCGCTCCGGCCCGCAAGGTACCGGTCAAGAAATAAGCTGCCTTTACCGAAGCAGCCAATTGGGGCGGGGGAAACCTCGCCCCCTTTTATTTGGCCCCCCCTTTTATTTGGGCAACAGCGGGGGCATAGCATCGCACATGCGCCATTTCTCACGCTTTGCCTGTATCGACTGGTCTGGCGCGGTTGGCGAATATCCTTCTGGCCTCGCCCTCGCCAGCATCGGCCATGAAGGGGCACCCGAACTGATTGGCCCCGAAAAGCGCTGGTCGCGCCAATCCATTCTCGACTGGCTGCTCGAATGCGCCGACGCGGACGAGGATATATTGATCGGCCTCGATCTATCGCTCGGCTTTCCCTTTCTCGACCAAGGCAGCTTTTTTCCAGAATGGGAAGACAGCCCCGCCGACGCCCGCGCGCTATGGGCATTGATAGACCAGCTCTGCACCGAGGACCGGCATCTGGCGGCTAACAGCTTTCTTGCCCACCCCGAAGTCCGCCGCCATTTCCGCCATGGCAAGGGCCATGTCGGCGACTTGTTCGAAGGTGGCGTCGGGCGGCTACGCGAAGTCGAACGCCACCAGCGCGCGACCAAACAGGCCAATAGCTGGAGCTGCTTCAACCTGGTTGGAGCAGGTCAGGTCGGCAAGAGCTCGCTCACCGGAATGCGGATGATGCACAGGCTGGGCGGGCGCATCCCCGTCTGGCCATTTGATCCGCTTCCTGAACGTGGCCCCGTCATCATCGAAATCTACACCACCATCGCCGCGCGTGCGGCAGGCTTACCCGCCAACACCAGCAAGATCCGCGATGCAGCGACGCTGGCAAAGGCGCTCGCCATATTCGGTGCCGATGCTCCTACCCTGCTCCACAGGCTCGACGACCATGCCACCGACGCGCTGCTGACCGCCGCATGGATGCGCAACGCCAGCCAGCACGCCGCTCTCTGGATGCCTGAACTGCTGACCCCTGAAATAGCGCAAAGAGAGGGCTGGACCTTTGGGGTGCTATGACGCTAAAGGGCCCGCATTGGTCGCGCCGGCTTAGCTCAGTTGGTAGAGCACCTGATTTGTAATCAGGGGGCCACGGGTTCGAATCCTGTAGCCGGCACCATTTTCTGATCCCCCGCAATCCGCACCATAAACGTCACACCCGCGGCGAGTCTTTGTTTGTCGGCATCCGCCGACGGGCGGGTTCGAATCCTGTAGCCGGCACCACAGACGTCCCTCTTCGTTAGATAATTTTGCCCCATAGGGGCTTCACGAATCCCTTCCGCTCGGCCAAGGCTTAACTGACCGCTTAAATTGCAGGCAGGAGAGAAGCGATGGGTATGCTGGAAGGCAAGGTTGTGGCCGTGACTGGCGCAGGGCGCGGGGTTGGCCGGGAAATTGCCCTGCTGTGCGCGAAACATGGCGCAGCGGTGGTCATCAATGATCCCGGCGTGGGCGGTGGCGGCGAAGGCGGGGATGCCGGCCCGGCGCAGGAAACCGCGAATGACATTATCGCTGCCGGTGGCAAGGCGGTCGCCAATCTGGCCAGCGTTGCTGATCCGGCAGGTGCAGCCTCGATCATCGAAGATGCGGTGAAGGCATTTGGCCGCATCGATGCTGTTGTGAACAATGCCGGCATCCTGCGCGACACCATCTGGCACAAGATGAGCCATGAAGATTGGCGCGCGGTTATCGACGTGCACCTCAACGGCAGCTTCAACGTCTCCAAAGCGGCGACGCCCTATTTCCGCGAACAGCAATCAGGAAGCTTCATCCATTTCACTTCGACCAGCGGGCTGATCGGCAATATCGGTCAGGCCAATTATTCAGCCGCGAAGCTGGGCATTGTCGGCCTGTCACAGTCGATCGCGCTCGACATGGCACGCGTCGGCGTCCGCTCCAACTGCATCGCGCCCTTCGCCTGGAGCCGCATGACCGCCTCGATCCCTGCCGAAACGCCCGAGCAAAAGGAACGCGTCGAGCGCCTCAAAACCATGAGCGCTGACAAAATTGCCCCGTTGGTGGTCTATCTTGCCTCTGACGCGTCAAAGGATGTGTCGAACCAGATATTCTCTGTGCGCAAGAATGAGATCGTGCTGTACAACAAGCCACGCCCAATCCGTTCGATGACCAAGGTAGAAGGCTGGACGCCGGAGAGCATCGCCGATGAACTGATCCCCGCATTCAAACCCAGTTTCGCACGCGCCGATGAAGTTTCGGCGCATGTTTTCCCCTATGACCCCATCTGAGGAGCAAGAAATGAGCAATCCCGGTATGGACTCCGAAACATTCGACGCCTTTATCGAGCAACTCCGCCGTTATGTGCGCGAACGCCTGATCCCTGCTGAAGAGGAAGTGATCGCAAACGACGCGATCCCTGACGATATCCTCGCCGAAATGCGCGAAATGGGGCTCTTCGGTATCACCATTCCCGAAGAATTTGGCGGCGCGGGAATGAACATCAGCCAATATATCGAGACGGTCAAACAACTGGCCTACGCGGCCCCTGCCTATCGCTCGACAATGTCGATCAACGTCGGGATGACGGGCAGCGCGCTCAAGAATTTCGGCACGCCGGAGCAGAAGGCTTATTGGTTGCCGCGCATCGCGAGCGGTGAAATCGCCTGTTTCGGCCTCACCGAACCGGGCAGCGGTTCGGACAGCGCCGCGATGCAGACAATGGCGGTCCGTGATGGCAATGGCTATAAATTGACCGGCACCAAGCGCTATATCACCAACAGCCCGCACGCAAAAATTGGCCTGATCATGGCGCGCACCTCCAAAGAGGCGCTTCCGAAGAATGCCCATGTGTCTGCCTTCATTGTCGACATGACATCGCCGGGCATCAGCATCGGCAAACCCGACAAAAAAATGGGCCAGTCAGGTGCGCATATCGCCGACATCATCATGGAAGATGTCAAAATTCCCGGTGACGCATTGGTCGGCGGCGAAGAAGGTCGCGGCTTCCAGATTGCGATGCAAAGCCTTGATAATGGGCGACTTTCAGTGGCAGGCATGGGCGTCGGGATGGGGCGCCGCGCGCTCGATACCGCGATCCGCTACGCCACCGAGCGCAAGGCCTTTGGCGAGCCGATCGCGAACTTCCAGCTCATCCAGGCGATGCTGGCCGACAGTGAGGCGGACCTTTACGCCGCCGAGTGCATGATAGCGGATGCCTGCGCGCGGGCCGACCGTGGCGAAAATATCCTGAGGAAGGCGGCAGCGGCCAAGCTGTTCTCGTCCGAAGCCTGCGGGCGCGTTGTCGACCGCTGCGTTCAGGTTTACGGCGGGGCGGGTTATCTCGCCGAATATCCTGCCGAGCGTTTCTTCCGCGATGCCCGCATCCTACGCATTTACGAAGGCACCAGCCAGATCATGCAATTGCAGATCGCCAAGCATCTGCTGCGCGAATTCGAACGCGAAGGGGCTGTGTGGTAATCGCGCCCGATGTATAACCTTCTCAATGACCTGTCGGTAATCGAAGCATCGAGCTTCGTCGCATCCCCCACTGCCGGTTTATATCTGGCGCAAATGGGGGCGGAGGTCATTCGCGTCGATCAGATCGGTGGCGGACCAGACTTCCGGCGCTGGCCGGTGACCGAAGCCAATGACTCGCTCTATTGGGAAAATCTCAACCGCGCCAAGAAATCGGTTGCACTCGACCTTGGTGCGCCGCAGGGGCGCGAGTTGCTGCAGGAATTGGTGCGCAAGACTGGACAATTCGTAACGAACTTTCCGGTCGAAGGCTTCTTGTCACACGCCAAGCTGGCGGAAGGTCGCGCTGACCTGGTAACCGTACGCGTGATGGGCTGGGCCGATGGCTCTCCTGCGCTTGATTATACCGTCAACAATGCGGTCGGCTATCCGATGATGACGGGACCGGGCCCAGATCCGGTCAACCATGTGCTGCCCGCTTGGGACTTGCTGTCTGGTGCCTATGCCGCTTTTGCCATGCTCGCCGCAATCCGGAAGCGCGAAGCAAGTGGCGAAGGCAGCGAAGTGCGTATCCCGCTTTCTGACGTTGCGATTGGCACCGTCGCCAATCTCGGTGGCATTGCAGAAGTGCTTTATACTGGCGCCAACCGACCGCGCCTTGGCAACGCCGTATACGGACTTTTCGGCCGCGATTTCGAGACCGCCGATGGCGTGCGCACAATGATCGTTGTCGTCACCCCCCGCCAATGGGCCAATCTCGTCGCAGCCCTTCACCTCGAAAGCGCAATTGCGGCGATAGAGGCCGAACGCGGTGTCAGCTTTGCCAAGGATGACGGGCTACGCTTCAATCATCGTGATGCGCTATACCCGCTGTTTGAAGCTGCCATCGGCGCGCGGACGCATGCCGACCTTGCTGGCGCGTTCGACGCAGGCGGCATTGTCCATTCGGCCTATCGCACGATGCTCGACGCCGCGAACGACCCAGCGCTGGTTGCCAATAACCCGGTCTTTGGCTCTGCGGCCAATCCCTCCGGTTTCGATTATCCGGCAGCGGGCAGCTTTGCCAGCGTACCGCAACTGGATCGCCAAGCGCCGCAACCGGCCCCGCGCAACGGTGCGAATAGCGAGGAAGTGCTTGCCGAGCGGCTCGGTCTTTCATCGGGTGCAATTGCCGCACTGATTGATGCCGGAACGGTGAAACAGGGATGAACGCAGCCCTTGCCACCGCCGAAAGCTATGCCTCAGCCGCAAGGGTGGTCGTGCAGGCACGGGTTGCGACCACCTCGCTGGATGCCGAACAACATATCGCGCATGGCTATGCCTGGATTGAAACCAGCGTAGAGGCTTTGCGTGCCTTGCACGCATGGGGTTCGCGGCAATGCGGTGAAGCCGAAGCATTGGTCATTGCCATCGGCACGGGCGAGACGCTGGCCCAACTCGCGGGCGGCTTGCCCATGGGGCAGAATGAATTCATCCGCCCCGCCGATTTCGGGTTGGACGACCATATCCCAGCCCTGCTCGCGCAAGCCAAAGGCAATGATGCAGCCAACCGTGCGCGTTTGGTCGAATTGCTGGCTAGCGGCGCGACGATTTCCGACCGGTTCGACGATGAACTGCTCGACACGGTGCGCGACCAATATCGACGTTTCACGGACGACCGGATATTGCCACAGGCGCATGGCTGGCACCTGGCCAACGCCTTGATACCCGACGACATCATCACGGAAATGGCCGCACTCGGCACTTTTGGTGTGTGCATTGCAGAGGAGTTTGGCGGGCTGGGCCTAGGCAAGCTGGTGATGTGCGTCGTCACCGAGGAATTGTCGCGCGGCTGGATCGGCACGGGTTCACTCGGCACACGTAGCGAGATTGCGGGCGAGCTCATCATGATGGGCGGAACCGAGGTGCAGAAACAGCATTGGTTGCCCCGCATCGCATCGGGCGAGGTTCTGCCCACGGCGGTTTTCACCGAACCTGACACCGGTTCCGACATGGCCAGCCTGCAAACCCGTGCGGTGCGGACCGATGCAGGATGGGAAATCAGCGGCGCGAAAAACTGGATCACCCACGCCGCGCGCACAGACCTGATGACCTTGATGGCGCGCACCCTGCCAGAAGTTAAGGGCTATGCCGGCCTGTCGATGCTGCTGGTCCCCAAACCGCGCGGCACCGAGGACAACCCCTTCCCCGCTGAAGGAATGAGCGGCAGCGAGATCGAGGTGCTCGGCTATCGCGGGATGCGCGAATATGCCTTGCAGTTCGACGGCATGAAGGCCCCTGCGGATGCGTTGCTTGGTGGAGAGGAGGGCCAGGGTTTCAAGCAATTGATGCGTACCTTCGAAGGCGCACGCATCCAGACCGCGGCCCGCGCGGTCGGTGTTGCCCGCCGCGCCATTGAATTGGCGTTGCAATATGCGCTTGATCGCAAGCAGTTCGGCCAGCCTATAATCCGTTTCCCCCGTGTCGCAGACAAGCTGGCGATGATGGTTACCGACATGGTGATGGCGCGCGAGCTGACCTATTTCGCCGCGCGCGCCAAGGATAGCGGAAAGCGTTGCGATATCGAGGCGGGCATGGCCAAGCTGCACGCAGCCCGGGTGGCCTGGGCCAATGCCGATGCCGGGCTGCAGATCCATGGCGGCAACGGCTATGCCATGGAATATGAAATCAGCCGGGTGCTGTGCGATGCCCGTATCCTCAACATTTTCGAAGGCGCAGCCGAAATCCAGGCGCAGGTCATTGCGCGCGGCAAGCTGCAAGACCGCAATTAGCAAAGGAAGAAAATCATGACCCGCCCCCAAAACGAGTTGCGCCGTGCCGCCATAGTTGCTCCCTTCCGTACCGCCGTTGGTAAGTTCGGAGGCTCGCTGTCTTCGATGACCGCAGGACAGTTGGGAGCTGTGATCCTCAAGGCCCTGATAGAGCGTACAAAAATCGATCCGTCGCGCGTTGACGATGTCATCTTCGCGCAAGGCTATGGCAATGGTGAAGCGCCGTGCATTTCGCACTGGTCTTGGCTACTCGCCGGACTGCCGGAAGAAGTGCCGGGATACCAACTCGATCGCCGCTGCGGTTCGGGCCTGCAGGCAATCGTCAACGCGGCGATGATGGTGCAGACGGGTGTTTCCGATGTCGTGGTGGCTGGCGGCTGCGAGAGCATGTCCAATGTCGAGCATTATACCACCGACATCCGCAAGGGTGTGCGCGCAGGAAACCTGACGCTGCACGATCGCCTCACCCGTGGCCGCGTGATGAGCCAGCCGATCGAACGCTATGGCGTGATTTCCGGCATGATCGAAACCGCCGAAAACCTCGCCAAGGATTGGAACATCAGCCGCGAAGCTTGCGATGCCTATGCGGCGCGCAGCCACCAGCGTGCGGCGGCGGCTTGGGCCAACGGCCTGTTTGCCGACGAATTGGTTCCAGTCGAAATCCCGCAAAAGAAAGGCGATCCAATCGTCTTCGACCATGACGAGGGCTATCGCGCCGACGCCAGCGTGGAGACGCTGGGTGCCTTGCGCGCGTTGGAAGGTGGCGTCGTCACTGCGGGCAATGCGAGCCAGCAAAATGACGCGGCAGCCGCCTGTCTGGTCGTAGCCGAGGATAAGCTGGAGGAACTCGGTCTCGAACCCATCGCTTTCTTCCATAGCTGGGCTGCCGCCGGTTGCGACCCCAGCCGCATGGGCTATGGCCCCGTCCCCGCGACCGAACGCCTGTTCGCACGCAATGGCCTTTCATGGAACGACATCGGGCTGATAGAACTCAATGAAGCTTTCGCGCCGCAAGTTCTCGCTTGTCTCAAGGGCTGGGGCTGGTCGGATGACGACAGCCGCCATGACATACTCAACGTCAACGGATCGGGCATATCGCTGGGCCATCCCATCGGCGCGACAGGCGGGCGCATCCTTGCCAATCTGACCCGCGAGATGCAGCGGCGCGACGTGCGCTATGGCCTTGAAACCATGTGCATCGGCGGTGGTCAGGGTATCGCGGCCGTGTTTGAAAAGGCATGAGCCCCATGCATTATTACACCGCCATCCGCGAAGAGGTCGCCAAGCTTTGCACGCAATATCCCGGCGAATATTGGCGTGCGAAGGACAAGGCGCGCGAATATCCGAGCGAATTCGTCGCAGCGCTAGGCGAGGCAGGCTATCTCGCCGCGCTGATCCCCGAAGAATATGGCGGTGCCGGACTTCCCCTGTCGGCAGCGGCGGCAATCCTTGAAGAGGTACAGCGCCAAGGTTGCAATGGCGGCGCGGTTCATGCGCAGATGTATATCATGGGCACGGTGCTGCGCCATGGCAGCGAAGAGCAGAAGCAGCGCTATCTGCCCAAGATCGCGACCGGCGAGCTGCGTCTGCAGGCATTCGGAGTGACCGAGCCGACCAGCGGCACCGATACGCTGAGCCTGAAGACTGTCGCCAAAAAGGATGGCGACCGTTACATCGTCAACGGCCAGAAAATCTGGACGAGCCGCGCCGAACATTCGGACCTGATGCTGCTGCTTGCCCGCACCACACCCAAGGAGGAAGCCGCGAGCCGTACCGAGGGGCTGTCGGTTTTTCTGGTCGACATGAAGGAAGCGCTGGCCGCGGGTTCGCTCACCATCAACCCCATAGACACGATGATGAACCATGCGACCACGGCGGTCTTCTTCGACAATATGGAAGTGCCCGCCGCAAACCTGATCGGCGAAGAGGGCAAGGGCTTCCGCTACATCCTTTCCGGCATGAATGCCGAGCGGCTGCTGATCGCGGCAGAGTGCATCGGCGATGCCAAATGGTTCATCGAGAAGGCGACCGCCTACGCCAAGGAAAGGGTGCTGTTCGGGCGGCCAATCGGGCAAAATCAGGGCGTGCAGTTCCCCATCGCGCGCGCCTATGCGCAGATGCGTGCCGCCGACCTTCTCGTTCAGGAAGGCATCCGCAAATATGAAGCGGGCGAGAATTGCGGCGAGGAAGCCAATATGGCGAAGATGCTCGCCGCTGAAGCCAGTTGGGCGGCGGGCGAAGCCTGTGTGCAGACGCATGGCGGTTTTGGCTTTGCCGCCGAATATGATGTCGAACGCAAGTTCCGCGAAACCCGGCTCTATCAGGTCGCGCCAATCAGCACGAACATGATCCTCTCCTTTGTCGCCGAGCATGTTCTCGGCCTGCCGAGGAGTTACTGATGGGCGCGTGGGATGCCTGGATTGGCCGCCAGATGGTGCAGCGCGACCGGCTGACCCCTGCCCTGTTGCAACGCTTTCGGGCAACGATCGACAGCGCGGAAAGCGGCGATACCGCGCCACAAGCCATTCATTGGGTGCTGTGCACGCCCGAAGCGACAACCGCGCAATTGGGACTGGACGGCCACCCGCAGCGCAGCGACAGCCCGGGCAGCTTTTTCCCGCCTGTCCCGCACCCCCGCCGGATGTGGGCATCGAGCAAAGTCGAATTTATCGCACCTATCACCGTGAATACCGAAATAGAGCGTGTTTCGACCATCGCTTCGATCAGCGAGAAATCGGGTAGCACGGGCAGTCTGGTGTTTGTCGATGTCGAGCATGAGACCAAGGCCGATGGCATACTGGCGATCAGCGAGCGGCAAACGCTCGTCTATCGCGAGGCAAACACGGCAAAGCCTGCGCCAGCGCCGGAGCCCGTCGAGATCGATTTTAGCGAATGGGACTTCCATCGGACGCTGGTTCCAAACGAAGCGCTTCTGTTCCGCTTTTCCGCCATAACCTTTAACACCCACCGCATCCATTATGATGCGCCTTATGCGATCAACGAAGAGGGCTATCGTGGGTTGGTTGTCCATGGGCCGCTGACATCATCGCTGTTGCTTGATCTGGCAGCACGGCAATTTGGTGCAAACAGCGTCAGGCAATTTGCATTTCGGGCGCAAAGCCCGGCCTTTGCAGGCGAACCGCTCCATCTGGTCGGACGACGCGAGGGCGATGCGCTCACATTGGCGGCACTCAATCCGGCGGGGCAAACCGTCGTCGCAGCGGAGGGAAGTCTATGAACGATCTTGTTACCCGCGAGGACCTTGACGGCATCGCGATCGTCTCGCTCAACCGGCCTGACAAGCGCAATGCGCTCAACATCGCGCTGTGGCTTGAATTGGAGGCGCATATTGCCGCCATACACAAAGCGGGCGACGCATTCGGCGCCGTTATCTTGCGCGCCAATGGACCGGTTTTTTGCGCGGGCAATGACCTCAAGGATCGCGGAAGCGAGCTGCCCCGTCCCAATTTCCAGGCCTCGATCGTCACCGCACTGGCTACCCTGCCCCAACCGGTGATCGTTGCCGTACAAGGTGGCTGCTATACCGGAGGGCTTGAACTGGCTTTGGCGGGTGACATCATTCTCGCCGCCGAAAATGCCGTCTTTGCCGACACGCACGGCAAATTTGCGCTGGTTCCGATCTGGGGAATGAGCCAGCGGCTGCCCCGCCGTGTAGGCCAGTGGAAAGCGCGCGAAATGAGCTTCACAGGCCTTCCCGTATCGGGCGCAGAGGCAGCGCAGATCGGCCTTGCCAACCATGTCGTGCCCGATGCCGAACTCGATGCAAAAGCGCTCGAACTGGCCAGCGCCATCGCCGCGCAAAGCCGCCACAGCGTCTTTGCCTATAAGCAGCTTTATCTGGATCAGGCCGACCTGCCGCTCAATGCCGGGCTAGCCCACGAAGTGTTCAACAGCGTGGGCGTAGGTCCGGATTTCCTCGAGCGCGTCAGCGGCCAGTTCGGCAAGTAATCCCGCTTACGGCCTGATCAGATATTTCTCGCCGGTTTTCTTGGCATTATAGGCCTGCATCGTCGCGACATCGACTGCCTGCTCCAGGCTGACTTCATGGCTGTAATGGCTCTTGAACGTCGTGGTCAGTTCTGCGGCGACGCGGGCGCGCATCCGGCCGACGATTTCCGGGCCAGCTTTCGCCATAAAGGGCGTGAGCAACCAGCCGCTCAAGCTCCAGGTCAGGCCGAAATTGCGGTTGAGGATCGTCGGGCCAACGTCCAGTGCGCCATAGATATAAACCTGCTTCATCTGGTCTGAACCATAGCGGCTATAGGCCGACATGCGGCGCACAGCGGCTGCCTCCATAGCACTCAATATCTGCCCGGCGAGTTTCCCGCCGCCAATCGGATCGAAGCCCAAAAATGCCTCGGTTTCAGCGATAGCTGCGGTCAATTTTTCAACGAAATCTTCGTCATTGGAGTTGAGGACAATTTCAGCCCCGATGCCCTTGAGCAGCGCAACCTGCTCTTCGCTGCGGACGATGTTCACCAGCGGAATTCCGTCTGCTTTGCAGATCTTCACGAGCATCTGACCGAGGTTGGAGGCGGCAGCGGCATGAACAATCGCCTTATAGCCTTCCAGCTTCATCGTTTCGACAAAGCCAAGCGAAGTCAGCGGGTTAACGAAACAGGATGCGCCATCTTCAGGCGCGGTTCCATCAGGCAACGGCATGCACATTTGCGCTGCTAGGCAGCGATATTCGGCATAGATTTCACCGCCGATGAGCGCGACGGTCTTGCCCATCAGCGCTTGTGCTTCCGGCGAAGCACCGGCCGCTACCACGACACCGCAGCCTTCGTTGCCAATCGGCAAGGCCTGCCCGATGCGGCCAGCCATGAAGCGCATTCCGGCTTCGGGCACATTCATCGCGATACCAGGCAAGCCTGCACGTTCGATTGCCCGGGCGCTGGTCACATCCGCAGCCCCAACCATCAGGCCCAAGTCTGACGGATTGATCGGCGTGGCCTGCACCTTCACCACGACCTCATGGTCTTTCGGCGTCGGCATCGGCAGATCGGCCAGATAAAGCTCGAGCACGCCTTCCGGCTTCACTTCGGTCAGCATGGTACGGTTGGTTGCAGGCAGGTCGGACATATCTCTCTCCTCTTGCGCGTCCGGATTCGGTTCGCGTTTGAAACTGGGTTAGCGGAACGCGCTATAGGCTTCAACGTTGCTCTTGGCGATCAACCGGCTTTTACGGCAAGTACCGCTGCTATCAGCGTAATCCCCATCGCAAGAACGCTCAAACCCGTCCACGGAACGAAACCGACCTGGTCAAGCCGCTCGCGCTTCTGCCGTTTTCTATCGGCTAGCACGAATGTGACAGCCGCCAGGGCCGACAGAACGGCGATGACCGCCCACATGTGAAAATTCCAGTTTTCTGTCAGCCAGTCCATCATCGGGGCCAGATGCGCATGATCCCCTGTCATTGCAAGAGGCTGGACGGATGCGGATATCTGCCTATGCAAACGGCGATGACGGCTGAAACGACAATAACCAAGGCTTCGGCGCAAACAGGCCGGCGCCCGCTGCTGGGCATAATGCTGCGGCTTGCCGCGATGGCAGTGCTGGGTGTGATGTTTGCCTTGGTCAAACTGGCAGGGCAGCACGGTGTCCATGTTGCCGAAAGCCTGTTCTATCGCCAACTCGCCGGGCTGCCCGTGGCGATAGCCTGGCTCTGGTGGACTGGCGCGCTGTCCTCCATACGCACCGCCCGGCCGTTGCAGCACGGCCTGCGTATGATACTCGGCGTATCTGCAATGACACTCAATTTTTCGGCGATGCTGCTGTTGCCGATGGCAGAGGCGACTACCTTTGGCTTTGCCGCACAGATTTTTGCGACGATCCTTGCCGCTTTGCTGCTGCGCGAGCCAACCGGGCGCTATCGCTGGGGCGCTGTCGTCTTGGGCTTTATTGGTGTGGTGATCGCTCTCCAGCCAGGTGGCCAGACGGTTGCCCCTACCAGCGCCGCCGTAGCTTTGGGAGGGGCATTGATGACGGCTTGTGTGATCATCCAGCTGCGGCGGATGGCGCAGAGCGAGCCAGCAGGTGCCATCGTCTTCTGGTTCAGCCTCACCTCGCTGCTGCCGCTGGGCATTGCCGTTTTAATATTCGGGAAGAACCATGATATTTTCAGCTGGTCGATAATTGCGGGGCTCAGCCTGTCTGGTGCGATCGCACAAATATTGCTGACAGCCTCGTTGCGCCATGCATCGGTCGCGGCGATCATGACCATGGACTATAGTGCCCTGCTATGGTCGGCACTGATGGGCTATGCGGTGTTCGGAAACATACCCGGACATTCCGTATGGCTTGGCGCGCCGCTGATCATCGGCGCAGGCATGATCATCGCCTGGCGCGAACAGCATCTGGCCAGAAGGCGCGCTATGGAAGCGGCGGAATATCCCGTCGGTTAAGGTGAACCGGAATTTGCGCGCGCACTTCATCGACGCGGGCGAGATTTATATCGGCAAACCCCAGCCCTTCGCCCTCACCCATATCGAGCAACACCTCTCCCCAGGGATCGACCACGAGCGAATGGCCATAAGTCTCGCGGCCATCCTCGTGCTTGCCCGATTGGGCCGCAGCGATAACGAAGGCTGCTGATTCAATAGCTCTTGCCCTTAGTAAAACGTGCCAGTGCGCTTTGCCTGTAGGGACGGTGAAGGCCGCCGGCACCGCAAACAACCTTGCTCCGCCCCGCGCCAGCCGACTGTAGAGATCGGGAAAGCGCATGTCGTAGCAAATCGTCAGCCCCATCGGACCAAGCGGGGTGTCGGCCAGCACCGGGCTTTCGCCCCCGACATATGCCGATGACTCCCTCCACGATTCGCCAGTGGCCAGATCGACGTCGAACAGGTGCATTTTGTCATATCGCGCGACGACTTGGCCGGAACTGTCAATAAGAAGCGTGCGGTTGGCCATCCGCTCTTCTGCACGTTCTGACAATACCGGCACCGATCCCAAATGAACCCAGATACCCAGCTCTCCTGCCATACTTGCCAGTAACCGCAGCGCCTTATTCTTGTCCTCCCACGTGATACTGGATCTTGCGCGCTGGCGGTTTCGGTCGAGCAACAAGGACATTTCGGGTGCGAAATAGAATGCGGCGCCACGCACCTTAGCTTCTTTCATAGCGGCGACCATTGCGGCGACGTTTCTCTCAACGTCAGTACAACTGTTCATTTGATGAACCGCAATTAGCATGGTTCTAATACCCCTCTACAAAGCAATTCATCCAGGCTGCCAAACAAATACTTTGAACAAAACCAGATGATGAAAACTTACAACTTTAGGCAATAGGCAGTTAACCTGCGTTTACATTAGGCTCCACTGTGTCGGCTGCGCAACAGTCCCCCAACCTATGAAGAGAAAATGAGATTTTGCAATTTCGACGTCGATTCACGGGTTGCGCCAAAGCGCGGTTTGTGCCAGTAAGACCATGGTGTGTTTAAAACCACATTCAAAAAAGGAGCCAAAAAATGCGTTTCGGTAAAGTTTCGCTCGCTGCAGTGGCTGCTGTTGCTCTCGCCGGTGCCCCGGTGATCGCACAGGCTGCTGCTCCTGCAAAGCCCGTCGCTGCCAAGGTGCAGCGCGCTGGTGCCGCTAAGGAAGAAAGCAAGCTCGGCGGCGGAAGCGGTGTCATCATCGCTGTTCTCGCAGCTGCAGCTGTAATCGCCGGTATCGTTATTGCCTCGGGCAACGACGACGACGCTCCGACCAGCCCCTGAGCTTGGTCTGAGACTAAAAGGAAAGGCGGCTTTTCGGCCGCCTTTTTTTTAACTTTCGCAGGCGCAAATCTGGTAAATTCGATCAGAGCAAAGTGATTTTGTTAACCAAAGCATCACTCTCATCGGCTATCTTCCGGCCATGACAAAACAACTCAAGGTTCTCGTTACCGGCGGTGCCGGCTATATCGGCAGCCACGCCGTTTTAGCTCTGAAAGATGCCGGACACAGCCCCGTCGTCATCGACAATCTGGTTACGGGCTTTCGCTGGGCGGTCCCCGAAGATGTGCCCTTTGTCGAAGGCAATATTGCCGACGAGGCTTTGGTCGCTGCCACGCTGCGCGATCACGGTATCGACGCCATCATGCATTTTGCCGGCTCCATCATCGTACCCGAATCAGTCGAGAACCCGCTTAAATATTATCGCAACAACACCGCCGCGAGTCGCAGCCTCATAGAATCGGCTGTGAACACTGGCGTGAAGCATTTCATCTTCTCCTCGACCGCCGCCACCTATGGCATCCCCGAATCGAGCCCGGTGCGCGAAGACATGCCCAAACTGCCGATCAACCCCTATGGCATGTCGAAGCTGATGACAGAGCATATGCTCCGCGATGTCGCTGCGGCACATGATTTCAATTACTGCGCGCTTCGTTATTTCAACGTCGCAGGTGCCGACCCACTAGGCCGCACCGGCCAATCGACCGCAGGTGCAACCCATCTGATCAAGGTCGCCGTCGAAGCTGCTTTGGGCAAACGCGATTCGGTCGCCGTTTTTGGCACCGATTATGCGACAGCAGATGGCACCGGTGTACGCGACTATATCCATGTCAGCGATCTGGCCGCCGCGCATGTGATTGCACTCGAAGCATTGGTTGCCGATCCGTCCACCAGCCACACGCTCAATTGCGGCTATGGCCATGGCTATTCGGTCATGCAGGTGCTCGATGCCGTCGACCGCGTCACCAATCTGAAGATAGAGCGCAAAATCGAAGGTCGCCGCGCAGGTGATCCCGATGAACTGATTTCGGACAACCGCGAAATCAAGGCCCGTTTTGGCTGGCAACCCAAATATGACGACCTTGACACCATCGTCACCCATGCCCTGCAATGGGAACGCAAGCTGGGCGAACGCGCCCAAGTCTAGTTGCCATACTTGCACTGTTAGACCATGCGCCCCATATCCGGCGCTATGGACAATCAAGCACATAACAACCCGTCGACCTGGTACGGCACGACAATCCTTTCGGTCCGCAAGGGCGGCAAGGTGGTGATCGCAGGCGATGGCCAGGTCTCGATGGGGCAGACGGTGATGAAGCCTAATGCCAAGAAGGTCCGCCGTCTGCATGATGGCAGCGTGATTGCAGGTTTTGCCGGGGCTACCGCTGACGCCTTCACGCTGTTCGAACGGCTCGAAAAGAAACTGGAGGCGCATCGCGGGCAATTGATGCGCGCTGCCGTCGAACTCGCCAAGGACTGGCGGACGGATAAATATCTGCGCAATCTGGAAGCGATGATGATCGTCGCCGACAAGGAAGTGACGTTAATTCTCACCGGCAATGGCGATGTGCTTGAACCGCTTGATGGCATTGCGGCGATCGGTTCAGGCGGCAATTATGCGCTTTCCGCAGCGCGAGCGCTGATGGACTATGAGGCCGATGCCGAAAAGCAGGCGCGCCATGCGATGAAAATCGCCGCCGATATTTGTGTGTACACCAACGACCAGTTGACGGTCGAAAGCATGGACAGCGTCAGCTGATCCCGGGAATCCTGATATTATGAGCCAGAATTTGACGCCGAAGGCGATTGTAGCCGCATTGGACGAGCATATCATCGGTCAGGCCGACGCCAAGCGCGCGGTCGCGGTAGCACTGCGTAACCGATGGCGCCGCCAACGCTTGCCTGCCGAATTGCGCGACGAAGTAACGCCCAAGAATATCCTGATGATCGGCCCCACCGGTTGCGGCAAGACCGAGATCAGCCGCAGACTTGCCAAGCTGGCCGATGCGCCCTTCATCAAGGTGGAGGCGACGAAGTTCACCGAGGTCGGCTATGTCGGCCGCGATGTCGAGCAGATTGCCCGCGATCTGGTCGAAGAGGCCATCCGGCTGGAAAAGGATCGCCGCCGGGAAGTGGTGCGCGAAGCCGCCGAGACGGCTGCGATGGAACGCATCTTGAAGCCCTTGGCAGGTGACACCGCAAGTGAAGCAACGCGCGAGGCCTTTCGTCAACGCATCCGCGACCGCCATATGGACGATGTCGAAATCGAGATCGAGGTTGCCGATGCCCCGCGCATGCCGATGGATATCCCCGGAATGGGTGGCGTGGGCATGATCAATATCGGCGAAATGATGGGCAAGGCGTTCGGCCAGAACAACCAGAAGCGCCGCAAGCTGAAAGTACCCGAAGCCTGGGTGAAACTGGTCGACGAGGAAACCGAAAAGCGGCTCGACCAAGACGATGTTGCGCGGACCGCGATTGCGGATGCAGAAGCCAATGGCATCGTCTTCCTCGACGAAATCGACAAGATTGCCGTCAGCGATGTGCGCGGCGGTTCAGTGAGCCGCGAAGGTGTGCAGCGCGACCTGTTGCCGTTGATCGAAGGCACGACGGTTGCCACCAAATATGGCCCGATGAAGACCGACCATGTGCTGTTCATCGCCAGCGGTGCGTTCCATGTCTCGAAACCGAGCGACATGCTGCCCGAATTGCAGGGCCGCCTGCCAATCCGCGTCGAGCTGGCCGCACTGACGCAGGAAGATTTCGTCCGCATCCTTTCGCAGACCAAAGCCAATTTGCCGCACCAATATGTGGCTCTTCTGGGCACCGAAGATGTGGCGCTTGAGTTCACCGACGACGCCCTTACCGC
>CALMYW010000106.1 GCA_937873665.1 uncultured Sphingorhabdus sp.
TGAAGACGCGCACTTCGACGATGGTACCCGAAACGCCCGGCGGCAGGCGGAGCGAAGTGTCGCGCACATCGCTGGCCTTTTCACCGAAGATCGCGCGGAGAAGCTTTTCTTCCGGTGTCATCGGCGATTCACCCTTGGGGGTAATCTTGCCGACGAGGATGTCGCCCGGATGCACTTCTGCACCAATATAGACAATGCCCGCTTCGTCGAGGTTGCGCAGAGCTTCCTCGCCGACATTGGGGATGTCGCGGGTAATGTCTTCAGGCCCCAGCTTGGTGTCGCGGGCCATGACTTCGAATTCCTCGATATGAATCGAGGTGAACACGTCGTCCTTCACGATGCGTTCCGAAATCAGGATCGAGTCTTCGTAGTTATAGCCATTCCAGGGCATGAAGGCGACGAGCGCGTTCTTGCCCAAAGCCAGTTCACCCAGTTCGGTCGATGGGCCGTCGGCGATGATGTCACCGGCCTCGATCGCGTCACCCACCTTTACCAGAGGCTTCTGGTTGATGCAGGTCGACTGGTTCGAACGCTGATATTTCTGCAGCGTGTAGATGTCGACGCCCGACTGTCCGGCTTCGACTTCGCCGGTGACGCGGACAACGATACGCGTCGCGTCGACCTGATCGACAATACCGGTGCGGCGGGCCGAAATCGCAGCGCCCGAATCGCGCGCGACGGTGGCTTCCATACCGGTACCGACAAACGGCGCCTCTGCACGCAGCAGTGGCACAGCCTGACGTTGCATGTTCGATCCCATCAGCGCGCGGTTGGCGTCGTCATTTTCCAGGAAGGGAATGAGCGATGCGGCAACCGAAACCAGCTGCTTGGGGCTGACGTCCATCAAGGTGATCTGGCCGCGGGGTGCCATCAGGAATTCACCGGCTTCACGCGCCGAGATCAGTTCCTCGACAAAGCTGCCATCAGCGGTCAGCTCTGCGTTCGCCTGCGCGATCGTGTGCTTGGCTTCTTCCATTGCCGACAGATAGACGACCTCTTCGGTCACCTTGCCGTCGACAATCTTGCGATACGGCGTTTCGATGAAGCCATATTTGTTCACCCGGCTGAACGACGCCAGCGAGTTGATCAGGCCGATGTTCGGGCCTTCCGGCGTTTCAATCGGGCAGATACGGCCATAGTGCGTCGGGTGAACGTCGCGGACTTCGAAGCCTGCGCGCTCGCGGGTCAGACCGCCCGGCCCAAGCGCCGAAACGCGGCGCTTGTGGGTGACTTCCGACAGCGGGTTGGTCTGGTCCATGAACTGCGACAGCTGTGACGAACCAAAGAATTCGCGCACGGCTGCGACTGCCGGCTTGGCGTTGATCAGGTCGTTCGGCATCACTGTCGAAACGTCGACCGAGCTCATGCGCTCCTTGACTGCGCGCTCCATGCGCAGCAGGCCAACGCGGTACTGGTTTTCCAGCAATTCGCCGACCGAACGGACACGGCGATTGCCGAGATTGTCGATATCGTCGATTTCGCCCTTGCCGTCCTTGAGATTGACCAGCTCCTTGACCACCGCGAGGATATCTTCGGTGCGCAGCGTGGTCAGCGTGTCTTCGGCATCAAGGCCAAGACGCATGTTGAGCTTCACGCGACCAACCGCCGACAGGTCGTACCGGTCAGGGTCGAAGAACAGGCCAGCGAAAAGTGCCTCTGCAGTTTCGCGGGTCGGCGGTTCGCCGGGGCGCATGACGCGGTAGATCGCATCGAGACCCATGTCGCGGTTCTCGGCCTTGTCAGCCTTCAGCGTGTTGCGCATCCAGGCGCCGGTGATGACATGATCGATGTCGAGCAGCTCGAGGCTGTCGATGCCGGCCTTGTCGAGTGCTTCAAGGTTTTCGGCGGTGATTTCATCGCCTGCTTCGACATAGATGCGCCCGGTCTTGTCGTCGACAAGATCGAACGCCGAGTAGCGGCCGAAGATTTCCTCGGTCGGGATCAACAGCTCTTCGAGACCGTCCTTGACCGCCTTGTTGGCCGCGCGCGGCGTGATTTTCTGCCCTGCGGGGAAGATCACCTCGCCCGACTTGGCATCGACAATGTCAAAGCTCGGCTTCGACGCGCGCCATTGTTCGGCGTTGAACGGAATCTTCCAGCCACCCTTGGCGCGTGCGAAGGTCACGCGGTCATAGAAATGGTTGAGGATTTCTTCGCTGTTGAGGCCAAGCGAATAGAGCAAGGTCGTGACCGGCAGCTTGCGCTTGCGGTCGATACGGACGTTGACGATGTCCTTCGCGTCGAACTCAAAATCGAGCCACGAACCACGATAAGGGATGACGCGTGCGGCGAACAAATATTTGCCCGACGAGTGGGTCTTGCCACGGTCGTGATCGAACAGCACGCCCGGTGAACGGTGCATCTGCGAAACGATGACGCGCTCGGTGCCGTTGATGAAGAAGGTGCCATTACCCGTCATCAGGGGCATTTCGCCCATATAGACGTCCTGCTCCTTGATATCGAGAACCGAACGCGCTTCGGTATCGGGGTCGACTTCAAAGACGATCAGGCGCAGTGTTACCTTCATCTGTGCCGAGTAAGTGATCCCGCGCTGGCGGCATTCCTCGACATCATATTTCGGATCTTCGAGTTCGTAATTGACGAAGTCGAGCTCGCAAGTGCCGGCGAAGTCGCGGATCGGGAAGACGCTGCGCAGAGTCTTTTCGAGACCAGACACATAGCCGATCGACGGATCGCTACGCAGGAACTGTTCATAGCTCTCGCGCTGGACCTCGATCAGGTTCGGCATGTCGATCACTTCGTGAATGTTGCCGAAAATCTTGCGAATGCGCTTGGAGCGCGAGAGGGCGGTGGATGCGCCCAGCGATGCGGAAACCGCTGCTTTAGCCATGGAGTTGCTCAGCCTCGTCTATATCAAAATATTGGGCGCAATATCCGACAACGAAAAGGCCGCATGGCATCGCCCCCGGATTCGGGATGCAACCAGCAGCCTTAGCGCGTCAGAAAACCTTATCTTTCAATTCGTTGGAGGCAATGCGCGTTTTGCCCCGATCCCGAAAGATAGGGTGGATAAGAAACCTTATAGGGTTTTGACCGATTGGGGTCAAGCCGAAGGGGCGCTTTTGACAAGCAGTTGCTCCATGGCTTGCGCAGCTTTCCTCGCGGCCCGTTTCAGGTTTGCACTGAAATCGCCCGCGCTATCGCCGTCCGCGCCGTCGGTTACCGCTTTGATGGCAGCCCAGGGCAGGCCGAGGACTTCGGCAGCCTGAGCGACGGCGGCCACTTCCATGTCGACAAGGTGAGTCCCCAACCGCTTGGCCAGTGCCTCTGCCGTTTCCGGGCATTCGAGAAATATGTCGCCGCTGGCGATGCTGGCATGCGGAAGGCCCAATCCGGGGTCAGGCATGGCGGCAAAGGCATGGTCGCGTGCCGCACCCATCGGCCAGTCACCTGCGCGATAATGGGTGAAGCCGGATGTCTGTTGTGCACCATAATCGTGCTGGATGGCTTTTTCGATCCAGAAACAATCCCCTGATATCGGGCCGATCTGCCCGCACGTTCCTGTCATCGCGACCAAAGCTGTTTTAACGCCGGCATACCGCCCGACCGCCAGCGCGGCATTGACCTTGCCGAGGCCGCAGGTGACAATAGTGATCCGGACTCCGCCCGTTTCGACCACACGGACCGGTACCGGCTCGCCTTCGATGACACTACCCTGACCGGGGAGGAAGGCATCCGCTTCTTCGGGGAGCGCTGCGAGGAGTAGAACCTGCTTCAATGTCCGTCAAAGCCGATCAGGGCGGTCGGCTCGACGCCTGCTCGGCGAAGCTTATCCGCTCCACCAAGCTCGGGCAGGTCGACAATGAACAGTGCCTGCTCGACTACGCCGCCTGCCTGCCGGATCAATTCGATACCTGCCAGTGCGGTACCGCCTGTGGCGATCAGGTCATCGATCAGCACCACTTTCTGCCCGGGCTTCACCTGCCCTGTATGCAGCTCGATCCGGTCGGTGCCATATTCGAGTGCGTAGTCGATACCGATTTTCTCGCCGGGCAGCTTTCCGGGTTTGCGCAGCATCAGCTTGCCGAGCCCCAGCGCATAGCTCAGTCCCGCCGCGACGATAAACCCTCGTGCCTCAATCCCGGCGATCAGTTGCGTATCGGGCGCGACCAGCGCGGCCATCCGGTCGATGGTTTGCCGGAAGCCCTGCCCGTCGAGCAAAAGCGTCGAGACATCGCGAAACAATATGCCCGGTTTGGGATAATCAGGAATGGTGCGGATGAGCGCGGCGAGATCGGCATTTTTGGTCATGGTCGCTAAATGCCGTGCCCATTTTGAAAGAGCAAAGAAAAAGGGCGGCCCGCTTGCGCAGACCGCCCTCTCAATTCCCCCGTCGGGGAAAAGTCGATTACTTAAGGTCGACAGTGCCGCCAGCAGCAACGATCTTCGCCTTGATGTCTTCGGCTTCAGCCTTCGACACGCCTTCCTTGATCGCCTTCGGAGCCGACTCAACCAGAGCCTTGGCTTCGGTGAGGCCCAGAGCGGTGATCGCGCGGACTTCCTTGATGACGGCGATCTTGTTGCCGCCGTCGCCGGTCAGGATGACGTCGAATTCGGTCTGCTCTTCAGCAGCCGGAGCAGCAGCGCCGCCTGCAGCAGGTGCAGCAACAGCAACAGCAGCGGCAGCCGAAACGCCCCACTTTTCTTCCAGAGCCTTGGCAAGGTCAGCAGCTTCCAATACGGTCAGCTTGCTCAGTTCTTCTACCAGCTTTTCAATATCAGCCATTTCAATAACACTCCAATTTCTATGCAATTCTACCCGCGCGATCGCTCGCCGCGCAGTGATGTGAAAAAATTATGCGGCTTCCTTGGCGGCGTATGCGCCAAAAACCCGTGCCAGCTGTCCAGCAGGCGCCGAGATAACCTGCACAACCTTGGTAGCCGGGGCCTGGACAAGGCCGATCAGCTTGGCGCGCAGTTCATCGAGCGACGGCATGGAAGCCAGTGCCTTGACACCTTCGACATCGAGGACGGTCGAGCCCATCGCACCGCCGACAATTTCAAGCTTGTCGTTGGTCTTGGCGAATTCGACGGCAACCTTGGCGGCAGCCACCGGATCACCCGATGTGGCAATCGCAGTCGGGCCGGTCAGCAAATCGCTGAGCGGGCTGTACTGCGTGTCGTTCAATGCGATCTTGGCAAGGCGGTTCTTGGCGACCTTGTAGCCGGCACCCGCGTCACGCATCTTCAAACGAAGGTCGGTCGACTGTGCGACGGTCAGACCCAGATTACGGGTGACCACGACAACCGCGGCTTCGTTAAAGGTTGCATTCAGCGCAGCAACCGCTTCGGTCTTTTCAGAACGGTTCATGCATTACTCCAATCACAGGATTGGCTTTTGAAGGCCAACCCAACACGTTTTCGTTGGTTTCGGTACCAGCCCGATCCCCCACCCAACCACCCATGACCATACCCTGTTTGGGAGGTCGGGTGGGGGAGCGGGCCGGTGCCGCTACCGTTGAAAAGCCAATGGCTTTTCAACCAACACAAAAGTCCGTGGGGAAGGTTCATAGCTGCGAGCAGCCGGAGACACGCTAGGCGTGCCTTGAATGAGTCTATCCCCGTCTAGGCTGGAAATTAAGACCGGCAAATTCCGGTCACCAACTGTCTCGGACGGTGACATGGAGGGCGAACCCTCCGGTCGGAGGCGGCCATTAGCAGCTATGCGGCAAGAGTCAAGCCGCGAGCAGGTGCAGGGCCAACCCGGCCCCGGCGCAAATGGCCAGCGTGCGGATGATTCCCCATTTGAAACCGAACAACATGGCTGCGGCGGCAACGCCTATGGCCAGCGCCGTCAAATCCAGCGAGGCCCAGTCTGGCCACCAGATCGAACCAACGCCGATATCGGCCTGACCAACCTTGCGGAACAGCACATGCAGCGCGAACCAGAGCGAAAGGTTGGCAATCACCCCGACAACCGCCGCCGTTATCGCGGCCAGGCTGCCCTGCAACCAACCAATGCTGCGCATCCGATCCATCAGGGGTGCCAGCGCAAATATCCACAGAAAGCAGGGGGCGAAGGTGACCCAGGTGGTGAGGCCTGCCGCGAGCAGACCGGCTGTCCAAGCATCAAACGGTTCGGGCGCGCGGAAGCCTGCGAGGAAGCCGACAAACTGCGTCACGAGGATCAGCGGACCCGGCGTGGTTTCCGCAAGGCCCAGCCCATCCGCCATCTCGCCTGCGCTCAACCAGCCAAAACCGGTAACTGCCTCTTGCGCCATATAGGCCAGCACGGCATAGGCGCCGCCAAAGGTGACGATCGCCAGTTGCGAGAAGAAGCTGCCGACTTTCCAAAGGACATGTTCCTGCCCCAGCGTCAGCAGGATGACGATCATGGGGGCGGTCCAGATGATACCCCAGATAAGGACTGTTTTGAGGAGGTGGCCCGCAATTCCATACCGCAGCCCTGAGCCTGTCGAAGGGTGTCCTTCAGCGGCAGCGCCAACCTTGAAACGCCCTTCGACAGGCTCAGGGCTGCGGTGATTATCGCGAAGAAAGATGGCACCTGCCACCCCCGCCGCCAATATCAGCAACGGAAAAGGAATGTGCAGCGCAAACAGCGCAACGAAGGCCGCAATCGAGATTGCCCGTTTGGCAGGCGTGGTCAATGCCTTGCCACCTATCCGCAACAATGCCTGCACGACTATTGCCAGTACGGCGGCCTTGATGCCGAAAAAAAGCCCTTGCAACCATTCGACCTGCATCGACAGCACGTAAAGGGCCGACAGCCCCAGCATTACAGTCGCGCCGGGGATCACGAACAATAGCCCCGCGATCAGCCCGCCCGGTGTTCCATGCAGCCGCCAACCGATCCAGGCCGCCAGTTGCTGTGCTTCTGGCCCGGGCAGCAGATGACACAGGTTCAATGCCTGCAGATATTCGTCTTCGGAAACCCACTGCTTCCGGTCGACCACTTCCTCGTGCATCAGCGCGATCTGGCCGGCAGGTCCGCCAAAGCTGATCAGGCCGATCCTGCCGAACAGCCGGGTCAGTTCACCAAGGGAAACGGGAATCGATTGGGCGTCTTTCACAAGCATGCTCCTTTCGCCCACGCAAAGGCGCGGTCAAAATGGCAACGCTTGAGCTATCGTGTCTGCGACAGCTTGACCGGGAGGTCGCTTTGCCCCGGTCCGCGTCGACTATCAACGCAGGCGGGGGCTCGCAATATATTTGTGACACTTCCCGACCAAATTTGGAGGTTAGGCGTGGGCAGCATCCTGCATCAAAAGCGTGTTTGCCTGCTGCATAGCCTGCTTTTCTGCTTCGGCCTTGGCACGTGATGCAATCACGCCTTCGGCTTTTTCGGCCATGTCGTTCCAGGTGTCACGTGCCACCAGATGGCGTTCGCGGACATTGGCGAGGGTTGCAGCCTCAGCATCGCGCGCGGCCTGGGCGGCGCGCTCGCGGTAGAATTCAACGGTAGCCATTTCGAACGGCTCCTTTCTGGATCAGCGGCGCATATTGCGTGGGCCGGGGCCGACGCCGGGGGTGCGCTCGCGGAAAATGATACGCCCTTTGGAGAGGTCATAGGGTGTCATTTCGACATGGACGCGGTCGCCCACGACGGAGCGGATGCGGAATTTCCGCATCTTCCCCGCCGTGTAAGCGATTATCCGGTGCTCGTTTTCCAGCACGACGCCAAAGCGGCCATCGGGCAGGATTTCATCGATTACACCTTCGAGCGTCAGTAGCTCTTCTTTGGCCAAACTTAGTCAGCCGCCGAAAGGTTGACGGCAGCTTTCTTGCCGTCGCGGCCAGCTTCAACTTCGTAGTTGAGGCGCTGGTCCTTATCGAGCGAAGACATGCCGGCTGCCATCACGGCAGTGATGTGGACAAAGCTGTCATCGCCGCCGCCATCGGGCGCGATAAAGCCATAGCCTTTTTCGGTATTGAAGAATTTTACGGTGCCTGTGGTCATTGGTCGTTCCTTTCACGAAACTATTGCCCGCGCGGCAACAGCGCCGCACGGGGAAGCCAGGGTCGTGTGAGAAAAGACGTTGCGCGTGCCAGACCGGTCCGTTGGACTTGGCCCGAATTGCACCTCAAATTTCCGTCGCGTTCGACGATAGCATCCTGTGTATAACATAAGTCGTGCAATATGGCAAACGGCCTTGCAGCAAAGCGCTCTCTACTCCATAAGTAGAGAATGCTTTCGCAGAAAACCCGCTACACCATCCGCGCGCTGATGCATCTGGCGGACAAATACCAGCAGGGGCTGGTGCCGCTGACGGACATTGCCGAGGCGCAGAATATCCCGGCCAAATTCCTGACCGTGATATTGTCGGAAATGAGCCGCGCGGGATTGGTCTTGTCGCAGCGCGGGCGCGATGGCGGCTATGAGCTGGCGCTGCCACCAGTCGATATCAGCTATGGCGACATCATCCGCATCAGCCGCGGCTCGCTCGCGCTCGTCCCTTGCGCCAGCCGCTTCGCGCATGAGAAATGCAAGAATTGTCTGGAGGAAAGCGACTGCAGGATGCGCGCGCTGATGCTCAAGGTGCGCGATGAAACCGCAGCGGTGCTCGACCGGATTTCGCTGGCCGATCCGATCGATATGGGCGTGATGGCAGAGGGCTGAGGGTAGCTTCGCTCTCCTTCATAACCCACCCCAGCAAAGCCCCGCTTTATCGCACCCAAGCCTTACCCCCATTGTCTAGCGCAATGGTTGACATAATCTCGCCCCCAGCCCGTGGCGATTCGCCGCGGGGTGTCAGGAGCCGTGCCTTATGTTCGACTTTCTCTGGTCCATCGATTGGAACGCGCTGCTGCCCTTTATAGCTATCGGTTTCGCAGCCCAGCTGGTCGATGGCGCGCTCGGCATGGCCTTTGGCGTAATCTGCTCGACCTTGCTGGTCAGCGTGATGGGAGTTGCCCCGGCGCGCGCCTCGGCCGGTGTGCATCTCGTCGAGATGTTCACCACTGGCGCCTCGGGGATGAGCCATGTGCTCCACAAAAATGTCGACTGGAAACTGTTCGCGCGGATTGCGGTACCGGGGGTGATCGGCGGCGCGCTCGGCGCCTATGTGCTGTCAAATATCCATGCAGAGGTCGCGCGGCCGTTGGTGATGCTCTACCTCACCTGCCTTGGCTTTTATCTGCTCTACAAGGCGATCAGCTACCCGCAAATGCCGAAGGCGAAGGATGCCAAGGTCACGGTACCGCTGGGGCTGATCGGCGGCTTCCTTGATGCCTCGGGCGGGGGCGGATGGGGGCCGGTGGTGACATCGAACCTCCTCATCCAGGGCACCGATCCGCGCAAGACGGTGGGCACGGTAAACACCGCCGAATTCTTCCTGACCTTCACCGTCTCGGCGATGTTCCTCTACACGATCGGGATTGAGGCGTTCACGCAAGTGACTGGCGGCTTGCTGGTCGGCGGGCTGCTGGCTGCGCCGTTGGGGGGCTATATCGCAAAGCGCGTGCCGCCCAAGACCTTGCTGCTGATGGTGGGTATCGTGCTTACGGCGACCAGCCTGTTCAGCCTGTATAAGGCGCTGAGTTAACATCGATTCAATTCGTCACCCCCGCGAAGGCGGGGGGCCATCACCGGTGTTGGAAATTTCATCGGCTGGCGATGGATTCCCGCCTTCGCGGGAATGACGAAGCATTGCTTTACAGCGCGGCTTGCAATCGCATTCCCAATAGGCTTTCACTCCCTCCCAGGGGGAACGCGCAAAAATGCCGCTGGCTTATACCGGATATGACTGGGCGGTGCTCGGCGCCTATGTCGCGCTGCTGGCGCTCGCCGCCTGGTGGTCGACACGCAATCCGGCAAAGGCGGAAGATTATTTCCTAGCCGGCCATCATGCGCCTGCCTGGCTGGTGGCGATTTCCGCGCTGTCGACGATGCAGTCTGCTGCGACCTTCCTCGGCGCGCCGGATAACAGCTATCGCGGTGACTGGAGCTATTTGACCAGTAATTTCGCGGCGATCATCGCGGCGGTGTTCGTCGCCTGGCTGTTGATCCCGCGATACTATGCGCTGGGCGTGACGACGGTGTACGAACTGCTCGAGGTGCGGTTTGACCGGACGGCACGGCGCGCGGCTGCGGGGATGTATCTGGTTGGGCGGATATTGGCGAGCGGGGCGCGGCTCTATCTGGCGGCCATCGCAGTTTCGATGATCATCTTCCTCGATGTCGAGCCGCAGCACATATTGATCGCCTCAGCTGTGCTGGTGGCATTCGGCATTGTCTTCACGCTGTTCGGCGGGTTGAATGCGGTGATCTGGAGCGATCTGGTGCAGGTGGTGCTCTATGTCGGTGGCGCTCTGATTGTCTTTTTCCTGCTCTGGAACCGTATCCCCGCGCCAGCGGCGGAGATTTGGGAGGGGCTACGCCATGCGCCGGGTGGCGTAGACAAATTGCGGCTGTTCGACTGGTCGCTCGACTGGTCAAAGCCCTTTACAGTCTGGGCGATCCTGACCGGGCTGGTGCTGCTCAATATCGGCAATGCCGGGCTCGATCAGGATACCAGCCAGCGCTTTCTGGCGTGCGAGAACGTGAAGGCGGGCAACCGCGCGCTCTACCTTTCGATGTGGATGACGATTCCGGTGGTGGCGCTGTTCATGGCCATCGGCTCGCTGCTCCATATCTTTTACGAACGGCCCGAGCTGATGGGCGCCAGCGCGAGTGCGATGCAGGGCTTTTCGGGGGAGAAGATCACCATCTTCATGTCGTTCATTCTCTCCGAAATCCCGCCCGGGGTGCGCGGGCTGATTACTGTGGGCGTGATTGCGGCGGCGGCGATCAATTCGGGGTTGATCTCGATGTCGGCGGTGCTGGTGAGCGACTTCTACCGACCTTGGCGCGAGCGGCGCGGAGTGGCGGTCAGCGAGCATCATTATGTCAACGCCGGGCGCGGGGCGATGATCCTGCTCGCGCTCGCCTTGTTCGCGATGTCGATCCTGTGCTTTTATTGGCAGCGATATACCGACATGCCCTTGCTCGAATTCGTGCTCGGTGTGATGGCCTTCGCCTATTCGGGGCTACTCGGCGTCTATGCGACGGTGCTTTTTACGAAGCGCGGCTCGACGGCATCGGTGATCGCGGCGCTGGTGGTGGGCTTTGCCGCGATCCTGCTGCAACAGCATTATATTGTCGACAGCCTCGGCCTGCCACCCGCGATGAAGTCGCTCGCCTTCCCGTGGCAGCTGTGCATTGGTGCAGGGCTGGCGTTCGTCACTTGCATGCTGGGCAAAGCAAAAGGGCCAGGGTTGCCCCCGGCCCTTTCGTAATTTGCTATTGGTTTGGCTTAGGCGCCAGCGACGTCTGCCACGTCAACCTTCAGGCCGGGGCCCATGGTCGAGCTGATCGCGATCTTGCGGACATATTTGCCCTTCGATCCCGACGGCTTCGCCTTGATCACAGCGTCAACCAGCGCGTCGAAATTCGAGCGCAAGTCAGCGTCGGAGAAGCTCTTCTTGCCGATGCCGCTGTGGATGATGCCCTGCTTTTCAACGCGGAACTCAACCTGACCGGCCTTTGCAGCGGTCACGGCAGCGGCAACGTCCATCGTCACAGTGCCCAGCTTCGGGTTCGGCATCAGGCCCTTGGGGCCCAGCGTCTTGCCGAGGCGGCCAACAATGCCCATCATGTCGGGCGTTGCGATCACGCGGTCATAATCGAGATTGCCGGCCAGCATGTCTTCCATCAGGTCTTCGGCACCGACCTTGTCGGCACCGGCAGCGGTGGCGGCTTCGGCCTTGTCACCGCGTGCGAACACGGCGACCTTCATGTCCTTGCCGGTACCGGCGGGGAGCGAAACCATGCCACGGACCATCTGGTCGGCGTGACGCGGATCAACGCCGAGGTTGAGCGCGACTTCGATGGTTTCGTCAAACTTGGCGGTGGCCAGTTCCTTGATGGTCTTCAGCGCTTCGTCAACGCCGTAGAGTTTCTCTGCGTCGAGCGCGGCGAGGGTCTTTGCCTTCTTGGTCAGCTTTGCCATGATCTTAGCCCTCCACCACTTCGAGGCCCATGGCCGTAGCCGAGCCTGCAATGATCTTGACCGCAGCGTCCATGTCGTTCGCGTTCAGATCCTTCATCTTCAAGGTTGCAACTTCTTCAAGCTGCTTGCGCGTGATCTTGCCTGCGCTGACCTTGCCGGGCTCCTTCGAACCCGACTTCAGGCCGAGCACCTTCTTGATGAGGAAGGTTGCCGGCGGAGATTTGGTCGCGAATGTGAAGCTCTTGTCCGAGAATACGGTGATCTTGGTCGGGATCGGCGTGCCCTTTTCAAGGTCACCGGTCGCGGCGTTGAACGCCTTGCAGAATTCCATGATGTTCACACCACGCTGACCGAGCGCAGGGCCGATCGGTGGGGAGGGGGTTGCAGCGCCCGCGGGCACCTGCAGGCTGATATAGCCGTCAATCTTCTTGGCCATGAGAGGCCTCCTTTCATTCTTTCTCCGCCACAGCCCGCACGGGCGTTGGAGGATCAAATTAAGCGGTCAAACAGACAGCCGAAGCCATCCTCCCGCACGGGAATCACATGGGGAGAACCCATGCGAAGGAGCGCCGGTAGTCGAACATCCCCGGAAATGCAAGCCTTGTGTCAGCCAGCCGGACAGGCGCCCGGCACAGGCACCGGCGCGGTTTGGGGTGTGCCGTTGGTAGTCAATATCTGCGTCAGCAATGGATATTGTCGCATGTCGAAACTGGGATAGACCATATATTGAACCAGCCTGCGAAGTTCCTCCGGCTTATCCAGCGGCGCGAGCAAAGCGGCTTCCGATTTCCGGTCTCGAATGATCTGTGCAGCCTGCCAACGGGCACTGGTATCACCCACATTGCCTATCCTGGCGTAGATCAACCGGGCGTCCTTAACTTTTCGGTCGGCACATGCCTGGCGCAGCTCGGATAGCAGACGGTTGGCAAGAGGCAGCTTCGACGTTCGAATACGCGCCAGAAGCCGCCGCGCTTTGCCATATTTGCCCGACCAGATATAGGCCCGATGGGATTGGTACTGGGTGACGACATTGTTCGGCAGCCTCACCAGCTGGTCATCGGCAGCCGCCTCGGCCTGCTGTAAATCAAGTGCAAGTGTCGATACGGTAATCGCACGCGAACGCGGCGCACCTGCCTCGTTTGAAAGCCGGAACAACTGCCTGCCCACAACTGCCATATATTTCCGTTCGCCAGCATAAGCAGCAAGATCGGCCATTTCTTCCCAGGCATCTATGTCCCGGGGGCGTGCGCGCAGATATTTGCGCATCATCTGGAATGCGTCGCCCGTCTGCAGGTTAAGCGTTGACCGGGTTGCACGGTATTTCAGGCTATCGACTGCCCCGCCGCTCGTTTCGATCGCGGCGTTTATGCGTTCCAGATAGCGTTGGTAACGCGTGTCGAGGTCGTAACTCTCCTCATAAATGCTGCTATTGATGCGCGTTTCCTTGCCAAACCAATATTCAGCTGCCTTCCAATGGGCAGAGGCGAAATTGGGGTCGAGCGAACGCGCCTGTTCGAACCACTGCGAAGCGGCCTTCAAATGTTCGACCGACCCGTCTGCAGCTTGCCGCCGTTCCGCGGCCAAGCCTTGCAGATAAGATTGATAGGCTTCGACCGAGCGGGTGCCGGTTGTAACCATAGCGCGCAACCGCGACGGCTCGATTACCGTCTTGAGCGAAGACGCGATCGAAAAGGCAATATCTTCCTGAATGCCGATGACGTCGTCGAAATTCCGGTCATAGCTTTGCGACCAAATTTCCCGTCCGCTTCGAGCGTCAACGAGCACTGCCGTTATCCTGACCCGATCCTGTTCGCGGCGGATCGACCCGTCGAGAATGTGGGCGACCTTCAATTGATCAGCCAAGTGACCAAGATCGATTTTTTTGCTCGGCTGACGCGTGGTCGCTGTTCGGGCGGTAACGCGCAGATCGGGCGTGCGCGACAATGTATTCAGAATCTCTTCGGTTAACCCGTCGGCAAACCATTTTTGATCGCCATCGCGCGAGTAATCCTGAAAAGGGAGGACTGCGATAGATTTTGGATGGGGTGCCGCCGAAACTGCAGGCTTTTCGACCAGCATCCACAACCAGAATAGCAATCCAGCCAGCATCACCGTTCCGGCAATTAGGCCCAACAGCCTTTTCGCCGTCGAATTGCGGTGCTGCACGTCGGTCAAAGGCAGGCCTGCCGACTCCGGGGCATTGTCGACATGATCCGCTTCGGACACCGGAAGCAAAAATCGATAACCGCGGCGATGAACGGTTTGGATGAACTCAGGCTTGCGCGCGCTGTCGCCCAGTGCCTGACGCAATTCCTTGACCGCCGTCGTCAGCACAGCTTCGGATAAGGTGAGGTTCGGCCAGACCTGATCGAATATCTCGTCTTTGGTGACGAGCGTTTGCGGACGTTCCATCAGGCATCGCAATAAGGCAAGCGGTCTGCCGGACAGCCGAACGGGCTGTCCGTCACGCCAAAGACGTTCGTCTCGCAAGTCGAGCCGCAACGGTCCCGCCTTCAGAATTGCATCTGACATTTATCTACTTCCTGAGGCTAAACGGGCACCCGAATACAGCCTGAAAATGCGACCCTCAGAACTTCCTCATATATGATGTCGCGGTGATCGGCGCGACAGATTTTCGACTAACGCTACGGAAACCGGGACAAAGCGGACGATTTTCGCGGCCAGATGCTTTTCCAAAAATATCAGTGAAATCTCATTCCATCTGCAGGACTTCGAACAACTGTCCGGGATAACACTTTGCTCAACAGGGGCGGGTTGCGGTTTCGCGGCCTGTTGTTTCATTATGAGTTGGAGTGTTCAGGAATGAATTTGAAATTGAAGTTTACGCCATTGATGGCGGCGACGATTGCCTCGGCAGCTTATGGCATGATGGTCACCGCACCATTGGCCCACGCAGCAAGGCCGGGAACCGAATATGCGATGGCAGTGGTGCATTATGACGATTTGGAGCTGTCCAAAGAAAAGGATGTCGAACAGCTTTTGCGCCGCGTCAAACGTGCCGCGCGCAACGTATGCACACCCGGAGGTGTAGCAGTTCGCTATTCAGCAAAGGCCCAAAGGCAATGTTTCGATGCGACGCTGCGCAAGGCAATGATCGATGTCGAACGGCTGGTCGAACTTCCGATCACGCCTATTCTTGCCCGGGATAACGGCTGATTCAACCAAGCTTGCTGGCGGCGTTGCGACCCTGTCGCCGGATAAGACTTCCCCTGTCTGCGCAGCGCGGACAGGGGATTTTTTAACGTAGGGGTGCAACGCCTCGCATCGCGCCTGCATTCCGGCGCGTTTGTCAGGTAGGCGGTTTGTAGCGCAACAGGCCTTCCTGCACGACCGAGGCGATCAAGGTGCCTTCGCGGTTGTAGATATAGCCATGGTTGATGCCACGGCTGTTGCCGGTCCAGCCGCTATCCATCACATAGACGAACCAGTCGTCGACACGCACATCGTTGTGGAACCACATGGCATGGTCGAGGCTGGTCGAGAATAGCCCCGGCGTGGTCCAATTGAGGCCGTGGGGCAGCATCGAAGACGACAGCAAACCCATGTCCGAGGCAAATGACAGGAAGGCGCGGTTCAACAGCGGATCGTCGCCAATCGAGCCGCGCAGGCGGAACCACTGGTAATGCTGGGTGGCCTTTTCCTTGGGGGCAGGGCGGAAACTGCGCATCTCAAAGGGGCGCGGCCGCGCCATCTGGTGCAGCAACCGATCATCCATTTTCGGGCTGACTGCGATGAAATCGGTAAAGTCCCAACATTCCTCGGGCGGCAGCAGATCAGGCATCGGTACTTGATGCGCGAGGCCCGGATCGGGTGTCTGGAAGGAAGCGGTCAGGTTGAAGATCACCTTGCCTTCCTGACGCACGACGACGCGGCGGTTGGAAAAACTGCGGCCGTCGAAATCGCGGTGCACACGGAAGTGCAGCGGTGCTGTTTCCTGCCCACCACGCAGGAAATAGGCGTGCAGCGAATGGATCTGCTTGTCGGGCTCTACCGTGCGCGCGGCCGCCATCAGCGATTGGGCGACAACCTGCCCGCCAAAAATGCGCGCCCGGCTGGTGCTGGGAAGCGCGGGGAAGATAAATTCGTCTGGCGCTTCGTCAGGCAACAGATCGAACAGCCGGCTGACGCTGGCGACCATTTCTTCGGCTGGAGCCGAATCAAAAAGTGCGCGCGCCTGTTCAATGCGGGCGCTGACCACGGGGGAATGGGCACGGGCAGTCATGCGCGTGCGGCCATTATTTCATCAATTCGACTTCTTCGAAATCGAGTTCGACCGGTGTTGCGCGACCGAAGATCGAGACCGAAACCTTGACGCGGTTCTTGTCGAAATCCAGTTCCTCGACCACGCCGTTAAAGCTGGCAAACGGACCGCTCATCACCTTCACCTGATCGCCGATTTCGTAATCGACAGCCACGCGCTTCTTCGGTGCGGCGGCGAGTTCTTCCTTGGTGTTCAGGATGCGCGCGGCTTCGGCTTCAGTGATTGGCTGCGGCTTGTTGTTCGCGCCGAGGAAGCCGGTGACCTTGGGGGTGTTCTTGACGAGGTGATAGACGTCGTCATTCATGTTGAGCTTTGCCAGCACATAGCCGGGGAAGAATTTGCGCTCGGCCTTCACCTTCTTGCCACGGCGGACTTCGGTGACCTGTTCGGTTGGCACTTCAACCGATTCGACGAGCGCGGAAAGGCCCTTGCGCTCGGCCTCGGAAAGGATCTGGTCGCGAACCTTGTTTTCGAAACCCGAATAAGCGTGGATGATGTACCAGCGTGCCATGTTATCTGTCTTTCGGCCTGAACGTTCGTGGAATTATTTTGCGAGGCTCAACAGGCCCTGCACGACCATGTTGAAAAAGGCGTCAACGCCCAGGAAGAATACGGCAAGAATGATCGTCATGATCAGCACCATGATCGCGGTTTGCGTGGTTTCCTGACGGGTCGGCCAGACGACCTTGCCGATTTCCGCACGCACCTGACGAATGAATTCACCGGGGCTGGTTTTTGCCATTTTGCTTGCTTCCTGTAATCGCGCCCACCGGATAGCCGCCATCGCTCTCGGTTTGAGGCCGGGAGCGATATAGGTTCCGATTTCGGAAAGACTAGGCCTTTAGCGCTGATTTCACGGAGTCGCAAGCGTGAAGCTGATGTGGCGCATCGCGGGCACGCAGGGATTTCGAAACTGCAGGCATCATGTCATCAAACTGTCGCCGAATCATCGTCAAGCTTTCACAATGCACGGTTAGCGGCGCCCCATCACTAAAGCTGAATGGGGCAAAGACATGCAATTCAATCATCATCAAACCGGTCGCGCTTTCCGTATCCGCAACCTGCTTCTGGCGGGCGCTGCATTGCTGGCATCGCCTGCAATGGCGCAGGAAGAGGTCGCTCCGGCCGATGAAAGCGGTGAAGGCATCCAGACCGCGCGTGAAATCGTCGTGCAGGGGCAGATTGGCTATCGCAACCGCGATGATGCCGCCGAGCCCATCCTTGTCTATGACGAGCAGTATTTCCAGCGTTTCGAACCGCTGACTGCTGGCGATGCGCTCAAGCGCGTGCCTTCGGTCACCTTCCTGTCGGATGTGATCGAAAGCGATGGCGCCCGTTTGCGCGGGCTGGAGCCGGGCTATACGCAGATATTGATAAACGGCGAAAAGGTGCCGGGTTCGAACGCCGACCGTTCCTTCTTCCTCGACCGCATTCCTGCCGAACTCATCAAGCAGGTGGAGATCGTTCGCTCCTCATCGGCGCGCCGTACTGGCGATGCGGTTGCGGGAACGCTCAACATCGTGCTGCGCGACGGATACCAGCTGGACGGCGGCTATGTGCGCGGGGGCGCGCTGTTCTTTGACGATGGCGAAGTAAAGCCCAGCTTTGGCGCGGTGTTTGGTGGAGCCCTCGGCCCGGGCCGCATCCTGCTCGGTGCCAATGTGCAGGGACGGTACAATCCGAAGCTCAAATCAAGCTTCCGCTATTCGGATTCGCCCGAGAATAACCCCGATTACGCCACCGACGATTTCGACAATCGCGAAGATCAGACCGATACCCGCGATGGCACCGACTATGCCTTTAACGCGTCGTACGACATTGATGGCGAAACCACCGATTTTGAACTGGCAGGCTATTATGTCAAAACCGAGCGAACCGAAACCGAGCGCTCGTTCGAATATGATCACCCGACCAACATCAATGGCTCGGTACGCGGTACGCCCGTCGGCAACCTGCTGACCGACAATGCCAATGTGAACGACATCGAGCAGGAAAGCTATAGCCTGTCAGGCAAGCTGGCGCACGAATGGTCACTGGGCGAAACCAAGCTCAAGGTTGGCTATTCGCGTTTTGACGACGTTCAGGACGAGACTGAATATGAAATCGATTTCGACCGTGCGACGCCCCGTTTTACTGGCGATGTCACTGCGCGCCGGATCACCGACAAGGAACTGTCGTTCAACCTCGAACATGCGTTTAATGTGTCTGACGACGTCAAGCTGATTGTCGGTGGTTTCGTGCAAAACAAGGATCGCGACACCAGCATCGCCGAAGATCGCAACCGCTTCAACCTGACCACTGATGCCCATCGCTGGAACCAGCTTGCCGGAAATCCGACAGCTTATGCGACCGCGCCCGACCCGCTTTTGCCTCCTCCCGGTGGTCTCAACATCATCGAGGAAGACCGGCGCGATCTGTATGCCGAAATCGAAGGCAAGTCGGGCAACCTGACTTTCCTTGCCGGCGTGCGTTATGAAAGCACCGATTTTTCGGTCAACGACCTGACGGTCGCCCCTGCACTTGCCGAGCAGTCCAATGACTATTCGTTCCTGCTGCCTTCGGCGTCGCTGAAGATTGACCTTGAAAATGGCGGCCGGATCACCGCATCGGTTGCCCGCACCAATCGTCGTCCGCGGCTTGATTTCCTCTCGCCTGCCCTGCTTGAGGCAGAATTGGGCGACAATGACCTGCTCGGCAATCCAGCGCTGCGTCCTGAAACTGCATGGGGCGGTGATCTGGGCTATGAGCATCGTATCGGCCGTACCGGCGTGGTCGGCGTCAACCTGTTCTACCGCAAGGTCAGCGATCTCATCGAACTCGCCAACACCGGCACCGAAGGCTCAGAAGGCCCCGGAACCTTTGTGCTGCAGCCACAAAACACTGGCGACGGCGAGGTTTACGGCATCGAATTCGACCTTTCGACCAACCTTGGTTTCATCGGCCTCGAAAACACCGGCATTTTCGGCAACCTCTCGTTGCTCGACAGCGAAATCACCGACTTTGAAGGGAAGCGCCGCTTCAACGGACAATCCAAATATGTCTACAATTTCGGCTTCATCCAGGATCTGCCGAAATTGGGGGCGGCGTTCGGGGCTACCTATCGCAAGCAGGGCGGAGCGTTCGACCGGATTGTGGGCGAGGAGATTTTCACCTCTTACGGCGCCGACCTTGAACTGTTCATCGAGAAGCGCTTCGGTGAAAGCTTCACCATCCGTGCAGTCGGTTCGAACCTGCTGAACGGCAAGAAACGCGAACGCTTCAACAAGTTCACCACCATCGCAGATCAGCTTGCCCGCAATTTTGACGAATATGAGCTGGAGGCCGAGGAAGCAGGTCCGGTGTTCCAGGTCATGGCACGGTTGGCATTCTGATGGTGCGCGCCCTCACAATTCTCGCGGCGGCGGCGCTCGCTGTTCCGGCCATTGCACAGGATGAGGTTGAAATCCCCGTCGAACAGTTGATGGCCAAGGCCCTGCCAGCCAAGTCTGTGCAGGCGCGGGCGGAAACCACGCCTGTTGGCACAGCCGATGACGCGGCGGATGATCCGGCTATCTGGCGGCACCCGAGCGATCCGGCGAAAAGCCTTGTCGTCGGGACCGACAAGAAGGCTGGCATCCATGTGTTCGACATGACCGGCAAGGCGGTGTCTTTCACCCCCTCGCCGCGCCTCAATAATGTCGACCTGCGCGCCAATGTACCGGTCAATGGAAAGCCTTCGGTGCTCGTCGTGGCCAGCGACCGGCGCGATGAGGCCAATGCCGCAGCCGCCCTGTTCACGCTGGACACCGTTGCGCAGAAGCTGATCCCGATCGGCAACCTGCCGGTTGGCCCCGGCGAGGCCTATGGCATGTGCCTGTGGCAGCGCAAAAGTGACGGTCAGGTCTACGCTTTCCTCGTCCTTAAGGATGGCCGCATCGATCAGGTCGAACTCGACCTTCGCGGAGCACAGCCGACCGGCAAGGTCGTGCGCAGCATGAAGCTGGGCACCCAATCCGAAGGCTGCGTCGTCGATGATCGCACCGGCCTGCTCTATGTGGCCGAAGAGGATGTCGGCCTGTGGCGTTTCGATGCCCGGCCCAATGGTTCAAAAAAGCCCAAGCGGCTTGGCCGTACCGATGGCAAGAGGCTGGTCGCCGATGCCGAAGGATTGGCCATTGCGCCATCAGGCAAAAGCGGTGGTTATCTGATCGCGTCGAGCCAGGGCGACTATGCCTATACGCTCTACCGGCTGAAGGACGGTCGCTATCTCGGTCGCTTCCGCATTAGCGACGGCATGGTCGACGGTGTGCAGGAAACCGACGGGCTGGAACTGGTCCTTGGCGATTTCGGGCCGGATTATCCGGGCGGCCTGTTCGTCGTGCAGGATGGCGATAACGCCCCAGAAACGCAGAACTTTAAATATGTCGCATGGGCGGATGTGCTGAAGGCGCTCAAGCTCAAATAGGCACCGCGCTCAGTGAGGCAATCGCCGTGCGGGGTGCATGCCGTCGACATAGCCCATGAAGGGCGGGTGGATCGAGTAGCCGATCAGTTCGCGCGCGCGTTCAGGCAGGGTCGCGGCAATTTCCGGCGGAACGGCAAGGCTCATATTTTCAAGCGTGCGCGTCCAGCCCGGGCAATATTGTGGCGTGATGATGAGGCGCGGCTGGCTCGACCGGTTCGCGCCGCCACGATGCCACAGCGTGCCCTTTGCGATCATCAGCGAGCCCGATGGCATCACGGCTTTGACGGCATCAGGCCGCGCGCCGGGATCGTCATCCTGGCTCTTTTCGGTTCGATCTTTGAATGTCGAGAAGGTGTTGCCGCCTTCTATCTGCTGTTCGGGCCAGAGGTGGCTGCCCGGAAGAATTTCGGTCGCGCCATTTTCCTCCGTGGTCTCGTCAATCGTCCAGAAGGCGCTGAGGCCCAGTGACGCACGCGGGCGCGGCAGGCGGAAATGGCTGTCGTCATAATGCCAGGGCTGCACGGTCTCGCCCGGATGGATGTTGATCGCGAGGCAGGCGGAAAGCAGGCATTCGCGGCCCAGCTCTGCCTCGGCGAAGGCCAGCACCAGTGGATGGATGGCAAGTTCGGCAAAGAGCGGGGATTTAGCGAGCATCGCATAGACGCGGTTGGTTTTCAGCCCTTCGAAATCATTGCGGCCAGCAATGTTCTGGTCGAGATACGGAGCAAGCTCTGCCCGCAGGGCAGCAACCTTATCAGCGTCAAGCACCGACGGAAATATCAGATAGCCGTCGCGGTCATATTGCGCACGCAACGCCGCAAAGCGTGCTGGATCGGCTACCGACTCTTGGCAATTCCCTCTCTCCATGACCGCAAACTAAACTTTCGCGGGCGTATGGGGAAGCGGCAACTGACGCACTTGCGCCCAAGGCTGGCGGACAAGGAACAACGCGACCAAGGCCGCTATACCCCAGGCGGCAATCGGCAGGCCCGCCCAAATGTTGCGGACGACCTCTCCATGTTCATGCGGGCGGGCGGGATCAAAACCGAAATAGCCGAGCAGCCAATAGGAAAGCGCAAGTGCGGAGGCATTCCCCAATTTCTGCATAAGATTGCCGGTGGCGAAGATGAATGCCGTGCGGTCACGCCCGCAAATCTGCGCATCGACGGGGGCATAATCCGCAATCATCCCGAAAATGAAGATCAGCCCCATGAAAGCGCCACCTATAACTATCGTGAAAACTGCAGATGGCCGCAACTGACCCGCAAGCGGCAACTGCATCCCGCCGATCAGCAACGCGACTAGCGTCGCGCACATCAATATCATCCCCTTGGGCTTGCCGAGTTTGCGGGCTGCATAGACCCACAACGGCGTCGTAATTGCGCCGCCGACAAAGGTGAGGAACAACAGCAGCGAGCCATATTGATCGAGCCGCAGATAGGCTTCGGCGAAGAAGATATAGGTCGATGCCATCGCGCCAAAGGCGAAGGCGTTGAGAAAGTGCACGGCCAGGATCAGCAGCAGCGACGGCGATTGCAGCGACAGTTTGAGTTCCTTGCGCCAACCAAAACCGGGTTCGACTAGAACAGGCCGCGAAGGCACCTTTTGGTTCGCGATCAATGCAATTGGCATCGCTATGACAACGAGGCTGACATAGGCAATGATGCGTCCCTGCAGGCTGATATCAGGCAGCAGATATTGGGCTAGCGCAGGCGCGGCGAAGGCAATGACCAATACGAGCTTCGCAATATATTCGCGCGCGCCAAACAGCCGTGCGCTGACCTCTGATCGACCGTCAGACAGCGCCGAACCCCAAGCCAGATGCGCGACGTCGAACAGGCTGTAGCAGGAATAATAGAGCAGAAGCAGCGGCAGTAGCGCCCGGAAATCGAGCCGGTCGCCAACCGTTACCAGAAGCGCAAGGAGAAATAGGAGCGGCAGGGCAGCCATCGCCATCCAACGGCGGTGCGGGGCATCACCCTTTGATTTGCGGTCAATCATTGTCCCGATCAGCGGATCGACCACGCCATCCCACAAGGTGCTGATTGAAAACATCAACCCAACCAGCGCCACCGCCACAACGCCGCCTTCGCTGATATAGGGCGGCAGATAGATGGACAGCGGCAGTCCCATGATGGCAATCGGGCCGACGCTGGCGGAATAATAGATGGCGGTCTTGCGGCTGATATCCGCGCTGCTGCTGTCGGTGGTCAAGCCGCTGCCGTCTTGCACGCCATTCTCCTCCCACAGCGTTGTTTACAGCTGTGTGAATAGGCTTGCGCGCCGGTTCAAGCGAAAAATAGTGCCAAGGAAGAAATGGCAGGAGTTGGGGGACTCGAACCCACGACCCTCGGTTTTGGAGACCGATGCTCTACCAACTGAGCTAAACTCCTGCGCTCCGCCGAAGCGAAGACCAGCGCCCTTAAAGCGATTCCGCGCCAGATGCAATCATCAGATGCGGGCACAATGCGCCGGAATGCAAAAGGGCAGGTCTGCGGTAGCAAGCCTGCCCTTTCGAAATCATATTGGGCTCAGAATTTGTAGCCGAGTTCCAGGCCCCAGATGCGCGGTTCGTTGACGAAACCGGTCAGGTTGTTGAAATCGATGCCTCCCACGGCCGAAACATCGTTGGTGATGTTGCGGACAAATGCTGCGATATCCAGCGCATCTGTACGGTAGCCGACGCGCAGACCGCCTTCGAGCATATGATCGTCGTTAAACTCTTCCGAGGTGTAGAGGAAGAAGTTGACCTTTGAACGATAGGCCCAGTCGGTGAAGGCATAAAGCTCGCCATTGCCCATCGGAACGCCATAACCCGCAGTCCAGTTGGCCGACCATTTCGGGGCCTGAGGCAACTGGTTGCCGTCGATCGAATAGATGCCCGGGCTGCCTGCACGCACCGGATCGGTGACGGTGCAGCCGCCACCGCAGCCGGTGATGAAGGCATTGGGATCGTCAATCTTGGCGCGGTTGTAGCTGAGGCCAGCGGTCAGCACCAGATTGTCGACGGGGCGGGTTTCGAATTCGGCTTCGAAGCCATAGCCAGCGACATTGTCGGCATTGATCAGCTTGGCCGCGTTGCTGGCGCCGCCAACGGCAGTCAGCTGTGCATTGTTGAGATCATATTTGAAGACCGACAGGTTGAAGCGCGAACGGCCACCCAGATTGGCCTTCACGCCGCCTTCGAACGACAGGATCGTTTCCGAATCCGCCGTGCTGATGGCGTCCTGCACCGTGGTGAAGACGAACAGCGCGCGACCCTGGATCGACGGCGCGCGATAGCCCTTGGCGACGCGGGCATAGAGATTGATGTCATCGCTCGCTTCATAGGTTGCGCTCAGATCCCAGGTCAGATTGTCATCCTTGACGCGGGCAAGGCCGTTGCCGATGGCACCGAAGAAACCGCCACGACCAACATCAAGACGGCGCTTGTCATTGTTGTAGCGCGCGCCTGCGGTGATCGAGAACTGGTCGGAGAACGGATAGGTCAGGCTGCCGAATACGCCCCATGCCTCGGATGTCTGCTGCTGCAGTGCGGTCACGCTAGGGACGGTGCCCGTGGGCGTGTCATAATTGTACGAAGCAATGGCGAGGTCTTCATGGAAATAGAAGACGCCGGCTTGCCAGGTCAGACCTTCATCATTGTTCGATGCAAGGCGAACTTCCTGGGTGAGCTGATCGAGATCAGGAACATCATCCTGCGAGTTGGCGCTGAACGGAATGAAGCCCGGGCCAGCGGGGGTGCCGCCGTCGATATCGCCGCGGCTGGTATATTTGCCGCTCCACCAGGACGTGACCGAGGTCAGCGTTGCTGGGCCAAGATCCCATTCAAAGGTGCTGGCAACTTCGTACAGCTTCATACGCTGGAAGTTCAGGCCGTCGGTCTGCACTTCGCCACGATCAAAATCGGCAGTCGCACTGGCAAGGCCGCGCAGGTCGTTGCTGCCGGGAACGAACATATTCGCATGGAAAACGCGCGCAGTGCCGTCGAAATCGCGATACTGGCCCTTGACGCGCAGGCTGGTGGTTTCGGTGGGTTCGAACTGGATCTGGCCGCGGATCGCAAAGTCCTTATAACCTTCGAGGTCGTTATTGGCAGGGGTCGAGATATTGTCGACCCAGTCGCTGCGGCGCTGATACATGGCTGAAACGCGGGCTGAAACCTGCTCGCTCAGTTGACCGCCAATGCCCGATTCGAGCGAAAGCGAGTTGAAGCGGCCAAAGCTGCCCTTGGCGTAATTGGCACCTTCCGCATCGGGACGGACGCTTTCAAACTTCACGATACCGGCAGGGGTGTTGCGGCCGAAAAGCGTACCTTGCGGCCCACGGAGGACTTCGACGCGCGCTACGTCGAATACGGGGAAGCCTTTAAGGATCGGATTTTCAAGGACAACATCGTCGTAAACGAGGCTGACCGGCTGCGAGGCGTTGAGATCGAAATCGGTGTTACCAAGGCCGCGGATGTAGAACCGCGGGAACGTACGGCCGAACGAGCTTTCGATGTTCAGGCTGGGAACGCGACCGGCAAAGGCGCGGATATCGCCACCGCCCGAATTGATTGCAGCGAGCTTGTCGCCCGAAACAACGTCGACTGAAAGCGGTACGTCCTGCAGGTTTTCCTCGCGGCGCTGGGCGGTGACGACGATTTCGCCAAGGCCTTCATCGGCGGCGGCTTCGGTCTGCGCGAAAGCGGGGGTGGCGAAACTGGTGGTGGCGATGGCAATGGCCACGAAAGACGATGCAAAGGTGCGCATGATGCAGCTGCTCCCTGATATTGCAGATGAGAGATGAAAGAGGAGGGTGTTTCGGTCCCTGTTACAACTGGGCCGTGCCATTAGAACCAAATGCCGCAAGGTCAAGGAAATCCGCCGCTTTTGCGGCAGATTCCCGGCGCTATGTTGCATCCATGTTACAGTAGGAAAACGCCTGTCTAGAAGCTCATTTCACCGTAAACGCGGGAAATGTTGCCACCCCATTCGCCATGATATTTGTCAAGCAGCACCTCGGCGGGTGTCTTGCCGCTGGCTACGACCTCACGCAGCGGATCGAGGAAGCCGCTTTCATTATCGCCGCCGCTGTTGAGGCGGTTGCGTGCGGTGAGGCCTGCCGACGCAATCTCGACGATGCGTCCTGCAATGTCGCGCAACTTTCCGCCGCCGCCAATCGGTGCATCGAGACCCATTTTGGGGACTGAAGAGCGGAGCAACTCGCGTTCCTCCATCGTCCAATGTTTGACCTCATCCCATGCCGCATCAAGCGCCGACTGGTCGTAGAGCAGGCCGACCCAGAAGGCGGGTAGCGCACAAATCTTGCTCCACGGCCCACCATCGGCACCCCGCATTTCGAGGAAGCTTTTGAGGCGCACTTCGGGGAAAGCGGTCGACATATGGTCTTCCCAGTCGGAAACCGTCGGCTTTTCGCCGGGCAGTACCGAAAGCTCGCCCTTCAGGAAATCCCGGAAATTGAGGCCTGAGGCATCGATATATTTGCCGTCGCGATAGACGAAGTACATCGGCACATCGAGCATATAGTCGGCATAGCGTTCATAGCCAAAGCCGTCTTCGAACACGAAGGGCAGCATGCCGGTGCGCGCCGGATCGGTATCCGACCAGATATGGCTGCGATAGGAGAGAAAGCCGTTGGGCTTGCCCTCAAGGAAAGGCGAATTGGCGAACAACGCGGTCGCCAGCGGCTGCAGCGCCAGCGAGGTTCGGAACTTGTGCGCCATGTCGGCTTCGCTCGAATAATCGAGATTGACCTGAATGGTGCAGGTGCGCAGCATCATGTCGAGGCCCATTGAGCCGACGCGCGGCATATGGCGCAGCATGATTTCATAGCGCCCTTTGGGCATGATCGGCAGTTCGGCCCGGGTCTTGTCTGGCCACAGGCCAAGGCCCAGAAAAGCCTTGCCGGTCTTGTCGCCGATGGCTTTCACCTGTTGCAGGTGGCGCCCGGTTTCGGCGCAGGTCTGGTGCAGGTTTTCGAGCGGTGCGCCGGACAGTTCGAGCTGGCCAGCCGGTTCGAGGCTGACCGCGCCGTCGGCACCTTTGAGCGCGATGACATTGCCGCCCTCATAGACCGGTTCCCAGCCAAATTCGGTCAGTGCCATCAACAGGTCACGAATGCCACCGGGCTCGTCATAGGAAGGCGCATGATGATCGCCGGTGCAATAGACGAATTTCTCATGCTCGGTGCCAATGCGCCAACGTTCCTTGGGCTTTTCGCCCTTGGACATAGCGGCAATCAACTGGTCGCGGGTTTCGATCACAGGATCGTTGCGATTCGAAACTGTTTTTGTGCTCATGGCGAGGCTTTACGAGCGGCAACAAGGCTTTGCCAGCATTTTCGACGCTGGCCGGACGGGGTCCGGCGGCTAGTTTACCGTTGCGTTGAAAACCAGCGCAAAACTTGAAGCGTTCAACAGCGCAGCCCGGCTGACGGTTACGGTTCCTGCCGAAAAAGACGCGCCAATCGGGTCGGTTTCATCGGCACCGCTCGCATTGTCATCCTCTGCAGTTGCTGCAGTGCCGCAGCTTGATCCTGACAACATCGATCCGGCGACATAGGTCAAGTTTGCAGGGATTGCGTCCGTCGCTGAAATATTGGCGGCGGTTCCGGGGCCAGCATTGGAAATGGTGATGCAATAACGCACCGTCGCGCCCGGTATCGCTTTCGGGTTCGATCCACTGATCCCGTCGGAGACGACCGAGCTGATCTTGGTTACGCCGATGCTCGCCGGGGCGCCCGTCAGGAACAGATCCGACTGGAAGAACGTGCCTGAGTCCGCGTTCAGGCTATCGCAGATTTCGAGCCGCCACGTACCCGCAGCTTCCTGGCCATTGAATGCCGACAGCGCCTGAAACGGGCGGAAGGTCCTCTGATAGGGCGGAACAACTGTGGCCGCAGTAGCGTTATCATTGTTCGCTGTATGATTGGAAATGGGGGTGGCGGCTGCATCATCGAACAAGACATTCACATTGTTGCGTGTGCCGCCGATATTGTTGATCAGCTGTACCCGCGTCCCCGCCGGCGATTGCAGATAGAATTGCAGGTCGCCGCGATAGGTATGCGCCATCAGGACGCCGATATTGACATCGGCGACGGTGTAAATGTCGCTGACTGTGAAGTTACGAACCAACGGATTGGTGCAAGGCGTTGCGGTTTCGTTCACTGCGCCGTCGGTCGAATTTGTATATTGCAGCTGGGCATAGGCGGTCTGCGGGAAGGCGCAGAGAGCGATCAACCAGATGAAAACACTCCAGCATCGCCGGACCGCATTGCGTTCCGGGGCCTTGGCGGCATCTGGCGAACCAGGCCGGGCTGGCGGGTGCCGACGGCTGGACATGCCTCGCATATAACGCAGCAAGGTTAACGGAGCGCTACTTTTCGTTTACACCTAAAACGAAGGTTCTAGTTGACAACAGTATGGAAAACCATAGCGAAACTGGCACCGACCGCGAGTGTCGGTGTTGAACCGGCCAGGGTCGTTCCGCTTATAGACATGCCAAAAGGATCAGTTTCGTCGGCGCCGCTATTGTCGTCATCTTCCGGGGTGGTTGCCGTCGCACAGCTAGAACCAGACGCCATGCTACCCGCAACATAACTCACATCAGCGGGCAGATTGTCGGCAGCGGTGACATTGCTTGCCGGAACGGGGCCCGTATTGCTTACCAGAATGCAGTAGCGGACAATCGCGCCCGGCAGCGCTTTCGGGTTGCTTCCGCTGATTCCGTCGCTCAGCACGCTGCTGACCTTGGTGACCGTCAGTTCGCCAGGTTGGCATGTGTACAATGTCACATTGTCGACTTCAAAGTCGTCCGAAGTGCCGCCGCCCGGCGCATGGGTGAAGGTGAGAGCTCCGGTAGCGCTGACTGTCGTCGGCAGATTGATCCGCCAGCCGGTATAGGTGAACTCGGTAATAGTGCTTAGATTCCCCGACGCCCCGTTCAGATAAGTAACGCTGGCCGATGTTCCGCCGCTCGCGTCTGTGGTGATCCGCGCATAGGGCGTGCCTGCGACCGATATGGTCAGTTGTGCGCTGGTTGAGCCAGCGGCAGGAGCGCCATTGCGCCACCATTGGCTTAATTGGATAACAGCGCCGCCACTAGGGCCGGGACCAAAATTGAGCCCACTCAGTCCCGATTGGGTCAAAGTGCCTGACGTTGTGTCGCTGTTTACGGAGGCAACGCCCGCACCCGTCCAGATCGCCGATGCGGTCCAGTTGGTCCAGCTTGGGCCGGTTCCGGAGGCGAAAGTTCCGTTGGAAATAATCTGTTGTGTTGTACCCACCGGGCAGATTGGGGCTGCCATTGCCGTTGCTACGGTGAAGGGCACCGAAGCATAATCATCTTCGGTCGTCACACCATTATTGGGCGTCGAATCCGGGTCAGTCAGCGAACTGGCAGTAATCTGCGCGACGTTGGTGACAGTGCCGGCCGTCGCCGTAACGGTTCCGGTAATCGTGATAGAGGCGCTTGCACCAGGCGCCAGACTGCCGACGCTCCAAACGCCGGTGCCGCTGTTATAGGTTCCCGTGCCTGTCGCACTGATGAAGCTGAACCCGGTTGGCAGCGTGTCCTGCACGGTGATGCCGTTGGCCGTTGCCGTGGATGCCGGGCTTGCCGCGCTGGTGGCCGTCAGCGTGTAGCTGATCGAGCTGCCGTTTGTCGGAGTGCCGTTGCTGACTGTTTTGCCCAGCGACAGATCTGCGTGCTGCGGATAAATGGTCACTTGATAGTCTTCGACTTCGCCCACTGTTGCGCGACCGGTCCGACCAACGCCAGCGGTTGGCGACCAGCGGAATCGCGCAAATCGCGTCACCTGTGTGGTGCCGGCAGGCGGCGTGACCGACAGGCGGATAACGCCGTTTACAAGACCATCGGTGTCCCCTGCGCCGCCGTCGACCGCATTGGTTGCAATCTGGTCACCCGCAGTTGCGAAACTGCCGTCACCTGCCCAGTCAATCCAGCCCTGAAGCCTGCCTCCGCTGCCGGTAACCGCCACATCAATAGTAGACGCCAATCCGCGCACCAGCGTACCAAAGGTTGCGCCGTCGTCATTTCCATCGGACGATGCCGTAGCGTTGGCGATCGGGCTGGGCGTGATCGGCGTGCCGGAAAGGTTCGTAACCCCAGCATTTTCAACGGTAACGCCAGCGCCCATATAATAACCGCCAACGATATGGCTGGCGGCAGCGGTCGTATCAAAACTTGCGGGTGCATCGCCAAAATCTTCGTCGAGCGAAACGGTGAAGTTCCAGCCGTCGACATTGGTCGCCGTTCCAGAGCCGCCCATCAGCATGTCGATCTGGAAAGTAACCGACGTGATCGTTCCGTTCATGCGAACGCTGCCGCAGCCGGCTTTGTTGGTGGTTGTGCACGAAGGTTGTCCGTTGATCGTGGTGGAGCGAATTTCGTCTCCGCTAATCGAGAGATTTCCGTTGCTGTTGGTGACGGCAAAGGTTGGTTTGGCACTTGCCGTCCAGCTCGTCATGACGAGTGATGAGTGGAAAAAAGTTGTGCTCGAACGATTTGCGCCCAAACCGGATATGTGAATTATCGGGTCTTTCACGGGATGGCTGAACGTTAGCGTCATCGAACCGCGGTTGGCGCATCGAAGCGTGGCCGTTGAGCAACCTGCCGGGCTGACATCTATTTCTATAGCGTCGGTCGTTGCCGAAATTGCGGGGGAAAGTTGTGCGGACGTAACTCCGCCGATGCCGTTGAGTGCAATAGAATCATCGAAGATTACCGAATTTGCGCCAGACAACGATACCTGCATGGTCGTTGTTCCGGGGTATGTCTTGGTCACCGGCCCAGTGCCACTGCTGCTCGAAGGTGTCTGGTTGGCGCTCGCCATTGTGGCCAGGATGCACAAAGCGAGCATGACAGAAAGCCACACCCAAAACCGGGAGGCTGCCATGCTGTCCAAGCTGAACTTGGCGCAAGAAGGGTGTTTCGTACGATTCACAGCGTCGGCAATTGCCTTGAATTGCTTTATTAATGATAAACAATGTCGCGATTCTGCGGGTTTCGAGATGTAAAATCTCGCCAAATCGGACTATGCTACTGCCTCCGGTTAACCTTGATTGGCAGGATTCAGCGCCATCCAGATGGCAATAGCTGCAACAGCAGCGGTATCGGCGCGCAGGATATTGGGCCCAAGCGACACGGGCATTGCCTGCGGATGCGCGCGGATTGCGGCATTCTCTTCATCGCTGAACCCGCCCTCCGGGCCGATCAGGATGGCTGACTTGGTATGACCGCCCCGCTGCAAAATATCGGCTAGCGGATTGCCGCCGCGTTCATCGCAAAACAGTAAAGACCGGTCCGCTGGCCAATCGCGCAGAAGTACATCCAATTTGGACAAATCTGCGATTTCGGGAAGCGCGGTGCGTTCGCATTGCTCGGCGGCCTCGATCATCTGGCTGCGTAGCCTTCCTTCCTTCAACTTGTCGGCAACGCAGCGCTGCGTCCGCACCGGCACGAACCGGGCGATCCCCAATTCGCAGCTTTTCTCGGCGATCCAGTCTAACCGATCTTTCTTGATTAACGCCTGGCAGAGCCAAAGATCCGGCGCTGCTTCACGCTCCCGCAGTTTCGCTTCGATGGTGAGCGCAAGGTCGCGTTTTCCGGTTGCGGCAACGGTCGCTAGATACTCGCCCGTTCTGTCGTCGAACAGCTTGACCGGCGCACCTTCCTTCAGCCGCATGACGTGCAGCAGATAATGCGCCTGCCCGCCTTCGATGCGCAACTCGCGACCCTCTGAAAGTGCCTCATCAACAAACAGGCGGGGGGTTGAATGCGGGGGCCAGGCGGGGGTTTGAACCATCGCCCAAGCATAGCCTTCGACAAGCGGTGGGCAAGGCGTTATGTCAGATTCGATGCCCACAACCGCTCCCCCAGACACAGAAATTCAAGGCCTTGTCCGCCTGTTGCCGGAAAGCGTCAGGCCATTCGCCCTGCTCGCTCGGTTCGATCGCCCGATTGGCTGGTGGTTGCTTTTCTGGCCCTGTGTTTATGGACTGACGCTGGCGGGCGGGGCGTTCAGCCACTGGCCATTGATCCTCTGGATGCTGCTCGGCGCGATTGCGATGCGCGGGGCGGGGTGTGTGTACAATGACATTGTTGACCGCGATCTGGACGCCAAAGTGGCGCGCACGGCGAGCAGGCCGCTGGCAAGCGGGGCGGTCAGCCTGAAGGCGGCGTGGGGCTGGCTGCTGCTGCTGTGCGGCATCGGCTTTCTGGTGCTGGTGCAGTTGCGGATTGAGGCCATCTTCGTTGCGCTGTGCAGCCTAGCACTGGTCGCCGCCTATCCTTTCATGAAGCGCATCACATGGTGGCCGCAATTGTGGCTTGGGCTGGTTTTCAGCTGGGGCGTGCCGGTCGGATGGGTGGCGGTGACGGGCGTGGCCGATGCCGCGATGCTTTGGCTCTATGGCGGCACGATTTTCTGGGTGGTCGGCTATGACACGATCTATGCGATGCAGGACCGCGAGGATGACGCGCTGGTCGGCATACGCTCGACCGCGCTGCGCATGGGGGAGCATATCCGCAGCGGGGTTGCCGTGTGCTATTTGCTCGCGCTGGCGGGCTGGAGCATGGCGATCTGGAGTGTGCGGCCACAAGGTCAGGCGCTGGTCGCGCTCGCCCCTGCCGCTTTCCACTTGGCATATCAAATTGCTTCGCTCAAAAAGGATGGGAGCAATGCGCTCGGCCATTTCCGGTCGAACAAGGTAACAGGGCTGCTGGTTGCGCTCGCCTGCCTTGTCGTGGGCGCTTCAGGCTAAAACGGAGGAGGGTTTATGGGCAACCGGCGGCTAGGGAAGAGTGCGATTGTCGTTTCCGACATCTGCATGGGAACGATGACCTTCGGGTCGCAGGCGGATGAGGCGGTCGCACACCGCGTGCTCGATATGAGCCTCGATGCGGGGATCAATTTCTTCGATACCGCCGAAGGCTATCCGGTGCCGCCCGATGTCAAATGGGTCGGACGGACGGAAGAGATTGTCGGCCGCTGGCTGAAGGGCAAAAACCGCGACGCCATCATCATCGCCACCAAGGTTTCGGGCCCCAGCCATGTCTGGTTCAAATCGCCCAAGCGCGGCGGGATGACCGCACTCGACCGTCGCCAGATTACCGTTGCGGTCGAAGACAGCCTGCGCCGGCTGCAGACCGACTATATCGATCTCTACCAGACGCACTGGCCCGACCATGGCACGCCCTATGAGGAAACGATGGAAGTGCTCGACGAGCTGATCCGCGCGGGCAAGGTGCGGATCATTGGCTGTTCGAACGAGACGAGCTGGGGGTTGATGAAGTCGATCCAGGCGTCGGAGCGCCTTGGCGTTGCCCGTTACCAGACGATACAGAACAATTTCTCGATCAACAACCGCCGGTTCGAGGATGAACTGGCACAGGTGTGCCGCGAGGAAGGCGTCAGCCTGATTCCTTATTCACCGCTCGCAGGCGGCGTGCTTTCAGGCAAATATCAGGATGGTGGACGGCCTGAAGGCGCACGCTTTACCCGCTATATGGATATGCTCGATTCGCGGCAGGCGGTAATGGCGCGGCGTTTCGCCGGGCCGCGAGCGCTTGAATCGACCGCACGCATTTTGGAAATTGCCAAGGAAGCAGGCATGTCACCGGTGACGCTAGCGACCGCCTGGTCAAAACAACATGATTTCGTCGCCTCGACCATCGTCGGGGTGAGCACAGTCGAGCAATGCGCCGAAATCTTCGCCGCCAGCGAACTCGTACTTTCCGACGATGTGATGAAGGCCATCCACAAGGTGACCAAGGAAATCCTCTACCCAATGGGGTAGGGGTTACTCTGCCGCCAGCAACTGCTCTGCACCGCCCAAATCAACGCTGACAAGGCGGGATACGCCCTGTTCGACCATCGTCACGCCAAACAGGCGGTGCATGCGGCTCATGGTCACGGCGTTGTGGGTGACGATCAGGTAGCGGGTGTCGGTTTCGCGCGTCATCGCGTCGAGCAGGTCGCAGAAGCGTTCGATATTGGCATCGTCGAGCGGCGCATCGACTTCGTCGAGCACACAGATCGGCGCAGGGTTGGTCAGGAACAAAGCGAAGATCAACGCGACTGCGGTCAGCGCCTGTTCGCCGCCCGACAGCAGCGTCAGCGACTGCAGCTTCTTGCCCGGCGGCTGGGCGAAAATCTCGAGGCCTGCTTCGAGCGGATCGTCGCTGTCGATCAATGCGAGGTGCGCCTGTCCGCCGTTGAACAGCGTGCTGAACAGCCGCTGGAAATGCTGATCGACCGTTTCGAACGCGGCTAACAGGCGGGTGCGGCCTTCGCGGTTGAGGCTGCCAATCGAGCCGCGCAGCCGGTTGATCGCCTGCGTCAGTTCCTCGCTCTCGCTCTGCCCCTTTTCGATTTCGGTTTCGAGTTCGACCAGCTCGTCGGCGGCGATCAGATTGACCGGGCCGATGCGTTCGCGGTCGAATTGCAGCTTTTCAAGGCGGCTTGATTCCACCGACGCATCGCCGAGTTCGCTTTCTTCAAAGCCATGCTTTTCAGGCAGCAGCGGCGGTGGGCATTCGAATCGTTCACCCGAAATCCCCGCCATTTCGCGGCGGCGGGCATCCTGATTTTCAGCGCGCGCCTCGGCTCCGGCGCGCTGTTCGCGGGCAGAAGAAACCGCCTCCGCAGCAGCGGCCAATTGGGCTTCGAGTGCCTTCAGCGAGGTTTCGCTAGCCTGTTCAGCGGCCTGAAGCGCGGCGAGTTTTTCGCCAATAGCCGCCTTGTCTGCCTCTAATGTCGTCAATTCGTGCGTGATAACGTCCGGTTTGCCTGCAATAGCTTCAAGCTCTCCGGCAATCTCGGCGCTGCGCTTGTTCATTTCGGCGATGCGCCGTTCGGCCTCGCCAGCCCGGTCCTGCCAGCCGCGAATTTCGGCCTGCGCCACCGCACGCCGTTCGCGCTGCTGGGCGATTTTCTGGTCGAGGCCGGAAAGGTCGGCCTGCGCCCGCACGAACAACTGCCGTAGCGACTCCCCTTCGCTGGTCAGCGCGGCAACAAGCGCGCGTTGTTGCTCGCCATCGGGCAGTTCGGCGCGCGCCTTTTCGGCTGACTCAAATTCGAGTCGGGCTTGCGTGGCTTCCTGTTCGGCCAATCCGCTCCGCTCGGCCAGTGCCGTCGCCGCCTGCTGTGCGCGCGTCAGGGCATCTTCAGCCCGATCTGCATCGCGCAGTGCCTGACGCAGCGCGGCTTCGGTTGCCGCCTGTGCCGAAGCCAGCCGCCGCGCCTCATCCTGCGCCGCCATAATGCGTTCGCCCAGCGCATCGAGAGCAGTTGCATGGTCGCCGACCTTGGACTCTGCCACCGGAATGGCTTCGAGCAGCGCTTCCAAACGATTAGCCCGTTCGAGCTGTTCGGCGGCCGCTGCACCATCATCTTCGGCGGCAAAGCCATCCCAGCGGCGCAGCTTGCCATCGCGGGTAACCAGTCGCTCGCCTATCTCCAGCATCGCGCCATCGTCAGCCTCGACCACGCGCACCATGGCGAGGCGCAGTGCCAATTCGCTCGGTGCCTCAACCACATCGGAGAGGCGTTCGCCCGATAATTTTGGTGGAACCGACGTGAAGCCCTGCCAGCGCCGTCCGGTCACCCCGCCGACCGCCGCGTTCAGATCGTCGCCCAGCGCCGCCGCCAATGCGCGTTCATAGCCGGGCTTGACCTTGATCCGGTCGAGCGCGCGGTTGTCGCTGCCTTTAGCTGTTGCGCGTTCGAGTGCGTTCTTCTCGCTGACGAGCGCCGCCAGATCCGCTTTGGCACTCGCGAGCGCGCTTTGCGCACTATCGCGTTCTGCGACCAAAGTTGCGCGTGCACTCTCGGCGGCATCAATCGCCGTCGCCTGTTGTTCAAGCTCCACCTGCAGGCGCGCCGCTTCATCGCGTGCCGCATCGCGGGCAGTTGCCAGTTCTGCCTCATCGCCGAGCGCGGCCCTTTCTGCTTCGAGCCGCGCCTTGTCGCGCTCGGCGCGCTCGACGCGGGCGCGGGCATTGTTGAGCGCGGCTTCGGCAACCCGCAATTCGGCTTCTGCGCGCGCCTGTTCGGCCACTGCCTTGGCCAGCTTGACCTCACCCTCACGCGTTGCACGTTCGGCATCGTCTAGGGCACGGGTCAAGCGCGGGCGTTCATCCTCGCTCGACTTGATAGTCTCGGCCAATGTGGCAGCTTCGACCTGCAAGCGCGCCAGCGCCTCGGCGGCATCATGGGTCAGCTTGCCTTCGCGCGCGCCATCTTCTTCGATGCGCCGCGCTTGTGCGGCCAGATCAGCCTGCCGCTGGATCAGCCGGTCACGCTCGCCGGTCAGTTGGACGAGCTTGTTTGAAAGATCGCTCGCCGCATCCCGCGCTGCCATAGCGGCCGCACGGTCATCAGCCAGTTTGCGGACAGCCGATTGTTGCTGCTCTGCGAGGGTGCGTTGGCGGACCGAAGCTTCCTCGACTGCCGTGCCCGCTTCATCGGCTTCCGTGCGTGCAGCTTCCGCTGCTGCTTTGGCCTCTCGCCAGCGCACAAAGATCAGACGCGCTTCGGCCTGCGTGATCTCGCCCGACAATTTGCGATAACGCTCGGCCTGTCGCGCTTGCTTTTTAAGGCTCTGCGCGCGGGCATCCATATCGCCCAATATCGTCGCCAGACGGTTGAGGTTGGTTTCGGCCGCACGCAGTTTCTGCTCGGCATCCTTGCGGCGCACATGCAGGCCCGAAATCCCTGCTGCCTCTTCAAGCATCATCCGCCGTTCTTGCGGCTTGGCGGAGATGATCGATCCGATACGCCCCTGACTGACGAGCGCCGGGCTATGCGCGCCGGTCGCCGCATCGGCAAAGATCAGCGCGATATCCTTTGCGCGCACGTCGCGGCCATTGGCGCGATAGGCGCTCCCTGCACCGCGCTCGATTCGGCGGACGACCTCCAATTCGAAATCATCGTCATTGGCGATGATGCCGGGGATATTCTCGTGTGCGTCATGTTCGGCGAGCAGGGTGACTTCGGCGAAATCACGCGACGGGCGCTGCGCGGTGCCGGCGAAGATCACATCCTCCATCCCGCCGCCGCGCATCGATTTGGGCGAATTTTCGCCCATCACCCAGCGCAGCGCCTCGAGAAGGTTGGACTTGCCGCAACCATTGGGGCCGACGACGCCTGTCAGCCCGGCTTCGATATGCAGCTCGGTTGGCTCGACGAAGCTTTTGAAGCCTGTGAGTTTGAGCCGCTTGATCCGCATATGTCCCCCGACGCGGTGCCCTGAAGGCTTACCGCGCGCCCGCCTCCTGCAGCTTGCCTTTGACCTGCGGCCAGGCCGTCACGTCAAGGCGGACACCGTTGAGATAAAAGGTCGGCGTGCCCTGAATGGTGTATTTCTTGCCATATTCGGCGGTCAGGTCGGCCAGCTTTTGCATTTCGGCGGTGTCGGAGAGGCAGGCCTTGCTCTGGTCGCGCGAAACACCCCGCTGGGCGAAGAATTCGACGATACCTACGGCATCGGCCAGGGCAAAGAAGCGCTCGCCACCTTTCAGCGAAGTAATTTTCGCTTCCAGTGCCTTGTCGGTGCCGATCTTGTTGGCATTTTCAAACAGGGTTTCCTGGAAACCCATGAACTGTTCGGTCAAAGGCAACATCGCCTCATTAGCGCCGCAACGGGTAACGCGCGCCGCCATCAGGTCAAATTCATCGCGCACGAAATTGCGGAATTCGTAAGAAATCTTGCCATTGTTGATGAAATTGTCGTGCAGGTCCGATCCGGCATCGTTGCTGAACTGTGCACAGACATGGCAGGTGAGCGAGGCATATTCGACCAGCTTGATCTTCGCATCCGGGTTGCCGATCAGATAGCCGCCCTCGGCCGTCTTGCTGACTACATCGATCCATTGCTTGCCAGCGGGTGGCGCGACGGCAGCTACCGGTTCGCCCTTGGGCGCTTCGCCGGTTTCGCTGCCGCCACAGGATGCAAGGGCCAGCGCGGCGATGGAAGCGGTAAGGATTTTCAGACTGCGCATATTTTGATGTCCTTTGCGTCGTTGAAATTCAGGGAGCGATATGGGGTTTGATGGTCGCGAAGTCGTGACCTTCGATGACCTTGCCATTGACCAGCAAGGTTGGCGTCGAGTTGATTTTCAGTTTTTCGGTGGCTTCGTCGGTCATCGCAATGACGGTATTGAACGCCGCCTTGTCTGCAAGACAGACCTTGGCCTGCGCGGCGGTAACGCCCCGCTGTGCCATGATCTTGTCCAGCCCCAATTCGGTATAGGCGCCCTGCATGAAGCCGACGATATTCTTTGCCTCCAACAGGTCAATCGTCGCCTTGCCGAGTTTGCTGCCATTGGCCCATTGCGACTGTGTTGCCATCAGATGCCGGTGATTGCCGAAAAAGCGCCCCTTGCCGCCGCAGCGCGCGAGCATCGCGGCGGTCAGATCCATCGGATCGCGCACCAGGTTGCGGATTTCAAAGCTGACCTTGCCGGATGCGACAAACTGGTTCTTGATTTGCGGGACGTCGTCGATCTCGAAATGCGCGCAATGGCCGCAGGTGTAGCTGGCATATTCGACCAGCTTGGTGGGCGCGGCGGGGTTGCCGATGACATGGCTGCCCTTGGCCGTCGTGCTGAAGGTCAGCAGCCAGTTGGTCTTTGCCGGTGCAGCGATCAGTGCACCGCCGCCAAGCGCAGAGGCTATGGCGAAAAGGGTCAGCGATTTTCGGAATATAGTCGGGAATCGGGTGGCCATATCTGCCTCTGAATTGGACCGATGCATCTGCATTTACTCGCCCTCTTTGGCAAGGCTTTTTGCCAGATTTTGGAGGACTGCCTGCAATTCCGGGTCGGCAATTTCGCGAAGAGAATCCCCCAACTCGGCAGACGGTGCGCGCAGCACTGGTGCTGCGCTGACTTTCGGCCTGGGTTCGGCGCGTTGCACCTGCCCGTGGCGCATCTTCACCTTGGCCACGGCATCATAGCCGAAAAAGCGGTTCACCCGCTCGATGATTTCAGGGACGACGTGTTGGATCATCACGGCATGCGCGCCTTCAACGACCAGTTCGAGCGTGCCGCCTGCTTTTTGGCCAGCGGGAAAGCGGATCATTTCGGGGGCGGTGACATCGGCATAGCGCGGGCCGACAATTTCATCCCAGCGGCTGACGACAGAGCTTTGTACAAAGCCGAAGCGGCGGAATGCTGCGCGGCCAATGTCGGGGACAAGATCGGAAACCGCGCGCGCTTCGCCCCCGCGCCGCCGTTCAAAAACGGGCTTTGCGGCAGCTTTTGCCTTTTTGGCGGCGGTTGATGGCTTGCCTTCCTCCATCAGCCGGTTATCGCATTTTGCATGGCTTCCGTCCAACAGCGTGATGACTTTTCTGGGGATATCGCCAGCGCCTTGCTCGGCCATTATGACCGCCATGCGCGCGACCTCCCCTGGCGTTCGCCGCCGGGAACGCCGCCACCCGATCCGTACCGTGTTTGGATGTCCGAAATCATGCTGCAACAGACGACTGTTGCGGCTGTTTTCAGCTATTTCGAAAAGTTCACCGAGAGGTGGCCGGATTTCGCCGCTTTGGCGTCGGCCGACGATGCCGACGTCATGGCGGCTTGGGCGGGGCTCGGCTATTACAGCCGGGCGCGTAACCTGATCAAATGCGCGCGTGTCGTTGTCGCCGAATATGGCGGAGAACTGCCGGAAACGTCGGTCGAGCTTGCCAAACTTCCCGGCATCGGTGCCTATACCGCAGCTGCCATTGCCGCGATTGCCTTTGGCGAGCGCGTCCCGGTGGTCGACGCCAATGTTGAGCGGGTGACGGCAAGGTTGTTCGCCATCGAAACGCCGCTGCCCGCCGCCAAGCCGGAGATCCGGGCGGCGGTCGACGCAATCACGCCCGCTGAGCGGCCCGGAGATTTTGCGCAGGCGATGATGGATCTGGGGGCAAGCCTCTGTTCGGTCCGCAATCCGCAATGTTTGATCTGCCCACTGCAGATGCACTGCACGGCGCAGACAGCAGGATTGACCGAAACACTACCCCGCAAGGCTGCCAAAAAAGCGAAGCCCGACCGCACCGGAACGGCCTTTTGGATTGAGCGTGAAGGCCATGTTTGGCTGATACGTCGTTCTGATCGCGGCATGCTCGGCGGGATGCGCAGCCTGCCCGATGATGGCTGGAATGCCCGCACCGATGGCGACTCGCAGCCGCCTTTTGCGGCCAACTGGAATGCTGTGCCGGGCGAAGTCGCGCATGTCTTCACCCATTTCCGCCTGACGCTGCGGCTTGCCGCTACGGCAGCGCCGATCGACGAAAGCAGCTTGCCGCCCGGCGAATGGTGGCCGCTGAAATCATTGGACAGCGCCGGTTTGCCAACCTTATTCAGCAAGGCAGCCAAGCTTGCCATTAGAGCAAGACAGAAAATCTAGAGGAGTGAGCATGTCCGCAACCGAGACTGCAATGATGAATCCCAGCCGCCGTGGTTTCCTTTCGATGGCCGGATTGGGCGCGATGGCGACGATGCTGCCGACGCCTGCCTGGAGCCTCCTCGCGCAGGAATATCCGACGCTCAAATCGCAGGTTGAGGGCTATGTTGCCGACCGGAAGGCATCGGGCGTCGTTGCTGCTATCGGCCACGGTTTGGGTGAATTGGAAGTGATAGCGGCGGGAACGCAGGCAATTGGCGATCCGACACCGGTCAACATCGACACGCTGTTCCGCATCTATTCGATGACCAAGCCGGTGGCGGGGATGGCAGCGATGATCCTGATCGGCGAAGGCAAGATGAAGCTGGATCAGCCGATCGCCGATTTTCTGCCCGAATTTTCCGAAATGCGTGTGCTGACCAGCCCCGAAACCAGTCTGGATTCGGTACCGGCGAAGACACAGATCACCGTCCGCCATCTTCTGACGCACACGGCGGGGCTTGGCTATTCGATCATTACCAAGGGACCTTTGCTCAAGGCCTATATGGATAATGGCATCACCCCCGGACAGATCAGCCGCATGCCGATCCCTGGCTTTGAGCCGGGTGCGCCGACCCCCGATTTGAAGACATTTTCGGAGCGTTTGGGCAAATTGCCGCTGATCGCAGAGCCGGGAACCAAATGGAGCTATTCGATCAGCCTCGACCTTTTGGGCCGGGTGATAGAGGTGGCGAGCGGGATGGAGTTCGACGCTTTCCTTCAGACGCGGCTCTTCGATCCGCTCAAAATGACCAGCACCTACTTTCAGGTTCCGCAAAGCGAGGTGAAACGCTTTACCACCAACTATGCAGTGTTTGGCGGCGCGCTGATCCCCATCGATCCGGCGGCGACCAGCATCTATCTCGACAAACCCGCTTTTGCTTTTGGTGGCGCGGGACTGGTCTGCTCCGCGCGCGACTATGACCGCTTCCTCGCCATGTTGCTCAATGGCGGCAGCCTAGACGGTGCCGAAATCATGGCTCCCGAAACTGTAACCTTGGGAATGTCGAACCTGTTACCGGCCGGAGTCAGCACGGACGGTACATTTGCAAATGGCGCGGATTTTGGCGCGGGCGGACGCGTCGGCAAAGGTGCGCAAAAGGGCATATTCGGTTGGGGCGGCGCAGCTGGAACTATCGCTTTCGTCGATACCAGCCGCAAGATTCGCGCGACCGGCATGCTGCAATATATGCCGTCCAATGCGCATGATTTTCAGGACAGGTTCGGTGAATGGCTTGTTGCCGATTTGCAGGGTTAGACTGCGATGACACAATATGAATTCACGCAAAACCGTAGCCCTGAGCCTGTCGAAGGGGGCTTATCGGCTGGGCGTGCTTCGACAGGCTCAGCACTACGGTTTGAATTAGCGTCATCTTGCTTAAAGGCAGGTATATGAACCCCGGCTTCACAGGCTCTCCGCTCGACCGTGCAGACCGGCTGCGCAATGATGTCGAAGGCTTCAACGCTGCACTCAATGACTGGCGCGCACGCGTTCTGGGGCTCGACGGGCTGGACCCGGTAGTTGCCAGCGAAGGCGGGCTCAAATGGGTGTCGATGGCCGAGGTCGACGTTTCGGTCGAACTGATCCTGCTCGGACTCGCAAATGGCAAGCCGCATTTCGTGCCTTTGGTCGAAGGCGCAGGCGGCATGGCCCGCTCGCCCGCTGTCTGGCGCGCACTGTCGATGCTGCCTGCAGAGGATGCTGCGATTTACGGCATCGCGCGCAGCCTGATCGACTGGCACAACAACCACAAATATTGCGGTCGCTGCGGCGGTTCGACCAAGCTATTCCGCGCGGGCTGGGGCCGCCAATGCACCGCCTGCGATGCCGAACATTTCCCGCGCACCGACCCTGTTGTCATCATGATCGCCGAATATGAGGGCAAGGCTTTGCTCGGGCGGCAATCGGCGTGGCCGACGGGCAATTATTCAGCACTGGCCGGTTTTCTTGAGCCCGGCGAAAGCATCGAAGAAGCGGTGCGGCGCGAGATCATGGAAGAGGCCGGAATCAGCTGCGGAGCAGTGCGCTATGTCACCAGCCAGCCCTGGCCCTTTGGCGGATCGCAACTGATGATCGCCTGTGTTGCCGACGCCGATGGCGACCAGCTGACGATTGACTATAACGAGCTGGAAGATGCGATGTGGGTGACGAAGGAAGAGGCGCGCGCCGCACTCGCCGATGCTCCCGACAAACGCTTTGGCGCGCCGCCGCCCTTTGCGATTGCGCACACCCTTTTGCGGCGTTGGGTGGAGATGTAGGCATGGAAAAATTGCGCATCGATATCGTCTCCGACGTCGTCTGCCCCTGGTGCATCATCGGCTATAAGCAGGTCGAAAAAGCACTGACTTTGTTGTCGGAGCCAGTTGAGGCTGAGATCCACTGGCACCCGTTCGAGCTCAACCCCGACATGCCGCCCGAAGGCGAGGATGCCGGCCAGCATATCGCGCGCAAATATGGCCGCTCACCCGACGAAGGCAAGGCGGTGCGCGAACGGATCAAGGACACCGCAGCTGATTTGGGTTTCACCTTTGGCGATATGGGCGCGCGGCGGCTGTACAATACGTTTGACGCCCACAAATTGCTAACGCGCACTGGCACCGAACATGGTTGGCAAAAGCAGACCGAGCTGAAGCTCGCGCTCTTTTCAGCCTATTTCCAGCAGGGCAAGGATGTCAGTGACCGGGCCGTACTGCTCGATGTTGCGGAAAGCGTTGGTCTCGACAGAGCGGCTTGCGAAGCATGGCTCGCTGACGAGGTGCTCGGGCGCGAAGTGCGCGGCGAGGAAAGCTATTGGATCAACGAAAATGTCGCTGGCGTGCCTGCTATCATTTTTGACGGCAAATATATGGTCCCCGGAGCGCAGAGTGCGGAGACCTTTGCGCAGGTGATTGGCAAGGTTTTGGCGAAACGGACGGCCTGAGCCCAATCATCCCCCTCCCGTTCACGGGAGGGGTTAGGGGAGGGGGCGAGCGAAGCGAGCCAATCGCCCTCTCAGGCCCTCCCCCAGCCCCTCCCGCAAGCGGGAGGGGGGCTAGGCAACCGCCTGAACGCCATATTTGCGCATTTTCTCGATCAATGTGGTGCGCTTCAACGTCAGCAACCGCGCCGCCTCCGAAACAATTCCGTCGGCCAACTCCAACGCCATATTGATGCGTTCCAGTTCGATTGCCTCAATCTCCTGCCGCAGGTCGATCGGTTGATCCTTGCCAGGTGCAGGCGCTGCAGGGACGAAGGAAACCGGCGCAACCGCAACCCGTTCGCGGCGGCTTTCGAGTGGTGGAGCCGCGTTGGTCAGCAACAGGGCGACATCTTCTGCGTTTAGTATCTCGCCGCCATAAAGTACGCCCGCGCGTTCGACGACGTTGCGCAGTTCGCGGACATTTCCGGGCCAGTCATGCGCCATCAGCTTTTTGAGTGCGCTTTCATCAAAATGCGCAATCGCGCCTGCAGGTTTGCCTTTCTGGAAATGGCGAATCAATAACGGGATGTCCTCGGCCCGTTCGGCCAATGCGGGCACATGCACCAGCACCACGCCCAAGCGGAAGAACAGGTCTTGCCGGAAACGGCCATCGGCGATTGCATGATCCATGTCGCGATGCGTCGCGGAAATGATGCGGACGTCGACCGGGGTGCCGACACTGCTGCCGACCCGTGTGACCAAGCGTTCCTCCAGCACGCGGAGCAGCTTGACCTGCATGTCGAAGCGCATGTCGCCAATCTCGTCTAGGAACAGCGTACCCTTATGCGCATTTTCGAAATGGCCGGTCCGCCGATTGTGTGCGCCGGTGAAGCTGCCTTTTTCATGCCCGAATAGTTCGGATTCGATAAGCTCGCCCGGAATCGCCCCGGTGTTGATTGCGACAAACGGGTTGGCACAGCGATTACTGGCGGCGTGGATGGCCTGTGCTACCAGTTCCTTGCCAGAGCCGGAAGGCCCGGCAAGGAGCACCGACACTTCCGACGCCGCCACACGGGCGATCATCGCCCGCAACCTTTGCACGGCGGGGCTTGTGCCGATCACCAATGCAGCAATTGTACGTTCACACTCTGCCGTCGAAATAACCATATTTGCCCCCGAAGCCATGCGGGCTGCCCCGCCTTTCCGATGGCCTCGAACTGCGACGTAAATGGTTAACGACTGATTTCGAAAAGTCTCATAACATATTGAATAACAAAGGATATATCCAATATGGAGGAAAGCAGGGGCAGAAAAACGTAGGTCAGATGTTTCGGGATGATCCAATACGGACCAACTCTATTCGCGCGCCCATCCCAAAGTAATCGACATCCGCCGATTACGCGGGTCGAACCGGTTCTTGGGAACATAAGGTTCGCGATCCGCAACCCCTTCGATTCGCAGGAAGCGATCCGGCCCCACCCCCTTTTGCGCAAAGATGGCGCGGGTGATTTCGGCGCGCTCGGCAGATAGCTTCCAGTTGTTCATCCCCTGCCCGCGGGCATAAGGGGTGGCGTCAGTATGGCCTCGAATGATCAAGCCGTTGGGCAGATCGCGAACCAGCAACGACACCTCATCAAGCAACCGCATCGCATCGGGCGTCATCTGATTGGTGCCTGAAACGAACATGCTGAAGTCCGCCTCATCGACCAGATCAATGCGCAGCCCCTCGCGCGTTTCGGTGAAGCGGACATTTTTGGCGAGGCGGCGCAATTCGCGGCTGGCCTGCATCTTCTTCGCCAGCGCCTGCTTCAGTTTCTCGAACCGCGCCTTGTCACGCTCCTTGCCCGAGGCTTCCTTGAGCCCGCCCTTGGCATCGCGCGGGATAGTGATCGCTTTGGTTCCTGTCTGCGCCGCGCGGTGCGGATAATCATCTGCCGAAACGATCGAATCCCCGCCGAACATGCCGTTCGACCCAGCGCTTTCCTGCTTGGTCTTGACCAAAGTCGGCGCGAAATAATCTGCGAGTGCCTTGCGCTGCTTCTCTGTCGTCGCGCCCAGCAGCCACATCAGCAGGAAGAAGGCCATCATAGCCGTGACGAAATCGGCATAGGCCACTTTCCACGCCCCGCCATGATGCGCAGCATGCGGTGCTTCATACACTTTTTTGACGATCACTGGCCGGACGACCTGATTGGCGTTCGCAGCCATTATCGCGCCCGCATCCCGTCAAACACTTCGGCAAAGCTCGGCTGGTTCGAATGTTCGATGCCAGACCGCGCAGCCTCGATGACCAGCGGCTGCGGATGGCCATGGAGCGAAGCGATGATGATCTGTTTGACCGTGTGGTAGATCGCGGCATCGCCTTCGATCACCTGCTTGGCCCGGTTGGCAAAGGGCCCGACCAGACCATAAGCGAGCAGCACACCGAGAAAGGTGCCGACCAGAGCCGATCCGATCATCCCGCCCAATATCTCGGGTGGCTTGTCGATCGACCCCATGGTTTTGACTACACCGAGCACCGCCGCCACGATTCCGAGCGCGGGCAGGGCGTCGGCCAGATTTTGCAAACCATCAGCGGGTTTGATGGCATGATGGTGGTGGTTCTTGATGGCATTATCCATCACCTCCTCAACCGCATGCGGATCGAGTGTTCCCGACGAGACAACCACCAGCCGCAGCGTATCGCAGATCAGGTGAATGAGCGTCTGGTCGGCAAGCAATTTGGGATATTCGGCGAAGAGCGCGGATTCTTTCGGATTTTCGATATGCGGTTCGAGCGCGACCGGGCCTTCGCTTCGCAACAGCTTCATCAGCTTGCCGACCAGAAGGATGCAATCAAGATAGTCCTGCTTGCCAAAGCGGGGCCCTTTGAACACCTTGGTCAGGCCACCGCCGAGCGCCTTCAATTCCTTCCCCGAATTGCCAATGATCAGCGAACCGATGGCGGCCCCGCCAATAATAAGCATCTCATGCGGCAGCGCGTGCATCACCGGCCCGAGATTGCCGCCCGTCAGTGCAAAGCCGCCAAAGACCATCGCGATCAAGACAAGGATACCGACAATCGCGAACATCTTGTTTAAAGCCCTTTCACCGTCCCACCAATTCGTCATTCCCGCGAAGGCGGGAATCCATCACCCGACGCTCAAATTTATACCATCGGCGATGGACCCCCGCCTTTGCGGGGGGTGACGAAGATAAGCGGCAGACAATATGCTTAGTTAACGGCACTTGGCGCCCAAAGTTGAGGTTCCCTAGCCCAAAATATCGAACAATGTCCGCCGGTTGATGCGGGCAAAGGCAGCCTGGGCCGCCTCCAGCGTGATGGACTGTGCGTTCAGCCGTGCAATTGCCGTTGGCAGGTCGGTATCTTCAAGTGAGGACTTTTCCGCGGCAATCGTAATGCCTCTTTCCGCATGCACTTCAGCGAGCCGATCCAGCCGGGCGGCATTGATTCCGATCTGTGCCTGCGCTGTCGCCAATTGGTCGATGGCACCATCGAGGGCAGTGAGCGAGGTTGCGATGGCAGCGCTGTTGCCCGCGCCGATCGCGCTTGCTGCGTCGCGTACATGCTGCGCCGCCGTTTGCCCGCCGCTGTCGAATAGGGCTGCTCTGGTGGGAACAGGCGCGAAAAGCGCATCATTATCAAACCGCATGAGGCGCGCGCTTCCGGTCGCAAATAACGGTTCACCCAAACTCGATTCGGTTGCGCCAATCCCATCAAGCTCATCCGCAATCGCCGATAGTTCGAGCGAAACGGCCGCCCGATCGGCCACCGTCAATGTTCCGTTTGAGGCGGACAGGGCCAATTCCTTGGCTCTCCCCAGAAGGTCGGATGCGGTCTTCAGCACACCTTCGGCCTGGGCCGTCAATGTGCGGGCGACATTCATATTGATCCCCCAAGCGACGGCATTCGCTTGCGTTGTCCGGAGCGCGGCCACTCTGGTTGCAGCTACGGGATCGTCTGATGCGCGCTGGATGCGCTTGCCCGTAGAAACCTGAATCTGCGTTTGCGCAATATCTTGCGCCAGTCTTGACTGGCCGGCGATTTCGCGGGTCATGCGGTTACCGGTGGCGTTGATCATCGCTGTGGTCCGTCAGAAAATGTTGAGAATGGACTGCATGGTTTCGCGCGCCACCTGCACGGTGCGCGCTGCAGCCTCATAGGCTTGTTGGAAACGGAGCAATTCTGCAGCTTCGCGATCGAGATCGACTTCGCCGACCATGTCGCGCGCGGCAAAGGCCCCGTCTCGCCGCGTCGAAGCGGCGGCATCCTGGGCGCGCGCACTGGCGGCCTGTTGCGCCTGCTGGCCAACCAAAGCCGCCCATCCGGCTTCGACACCAGTGCTCCCACGCAGATTGGCCAGTTGCAACGAATTACCATTCGATGCGGACGCATCGGCGGCTGCAACCGCGTCGGCGGTCAGCGCCACGGCCACCAAAGTCGCGGCGCTGGTTCCAGACAACAGCGCCGAGCCCGGGTTGCCATTGGCGTCGAGGCCGGACTGGTGCCAACCGTTAAGGTCGCTCGCGAATTGGGCGGCCAGTACATCGAGTGATGCAGTTTGCATGGCAATATGGTTGGCACCTTGCGACAGTCCGGCAAGTGTTCCGCCGCTGGGCGCCAGAGTGCCTCCGGGTGCGATGGCATAGGCAAGCTGACCATTGGCCAGTATTGAAACCGAAAGCGTCGACACCGAACCATTGGCAACCAATGGCAGGGCACCATCGCTAGCCAAAAGCGTCACGGCGCCACGCGCGTCAAAGCTGGCGGTTACCGGCAAGGCGGACGAAATCCTGTCGAGCAGGCGGTCACGCTCATCAAGCAGCTTTGCCTCATTGGCCGAACCCGCGCGCGCGCGCCGGAGCCCCTGATTGACTGCTTCCAGCGCTGTGAGATCGGTATTGAGGCTGTCGACAGTGATACTGGCGGACTGGGCTACGCCATTGGCCGCCGAACCCAAAGCAGCGGCCGTCCTGCGAAAGGCCGCTGCGCTATCGTCAACAGATTGCAGGAATTGGGCGCGCAAGGTGGCATTGGCAGGATCGGCGGCAAGCTGGTCTGCGGTCGTAAAGATGCGGGTCATGCTTTCGCCAATCCCGCCGATTCCGTCGTCGAGCGCCCTTTCGGTAGCGTCGATCGCGTCCAGCCGCGCACTGCTGCGATCGGCTTCGCCCGATGCCGTGCGCGCATCCTCGATCAGCCATGGGTCGACCGAGCGACGGACGCCTGCTGTCTCGACCCCGCCGGGGCGAATGCTGTTGCGTGAAAGGACGATTTCACCGGCTGCCGGGGCCTCACGCAATTCGATAGTGCGGCGCGCATAGCCGGGGGTCTGGGCATTGGCGATATTGTCACCGACAGTGGCCAGGGCCCGCGAATAGGCGCCCAGCCCCGATGCGCCGATGTTGAGGAGGTCGCTCATAAAGCACTCCTAAAGCTCCTCCCCTTCAGGGGAGGGGTTGGGGTGGGGTGTATCAGTTTTGGCGCTAGATCGAGAGACCCCACCCCCTGGCCCTCCCCTGAAGGGAGAGGGAGAGAGGCGAGTTGCCGCTCGATCATCGCGGCAATACCTATTGCCCCACGCTGTGCGAGGGCGTCTGCCGTCCGGGCATCGGCAAGCTCGCGATAGGTTGAGTTTGCCGATGAACCAAAAATGTCGTCCGCCAACGCACCTTTGCGCATTTCGCCGATCAACTGGCGAAGCATGACGGCTTCAAACGCAATCGCGGCTTTACGCAGCTCCGGATTGACCGGAGCTGCGCTGGGGGAGGGGCTCGATGAAACAGGCTGTATCATATGATTACCAATTCGGCTGTCAGCGCACCCGCCTGGTCGAGCGCTTCGAGGATCGCGACCAGATCGCCGGGGGGAACGCCGATACGGTTTATTGCATCCACAATTTCGGCAAGGTTTGCGCCGCCCTTGATCAGGAAGGCGGGGTTGGCAGGCTCCTCAACCTTGATGTCGCTCGATTGCTCAACGGCGGTTTCGCCGCGGCTGAACGGGGTCGGTTGAACGAGGGCTGGAGCCTCATCGACCCTGACCGTCAACTTGCCATGTGTGACTGCTGCAGCACCCACGCGAACCGCACCGTTGATGACGACAGTGCCGGTGCGGGCGTTTACGATAACGCGCGCGCGCGGCTCTGCGGCATCGATATTCAGCGCTTCGATCAGCGCAATCATCCGGGTGCGGGCATTGCCGCCCTGCGCCGCACGGATCTGAACCGTAGCCCCGTCCAGCACAGTGGCTGTTCCGGGACCAAAGGTCGTGTCGATGGCATCGGCAATCCGGCCAGCATTGGTCGCATCGAACTGGTGCAGGTTGAACAGCAAATGCTCTCCTGCAGTAAAGCCGGTGTCGACTGAACGTTCAACCGTCGCTCCGCCCTCGATCCGCCCCGCTGAAGGGATGTTGATCGACAGCTTGGAGCCGTCGGCGGCATCGACACCCAGTCCGCCCACGACAAGGTTTCCCTGCGCCATCGCGTAGATGCGGCCATCGGCTCCATAAAGCGGCGCCATCACCAGCGTGCCGCCGCGCAAGGATTTCGCCTTACCCATTGCGGAAATGGTGATGTCGAGGCGCTGGCCCGGTTTGGCAAATGGCGGCAGCTCTGCGGTGACCAGCACGGCGGCGGCATTTTTCAGGCTGGGGTTCACCCCTGGCGGGATTGTCAGGCCAAAGCGCGAGACAGCACCCTGCACGCCCTGTGTTGCGTAGATCAGGCTGTCATCACCGGTGCCGGCAAGGCCGACGACGATGCCATAGCCCGTCAGCTGGTTCGCGCGCAGCCCCTGGAACTGACCAAGATCCTTGATCCGTTCGGCATATACTGGATCGGAATATAGCGTGGCCATGGCGGCAAATAGGCAAAACAGCCGCTTCATCAGAACGGACTTATCTTTGAGAAGAAACGCTGCAGCCAACCCTGCTTGCTGGCGCGCGCGATTTCGCCCTTGCCGGTGTAGCGGATTTGCGCGTCGGCGACCCGGCTGGAAAGGATACGGTTGTCCGCAGAGATATCAGCAGCGCGGATGAGGCCTGAGAATTGAACCCTATCGTCGCCTCGATTGAGGGTAAGCATCTTCTCGCCCCGAACGAGCATGGTTCCATTGGGAAAGACGGCAGTGATCGTCACACTGACCTCTCCGTTCAAAGCGCTGGTCTGGGCGGCCTCGCCCTTTCCCTTGAACGACTGATCGCCACCCATATTTATATCTGTGGGTGAAAAAAGGCCGAGCGGTCCGGTAGCGGGTGGTGTCAGGCCGATCGAGCCGTTGCGGCCCGTGCTGGCGCTGTTGCTTTTTGAAGCTGAAATCCGCTCGACGAGCTGGATGGTAACAATATCCCCGACCGCACCGGCCCTGTTTCCAGAGGTCAATGGGGTATAACCATCACCCTGAAAGATTGCGCCGTTGGCGACAGTTGCCGCGGGTGCGCCCGGCGCGGCAGGTGCAAAGGAATCGGGTGCAGTTTTGGGCTTGGCGATGGCGGGGGAGGATAGTGCCAAAGCTGCTACCAAGAACCGTAGTGCTGAGCTTGTCGAAGCACGCCTCAAGGAACAGCGCAAGGCTGAGAGCCGCCCTTCGACAGGCTCAGGGCTGCGGTGAACTACGACACCAAGTTTACAAATTCTGTGCCGCATTGCGCATCATTTCGTCTGCCGCCTGGATCATCTTCGAATTGACCTCATAGGCGCGTTGGGTTTCGATCATGTCGACCAGTTCCTCGACGACATTGACGTTGGAGCTTTCAAGTGCGCCGCTGCGCAGCGTGCCACGGCCTTCAATTCCGGCGGCGCCAACTTGCGGCGCGCCCGATGCAGCAGTTTCAACCAACAGGTTGTTGCCGATGGCCTGCAACCCCGAAGGATTGACGAAGCGCGCGATTTCGATTTGGCCGAGCACGGTCGCTTCGGCCTGCCCCGGAACAGCGGCGGAAACGGTACCATCGGCGGCAATGGCTATCGCGCTCGCGCCATCGGGAATTTGAATTTGCGGTTGGATAGGCATGCCGTCCGGTGTGACGATATTGCCTTCCGCCGACAGGCTGAAATTGCCCGCGCGGGTATAGCCAATGCGACCATCGGGCATTTCGATCTGAAAAAATCCAGCGCCTTCGATGGCGACGTCGAGGCCATTGCCTGTGGTCGATACGGTTCCCGGCAGGTCTATTCGCGCCGTGCCGGTCATCTGCACCCCGGTGCCAAGGTTGAAGCCGACCGCGTAGAGGTTTTGCGACGAGGAGGGCGCTCCCGGAGTCAGCATCGCCTGATAGGCCAGCGTCTCGAAATTCGCCCGGTCGCGCTTGAACCCGGTGGTGTTGACGTTGGCGAGGTTATTCGCGATCACCTGCATGCGGAAATTCTGCGCGTCGAGCCCGGTGCGGGCGACATGAAGAGCGCCGATACCCATAAATTATCTCCTTATTGCGGAAGCTGCATCAGCTCTGCGGTCGCGGCGTCGAGGTCGCGGGCATCGCCGATCATCTTGAGTTGCACATCCCAGCTGCGGCTCGCCTCTATCATTTCAGTGAGCGCCAGCGTGGAATTGACATTCGATCCTTCGAGCGCGCCGCTTTTGACGCGAGCCTCCAGGTCTTCAGGCAGTATGCCGCCATCGGGAACGCGGAATAGCCCATCGAGGCCCTTCAGCACCGTCGATCCGACCGGGCTGGCCAGTTTCAGTTTGGCCACTTCCTGCGGCAATTGCGGATCGCCGCCCTGCGGCACAATCCAGACGCGGCCTTCGCGGTCGATGCGCAAGCTGTCGGCAGGTGGCACGATCACCGGGCCTTGCGTGCCGAGCACCGGATGCCCGTCGCCTGTCGTCAACAGCCCGCTTTCGGCGAGCTGTAGATCACCGCGCTTGGTATAGGCCTCATCGCCATTGGGGGCTTGCACGCCGAGCAGGGCATTGCCTTCGATGGATATGTCTAGCTCTCGGCCCGTTGCGATCACCGTCCCGGCGCGCATATCGGCCCCGATCACCTCTTCGCTGGTCACCGCACGCCCAACGACCTGCGGCCCGCGCAACCAGATCGCCTGTGCTTCGGCCATTTCGGCACGGAAACCGGGCGTCGAGACATTGGCGAGATTGTTCGCCGTCGCGGTCTGCCGCGCCTGTGCGCCGCGAAGCGCGGTGAGGCTTGTGTAGATCAGGCGGTCCATTCGGTGATCCTCCTGTTCTCCAAAACCGTAGTGCTGAGCCTGTCGAAGCACGGACCAAGGTTTAAGCCTTGGTGTCTGACTGAGAGATGCCCTTCGACAGGCCCAGGGCTACGGTTACATTTGAAGCTCATGTGCCCCACCCTTACCGGATGCTGACAATCGCCTGCGTCATGTTCGACGCGGTTTCGATTGCCTTGGCATTGGCCTGGAAATTGCGCTGCGCGGAAATCAGCGCGACCAGTTCTTCGGTCACATCGACATTGGCGCGTTCAAGCGCCCCCGAGCGGATCGTGCCCAGCGGGCCGTTGGTGGCGGCGTCGATGGCGGGCGGGCCGCTGTCGCCGGTCGATTGCCAATGCGCATCGCCTACAGGGCGTAGCCCCTCCTGCGCTGTAAAGCTCGCCATTGCGATCTTGCCCAGCACTTCATCCGAACCATCGGCATAAGTGGCCGTCACCAGCCCGTCGATCCCGATCGAGACATTGGCCAGCGCAACCGTGGGATTACCCGGAGCATTGGCAGGCAAGACGAAATCAAACGCGTCCGCCAAAGTGTTGCCGGTGACATTACCGGATGCGTCAACGGGCAACAGCTGCAGCGTTGAGCCGATGGTATCGACCACCTGACGGCTGGGAGTGACCTGAAAGGCGCCGTTGCGCGTATAGGTAACCGCTGCCCGTGGGGGATCACCTTGGGTTACAAAAAAGCCTTCCCCGGCGATGGCCAGGTCGAGCGTCCGGTCGGTTCCTTCCAGTGTCCCTTGTTTGAACTGCTGGACGACTGCGTTGAGGCGTGCGCCTTGTCCGGCAACCATCTTCGTGGTTTGCGTTGGCGCACTAGCGAACAGGTCACCAAATTGTGCGCGGCTCTTCTTGAAGCCGGTCGATCCGACATTGGCAAGGTTGTTCGAGGTTACCGAAAGGTCGGTTTGCGCGGCCTTCAGGCCGGATAGGGACGTGTAGAAAGACATGGGCTATTCTCCTTGTCAGGCGGCGGGCAACGTTGCCGCGCGAATGTCGGTCAGCAATTGGGTCTGCACCTTGATCTGGTCGGCGATCGATTTGAGCGAAGTGCTCATCTCTGAAATTCCGGCGACGCTTGAAAATTGCGCCATTTGCGCGACCATTGCCTGGTTATCGACCGGATCGAACGGATCCTGATGCTTGAGCTGGGTGGTCATCAGCTGCAGAAAATCACTCTGCCCAAGTTTCTTTTCGGCCGTGCCCTTGGGCATTACCGGCATGTTGCGGGCGTTGGTTGGCTGGATTGCGGTCATCGTCATTGTCCCAGTCTGAGGGTTTCGGAAATCAGGCCCTTTGCGGTCGAAAGCACCTGCACATTGTTTTGATAGTGGCGCGCGGTTTCGACCATCTCGACGAGCTCCGCCGCATTATCGACCGCAGCCTCCCAGACATTGCCGTCCTTGTCGGCAAGCGGGTGCGACGGGGCGTGGCGTTTGGTGGGTGCGGTGGTCGCTTGGGTCACTTGGTCCACCACAACAGTTGCGGTGCCGGCTTCGCCCATAATCGTGCGGAAGACAGGTTTCATTGCGCGATAGGCGCTCGCTTCGCTACCCGATACCGATCCGGCATTGGCCAGGTTGGAGGCAGTGGTGTTCAGCCGTACCAGCTGCGCCGCCATGGCGCGGCCGCTGATGTCGAAAATTGAAAGAGTGTTGGCCATCTTCATTCTCCCTTCAGCGCGCGCGACAGTGTGCCGATGCGGCCATTGAGGAAGGCAAGGCTTGATCGATAGGCGATGGCGTTTTCTGCGAAAGCGGTCTGCTCGGTCGCCATTTCGACAGTGTTGCCATCGAGCGACGGCTGAAGCGGAACGCGATAGGCAATGGCGCTTTCTGTCGACTGGCCTTGTTCGGCCAGCGCCAGCGCCTTTGAAAAATCAATATCCCGCGCCTTGTAATTGGGCGTTGCGGCATTGGCGATGTTCGAGGCGAGCATTGCCATGCGCTGGCTGCGCAGGTGCAGCGCCGTCGCATGGATACCAAAGATATCTGCCGTTGCCATTGCGCATTCCTTTCGGTTGCTTACCCAAAGCGGGCCTCGGCGAAAGAAGAGCAATGGCCGTGCCATTTGTAGAAATGCGACGTGAATTCAGATGGTAAGTGCCGTATGGCCGCAATCAGATTGGCACCTGCCAGAATTCCGACAGCCATCCTCACGGCCCGGCTCCATTGCTCAATAATCCGACGGCCAACGCAAGATGGCACGGGCGTTGCTGTGGGAAAGGCTGATCAGGAAAGGACCATTTTCATGCCCATTTTGATTACGATGCTGCCCCTTTTGCTCGCGACCCAGCCGGTGCTTGAGGACCTTGACGCGCTGGATGCGCGATTGGCCAAGGCGAGCGATGGAAGCGTAGCGCCGCTGGACCGGCGCCTGCGGCTCATGCGCTGTCCGGTGTCGCCGACGATTGAGCCCGCCGCCAAATCGACGCTGGAAATTGCCTGTCCGTCGCGCGGATGGCGGCTAAGTGTTCCGCTTGCTTCCGGAAATAGCGACGCAGCCCCAACACAACCCGTGTTGGTGCACCGCGGGGAGAGCGTGCAGGTGGCGATTATCGGCGATGACTTTACTGTCCAGTATCAAGCGGTCGCGACAGAAGCAGGGCGGCTCGGTGACATTGTGCGCGTCAAATTCGTCGGTTCCAACCGTCTGATGGCCGCAACCGTCGCGGGCAACGGCAAAGCGCAGATCATTGATTAGGGCCTGCCCTTTCTAAATCTCTGGTGCCGATCGCCGTTATTGCCTCTTGTGAAGCCGTTGGACAATTGACGGCGCATTGTGGGGTAAGGATGATGACGCAGCCCATTGGTTTCAACCCGCTCCGTGCCAGCCAGTCTGTCGCGAAATCGGCAGCTACACAGTTGGCGCAGCGGGATAGAACAGATGCCGCGCCACCGGTTCCGGTTGCGAAGCTGACCGCACTTGTCCATGATTTGGCGCTGCAGCCGCCGCCGGTGGACCACGCCCGGATCGCACAGCTCAGGCAGGCAATCGCTTCAGGCGACTATCGAGTCGATGTCCAAATGATTACCGGTGCCATGATCGACCATTTCGGCTGGACAAGGGCATGAGCGCCGAGAGCATCGAGGCTGTCCTCGATTGCCAGACCGACCTGATCACCGCGATTGATACACAGGACGCTGGCGCCATTGTTCGTGCGAGCGAGGCGCTGGCGGCGGCGGTTTCAAAACTCCGATATGTCGATAATTGGCCCGCCGATCCATTGGCGGCCGAACGGCTGCGCGTCGCCCTGCGCCAGAACCAGGCAGCTGCGATCCGGATCAACCTGATGGCGCACTGGACGCGTCAGAAAATTGACCGCTTGGCCGATCTACGCGGACAACGGGCGCATCAAAGCAGGTATAAATAGCTGTAATATATATGCTTAGTTGGCCATTTCCGCAAAATGGCACGGCCATTGCTGTAGCAACCGCATGGACCAGACCAGCCCGACATCCGCGATTTCAACGCCCGTGTTGCGCGCAATTAAACGTGCCTCACATCGCACGGGAGTAGATTTCGACTATATGCTCGATCAGGCGCGCATCGAGAGCGGCTTTCGCGCTGATGCCCGTGCCGCGACGTCCAGCGCGACTGGCCTGTACCAGTTCACCACCCAAACCTGGCTTGCCACCCTGAAACGCCATGGTGCAGCGCATGGTTATGGCTGGGCAGCCGAAGCTATCGAGCCTGGTGGACGCGGGACATACAAGGTTGCCGATGCCGGGCTGCGCCAGGCCGTCCTGGGCCTCCGCTCCGACCCCGATGCTGCGGCGGTGATGGCAGGCGAACTCGCCAGTGACAATCATGCGCATCTTGCAGATACACTCGGCCGCGCGCCCGAACCGGTCGATCTCTATCTCGCGCACTTTCTGGGAGCTGCAGGGGCGAGCGATTTCCTGAAAGCTTGGGCGGCAAACCCTGATCAAGCTGCAGCGCCGCTTTTCGCAAAAGCAGCGGCGGCAAACCGATCGATATTCTTTGACGCCAATGGGGGCGCGCGTTCGCTCGACGAAATCCGTCGCTCCTTTGCCCAAAAGCTTGATGGCAATGGCGTTACCCTAGCCAGCACCCAAAGAGTTTTGCGTAGCCATGCGGTGGCATCAATCGCACCCGCGTACACTCCGCCCCCGCTCCGCAGCATCGACCCCATGCCCAAAAGCCTATCGCTCGATTTCGCCCGCGAAGCCTATCGCAAGCTGGCAGCGATGCGGGGCGCGGGCACATGAACCAGCCGCTCTGGAAATCGCTCGCGACTGGCGCGGCCTTGCCTGCCGCCATCCTTGCGCTGGTGCTGTTGATGGTGGTGCCTGTTCCGGCGCTGCTGCTCGACATCGGTTTCATCACCAATATCATGATCAGTCTCGCTGTGTTGATGGTCGCGCTGTCGGCGGCCAAACCGCTCGACTTCTCGGCCTTCCCAACTGTGCTGTTGCTGGCAACGCTATTCCGCCTCGCACTCAACGTCGCCTCGACCCGCGTCGTGCTCGTTGACGGCCATCAGGGCGCGGCGGCGGCGGGGCATGTGATCGAGGCCTTCGGGGCATTCCTGATCGGCGGCGATTATGTCGTCGGGCTGTTCGTTTTCGCTGTGCTGATGATCATCAATCTTGTTGTGATCACCAAAGGCGCGGGCCGCGTGTCGGAGGTTTCGGCGCGCTTCACGCTCGATGCGCTTCCCGGCAAGCAGATGGCGATCGACGCTGATCTCAACGCCGGGTTGCTTTCCCCAGACGAGGCCAAAGCACGGCGGCAGGAGGTTGCGACCGAGGCCGACTTTTACGGATCGATGGATGGTGCGTCCAAATTCGTGAAGGGCGATGCAGTCGCAGGCCTGCTGATCCTGTTCGTCAACATAATCGGCGGCCTTATACTTGGCGTCATCAGCCATGATCTTTCGCTCGGCGAAGCGGCGCGGACTTATATTGCGCTGGCAATCGGTGACGCACTGGTTGCGCAAATCCCGGCGTTGCTGCTGTCGATCGCCGCCGCCGCGATCGTCACCCGCGTTGCATCACCGTTCGATCTCAGCGGCCAGATTGGCAGCCAGTTCGGCCAGTGGCGAGCCTGGGCACCGGTCGCGGCGATACTGGGCCTCCTCGGCTTGATTCCGGCCATGCCGCAGTCTGTCGTGCTGCCGACTGCGGCGATTGCCGGCGGGATATGCTGGCTCTTGCGCCGCCGCGAACTGCACGCTCAGGCCGCACCGCCAAAAATTGCAGCAACGCCGGAACCGCATGAAATCGCATGGGAGGATGTCTGCGATACGGCGCCGGTTTCGCTGGAACTTGGCTATGCGCTGGTCGGGCTGGTGGACGAGCGGAAACGCGCTCCGCTGATGGCACGGATCACCGCGGTACGTCGCCAGCTTTCGCGTGAACTCGGCTTCGTCCTGCCCCCGGTCAAGGTGTCCGACGATCTTGCGCTCGACGGGAACAGCTATCGGATACGGATTGGCGGCGTCGTGGTCGGGAATGGTCAGGTCTGGCCCAATGAACTGCTCGCCCTTGCCGCCGGGGATACGCTGGAGCCGATTCCGGGGCGCGCCTGCAAAGACCCCAGCTTCGGCCTCGATGCGCTTTGGATCGCAGCGGAGCGGCAGGTCGATGCCATCGCCAATGGTTATACCGTCGTGGATCCGGCAACGGTGATCGCAACGCATCTCAACCAGCTGCTCGCGCGGTCGGCAGCCGACCTCTTCGGCCTCGACGAGGCGCAGGCGCTGGTTGGCACGTTGAAGTCCGGCTATCCGCAACTGGCGCAGGGCCTTACACCGCAGCCTTATCCGCTTGCGACGATTTCTGCACTCTGCCGCTCCTTGCTTTCCGAACGCGTACCTTTGCGGGATTTCCGCGCGCTGGCTTCCGCGATGATATCGGCCGGTCGGCCCGACATGCCGGTCCCCGAACTTGTCGAGGCGGTGCGGCGGCAACTGGGCGGGCTGATTGTGCAGACCATTGTTCCCGCGCAGATGCCACTGCCTGCGGTAACCGTCGACCCTGAACTGGAAGCATTGCTCAACCAGTCGGTTCGCGCCGCACCCGATGCTGCCTGGCCGATCGAGCCCGATTTGGCGCGCAAGATCGTGGCCGCGATTGGCGAGGCAGTGGAGCCGCTGCTGCTGGCTGCGCGCGCTTTTGCCGTCATTGTCTCGCCGCTTTGCCGCCCTGCGTTGGCGCGGCTTTTGCGGACGCAATTCACCGACGTTGCGGTGCTCTCCTTCCTCGAAATCCCTGACGCAAAGGCGGTCGAAATCATCGCCACCGTCGGTGGTCGGCACGAAGAGCCCGCGCTTCCCCATCCGGACCAGACTGAAAAGGACCAATGATCGATGTTGCATATACCTCCCGAAAAATTCGGTCGGCGCGACAGTGCGCAAATCGGCTATGCCAGCAACCGGGCTGAAGAACTGATTGCCAGCCATGGCGCGATGGTGCGTCGCATCGCCTGGCACGTGCATTCGCGCGTCTCGGCATCTGCGGAACTGGAAGACCTGATACAGATCGGCCTGATCGCCTTGATTGAGGCTGCGCGCAGCTATGAAGATCGCGGCCATGCCTTTGCCACTTATGCCTCGATGCGTGTACGCGGGGCGATGATCGACCAGTTGCGGCGCGAGGCAAAGATGAGCCGCACAGCGATGGCAAGCCGTCGAAAGATTGCGGATACCCGCACGAGGCTTGAACAAACTTTCCTGCGTACCCCCGACAGTATCGAAATGGCCGAAGCCATGGGACTGTCTCTGTCGGCATATCTTGACCTTGAAACCGGAAGCCAGCCTATTGAGCAAGCCAGCATAGATGATCACTATAGCGACCTGGACCCCTTGTTTAGTGATTCAGCTGAAGCGACTGATTTGCGATTGGAGCGTGAGCAACTGAGCGCTTTGCTTGCACAACAGCTTTCCGAATTGCCCGAGCGCGAGGCCATGGTGCTGCAGCTTTTCTTTGTTGAGGAAATGAACCTGCACGAAATTGGTGCTGTCTTGGGAATTGGAGCGCCGAGAGTTTGCCAAATCAAAAAAGCCGCGCTTGCGCAGCTCCGGATCACACTTTCAGACCTTATCTGAAACGTTGTTTCGCCGTGTAACGCCGCTAACGGCATATTAACCATCTCGGCGCATAGAGGAGCGGGAAGCAACGGGCACAAGCCTGATTTTAGGACCAGTATATGGACAATTTGCGCGGATTTGGGCCTTTTGGAGATAGCCAGGAAGGCTATGGCCATTATGATTCCGATGCGCCGTCTTATGCCAGTTTTGAAGAGCAGGAAGACGCCGCAATCGAGCCGCCGCCAGTTATATCTGGTGACGAACGCCGCATGCAGGTGCGCGCCTATAATTTCTGGACGTCACATTTGGGTGAGGGCAACTATCCCAATATCGAAGAACTTGAGCCCGAAAATGTCGAGGATTTCCGGGACTTTTCAGTACTGCTCGACTTTACCTCGGGCGTAGAAAACCCTTCGATCCAATATCTGGGCGAAGCGCTGCGTAACGAATGCGGGCTAACCGACGATATTACCTATCTTGATCAGGTCCCGCCACGCTCATTGCTCTCCCGCATTACCGACCATTATTTGCAGATTATCGCCAACCGCGCACCGATCGGTTTTGAAGCCGAGTTTGTGAACGAGCGCGGCGTGAACATCATGTATCGCGGCATCTTGCTGCCTTACTCGTCGGACGATGACACGATCGATTTCATCTATGGTGTCATCAACTGGAAAGAGGGTGCGCCGGCGGAGATCGCTGCACCGCTGGCGGCTGAAGTGGAAGCCGCGCTGGCTGCGGTGCCCGTTCGCAAGGATCATGTGCCGGTATGGGCTGACGGTCCGGCAGCAACCGACGCGGACATTGATACCTCTCTGGAAGAGCCTCAGAATGAGGACGAGCTTGTCCTCGACGCCAGCTTCGCAGATGCCGCATATGCCCCCGCGCTGATTGAAGAAGTCGAACCGGACGAAGGCTCCAGCCTTGCTGACTGGTTGCAGGTCGCGCGTGACAGTGCCGATATCGCGCGCGATGCCGATGCGCGCAGTCGCGATACGCTCTATCGCGCGATTGGTCGTGCCTATGATTTCTCGTTGGCGGCGGAACGCTATCCGGCGGACTATGCAGAAATGCTCGCTGACAACGGCATAACGGTGCAGGAACGTGCGCCGATGACGCCGATCGTGAAGCTGATTTTCGGCGCGGGCTATGACAAGACTCGCCTGACCGAATTTGCTGCGGCGCTCGATTATGCGCATCGCAACAGTGTAACGGCCGGCCAATTTGCCGATCTGCTGTCAAAGCATGACGGCGGTCTCAAAGGCATTGTCCAGGCCGAACGGCGCGCTCGCAAGGTCCAAAAGGGCGAGCATGTCAAACCTGTCGAGCTCGATCCACGTCCGCGCTTGCGCGCCGCACGAGCCCGCGATCTCATCGAATTTGCACATGGGAATGACGAGTTTGTAGTTCTGGTCGCGCGACGGGATGCAAACGGGCATGTGGCGATCGTCGGTTCGATGGAAGATGCCGGTCTTACCGACAAGGTGCTTGCAAAAACCGTTATCTGACCGGTCGGGTCAATCGCGAACCATCGTCAATTTGACTTGGGCAGTGCCGCTGCGGTGCATGCCCAGTTCCTTGGCGGCAGCATAGGACAGGTCGATAATCCGGCCTCGTCCCCACGGTCCGCGATCATTGACGCGTACGATGACTTCGCGGCCATTGCCCAGATGCGTTACCTTCACACGCGTGCCAAAAGCAACCGTCCGGTGCGCAGCGGTATAATCAGACGGGTTGAACATCTCTCCACTGGCGGTGCGGCGTCCGGCTAGTTCATTGCCATAATAGCTGGCATGGCCGCTGCCCAGATCAGCATCGGCGGTGGCTTGGGCCGCAAATGGGGCAGCGAGCAACAGTGCGCTGAAAAATACCGTTTTCATTCCCGCCCCTGCGACTGTCAGATGTTCGTGCAAGTTTGAAACGGCTGAAATCGCGTGTCTATCACTGCGCGATATTGAGAGATTTTTGCGCGACGACCGGTCTAGCCGCACTGCGCGCGGTGGAGCAGCTTCTGGTCCGCCAGCACCAGCGCCATCATCGCTTCGACAACCGGCGTCCCGCGGATACCCACGCAGGGGTCATGTCGGCCCTTGGTGACGATCTCGGTTGCCTCGCCCTCGCGGGTCACGGTGTCGACAGGGGTGAGGATCGAGCTGGTCGGTTTGAAGCCGACGCGGCACACCACCGCCTGGCCAGTTGAAATTCCGCCCGCAATGCCGCCCGCATTATTGGCAAGGAAGACCGGCTGGTTGGTTCCGGGGCGCATCGGATCGGCATTTTGCTCGCCGCGAAAACGTGCGGCTTCGAAGCCTGCACCGATTTCCACTGCCTTGACCGCGTTGATGCCCATCATCGCCGAGGCTAGCTCACTGTCGAGCTTGGCATAGAGTGGAGCGCCCCAGCCGGGCGGGACGCCGGTCGCGACACATTCGACGACTGCGCCGAGCGAAGATCCCGCCTTGCGTGCCTCGTCGACCATCTTCTCCCACCGTCCGGCCGCAGCCTCATCGGGGCACCAGAAGGGGTTTTTGTCGATTTGGCTTTTCTCGAAATTGCCGCGATCAATCGCATCGCCACCAATCTCGACGACATAGGCGAGGATTTCAACCTCGGGGATGACTGCGCGCGCCACTGCCCCCGCCGCCACCCGCGCGGCGGTTTCGCGCGCCGAACTCCGCCCGCCGCCGCGATAGTCGCGAAAGCCATATTTGGCGTCATAGCTGTAATCGGCATGTCCGGGGCGATAGGCCTTGGCGACTTCGGAATAATCCTTCGACCGCTGATCGACATTTTCGATCATCAAGCTGATTGGCGTGCCGGTGGTGCGGCCCTCGAAGATTCCGGAAAGGATGCGAACCTGATCGGGCTCCTGTCGCTGCGTGGTGAATTTGCTGGTGCCGGGGCGCCGCTTGTCGAGGAAGGGCTGGATATCGGCTTCGGACAGCGCAATTCCCGGCGGGCAACCATCGACCACCGCACCCAGCGCCGGCCCGTGGCTTTCGCCCCAGGTGGTGAAACGGAAAACATGGCCGAATGTGTTGAAACTCATCTTACCTCTCGGGCCCGAAAGCCGGTGCATAGCGTGCGCGGCCGCTTTCGGGAAGTCGCACGCTTTTGTCCAGCAAAAGCGCCATGAAATGCGGGCCGGCAAAGGGGGAGGCGAAGGGGCGGGCAGTTGCGGCGCTATAGCCGAAGCGCGGATAATAGTCGGGATGGCCGAGGACGAAGCTGATCTGGATGTCTTTGGTTTGCAACATCTCAAGGCCGCGCCAGATCAAAGCCGATCCGACACCTCCGCTGTGCAGTTCGGGCAGCACGCCTACAGGGGCAAGCCCGGCACCTTTCAGAACCACACCATCGGCTTCAACCTCCATCCGGCTGAACAGTGCATGGCCGATAATCTGGCCGTCCGCTTCGGCAACCAGCGACACCAGCGCATCGCCATCGGCATGGACCGTGCGGACCAGATCGGCTTCGCCCTGATGGCCGAATGCGGTGCTGGCAAAGGCGGCACGGTGGACGGCATCGACTACATCAAAATCGGCGGGTCCGATCGGGCGGATGATCATGCGTCGTCGGATGGCTTCACCCTGACCTTTCGATACTTGACCTGCTCCTTGCCGATCCAGGTGCGCAAGGCTCGGTAGATGATGACGGCTGCGGCGACCGCAAGCACCCGTCCGGCATGCGGGTGATTGTAAGCTCCGCCAAAGCGCCCGCCGAAAACAAAGGCGGCAACCACGAACAGGAAACCCGCCGCCGACACAAAGCCATCAAGCACTGGCGGCAGGCCTTCCCAGAAACGCTTTGCATGCAGGTAGCCAAACAGGCCGACAATGATAGTCGCACCGGCAAGGAGGAGAACCAGTTCGTTGCTATGCCCTTCGAACATACTCGCCCTCCAATTTGCGCTCAACCTAATGCTATATCAGGAGCATCCTCCTGCTTCATCCCTACCGTATGATAGCCCGCATCGACATGGTGCGTTTCGCCGGTGACACCCGCTGCCAGGTCGGACAGGAAATAGAGCGCCGACGCGCCGACATCGTCGATCGTGACATTGCGACGCAGCGGAGAATTCAGTTCGTTCCATTTGAGGATATAACGGAAATCGCCGATGCCCGAAGCTGCCAGCGTCTTGATCGGCCCCGCCGAAATTGCATTGACGCGGATACCATCGGGGCCGACGTCGTTGGCGAGATATTTCACACTGGCTTCGAGCGCTGCCTTGGCAACGCCCATGACATTATAATGCGGAACCACCTTTTCAGCGCCATAATAGCTGAGCGTCAGCATCGATCCGCCGCCCTTGCCGGTTTCGGGATCGAAGGGAACCATCATCGCAGCAGCACGCTTGGCGACAGCGGTGAAGCTGTAGACGCTGATATTCATCGTCATCAGGAAGTCGTCGAGCGAGACATCGAAATATTTGCCGCGAAGGGCATCCTTGTTCGTGAAGCCGATGGCGTGGACGACAAAATCGATCGTCGGCCAGCGTGCCGCCAGTTTCTCAAACGCCGCATCAAGATTGGCCATGTCCGAAACATCGCAATCGATCAGGAAATCGCAGCCCAATTGCTCGGCAAGCGGACGGACGCGCTTTTCCATCACTTCGCCCTGATAGCTGATTGCCAGCTCCGCACCTTCGGCCTTCAGCCGCTGCGCAATGCCCCATGCAAGCGACTTGTCATTGGCGAGGCCCATGATGAGGCCGCGCTTTCCTGCCATCAAACCGGTCATGTCTGGATGAACTCCTGATTGTCTTTTCCTGATCCCCGGCTATCCTTTAGGCCATTTTCGGTGGCGTTGGCCAGAGCGGCGTTCAATTGTGCACCGGTGACCATGCCGAGGCCGACAAGATAGAAGAAAATCAGCGCGATCATCACCCCCGCGAGGCTGCCATAAGTCAGATCGTAGTTGGTGATCGAGGATACGAACCAGGGTAGCACCATCGTGCAGCCGACCCACCATCCGCTGACCAGCACCGCGCCGGGCCATTTGGGGTAAAGCCGCCCGCGATATTTGCGCGGCGCGAGGCCACGATAGATGGTGTAAATGGCGAGGAAGAGAATGGCGAAGGGGATGATCCGGCCCCAGGCGAAATAATCCGCTGTACGTTCGGCCGCAGGGATGAAGCGATAGACAAGATCTTCGATGGTAACTACCAGCACCTGCGCGGAAAAGGCCATCATCGCCAGAATGACCGCAGCAACGATCACGACAAAGCTACCGAGGCGGTATTGCCAGAACCAGCGCTCTGGCTGGGTCCCGTAAGCGCGGTGTAGAACGTCGCGGATTGTTTCAATGAGGCTGGTCGTGGTCCACAGGCTGACAACCGCGCTCAACCATAAAATTGGTCCTGATCGCGCCGACATGGCTGCATGCACAGGTTCGGCAAGTGCGGCCTCGACGCTTTTGGGGACGGTTTCGAAAAAGGCATCGATCAGGGCGAGCCCGGATTCGGTTTGTCCTAAACTGCCAGCGATGGCGGCGGCGACGATACAGAATGCAAACAGGGCAACAATCGACAGATAGGCGAAATTCCCGGCATGGACGAAGCCGTCACTATAGACGCCGACGACAACGCGGCGGACCACTTCCTTGGCTTGATGCCAGGGGTCAAGATGATGGAACCACTGATCCTCGCTCTCCGGATGTGGGCGCGGATCGTGCGCGCGTGCCTCGGGCGAGAGAGGGGAGTGTTCAGAGACCAAGGTCGGAACGGATGTTCGGATCGTCGGGCAGAGCTTCGGCCAAGGCTGCGAGCGCTGCCGTGTCGGCAGGCAAGCGGATGTGCAGCGTCACCAACTGATCGCCGCGCTCTCCGCCCTTTTTCGCAAAACCTCTGCCCTTGATGCGCATCGTGGTGCCCGATTGTGCGCCAGCAGGCACGCTTAGCATCACGGCGCCGTCGATGGTTGGCACCTTTACCTTTGCACCTTTGATCGCCTCTTTCAGGCTGATCGGCAGTTCTAGGCGGATATTGTCTCCGTCACGCTCGTAAAAGGGGTGCTTGCCGATTTTCAGCGTGACCATGGCGTCACCATTGCCGCCCGGGCCGGGTTGGCCTTTGCCTGGAATACGGATCTGTTGGCCGCTGACGGCTCCCGCAGGAAGTTTGAACTCAACCGTCTTGCCGTCGCGAAGCGTGATCCGCTGGGGTTCCAGCTTGGCTGCATCGGTAAAGGCGACGAGATGTTCGTAGGCAATGTTCGCGCCCTTGGGCGGCGGTCCCGGTTGGGGCCTTGGGCCACCCGGCCGGGCACCCGCGCCTCCGCCGAAGAGGCCATCAAAAATATCGCCAAGGTCGATGCCACCGCCAAATTCAAAACCGCCCTGTCCGGGTCGCGCGCCACCGCTGAACGGGCTGCCACCGCCAAAGCCTGCACCGAAAGGCGAGCGCGGCTGGCCGTTCTCATCGATTTCGCCGCGATCAAATTGACCGCGCTTTTGCGGATCAGAGAGCAGGTCATAGGCGTGGGTAATTTCGGCAAAGCGCTCGGCTGCCTTGGGATTATCCTGGTTCCTGTCGGGGTGCAGTTCCTTGGCAAGCTTGCGATAGGCGCTCTTGATCGCCTTCTCGTCTGCGCCCTTTGAAACGCCCAATATGGAATATGGATCGGCCATTCTGGTCCCTGTTGTTCAAGCTCTCTGTATTAGATTGGCATTACAGCGCCGCGAGTCAACTCGGCGCTACAGCATTTTCAACGCTTTTTCCGGCAAATGTGCGCAAGGCCAGATAAAGAACCAGCCCTAATGGGCCAAGCAGGAAGATGAACGGCAGAACCGGGATCTGCATCCAGCGTGCTATGCCTCGCCTGTCGGCGTTACGCGCGGCCCAGATGCCGACGAACAGGTCGAAGGCGAGATAATGGATCCAACCGATTGTTGCGCCGCCTTTGCTGTCGAAAAGGCCCATCACGCCCGCGAGCGAGGAGAAATCCTGCGAACGCGGCCCTGCGGCATCAAGCGTCCCGCTCATCAGCCCGACTATGAGCACCGTGTAGGTCGCGGCCAGCAGCCCGCAACCTGCCATGAACAGCATTGGCAACACCTGTTCGCGCTTCGGTGCCAACAGCAGTATCAGCCAGCACACCATCGCATAGATGTTGGTGACCTCAAAAATTGTCTCCCACGGCATTTGCATGGCAGTCCCCCCTTCCTTGCAGGCGCAGTCTAGCCTATCGGGGCGATATGGAAAGCCAAGATCCCTACGTAATTTTCGATAGCTGGTTCAAAGAGGCACGCGAAAGCGAACTCAATGACGGCAATGCCATGGCCCTGGCGACAGCGGATGCGAATGGTCATCCTTCGGTGCGGATGGTCTTGCTCAAAGGCCATGGCCCTGATGCGGACGGCAAAGGCGGGTTCATTTTCTACACCAACCTTGAAAGCCGCAAGGGTGGCGAACTGGCCGCAAACCCCCATGTCGCCTTGCTGTTCCATTGGAAGTCTCTCCGCCGCCAGATCCGTATCGAAGGCCCGATAACGCAAGTCAGTGATGCGACGGCGGACGCCTATTTCGCGAGCCGCGCACGCGATTCCCAATTGGGTGCATGGGCGTCCGACCAATCCCGTCCGCTAGATAGCCGCGCTACATTCGAGGCGCGTTTTGCCGAGGTCAAAGCGCGCTTCGAAGGGCGGGATGTGCCCCGCCCGCCGCACTGGACCGGGAATATCGTTAGCCCAACCCGCATCGAATTTTGGCAGGATCGCGAATTCCGCCTCCACGAACGCTGGGTGTTCGAAGGCGAAGGCGATGGCTGGCGCACGCAGATGCTGTACCCCTGACGCCTTATGGGACTGCAGCACAACCACCATCATCACGAACATGGTTCGATGACAGCGAAAGCCGCGATTGCCAGTGTGGCAATGGCGCTGTTCCTGACGGTCTTGAAAAGCTGGGCCGCGGTCGAGACCGGTTCGGTCGCCTTGCTCGGTTCGCTCGCCGATACCGGCTTCGACCTGCTGGCTTCGCTGTTGACGCTGTTCAGCGTTCGCTACGCAGCGCTACCAGCGGATGATGATCACCGCTTTGGTCATGGCAAGGCAGAGGCCTTGTCGGCGCTGGTGCAGGTGATGCTGGTGACCGTATCGGCGCTGTTTATCGGTTGGCGCGCCGTAGTGCGTTTTGGCGACGGTGCACCGACCGAGCATCCCGAAATGGGTATCGGCGTCTCGCTGGTCGCGATTGCGGCGACGCTGGGGCTGCTTGCCTATCAGCGGCATGTCATCAAGAAAACCGGGTCGGTTGCGATTCATGGCGATCATTTGCACTATCAGGGTGACTTGCTGCTCAACATCGCGGTCATTGTAGCACTCGCGCTCGATGCGTTTCTCAATGTGCGGGGCGCTGATCCGCTGTTCGGCATCGCAATTGCACTCTGGTTGCTCTGGGGTGCCTGGCGCGCCGCCAGTCTCGCGCTCGACCAGCTGCTCGACAAGGAGTGGCCGCTCGAAAAAAGACAGCGGTTCATCGAAGTCGCGATGCGCCATCCCGAGCTGAAGGGCATTCACGACATGCGCACGCGCTCGGCGGGCGCACATGATTTCTGCCAGTTCCACGTCTGGGTCGATCCGAACATGACCGTGCTGCAGGCGCATGAAGTGATGGACGAGATTGAGGCCGAACTGATGCGCGAATTTCCCGGAGTCGAGGTGCTGATTCATCCCGATCCCGAAGGGCATAAGGACGAGCTGGGCTATATTCCGAGCGAAACTGTCGAGCATCAGGACGACGAGCATGAGCATCACCATCCCTAGACCCTTCAAAAAGGTCGACGTTTTCACCGCCGTCGCACTGAAGGGAAATCCGGTGGCGGTGATTCTCGATGCCGTAGGGCTGTCTACAGATCAGATGCAGGCTATCGCCAACTGGACCAACCTGTCGGAAACGACCTTTGTCACACCCGCAACCGACGCAGCGGCGGACTATGCAGTCCGGATATTCACCCCCAAGAGCGAACTGCCTTTTGCCGGTCATCCGACGTTGGGGACGGCGCATGCCGTGATCGAGGCGGGTCTGGCTATTCCCAAAGACGGTAAGGTGGTGCAGCAATGCGCGGTGGGCCTTGTCGAGGTTAGTGTTGTTGGCACCGGATTGTCCTTCCGCTTGCCGCGTTATGCCTATGAAGTGGCGCCCGAGCAGGAAAAACTTGCTGCAGCGCTTGGTGAAGGCGCAATCAAGGGCGTGCCCGAAATCGTCAATGTCGGCCCGCGCTGGGTGATTGCCGAACTGTCATCGGCGGGGGTTGTTGAACAATTGCAACCCGACCTGCCGATGCTTGCAGATTATGACCGCACCCAAGCGACCACCGGGCTTACCGTCTATGCCGAAAAGCCGGATGGCGACATCATCGTCCGCAGCTTTGCGCCTGCCGACGGCATCGCCGAGGACCCCGTTTGCGGCAGCGGCAATGGTGCGGTAGCCGCATTTCGTATGAAGGCTGGCCAGGTTTCCGCAGGCAGCAGCTATACAGCCAGCCAAGGCCGTCAGGTTGGCCGCGATGGCCACGTTCGCATACGGATAGAACGAGATGCCGTCCATGTCGGTGGTGACTGCGTCACCGTCGTGGACGGCACCTTCCGGATTTGAGGGCTTAGGCGACCGTGACTGACTGGATCACGCCGGGTTCGCGCGGCGGCTCGCCCTTGGGCAGTGCGTCGACATTTTCCATGCCTTCGATCACATTACCCCACACGGTGTACTGACGATCGAGGAAAGTCGCATCGTCGAACACGATGAAGAACTGGCTGTTTGCGCTGTTCGGATCCTGGGTGCGGGCCATAGAGCAGGCGCCGCGCACATGGGGTTCATCGTTGAATTCCTGTTTCAGGTTCGGCTTGGACGAACCGCCCATGCCGGTACCGTTAGGGCAGCCACCCTGCGCCATGAAACCGTCGATCACGCGGTGGAATTTCACGCCATTGTAAAAGCCTTCCTGCGCCAGTTCGACAATGCGTGCGACATGGTTGGGGGCAAGGTCAGGACGCAGCTTGATTACGACATCGCCGGTCGAAAGGTGCATGGTGAGTGTTTCGGCCATTTGGGAATCCTTTTCGTTGAAACTTTGCCGCCGCAATAGGCTCCAAAGGGCAAAAGTAAATTGCATTTTCGCGGGCGGGGCGTAGGAGAAGCGCGGTCGCATCAATCAGCAGCAAAGGGGGAACGATGACTGCCGAATCCGATCCTGATTTCCCCCAAGTCGAAACCGCCGATGAAACCCTCGACGAGGACAATCGCCTGAAGGCTGACTTTGTTCGGCTGGTGCTTGATGCGGTTGAACGGGGTGACGGGGAAGAGGCCTATCGCCTCGCGCAGCCGTTGCACGCCGCCGATATTGCCGACCTGTTCGAACTGACCAAGCGCGAGGATCGCGCCGATCTTGCGATAGCGCTTGGCGACCTGCTCAGCGCCGATGTGCTCGCGGAAATCAACGACTGGGTACGCGACGACATCGTCGACGCCCTGCCCGCCGCGCAGATTGCCGACCTCGCCGAGCAGATGGAGACCGACGACGCGGTCGCGATGATCGAGGATCTGGAGGAGGAAGAGCAGCAGGCGGTCCTCGCCGAGCTCGATCCCGAAGATCGCGCGGTCATCGAAGACGCGCTTTCCTATCCCGAAGAGTCCGCCGGGCGCATCATGCAGCGCGAGCTGGTTGCGGTGCCCGAACATATTACCGTTGGCCAGTTGATCGATTATCTGCGCGACAATCAGGATCTGACCACCGAATTCTGGGAAATCTTCGTCGTCGATCCGGCGCATCGCCCGATCGGTACGTGCCAGCTGAGCTGGATATTGCGCACCCCGCGCAACATTTCGATTTCAGACGTGATGAAGCGCGAGCAGACGCTGATCCCGGTCGATATGGACCAGGAAGAAGTGGCGCTGCGTTTCCAGAAATATGCGTTGATCTCCGCTGCGGTCGTCGATGATGCCGGTCGGCTGGTCGGCGTGATCACCGCCGACGATGTTGTCCACATCGTCCAGGAAGAGGCGGGCGAGGATATTCTGCGCCTGTCGGGTGCGGGCGAGGGCGACATCAACGAGCCGATTGCCGACAGCTACAAGGCGCGCGTGCGTTGGCTGATCGCCAATCTGGGCACTGCGATGGTCGCCAGTTTCATCATCGCACAGTTCGGCGCCGCCATCGAGACGATGGTTGCGCTCGCGATCCTGATGCCGATCGTCGCCTCGATTGGCGGCAATGCTGGGACACAGACGCTGGCCGTGACCGTGCGCGCGCTTGCCACCAACCAGCTCACCCAATCGAATACGGTGCGTTCGATCTGGCGCGAGATTCGTGTCGCACTGCTCATTGGGGCGACGGTGGCGGTGATTGCGGGTTTGGGGGCAGGGGTGATCTTTTCGAACTGGACATTGGCGGGCGTTATTGGTGCTGCCATCCTGTTCAACATCACGATTGCGGGGCTTTCAGGCGTTGTCATTCCAGTCGTACTCGACCGACTCGATCAGGATCCGGCTGTTTCGAGCTCAATCTTCGTGACGATGATCACGGACTCGATGGGTTTCCTCATCTTCCTCGGACTTGCGGTATTTGCCGGTCTTGCAGGCTGAGGTGCCTGACCTATTTAGACCGCAGTGCTGAGCCTGTCGAAGCACGCCCAGCAGACAAGCGCCCTTCGACAGGCTCAGGGCTACGGTTAAAGTTCGACGCATAATGCCATTGCACATGACCAAAATTGCCTTTGGTGCCGAAAGCGCAGCACATTTGCGCCAGCGGCTGGAAACCTACGCCGAGGCGGGTGAAATCCGGCTGACCACCCGCTATCTGCCCAAACGGCATGAGGAGATGGTTGGTGGCTCGCTATACTGGATATTGAACCACATGCTGGTCGGGCGCAGCCCGATCCTCGGTTTCATGGATAACGGGCAGGGGCGAACATGGATCAGGCTGCGCCCGGAACTCATACCCGTCAGAAGCATCCCGAAGCGCGCGCATCAGGGTTGGCGCTATCTGGAGAACAAGGATGCGCCGCCTGACCTTGGCGGGGCGAATGCCGACGCGCGCGATGAAATGCCGCCCAAGATGCTGGGCGAATTGATGAAAATGGGGCTGGTGTGATTGCTTTTGCCTCCAGCCTCGCATAGCCAAGGCGCGGGTTTGAATAGACGGGGGCGACATATGACCGAAGATTTGCACGACACCAGCCATCCGGATCACCGGTTTCCAACTATATGGGGTGCGCTGGGCTGGGTCGCCGTCTTCCTCCTCCTGCAGGTGCTAGCCGGTGTGATGGCGCTGGGTATCGCTATCGGGATGGACAAAAGCGGTCGGGATCCGATGGAGCTGGCGCGCGATGCCAGCTTTATCGCTGCGCCGACGATCCTGTCGTTGGTGGCTTCCAGCCTCGTGTTGCTTGGCCTGTTATGGCTGCATCTGGGCAAGGAGGATCGCGCCGCCCGTATCGGCATGATGCGCTGGAGCCGACTGAGCCTGATCCAGACGGTCGGACTGGCGATTGGTCTTATAGCGCTCGGCCTTGCCTTCAATCATCTTTACGCGACCTATGTCATCCCCGACATCAAGGTGCAGGAAGCGTTGCGCAAGATGTTCGCGGCACTACCGGACACCCCGCTCAACACGGTCATCCTGTTTGTCGCCATTGCTGGTATTGCGCCACTGCTTGAGGAAATCCTGTTCCGCGGACTGGTGCAAAATGCACTGGCGAAAAAGCTGCCCGCTTGGGGCGCCATATTGGGGGCATCGGCGATTTTCGGTGCAGTCCATATGGATTATCACGCCTTTCCGGCCCTGATGGTGATGGGGGCCGTGTTTGGCATTCTATATCACAAGACGGGATCGCTGCGGGTCAACATCATCGCGCATATGATCAACAATGGGGCGGCGTTGTTGCTGACCTAGGGGTCTGCGATCGCTCGCCATGCCGATGCGAGCGATTCTATGCCGGCACGCAGTTCGGCGAAGCGTTGGGGGTCTGGATTGGCCAGCCGCTCCTCGAATTCGGCGCTCAGCGCATCATAAAGACCGTCGAGCGTGAACGCCAGTTCCCCGCCCGACTCAAAATCGAGTCCCGCGCGCAGGGCAATGACGATGCCACGCGCACGGTGCGCCTGTTCATCATCGGCCAACGATTGTACCCGACTGGCCCGCAAGGTCAGCACGTCGATACACAACAACAGTTCGTCATAAAGCATCGCGACCAGCGCATGCGGATTGGCACTTTCAGCCTGGCTCGATAAAGCGAGTGACCGGTAATGCGCGCTGGCCTTGCTGTAATTTGGTTGGAGCACGGCTTAATTCTCGTTCGACCACAGCTTGATCTGCTGTTCAAGATAGGCCTGCGTCGCCTTGAACGCGCTTAGTCGAGCGTCGAGCGAGGCATATTGCTTCTCCAGCCTTGCACGATAGGCACCCTCGCGCGCCTCCATTCGCTCCCGGTTTTTGGTCAGCGTCGTTGCCTCTGCTTGCAGCGCTTTGCCCAGACTTTCCAGTGTCCCTCCCGGTGCCAGCGCACTGTCGCGAATTTCATCCAGCGCAAAGGCAAGGCCGGGGTCGGTCAAAACCGTGCGGGTAGAATCGCGTGGCGGATTGAACAGCGCTTCGACGGCGTCGGGATGGCTCGCCAATGCGGCATCGAGTTTGGCGGTGTCGAGGACAAGTGTCCCGCTGCGGTCGGTTTTGACGCCAATATCGGAAAGGCTTTTGATGGCTGAATTGCCAGTCAGCGCTTTACTCACCAGCGCTGTCAGTTGCCGGTCGAGAGCACGCAAATTGCCGACTCCGCCAACGGTCTGCCGGGCTTCTTTGAGGCTGGTTTGCAATTGATTGAAGACGGTTACGAAATCGGCAATTGTCTGTTTGAGCGCATCGGCAGGACGTGCGCTGCCAAGCGCGATAAAGCTACCGACCTCGGCCTTTTTCAAGGTCGACGATACGCCGGGAACGATATCGGTGATCGTATTGGACGGTCGGCTGAACTCGACGCCGTCGACGCGGACAACTGCATCAGATGCCGCCTGTGATTGGATCAAACCCGTGGTGGCCAATGCGGACAACGCCGGATCAGCGCCCGGATCAGCAGACAGCGCAAATGCTTTTGCGGCCCCGGTCTCGCCCTTCAGCACCAGCCGGACCTGGCCTTGGTCCGCGACGATACTGGCGCGAACGCCGCTCCCGCTCGCGTTGATCGCATCGGCGAGTCCGGTGAGGCTGTTGTTGGTGGCGTCGATCGTAATCGCATGCGTGGTTCCGCCTACGGTGAGCGTCAGATTGCCGATGCCGACTGGGTTGCTCGCTGATGTCAGCAGGCTGCTGCGCATGGTTTGCGCGCGCGCCAATTGACGGATCTCAACCTCCGCCGCCAGATTTCCCAATTGCGCATTCGGCAGTGCTGAAACCGCGAGTGCGTTGTCATCGGACACGGTCGGTTGGCTACCCAGACTGCCGGTTGAAACCAGATTGGCAAGCGTATCGGCAAAGCGATCCAGATCGGCTCGCGCCTGTGCGACTGCACTTATCTTTGCCTGTGAAGCCTTTGCAAGCGCATCGAAGCGATCCGCCTTTGGTGCGCGCGAAGCGGTGGCAAGATCGCTCACCAGCTGGCTGACATTGATGCCTGAACCGAAGCCAAGGCTGTTGGCGATATTTCCGATCATGTGCGTCTTCCTTCGGACGGTTTAACGACGCACAAAGCGGAGGATTTAGTTCGCTTCAGGCTTGCCAGAGGTGTCGAAGCGTTTTGAATGAGGTACGTCCACAACAGGCGGTTGCTTCTGCTCGCCCAATTCGCGGTCAAGCCGGAAAACGAAGGCAAGGATTATGGCGACCGCCTGATACAGGTCCTCGGGGATGGCCTGTCCCGCACGCGTGGTGAAATAGAGCGCGCGGGTCAGCACCGGATAGTCGAGCATCGGCACCTCGCGTTCGCAGGCCAATTCCCGCATCGCGAGCGCCACGTCGTCACGACCGCGTGCGACCACGACCGGAGCGGCATCGGCGCCGGGGCGATAGCGCAAGGCGACCGAAAAATGGCTGGGGTTGTTGAGTACGACATTGGCCTCCGTCATCGCCTTGCGGGCCGACTGGCTGAGGATCGCCTGCTGCCGAGCGCGCAATTGTGCCTTGAGTTCGGGCGCACCCTCGCTTTGCCGCATCTCCTCTTTCACCTGCTCGCGTGACATGCGAAGGCGGCGGGTGCGTTGGAAATATTGTGCCGGAACATCGAGCAGGGCGATCAAAAGCATCGCCAGGCCCAGCGCCAGCAAAAGCGATATCAGGCTGCTGCCAACGCTGGTCGATGCCGTCAGCGGATCGGCTGCGGACAGCGAAAGCAATTTAGATAACTCACCCATTGCCAGCCACCAGCCAACACCACCCAGCAGTCCGGCCTTGGCTAGCGCCTTGGCGAGTTCGATCAGGCCCTGCATCCCGAAGATGCGCCTTATACCCGAAAGCGGGCTCAGCCGGTTTGCCTTGAATACCATAGCCTTGCTGCGCCAGCCGAGCGAGCCGAGCAAGGCAGGCCCGGCAATTGCCGCAGCAAGGCTGGCAAGCAGCAAGGCGGCGAAGGGAAGAATGAGCGGGGTCAGCAGGTTTGTCAGGCGCGTGGAGATGTCGAAAGCGGTAAAATGGCTGCGTTCGATGGCAAGCCCGTTCCGCAGCATCGTCACGGCGGCATTGACCAACCATTGGCCTGCCAGCGCCAGCCAGCCGATCCCGGCCAACATGACCAGTGCCGATGCCAGTTCGCGAGAGACCAGGACATCGCCTTCCTCCGCCGCGTCCTTGCGCCTTTTGGGGGTAGGTGCTTCGGTTTGATGGTCGCGATCGGGAGCCTCGGCCATGGCTCAGCCCTTCACCAGCATGGCCGACATTGCCATCGCTTCGACCATTGTCCTCGCCAATGCCTCCGCCATCACGGGCGTCGCAATGGCGAGCAATATGGTCCCTGCCGACAGGGTCACCGGCAAGCCAACCGCAAACAGATTGAGCGTCGGTGCCGAACGTGAGACCATTGCGAATACGGCCTGCACCATAAGCAAGGCCGAAAGCACTGGCATCGCAATGGCAAGACCCGCAACAAACATCAGCCCACCAAAATCGACCAAAGCTTTCAGGCTGGCGGCCGAAAGCCATGCCGCGCCGGGGGGCAGGCTTTGATAACTTGCGAAGACCAACTCGAAAAACAGCAAATGCCCATCGGCGGCGAGGAAGAGAACCAGCGCGAGCATTGACAAATATTGGCCAATCGCCGGGCTGGGTTGGCCGGTGGCTGGATCAGCCATCGCGGCAAAACCGATGCCCATCATGTTGCTGATGACCTCGCCTGCAAGCAATGCCGCGGCGAAGCCGATCTGCAGCGTGAAACCCATGGCCAGCCCCACCAGCACTTCACCCGCGATCATTACGAAGCATGCTATCGAGACCAGACCTTCAGCCGGCATTGCGGGCGCAATCAGCGATCCGGCGGGCAGGGCAAGTGCCAACGCCAGCACCAGCCGCAACTGCACCGGCACATTGGCCGCGCCGAAAAAGGGTGCGGCCAGCATGGCGGCTCCCGGACGGATCATTGCCAGCAACCAAAGCTGCAACGTTGCCTCGATATTGCCGAACGCGAATTCGATCATTGCCTCATCGCAGCAACAGTGGAATTTGGTCGAACATGTCGCGGGTAAAATCGGTGAGCAGCACCATGATGCTGCCGCCGAACAGCGCCAGGCAAATCGCGACAAGGATTAGCTTGGGCACAAAACTGAGAGTCTGTTCGTTGATCGACGTTGCCGCCTGAACCATGCCGAGCAACACGCCAGTGATGAGTGCAGGGAGCAGGATCGGTGCGGAAGCGAGTGCCAGCACCCACAACGCTTGCTGTGCCACGGCGAGGAATGCGTCCTGATCCATCTCATCCGCTCGCAAAGGAGGCGGCGAGCGTCCCCATTGTCAACGCCCAGCCATCAACGAGCACAAAGAGCAGCAGCTTGAATGGCATTGAGACGATGGTGGGTGACAGCATCATCATGCCTAGCGACATCAGCGCCGAGGCCACCATCAGGTCGATGATCAGGAAAGGCAGGAAGATCAGGAACCCGATCTGGAAGGCGGTCTTGAGTTCGCTGGTGACAAAGGCGGGGAGGAGGATGGAAAAGGGCACGTCCTTCGGGCTTGCCAGCGGCGGCGATTTGGCCAGCTTGGTGAAAAGCGCCAGATCGCCCTTGCGGGTCTGGGCTAGCATGAAGCCATGCAACGAAGCCCCCGCGCGCGACACCGCCTCTTCAATGCCGATCTGCTGTTCGCCATAAGGCGTGATCGCGGCGCGGTTGATGTCCGACAGCACCGGCTGCATCACGAACAGCGACAGGAACAGGCTTAGGCCCACCAGCACCTGATTGGGCGGCGTCTGTTGCAGGCCGAGCGCGTGGCGCAGGATCGACAACACGATGATGATCCGGGTAAAGCTCGTCATCATCAGCACCAGCGACGGCAAGATGGTGAGCAGCCCCATGAGCAGCAGGATCTGCAGCGACAGTGACAGCGGGCGGCCATTACCAGCAACCTCTGCCAATGCACGGTCCATCGCCCCGTTGCTGTTTTGCGCTAACGCGGCATCCGGCAGTAAGGCAGCGATCAGCGCACAGAAAGCTGTAAGCCAGAGCAGCCTAACCTGCATCAAATTCACCCCTGTCATCTGTGGCTATGGCGGTGACAGCACCGCGACCTATCGCGAGCAAATGGAGTTTGCCGCCAAACTCGACCACCGCGAGCTTGCTGCCTGCACCAACCGGCATGACCTGTACCAACCGGACGAGCCGCTGTTGCGGCGCTGTACCGGGCAGGCCGGATTGCAAACGTTTCCACATCCAGAGCGAGGCCCAGGCGAGCCCGCCTACCAGCGGCAACAGAAGCGCCAGACGCAGCAGATATTCTAGCATCAGCCGCGCCCTTCTGCCGAAACAAGTTCGGTGATGCGAATGCCATAGCGACCGTCGACCGAGACAATTTCGCCGCGTGCGACCAGGCTGCCATTGGCGCAAATATCGAGCGGTTCACCCACCTTGCGGTCAAGCGCAACGACATTGCCCGCCTCGAGTGTTGCCAGTTCAGCAATCGTCATCATTGTCGAGCCGACTTCGACCGATACACGAACCGATATTCCCGCCAGCAGATTGACGGGGCTGGTCCTATTGGGCGCCCGCTCAATTTTCGGGGCTTCGCTCAAGTCGCTCATGCGGGGCTGCTTTCATGGAGGGTTTCGATACGAAGGGCGACGCTACCCTGCCATTCGCCCATGCTGGCGCTGGCAAAGGGGCGTTCACCGACGAGCATGGGAATAGAGACCGGCATCGTGATCGGCAGAACGTCGCCCGGCTGCAGCGCCAACAGGCGGGATGCGGGCATGTGGGCGATGGCAATTTCGGAGCGGGCAAGCAGCGGAACCCGACTCGTGCGTGAAAGGATGCGCCTCTCCCGTTCGGCTGGGCCGATCGACTGCTCGCGCTGCGTTGGTTGTGCATCGCGGGCCGTGATCAGATCTGCAGCCACGCTGACGTGCATCTTCCAGGTTGCACCGGCGGAAAGCGCAATATCGAATTCAAATGTGATCGGTGCTTTGGCAACAACAGGATCGAAGCCTTCCGGATTGATACCAAAGCGCATTTCAGATTGCGTGAACGACGGCTTTTCTGTGCCGGGAAGCGCGCCCTCCAGCCATTCGCACAGCCGGTTTCCGAGCCGTTGTGCAAAGCGTAGCTGGGTTCCGCTCGGCTTGTCGAGGTGTGTGTCAATCCGATCACCGCCGTATATTTGTACGAACAGGCGTTCGAACAGCTGCAACGGCATTTCGATAACAGCACCCGTCCGACCAGCATCATTTTTGCAGTTGAACCAGGTTGATGGCTTATCCGGAGCCCAACCCGCAGCCGCATGTACAACTGCGATTCCCTCCGGCTGCACCGCCAGCCGCCGCAACAGCGCAGCAAGGCCATCGGTGAGCCGTGCTGTCGAAATGCCACCTTCATCCGCAACCTTTCGGCCCGATGGCGCAGCAAGCAAATCCAGCTTTTCAGGGGCGGCGCCGGGCCTGCTCACTGGATCACCAGACTGTTGAAATAGACATTGTCGATCCCGCCAAAGCCTTCTTTCTGGCGGAGCACCGAATTGATCGCCTGTGTCAATTCGCGCTGCAGCATCTGCTTTCCCTGCGCGGTAGAGAGCACGGCAGGGTCCTGTTCGGACAGTACCATCAGCACCGCGGAACGGATCGGCACATTCTGCCGCCTGATATTGGTGATGACTTTGCCGTCATAATAGGTCGCCAGACTGATCCCGATCTGGATGAATCCCGATCCATCGGCGAGGTTCGCGGTGAAGGGCTGCTCGACCGGGAAATAGGTAATTTCATATTTGGCCGGGTCTACCTTGATCCGGTCATTGGGAACCGAGACTGTGCCTTCTTTGAGCGGGGCTTCCTTGTCGCCTTCGCCTTCGGCAATGGGTTCGGCGGGTTCCTCGCTACGCACTACCAGCTTGGGCCGGGTCGGGTCTTCCTTTGCTGCTTTCGGCGTGAAGCCGCCGGTGGCATAAATCGCCGCGCCTGCGCTCCCCCCTGCAAGCAACAGCGCGCCGCCTCCCATCAGCAGCAGCTTTTTCTTGCCGCCCGACTTTGACTTGTCCTTCTCGGTTTTGCTCATCCCACATCCTCGAATGCGGATCAGGCATATCGGCCGGTTGGTTGGCCGTGTTGCTGATCCTCGTCCTTGACCGTGTTTCGGTCTATTTCCGGGAACGGCAGGAGCGGTCGGGGAATTGCACCGTTTCGGCTGTGTCGGCCATCGCCACTTGCTCCGGATTGGAGCGTGGGGTCGGCGACGGTCACGCCGCGCTGGCGTAATTCCTCAATCAGCCGGGGCTCTTCACGCGCGACTATAGCCTTGGCCTCCTCGCTTGACGGCCGCAGTTCAACGAGCAGCCCCTGAGGTGTGTCGGCCAGTCCGACTTCAACCGTTCCAAGATGCCTGGGTGTCAACCGGAAGGCGAGTTCCGAATTGGCGCTTTCGCGAGCGAGCAGGATTTCGTGCGAAAGACGCGTTGCCCATTCGTTTGAGCGTAGGTCCGGCAATGGTCGTTCAGGTTGCAACTTCGTTTTTTGCGCCACTTCGATTACGGCGGACAGGGTCGACGCCTCAAAGGGTAGGGCCTCTGTAACGGTGGCTGGGGCAAAGTGTTCCGCCGACCTTGCTTCCGCCTGAAGGGGCGGCTGAGCAGCAATATGGCTGATCCTGCTCTTGTTGGGCGCGAGATCCGCAACAGCATGGCTTTTGATTTGTCGCTGCCCTGCCATTTCAACTGTCGGGGACGGTGTTGTGGGTAATGGAGCAAAAATTGCCAGCCATTGAGGCTGACTGGCCGATTGTGCGGGCGGAGGCATGTCATCTGGCTTGGCCGCTTTTGGTCTGTGATCGACGGCTAGATGTGCTGTAACCACAGGTGGTGGGGCGGCCACCGAAATGGATGAATCTATAGGGATTTCGATTTTTGAAGTCTCTGTTTCCTGCGCTGTAGATGTCTCAGATTCGCTGTCATTCGCGTCGAACGCCAGGGTCATCTGGGCATCAAACGCCGCAGATTGCAAAGTTGGAGCAACGGTAACGATAGGCAGCGCTGCTTCCGCCTTGATGGCAAAAATCGCCGTTAGCGGATTCATCGCTTTTGGCTCCATCCTGTTGCCGGCCGGACTGTCCGTACTTCAGAACGGGCCGACGATTGCCGTTCTTCCGTTCGAATGGCTTGCGAAATCCGTTCATCGACCTTCTCCATTCGTCCCTTTGCTCGACGAACTGCCAAGCCCGCTTCGCTGCAATCGACCGCGACGCGTTCGATTGCCGGCTGCAGGCTGGCCCCTGCCTGCACCAGTCGGCCACTCCATTCGCCCAAGGCCGCCAATTCGCCACCGGTCGGACAGGCCGCGTTGCGGGCCAAAGCGCTTTGCGCCGCTTTGATGCGCCCTTCGGTCGCTGACAGATGGGCCCGCTCGCACTCGGCCTTGATCTGCGCAATGCGGGCGAGGCGCGCGTCGAGGGTATATTTGCGCAATAGCCGACGCAGGCGCTGCGATTGCCGGATCATGTGCCAAAACCTTCGATCAGGGCAGCCCGGCTGTCGGAATAGGGAACCAGTGCGTCCTCCCGCTGCGCAATGAAGCTGCGCATTTCTGACTGACGGGCCACGGCTTCGTCGAGTAGAGGATCGCTCCCCGGGGCATAGGCCCCCATCAGGATCAGATCCCGATTTTCCTCATAGGTCGACCAGAGCTGGCGAAAGCGCTGCGCCGCCAAGCGGTGTTCGGCATCGACGGTATCTGCCATCGTGCGCGACAGTGATCGGCCAATGTCGATGGCGGGGTAAACACCTGCTTCGGCGAGGCTGCGTGACAGGATGATATGCCCGTCGACTATCGCACGCGCCGCGTCGACCACCGGATCATCCAGGTCTCCGCCATCGGCGAGCACGGTGTAGATCGCAGTAATGGACCCGCCGCTGCGACGGTCATTTCCCGCACGTTCAACAAGTTGCGGGATCAACCCGAGCGCAGAGGGCGGATAGCCCTTCATCGCCGGGGGTTCACCGAGCGCAAGGCCAATTTCGCGCTGGGCGTGCGCGATGCGGGTAAGGCTGTCGACCAGCAAGAGCACACGCTTGCCCAGCGCGCGGAAATATTCGGCGATTGCCGTTGCCCGCATCGCGGCCTTCAGGCGTAGCAGTGGGGCTTCGTCGGCTGTGGTTGCAACGACAACCGTGCGGCGCCGCATCTCACCTGTCAGCCGTGCCTCGACAAAATCGCTGACTTCGCGGGCGCGTTCGCCGATCAGCCCGGCAACAACCACATCGCAATCGGAGCCGGACAGCATCTGCCCCAACAGCACCGATTTGCCTACGCCCGAACCGGCGATCAAAGCCACCCTCTGGCCTTCGCCCAACGACAATAGGGCATTGATCGCCCTGACTCCGCAATCGAAGGACTGCGTGACGCCGCTGCGATCAAGGGGGTTGGTAGCGGACCCCGCCAATGGCTGTGCGTCGGATAATAGGGGTAGGGGTAGGCTATCCAGAGGGTGCCCCATGGCATCGACCACGCGTCCCAATAACGGTTGGCCACATCGCGCAAGCCCTGCCTGGCCGTCGGCAACGATCCGCGCGCCTACCGCCAGCGGGACATTCGTTTGCAAAGGCAAGGCGAGGCTGCGGTGGCCGCGAAATCCGACAATTTCGCCGGAAACCGAAGTCCCGTCGCTGCACGCTATGCGGATGGGGGTGAGGAGCGGGGCAGGAAAGCCCTCGATCTCGAGCGCCATTGCCTCATGCGCGACCAGCCTGCCGATAGGGCGGGGCGGGATGTTGTCCAGCCGGATCGACGGCAACAGCGCTTGCGTTGCTGCCAGCGTCATAGTCTTTCCTTGGCAAGGCCCAATTGCAGACCCAGCGCCTCCAGTTGAACAGCCCGGCCATGCTCGACGGTGCAGCCATCGCTTTCAACACGCAGCGTGCCGGGTGTTAGCGCTGCATCGGGGACGATGGGCAGTTCGATACCGGCATCTTCCAACAAGGCGGCATCCTGTGGCGAAAGACGCAGCACCGCACCCGTTCCTATGGTGCCCGCTAAGTCGGTGGCCTCTTCAACTTGACGGTGCAGATGGTCGGCATCGACCGGCGTTGCGCCAACTATTTCGCGAACCAGCCGGTTGACAGCCTCGTAAATCAATGTCCGCACAGCCTCAGGCTCGACAGGCTGCAAGGCATTTGCTGCTGCGACCAGCGCCAGAAGGCGGCCACGCTCTTCGGCAAAGGTCGTCTCGGCGAGCAACTGCCCTTCCGCCAATCCAAGCGCATAAGGGTCGGCGGGTGGCGAGGAAACGCGGGCCACCGGTTCGGCCCAGTTGCGAAAGCCATCAAATGTTTCGGAGGCCCTATCAACCAGCGGTACAAATGCGGGTTCAGACATAATCGTCGCCCTTGCCGCCGAGCAAGATCTCTCCGGAAGCCGCCATGGCCCGCGCAACCGCGACGATTGCCTTGCGTGCGGCGTCGACCTCTTCGCGCTTGACGGGAGCCATTTCGGCCAGCTCGTCGCGGATCATATCGGCGGCGCGTGCAGACATGGTGGCGAGGAAGCGGTCGGCGAGCGCGCCCCCGGCCCCCTTGAGCGCCAGCGCCAATGTCGCCGCTTCGACCCCGCGCAGCACAGCACCCAGCGACTTGGCGTCGAGCTGGTTCAGATCTTCGAACACGAACATTTCGTCTTCGATGGCGGCTGCGAGCAGCTTATCCTTCTTGCGCATTGCTTTGAGCAGCTCTTCTCCTGCTGTGCGAGGGAGGCTGTTGACGATTTTGGCTACGTCGCTTTGCCCGCCAATTTCCAGCGTTACCGCTTTGGCTGATGCCGCTTCGGCTTCGGCCAGGATTGCCTCAAGATCGTCGATCGCCTCGGTATGCACCGGCCCCAGCCGCGCCGCACGCCACAAAAGATCGGCTTGTCGCTCACCCGAAAAGCCGGCCAGCACAGCGGCAGCAATGTCCGGTGCGAGCATCGAAAGGAGGACAGCACCAACTTGCGGATGTTCGGCATCAATGACATCGGCGATGGTTTCGGTTTCCATCCAGCGCAGTCTTTCGAGCGCATCGCGCTGCGGTTGTGGCGCGATCGAAGACAGCAAGGAGCCTGCCCGATTATCCCCCAATGCGTCGGTCATCACATTGCGGATCTTGCGGTTTGCGCCGGGGGTTAGAGCCGAAACTTCCCGGCTGCCCGAAACGAAACGGCCCAATGCCAAATCGACCTTGTTCTCGTCCGCTTCGGCTGCGCCGAACATCTCACTGCCCAATTGGCGCACTTCATCGGGATCCAGATGGCGCAACACATCCGCGGCCTCTTTTTCTTCAAGAAGCAGCATTAGAATTGCGGCCGCCGAAGCCCCTCCGATCTGCGGTTCGCCATCAGCTTCCACGACCGCGCTCCTGCATCAGGTGGCGCACGATATGCGCGGCACGTTCGGGGTCTTGCTGGACAAAGGCGCGCACCAGCTGAGCGCGTGCCTCATAACCGGGCGCCGCCTCAATCATCGCAAGTGTAATGTCTTGCCCGCCGGACCCGTCGGAGGCCTTGGCCTCGTTACCGGTTGCTTCCAGCAATTGGGTTTCGATCAGGGCAGCGCGTTCACCGGCCTCAGCGGCACGGCGTTTCATCGCTTTGCGCAAGGGCAATCCGACGACGAGAAATACCGCCAGTGCACCAACAACCGCACCGGCCTGACGCAGCAGCGGCCAGAACCAGGGCTCGTCCCACGGTGCAACTTCGGGCGCCGCTATTTCGGCAAAGGGTCGCGCGGAAATGGCGACCTGATCGCCCCGCTCTGCATTGAAGCCGACCGCGCCCTTCACCAGTCCATCAATCTTGGCGATTTCGGCTTCCGACAATGGCTTGCCTTTCTGCCGCAATACCACTGCGACCGACAGGCGCTTCAACTGCCCTTGCGGCTGGTGCGTGACCGAAATCTCCCGTCCCAGCGCAAAGCTGCGCGAGAAATTCGCCTCGCTCGATCCTTGCGTCGCGGTTGACGTCGAAGGTTCAGCCGTGGGCGGCGTGGTGGACAGGCTGGTTGCGGGTGGTGGCTGGTTAGAGAGTGCGCCGGGAATACCTATGGCGGGGGTCGCCGCGCTGCTGTTGCGCGAATTGCTGCCTTCCTCGCGGGTGAGCGCGCGGCTGTCCTCGGGAAAATTCTCGCGCGTCGCCTGGCTTTCGCTGGCATCGACATCGGCGCTGACTTCAACCGAAAAGGCGTCGCGTCCCAATACCGGCGTGAGCAGGCTGATCACGGCTTCGCGATACCGCGCCTCAATCCGGCCTTGCAGATCCAGCAGTGCGCTGTTGGCGCTTTCACCGCCGGATAATAGTGTGCCCGATTGGTCAATGACAGACACGTGCTCGGCCGACAGACCGGGCACCGATGAGGCGACCAGATGGCGGATCGCCCGAACCTGTGCTTCGCCAATTGAACGGCCCTGTTGCAGGGTCAGCAATACCGAAGCCGCAGCGGGTTTCTCCTCACGCACGAATACACTGGGCTCGGCGAGTGCAAGATGTACGCGCGCGATCTTGACAGAGTCGATCGCTTCGATTGTCCGCGCAAGGTCCGCCTCACGCGCGGCGCGCAGCGTTTCGCCCTCTATCGCGCGGCTCGCACCCATCGGCAGTGCGGCGAGCATGGCGTCGCCGCTAGGCTGTGCCTTGGGTAGACCCTGGCCAGCCAACATCATCTTTGCTTCGTGCAATTTGTCGGCATCGACCGACAGCGCACCGCTTGCAGGATCGAGGCTATAGCCAATGCCCGATGCCTGAAGCGCTTCGGCGACAGCGGCCTTGTCGCCTTCCGCCAGCCCTGCATAAAGAGGGGTCTGGGCCGGGCTTTGCAGCGCCAGCCATGCGGCGGCGGAAAGGCCAAGCACCGCAGCGAGCGCAATGGCAGGCAAGGCTCGTGCGACCGCTGGCTGGCGCAGAAATGCGCGTGCGCCTCCCATGCGCCCGCCCCAAACCGAAGAAGCATTGGAGAGGAGAGGGGTCGGTGCTCCGGCCGGGATGATCTGTTGCTCGCTCATTGATTAGACCGGCATGTTCATGATGTCGCGATAGGCGGAGAGCAGCTTGTTGCGGACCTGCAGCGTCGCTTCGAAACCGAGCGAGGCCTTTTGCCTTTCGACCATAACACTGACGATGTCGTGCGTTTCGCCACGCTCATAGGCTGCTGACAGGTCGGATGCCTTGGCCTGTTGCGTGTCGACCGCGCGTACGGCGTCGGACAATGTCTGCGTGAAAGACGACGCGCCTTCGGTTTGAGACGGGGCGTCCAGCCCTGCGGCGCGTTGTAGTGCCTGGTTCTGCGCGACGATGGCAGAGCGCATTTGCAGCAGGCGGTTTTGATCGATCGGGTTCATTGTTAGTCCTGGTCTGGTTCCGCCTGACCAAAGCAATGCTTGTGCCATCATCCATAAAAGCAATTTAAAACAACGGAATGTGGAGGAATCTATACCAACTGCCATCGTGGCTGACGGAAAATCGACATGCTCGACTAAAACCTCACTGCCCCGCGCCGTTACAGCTTTCGTGGCCGCTCTGCCCAGAGCTGCAGTCCGGTCAGCTAATCCGGAAAGGAACCAAGATGACTGTAATCAATACCAATGTCAGCGCGCTTCGGGCGCAGAACAGTTCGCGCGTTGCCGGCAACATGCTTGGCACTGCAATGGAGCGCCTATCGAGCGGCAAGCGCATCAACAGCGCAAAGGACGATGCCGCTGGCCTCGCCATCGCCACCCGCATGGATGCCAAGGTGCGCGGCCTCAATCAGGCGATCCGCAATGCCAATGACGGCATTTCGCTCGCGCAGACCGCCGAAGGCGCAATGGGCGAAATTTCGAATATCCTCGTCCGGATGCGTGAATTGTCGGTGCAGGCTGCCAACGGTACCACGGCCACATCGGACCGCGCCGCGATCCAGACCGAAGTGACTGCCTTGCTCGGCCAGATCGACGATATTGCCGGTCGTACCGATTTTAACGGTACCAACCTGTTTAACGCCGCCGGTACGTTCAGCATCCAGACCGGCGTCGATACCGGCCAGACCGTATCGATTGCCTTTGTGTCGATGAATGCGACGGGGCTGGGCGTAAACGGCGTTGATATGTCGACCACGGCAGGCGCCTCGACCTCGATGGCGGCGATCAGCACGGCGATTGACACTGTGGCAACCCAGCGAGCCAATCTGGGTGCGGTGCAGAACCGTCTCGACGCCACGGTCAACAATCTCACTTCGACCGCGACTAACCTGTCCGAATCGAAATCGCGCATTGCCGATGCCGATTTCTCGGCTGAATCGACCAAGCTGGCGGCAGCACAGATCCTTTCGCAGGCGTCTACCGCAATGCTGGCGCAGGCCAACCAGAGCCAGCAAGGCGTGCTCAACCTGCTCCGCTAATCATAGAGCCCACCGGGCTTCGCTGTCTGGTCCCGCGAAGCCCACAAGCGACACCCCGGCGGCGCGACCTGCCGGGGTGTTATTCTGTGCCCCAAGCCTGCAAACCGGCTATTGACCCTGCGGACGCGCATGCCTATAGGCCGCCTCCTGTCCAGCGCCCCGCGCGGACATGCAAGGTTGGCGGAGTAGCTCAGCTGGTTAGAGCGGCGGAATCATAATCCGTAGGTCGGGGGTTCAAGTCCCTCCTCCGCTACCA
>CALMYW010000107.1 GCA_937873665.1 uncultured Sphingorhabdus sp.
GTCCAGGCTGCCCTGGATTCCGCCCCGTCCAGGGCGCCAAGGGAGGAAAAGCCTCGAAAGATAGGTTTTATCTGATGCGTGCCAATCAAAATCCATTCGCGGTATTGAAGGCGTCTACACGCGATCGCAAGACGCGCTTGATTGAACTCGCCGAAGAGGCCGAACTTCATGGCGATCATGAAGCCGCAATCGCTGCACGGAACACCTTGGGCAATCCGCGTGCGCGATTGGCTGCGGAGATTGCGTGGTTTCCCGGGCTTAGTCCCAGCAGGGTTATGCGGGCTCTGGAGCAGATTGAATTCGGCAGTTATCCCGACATGATGGGGATGAACCCCTTATGCCGGGCGAACTTTGGGATTGAAACTTTGCGCTGCCGGCGATCAACAGGGCCTAAAAGAAGCCGTAGTTCAGATCTCCAACTCGGTGGAGGAGATCGACAGCGAAGACGTGTTCCTGGCCATCAACGAGGATCGTCAGGCCGCTGGTATTCCGGCGATCACCGATATCTCGCTTGTTGAGGCTGAAATCGTTGAGCGATTGCGCCATTTCGAGAGGACCATCACAGCCCAACTGGAAGAACTGCCGACCAAGCACATGGTCAATTGCTACGAGGCGCTTGTGAGCTGGAGTACCAACGATGGCGAAGACGAGGGTCAGCGCTTGATCGAAGCGCTCGTGGACAGCTACGAGCTAAAGGCGGGCAGCTTCCTTGAGTCCGAGGCCGAGAGGATCAAGGCGCTTATCACTAAAGCCCAGGAGTCAGCGGATAGGCATGTGCCGGAAAGGCAGGTCCGAGCAAGCGTCAATGAAATCATCCTAGCGCTGCAAGGCTGGGACTTGGTTGCGCAGCCGATTCAACTCGCCTACATGAGTCGGGGCATCAATCATGCCGATAGCCACAATCTGGCAATCAGCGCGAGAGAACTTGCGGTTCATTTATTCAACGCGCATGACTATCTGGAGCAGTCCACACTCCTCAGTGAGGCCCTGCAAGAACTCTTCGCTGAGGTGCCGTCCGTAAATGACCGGATTCAAGACGACATAGAGGCCCTTGGAAACATTGCATTCGAGCGGGCCGAGAAAGCACGTGAGGAAGCAGAAGATGAGGCCGAGTTCGCGAGGGCAATCACCTACGAGACCACATTTGGCACCATCTTCAAGGACAAATTCAGGATTTCACCGGACGGATTTGACTACAAGGGAATACTTACCCCTCTAGAAAGTATTTCCGGAGTGCGTTGGGGTGCGGTCCATAAGAGTGTCAATGGT
>CALMYW010000108.1 GCA_937873665.1 uncultured Sphingorhabdus sp.
CTTGCGGAGCCTGAATCAGATCATGCCTCTCGGATCAATGGGTCCTGAGCCTAGAGGAAGGCTTTCCCCTGTTATACCAGAGATCCTGTCAAGACCGGATCGTCGCAGTGCGGACAGGTTTGAAAAGGGTTTTGTCGCACGATCTTGCTGTAGAACGGGTCTGTGATCGCGCTTGGGTGGGTATGTCCTGCGATCCATTCAGGTGGAATGTCACGGCGCAATACAAACGAAAAATCGAATTCTGGAACAAGGTCATCCCTTGCCACAATCTGACGGCTCCATTCACGAAGCAGGTACCAGGCAAGTTCCTTGCGGGTTTCAGGCGCGATTGTGCTCAAGGGGAGATGCACTTCGATGATCGTCGGCGCGCCATACGTTCTGAGGGCGGCATGTGCTTCCCAGCCAAGTAGAACTTGAAGCCATTCACTACCGTAGAGGAGATAGTGCCCGCATCCATTGGGAAGTAACCTGTCGTCGGCCATGAGGTAAACCTGACCAGTGTCCCGATCTCGATCGTCAAATGCAGCCAGACGTGCCTCGATTTGGGAGCGAAGCAGGGCAAGCCCGGGCACATCAGCAACTAGGCTGCGAGCATGTTCAGCAAGAATAACCGGGTCATTGCACTTGATGCCCTCAGCGTGAAACACTCCCGCATCGACAGGCCTGCAACCGTGATAGGCTACTATCAGGGCATCTTCGATCGCGGCTGCCAGATTTTCCGTCAGTTGCTTGGCGTCCTGGCCGACCACTGCGCAGACTCTGTCTACCCATGCTGGATCATCAATGGCATCGATTGTCGTGCTCTGTGCGGCCAAACCGGTGCGAGCATCAGCAGGCAGTCGCGGTTCCAGCCATTTTGCCAGTCTTCCCATCCAGGTTGGGTGCGCCTTCCATTCGAAGAGGGCGCCAGACCATGGGTTTTCAGCTTGGACCGGATTTGGATTTGGCATCAATCCTCTCGCTTCACCTTTTCGGCGACATAGGCGCAGTAAGAGCAGAGCCCCTCGTCCAGACCATCCAGATAGTCCTGTATGCCGATCCCGGTGCCGCACCGGATGCATTCGGATCGATAGTCAAGCGGCTCGCTGCAATTTGCACAGCAATCTTCTCCCTCAACCAAAGTATGCCTGTCGCAAGCCGGGCACTGGTAGAGAGGACCGTCCTCCATTGCATCCTTGTACCGAACATAGGCGCTGGAAGCGTAGAGGTCGTCGAGTGCTTGTTCGATGACATCGCCTGCTTCCGGCTTGGCGCCGCAGGTACGGCATCGAAACTCGATATCATCTTGCGCCTCATTATCTCCATCAACCTGTTCAATAAGTTCTGACTGACAGCTCGGGCATCGCAGCCCTGCGCCAGCAACTGAGGGCGAGTGCCAGGCCACGCCCGCCAGTGTCTTCCGGGCTGCCTGCAATTCCTGATCGTAGAGATCCTTCGTCTCCAGCATGACTGTCCAGGCATTGCCAAGCAGCGCCAGCGGGTCCTCATCCAACTGACGGAAGAGTGAAGCCACGACCGGGAAGCCCTTGCTAATCGCGGCGCGAATGGCTGCCGCGGACTCGGACGTATAGTGATGCTCCATATCGTTGCGGATCTTGTTGAGGCTCCTGAGGGCGCTGTGGTCGATCGCAATGCCGAAGTCGCGGGCGCGATCGCCGATCTGTTGAAAATCAACTGTGGTGTGGCCGACCTGCTCCATTTCAATGCCACCCTGACCATCGGGAATCGGCTTGAGCTTCGCACCGATGACGACGTTGGGGTCCGCCTCTGGTGCGGCACGAACCAGTGCTTCCTTGGCAAGCAGCAGTACGCCGGCATAGAAATTCCGCACAGCCGAAATGTCGCGGTCATGGTCCTGTTGCTGAAAGTCTTCGACGCCCATGCGGATCGATGCGACGGCATTAGCAAATAGCGATGACAAGCGATCCTCCCAGCGCGGCGAAGATCATAGGACCATCCGCTGTCCCGCAATTAATTCAAGCTAGAAGTGAACAACCAGTCGAGTTGTTGGGCTATTGGTCAGCGGCAATCCTGAACTGCTCGACTGTCAAAGGCGGCAGCCCGTAGGCTTCGGCCATTGCATTGAAGACCTCACGAACTGCCGCGGCCACCGTGTCGTCGTTGATCTCGGCAAGTTTGATTTCGCGTTCGACTCTGCCTTCAAGGGCGAACGCGCCGCCGTCGCTTCCAAAGCGATTCGGCCAGCTTGTCTCGGATAGACCTTCAGCGCCCAACCTAAGGCGCCACGGACCTTTTCCGCCAAGGGCCATGGCAACGCGCGCATTGCCCGCAATCCAGCCCGACCATCGCTGAATCGCATATTGTGTTGCGAACACCGGCTTCGCGCTGCCGCTGTTGAAGAAACTCGAGGCAACACCCCAAAGTTCACCGGTGTCCTTGAACCAGCGGGTTGCGGTCGGCGTCACGCCACTTTCCCGAACAGTCTCGCTTGAGCGAAAGATCAGGAAGCCGCCGGTCGTAGGACCGTAGTCCATTCCGCTGCAGCGACCGAGTGGTAGAGGATGGCCCGTCGGGCTATCCATGATTTCTGCCCAATTCTCTGCGCAGACCCAAACCGTTGGAAGGAGCCTTGCGAATCCGAACGGCGCCCCCTCGGGTCGAATTTTGGTGCCTTCGCCGTAACCAAGATTGACCGGTAACGGGGTGCCGCCGTCTTTCCAGATGCCCGGAATATCAGGCTCTGAATCTTTCCAGTCGTTGCGTTCGATTGCAACTTGGCCTGCAGCCTGAAGCGACGCACGGATACGCCGTTCGAGTTCAGACGAAACATCAGTGCGCACCTTGCGCAACTCGGCAGTGGGCGCACCGATTGGCAAGTGAAACGCGACCGGGCCGCGGCGATGCCGCATGTCGAAGGGCAAGTCCTCGGGCTTGGCATCTGTCAGTGCCGTATTCCACACCGTGATAACGCGCTCGGTTCCCAGGGCGCGTTTGGCGTAGCCAAGCTCGATCAATACATTCGGGTTGGCGACGTGCTTTCCACCGTCTGTTACAGCAATTGGAGTGACATCAGCGATGAAGACCGCTGCCGCCTCGATCTTTGCCAGGATCGACGCCACGATATCTGGCGAACCGGGCATGTCTTTGGTGTCGTGATCGATCTCCGGTCGATCAGCTTCCTCCAAGTCGACCGCGATACGGTCCAGCGCCGCGATCAGCGCGTCACGGATCAGGCTTCTGGTCTCGCGGGACGGTTGGTCACTTTGCCAGGACCAGAATACAGTTTGTGCCAAGGGCTGGTCCTGATTCCATAACGTCGCATAGGTGCTCGGCTCCTTCGGCCAAGCTTCCTACGCCGTTCAGTCCTTGTCGCCGAAGATCGACACCACGTTGCACTGCTGCCTGAATTCATCCTTCAGGATCGGTGCTGCCCTACGGTCAGTGATTCCAGAAAGCGTGCCTGGTTCCAGGTCGGCCAGCTCCTCAAGATCGGCAACGGGAAGGGGCAAGGCTTTGAGAATTTGGCTCGCTGATTGCACCCCTTCTTCCATCAGCATTTCAAAGCTGCGTCGGATGAGCTGGGGTTCCTCGACTTCGAGCTTGCCGTCCAACGGCTCTCCGGTCCGCCAGCCTCTGCGATTGTAATTGATCCACAGGCGGCGAGCATCGTCGTCATCAATCAGATCCAGTTGCTTGCTGCGCATGATCATGGCGCCGACAGAAGCGCCCCAGCGCTCTTTCAGCGTCAGGAAGCCGTCCAGCGACGGTGCATAGAGCTCGCCTGTGAAATCGGCTTCCGGCAGAAGCATGGCGGACGCGATCTGATCGGCCTGCTTCTCGACCGCCTTGTAGAAGGCACGGTCATTCAGCCGACGTTGCGGAATGTTGGCGTGGCAAACAATATGGGCCAGTTCATGGAGTACATCGAAACGCTGCCGACACGCGCTAGCCTTGTCACGCGACAGGACAACGAATGGAATGCCGAAGCGATCGGACCACTGGGAGAAGGCGTCGAGCTTGTCTGCGCGCACATGGATCCTCGAAACGAGAATGCCGTTGTTTTCCAGAAGTTCGACCGTGTCCGGCATTGGGCCGGGACGAATGTCCCAGAACTCCCGGATCTCCTGAGCTACCCGCTCAACGAAATCGGAGCTGCCAAAGCTGTCTTCGGCAAATTCGATTGTCGGAATGTTCAGGGCAGGGAGTTCGAAAAATGAGGCCAGATAATCGACGAGTTCCTTCATCCATTCCAGACGCACTTCGGCCCGGTCGCGCGCAAGCGGTGGCGCTGATAGCCGCGCGCGCCAAAAGATCGGTCGCTCGTCGCGTTCCGGCGCAGACCGCAGGAAATAGTCGTGTGGAAACTTGAGGGTGGCGGCGAGGTTGTGAACGACGTCCAGCTTGGGGCTCTGCCTGTCATTCTCATATTTGGAGATCGACTGCACGCTAACGCCGACCATATCAGCGAGGTCGGTTGCGCTGATTCCCCGCGCCTTGCGCGCCTCGGTCAGACGCGCACCCACGAATCCCTGGGCGATGATGCTCATTTTTGGCCGTCCGTTCCGGTACCTTCATCATCCTTGGGCTTTTTCCAGCGTAGCGAACGCTTCGGAGCACTCTTCTTGGGCGCTTCAGGATAAGCCGCGAGAATCTCGGTGATGCTCAATTCGACAGCCCACGCTTTGAAATCGCGCGCCGGCACGCAGAGCTGGATCGTCCCAAGCTTCTGCTCATCCGTGTTGAACCGCCGGCCAACCGGATTGTGGGCGATGACGCCATAAACGTTGGGCATGATGAATGCCCCATCGGGTTCATCGCCGAGATCGAGGCGCGGCAGATCCATTGCATTGGCGAGGCGTTCGCGGAATTTGGCGGGCTGCGGCATGGAGCCGATAGCCTGGACGTAGGACTGGGTCATGGCGACCTCGTCCTTGAAGGCATAGGCATGGCGGCGATTATTCTGCACAATCAAGCTCATCGAATGCGACATGCCGTACTTGGCGGCGAGGTCGATCAAGAGCTTTTCCATGCGAAAATGCCGCCGCTGGAGTAGGTCATCGATCTTCTGATCCGGCAGGACGTTGCGGTCGGTCGCCACATCGGCGAACACGTCCGCATAGGTGATCTTCGACAATTCGCGCAGGTCGATCCAGAACTGAGCCGGGGTATCCCGGACTATCATGGTGATTGTTGTGGCCCGAAGGCGTTCATAAGCGTCCATGCGAATCTGGCCCTTGGTCATTTTTCCTGCAAAGCACAAATTCGTTTAATCGTTAAAGAGTTTCGTGTCAACTGCTCGGACGTGGCGCAAGGCATGATCCGGCAGGGTTACCAGTGCGAGGTGATAACGCTGCGGTCTTCCCTTTCTCCCAAACTTAGATCCACGATGTGGCCCGTCCGAAATCCGTCTACATTTTTCGGACAATGGCGATTTGGGCTGTGTCCGAAGTTATGCTACATATTTCGGACATGGACAAAATCCCGCCTGGACTGAAAGCGCAAATTCTCGATCGTGTAAGCCGAGCGGCGGCGCACACTGTCTGGACACCGGCCGACTTCCTCGACCTCGCCGGCCGTGATGCGGTCGACAAGACCCTCCAGCGTTTGGTCAAATGGGGCGAGCTGCGCCGGATCGATCGCGGACTTTATGACAAACCGCAGTTCAACAGCCTGACCCGGCAGGACAATGCCCCCGATCCACGCGCGGTCATCGACGCCGTTGCGCGGCGTGATCAGATCCGCGTCCTGGTCGACGGAATGACGGCGGCCAACGATCTCGGCTTCACCAATGCCGTACCGGCGAAGATCGTCGTGCACAGCGAAGCGCGCGCCAAGTCGATCAAGCTCGGTAATCTCACCATCGAGTTCAAAATGACCGCTGCGAGCAAACTCTATTGGGCGGGACGCCCGGCCATGAGGATCGTCCAGGCGCTGCACTGGCTGCGCGATACAATGTCGACGGACGACACCGAACAATGGCGCCAGCACCTCGCCATCCTTCTCGGCAATCCCGCCCACGGCGCGGCATTGCGCGCTGATCTTGCCGAGGGGCTGCCAACGCTCCCGGCATGGATGCAGGAACTGCTCCGTCCGCTCGTCTCGGAAGCGCCCAGCGAATGAACTTCGCCTTCGATGAAGTGCTGCGCGCAGACACGGCCACCCGCACGGGTCTTTACACAGCAACTGCCCAGCGGCTCGGCACGACCCCGCAAAACGTCGAGAAGGACTTCTGGGTCTGCTGGACACTCGATGCGCTGTTCAACGGGATCGAAGACGGACCCCGACTGCTGTTCAAGGGCGGAACTTCGCTGTCGAAGGGGTTCGGGCTGATCGAGCGGATTTCGGAAGACATCGACGTTACGGTCTTCCGCGATGATCTTGGCGTGCCCGCGACCATCGCGGAACTGGCAGCACTGAGCCGCAAAAAGTGTGAGGCAGCACTCGATGCGATCAAGGCCGCCTGCGAAGCACATATCAACGGACCAATGAAGGCGCGCCTCGCTCAGATCTGCGCCGATACCTGCGAGCGCACAGGCCTCGAAGCGCAGTCAATTCGGGTCGAGGCCGATGCCCGGGATGGCCAGACCTTGCTCCTGGTATATCCCAGCATCACCCCCGAAGATGCCTACATCGCCAAGTCGGTGAAGATCGAATCAGGCGCAAAGTCGGCGCTCGATCCCAATTCGGTCCGAACTATTGTGCCCTATGTCGACGCTGACGCCATCGACCTCGACCTCGCCGTGCCGGGCGTTACTGTGGTCGATGCCGAACGAACCTTCTGGGACAAGGTCGTCATCCTGCA
>CALMYW010000109.1 GCA_937873665.1 uncultured Sphingorhabdus sp.
CAAGATCGCTTGGCATTGGTGCCAACTGGCTTGTGCGCGAATTAGGCCGCAAGGGTATCTATTCGCAGGCGCAATTCGAGCAGATAATGCCTTATGGCTGGAGGGCGGCGGAACGCGTCCGCCGCCTCGCTTACACGCTCGGCATGGGCCAGTTTGAGCGTGGCATCGACGAGGGACGCGCCCTGTATGGAGCGGTAGAGCGTCGCATTGGTGATGCCGCTCATTTCGATGGCGATGGTGATTTGCCATTGCACGTGATCACACTTGCCAAGCACCGCGATGACCTCGTGTCGATCCTTCACGATGCAGACGTCGACGAATGGCCAGACAACAATTGGGACGATGCAGAAGATGACGATGCCTGAAACACTGGCCGCTGACGCAAGAGTCACTCACCCACGCCACGGCGTGGGACAAGTTATTGCCGATGCAGGAGAATTCGTCGTTGCGCGTTTCGGCGCGACGATCCAGCAGGTCCTTCGCACAGAACTCTCGCTTGCTCGGTCGCTAGATCAAGCGCTGTCGACCGGGACTTTTGACGACAGTGCCGAGACTTTGATGCGCGCCAGCGCCATGGCAATCCGGTCCGTTAACGATCAGTGGGGGGTGTTTTCTCGATCACGCGTCCAGCTGCTCCCGCATCAACTCTGGGTTTGTCACAAGGTTAATCGAACTTTCCCGTTCCGCTGGTTGGTGGCCGATGACGTGGGGTTGGGCAAAACGATCGAAGCCGGTCTGGTGCTCATGCCTCTGGTTGCTCGGGCGCAAATTCGCCGCCTGCTGGTATTGGCACCAGCAAAGCTAGTGCCCCAATGGCAGAAACGCCTGCGGCAGATGTTCGATATCCGCCTGCAGGTCTACGATCGCTCCGTTGATACACCTGCTGTGGATTTCTGGGATACGGCAAACATGGTGGTCGCGTCGGTCCACACGCTGCGGCGAGAAGTTGCAGACGGACGGGCTGAAGGCAGCCGTTTTCTTGCGGCCGATCCTTGGGACGCGGTCGTGGTCGATGAGGCGCATCATTTGCACGCGGATGAGCGCACGGGAGAGACCCTTTCCTTTCAGCTCCTTCGCGCGCTGGAGGAACGGCACAGAATTCGTTCTCTTCTTCTGTTCACGGGCACACCACATCGGGGCAAGGACTTCGGCTTTCTGTCATTGCTGAGCCTCCTCGATCCGGATCAGTTCGGACCTGAGCATGACATCGACGAGCAACTGGCCAAGCTTCCGGATGTGATGATCCGTAATAACAAGGCGACCGTTACCGATCTCAAAGGCAACCGCCTTTTCACGCCGGTCACAGTGCAAACAAGGGAGTACGCCTTTAGCGCTGCGGAAAGCGCATTCTACGAAACGTTGAGTGCCTTCATCATCGATGGGCGAGCATATGCATCGACCCTCGATGGTCGGGCACAGTCGGCAAGAATGCTCTTGCTGATTGCGCTGCAGAAGCTTGCGGCGAGTTCGATTGCTGCGATCCGAAGCGCCTTGACCAAACGCCGCGCGAAACTGGCAGATGTTGCTGAGCAGGCTCGTACGCCGTCTGTGTCCATAACGGAGGGTGATGACGACGAGACATTGGACGACCGCGCGCGGGCCGACGAAGAGGCGTGGGGCAAGATGCTCGCCGAACTGATGGAGGGCGAGATCGCTCGCCTGGATGAGCTGCTTGAGTTGGCTGCACCCATTCAGCAAGAGCGGAAGATCGAGCGACTGGTAGATCTCATCGAGAGCGATTTGCCCACCGGCGAGCCAGTGCTGCTCTTCACCGAATACAAAGCAACCCAGGCTCTCGTCGTTGATGCCCTGCATGCTCGATTTGGTCACGGTTGCTGCGGCTTCATCAACGGTGATGAACGCTTGGACGAAGTCACCAAGGCGGACGGTTCGCGGGGCCCGAAAAGTTGGTCGCGCGATGCGGCAGCGGAAGCCTTCAACCAAGGCACGATCCGCTTTCTGGTTTCAACCGAGGCAGCGGGCGAAGGGATCGATCTTCAGGAGCGCTGCGCGACGCTTATTCATGTCGACATGCCCTGGAATCCCATGCGGCTTCATCAGCGTGTCGGCCGCCTGTCGCGCTACGGTCAGACAAGGCCGGTTCAAGTGTTCATTCTGAGGAACCCAGACACGGTGGAGGCGCGCATTTGGGACCTCCTGAACGCCAAGCTCGAGCGAATCCAGCGCACCTTGGACGAGGCAATGGATGAGCGAGAAGACATCAGCCAGCTCGTCATAGGCATGACTGGGCCAAGTGCTTTCGAGAAGATTTTTGCTGCAGGCCAGACCCAGCCGCGAGAAAGCCTCGATCAGTGGTTCGACCGGGAATCTGCTACGATTGGCGGAGAAGACCTAGTCGATAAGGTCAAGACCATGCTTGGCAATGTCACTCGCTTCGACTTTGCCCAAGTTGGAAGAAATCTTCCGCAGGTTGATCTCCCGGATCTCGAACGATTTTTCGCGATGATGATGGAATCGAAGGGCCGGCGGGTGTTTCGGAGAGACGATGGTCTCGACGTTCTGACGCCTGATAAATGGGCCGATGAAGACTACGCCATGCAGGATCGGTACAAGGGGCTGCTGTTCGATCGCAATGCTCGCTTAGGCAATGGCGAAGGCCCAGTCCGTCTTGTCGGTGTGGGGCACACGCTTTTCGATCGAGCGCTGAAGGAAGGGGAAAACCTCCAATCGGCTCTGGCGACCTGCACGCGATTGCCCGCTCCCTTGCTTATCGCCTCAGTTGAGGATCAGGTCACTGGCCAGGACCACTCGGTTACTCGAATTATCCTAGGTGCTTGGCGCGATAACGCAGCTCAGATCCATGTTCTCCGAGACTGGGAAGTCCTTCAGTTATTGAACACGTTAGGTCGCTCGGACAATCCGAAGCCGCCTGAAATCGACATCCCACAGATGCGGGCGTTAGAGGCTGATCTCCTTGATTCAATGTCGCAAAGTTTGCCGACTGTCGCGGACATGATGACTCGTCCAGGCATCCGAAGCGAGATGATGCTCTTGCCGGATCAAGACACCGATACGTGACGGCCTAGACAGAATTGGAGGAGAGGCTGCGCACTCTCCGATGCAGGGCATGTTTTGCTGGTTACCATCCTCGTTTCTGCTATGTTCCAAGGAGCGGCGAGATGAATGCGATCATGAGCAACTTTGACATCGATTCTGGCAACCGACCTGCATCCCGAAATTGGGATGGGCTGTCGGAGCTTGATCAGGCGCTCCTCGAGAATCACCTGATGGAGTATCGTATCAAGAAGTCCTGGGCCGACCCTTGGGGGCGTAAGCTGACGATAGCTGTCCTAATTGTCGTTGCAGCGGGCTTCTCTTATCTGGCTGGTGCGTCATTTGGTCTGTGGTGATCTTTGCAGATTATCACTCCTTCACGTCATCCGCTGCCTCTGCACTGGCACCCTGGGCTCCCTTTGTAACGGCGCCGAGGCGTTCGGTAGATCCGCTGATCCTTTGGCGACCGGCCGCCTGAGCCCTTTGCACCTCTTCATGGAGGTCGCCGGCACCCA
>CALMYW010000110.1 GCA_937873665.1 uncultured Sphingorhabdus sp.
AAGTACATGGAAGGGAAGGACATTCCCGAACTTTCCCCTTGGCCAGCCGCCATGCAGTTGCGCCCGGTCAAGACCCACCGCACGATCCAGTGGTACACCGGCGAGAAGCTGAGCTGCATGGTCTATGACGCTGACGATGGTTTGCTGAAGTTCACCAACCTCCCTTATGACGAACACGTAGTCATTCTGAACGGCACCGCGACGCTGACCTCGATCGACGGCAAGGTAGAAGTCTTCAACAAGGGCGATGTGTTCATTGCGCCGAAGGGCTGGAACGGCACCTGGCAACTGGCCAACGGCTATCGCGAATTGATCTGCTTCGAAACCAAATCGCTCGATGATGCGATGAAGGCATGGTTCGAATAACATGCCTGCCGTAACCGAACGCGCGATCGTCACCGGAGCGACGTCCGGCATCGGTCGCGCGGTCGCCGTTCGGCTCGGCCGCAGAGGCGCCGTCGTCGGCATTCTAGGCCGGAGCGAGGCCAAAGCCCAAGTGGTCGCCGCCGAGGTCCGGGCTGCGGGCGGTACGGCATGGGTCGCTACGCTCGATGTTGCTGACATGGCTGCCGTCGACCATGCCGTCGCGCGTTTTGCCGAGGCCTTTGGCGGCATCGATACGGCGGTGTCTTCGGCAGGTGTTGCCTCGACCGGCACCGTGACATCCACCGAGCCGGACGAGTGGCACCGCATCATCAACACCAACCTCAACGGCACCTACTATCTGGCCCGCGCGGTGATGCCCGAACTGGTCAAGACCAAGGGATCTTTCGTGGCTATCAGTTCCGATGCCGGGGTGCAGGGCGCTCAGGGTTTTGCTGCATATGCGACATCCAAGCACGCCCTGCACGGTTTGATCAAATGCATGGCGCTCGATCATGGCCCGGACGGTGTGCGAAGTCATGCGGTTTGCCCGTCGTTCGTCGAAACGCCCATGGCTGATGAGCTGTTGGCTTCCGCTTCGCCCGAGGAAGTTGACTATTTCAAGAAGACGATACCGCTCGGACGCTTCGCCAAACCTTCCGAAGTCGCCGATGCGGTGGCGCACCTAACATCTGCCGAAGCCGCGTTCGCTGTTGATGGCGGAGTAAAATGCCCCAGAAGTGACATTTGAAAATTCCCCACTTCTTCTCGTTGACCCTGTCCGGGGCGCGCCCCGGACAGGGTCAAATTCCAAAAATCCGGCATAGCTCTCCTGGTGGGAGGCGGTGCTGCGATGAAGAAGCTTGGAGATCTGATGATGATCCTGGATTTGCACCGCCAAGGCGTGAAGATCGCCGCCATCGCCCGGCAAGTGGGCATCGACCGCAAGACAGTCCGCAAGTATATCGGCCGCGGCATCGAGGTGCCGACCTATGGCCCTCGCCAACCTCGGGAACGCTTGCTCGATCCCTACATGGATTATCTGCGCGCGCGTCTGGAAGCCTACCCCGGGTTGAGCGCACAGCGTCTAGCGCGTGAGCTTGGCGAACGTGGCTATGCCGGTGGTTACAGCACGGTGCGCGACGTGGTGCGCACGCTGCGACCAGCTGGTGGAGGCAAGCCCTATGCCGTGCGCTTCGAGACGCCCGCCGGCCAGCAAGCCCAAGTCGACTTCGCACAATTCCGCGTCCGTTTCGCCGACACGCCCGATCAGGTGCAGATCGTCTGGCTGTTCTCCATGGTCCTGGGTTTCTCCAGGCTGATCTGGGGCCGGTTCGTCATGCGCCAGACGATGCCGAGTGTGCTGGCATGTCATCGCGCGGCGTTCGAGGCGATCGGCGGGGTGCCGCGCGAGATCCTGTACGATCGCATGAAGACTGCCGTCATCGGTGAGGATGAGGATGGCCGTGTCGTCTACAATCGAACCCTGGGCGAGTTCGCCAAGCATTACGGCTTCCTGCCGAAGGCTTGCCGTGCTTATCGGCCTGAGACCAAGGGCAAGGTCGAACGGCCGTTCCGCTACATCCGCGAGGACTTCTTCCTCGGTGGCACCTTCCGTGACCTGGGCGATCTGAACGCGCAGTTCGACCGCTGGCTTAGCACCGTTGCCAATCCCCGCCTGCACGCATCGACCGGGCGTGTCGTCAATGAGGCCTTTGCCGAGGAACGGCCCGAGCTGCAGCCATTGCCCCTGGTGCCGTTCGGCGCCGTCCTTAAGCTGGAGCGTCGGATCAGCCATGAAGGAATGGTCAGTGTCGGCGGCAACTATTACTCGGTCCCCGACGCAACCCGGCGCCGGGTGGTCGAAGTTCACAGCCTCGCCGACGAAATCCGGATCTTCGAGAATGATCGCCTGATCGCGTGTCACCCCTTGCTGGAAGGGCGGCGGCAGCGTTCGCTGCTCGATGGACACCGGCGCCATCAGCGCCGGAATGACGATCTGCCGTTACCGCATGGATTTACCGGGCAGCAAGTCGCGCGCCGCTCTCTCGACATCTACGCCGCCATCGGTCAGCAACTGGCGGGAGCAAGAGCATGAACTCTCTGCTGCCGGACCCATCAGCCTCCCTGCTCGATCGCATCAAATGCAGTATGGTCGGCCTCAAGATGCCGCGCGCGATCGAGGTCGTCGATGACTGCGTATCCCGGCTCGACCGCGGCGAGATCACGGCCCTCGAGGCAGTGGAGCAGTTGTTGCTCGAGGAGCTGACCTTCCGCGAGGAGCGCCGCATCCGCGCGGCACTGCGCATGGGCCGGGTCAACACCGTGAAGACGCTGGCAGGATACGACTTCTCGTTCCAACCCTCGCTCGACAAGGCCAGGATCATGGCACTTGCCGAGTTGAACTTCGTCGCTCGCGCCGAGGTTGTCCATCTGCTCGGCCCGCCCGGTACTGGTAAAAGCCATCTAGCCAGTGCGCTTGGCCTTGAAGCCGTCAGGGCAGGCAAGAGCGTTAGCTTCATTACCCTTGCCGATCTGATCGGCGCTCTCGCGAAGGCCGAACGCGAAGGCACATTACGGGAGCGGCTTCGCTTCTACTGCCGGCCATCGCTCCTGATCGTCGACGAAATCGGATACCTCCCGGTCATACCCGGTGGCGGCAACCTGTTCTTCCAGTTGGTCAACGCCCGCTACGAAAAGGGCGCGATGATCCTGACCTCAAACCGCGGCTTTGCCGAGTGGGGCGACATCTTCGGAAGCCCCGTAGTAGCAACGGCCTTACTCGATCGGCTGCTGCACCACGCCATCGTCATCCAGATCGATGGCTCAAGCTATCGCCTGCGCCGCCATGCCGATCTCCTGCCTGAGCACATCAGGGCAAACGCGCCAATTACTCCGCCCGCACTCATCGAACCACGCCGCCGCGGGCGCCCACCCAAAAATGGAGGCTCGCCACCAACCACCTGACCGCCAAAACCTGGAGTGGGGAATTTTACTTTGCCACTTCCGGGGATTTTTACAGTGCCGTTGACATTCGCGAACGGGGTGTTCTACAAGCTTGATGGCGGATCGACTTCCGGGTTTTTCATGGCGGGGTGATCCGGGCCTTTGCTCTACACGGACGGGACAGTGCGCAGATGCCAGGTTCAGGAATTGAAGATGACGTCAGCCCAGGCGCTACCCATCCTGCGCGATCCGAATTCTCGGGCCTCGGCACCGTCGTCCTATCGCTTGTCAGTACCTTGCCGTGGCTGAGCTTCATGGTCCTGCCCTACGAAATATCGGTCATGGGCACGGCATTCGGCTTGAGCCAGGGCCATGCCAGTTGGATCGCAACGGCCGAAATGCTGGCACTAGCTCTGTCGGCCGTCGCCAGCGCAAGGACGGTAGCCCGCAAGGACAAACGCCTGGCGACGGGCGTTGGAATGGCTATCGCAAGTGTCGGTGCGGCCGCCAGCCTCGGGCCGTCGACGCTCGCGCTCTTTGTCCTTGCGCGCATACTGTTTGGTGGTGGGTTGGGAGTTGTAGCCGCTGCCACCAACGCGTTACCGGCGGATCACGAGCAACCGGGGCGAATTTACGCCCTTATGATGGGGGCCCTGGCGCTTGTCTTTTCGGCCCTCATCTATGTGACGACACCCGTAATCGCGCGGTTCGGCTCAAGCGGCTTGTTCGGCACCGAACTGGCAATGATTCTGGCCTTTGCACTGCTGCTTAAGTGGTTGCCGCGAGGACATATTGCCGATGGCGCAGCGAGAGTTGTCAGCACCGCACTTCCCCGCGGGTCGCGCCCGGTGCTTGCCGCGGTAACGTTGATGTTCGTGGCCCAGGCCGGGACCTGGGCCTTTGCCGATCAAGCCGGAATCGCGCTGGGCATGTCGGAACCTTACCTGACCACGCTGTTCACGATCAGCGCGATGGCAATGCTGGTCGGTGCAGCGGCGGCAGCTCTGCTCGGCTTGCGGCTGGGGCTGCGTATCCCGCTTGCAACTGGCTTCCTTGTGCAGGTCTACATCGCGGTGGCGATCTATTGCCAATCGAACACCGTATTGTTTGCCGCAGGTGTTGTGCTGATGAGCGCCTCGTCGAGCTTTGCCCTGCCTTATCTGCAAGGGTTGCTGGCCGAAATCGATGAAAGCGGCCGCGCGGTCGCGCTGTCGGGGGCCGGGATCAATTTCGGCGGGGCAGCGGGGCCTTTGATCGGGGGGGTAGTGTCGTTTGTGCCCGGCCTTGCTCCGTTGGGGATCGGGCTGAGCCTTCTGTTGCTGATTGGATTGGCACTTGCCGATCGGGTCGCAGTTCGCACCATAATTGTAGGACAGGATTGACCTACAATTATGGCTTGGATAGTTTGCGCCAATTCGTGGAATCCCCGCGGTGAGCAACCATTGACGCGGCGCAGCGAGCCATTTTAACCGAGGAATTCGACAATGACTGTCCAGACCTTGCCCAACACCGCGTCGACCGACGAAATCGTTGATGTCCTTAATCGTGATGGCGGAGTGATCCTCGAGAATTTCCTGACGGACGAAGGGCTCTGTTGCAAACATGGGGCACGGCCGCGCGGCGTCACCCAGTTGGGGGA
>CALMYW010000111.1 GCA_937873665.1 uncultured Sphingorhabdus sp.
AATTCTGGAGCAAGAAGTTCGCTTCTAACGTAGTTAGAGATAAGGAAGTAATGGAGTGGCTCCTTGACACCAATTGGCGTGTCGCGATTGTTTGGGAGTGCTCGCTGAAATCAGATCGCGAAGTCTTGAATGCTGGCCTGACCGTTCGTCAGTGGTTGCGGTCGGAAAAGACATTTCTGGAATTTGGAGGGGAGTGACTGTTTCAATGCGGTCTCCAGAAATATTGTCGTTTTGAAGAGCGCCACCATTTCCAAATATCATCTAGAGATCGATGAATCTCACTGGATTGGCGGCTCCTTGCTTGCGATATCGATCTGGCACACGCATTCCGACATATTGAACCAGCGTTTCTCTATCGGCCACCTTTCCCTTGAATCCCCATCGTCCATCAACGGCCTCCTCCAGCCACGGAAAGTTGTCAGGGGTAGCTTGCAGCCACTTTCCAATCGGTCGGAAAGCACCCACCACCAATCCCACCCGATGAGCCAGCACCAATCCGTAGGATTCAGCCCTACCTGGATTGATTTTCCAGGCGCCACGAACTGCATCATAAGTACTCTTTTCGGAATCGGCACCAGAGCGGCCGATGGAAATCAGAATCAGAGGCTCCGTTGGCCTGAATTCTTCTGCGCCATACGCAGCAATCAGTTGGTCTGCATGAGCCACACCAAATTCACTGGATCCCTGACCCGCAATCTTGTTGGTGAGTCCTGGAAATGCGTCCATGAGCGCTGACTCGACTTCGTAGGCGACGTCGGCGGTTTCAATCCCGTGTCGATGTATCACGAGTAGGACGGCTAAGCCTGAGTTAAGAATTTCATTTATTCGCCTGAGTTTGAGATCCTGCGCAATTTCTCCTGCTTCACCGGAGGAGATGGCGGCCCGAGCATGTGCGAAAACCCGATCACCCTTTCCCTTTCCAACATAGAAGGTCTCCCCATTTCGAGGATCAATCAAACGGTAAACGTAGTACTTGAGTTTTTCTGCGACCTCAGGGGGGAACTTCTCAACAGCCTTGCCTCCGCCAGATTTAAGCTATTCCGATGATAGTGTTTTACAATTCTTGCCGCCAGGCGAAAATCAATCCCGGTCTGCGTAATCCGCTCCTGAAGATTCCTCAGGACTGATCGATAAGGGTCGGACACAGCATTTCATAATGCATATTATGCGAACGCCTGTCATGCGCATGTTTCCTCGACTTGGTGCCATCGATCATGATGCATCTCACAGTGAAGAAAGAAACTCGAAGCTAGCGGCAGGATTGTTGTTCGTTATGCCGCGTGCACGCAGTGCGCTAGGGCTTCGGAATAGGCTCTTGCGCCTTCTCCCCCACTCTGCAGTCCTTCCTGATCGCCGGATAGTCCTGATGCGCTCGCATCTTTAAAGACCTGCTCGCGCAGGTCAGAAAAGAGTTCGGAGAACGTTAGTAATGAGTTCAATTGACGATCATTGAACAGGCTTCCCCAAGTCGTGAGGCCATATGCAGAGCACACTCCACCCGTGATCTCTGCTCTTGTCGGCGTCTCACCCGACAAGAATGTTTCACGAGCGTCAAGCAACTCAGGTTTTCCCAAAAGACTAGCAAGGGTCTCTTCATGAATCGTGGCAGGAGGGCAATATGCCCTGCCACCTCTGCCCTCAGCCACGACGGCCATCAGTTGCTGGCCGAGCCTACCAGCTTTCCCTTCCCGGCGAATGTAATCTCTTGGGACCGGTGTTCCGGAAAACATGCAAATGAAGTCTTGCCCTTTAGAGGCCTTGGTGCCGTTTCGACCGGCCTCAAGTTCTTCCTTGGAGAAGGGGCCTTGTTTGATCTCATAGCTGATTAACTTGTTGGCCTTGTCCACCTTCGGCACAACCATAGCTTCCCGACCTGCGTAAGCTGACAGGAGAAATGAGCTCGCCAAAGGAACGTGTGCTCCACCGAAAGCGGGGGCTGGGCTGGCTACTGTGCGCGCCCAAATCCAAGCGATCACAGTGGCCTTGCCGCTGCCATACTCTTTCGGCAGGTCCACCTGGGGGTA
>CALMYW010000112.1 GCA_937873665.1 uncultured Sphingorhabdus sp.
TTGTTGTGATCGGGACAACCCTTGGGGAATTGTCCATAAGGTGTTCACTCTGACGAGGGTATCTCTGCGACCAACATGAAAAAAAGAGACGGCTTCAACGCCATGATCGCGGAAGCGTTGGCGGGAGAAATTGACCTGATCGTCACAAAGTCGGTTAGCCGCTTCGCGCGCAACACCGTTGATACGCTGACGACCGTTCGCAAACTGAAAGACAGAGGGATTGAAGTCTATTTCGAGAAGGAGAATATCTACACGCTGGATGCGAAGGGCGAGTTGCTGATTACGATTATGAGTTCGCTTGCGCAGGAGGAAAGCCGATCGATCAGCGAAAACGTAGCGTGGGGCAAACGCGCAAAGGCAGCAAGCGGGCGGGTGTACTTGCCCTACAAGCAGTTTCTCGGATACGAAAGAGGGCCGGACGGATTGCCGCAAATTGTCGAAAGCGAAGCTGAGACGATTCGGTTGATTTACAAGTTGTTCCTCGAAGGTAAAACTCCAACCACGATCGCACGGCATCTTGAGAGTAAGAGGATCCTTTCACCGGGCGGCAAGGTGAAATGGCAGCATGGAACGATCGTGAGCATCCTGACCAACGAGAAATACAAGGGCGATGCGATTCTACAAAAGACCTTTTGCGCGGATTTTTTGACCAAAAAGATAAAACGCAATGAAGGTGAGCTTCCGCAATACTACGTCAGCGGCAGCCACCAAGCGATTATTCCTGCAGAGGTATTCGACGAAGTTCAACTGGAAATGAAGCGCAGACGCGAAGCAAATTATACGGCGCGGGAGCATTGTTTCTCAGGCCGGATTATTTGCGGGGACTGCGGTGCGTCGTACATTGAAAAAGTGTGGCACAGCACTTCCCAATACAAAAGAAGAATCTGGCAGTGCTCCCGAAAATTCAAGAACGACGAACGATGCAAAACGCCGCACCTATATGAGGGCGACGTGAAAGCGGCATTCGTTCAGGCGATGAACGGAATGATCGAGGACAAGGATGACTTGATCGCGGAATACAAACAGATCATCCGACGCCTAACGGACCACACCGCATTGGATTCAGAAGCGAAACAGAAAACCGAAGAGACCGACGTCGTTTTTGAGCTCATTCGAAAATGCGTTGCTGAGAATGCCACAACCACGCAGGATCAGGAGGCTTACCTTGAACGCTATGGGGGCCTAAAAGCGCGCTACGAGGCGGCCACGCAACAGTTAAAACAGATCGAGGATCAACGCACGGAGCGCAAACAACGTCGGCAGAAAATGCTGGAGTTCATTCGGATGCTTGAGAATTCTGATGGGCTGCTGATAGAATTTGACGAGGGGCTGTGGAATGCGACGGTAGAAAAGGTAACGGTTATGGTCGATGGGAGTATGGTTTTCAAGTGGAGAAATGGGACGGAATTGACGACACGTATCTAGCGGCACTACATTTCGACGTTCAGAAGCGCATATTTAATTCTTCTAGTAGTTGGTGTTTTTCACAAGGTAAATCACACAATAATGGACTTGGCCTGATTTCACTCGGCTTTTTTGAGATATTTTGTATTCCGCTTGCAATTAGTAAATCAGTGTCATAATATAAAAAACAGGAGTCTGTCGTAACAACCGAGCTTACCAGATTGTGTACAAAATAATTGAAGCCCCATAAGTTTACGGCTTGCAATATTTTGCAGATGTTGAATTCAAATCCCCACTTCGATTAACCGCTGGTGACGATGGATACGATGCAATCGAGTTTTCGCACCATCGGACTAGTAAGGGGTTCTTCATGAAGCACATCACTAAAAGCCAGCTTAAAAAACTGATTATTTTGACCCTCGTCGTGATGATTTGCGTCATCTTAGCTTTGGTTTTAGATTACGCTGCTCCGGGGGCAAATGTTTACACGCATTTGTTCTATATTCCTGTTATTCTGGCAGGAGTGTGGTTCAACAAGAAGGCGTACTTCGTGTCAGCCATGATAGGTGTAGCTCATATTTGGATTGAGTACAGCAAAGCACACGAACTGTTACTTGATCCAGTCATCCGAGTCATGGCACTGTTTGCCACAACTTTCGTCGTCGTGGTGTTGGCGAACCGAAATTCCCAGCTTCAAAAAGTGCTTTCTGAACAGCTCGAGCGCATTCAAAAGGCAAACGAATCACTCGAGGCGGAGATTGCAGAGCATGACAAGGCTTTGGAATTGCTGAGCGAGAGCCAACAACGATTTAAGTCTATTGTTCATGCGCTGCCTGATATTATTTTTGTCACGGATCAAGACGGTGTGTTTATCGACTATGAAGCAAGTGCAAGTATCTGGCGTCAAAGCAACAGAGATTCTTTGATCGGTAAAAACCTATATGAACTTTTCCACAAAGACGTTGCTGATTTATGTATGGGAAAAATTAAAGACGCCTTGAGAACAAACAAACTACAAACATTTGAATATCAAGAAGCGCAGGAAGATACCGAGAACTATTTTGAAGTGCGATTGATCAAATTTCAAGGCAATCAGGTTTTTACGATCGTAAGAGATGTTACGGAAACGAGAAAAATGCAGCTCACCAATGAGTATTTGAGTTATCATGATCAACTGACAGGCGTTTATAACCGCCGTTATTTCGAAGAAGCGCTGATTCAATTTGACAGCGAAGAATATCTTCCCATCGCGATTGCTATGGCCGATGTAAACGGTCTGAAGCTGACCAATGATGCCTTCGGTCATCAAACCGGAGACAAGCTGCTGCGCTTGGTAACAGATATTCTAAACAGCAATTGTCCTGCTCATGGCTTCATTTCCAGAATCGGCGGAGATGAATTTGTGATCATTTGTCCCAATACAAGTCAGGTTGAAATGTCCGATATGAGTATGAGCATCTATCGATCCATCAGCAATGAGAGAGAAATACATCCCATTTTATCCTTGTCAATCGGATGGGAGATGAAAACAACAGCAGAGCAAACCATGACTGACATTTTCAACAAAGCGGAAGAACAGATGTATCGCAAAAAATTGACCGAGAGTCAAAGTAGCCGTAACCAGACAGTACAGGCGATCATGAAGACACTGAACGAGAAAAATGCGAGGGAGAAAATTCATTCTGAACGTGTCAGCGCTATCAGTCGGCTCATTGGCGAGGCCATGAACCTTGATTACGGAACTGTCAAAGAAATTGAAACAGCCGGCTTGCTTCACGATATTGGTAAAATCGCAGTCGATGAAGACATACTGAACAAGGATAGACTGCTGACGGAAGAAGAATTTAACAAAATTAAAAAGCATCCTGAAAGCAGTTATCAAATATTGAAGTCCATCAATGCATATGCCGGATTGGCAGAGGACGTGCTGTCTCATCATGAGCGCTGGGACGGCAACGGATATCCAAGGCGGCTCAAGGGTGAGGAAATATCGCTGATTGCGAGAATTATTTGCGTTGCCGATGCGTACGAGGCTATGACGGCAGATCGAGCATATCGTAAGGCGATGGCAAAGGAAGATGCATTATTAGAATTAAAAAAGTGCGTTGGTACGCAATTCGATGAAGAGATTGTAAGGATATTTGAAGAGAAGGTATTCAGATTCTTGTGAATTAGGTGATGCCGGTTATTTTGCGAAGTCTTGAAGCTTTTAGATGATTTAATTATCAGTCTTATATTTCTGATGAAAACGTCAAGAATAGAAAAACCAATGCAACAGTCGCTGCACGGCTTTCATCCAACATCGCTTATTATACCGCGCCAGCCGACGGCTATTCCGATGTAACGTTATACCTTAACGAATGAAAGATTAGTACGGCAAGGCTTACGCCGGATAATGGAATGGGAGGTTTGTATGAGCGGTTGTTTAGTTTCGATCAGTTTCAATACGGGACACACACTATATCATTCGTCGTAAAGGAAAGCGCTGCTTATCAAAACGAATTGTGCATTTACTATATGTAAGAGCTTGACATCGGAAAACAATGATGCCGCAATTATGGTAACCGCCGTGAAGTAAACTACTCACCATATCAAGCTATTTAACACTCTGAAACGCTTCCCCTAGGGGGTTCCAATTTTTGAGCTAAGAATGCCTAAAAATGATTTTTTTGCACTGAGAAAGCGTCTGAGAATTCCTTCGCAAAAACGAAACTTCCCAAAAAGCGCCCAATTAGGGCGTTTTTTGCATTATCAGGCAAAGAAAAACCCCACCGAAATTGTATCTACTTCGGTGGGATTACGTGGAGGCGCCACCCAGATTCGAACTGGGGGTGGAGATTTTGCAGACCTCTGCCTTACCGCTTGGCTATGGCGCCATA
>CALMYW010000113.1 GCA_937873665.1 uncultured Sphingorhabdus sp.
TAGAGATCAGTTGTAACCAACATGAATTGCGAAGTAGTCTAGTAGCCGAGATCGAGGCTTGGGCCGATCATGAGTTGGAGATGCGCGCCCAGGTCCTGCGGGCTGCTTCGGTTGGTAGCGGCGCTCAAGATTCTTGGTTTCTCGTATCTCTGTATTACTGGGCAGTTTTCTCGGCATGTTTATTGCTCCGACTACTAGGAACACCCGTGTTCCGTATGGGGGTAGAAGACTTGCTGCCGCTAAAGCAACTGTCTACCGCGGTGCACTTCCCAGGCGAAGGGTCGTACAAGTTACACCAGCTAGGCCAGACGTCTGCCACTAGCGAACTGGTGCGTTTGACAAGGGTGAAGGCAAATTATCACCAAGCCCTTTGGGCGGCGATTGTCAGCTCTTTGGCATCGATTCAAACCGCGACTTCCGCTTCTAACTCCAGTGGTTCTGAGCGTTCGATGGTCTCAGCCCTTTTAAAGGGCCTTTCGTCCGCGGTACGACTTTCCGATCTCAGAAATTCCGTTAATTACAGGTCGGAGCTTGGATTTCCCTCATCTTTGAAAGGCTTGGGATTTTCGGTGCTCCCCGATGCGAGAACGATCGAGCATTTGGACTCGACCCGGCTTCTGATTAGCCTCTCGCAGTCAGCCGACGCGGTTGTCTCGCAAGCTTCTGGCTCAGTGACAGGAGGTAGTGCGCGCCTAATGTTGTGGACGGCCGTCACGTTGAGCGTCCTGTCACAAAGCCTCTATGAAGAGGTGTCTTCGGTAGTGAGATTTGATCGGACGTGGCTCGGGCGCCGCGCGAAATTCGGAACATCGGTGGAGCATGGAGTTCCGGTCGCATCACAACTTTGGCACCCTGTATTCGCCGGTTAATCCAGAAAACAGTGTCAAGCACAGTTCTAGCAATCGTCTTTGCGACCCCCAGGGAAACGGGATCAGTTTCACGTTGCGGACGAGGCACGTTGCGCGACGGATGCACAACACTCGGTTGCGTGTGCTTCGGCCACATGAACATCATTCAGATCTTTCTCAACCACCCATGGCTGCTAAAATCACACCACGACTTATTGAACTGACGTACGAGGCGGCTCTCAAGTCGTTCTGGCGAAAAGAGGCGCTCCGTAAGTTTGTTCGTGCCGCTCAGGTCGCGGAAGCGCACATAGCGACTTGGTCGGCTGATGAAAGCAAGCGTGATTTCTTGGACAGGACGTTCCAGAAACTTCAGGCGTCCGATCGCGGCAAGGCACTTGTCTTTCAGATGGCCCGCAGCCTGTCTGAGCTAACAACCTTCCCGGATTTGCGCAACTGGGAAGACTCTGGCCAGAAGATCGCGGATGCAACGACGGCAGT
>CALMYW010000114.1 GCA_937873665.1 uncultured Sphingorhabdus sp.
TAAAGACCCGTTGTTGGTTGGCAAAAAGCAGCGGGGCCATCAGCCGGCCAGTCGTACGCCTATTTCTGTCTCACCATGGGCGGATTTTGCGAAGGCCTCCCCGTCATGCATCCGGGCAATCGCGCCAACGATGGCGAGACCCAGTCCATGATTCTGATGGCCGTGGCTACGTGAGGCATCTACGCGGAAAAAGCGGTCGAAGATATGAGGCAGACTTTCAGCAGAAATCGGTTCTCCTCGATTGATCACCGAGAGCTTGATGTGTCCATGAGTTTCCACAACGATACGAATCACGATTGAACTTCCGGGATCGGCATACCGAGCCGCATTATTCAGCAGATTGGACAGCACGCGCCGGAGCAGCGCCGCGTCATACAGGCCTGATGCATCGCCTTCGATAGACCATTGAAGGTCAGATTCGATCAGCACCGCTTCGTAGTAGTCGGCCACTTCGGCGCAGAGCTGGGCAAGGCTATGAACGGGCATCCGCCGGGCTTTTGCACCCCGGTCGGCTTGCGACAGAAACAGCATGTCATTGACGATGCACGAAAGCCTGTGCATTTCTTCGAGATTCGAACCGATGCAATCGCGCAGGTGTTCATCCTTGTCGTTGCTACGCAAGGCCAACTCGCTGCTGGCGATGATGTTCGCCAATGGGGTTCTCAATTCGTGCGCCACGTCGGCATTGAACCCTTCGAGTTGCTGATAGGCCTTTTCCAGTCGATTCAGCAAGTCGTTGAAATGATCGACGAGAACCTGCAACTCGGCAGGTATCCCCTCTGTTTCCAAGCGCGTGTCGAGGGAAAGGATTGCGAGACCGCGCGTTTGCTCAGCCAGCGTCCGAATGGGGGCCAGTCCGAAATAAACGATCAGGTAGCCGCCCAGGGTGATTGCGGCACTCCCGATCAAGGCAGCCCCCCAGAGGATGGCTGTGAGGCGATCCAGAATCGCTTCATCGGGCGCAGTCTCAAGTGCCAATTCGGCAACGGCAAAATCTGTCCTCTGCGCTTCATCGGGGAGTGCAAACGAATAAAAACGAGCTTTTGATGGCCACGCACTTGGCGTCGAGATGAAGCGAGCCTCACCTAGCCTATCGATTAACTTGAGATGCGAGTCCCGATTGATTTTTAGAAGATCCTCCAGGTCGTGTTCAAGCGATCCCGGTTGCTGGTGTTCCGGTGTTTCTTCAAACAGGTGCCGAATTGCCGTGCTGAGCTTTTCAAGGCGCTGGTCCTGTTGTTTTTCAAGATTGGCTTTGACCGAGAAAAAAACGGCGAGGCACAAGCATCCCAGAACACCCAGGCTCAGCGAAGCGAGCCAGCGTATGAGGCGACCGCTCAGCGTCGGATTGATCATCCTTCCCGGTCTCATTCGCGCAGTTCAAGGACATAGCCCATACCGCGTACAGTATGCAGCAACGGTATCTCGAAGGGCGTATCCATTTTGGCGCGCAGTCGCTTGATCGAAACTTCGACGACGTTGGTGTTGCTGTCGAAATTCATATCCCAAACCTGCTCGGCAATCTCGGTTCGCGACAGCACCTCACCTTGTTTCCTGAGAAACAGAGAAAGCAACAGGAACTCCTTGGCGCTCAGATCGATGCGCTGACCGTTCCTGAGAACCTTGCGGCGGGCCAGGTCCATTTCAAGATCGTGTAAAGCAAGACGGTTCGACGTGGCTTCCGGTTGCTGCGTGGCCGACCGGCGCAACAGTCCCTGAATTCGAGCAATCAGCTCGGAAAAGGCAAACGGCTTGACCAGATAATCGTCGGCACCGGTTTGCAAACCGTTAACCCGGTCCTCCACTTTGCCACGCGCGGTCAGCATCAATACCGGTGTTTGCTTCTTGGTGCGTAAGGCAGCCAACAAGGAGAGCCCGTCCATGCCGGGCAGCATGGAGTCGAGGATGATGGCCGCGTAATCGAACTCCAAGCTCATGTGGAGTCCCGTTACGCCGTCGTGGGCAAGGTCAACGACAAAGCCTGCGGTACCCAATCCCTTTTGCAGGTATTGGGCAAGCTTTTGCTCATCTTCGACAACCAATAGTTTCATTTCTTCACGAATCGAAAGATGTCAATTTTGTAAACTTCCTGTTGGCGTTCTGTCAGTGCTGATTTTTTATAGTTCACCCATGCCGTTCAGTTGTTCGGCATACCCCAAACCCGATGAACCTAAACATCATTGAAGGAGTTCCATCATGAACGTCAAACAAGCCCTCTCCATCCCTGTTCTCTGTGCTGGTTTGGCCCTGTCAGGGCAAGTTCTGGCCGAGTCGGTCATGCACAGCACGCCGGAGGGTACGACAAAATTCTACCCGGCGCACGACTCGGGCAGCAAATCCGCCCAGCAAGTGCAACAGGAACTCGATGACTTCAAACGCAATCCGGTTAGCGCTGATGGCCAGTATCGTTACATGGGCGGTGACCAAGGCTGGGCGCTGATTCCGCACGAATATGCCTATCGCGATGGGAAACGGCAGCATGTCGACAAACTCCAGCACAACACCCCTGCACCATCCACGAAAATGACGCCGGAAGAACGGAAGCAACGCGATGCCCTGTATCAAGGAGGTTAATCGTTATTTCTGACACACTCGACCGCCCATCCGACAATGGCCAGGACGCGAATTCTTGGCCATCTGTTTTTGCCCCCCAATAGTTCTGCTAACATCCACCAAATGCGTCGCTGGCTTTCCATCCTTCTTCTCGTTTTTCTGCCGTTCCAGTTCACCTGGGCGGCGGTCGGTGGCTATTGCCAGCACGAATCCGGTGAGGCCGCTCAGCATTTTGGGCATCATGAACACAAGCATCATGCCGATGAGGGCGGTGATATCGACGCCAAAGCCTTGGGTGGCAGCATAGACGGCGACTGTGCGGCTTGTCATGCCAGTTGCGCAGCCGTGCTGACCGGCATTGCGGCGGTCCCTCTAATGGCTACGACTTTCGTCGATCATCCTTGGCATCCCGGCGTTTTAGCTTCGCCGCCCACGGTCCAACCCGAACGCCCCAACTGGTCCGTCTCCGCCTGATCGGCGGGGCGGGCGTTTCCCTGATT
>CALMYW010000115.1 GCA_937873665.1 uncultured Sphingorhabdus sp.
ACGGCATTTGCACACCATCTCGCGCGAAGCCTTGACATGCCCCTGCACCTGAAGCGCGCGTCCGACCTGCAGAGCATGTGGCTGGGGGAAGCCGAGAAGAACATCGCGCGCGCCTTCGAGGGTGCGCGCGAGGAAGGGGCGCTGTTGCTGATCGACGAGGCGGACAGCTTCCTGCAGGACCGCAGCGGTGCCCAGCGTAGCTGGGAGGTGAGTCAGGTCAACGAGATGCTGACCCAGATGGAGGCTTTCGACGGTGTCTTCATCGCCTCCACCAACCTGATGGAGCGCCTGGACGCGGCGTCGCTGCGGCGTTTCGATTTCAAGGTGCATTTCGGCTACCTGACCGCGACCCAGCGGTGCGCCTTGTTCCGGCGTGTCATGGACAACAGCGCCGATGGGGAGGCGGATGGTGCCTGGATGCGGTCACTGGACCGTCTGGATCGCCTCGTGCCTGGGGACTTCGCGAATGTGCTGCGGCAGCTGAAGGTTCTAGCTCAACCGGCGACGCCTGCCCGACTCCTGGAGCTTCTCGAGGCGGAGCTGCGCCTGAAACCGGGCGCGCAAGGACGGCGAATCGGCTTTTGAGGCGCGCTGGGAATCAACGATTTGTTCGAACCGGTCGATTGACATGACACTGAATGTTGGCCTGCGCGAGGGCGCTGATCCGTTACATGAGCCGATCCGTTTCGCTCGCCTCCTCGAGCTGGCGAGCAACGTCCTGAGAGGGCGAGGCGAGGTCGGAATCCTCGCCGAGATTGGTGATTCCGTAGATCGCCTGCGGTTCTCGTCTGCACTCTGGCTCGAGGGGGCTGACAGCGCGTCCTGTGACTTCTGGTGGGACAACCTGCACAGGCTCCTGGCCGACTACGGCATCGATCCTTCGGATCTGGACCTGCATGAAGATGCGATGTGCCCTTGTGGCCATCGCCTGTCCCAACATAGCGAGAAGGGTGGGATGGGGATTGAAGGGAGTCGCGCATGGCATCTCTACAGGACGAGTCAGCAGCTCGAGGCGACTGATCCTCGCGCGCGAACCGCTGCCGCCCTTGAGCATCGCGTCCTTTTGGAACTGGTGCTCCAGATCGCGCATGACGCGCAGGCGCCCGCCTCCAGGCGCGCGGAGGCATGGCAGGTGATCGACGACATTGACCACCGTCGCCCCGTGATAAAGGGGTTGGCACGACTCTTCCGTGTTGGACCGGCGGCGATTCGGGTCATGCGGCAATGGCGTCCCTCTTCCGCGCAACGCTGGCTGTCGTATTCCTCCGCGCGAAGGATCTCCAGCATGTTGGCCGTCATCCCCGCGCAGTGCAGGGGAGATCTCGATGCGCGTGAGCTCTGGCAATGGCTTCCCGTAGCGCACTCGATCATGCAATCCACGCGTGTGTCGCCCGACTATCTCATGCGCGTCCAGTTTCTCGATGCCATCGAACGCCTCATCGCCATCAAGTCGGTGAGGCGAAAAGATCGCCGGAGCATGCTTCGTCACGCGATTCGCTGGTTGCGCCTGCAGCGCTGCCGACAAGGCGGACATCCACGACCGTCCAGGCTTCTGGCAGCCATCGGCCAGCCTGTTCCCCAGCCCACGGAGCTCAGCTTCTGCTTTGATCTACCCAATGGGTGGAGAGCCGCCCCCCTGGACACACCGGATGCCCTTCGGCAGGAAGGGGCGGTGATGCAACATTGCTTGGCGCGCTATGTGAAGACGGTGATGCGAGGGGAGTCCTGTGCGTACGCGTTGCGATCGAGCGATGGAAGCCAACGGGCGACGTTATTGCTTGAACCCTGGATGGAGGATGACGAGATTTGCGCGACACTCGCCGGTCCAGAGAATCGGGCCGTATCCCTCAATGCTATCGACGCGATGGGAGCATTGCTTCGAATCGTGTCGCCGATGACCACGAAAGTAAGACTCTCTTGAAGTCTCGCCTCACGAGCCGTTGCCATTGGAAAGAAGATAGCCTGGAACTCGTTACGGCGATCCGGCAGTTCTCAGCGACTAGCTCAGGTCGGATGTAACAACGATGATCTGGCTCAGAACCGTTCCGGCAAGCGCGAGGATCGCTGCAGGAACGCCCTCACTCGACATGCCCGCGTCTTGTCGCCGCTGTGGAAAGCAGCGCGATGGCTCGTCGATGAGCAGCACTTGAGTCGCTGATTCACGGACATGTTGCTCGATATGCTGGCTGAACGCCTCAGCACCGCGACGGCCCTTGATCATTAGCGACAGCTCGACACCCCGCATGCGTTGGATCAGGTTGGACACGCGGTGCCAGTCCTCGTCCTCCAGATATCCTTGACGAAGGCTCGAAGGCCGTACAGCGCTGGCAAGCAGGGCATGCCCCAGCAGATGGGCCCGTTTGTTTGCGGTCACAAACAGCGCCCTTCGATCCAAAGAGAGTTCGAGCGAATCGATGTAGGTGGCGAGTAGCCAGTCCTTCGCTCCAACAGTATCCGCACGAATCACCAGGACAGATTGGTCGCGGTTTTGCGGCGATTCGCCGAATGCGGTCGTGGGATAGCGAGCAAGGGCATACATTTCGTCGCTTGTCATCAAGGCGCGAAATCCCTGTTGGAGCAAAGTGCGAAGCGGGATGGGTTGAGCCACTGGGCGACGTCCGGTCCAGGCAAGCAGGTGTCTTCACCCACCAGCATGCGGATTCTGGCGACGAAACGTGTCGTAAATGACCCGGCGGGCCAGAACGAACTGCAACGGCCCTGCCAACGGATCCAAGCGTTACAGCACTGGGTACAGGGCGTCCCCGTATGCCTGGTCGGGATGATCCATCATGACAGTGAGGACCAGCGGCACCAGCGTTCCGAGGATGGCGACCGCGTCGGCCAGCTGGGCGCGGTTGACCTGGCTGTTCCAGGTCGCGCCGCCGTGGACGAGTTGGTTGCGGAGCACATACAAGCGGTCGAAAACGATTGCCAGGACTTAGGAGGTGTCGCCCTGCATGACCGCGGCGAAGGCTGCCTTCTTGCTGTTCGCAAAGCCCTCTTCCCAACGGTTGCTGGCGTCGTGTGTTCGCATCGCGGTCCAAAACGGTTCGTAAGTGAACTTGTTGTCGATCAGGGTTCGTATCGGCCCCGTGAACTGCTGGAACAGAGCCCGGTGCAGACGCTTGTCGGTGTCGAGCATGACCATGCCCTCAAGAAAGGCCCTGGCCCGCGTGCGCTCGGTCTCATCGCGCCCGAACTCACGAGCGTAGGCGGCATTCATTGCGATCCATTGCAGGATGAAACGCAGGTCGGGATCGGCGTCTTCATTTTCCGAGCGGATCAGCCAGCTCAGCGCCCGGTGGATGCGCAGGCGTAGGGCCTCGGGCTCTTGGTCACGGATCCGACGGTGGCGATCCTTCAACTCGGTGGCAGTCAGCATCGTGTGGATCCCGTGTGGATGAAGGAGTATGCCCAGTTGATGGGGTTCGCGGCGATGCGCGCTGTTGCGACACATGGCGTCGCTATCGGCTTCCATGATGCGGGGGTGATTCCGTCACCGGTGCGTGCTAGCGTCGGGCAGACAGACCTGGGGGGGTGTATGGGGCGTGCGCTGTCCAAGTCGAAACTGGTGGCCTTCCGGCAATGTCCGAAGCGGCTCTGGCTGGAAGTGCATCGCCCTGAGCTGCGGGTGGACTCTGCCCAGTCCCAGGCCCGGTTCAAGGCGGGCAACCAAGTGGGCGACATCGCGCGCCAGCAGTACGACCCGAAGCGCAAGGGCGTGCTGCTCGATGCCCAGGTCGATGGGTTCGACCAGGTGTTTGCCAGGACCCAGCAGTTGCTTGGTTCGAGCCAGCCTGTTTTCGAAGCCGGCTTTCGAACGAAGGAGGCGTTGGCGTTCGCGGACGTCCTGCTGCCCGTCAGAAGGGGCGGCAAACAGGTCTGGAAAATGATCGAGGTGAAATCCTCGACCACGGTCAAGGACTACCACCGCGATGATGCCGCCATCCAGTTGTCCGTTGCCTGGGCCTCTGGAGCGTCCGTCGCTTCCGTTGCCATTGCATGTGTCGACAGTACTTGGGTATACCCGGGTGGCGGGGACTACGCGGGATTGCTCGTCGAGACGGATGTCACCGCTGAAGCAACGTCCAGGCAGGATGAGGTCCGGCAATGGATCGCGGAGGCCCATGGCATCGTCGCCGCGAAGGCAGAGCCTGCGATCAAAATTGGGAAACACTGCAGTGCACCCTTTGAGTGCAGCTTCAGTTCGTACTGCCAAGGATTGGTCCCGGACGTGCAGCACCCCGTCAGCCTGTTGCCTGGTGCCCTCCGCAAGCCATTGCAGGCATTGGTGGAGACACAGAACCTCAACGAGCTCAGCGAAGTGCCTGATGCCCTGCTCAGCGACAAGCAGTTGCGGGTCAAACGGGTAACGCTGTCGGGACAACCGTTTTTCGACAAGCGCGCTGCTGCCCGCGAACTGCAAGCGCACAAACTGCCCGCGTACTTCATGGATTTCGAGACCATCCAGTTCGCAGTGCCGATCTGGAAGGGCACACGGCCTTACCAACAGATCCCGTTCCAGTTCAGCGTACATCGACTGTCGAGGACGGGGAAGCTCGCCCACGAGTCATTCCTTGATCTGTCCGGCAAGGACCCTTCGTTAGGGTTCGCCAATGCGTTGCTGGCCGCGTGTGGGACGCAAGGGCCGGTGTTTTCCTATAACGCCGGCTTCGAGGTATCGCGCATTCGGGATCTGGCGGCGCGGTTCCCCAGGCTCGCGAAAGGCCTGAAGGCCGTGGCGGAACGCGTGGTCGACCTACTGCCGGTGGCACGCGACCACTATTACCACCCGGATCAGGAAGGCAGCTGGAGCATCAAGGCAGTCCTGCCAACGCTCTGCCCCGATCTGGACTACGCCAAACTTGAAGGAGTGAAGGATGGCGGGATGGCCATGGAGGCGTTTGTGGAGGCAGTGGACCCTTCGACGACCCAGGAGCGAAAGGCCGAGATCGAGCGCCAGCTCATCGCCTATTGCGCGCTGGATACGCTGGCGTTGGTTCGGCTATGGTCGGCGTTCAGCGGCTCAAAGGTGGTCATCCGCTAGCTCATGGGAAAGCGCTCCGGCACCCTCGAAACGACCCTGCTCGCGATCGAGCTCCTGCGGCGCATTCCGCGCGGACGCAAAGTCCCCGCCGCCGTGCTGCGCGCCCAGCTGCATGAGATCGGTATCGAGCGCGACCTGCGCACGATCCAGCGCCAGCTGGATCTGCTGAGCGATCACTTCAAGCTGGATCGCGACATCCGCAGCAAGCCGTATGGCTATTCCTGGCCGAAGGGCTCGGAAGGGCTCTCCGTCCCGGGACTCAACCTGCAGGAATCACTGTTGTTGCGGCTGGCCGAGGAACACCTGCGCCACCTCCTGCCGACCCACCTGTTGAAGTCCATGGATGGCTTCTTCGCCCAGGCGCGGCAGAACCTCGATCCCGTTGGGCCGCCTTCGCTTGAGCGCGAGTGGCCGGCCAAGGTTCGCGTGGTAGCCACTTCGCAGCCCCTGCTGCCCCCCAGAATCGACCCTGCGGTGTTCGAGACCGTTTGCGAGTCGCTGTACGGCAACCGCTTCCTGGATGTCGCGTACAAGAACGCGTCCGGCTTCACGACCAAGAGCCGCGTCAAGCCGCTCGGCCTGGCGCAGCAGGGGCCGCGCATGTACCTGATCTGCCGGTTCGTTGGGTATGAGGACAATCGTGCGCTAGCCATTCACCGTATCCAGCAGGCATCAGGGTCGACGCTCACGTTCAAGCGGCCAAAGGACTTCAGCCTCAAGCAATACGATGACGAGGGCAGGTTCGGGTTCGGAGACGGCAAGAAAATCCGCTTGACGTTTCGAATCAAGAAGGACTACGGCTACCACGTGCTCGAGTCGAAGCTGTCAGAAGACCAAGTGGTCAAGGATCTTGGCGAGGACTACCAGATCTCAGCGACGGTGGTCGACTCCGCGATGCTGGAATGGTGGTTGCGGGGGTTTGGGGATGCTGTGTCGCACGTCAGGCGCCGGCGGCTGACGAGTGAACTGACGGAAGAGTCAAGACTGGATCCCGCATGACGAAGAGGACACCCCTGGTGGCTCCGAGCTGGTACTTCACCGCGCCCTGGGACCCCGTCGCGATTCGGCGCGGCGATGCACTGGGTTTTCGCGCCGGCGCAGACTACTTCGCCGACCTGCCTGGCTTAGGTAGGGCCATATGAGTCTTTCGAAAAACCTGCTCGCGCAGTTCCCGCGTTTCTCGGAGTACGACCCAGGTGCTACGAGCGAAGGCAGCCTGGACCCGCTGGGCTTTGCCGCCGTGGCTGACCAGATCGCTGATCGGTTGGCGCCGGGAGTACGCGCCCGGATGAGCCAACCGAGATTCGTCACGCTTTCAGCCCTCTGCGCGTTTGCGTGCCAGCCCATCAGCGAGGTGATATCCAGCGATGGCAAGAGCACCTTTGACATTGCGTTCGAATGGCTGACCGTGGAGTCTCTGGTCAGGTATCCGGATCCGGGCCGTCTCAGGGGTGTGCCAGGAAGCCAGATGGCCCTGCGCGCGGCGAAGACCAACGAACGCCTGAGCGCAGCGAAGTATTTGGCGGGACCACGAGTGTTTGGTTTTACAGGCGTCTACCGCCCCTTTTCCCTTGACGCAGGCGTGTTGGGAGTGGACGGGCTGCCCGGCCCGAATGCCGAACGTCTAATCTTTCAATGGGAACGGGATCAGGGCCTCGATGGATTCGTGAGCGGGACTGCGGGCTCACCTGGATTGCGCTTGCGGCGCGAGATCGAACGGGAGTGCCTCTTGACCCTGAAGGCAGCCTACGTAACGGCGCCGCCGACGGGCTGGCTGATGAAACAGATCGCGGACTCCATGGCGCCCCGCGAAGCCAAAGCCGGCGAGCGGGCCAGGTTGCGGGAGCTGATCACTGGAGGTGTGCACGAGGTCCGTGGTGAAATCAGCCACATCCTTCTGGGCGCCATGCCATCCCCGGAGGCCTCCCAATTGGAGGTCGTACGCAGCCTGATCGCACGGGCGTCGCCCGTCACGAGAACGGCTTTGGAAGCGGCGATCGCCTTCGAAAGCTGCGCCACCGCCATTGACTATGCGTTTCGACGCCTCTTGGCATACGGAGCTTCCATAGGGCGAGCGTTCTCCGTTGCCCAGGGCGTCGAAGCACCACAGCTCAGCGCGCTAGCACCGAAGCTCGGACGCCTCACCCAGCACGCCATAAACGCAGCCGCCGCATTGGACGACTCCTTCGCGCACAAAGTCGCCGATGGCTTTGCCCATTTTGATCGGGCAATGGCTCCTGCAGAGTTCGTTGAGGCGCTCATTGAACGCCATCAGCAGGTTCAAGAGACAAAGGGCAAGCGCATGTGGATCGACCCCATTCGGGATAAGTGGGCTATTCGACCGCAAGCACCGGAGCAGAGTTTGGATCTGGATGACGCCCTTTGGGCGCATCCGATGCGCGTCACGACCTTGGCTGAATTCCTGAGAGCCACGGCATGAAGCCGACCCCATTACTGGACATGTGGCAGAAGCCCGACGGCGCGGGTGATCCCGTGGGCGTGTTAGCAACGACCTTCACACTGGATCCGGACTTTTTCGAAAGAAATTGCCTCGCTCGCTTTCTTGCGCTGGAAAGCATCAACGAGGGAACTGGATCCGCGGAGGATCTCGTCGCGCGGCTTGAACTTGAGGAGGGGCTCAGAGCTCCGATGGTTACTGTGCTAGCGGATCGCAGTGCACATGCGGAGCGCTCCAGTCTCCGCTGGGATCTGCTCCATTGCCAAGTCAAAACCGGCCTGCTTCATTCGAAGGTCGCCGTCCTTCTCTGGGAGCACGCAACGCGTGTCATCGTGGGATCGGCCAACCTGACCGCAGCGGGGTATCGCCACAACATCGAGCTGGCGATGGTCGCCGATCTCGGGCCGGCCTGCTTGT
>CALMYW010000116.1 GCA_937873665.1 uncultured Sphingorhabdus sp.
GCAGCGGAATCATAATCCGCGTGTCGGGGGTTCGAGTCCCTCCTCCGCTACCATCACCAAAATCTCGTTTTGTTCCAGTGCTTCCCATATGCACCTCAAAGCCGCAGAAAACTGCAATTTTTGAATGATTCGCGTCTCGTTTTGTTCCGGTGCGTTTCCATGCTTCCAAATTTGCTGTGGGGGTATTTTGGGGGTATTTTCGGCTCCGATTTCAAAGGACCGATACCCCCAATGGCACTCAAGGACATGGAAGCGCGAAACGCAGCCCCGAAAGCGCGGGCCTACAAGCTAGCCGACGGCGAAGGACTCTATCTTCTCGTGCAGCCAAACGGTTCCAAGCTGTGGCGGATGAAGTACCGATTCGCAGGCAAGGAGAAGGTCTTATCCTTTGGGGCCTATCCTGCGGTTTCTGCCGCCTGTGCCCGGCAAGAGCGCCTGAAGGCGAAGCACACACTGTCATTGGGCAAGGATCCGATGGCGGGCTTGATCGATCCAGCAGCCAGTACGGCATCGACGTTTGAGATGGTTGCGCGCCGTTGGCATGACAATCGCAAAGACAGTCTGGATGCGGCGCATGCTAACCGCGTTTGGTCGAGGCTTGAAAGGGACATACTCCCTGCGCTTGGCAATATGGAGATCAACTCCATTGCTGCACCTGAAGTGCTTTCTATGGTTCGCCTTATAGAAGCGAGGGGCGCGCTGGATATCAGCCGTCGCGCAAAGCAAACCGTGGGCCAAGTGTATCAGTTTGCAATTGCCTGTGGTTGGGCAAGCTCGGATCCGAGTACGCACCTGCGAGGTGCGTTGAAACCGAGGCCGCGCGTCAAGCACATGAGCCGTTTGCCTTTCCGCGATTTTCCGGAATTTTTGGTCAAGCTCGACTCCTACGTCGAGGAAAACGCGAGACGGTCGCTTATCACACGTAGTGCGGTCTCATTTGCTCTTCTTACTTGGGTTAGGAGCAAGGAGCTGCGATTTGCACAACGCAATGAGTTCGAAGGGCTTGGCACAACCAACGCGCTTTGGCGGATCCCTAGTGATCGCATGAAAATGAAGCGGGATCATGTCGTTCCGCTTTCACGACAGGCTCAGGCACTTGTTGAAGAGTTGATGAGCAATGGAGCAGGCCAATATCTTTTTCCTGGCATCAAACCCTTGAGCTCACTTTCGGAAAACACGATGATTTATGCGCTCTATCGCATGGGCTATATTGGCCGCCAGACCATTCATGGTTTTCGGAGTCTTGCAAGCACTTGGGCAAATGAGCAACTGATCGAGTTCGGGGAGCCAGCCGTTTGGGTCCGAAAATATCACGAGGATTGGGTCGAGATGCAGCTCGCCCATTCTGAAGAGAATGAAGTGAGGGGTGCCTACAATGCAGCAGAGTATCTCGCCCCGCGTCGGCGCATGATGCAGGATTGGGCTGATTATGTTGATGAGCAAAGAAATGTCGGAAGGGCAGCCGCATTGGCATCATCGAGGATCAGTGGCCCGCCACACTTAAAATTGGTTGGTTAGAATTTTGCAAAGACCTTTGTGATGCGACTTGGTGACCATCAGCGGGCGTATAGATCGACTGGACAATATGCGGATAATGACCCGCCTAATCTCGCCCTTCTCCCCTAATCCATTCGACGCATACCCGGTCGAACCCGGCCTGTACGCCTTCGATCACAACAGATTGCCCGATGAAATGCTCGTCACCCGCTTGCAGGTCGAGCGCCCAGATGTGACCATCATGTGTTTCAAGGACCGGTCCTCTGGCGCTGGTCGACAATCGTCCGGTCAGCCGATGCCGCATTCCATTTTCCGTCATTTGCAATGCGCCCCGCTCAACTCCTGTTCCCAAAAACAGCCCATCGCGAAAGGACATTGCTGACATAGCCCGGCGTTTCCTTGTTGTCGGGAATTCCCTTAGCGCGTGAGACCGCGCCGGGACCGGCATTATAGGCGGCAACGGCCAAGTGCACCAATCCAAATTTGTCGAGCATCTGGCGCAAATAGCGTGCCGCTCCGTCGATATTCTCATAGGGATCAAACCGGTTACGGACGCCAAGGCCGCTTGCTGTCGGCGGCATGAGTTGGCCAAGCCCTCCGGCACCCTTGGGACTTACCGCAAGGGGATTATATTTGGATTCCACCCAGATAAGTGCATCGAGCAGTCCTTTGGGAAGAGAATGGCGCACCTCTGCGGACGACACCCATGGCAAATAGACGCTCCTTCGGAATGATGATCGACGATGTGGCTTTTGCGCTGAAACCGCCTTGATCCGGGTTGCTGGCTGTTTGAGCGGGACGGGCTCGAGGGGGCTGGGCTGTAACGCAGAAATCTTTTCAGGCCATTGCCCATGCGTGCGGAGCACAAAGTCCTGGCCGCTCTGGGTTTCGACACCGGGCTCGCTGGGCACCGCAAGCGACAATGATAGTTCTTGCGATGGCAGTTCCTGTGCTGCGAGGGTTGCAGGAAGGGCGAGGCTTGAGATCAGTACCAAGAGGGGTTTGCGCATGATGGTTCTTTTCCGATTGTTGCGAATCGATGGAGAACATATTAAGAACTAACGCCTGTAGGAAAACGGTTTCGCGAGTGAGCAGAGCGGAGGCTGCGAGGGGCGTGCGATCCATGTGAAGGAATTGCCCATGCCTCTTGCTCAGACTGCTCGCTCGTCCAGACTTGAATCCCGCGCCAAAGAGATTGTCGAAGCGCTCGGCGGCCATTGGGGGCGGGGCAGGGGCATGTGCTGCTGTCCGGCTCATGATGACCGGACGCCGTCGCTGGCCATTGGTCTTGGCGCTCAAGCTATATTGTTTCACTGCTTTGCAGGATGCACGAGTGCGGCCGTTCTCGGAGGATTGGCGCAACATGGTTTTAAGGCACGGGATTTGTTCGATGGTGGTGGCGCTCCGGTAGAACCTGTGGCCAAGGAAACTAGGCCCGATTGGAATGCATTGCGGCTGTGGAGGGATGCTGTGCCGCTTACCGACACCATCGCCGCGAGATATCTCGCTGCCCGGTTCATTAATGCGGTTTCGCCAGAACTGCGTTTCCACGCAGCCACACCATTGGGTCAGAGACCCAATGTGCGGTTTTTGCCTGCATTGCTGGCTGCGGTCCGAATGGATGGCGGTATTGTCGCCATTCAAAGGACCTTTCTGGACCCCGTATCGGGCAAAAAGGCACCGTTCACAAAGCCCAAGCGCGCACTGGGGCGACTTGGCACTGGTGCTGTACGGCTCTTTCCACCCCGCAACGGAACTCTTGGCCTGGCCGAAGGCGTGGAAAGTGCCTTGTCGGTCAAGATACTGCGTGATGTTGCTTGCTGGGCGACGCTCGGCAATGAGCGCTTTGGCTTGGTGGCCGTCCCGGAGAGCGTCACTGAACTGCACCTCTTTATTGACGCAGATGCCGGGGGCGACCTGGCGCTTGCGCGCGGGCTCGAAGCCTATGCCTGTCAGGGCCGGACGATCATTCCCCACCGCCCGGATGTGGAAGGAGATGACTGGAACGATGTCTTGGTTCGACTGCGCTCTCGAAAGGCCGCCTGAACAGCGACAAGAGGAAAGGGGGCTTTTGCCTGTGTGAGGCTCTGGCGCGATGGTCGCGCTGACAAGGGAGCCTCGCTCAGGAGGCTTGCTATGAATATTCCCCTTCGTCTGTTCGACTTTCCATCGACTGAACATCCCGCAATTGTCGTTGCCAGACACTTGGCGGACGGACTTGCCTCGGGCACTGCGATCACCCGCAAATCGGTGTCGGACCGCTTCGTCGCGGTGACTGGCTCCAGTGACGCGGACAATCGCTGGTCTGTGCGCGACATGAACATCGCTGTTGAACTCGCCCAACTGCTCTGGCTGCGGGATCATGGCCGTGTGCATGTGAAGGACACGACCGAAACAGCTTTTGCAGCATTCGAGACGCTCGCGAGGCTCGTTCCCGCCCAGCACAATCGCAGCGAAGAACAGATTGAGCTTCAGCAATTCTCCACCCCTCTGGCATTGTCCTGGATTGCGGCGCGGGCCGCGGCCATTCGGTCCGAAGATGTCGTCCTCGAACCATCGGCGGGCACCGGGATGCTCGCGATCTGGCCTCAAACCTTGGGTGCAAAGATCATTCTCAACGAAATCGCGCCGTTGCGCCGTGAATGCCTGCATGCGCTCTTTCCGAAGCTTTCAGTTACGATTCATGATGGCGAACTGATCGATGAACTGCTTGACCCGTCGCTGCTTCCGTCCGTCGTTCTGATCAACCCGCCCTTTTCGGTTGGACTGGAGCGCGGCCATGATGGCCGGACCGGCGCGCGTCATGTGCGGTCTGCCTTCAGGCGACTGCGCGTAGGGGGACGGCTGGTGGCCATCATGCCCGAATGGTTTGATGCCTCAGATTTCAAATCCAGTCTGAACGAGCCGCTTTCCATCAGGCTGAACATCACTATCGATCGTGCCTTTGCGCGACAGGGCACCGGGATCACAACCCGGTTGATCGTGATCGACAAGACTGTTTGCGACAAAGTGCCTCTGACAGGCATGGCCGCAAGCCTTTGCGACCTTGCTGCACGTGTCGATCAGCTTGTGCCGCGCTTACAATTGCAGGGGATTGGAGCGCCTCGGACGATGCCAAAGCCGCTTGGGCTTCGTCTGGTCACAGCGGGCACTCCCTTGCGCCCCGCTCTCCCTGCACGGCCCAAAGCTGTCGGCACCACACGCGGCGAACTGTTGGCCTTCAAACCATTGGTAACCCCAGCGCCGATCCTTCCACAGATTGGACATTATCTGCCCTACCGACCCAGTCGGATCGAGATCGAAGGGGCGGCGCTTCATCCTACGCCGTTGGTGGAATCGGTCGCCATGGGATCCATTGCTGCCCCCATTCCACACGTCAGGCCCTTGCTTCCGTCAAGCGCTCTCGAAAAGGGAGTGCTGTCGCAGGCACAGCTTGAAACGCTTGTCTATGCAGTCGGGGCCTTCTCGCGTGATCTGCCGGGACGTTATTTGTCCGAGGACAAAGGCTGCAGCCTTGCCGCGAACGAGCAGGGTCATGTCTATCGCACCGGCTTCTTTCTCGGTGACGGCACCGGAGCAGGGAAAGGGCGTCAGGTCGCGAGTATCATCCTCGATGCTTGGCTGAACGGCGTCAAGCGTCACATCTGGCTCTCGAAGAATGAAGCGCTGCTCGAAGATGCACGACGCGATTGGGCGGCGCTGGGTGGATTGTCGCTCGATATCCAGCCTTTGTCGCAATGGAAGCTCGGCAGGCCCGTCGCGATGGATCAGGGCATCCTGTTCGTCACCTACCCGACACTGCGTTCGGGACGTGGTGATGCGACCCGGCTTGATCAGATTTTGGCCTGGGCTGGCGATGAATTCGAAGGCGTCATAGCCTTCGATGAGGCTCACGCGATGGCCAATGCGGCAGGTGGTGAGGGCAGTCGCGGCAAGGTCAAGGGCTCGGAACAGGGCATAGCCGGTGTCCGTCTCCAGAATCTGCTGCCGCGTGCACGTGTTCTTTATGCTTCAGCAACCGGAGCCTCTGACGTCAACAATCTGGCCTATGCGACCCGCCTCGGCCTTTGGGGACCGCAGACCGCCTTTGCGACGCGCGAAAAATTTGTGGCGGATATTCGTGCAGGCGGGATTGCGGCGATGGGGGTGGGCGGGCGCGGGCTCAAAACCAGGGGGGTCTACCACGCCCGGGCCTTATCCTTTGCCGGTGTTGAATATGATGTCCTCGAACATGAGCTGACGGACGCGCAGATCGCGGTTTACGATGCCTATGCGCAAGCGTGGGCGATCATTCATGGCAATCTTCGTGAAGCGCTGGAGGCGACGCGCATAGTCGATGAAGACAGCGGCGACACACTCAATTCGGGCGCTAAATCTGCAGCCTTGTCGGTGTTTGAAGGAACGAAACAGCGCTTTTTCGCGCAGCTCCTTTTGTCGATGAAGCTGCCAAGCCTGTTGCCAGCCATCCAGACGAGCCTGAACGACGGCCAGGCGGTCGTGGTGCAATTGGTGTCGACAGCCGAAGCTATGCTCAACCGCAGGCTAGCCGACCTGACGCCACAGGAACGCGAACATCTCGACATCGACTTGTCGCCCCGCGAATATGTCGTTGACTATTTGATGAAGAGTTTCCCGGTGCGGCTCATGCAAGTCTTCACCGATGAAAATGGTGATCCGCGCTCAGAACCTATGTCTGATGGCGACGGCAATCCCGTTCTGTGCCGCCGCGCCCTTGAAGCCCGCGACCGGATGGTCGAGCAGCTCTGTGCGCTTCCGCCGATTGCGACAGCACTGGATGCCATCATCGAACGTTTTGGTGTCGATAAGGTTGCCGAAGTGACCGGGCGGACGAAGCGGCTTATCATTGGAGCAGACGGCGTACAGAAGCTTCAGTCCCGTACACCCCGCGCCAACCTCCTTGAAACCCAGGCGTTCATGGATGGTGACAAGCGCATTCTCGTCTTCTCAGATGCTGGAGGGACGGGGCGGAGCTACCATGCGGACCTTGGTGCCAAAAACCAGGCGCGGCGGGCGCATTTTCTGCTGGAGCCAGGCTGGCGGGCTGACGCGGCTATCCAGGGGCTGGGGCGGACCAACCGCACCAATCAGGCTTCAGCCCCGCTGTTCCGTCCGGTCACGACCAATGTCAAAGGCGAACGGCGCTTCATCTCCACAATCGCGCGGCGGCTTGATACGCTCGGCGCCCTGACGCGCGGTCAGCGCCAGACCGGGGGGCAAAACCTGTTCGATCCGGCCGACAATCTTGAAAGCCAATATGCCAAGGATGCGCTGACAAGCTGGTTCGGTCTCCTCTATGCCGGAAAGCTGGACGCTGTGGCGTTGAGCCGGTTCGAGGAGCTTTCGGGTCTGCGAATTGCGGCAAAGGACGGCGGAATGGTCGACGATTTGCCGCCGATCCAACGTTGGCTTAATCGGATTCTCGCTTTCCCGATTGGTCTTCAGAACGCGATCTTTGACGAATATCTGGGGCTCGTCGAGGCACGGGTCGATGCCGCCCGGCAAGCCGGTACTCTTGATCTTGGTGTTGAAACGCTTCCAGTCGAGAGTTTTGACATATTGGAAGATCGGATCATCCGGACCGATGAAGCCTCTGGGGCCACCACTCACCTTCTCGAAATCGAAATCGCTCGGGCACTGCACCCCTTGTCGTTTGATCGGCTGATGTCGATCCACGGCACAACTGGCCGGAACTGGAAGGCCCTCAAGAATGAACGTTCAGGGCGCGTTGCTCTGATGATCCCCGCACGGCGATTGCTGACCGACGAGGGCGAACGCATTGACCGGTTCGAGCTTATTCGCCCTCTGAAGCGGGATTATCTGACCGCCGATCAGCTTGCAGAGAGCCACTGGGAGCCCATTCACGTCGAAAGCTTCGAAAAGCTTTGGAACGCTGAAGCGGAGGACGTCGCAAGGTCGCTCAAGCGCGAGCGCCTCCATCTGGCGACAGGACTGCTATTACCTGTCTGGGACAAGCTTCCAGACGAATGTGTGCGTGTGACGCGGATTGCTGCCCAGGATGGTGCTTCGCTGTTGGGACGGGAGATCCCTGCGGTCTATATTCCCGATCTCGCTGAAGCGCTTGGATTGAACATTGAGGCCAGTGTTCCGGTCGAGGGGCTCTCAAATCTTGTTCTCAAGACAGGCAAAGCAATGCCGGTCAAAGGGCCAGAACCATTGACCTTGAAGCGTTCGCTCGTGAACGGCAGCCAGCGGATGGAACTGACAGGCTGGAGCCATGAACGGCTCAATTGGTATAAGGCGCAAGGATGCTTCACTGAGATTATCCGCTATCAAACGCGACTGTTTGTACCGCTCAATGAAGGATCGGTCGTCCTCGCACGCATCGGGATCAGCTAGGTTCGTGTAGTGACTTCGGGCCAATCATAGTCAATTGTAAACGACCAAGGATTGGCTTGGTCCGGAAAGGTTGCTTCTAGGAGTTGAAATGCGTTCATCAGACGCGGGTTCAGTTTTCTGCCACTTCCGTTTTCGAGACATTCGCAACATTGTTGGGATTAAAACACTCGCTCCAAACGCGACATTGGTTTGGGTTGGATTGCTAACTCGGAGGATTTTGCTCCCCCAGTCTTTCGGCTTCAGACGCTGCCGACCATTCCTATCAGGCGGCGAACTATGACGGAAGAGTTTGTGCATATCCTCAGGTAAAGTCCCAAGTAGCGATGGCTGCATATAATATCCTCGCCACAGGGGCTATATGCCATTTGCAATTGATTGAGCACAGCGGAAGCCAACGTGCGATGTCGATGTATCGATTGGTTGAAACCATTTGGCCGCTGGCCGATATCGTTGGCAATAATCGGGAGAGCAGAGATGCGACCCACCCTTGAGCACCTTATATGTGTTGGGGTTCAAGGATCGCTCAGCACCCGCCGCAGGACAACACCCCTTGTTGCCGGGGCGGCCATAGGCGTCGCTGCTGGTCCATTCCCACACATTGCCAATCATGTCGAACAGTCCATAGGCATTGGCGGGATATTGGCCCACCGGTGTCGTATAAGGTGGTCCTCTCCGGTCAGGGTGTTTGAATGGAAAGCCTTTTGGCCAGAAATTTGCCATCACCTTGCCGTCGGGAAACAGCTCATTGCCCCAAGCAAAAGTGGATTGAGCGATCCCGCCTCGTGCTGCAAACTCCAGTTCGACTTCTGTAGGCAAACGCTTGCCTGACCAGTTCGAGTAAGCGAGTGCATCGCAATACGCGATATGCACTACGGGATGATCGTCTGGAACAATGCAGCCATCGACTGGCCCATAAGGCTGCCGCCAGCTTGCGCCGGGAACATAGGCCCACCAGCTTTCCGGGCCAACAGGCTGCCCTTTCGGCGGTGGTGCGAAGACGATCGATCCGGCCACCATCATATGCGGCAGGATACCGGGATAATCGTCTGGATTCGGCGCCGTCTCGGCCAGCGTGACATAGCGCGTCTCGTCAACAAACGCAGCAAATTGCGCATTGGTAACGGGGGATATGTCCAGCAAGAACGGCTCCACTGCAATCTGTCGCACCGGTGCCTCTTCCGGATAGAAATCGTTGCAGCCAAAGCTGACGAGGCCGCCGTCCAACCTGCACATTCCCGCATACATCTGGCCGTTCTCCGTTTCGTTAAGCAGCGTATTCCCGGTCCATGGTGCCGGATCATGCTCGGCATTCCTTTCATCACATTCGGCGCAAGTCCAGCCAATTTCAAAATTGGTCAAACTGATCGAAGAGACGAGCGGACTGTTGAAACTGCGCGTTTCATGCATCAAACACAAAAATTGGGCATAGCAAACCCGATGTCATCACGCACGATGTGGCTCTAGCTGCCCGCAAGCCGCGCTTATTTGCTGCCAATATCGATATAATGCCACATGGCCAAATAGTTTGACATCCATGGCATGTTTAGCATAATTGGCCTTACCACACAAAAATCGCTCGAGCGATTCTGCTGTTCATGATGGGAGAGAAATTATGACTCGCAAGTTTGTCCTGCTGGCGGGCGTTAGCCTTGTGTTTGCACCAACCAGCGCCTTTGCGCAGGATCAGAATTCGGCTCTGGAGGCTGCAACTGGCCTGGAAGAAATCATCGTCACGGCCCAAAAACGCGAAGAAAATATGCAGGACGTTCCGGTGTCCGTCACCGCGCTGTCCGCCGCGGCCATTGAGAACCAGCGTATTGTGCAATTTTCAGACCTGACGCGCGCCGCGCCTTCGCTGACCATTTCAGAAGGCACGAGCGCGAATAACAGCAGCATCTTCCTGCGCGGGATTGGCACGACGGCGTTCAGCACCAGCGTAGAACCCAGCGTCTCGGTTGTGATCGATGATATCGCAGTCGTGCAGCAGGCACAGGCCTTCGCCAATCTCAGCGACATTGAGCGCGTTGAGGTTTTGCGAGGTCCGCAGGGCACATTGTTCGGCAAGAATGCGTCGGCTGGTGTGGTCAATGTCGTCACCAAAGGCCCGTCCGACAACTTTACCGGCGGTTTCCAGATTTCTGCCACCGATGATACGGAAATCCGCGCCGAAGCGATGGTCTCTGGTCCGCTGGGTGATACGGCGGGCTTCAGGCTCAATGGTTATTATACCTATCGCGAAGGCTTTTTCCGCAATCTAACGACCGGTAACCGAACAAATGGCGAAGATGGCTTTGGCTTTCGCGGCAAGTTCAACTTTGATGCGTCGGACAAGCTGACCGTCAAGCTTGCAGCGGATTATTCAGAGCGCAACTCGACCACGGGGGTCCGCTCCTTGCGCTTTGTCGGTGCCGGAGCGCGGTCGTTCGGCGTTCCGACTTTGGTGCTTGCGCCCTCGCTTGTCGGCATCACGCCGGGGTCTGACAATTTCAAGGTCCGGTTGAACGATGAATTCGATTCGCACACCAAGCAATTCTCGGGCAGCGCCAAGTTCATCCTCGATCTGGGCGGCGCTTCGCTGACGTCCATCTCCAGCTATCAGGATTGGAAATACAGCTATTCGGGCGAAGATGTTGATGGCACCGATCTCAATGTGCTGGGTGCCCTGACCGGTGGCCTCGCAAGCGGTGGTCTGGCTCAGGGCGGCCCCTTCCACGCCACGTCCTTCACGCAAGAACTGCGTGTGGCTTCTGATGGCGCCGGACCGTTCAAATATCTGGCCGGGCTCTATTATTCTGACGCCAATACAGACCGTGCATTCGCGCGTGGCCCTGTTACGCTGCTGGCGGGCTGGGACTCGACTGCGTCCACCCGCAGTCTGGCCGCTTTTGCCCAGCTGGATTATGACATTTCAGACCGGACGCGCATTGGCGGCGGCATTCGCGTCAATAATGAAAAGATTGGCGTTGATTTCACCAATCTGATCATCCCCGCAGTGCCGCCAGCCAATAATGCCACCTGTCTGGTGACCTGCACGGGCAGCGACAAGGAAACCGCTGTGACCTACAAGATTTCGCTCCAGCACGATCTTGCAGACCGCGTCATGGCCTTTGCGACATTCGCAACCGGCTATAAGGGCCAGGGCTTTGATATTTCGACCGGGTTTACCCCGGCACGCGCCGCGCGGCCAGTGAGCGCCGAGCACTCCAAGGCCTATGAAATCGGCATCAAGAGCCGCCTGTTCGACAATCGCCTGCAACTCAACCTGACCGGCTTCTGGACCGATTATGATGATTTTCAGGCGCAGGCTGGCGTTATCGATGCTGTCACCGGGCTGGTGCAGCTTGGCCTGAACAATGTCGGCAAGCTGCGCACCAAGGGTATTGAACTGGAAATGTCGGCAGAGCCGGTATCCGGGTTACGGATCGATGGCTCTGCCGCCTATGTCGATGCGAAGATCCGCGCCTTCCCTGCGGCAAACTGCTATGTTGGTCAGGCTGTTACGCCGCAAGTGGGCTCTGCCCCGATGGGTGTTGGCTGCTTCGATGCAGACGGCACGGGACCGGGCACGACCCGGATCCAGAATCTGGCGGGCGCAAATTTGGCCAACTCGCCGAAGTTCAAGTTCAATCTCGGCGGCGTCTATACCTTCGCGCTGGGTGGATCCGGGATGAAGGGCTCTTTCGGCCTCAACTATCAGTATCAGACCAAGGTCAATTTTGACCTGTTCCAGAATCCGCTGACCGTCCAGCCTGCTTACGGCGTGCTGAACGGGAATATCGGCCTCGATAGCGGAGAGGACAGCACGTTGAAGGTGACGCTGTTCGTGAACAATATTTTCGACAAGCATTATGTCGCGAACATCGCGGATGGATACAGCACGTTCGGCAATGTCCATGTACTGACCCAGTCATTCACCCGGAATTCGCAGCGCCATTTTGGTGTAAAGCTGAAATATGAGTATTGATGGCCTGACCGGGGCAGGGGCGTGTGCATTTGTCCCGGTCAAGCTTCGGTAACAAAGCGAGGGAACCCGAACAGATGGCCATGCAACGCTCGCGGTTTTTGCGAATGTCGGCGTTGATGGCGCTGGCTCTCTCTACCACGGGACTGTCTCAGGCTAAGACGCCCCAACACGCCGCTGCACCCCGGCCCAATGTCGTTGTCGTTCTGCTCGATGATCTGGGCTTTTCAGACATCGGCCGTTTCGGCAGCGAAATTGCCACGCCGACCATGGACAGACTCGCGCAGCGTGGTGTCAGCATGAGCCAGTTTTACGTCAACCCGCGCTGCTCGCCGACGCGGGCCGCGCTCTTGACCGGCAAATACCCGCACGAAGTCGGCATGGGCGGATTGCCGCTCCCTTCACTCATGAAGACGCCGCCGGGGCCTTACCAAGGCTATCTGAACGCCTCAGTGCCCACGGTTGCCTCGCGGTTGAAAGAGGCGGGCTATGCCACTTTCATGAGCGGCAAATGGCATCTGGGCGATGCTCCCCAGAACTGGCCGCGCAAGTTTGGCTTTGATCGCTATTTTGGGCTGATCAGCGGAGCAAGCAGCTATTATGAGCTGGTGACCGAAACGATGGGCAAGCGGATCATGGCGGATGAAGACACGCCCTTCACGCCGCCCGCCGAGGGTTTTTACATGACGACCGCGATCACCGATCGTGCCGTCGACTATATCCGCACTCATGAACAGGCCGCGCCCGACAAGCCGTTCATGCTCTATCTGGCCTACACCGCCCCCCATTGGCCGCTGCACGCGCCGGACGCCGCCGTTCGCAAATATGATGGCGTCTATGACAAGGGCTGGCCCGATGTGCGCGCCAAACGCCTGTCCCGTCTGAAGTCGCAAGGCATGGCTGATCTGGCAGTGGATGCGGCCAATTGGCCAGCCGGTCGTGAAGACTGGGATCGCTATCCCGACAAAGCAGGCTGGGCGCGCCGCATGCAAGTTCATGCCGCGATGGTGGAACTGGCCGATGCCGGGCTTGCGCGTGTGGTTGAGACGTTGGAACAATCGGGCGATCTGGACAATACAATCATCCTCGTCATGTCAGACAATGGCGCTTCGGGCGAAGACGCCGCGGCGCGCGGGATCGACAAGCCAGAGATTCTCCCCGGTCGCCAGGGCAGCTATGTGTCAATTGGCAAGGAAGGCGCGCTGATGGCGAATACGCCGTTCCGCGATGTCAAAGGCACGGTGTTTGAAGGCAGCGTGCGGTCACCTTTCATCGCCTTTTGGCCAAAAGGGCTGGGCCGCGCCAAGGGGCTGAAATCCAAAGGCTATGCGACGATCCTTGATGTCATGCCGACGATCCTCGATGCTGCGGGCGTTGCCCCCGACAGCGGCGAAGGGCGATCTTTGCTGCCCGTGCTGAAGGGGAAGGCCGCTCTCAAGCCCCAGCCCTTTTACTGGGAACATTATGGTTGGCGCGGCGTGCGCGATGGCCCGTGGAAGCTGGTGAGCCCCGCGCTCAGCAAGGACTGGCTTTTGTTCAACATTGACCGCGATCCGGGCGAAAACAAGAATCTGGCCAGCAGCCAGAAAGCGCTTGTTGCACGTCTGTCTGCCAATTGGGAAAATTGGGCAAAGGCCACGCATTCGGAGTCGCTGGACCCCAAATTTCTGCGCATGCTCGATGAAGGTGGAAAGGCCGCTGCCAAGACACCGAAAGCTGCGCAATGATGGAAGGACATAGCCGCCGCCAGATGTTGTTGGCCAGTGTGGCAGCAAGCGTTTTGCCGGGGTGCGTCATGCGACCGGCATCGACCCCAGCACCGCTCGGTATCGGAGACATTACGGTCCGCAAGGAGCTTCAGGCAGATTTTACCGGCACGCTCGCCAAGTTGAAGGTGATGGGCTACACCCATTTCGGTTCTCGCATGAGCGCCTATTCCCCGGCCGAGCCGCCCGAGCCACTGCCTGCCGACAAGGCGCAGATGCTGCGCGACGCGGGGTTTTTGCCGGGGCCGGCTCGCCTTGGCTTTGGTAGTCCGCTCGAACGCGATATAGATGCTGCACTGGCGTTCGGCGCGTCAACGCTTGTGCTGTCTGCCGGGCATATCTTCTTTGATGTGCGGGGCGGCATGAAGCCGCGCACGCCAACGCGCGCAGAGTTGGACAGCTTCATCGGTGAACTGGGCGCGATGGGTGCGAAAATTCACGCAGCCGGGCTGAAATTCGCTTATCACAACCATTGGTTTGACAGCACGCCGATCGAGGGCGTGCATCCGCTCAACCTGATGATTGAACGCACCGATCCGGCGCATGTGTTTTTCGAGATAGATCTCGCCTGGGCGCATATTGCGGGCGAAGATGTGCTAGGCCTGATCCGCCGTCTCGGGCCTCGGCTTGTTTCGATGCACGTCAAGGATGTTGATCGGACGCGGGGCACCGATCCTCAGGCGCAAATGGTCCCGGCAGGCGATGGCGAGATGAATTACACCGTGCTGGCCCCCGCCATTCGTGCGCTCACCAAAGCTCTGCCTGTGGTGGAAGTCGACAATCCAGCCGATGGCCTTGTGGCAGCAGCACGGGCCTGCCAGTTCATCCGGAAAAGCTGGCAAGCGTAACGCGAGTTCCGCTTTCGGCGCTGAGATAGGCGGCGTAGACGATCTCCATCACATCCATCGCCAGCATCAGATCGCTCTTGGGTGCCCGCCCTTCGCGGATCGCACCCAGAAAATCACGCAGTTCCTCTGGATAGCCGGTGACAGCATCTTCATCGGGTGCAGGAAAAGACCAGCCTTCCTTGGTCTCGGTCTTTTCAACCAGATACTCGCTGTCAAAATAGGCCCCATCGGGCGTGTAGGCTTGGCAGGCCGTATTGGGATTGATGTTGGCCGTCACCACCGCGCGCGAACCATAGGCCGAGAGGAAGTTGCGGATGCCCCCAAGCCTTGTATCGGTGGAAGTCAGTTGCGCTACCGAGCCATCGTCAAAAGTGACAATCAGGCTGGCGAAATCCTCCACATCCTGCCAGCCGGTGCCGATATGTTTGGGTTCCTGCTGCTGGAACGCGGCAATGGCGCTCAACTGCGTGGCGTGGGCGATGACCGAAACCGGGCGGATGGGAACGCCGCCACGCCGCCGACCCTCTTCATATTTGAGAAACAATGCCGCCCCGATGGGGTGAACGCACAGCCGCAGGAGAGAGCCGCCGCCTGCCGTCCGCCAGTGCCGGGCATAGGCCGCATGCGACCCTGAATGCGATTCCTCGCCTTCGATCCGCATGATGACCGAAGCACTCGCTGCCATCAGCCGGTTCAGCTTGGTGATGGGCGGCGCATAGACCCAATTCTCGCCGTAGCAGAAGGTGACGCCAGCCCGGGCCACAGCATCCTGCACGCGGGCCGATTGCTCCATGACTGAATCCAGCATGGCACGCCGGGAAAACCCGTCTGCACTCCAGGTCTTGCCAGCGCCTTCGGGTCCGAAAAACCCACCCAGCGGCTTTTCGCAGATAATGTGCTTGCCGTGCTGTGCTGCCCTGATGGTGAGTTCGGTATGCAAATGATTGGGCACGCAGATATCAACGACATCAATCATAGGATCAGCGAGCAATGCGTCAATATCATCGACGATACGGGGCACATGGAACGCCTGCGCCAGGGCAGCAGCCTGCGGACGGTTGCGGCTGCAGAGGGCGACCACTTCAAACGCCTCGCCATAGACTTTGCTGTAGCTGGCCAGATGGAAGTGAGCCGCAAAGCCCGATCCTATCACCCCGATCCGCACTTTTTCGTCCATCATATATCCTTTGCCCAGGGGGGGGGTTAATCAGCGAGCTCCTTGCCGCGCGTTTCTGGCGCGAACCACGCCGCTGCAAGGCCCAGCAGAAAAACCGAACACATCACCATCGCCGAATAGCGCAGCGGCAGGGGAGACGGATAGCCGCTGAAGACTTGCGTAGTCAGCGCTGCCGAAACAAAGCTGCCCCCCGCTGCTGCAAAGCGGCCGAGATTATAGCAGAAGGAGACGCCGGTTCCGCGCGATCTCGCGCCGAACAATTCGGGCAGATAGATGGAGAAACCCGCAAACACGCTCAACTGCGCCGCGCCCATGAGCGGCATCATCCAATAGGCGTCTGCCGGGCTATCCAGATTGGCATAGACGAACAGCGTGACGACAAGCGCGCTCGAAAAGCCGATCAGAAACGCCGGGCGGCGACCATAGCGATTGGCGACCCAGGTAAAGGCAATCATGCCGCACATGCCGCCAAGCATCTGCACCAGATAGGCCCAGTTCTTCGCACTCGCGACCTGCGCCTTGATCGGACCTGCTGGATCAAGCGCTACAAAATGCGCGGTAAAGGCGGCATCCTGAAGATCCACGGCATATTCGCCAATCGCCCACAGCCCGACTACCCCGCCCATTGCCAGCATGGAGCCGATGATCAGATTGCAGCGTTCCTCGCGGTCACCCAGCAAAGTCTTGTAGGAGCCGAGCCAACCAGCGGGCAATTGGCCGGTTGCCTTCAGTTTGAGCCAGGCATCCGACTCCCGCAAGAACAGCGCGGAGATGGCCGCAAGAATGATCGGCAGCGTCCCGATGGCGAACAGCCAACGCCAGACCGAGTCCGTCGCGATGCTGCCATTGGCCGCTAACCCGTCCACGCCCATTTTGACGACTGCCGCGCTGAGGTTGCCAACAGTTGAGAGCACTTGCAGCCCGGCCAGCAGCGCAACCCGTGCCGTGCCCGAAAACGTCTCCGCAATGATGGCAACCGCTAGCCCGAATACGCCACCAATCCCGAAGCCGGTGATCGCCCGCAGTATCGCGAAATGTTCAGCGGTATGGGTGAGCGCGGTTGCGCCGGTGCCCAGAGCGTAAATCAGGATCGAGATGTTGAGCAATCGCACGCGGCCAAACTTGTCGCCCAGCGCACCGATGGTCAGGCCACCCAAGCCCCAGCCGACCAGAAAAATGGCGGTTACGATCTTACCATAGGCCTGCACCGACACATCGGTTGATGGCAGGTCCATCAGGTTGGACAGCGCCGAAATCCGGGCGAGCGAAAAGATGCGCTGATCCAGATTGTCGAACAGCCAGGCTCCCCCTGCAATGGCGAACACAAGCCATTGGTATCCGCTGATCCCGCGCCACCAAGGGCTGGCGTTCATCTGCTCTTCCGTCATGGCTTTCCTCCCTTTGGCACCCACACAGGGGCGCTTGTTCTTGTTGTGCTAAGACCGTCTGGCCGCTGCATTTTCAGGCGGCGCAGGAATTGCGCCGCGTTGCATCACGCACCAGCCAGCCAGATTATGCCCTTCCAGCGCCGCTTCAGCGAAGCTCGCACCACCCAGCCGGGCCGAGAGATAGCCGCCGTTAAAGGCGTCGCCAGCCCCGCTTGTATCGACGGGCGGGAGCACCTCTGGTGGCGGCAGGATGATGCCATCGGGCAGGCGGCATCCAGCAGCACCAAGCTTGACGATGGTTTCTGCGCAACCAAGACTGGCCCAATGCGCGGCGACCGCGTCTGCATCGCAGACGCCAGAGAGCATCGCCTCATCCTCCAGCGTGGGCAGGCCGATGTCCGCGCACGCAATGGCGGCATCGCGTGCTGCGCAGGCGTCTGCTGCACGCTCCCAGAGGCGCGGACGGTAATTGCCGTCAAACGCCACCTTGCCGCCATTGGCGCGAACTTTGGCAGCGAGCGCGAAGAGTTGCTCGCGCGCGTCATCAGGCAGAATCGCCAGCGTGATGAGCGAGAAACCAAGCAGATCGGCCTGTGTGGCCTTGTCCAGCGCTTCCTCAATCCCCGCACAGGCGAACAGTCCCCGCGCCGCGCTTTCCCCCCGCCAATAGGTGAAGCTGCGTTCGCCCGCCTCATCGTTGGTGATCGCGTAGAGGCCGGGATTGCGTGCGGAATCGGTCAGAACCAGCGTAGTATCCAGCCCTTCGGCTGTCCATTGGCGTTTCAGGTCATCGCTGAACGGATCGCTGCCCAGCGCCGTCAGATAGGCCGTGTCGACGCCAGCGCGCGCCAGATGGATCGCGGTGTTGAGCGTATCGCCGCCATAGCCGAGCCGCCAGCCAGAGCTGTCTTGCGACAGTTCCAGCATGGCTTCTCCGATCAAGACGGCGCGCATGGCTTAGTTGCAGGCCGCGTTGTTCGCATCCGTCACAGCGACAAAGGCAATCGATGTTGCGGGAACAGACAGAGTGCCTTTGACCGGAGCACCATCAAGGCCGTCAATCTCACCCTCTTCATCAATGCTGGGCTGTGTGCCATTGACCTTGACCGCTTTGCTATCGAGCGGTGCGCCAGTCATCACCCAGGCGCTGGCCTTATCACCCACCGCAAGCGATTGCGCTGCTGTGCCTGTGTTGATGGCAAGCAGGCCGATGCCGCCCTTGCTGCCCTTAAGGCAGTGCGCATAAAGCCGCAGCTCTGGCGCGGGCGATTTGGGAGAGGCAAGCACCGTCTGCCCCATCGTGCGCGCCCACAACACGGCGGCCCAGTAATTCGGGCGCGGCGTCATCGTGTCACGCTCGATCAGTGCATAATCAGATGTGGCGAGCGTGTTGTGCAACACCACCTGCACGCCCTTTTGCGCGAGAATGCCGTTCTGGTTGAGGTAGCGGAAACTGTCGAGGAAGGTTGAAGCCCAGGGCGAGCCCCCACAGGCTGCTTGTGCGGTTTCGGTGTTCCAGAGCGGCTTGCCCTTTTCAAACTTGTCGCGCAGCGCTGCATAAAAATCGAAATCGAGCAGAGTGCGATCAAGCCAGCTAGGCTTCAGCGCATCCTCCTTGATCGCCGTTCCCATGCCAAAGGCGGTACAGCGCTGCGACACCGAGCCGTAAAAATGATAGCTGACGGCATCAAGGCTGCCGGGATTGCCCGCCATCATGCTTTCGCTGCTGACATGGCCAACAAGGAAAGGATTATTGGCAGCGGCATGCGCATCGGTGAACAAGCTGCCTTCTCCTGCACCACCCGGCCCCAGAATCTTCATCTCAGGCAGGGTCTTCTTCGCCCAGTCGCGGAAGGTGCGGAACTCGGCGGCATAGTTTTTGGCACCATAGCCTTTGGGCATGCCAAGCGCCGCAGCCGGGATATTGGGCTCGTTGAAGAATTCGGCGGCATAAATGGTGCCGCCTTCCGCCTTGGTCAGTTCTGCAACGCGCTGCGCCTGATCGGTTTTCCAGACACCATCAGGGCCGCGCGTGCCACCGCTTACGGCAAAGCTGGTGACAATCGGGGCGTCAGCCGCCTTGGAAAAGGCAATCACATTCTTCCACTGCTGGCGGGTCAGCACCTGCTTATACCCTTCGGGCGGGGCGGTGATGTTTTCGCCTTCAGCGGGAAGATAGGTGTTGTTGGACCAGGTGCCGCTGACGCGCATCAGCGCCGGGCCGAGATGCTTTGCAATGGCGATAAGCCGCGGATCGGTGAGGTCGAGCGGCGCGCGCTCACGATAAACCTCTCCCTTGGGGCCGCCATAAGGGGCCCAGAAGCGGCCGCCGGTGACTTCGACCATCTCTACATTATAGCCCTGAAACCGCTCATCCACCGTGCCGAGCTTTTCAAGGGCAGTCAGGCCAAGGCCGTCGCTGGGTTGGGTCGCCGCGCAGGCAGACAGCGCCAACAGGCTGGAAGCAGCCAGTGTGAAGCGTTTCATCATCTCTCTCCTTTTGGCTGGTTTACCAGCTCCACATCGTGCCATCTTCCAGCCGGGCGACTGGCAAATATGCGGGTTTATATGGGTATTTCGCGGCCAGATTCTCATCGATATCGACGCCATGGCCGGGCGTATCGCCCACGAACAATTCGCCTTCTTCAAAACGGTAATCATGCGGGAAGACGGCGTCCGTCTCTTCGGTGTGGCGCATATATTCCTGAATGCCGAAATTGGGCACCCAGGTGTCGAAATGCAGCGCTGTGCCCATGGTGACTGGTGAAAGATCAGTCGCGCCGTGGCAGCCGGTGCGGATCTGGTAGAGCGCTGCAAAATCGGCGATCCGACGCAGATGCGTGATCCCGCCCGCACCTACGATGGTAGCACGGATATAATCGATCAGCTGGTTCTGGATCAAATCCTTGGCATCCCAGATCGTGTTGAAAATCTCACCCACGGCCAGCGGCGTCACCGTGTGCTGGCGCACCAGCTTAAAGGCTTCCTGATTTTCAGCCGGGGTGCAATCCTCCAGCCAGAAGAGCTGAAAGGGTTCCAGCATCTTGCCGAGATTGGCGGCTTCCTGCGGCGTATAGCGGTGGTGGCCATCGTGCAGCAGATGATGATCGAAGCCGTAGGTATCGCGCAGCTTTTCAAACAGCTTGGGCACAGTGTTGAGCGCCTTGCGCGTGTCCCATCCCGTGACCGAAGGGAGTGCGGCGTCTGCGGGTTCATAAAACAGCTTGCCGCGCCCCACACCATAGGCATCTTTCACGCCGGGAATACCGGTTTGCGCACGGATCGCCTTATACCCCATGTCGATATAATGGCCGACAGCCTCCACCGTCTCGCCAATGTCACCACCATTGGCATGACCATAAACCATCACGCCATCGCGGCTGCGGCCGCCCAGCAGATCATAAAGCGGCATGCCCGCCATCTTGGCCTTGATGTCCCACAGCGCGACATCGACGGCAGCAATCGCGCGCATCGTCACCGGGCCGCGCCGCCAGTAAGCCCCCTTGTACAGATATTGCCAAATATCCTCGATCCGGCGCGGGTCCATGCCCATTAGGCAGGGGATCACATGATCTTCCAGATAGGAGACGACAGACAGCTCTCGACCGTTCAGAGTCGCATCGCCAATGCCATAGACGCCCTGATCGGTCTCGATCTTCAAGGTCACAAAATTGCGCCCCGGACAGGTGACAATAACGCGTGCGGCAGTGATCTTCATGGCGCTTTCGATTCCTTTGACCTTACGCTATGTGACAAAAATACGCTTGACCAAAATATTTTGGACTGTCAAGTATGATGATATTGGTAAGGCCACTAAATGACGATCCAGGACAGACTCTATCAGGAAATCGCACGCAAGCTCATCGACGCGCTGGCGACGGGCGCGTTCAAGGTGGGCGACCGCCTGCCTGCCGAGCGCGAGCTTTCTGCCGAATATGATGTCAGCCGCCCGACCATCCGCGAGGCGATGATCGCGCTCGAAGTACAGGGACTGGTCGAAGTGCGTGTTGGCTCGGGCGCCTATGTCCGCCGCCTGCCCGGCAAGGAGGATAACCCGGGTTTCAATGTGACGGCCTTTGAGCTGACAGAGGCGCGCTTGCTGTTCGAAAGCGAAGCTGCTGCCCTTGCCGCAACGCAGATCACGGACGAGGAATTGGCCGAACTCGCCCAGCGCGTGAAGGACATCGCACTGGAAAACCAGACCGAGGGCGGCACCGAAGAGGCCGACCGCCAATTCCATCTCGCTATTGCGCAAGCGACGCGCAACACCGCCGTCTATCAGGCGATTGAAGAGCTGTGGAAATTGCGCCGCTCCTCGCCCGAAAGTGCGCTGCTCCACGCCAAGGCGCGTTTTGCCAACATCAAGCCCGTGGTTGACGAGCATAGCGCCATCCTGGAGGCGCTGCGCAACCGCGATCCCAAGGCCGCGCGGAGCGCCATGCGCACGCATTTGTCATCCGTGCTCGACAGCCTGTTGTTCGCCACGGAGGAAAAGGCCATCGAAGAAGCACGCCGGGCCGTCGCAGCCAAGCGCGACCGCTACAACCGGGTGTCCAGCTGACTGTGAGACCGCTCGCCCTCCATCCGGACCGGTTATTTCCGGCAGAGGCGAGCGTCCGCGCTATTGCCCGCAGACTCTATGGCGAAGTGGCGGGCCTGCCCATCATCAGCCCGCATGGCCACACCGATCCTGACTGGTGGGCCACCAATGCATCCTTTGGCAATGCCGCCGAACTGCTGCTGCACCCGGATCACTATGTGTTCCGCATGCTTTACTCACAAGGCGTAGCGCTGGAAGCGCTCGGCATCGGCAACCCGGCAGCAGACCCACGCGAAAGCTGGCGGCTGTTTGCGCAAGCCTATCAGCTGTTTCGCGGCACGCCGTCGCGGATGTGGCTCGATTGGGTGTTTGCCGAAAGTTTCGGGCTGGATTTGCAACTGAGCGCGGACACATCCGACCTCTATTACGACCATATCACGGCAGCGCTGGCGACCGACGCCTTCCGCCCGCGCGCGCTGTTCGAGCGCTATAATATCGAAGTCATCGCGACGACCGAAAGCCCGCTCGATGATCTGCGGCATCACAAGGCGATCAGGGAAAGCGGTTGGCAGGGCCGGGTCATCACCGCCTATCGCCCAGACCCTGTGGTCGATCCCGAATTTGAAGGCTTTCACGACAATCTGAAAACGTTGTCAGACCTGACTGGTGAGGATTGCTTCAGCTGGTCCGGCTATCTCACCGCACACCGCCAGCGCCGGGCCTTTTTTGCGGCGATGGGCGCGACCTCGACCGATCATGGCCACCCGACAGCGCGCACGGCTGATCTTTCAGTGGCAGAGGCAGAAGCGCTGTTCCGCAAGGTCAGCGCAGGCGCGTTCACGCCTGACGACGCAGAGCTGTTCCGCGCGCAACTGCTCACCGAAATGGCGGGGATGAGCGTGGAGGATGGTCTGGTGATGCAGCTCCACCCCGGCGTCTATCGCAATCACAACGCCCAAGTGTTTGCGCGCTTCGGACGCGACAAGGGCGCGGATATTCCGATGCCGTGCGACTATGTCCACGCGCTCCGCCCGCTGCTCAGCAAATATGGCAATGATCCGCGCTTCAGTTTCATCGTCTTCACATTGGACGAAACCAGCTACGCCCGCGAACTGGCCCCGCTGGCTGGCCATTATCCGGCGATGAAGCTTGGCCCCGCATGGTGGTTTAACGACAGCCCGGAAGGGATGCGCCGCTTCCGCGAGATGACGACCGAGACGGCAGGCTTCTACAACACGGTGGGTTTCAACGATGACACCCGCGCTTTCCTCTCCATCCCGGCGCGGCATGATGTGGCGCGGCGGATGGATTGCGGCTGGCTTGCGCAATTAGTGGCTGAACACCGGATGGAAGAGTGGGAGGCTGCCGAACTGGCAGTTGATCTCAGCTACAATCTGGCGAAGCGGGCTTATAAATTGTGAGGCTGTCCGCCGCTCAACTCGAAGCGCTTCCCGCCAACATCGCACGGCCCGGATATGATCGCGACGCGCGCGGCATCGGCATTGTCCATTTCGGCATTGGCGCATTTCACCGCGCACATATGGCGGCCTATACCGATAATGCGATGGCGGCGGGCGCAGGTGATTGGCGGATATTGGGCGTATCCTTGCGCTCTCCCGCCGTGCGCGATCAGATGCGCGTGCAGGACGGGTTCTACACGCTGGTTGAACGCAGCGCGGGAGGCAGCAAGGCGCGGATCATTGGGGCGGTGACCGATGTGCTGGTAGCCTCTGAAGAGCGAGAGCGGCTTAACGCCGCGCTTGCCGCGCCGACTACCCACATCGCCAGCTTCACCATTACCGAGAAGGGCTATTGCCGCGCGCCTGATGGTTCGCTCGATCTGGCGCTCGCCGATGACCATTCGGCTTTCAGCTATCTCGCCGAGGCTTTTGCGCGGCGTAAGGCTGCGGCTCTGCCTGGGCTGACCCTGCTCAGCTGCGACAATCTCGCGGGGAATGGCGCGCAGTTGAAGCGACTGATCGGTGACTATCTGGCCGCGCGTGCCCCAGCGCTGGTTGACTGGTTCGAGGGCCAATGCACCTGCCCCTCCACCATGGTGGACCGCATCGTGCCCGCTACGACCGATGCAGACCGCGCTGACATCGAAAGCCTGATCGGGTTGCGTGATGAAGCCGCAGTCGTCACCGAACCGTTCAGCCAATGGGTGATCGAAGACAATTTCTTCGGGCCGCGCCCGGCATGGGAACTGCATGGCGCGCAGATCACGTCCGATGTCCATGCCTATGAAACCGCCAAGCTGCGGATGCTCAACGGTGCGCATTCGGCGCTTGCCTATCTGGGGCTGAAGCGTGGTCATCACTATGTGCATCAGGCGATTGCCGATCCCGCGCTTGCGCCGTTGATTGGTCAGCTCATGCGTGAGGAAGCGGCGGCCAGCCTGACGCCTGCACCGGGGCAAGACCTGAACGCCTATGCCGACGCGCTGATCGAGCGGTTCAACAACCCCGCGCTCAACCACCGGCTCGCCCAGATTGCGATGGATGGCAGCCAGAAAATCCCGCAACGCTGGCTGGAGACGCTCGCCTTTCATCAGGCGCATGGTCGGCAATGCCCGGCGATCCTGTCTTCCCTTGCGGCATGGCTTGGCCATATCCGGGGAGACAATGGCGCGGTCGATGACCCGCTTGCGCGTGCCTTGAAGGCTGTTTGGGATCAGGCAGGAGCGGACGGCATCGTGCCTGCCCTGTTCGGCCCCGCCACGCTGATGGCGAGCGGCTGGCACCCCTCAGACGCAGAGGCCGCTTTTATCCGCGCAGCCATTTGCGCCAATTAACCCAGATTGATCGACGGAGAGAGATTATGGCATTTGCACCCATTTTGAAGCGCGCATTGGCGTCTTGCAGCCTGACTGCGCTTGCGCTGGCACCCCAAGCCGTTCTGGCACAAGCGCAGGGCACGAATGCCTGGATGGCAGACACAATGATCACCGAACAGGCCGCCGCACCTGATGATGCCGGGCGAGAGGCGGTCGCCAATCGCCGGGCCAGGCTGTTGCTGTCCGCCATGACGCTGGAGCAGAAGCTTCAGCAACTCACCGGGGCCAAGCCCGAAATCCTGCCCGAATTGCCGCAATGCTATGGCGCGCGGCATGTCAGCGGGATTGCCGCGCTCAATATCCCTACATTCCGCATCACCAACGGCCCGGTGGGGCTTGGCCAGAATGATTGCGTTTCAGCCGAGGTGGCGAAGAGCACCGATGTCGCTCCGGGTCTGGGCGTTCCAATCGCCGCCTATACGCACCCCAGTTCGGCAAAGGCGACGGCGCTGCCTTCTGCCATCGGGGCTGCTGCCTCGTTCGATCCCGAAGTTGCGGCGATGTATGGCGAGGTGATTGCCACCGAGATGCACAATCTGGGGCTGCATGTGTTTGAAGCACCGGGCGTTAACCTCGCCCGCCTGCCGATCCTGGGGCGCAATTTCGAATATTTTGGCGAAGATCCCTATCTCAGCGGGGTGATGGCGGTTGCGGAAACCAAAGCCATTCAGGCGCGAGGGCTGATCGCCATGCCCAAGCATTACGCGGCGAATGAGCAGGAAACCAACCGCATGAAGATCCAAACGAGTGTGGATCGTCAGACGTTGCGCGAACTCTATCTGCTGCCGTTTGAAATGGCCGTGAAGGACGGCAAGGCCGCATCGGTGATGTGCGCGTATAACTACGTCAACGGCCAGTCCTCATGCGAAAGCCGCGAATTGCTGACCGATACACTGCGCAGTGATTGGGGCTTTACCGGCTATGTCCAATCAGACTTTTTCGCGATGAAGAGCACGGTCGCCACGCTGGCCAATGGCATGGACCATGAAATGCCGCTCCCGATGCATTGGGCTCCGGCCAAAATCAACGCCGCGCTGGCGAGCAATGCCCTGAACGTGGATCAGATCAATACCGCGCTCGAACGCCGCTATACACAGGCCTTCAAGGCCGGGATTTTTGATCGTAAGCTCGTGCAGACGCCCATCGATTTTGCGGCAGGCGGCGTGAAGGCGCGGACAATCGGCACCCGCGCTGCGGTGCTACTCCAGAATAATGGCGCGCTTCCCATTGCGCCGAGTGTCAACTCGGTTGTACTGATCGGCAAGGCCAGCCAGGTGTATGCGCAGCAGGCGGTCGCTGGTGGAGCCGTGCTGGGTGAACCCATGGGGGCAGGCGGCGGAAGCTCTGACGTGGTTCCGAACTATACCGTCAGCCCGATTCAGGGATTGCTCGATGCGTTGGGTTCGCTTGGCAACACAAAGGCGAGCGTCACGCTGATTCTGGTCGATGATGATAATCGCCGCGCAACCATTGATGGCCGGGTGGTGGATTTCGCCGATGCGGTGGCCGAGGCCGCCAAGGCGGACGCCGTCGTCATGATGGCCGGCACCATCGCTGAAGAAGGCGCTGATCGCGCAACCTTCACGGATGAAGATGGCAAGCAGCTGGCGAGCCCCGCTTCGGCAGGCAGTGGACTTGACTGGTATGCCGGTCGTTCGAACAAGATCGCCACCAATGGCAAGGCCAATAGGGTGCAAAACAGCGGCACAACCACGATGATCGCGGCGCTGATGGCGGCGCGTTCGACCAGCGGAAAATCCATGGCCGCCAAATCGGCGCTGGTCCTGAAGGACAATGCGGGTGTTGCTCTGCCAGCGTCGCTCGTCGGCGCGAAAGGCCCTGCCATCCTCGAAGTCTGGTTCCCGGGTCAGGAGGATGGCAACATCGTGGCAGACCTGCTGTTTGGCAAAACCAATCCATCAGGCAAGCTGCCCGTGACCATTCCGTTCGAGGGCAAGGGCTTTCTCGACCAGATCGAAACCGCGCAATTCCCCGGTGCCATCTCGCAAGATGGCAAGGACCAGACGGTGACCTATAGCGAGCGCCTTGCCATCGGTTATCGCTGGTATGATGCCAATGCGGGTGGCACATGCGCAGTGAAAGCGCGTCGCAACACCTGCGTCGCCTTCCCCTTCGGTCATGGCCTTTCCTACTCGCGCTTTGCGGTCGCGCAGTCGAAGGTCACACGGGACGCAGCCAAAGGCGTCTGGAATGCAACCGCCCGCGTCACCAACACGGGCAAGCGTGCCGGTGCGGAAGTTGTGCAGCTCTATCTCTCGTTGCCCGAAAGCGCGAACGCGCTCGGTGCCAAGCAACCGCCGCGCCGTCTGGTCGGCTTTCAGCGCGTTGAACTCGCGCCGGGTGCTTCGGCCAATGTCAGCATCACGATTGATCCCAAAGCGAGCAACCATCCGATGAGCGTGTGGGATGAAAAGGCCGGAAAATGGACGATCCCGCAAGGGACGATGACCGTCTGGCTGGGGCGTTCATCATCGCCTGCTGATCTGGTGAAGGCAGGGGAGCTTCGTTGACGAAATCCCGCGCCGTCGAGCCAGATCAGCGGTCCTCCTGCCAGCCACCTTCAGCACACCGATAATCTGTTCCTCATTATAGCGCTCGGTTCAGCTTCAAAGGTCGGCACCTTGCGGACCACGACCCCGCTCCCAGCCAACGTCCCCTTAGGACAAGATTTGGGAATTCGGCAGGACATGTCGCGAATGTCGCTTTTCGCAGCAACGCGATCAAGGCCTCAAAACGCCCAACGTCTGAAAACGGCCAAAATGTCCAATTGAATGGGTTGAAAATGTGACGGCTTGCAACGATGCCCCAATTCGAAGCTGCGACCGTCAACATGAACCGTCCCCTTCCATGGTTAATCCCTGCCCCTGACCGAACACAGATAGCTCAGCAACCCGCGCTCATGCGGCCCATGCGCAATGGCACTTTCAGAAAAACTCGCTTCTGTGCGACCACGGCACTCATCAGAACTCATGAGCAAAGTCCGAGCAGCTACAATCGTATCGAATTCCGCTATCGCACACCACTCCTACCTAGTAGTATAACGGAGATCAGGAACTTCAGAGTGTAAGGGTCGACCTAGCAAATGGTGACAGATAGCCATCAGGGCAGATTGATCGAACGTATCGCCTCTGGACATGCGATCGTGGTTCTTTGCGCGCCGCCAGGGTTCGGGAAAAGTGGCCTAGCGCGCGATGTGGCGCGGCGGCTTTTAGCCAGCGGTGCATGGGCATTTCGTGAGTTTGGTGAACTAGAGCACAGCGCTGATTCTCGTGCAGCGGCCAACTCGCTCCTCTCTGACCAGCAACAAATTGTCGTGGTCGAGGACGTACATCTAGCCGATCTGAAATTCCTTGGCTTGGCGCTCGAGCGCAGCATTTTTGATGGGGGCAACCAGCGTGTATTCGTAGTCTTGCACCAGTCGAGCGATCTCGCTTTGGCGCGGATGTCGTCACGGCGGTCGATTGATTATATTGATGCGAACGCTTTGCGCCTGCGGCCGCAGGATATAGCTGATGCCCTCAAATCCATCTCAAATTCGCGGACCCGATCGAGAGTTCGTGACCTAGTCGGTGACTGGCCGATTGCACTAGAACTCCTATGTTCCTGGGCTGCCGGATCGCAGGATTATGACGAGTCTTGGAGTGACCTCGATATAGTGAGAGAGAGTCGCCTCGGCGAATTCATCGATCAAGAAATTTTATCGCTTTTCTCGACGGATGAGGTGTCTGCACTCGTCCATGCCAGCCTACTTGACGCCCCTGATCTCGGCATTCTCACCGGTATCGTCGGCCACGAAAATGACGGACGTATTCTGGCCGACCTTGCTTTCAGGTTCAAAGGATTGGTGGATCGCCGCGGCGACCGAATTTACCTGCAAAGCGCCCTGCGGGTCTGGCTACGGGATGCGGTGGAGGCATTTGACAAGCAGAGCCGATTGAAACTCCTGGTTTCAATGGCGGATCAATGTTCTCAAAATGGAAGGTTGGCTGAGGCGGCCACCTTGGCAAGGATCGCTGGCGACACCAGTCGAATCCGCGAATATGCTCATGCTCACGGTGCCTTGAGGATATGGATTGTTTACGGTTTTTCAGTGCTCAAGGAGTTGCTGGAAAATTCAAGCGCGCAAGATATTGCCAGTTCGATCGTCTTGCGGATGATCGAATGTATCGTCCTGATGAAGGCTGGGCGCATTCATGTTGCGCAGGAGCTCTTTGAATCACTGGCGAGTGAAGTGGGGCCGGGTCATGCATTGGCAAAGGACCTTGAGATCGTTCGCGTCACACTGCTCGTGTACGGTTGTTCCCTCGAACGAACTGGCGACCTTGAGCTACTCAAGAACCTTATCGACGAACAGGCTGACGATGCAGCCATGCGGACGTTCCTTGCTACGCTTTCCGCAATACTGAACTGTCAGCGCGCCAGGTTCGATGCTGCTGTAGCCAATCTCATTGACGCCCGCGCGCAAGCAAAGAAAGCTTCATCGCAATATAACCTGATGTTCCTTCTCATGCATGAGGCGTCGATCAATCTTGCACAGGGCAAGTTGAAGAACGCCAGGACATGCCTTTCGGAAGCCCGCCGACGCTGGCAGCAAGACTTTGACAACGACATTGGCGTTGAGACTGTTTTGGCGGCCCTGAGCGCTTCCATTGAATTTGAGTCAGGACAACTAACTAGCGCACGCAATTCGCTCAGGAAGTCGGCACATCGGATGCCTGAAGCTGAAGCATGGTTCGATATCTACTTTGCAGCTTACGAGACGATGATCCGCGTCAACATCGCCGATCATGGTATCGGGGCGATGCTCGAGGCCGTGCAAGACGAGGCACGCAAGCTGCGAGCACAAGGCTTACCGCGCGTTGCAGACCTTGTGATGGCCATAAGCTTGTGCGTTTCGGGAGAGGCCCGTTTACAGGGGCAGCGCAGGATACCGGCGATTCAATGGGAAATTCCCGCAGTTGGACCTACGATCAGTTGGCAGGAACACGAGGTTTTTTCCATCGCGCGGGCATACGCATTGTATTTCAACAAGGAATACGACGAGGCTTGGGCGCTGCTGCAAACTTCAATTGAGATGGCGACCAATAGGGGGCTTGAGCGATCACGGCTAAGATACCTTCTGGTCGCGGCCGTTCTCGCAACGGCAGAAGGCAAACAGGAATCTGCACTTGCGGCCCTTCGGACGGCGGTCACGATAGGGGCTGCCACTGGAATGCGTCAGATCTTTCGGGAGGTATCTGGCAAACGGCTCACGAGTACGTTGCGTGAATTGAAGACAGATCCTGAACTCTCCGAACTCGAACAGGGCTTCGTTGATATGTTGCTCAATCGGCTGCGTGATCGTCAGAGTGTCGCGAGCGGCAAGCTTTCTTCACGGGAGCTCGAGGTGCTGCGGCTGTTGAGTGCAGGTGGATCAGACAAGCGCCTTGCGCGGCAGCTGAACTTGTCCGAGCACGGTGTGCGCTTCCACCTCAAAAGCATCTTCAAGAAGCTCGGTGTCCATGACCGGCTGTCTGCCGTTGCTGCGGCCCGTCAACTCGAGTCTGTCGCATAAGACTACCAATTTCGGTAGCGCCGAACATGCCGCTCAATTTCAAAACTACTAGGTAGAGTCGCAAACTCCCAACCACCGGCATTGAGCCATCGCCTCATGCCTATAGACCCCCCCATAGCCAGTGGAGGGTGTCGATGCGAATTGGGGTGGATGTCGGAGGAACAAATACTGATGCTGTCCTGCTATCGGGGAAGAAGGTCCTTGGTGCAGTCAAGCGGCCCACCAGTAAAGATGTCAGTTCCGGTATCTCGGATGCAATCAATGCATTGATTTCGGAATGCGGAATTCAGTCGGATGAAATCCGAGCCGTCATGATCGGCACCACGCATTTCACGAACGCTTTTATCCAACGTCGCGAATTGGTTCCCGTATTTGCAATTCGGATTGGCTTTCCCGCCGGACGAGGCATACCGCCTTACTCGTCCTGGCCGGATGATCTCAAAGACAAAGTATGCGGCGGTTCCAGGATGATCGCTGGTGGTTTCGAATTCGATGGCCGCGAAATCTCCCCTCTCGATGAAGCTGCGATTGCCGATTGCGTTGCAGAGGCCCGCTCGAAGGGCATCCAACAGATCGCGGTTTCGTGTATTTTCAGCCAGCTCAACCCGGCGCATGAGGTTCGGGCCTCCGAGATTGTCGGTCAGCTGGCGCCAGAGATGGAAGTTTCAATATCCTCCGAACTTGGGCGTGTCGGGCTGCTGGAACGAGAAAATGCGGGCATCATGAATGCCAGCCTGCGTCCGTTGGCGGCAATGATTACGGCTGCATTTGCACGCGCATTGGCCGACCTTGGTATCGAGGCACCATTTTATATCAGCCAGAATGACGGCACGTTGATGAGCGCTGACTACATGCAGCGCTATCCCGTGCTGACCTTTGCGGCAGGGCCAACCAACAGCCTTCGCGGCGCAGCCTGGCTGACCGGAGCCAAGGACGCGATCGTAGTAGACATCGGCGGCACGACATCTGACGTCGGTGTATTGACCGGAGGCTTTCCTCGGCAGTCGACTGTCCACGTAGATGTCGGCGGTGTGCGCACCAACTTCCGAATGCCTGACATTCTTTCGATTGGTCTGGGGGGAGGAAGCCGTGTTCGCGAATGCGACGGCGAAGTCACGGTCGGACCGGACTCGGTAGGCTTCCGCTTGCTTGAGGATGGCCTGATTTTTGGGGGCGAGGTGCTAACAACCAGCGATATCGCCGTGGCGAGCGGCTTGGCGAAGTTCGGTGACCCCGAAAGGATTTCGGGGCTGTCTCCCAACCTTGTCGCACAAGCCCGCAAGGTCATTGCCGGGCTGATCGATGACGCGATTGATCGGATGAAGACCGCTCCAGGCGACATTGCGATGATCCTGGTGGGCGGCGGCTCGGTTCTCGTTTCTGAAACCCCGGAGGGCGTCTCGGAAATGCTGCGGCCGGAACATGCGGGTGTTGCCAACGCCATCGGCGCTGCGATCGGACAAGTCAGCGGCGAAATTGATCGCATTTATAACATTCCAGACCCGCAAGGTCGCGCAGCTGCTCTTGAAGATGCTGAAGCTCAAGCAAAGGCGCAGGCGATTGCCGCCGGGGCCGAACCCGGAAGCGTGGAAATCGTCAATATCGAAGCAGTCCCGCTGCAATATCTGCCTGGGGGAGCAACCCGTGTCGTCTGCCGCGCCGTCGGCGACTTGGCCATGGCGGAGTAACGATAATGGTAACTGAAATCACGTTCGACAACATCGAACAGTTGGCAATTGGATCCAGCTTTCTGGGTACGGGTGGGGGAGGGGATCCCTATCTGGGGTCGCTGCTCTGCCGTGAAGCCATAGCCAAATACGGGCCGGTAAAGGTTGTGGCTGTCGATGAGCTAAAGGACGAGGACAATGTCTTCATCGCCGCCGCATTGGGTGCGCCCACGGTGATGATCGAAAAGTTGTTCTCGATTGAAGACCAACACCGGGCGGTCGAAACTCTCGAACGTTTCATCGGTCGCAAGGCAAGCGCAATCATCTCGGCCGAGATCGGTGGCTGCAATTCGATGATGCCGGTCGCCTATGCTGCCATGCGCGGACTACCAATCGTCGATGGCGATGGCATGGGACGTGCTTTCCCGGCGTTGCAGATGACCAGCTTCAATATCGAAGGCGTGGCTTGCGCCCCGATGACGATTGCCGACGAGCACGGCAACAGCGTGCTTTATCAAACGACGACGGGTCTCAAAGCTGAGGAATTGTCCAGGCCGGTTGCCGCTGCAATGGGCGCAAGCGTTTGTATGTCTTGCTACCCGATGACTGGGGCCGAAGCACGGCGTGCAGCAATTCCGAAGACTTTGTCAGGGGCAATTGAGATTGGTGAGGCAATTTCGCGCAGCGGGGATCCTCGTTCGCCAATCGACCGGCTTGTCGCTGCTTTACGTGCGCACGAATATTACAAGGACGCTGCCGTCATATTCCGGGGCAAGATTACCGGTCTGGAGCGCGACACGTCAAAGGGTTGGGTCTTCGGGAATTGCACAATCTCCGCAATGAACGGAGCTGGGAGTGCGGAGCTCAAGTTCCAGAACGAGAATTTGCTCGTCACAGTTGATGGCAAACTGCGCTGCGTCGTGCCTGATCTGGTCACGATTGTTGATGCTGAAACCGCGCATGCGATTCCAACGGAACGCCTTGCCTACGGACAGCGCGTGGCTGTCGTCGCCTGCAGCGCACCGCCATTGCTGACCACCGCGCGCGCACTCGATGTCGTCGGGCCTCAGTGTTTTGGCCTCGATGAACAGTACGCCCCTGTTGCCACACTTATTGGAGACCTCCTCTGATGCGCATTCATCTCATTACGCCCATTGTCACCGAAGGCATCCGGACTCTGGACGATGTCGCTCCTTTGCAGAGCGCCGACCTTACGATCACCCAGTCATTGATCGCCACCGGACCCGTTTCGATCGAATGCGAATTTGACGAAGCGATGTCGGTGCCAGGCATCGTCGCCGAAGCAATTGCTGCTGAAGGTTCGGGCGCCGACGCGCTGATCATCGACTGTATGGGCGACCCTGGGCTCAAGGCTGCGCGTGAGGTCGTTTCGATCCCGGTACTCGGCCCGTCGGAAGTTTCGATGCACTTGGCTGCTATGCTTGGGCATCGATTCAGCGTCGTTACGGTGCTCGATTCTGTCGTGCCGATGATCGAGAACCTTGCAAAGGTCTATGGGACGAGCGCCAAGCTCGCCTCGGTCAGGGTCATCAACATACCTGTTCTGGAGCTCGAAGCTTCGCCTGAGAAACTGACCCAAGCTCTCGCAAGCGCATCGCTCGCTGCCGTCGAGGAAGACGGTGCGCATGCGATCGTCCTAGGATGCACAGGCTTCCTTGGCTGTGCAACGGCGATCGAAACGGCGTTGAAGGCCAAGGGCTACGACCTGCCCGTCATCGATCCAATTCCGGCGACCGTATGCGTAGCCGCCGGAGTTGTGCGCGCCGGCCTGACACACAGCAAACGGACTTATGCCCGACCGAGGTCAAAGGACCTCAAAGGCTATCCAACAATCAACATCTAAAAAGGGAGGTATAACATGACCAAGAAATATATTCGCAACACCAGCTGTCTTGCCATCGCGATTGGCAGCTTGGCTTGTGCCTCGCCGGTGCTCGCGCAAAATGCGGCTACGGACCAAGCTCAAGCAAGTGATTCTGAAACCGGTCTTGGCGACATTGTCGTGACCGCTCAGCGGCGCGAGCAGCGCGCCGATGACGTCGGCGTTTCGATCAATGTGCTCACGGGCAGTGACCTGAAAGCGACCGGGACTCAATCGATCGTCGATCTCGCGGCTATCACGCCGAATGTACAGATCAAGAATGTGCTGGCCAACAGCATTGTGAATGTCAGCATTCGCGGCATTGGCCTGAATGACTATGCAGCAAACAACAATCCCGCTGCGGGCATGTACGTCGACAACGTCTATCTCGTGTCACCGGCGATGCTCTCGTTCGGGCTTTTTGACGTGGATCGTGTCGAGGTGCTCAAAGGACCGCAGGGCGATCTTTACGGTCGGAACACGACAGCAGGTGCCGTCAACATCATCAGCCGCAAGCCCTCTGAAACGACCGATGTGCAGCTTGAAGCCGGCTACGGTACTTACGACAGTTGGCATCTCGATGGTGCCGTAGGTGGTGCGCTTACCTCGAATCTGACTGCCAGGTTCGCTGTTCAGACGATCCAGCAAGGATCTGGGCCGCAAACCAACTATGTCACAGGCCATCGTATCGGCAACGTCGACCGCACAAACGGTAGGTTGCAAATGCAGTGGAAACCCAGCGACAGCTTCAACCTGCTCTTGAACGCTCATAAGGGCTACGACCGTTCTGACGTGACCCTGTACAAAGCAGACAACGTTCTCACCACGGAAGAGAACCCATTTGCGAGCAAGCCGCGCGTCGCGGGAGCAGGCGTTGATCCTTACATGAGGCTGGAATCCAGCGGCGTGTCACTCACGGCCAATGCGTCACTCAGCCCGTCTCTGACACTGACCTCGATCAGCGCATATGAGCATTTCACTCGCCTGCACGTCGAAGACACGGACGGAACCTCAGTACGTTACCTCGATGCCACCTATGACAACCGTATTGACCAATACTCCCAAGAGCTTCGTCTCGCCTATCACAGCGATAATCTCGAGTTGATAGGTGGTGGGTTTTATTCACACGACAAGGTGAGTACCCGCGACGAATTTTACGCCCCCGACCTTCTTCCTTTGTTTGGTCTGGCTGGGCTTGACACTATCGGGAATACCTATCGCCAACGCACCAATGCCTACGCAGCATTCGTGCACGGCGAATGGACGTTTGCACCAAAACTGACCTTGGTTGGAGGGCTGCGTTATACGGAGGAGCGCAAGACGTTTGATCAGGCAACGACGTTTCTGTGCGCCACTGGAGCCTGTTCGAACCTGTTTGCCCCTGTGAGCAACAACTATTCGACGTCGAACTTTTCCGGAAAAATCGGCCTCAACTACCAAGCGGGAGATCGCACGCTGATTTACGCAAGCGTCAGCCGCGGTTTCAAATCGGGTGGGTTCCAGGGGCAATTGACGTTCGACCCGACTGTCCTAACCCCCTTTGGCGATGAACAGCTCACAGCATACGAACTGGGCGTCAAGACTCGACTGTTCCCCAACTTCCAGCTGAACGCAGCCGTCTTCGACTATGAATATAGCGATGCTCAAATTTACGGTCCGCTGTTCGATTCACCAGTCGGCGTGCTGTTTGGGATCGCCAATGTCGGTGATGCCCGGGTGAGGGGCCTTGAAGCCGACGTTCGGTGGCGTCCGGCAGATGGGCTTGATGTCCGTTTTGGTGCAGGCTTTATTGATACCGAAGTTACAAGGTCGGTGGTTGCTGGCGTAACCAAGGGCAGTGTTTTGGCTAACTCGCCCCGTCTGACGCTCAACGGCCTTGTGAAATATGAGTGGTCATTGTCGGACCAAGTGAATGCCGACATTACGCTGTCAGGCAATTATCAAAGCCGGGTCCGCTTCGACATCGTCAGGAGCCCGACGGAAGCCATCGAAGGCGGCTATTTCCTTGGCAATGCTGAAGTCGGTGTTTCCATGGGCGATCACTGGCGGGCGTCGGTGTGGGTGAAGAATATTTTCGACAACCTTTACCGGACGCAGGCGCTGAACACGAGTGTTGGCTGGACGGAGCAGTATGGCGCGCCACGGACAGCTGGCGCCAATATCTCTTATAAATTCTAAGTGGTTGGTGCTGTGTCGGGGTGATCGAAAAACTTCGGCACAGCACTGAACCTCTTTGAATATGCGTGAATATTCGAAACTATAGGCGCTGCAACAGAGCAAGGATGGTACGGAATTGGTTCATATCTCAGGAAACAAATCGCCATGCCAGCTTACCTCATAGCACGCGCGATCGTTACCGATAGCGATGGCTATGCAACCTATTCCGTCGACGTGCCTACTATTGTGGACCGTTTCACTGGGCGTTTTCTTGCTCGTGGAGGGCGCACAATTGGCTTGGAAGGTCCGGACTTTGACGGACGAATTGTAATCATAGAATTTCCGGATCTGGTCGCGGTAGAGAGGTTTTACAATTCTACAGAATACCAGTCCCTGAAGCGGCGACGCGAACCCTTTGGAATGGTCGAATTCATTGCGGTAGAAGGTATTTGATTAGGCATCTTATTTCGAGTCTGCTGCTCCAAGTCGGGTGACAACGACGCCTTTCGCGCTTTCCCATTTCAAAGCTACTGGTCCGATACGGGCCAATCTCCGGCATTCAACCGTGCGGGTCGGGCAGAATCCGGGTGTCATTTTTTGGCGAAATCTGCCGTTTGACGCGTCGCCAGGTAACGGCAGCAATGTCCCAGATTTGGCGGTCCGCTCGGGCACAGTCGCGAATGTCGCTTTTCGCACCAGCAACTCCCCAGTATCAAAATACCAAAGGTCCGCCTTCGGCCATAGCCGGACCTTCCGACAAGCCATGGCGACCGGCTGCTTTGTCCTAAAGTCGGTCAATTTCTCCATCCCTCCACTCGCTGATTGAAGGACGGCCTAATTGGCGAGACAAGATGATGTCTTTTGTGTTGCGCAAGGGATGCGACGTGAGCTGACTATCCTGACACCGAATCTGAAGCCGTCACCTCTGGGGCAGAGCGAAGTCCCTTCGCAATTTTTCTGAGGCGTGCGCGCCGCGACCATATTCGAAGCCGAACAATGCCAAGAGTTTCCCAATTGATCCAATTGCGGTGCTTACTGGGTGCTTACTGGAAAAATTCCAACGAGTGGCGATCAGAGAAGAGGTGGCTCTAACGAATTGGAAATATTGGGAATTTTGGTGGACGCACTAGGGCTCGAACCTAGGACCCGCTGATTAAGAGCCAGTGAAGCCAAATTTGCCTCGTCGTCAGTGATTTTGGAGAATTTGGCCAGCGTTGGGCTCGGTCCACCGTAGCAGGTTTTCGGTTCATCGCATTTTTGTGCTGGGGGTATCGTTGGGGGTACTAAAGCAAGCATGTTCGGGAATTATTGAATTATTTCAATGGGTTGAAAGGAGTGTTTCCATCCCTCCTCCGCTACCATCGCCAAAATCTCGTTTTGTTCCAGTGTATCCCATATGCACCTCAAAGGCGCAGTGTCCGTCGTCAGAACATTCGGCACAACTCACGGCGTAAATTAGCGGAGTGCG
>CALMYW010000117.1 GCA_937873665.1 uncultured Sphingorhabdus sp.
CGTGATGGCCATGATGACGTAGCCAATCCTCGAACTCAAGTTCTGTGATTGCATCTGCCCAACGGGTTTTCTCGTAATCGCGGCGGGCAGATCGGAGGTGCATTTGTGCTGCCCGTGCAATCTCGTGAATCGCAGACGGATCGGTCAGGTTCGGCATCTCGTACCGTGTCGATTCGATCAAGCTCTGAACCTCTTGCGATTTGGCAATCGCTGCACTCAGTGCCTCAAGTGCAAAGCACTTCTTTTCCTCAAAGTAGCTCTTCTCCATTCGTCCATTCATTGATCTTCCTTCGTTAAGCCTCGTTGAGTCGTTCGGCGTCATCCATGCCGTCACTCTCCCCCTTGTAAGGGTTTTCTACCCGCAAGGCCCTGCCGGCTTCGTTCAACACCAACCACCAGAAGACCGCGCAGTTCGGCCAAGCGTCACAGTCTGAATCCACGCCCTTATCCACGTCCGCAACAACACCGAAGCCAGATAGATATCCGTCGATCCACTCTTGCGGCGGCAGCACTGGCGACGTGCTTGGAATTGGCCGGCCCCAACGCGAGAGCGCAGCCTCTCTGGATGGGAAATTGGCGACAAGGTGCATGCTTTCCTTCTAATCTTTAAGCAATCAAAGTCATGCCGGCGTGCTTGGATGCTTTGATATCAAACGTCATCGTCTCGGCACAGCCTGCCCCAGAAGCCGAGCGCTCAATCAGACAGTCGGCAAAATCTGCACCGCCCTCTCCAAACACTCGCAGAGCACGCATCACCTGATCGGCACGCTCCACCAGCAACTGTTTGGTTCGCAACATCACCTCCAACGCTTGCGCTACCTGCTGTCCAGTTAGCTCGTAGCAAGATGTCAGCACCCAATACAGCTCAACAACTGAGACCATGGTGATGTAGCCCGGTCTGTCGGCATCCAAAGACTCAATCAGCTTGGTCGCCTTTGCCGACTGTTTTGGATCGTCCTGCATGATGTAGCGCACAAGGACGTTCGTATCGAGGCCGATCATCGGGCAGCAGCTCCGCGCTGCGCAATGGCCGCATTCATGGATTCAATGGTCACGGCCTTCTTTGCCACTCCAAACATCCCCTTGAGCGCAGTAACCTCGCTGGTAGCGGCAACGAATTCGTAACGACCTGGCGCGATCTGCACAAATTCCACGCGGTCGCCCGCATCAACCTTGAGTTCATGGCGTACTTCGGCAGGAATGGTGATCTGGCCCTTGGAGGTGAGAGTGGCAGTAGACATGATTTTGAATCCTTTGCCTTACTATAAGGTAAGGCGGCCTGATTCGTCAAGTGCGCCTCTTCCAAATGAGCTTTGCTATAGCGCATTTGCAAACATATCCTCCAGCGTGACCGGGTCCACATCCACGTAGCGCTGCGAGCAATCGATGCTGGAGTGCCCCAGAAGCTGCGCCACGGTGTCCATATCGCCCGTGGTGGACAGCACCTTGCTCGCAAAGGTGCGCCGCCCAGAATGACTGGAACCGCCCTTGATGCCCGCACGCTGGTACAACTTCGTCACATGGGCCTGAAGGCTGTCGCAGGCCTTGTAGTCGCGTCGCTCTCCTGTCTCCAGAACCCGCCGCTTGGTGTTCTGCGACATGCCATCGCCCCGGCTGCTGTAGATCAGCGGCTGGTGAGGCAACAAGCCTCGAAATGGTTCATTGCCAAGCACCGTGCCGATGCCCCGCTCTATCCGGTACTGGAGGTAGGTTTCTACTGCCTGGATCGCGTGCTTGGAAACGAGGTAGGCGCATCGCTGGCGGCACCCCTTGGTGATCGCCTCACGCATGCTGATTTCGCTTCGCAACTTGCCCGAGGCGTGCATCACATCGGCAACTGTCAGGCGCGAAATCTCGGTGATGCGCATGCCGCAGTGGTGGCCCAGCATGAGCACGAGAACGTCCCTTTCTGGGTAGCGCGAAGTGCCCTGGGTGATCTTGATGAGGCGGGAAAATTGCCCTTGGTGAAGGGTCTTGGCGCGTGTAATGTCCTGCATACAGCTCTCTGTAATTCGATGGGATTGACGAAATGCAGAGAGGGAGCCGAGCGGGCTCTTTTTCAATCATATCCCGCGCCGTTCCTCAACATCAAGGAAAGTTGGAAAGCTGCGCCCAAAGAAAAAGGCCCATCCGGTGAGGGATGGGCCTTTGGGGTTCAAAAATTTATGCAGCTAGTCGCTCACGTTCGTGAACAACCGCACTGCCAGATGCTGGTCGCAGATCGACAGCATCAATGGTCTCCAAGCCGATGGTGTGGCCATCCAGAGTCAGGAATTCAACCTCATAGGCTGCTCCCTGCGCATGGATGTGCACAACAACACCAACATCGCCCGGCTCCAAACCAAGGTTTGGCACGGGCTTCTTGAGAACAACTTGTGAGTGTTCTTTCAGCATTGAAACCTCCTAGGTTGGGTAGGCTGTGATGAATCGGACGCCTGTCTCACCCGTATCCTGCTGCCATACGGCAGTGACCACGGGCGAGGGCTTACGCCCACTTGGTGTGTTCAGAGCACCAGTCACAATGTACTTGGTCCCGTATTGTGATGCAACCACAGCGCTTACAAGGTTCTCCTGAGCGTGCCTTAACAATGAGTCACGCAAGGCTTCCCAGTTGCCTTGGTTGAATCCGTACCGACTGAAATGACCCAGCTTTCCCCGACTGTTGACGGGGTGAAGCAGGTACTCCACCAGTTTGGATTTTTCGATGTGCCGCTCTTTGGGGAGAGGCGCTGGTTTCAAGTTTTATTCCCCTTGCGCATTTTCCTAGACCTCTACCCGTTCATAGCTCCAAGCCGCCCCAGCCAACGGCACATAGCCCTTGGTGACCAACTCTTCGCTGCTGCCGCCGTGGGTGACCTTGATGATCGCCTCACGGTCGCCCAGTTCAGCTTCGTCGGCAGGCACAAGCCAGAAGATGCGCTCTCCCTTATCGTGACCGGCCTCAGCCGTCTCGTAGCGAAGAGACAGTAGCTTTTCGATCAGGGCATTGGGTCCGCCGCGATTTGCGCTGTCCTTAACGCAATTCTCGAACACTGTCTCTGCGAACTGAGTGGTGTGCGAACTGTTTGCAAACAGGGTTGCAATCAGGTTTCGATCCAGGTCCTGAACTTGAAATACTGTTCTTGTTCCCATTTTCCGTTTCCTTTTTGAGAGTAGACGGACACCGGCCCTGCGGGC
>CALMYW010000118.1 GCA_937873665.1 uncultured Sphingorhabdus sp.
TATTGACTGTGATCGACAATCGACGTCATCGACAGCACGATGTGGGAACGGTCATGGCCGAGACGCAAATTGAATGGACTGACGCCACCTGGAATCCAGTTGCTGGCTGCTCCATCGTCAGCGCGGGCTGCACGAATTGCTATGCCATGGAAATGACAAGACGACTTCAGGCGGTGAATGTTCCGAAATATAAAGGACTCACGCGACCCACCGGAAAACGAACCGTTTGGAACGGCGTGGTCCGTGAAGACAAGGCCGCCTTGGACATTCCGCTGCGCTGGAAGAAGCCGCGAAAAATCTTCGTTAACTCGATGTCTGACCTGTTTCATGATCGGGTGACGGACGCCTTCATCCTGAGAGTCTGGGCCGTCATGCGTGCCACGCCCCACCATCACTATCAGATCCTTACCAAGCGTCCGGAGCGGATGGGGGCGCTGGTTCGCTCCAAGATCGGCGAAGTTCTGCCGAACGTATGGCTCGGCACCAGTGTCGAGAGCGCCAACGTCGCGGGTCGCATCGATCATTTGCGCACCATCCCGGCTGCAATCCGTTTCATCTCATTTGAGCCGCTGATCGGTCCGGTAGGGTCAGTCGATCTTCGCGACATCCATTGGGCCATCGTCGGCGGAGAAAGCGGAAGATCGGCTCGCCCGATCCGTGAAGATTGGATCGATGAAATCTTCGATCAGTGTGCGATGCACAACACCGCGTTCTTCTTTAAGCAGTGGGGGACATGGGGGAAAGACAACAAGCGTCGTTCCAAAAAGGCCAATGGGCGCGTATATCGCGATCAGGTCTGGGACGAAATGCCGAAGGCTTCGCTCGCGCTCTGAGAATGACGCCTCTGGATAGCAGGATTCATTCGGAGGCGAATGTCGAAAAAGCCGTATTCATGGGTCGCAGGCGCGGTTCTTGAGGAGCACTCAAGACGCAAGCACAAGGTCATCGCCGAATACGTCGCGCGATATCTGACCGTGCGCTGCCAGCTTCCTCAACAGTCCCGGTTTCGTCTTGCCATTGTCGATGGTTTTGCAGGCGGCGGCCAATACAAGTGCGGCAGTCCCGGGTCTCCGCTGATCTTTATAAACGAGCTTCGTGTCGCGACGGAGCAATTCAACATCAAGCGTCAGGCCGAGGGGATGTCGCCGCTCGACATCGAATGCCTGCTCATCCTGAACGACTTCGACAAAGAGACTGTCGAGCTGCTGAAAACGAATGCCGCTTCGCTCATCGCCGAAATCAAGGAGAACGTGCCGAAGCTTCACCTTCGCGTCGAGTATCGGAATGAGAAGTTCGACGAACTCTATCCCGAGGTGAAGCAACTGCTCGAGCGCGGCAGCTATCACAACGTCCTCTTCAATCTGGATCAATGCGGAACAGGCAGCGTCGAAATCAACACGATCGGCGACATCGTCGCGTCGTTCACGTCGGTTGAAATCTTCTACACATTCGGCATCCAGACGTTGCTGACGTTCCTGCATCAGACGGACCGGGGCGCGCTGGCCAGGCAGCTTGCGCCGTTTGGCGTCAGTCCGGATGATCTATCGCAACTCGATGGTTTGATGACCAAGGACGCTTGGCTTGGCGCAGCGGAACGCATCGTGTTCGAGTCGTTTCGGCGCTGCGCGAACTACGTCAGTCCATTTTCCATCCACAATCCGGACGGATGGCGTTATTGGCTTATCCACTTCGCAAATTCGGTTCGTGCGCGTCAGGAATACAACAATATCCTGCATCAAAACAGCAGCGCCCAGGCACATTTTGGCCGGTCCGGTTTGCACATGCTGTCTTACGACCCGAGTGAAGCCGACAGCATGCTCTACATGTTCGATGCGGCGGGAAGGGCGGAAGCAAAAAAGCAGCTTCACGATGATATTCCGCGGTTCATCACAAATTACGGCGATGCAATTCCGGTCGGTGAGTTTTACGCCAGCATCTACAACGCGACCCCGGCTCACATGCACGACATCAACTCAGCGATCATCGAGAATCCGGACCTCGAGGTTATCACCGAACAAGGCGGCGGGGAGCGCCGCAAAGCCAACATGATCAAGACCAGCGACATCCTGCGCTTGAAACAGCAGCGCAGTTTCTTTCCGTTTTTCTTTGAAAATCAAAGCAGGGTAGCGAAGAAATGACGCACGCCATCGTGGTCGCATAACGATTGGTGCCCGAATGGCGGATCATCGGAATACGCTCGCCCTTGTCGCAGCCGCTGCCACCCTGGCGCTTGTATTGGGGTTTGCCTATGGCGCCACCTTCAATGGTGGTTGCGAGCAGATCAAGGATGCTCAATGTGGTTGTCTCGAATGGTGGTTTTCCCGCTACCAGACGTTGATCGCCATGTTTGGCGCGATTTTCGTTGCTTGGCTTAGCGTCCAGCCTGTTCTGAAGCAGCTCAAGCTGTCCTCGGTGCAGACCGCTGTCGCTTTGCAACAGGTTCACGCAGATCGTGAAAAACGGCTGGAGAACTGGCTCAAGCCAGAATTGGCCGCGCTGGAAAAACTGTCCGAAGACCTGGCGCGTGGCTATTATGAACGTGAGGATGACCATGGGGTGCTTCCTCACTGGGTATGGGATATGAACCAAACGGTCGACAGCACCCGCGGCCGTTTAATTCGGCGGCAGGACAGAAACTTCGGGCCTGCGGAGATAACAGCCGCCCGTCAAAACCTCATCGACATTCTCGGGCGGCTCACCAAGTGCATGTCAGACTACAATGGGTCTGTCTACGCTGACGATCCGGAGTACGATTTCTCCGACGACGACCGGGCGAAGATTGACGCAGCCGAGACCAAAGCGCGGGAATATCTGCCGACCCGAATTGACGAGGCGTCAGTGGCGATCAAGAAATTCGCTGAAGCTGTGGCAGCGGACCTTCGGGAGTTGCGTTTGAAGCGTCGGCTCTATGATCAGATGGTGGCGAGCGCCAACCTTCCGGCGGGGAAGTTGGAATAAGGCGTCTGGGATCGCGTGAGACAACCGGCGATACGGATTCTTATCCGCGTCGCGAATCAAACATGCGAGAGCTGTTCTCGCGAGGATTTCTGAAATGGCCGCTGATCGCCCCCGCCGGGTTTTCCTTGATGCGAACGTCGTGATCCGGGCCGGCAAGCCGCCCGGCGGTCCGCTGATCCCGCGGGTCGCTGATCTGGTAGACGCCGGCTATATCAAGGTTGTCACGACCGATCTTCCAAAAATAGAGGGCGCAAAAAACCATGGGGCTAACGATTTCGAGGTCATCGGCGCCCTGACCAGGAGACGAGTCCGCGCCCTGGCTGATGAGATTCTCGCCGTTAAACTCCCGGAGATTTCTCCGGTTGAACTGCAGCAAAGACTGATCGAGAAGTATCATGCTGCGGTGGAGCAGATGTTCAGCTCGCTGCGAGCGGAGACGCTTTCGATCGATAGTGTGAAGCCGTCCGTCGTATTCGACGCATACGCGCGCAGGACCGGCCTGTTTGGCGACGACGCCAAGAAGGATCAATTTCCAGATGCCTTCATCTTCGAAGCCCTAAAAGCGACTGTCACGAAAAGCGATCCGCTGACGATCGTCTCGGACGACAAGGACTTTGCGGCGGTCATCAAGAACGGTGAGCATATCACCGGGGCGAGATCGGTCCCGGATCTCTTCGCCAAGCCCGGGCCGGCAATCGAAGCGGCCCCGGACGGCAACGATTTTGTGGATGACAATCGCGATGCGATCGTCGGGGTCGTTCATGAAGAACTCAATCAGTGGGGATTGCAGGTCAGCGATGTTGACGATGCAGAAATCGACGAAGCGGACGTGGAAAATGTGAACTTTCTCGACTTCAGGACATTTCGGACGATCGGCCCAGGCAAGGAGATTCTCGTCGTCGGGCGCATCGAGATGGACGTCAAAGTCTCCTACCACCATCCCGATTGGGACACCGCCACTTACGACAGCGAAGACAAGGTACTGCTGCCGCACCACACGGTGGAAGGCGAGAAGAACATAGATGTAGAAGCCAATTTTAGTATGACCCTGACCGTCGACAAGCACGGGTCGCGATCGGGCCAAACGACTTCGACTACAAATAGGTGTTTCGCGGCTCGTGAAATGGTTAGATTTCGCGCGGTGCGTACACGTTGTCCGGGTAGGGAAGCCTTTCGTTGACACGCCGTAGGAGCACAAGATAGCCCCGCATAGCCAGTTGGAGTTCGGCGCCATCACCCAGGGGCTTGTCTTTGAAGGCGTGAATGGTGTTGCGCCGCTCCTGCACCAGATCAACGAGGGCATTCCCGTCAGCGCCGATGAGGTCATGCTCTTTCACGAAGATCTTCAGAGGCTGGAGCGTAAGTCCGTCAGGACTGAAAGCCTTTTGCTTTTTGTGATCGAACGCATTTGCCTTCTTGAGCACGTCCAGGTCGGCTTTGTAGTCCATGTAAAACACCGACAGGAGGAGTTTTAGCGTTCCTTCGAGCAGACTGCCGAGGTTCGACTAGGCGAGAATGAGTTCTCCGTCCGACAGCGCAGTGGAGGGTTCACGTAGCCACAAACGCAATGTCTTTGACAGCGACGCCT
>CALMYW010000119.1 GCA_937873665.1 uncultured Sphingorhabdus sp.
GGCTGGGGGAAAGTCGGACTGTCAGCCGTCAGGCGAAACGGGCAACACGGGAGCGGAGCGAATGGAGTGGGCCGCCCGTTGATAGGACGACGACCACAGCCACATTCGCGGATGAAACTCAGGGTGCAGTGGAAGGATGTTTGACTTTGATCTACCGAAAGATTGAATGGTTAGAAACGGATCGTATCCGCTCGTTCTAACTCAGCCTTGCAACGATTTGGGCAATTTCGCGCTTCCAATGTGGCGCATCGCGATTTGCAACTGAACGACATTCAATAAGTAGCATACGAAGCTTTTGCGGCATTTCGCTGAGATTTTGTCTCCCGCCGAGTAAAAATGCGCGAAACTCTTTCAGAGTTAAGGGGACAATATCGAGCGATATTTTGGTGTCGTCGGGAAGATACCATGCACCAGCGCTGAATGTGTGTGCAGTGTTGCTATCAATTTGCAGAGCTATAAACAGACCATACACCGGCTTTGGTGAGTTCTCTGCATATGTCGCGACATGGCGTCTAACTGGTTCACCTTCTGCGGCCTCTTGCCGTGATGATGAAGTCAGCGTTACTTCCACTACGACAATCGCGTTTTCAAACTCAAAAACCATATCGGGTCGGCCACCAGGCGCACAATGAACCGGCAAAAAGTCCTGATCTATTTTGAAGTTACGCGCTTCCCAAGATGGCTTCACCAACGAGTCAATTGCGAGAAAAGCCCTCCATATTACCCATTCAAGATACGCGGGGCCTTCACCACGCGGCACCGTCAATCGCGTTCCATCGGCCAAAGTGGCGCTTCCTCGGGTTGCCACTGCGTCCATCCAAGCGGCAATCTCATCTAATTGTCCAGCCTGTGCCGCCGCATATTCCTCTTCGTCCAATTGAAGCAATCGCTCTTCAAATGCATGGCGAATAATCTCAATGTCAGGTAGCGGCGTACCAACAGGTGGTGGATAGGAAGGTACACCTCGCGCAGTGAGTTGTCCCGCAAGATCATTAACAACGACAATCGCTGTTGCTAGATCGTCTGTTGGTAAGTCTGCTCCCTGCCAGAGCGATTGAAAGTATTCGCGATCATCAGCAAAAACAGGCTGATTCTGTCGAATTAGTTCCGCTAGCTGTGCCTTGTTGGGCGATAGCCCGATTCCGCGACCAGCATTGCGAAACAATCCCGTCGCTTTAAGATAACGAAATGACAGGTCTGCATAGTCGTCTAGCGTTGACGCTTGCCTGTCAATCTGCGCTGCAATCGCGGCGTACTGTTCACGATCAAAGGCTCGAACATTACCCCTAGCTGCCTCTCGCGCCGCGCGATACGCCAACACTCGGTCCACGACATTTGCAATGCCATCATCGGGCGACGAAGTTTGCACATGAAGTGCAAACTCTTCGAAGCTCAGCACGAGAACCGCGCCGCGAGCGCCAAGCTCGTGCATAACTTCGAGCACAAATCTTAGCGGCGAAAATGGCGCGCAATCATATCGATCTTCCAATGGCGAAGGGATGCGGTAATTCACCAATGAGCGAAGAAAGCACTCCTGTTGTGCCGCAATGGTATCTGCCTGTCCGAGTCGCGCACCATTAGGTGTAATTTCATACTGCCGACCGGAGAGCTGAGCGATACCGGCGGCATTTGCAGAAACGAGTGGGACGATGGTGCCGTTATCGATGCCGCGAGGGAGTTTCGGGGTGATGAAACCTAATTGCGAAAGAGCAGCTCGCCACTTGCGGCCCAGCGATGAGTTATCAGCCTCAAGGCGCTGAATCTCGACTATTTCATTGTCATGCAAAAATTGAGCGAATACGATCTCTTGATCGCGATGTGCTAAATTTGCGTTTAGCGGGGACGCAAGCAGGATACGTAAAGCTTCTTGAAGTCTGTATGGCGTCCGTACTGTGGTGTTTCCAATATGCCACAGCATCGTCAATACCCTACAAATAGATATTCTTTGACCTGATTGCGATTATCATCGGCCTTGTGCCCTTGGTTCGCAAAGGAATAGCGATGATCGATATCGACTACCTCAACGTGTCTTTTGTATTTCGCCATCAGATGAACGATTTCGTCCTTAGTTGGAAGAGAGTTCGATGAGTATGAAACCACAATTATGCTATCTTTCAACTTACGAAATAAGCGATCAAAAGCATCGGTGGCACCCACCCTAGAACTGAATGGCGTGGGATAGCTCTTAAACTTCCGCGTCTTCGTATGCCACTGCATCTCAACGCCATCCCAGTCACGAGCCAAGCCTTCGACGAAATGATATCGGCGAACATACTCATTGTCAGACAAAGGACTGAAATATGGAGGGTCTAGATATACAAGATCGGCATTCACCCTCGCTTGCATCGCATCGCCAAAGCGTGCCTTGCACTGAGTGCCATTGTCAAACACTGCCTCGTTGATTGCTTTTGCAGCGTTGCGAATTTGCTCTTCCATGCTCATCAATAGGTCGGCGCGCCCATCATCGTAACGAAGGCCGGTGTACGTAAACACGCCCCTCGCGCGCTTCTTCAAGCAAGCGCGGATCAAAGACGATAGAGCAATAGCTTTTTTGTGCGGGTCAACAATTTTTCGGATGTTGGATCGAACGAGGTCTATGACTGCATTTTCGTCGTCAGAAAAATAAAGCCCTTCAAAAGTGTCTTGAACAAATGTGTCGGCTTTCTTGTTAGGCTTGAAAAGTTTATCGATTTCTCGTTCGGTTAAATGAACAGAACTATTCTCGATCATCGCTTTTGCGTAAGTCGCACTCATGGCCATGTAGTCGTTAGAGAATACCTTTTTCCCCATTGTCTTAAACATATAGCCAACAACGCCCGATCCTGCGAACAGGTCGGCTGCACTTTCAAATTCGAAATTTTCGACGACACTTTTGATATAAGGTAAAAGCTTCTCTTTCGATCCCATATATCTTGTAGGAGGATATGTGCCGACCTTTTCTGGAACTGGGTCAGGAACGGCGCGCAAATAAGCCCGAGGCGCAGCCTTTGCAGTTACTATAACATCTTCCCCGACACGGGTTGATGATCGTGAGGATATGTTACGACGTGTGTTGATTATCTCAATGTCGAATTCCTCATAAAGCTCATGCACTAGTGGATGGTTAGAGTTCGTTAGAACCACATGGCATCCCAGCTTCTGCAACCGCTTAACTTCGGCTGCAAGCTCGCGATGATCTTCCTCATAGAATTGCTCTTTGGTGTAACGTTTGAAATCTGCATATTCAGAGACCGGCAAATAAGGCGGATCCAAAAATACAAAATCCCCTGATTTTGCATACTTTTTTAGTACTGCCTTGTAGTCTCCCAACACAATGGTGGTTTTGGCCAGCGCCTTCGCGGCTGACTTCAACGACTCATGTTGGCAAATTGCGGGATTTTTGTATCGTCCAAATGGGACGTTAAACTGCCCGCTCCGGTTGACGCGATACAGGCCATTATAACAAGTGCGATTGAGGTATATGGTACGGGCAGCAGCATAAGCGGGTTCTAAATCTTCAAACAGAAGAGATCGCATTTTGTAAAAAAACTTCTCGTCATTCTTGAAAGTCACCAGATACTCTTCGACTTCAAGATAGTCCCGCTTGATGCATTTATACAGATTCACAAGCTCAGGATTCAAATCCGCAATTACGGCATCTTCCGGTAGCGTATCGAAAAAAAGTGCGCCTCCACCAAAAAAAGGCTCAATGAATTTATTGAATTTTTTTGGGAAACGAGAGCGCAACTCTTCGAGCAATTGCGATTTGCCACCGGCCCATTTCAAAATGGGTCGTGCCTTAGCAAGCGGCAATGGTTTTTGGTCATGCTTCACGAATCGCTCCACCCTTAATGTTCCACTATTGTTCTCACCCGTCAAGATCATTGCCGACACGGTTGAAACGAGGGCTTCGAACATATTTGGTGGCTACCATCGTCTATAGGCGACGCTTCGTGATCGACCAAGCCTCTATACAAGCTGCATGATGTTTCCTTGAACGATGGCAGTTTTGGGGTTCAGGGCGCGAAAGCCCTGACGGCATCCAACCGGCGGACGGTTGGTCGATGGGTTCCAAGGGAG
>CALMYW010000120.1 GCA_937873665.1 uncultured Sphingorhabdus sp.
ACGAGATAAAGGAATGTGACTGGAGTTCAGACGTGTGCTCTTCCGATCTGATGTGCCCTCCGGTTGGCGTCTTGATCGCCAATCCGTCCCCCCTCCCCTCGTGCGCCGAAATGGGTCCGCTTTGCGGGAAATGGTGCTGGATCCATTGCGCCATCGTTGCGCCGCTCGGAGTTGCCGTGTCGGTATGTTGGCGTAGCGATTGCAGGATGTCGGTTCTGATCGCGGTGATCCGCCGATCGGTAACAAGTCCATGCGCTTCGATGAAAGTCGTCATGGAACCGGGACGCGGTGCAGCCTTGCCGCGCCCGATGGTCGATTTGCGCCACAGGCCCTCGATGTTTCGCAGGCGGGGCGCGGCGGCCGCTTCGAGGAGAATGATCAGTTCGAGATAACGGGTTGGCAGTGAGCTGATTTCGTTAGGTTTGCAGGCTGTGCAGAAGAAACAGGAGCTCTTGCTGGGCAAGGGTAAGCCTGCATCGATAATCCGTTGACTCGACGTCTCGCGGGTCCATCCCCATTCACGCAGTGGGTAGTGATTCTCGTAGAGAGGATCGTCGTAGGTTTCGGCGTGCGCGTATCGTTGGGTGTCTCTTGGTGAGGCATCGTAGCCGATTAGACGCACCACGCGCTGGTTGTTTGTCCAGGTCTCGATTGCGGGTGGCCAATTCTTGACGAATTGGTGTTGCGGCGCGACCTTCCATTTGAGGCTGCAGCTGTGTTGCCCAAAGGCAATGCTTGGGAGTGTGGCGGTCGCGAGCAGATATTCGAGCAGGCCGTCATAGGATGGGCGGCCATTGAGGCGCGTCGGGCGATATTGGACAATTTCGTTGGCGATGCCGCGTTCGCTCATCCAGCGGCGGAAGATTGGAACGAAGTGATCCGTCGCGGGGAATTCGGAGACGGTGTCGGCCATCAGGACAAGGTCGGGTGCGCAGCCTCGCTCGGCGAGCTCGATAATCATTGCGGTGCTGTCGATGCCAGCGCCCCAGGATGCGATTTTGGGCGGCATTGGTCAGGCGGCTTCGGCAAGGTTGGCGGTGCTGTTCTCGGTGAGCCAGCGGATTGCCTGATCGGCTTTGGTGGCGGCCTGGATGATTGCCATCTTGTCCGATTTCAGGACTTTGAGCCAATGGCCGAGATAGGCGGCGTGGTTGTCATGGAGTTCGATCGGTAGGTCGAATTGGGCGCATAATTTGGCTTCGCCCATGCAGGCGACGAGCTCTTCGTAGGCATAGGCGTGGTCGCCGAAGCGTTTGCCGAATTGCCGGTTCAGGCGGTGTTTGGCTCCGGAGGCGTGAATGCTTTCATGGGCTCTGGTCGAGAAATAGTCCTCGATTGTGCGAAACGCGTCGGGCAGCGGCAGGGTGATGGCGTCTGTCGATGGAGAATAATAGGCTTCGTCGCCGCGGTGGATCACGTTGACCGGGATGCTTTCGAGAAAGTCCCTGGCCTCCTGCTGGAGTTCGCGGGGGTTGCACGGCGCCGGTGGTGCGGGGTGGTAATAGGGTGGCAGCCCGTCGATCTGATCCGCGTTGAAGACGTAGTAATATTTGAGAAACGAGAAAGCGCGCGTTTCGTCTTGCCCGGTGGCGCTGTTGGTGTCGTGTTTGACCGAGCGGGCGTAATAGACGCTGAAAGACCCTTGTTCGCCCTTTCGCACCTGCGCGCCGAGCTCAGCGGCTTGTTTGTAGGTCATCCAGAATGGGCTTTGGTAGCCATTGGCGTCGGAGACGGTGGAGAGGTAGAAGTAGTTGATCCCAGAATAGGGTTCCCCGTTGTGGCGAAGCGGTCGTTCGTTGCGTTTTGCCCATGGCCGCTTCCATGGCAGGACGCCCTGCTCGAGCTTTGCGAGTATGATGTTGGTGATGTCCTGGGCGAAATCGCGGGTTGGTTTGCGTGTCACGGCTGTTGGTCCTCAAGCTTGTCGGCGAAGGTGACGCTGAGCGAGTTGTTTCTGTAGATGATGGTGACGTTCTTGTTGGCGGGAACGCGCCAGGCGATGCGGTCGTGGAAGGTCATTGCGATGTCGGTGATTGCGGCCGCGTCGTCGCCAGCAAGTATTTGCGTGGCTCGCACCGTAGCGTCGTGCTGATAGCGGCTTTCCTGGGTATCGTAGCTGTCCGCGTCATGGTCTTCGTAAGGGGTGAAGCCGGCTTCGAAGATCATATGGGCAAGTGCATCGGCCGTGATCGTGGACGCGCTTGTGACGGCGACAAATATGTCGTCGGGATCGTCGGTGAAATGTTCGGAATCGCCGAGTAGGACGTCGGTTTGGTATGTGAGGGGGGGAGCCGTTTCGGATCGTATTGTAACCGTGATCTCGGCGGGGCGTGATGTGGGAGTTTCCGGTTCGCAATCGGTTCCGTCGGCATCGCGGTACTGGATTTCTTCGCGGCGGTATTTCGGTATGGCGTCATACCAGAGATAGCCGGCATAGGCCGGGACCGCGACATAGGCGTTCAGATCGAGATCTGTGTTGGTCGCCAGCGCGTGCTGAAATGATTGCGCGTCATAGGCGTCTTCTTCATCGTAGATGATGGCGTTCGGTTTGAGGGCCGCGGGCGCGGAATATTCCCGGTAGTCGGATCGTGCCGGATTGGCCTGCCAGGGAGATAGCCATGGACGAGCGGGTGGAAGCGAGGGAACATAGTCCAGAGCCTTCTGCCAATCGTCGAATTCGAGTTGGTGGTGTGGTTCGTTGGCGATGGCGGTTGCGATCGCGGTTTCGCAATCGCCGATGAGGCGGGCGAGGCCGTCGTTGCGATACACCTCCTTTCGAGCCGGGAGCACCAGGATCAGCTCGGGACAGTCGATGATGTCGACCCGCACGGACCATTTGGTGGATCGCCATTCCTTGATCGTTGGCAGGGCGTGGTTGAGGGTCACACCGTGGAAGTTGATGTTCGGTGTCCGGTCGATGTTGACGTCCTTGTAGACGCCGATGCGCAAGCCGTTCGCGCAGATGATCTGGTGAGCGCCTGACAGGAAGTCGGCTTGTTTTTGGAGCGCTGTGTTGAAGTAGACTGGGATGGGGAAATGGATCGCGGCGGCTGATACGAAATTGCCTACGATGCGCGGGTCGCTCGTGTGAGGCTCGAAGCTGATCGTTGTTCCGGCTTCTTGTTGGCATGGTTCGACCGCTATATCCTGGTTGCCCGTCCAGCCATCTGCGGGAATATGGAAGCGGTAGGCGAAGCCGGCGCCTGCGGTTGCGACGGTTGTGGCGCGGCCTGCGAGCGCGAAGAAGCCCATGCCGGCAGGATCTTCGCTTTGGGTGGTCGGCGATGACCAGTCGGATTGCCCGAGCGAAAGGAGGGTGGCCGGGTCAGATATGCCTGATCCGTTGTCGCTTATGGTGAGAAGCGGAGCGGTGTCGCCGCCGCTTAGATCGATGTCGATCCGGGTTGCTCCGGCTCTGCGCGCGTTCTGCAGGAGTTCGTTGAGGATGTCGCTCAGCGATCCGTTGAAGATGCGGGTCACTTTTTCGATGGCCTCGGGCGAGACCGTAGGGCGGATTGTGTGCATGTATTGATCCCCGCAGCGAGGTGTCGGCCGCCGCATTTTGCGGTGCGGCGGCCAGGGAGGTTCGGTCAGGCTTCGACGGTTTCGTCAGCCTCTTCGTGCGCGGCTTCGGGCTCCTCTTCTTCGGAGAGCGCCGCTGTGCTGTCAGAAGTTGCTGGGTTTTCAACCTCGTCTTCGTTGAGGGCGACGGTGTTGAAGCGCATATGGCCGGGGACCCAAGCGAGAGCGGTGTCCTTGATCCCGGGCTCGATGATCGTCTGTCCGCTGAAGATTTTCTCGCAAGAGGTCGAAAGGTCGCCCTTCTTGGAGTTGATGTAGCTGGCCGCGAACGTCGTGCCGCCGACTTCGGTGAGGTGCGACAGCAGGGTTTGCTTGCTGACGCGGTCGAAGTAGTTGGCGGCGGTCGGACGCCAGTGATTGGCGGTATTGATCGACATGATTTCAGCGAGGCGATCGTGAAGCGTGTTGCGATCGGCACCGTGTTGGCCGGTTCGCCGGTCAATGCCGAGGCTCGGTTCGAGCGTCCGTGCCATGCAGAATGACAACCAGGCCGCCTTGGCGTCGTCGTCGAGATCGCAGAAGGCGTCGAAGCGCGCGACGGTGCGGTCGTGTTCGGTCCAGCTGCTGTCGAGACCTTCCTTGAGATCCGCCATCAGCGTGTGTGCGGGCGATTCCGGGTAGGTCTGAACGTAGGTCGACGGTGCTTCGGCGCGCAGGCTTGAGCCTGTCGAGTTGGCGCCGTATTTGTAGCCCGTGTCGGCCATGCAGAAGATCATGTAGTCGAGCGCGACAGCCGGGTTGCTGGCAAGATTGACCGCGAGAATGTCGCGGCGCTGGATCGCGAGTTCGTCGACCAGCTTCTGCGACAGCGGCTTGGGTGCATCGTTGTCTTCAGACGTTTCGCCAGTGGTGGTTCCTCCGGTGGTCGGTGCGGTGCGGCGGCGCTGCTGCGGTTTGTCCGAGTAGATCGTGGTGTGGATGACGGGGTTGCCGTCCTTGTCGATGATCGCGAAGACCCCGGCGTGCGGCAGCATCTCGTCGGGGATTTTGCCGGGCTTGTTGGTGAGGGCGTCGTAAGCTTCGGTGACGCTGTTCCAGCGGTTCTCGAATTCTTCGGCAGCCGCCTCGTCTTCGGTGTTGAGTTCTTCGGATTCCTGTTCGAGCTCGCTGATCTGCTCGAGCAGCTTGTCGGCTTGTGCCTGGTCTTCGTCACTCAGCGGTTCCGGTTCGAGGTGGAGCTGGTGGAGGTCTTCGGTCGCGTTATGGGTGACGCGGGTTTCGAGAAGCGGTCGCACCCAGGCATAGTCGGAGGTCGCGGCGAATTCGGTAGCGAAGGTCTGAAGCTTGTCGCCAGCGATGCGTTGGGCGATCTCCGGATCGATCCAGTTGGCTTCGTCAGCGGCTGTGAACAATTCGCGTTCGATGCGGCCGCCGGCTGCGAGATATTCGCTTTCGGTTGCGAGCTTGGCGATCGGGGAGTTGGAGGAGATGGCCGAGTGAGTCAGCATCCGCTTGATCGCATCGGCATTGTTGCCCTGCCATGACCCGGCGACTTCGCTCCACACCATCAGCTGGCGTTCGTGATTGGGGGTGGTGGCGTATGCCTTGGCAACGTCGAGGGTGATCTTGTTCTGGTCGAGCGCGTCGAAGATCGGTTCGGCGAGGTCGGCGAGACGGAGGCGGCCTTCGATGAAGCGGCGCGTGCGGCCAAAGTGCTTGGCGATCGCATCGAGGTCGCTGCCTTCGCTGATGAAGTATTTGTAGGCGCGGATTTCGTCGGTGGGCGTCATGTCGAGCCGGATGACGTTTTCGATCAGCGAGAGTTCGGACTGTTCGGCGGCGTCGGTGTCGAAGACGCGGCACGGAACGGGGTAATCTTTGGAGACCGCGCCGCGTTCGACGAGGACGTTGAGCGCGCGCAGACGGCGGCCGCCAGCAAATACGTCGAACTTGCCCTTCTTCTTGGATGAAACGACGATCAAGTTCTGCAGCAGCCCCTTGGCAGCGATATTGTCGGCGAACTCTTCGATGAAGAGTGCGCTGTCGGATTTGCGGACATTGGCTTCCGAAAGCTGGAGCTTCGAAAGCGGGATCATTTGGAAATCGGTCATGAAATTGTCTCCGGGTGGCCTTGGATTCGAGCCGTTCGCTCAAATCGAAAGACCCCCCTCCCCCCTTCTCAGCGAAGCAGGACGCCGAGGATCTCGCGGGCTTTGTCGGCGGGGACGAAGACGCGTGTTTTCCATTGGATGATTTCCGTGAAGCAGCCGTTCGCCTTCAGGTCGGGAATCGAAGCTGCGGCTGCGCCGACGATCTCGATGCGGCGTTCGCCGTTAACTCTCGAAGTCTTGATGCGGTAATTTTTGGGATGCGGAGCCTGGTAGTCTGCGCCTGTGATGATCGCATCGATGAGGACGTCGGTGTTGAGATTGCCGGTTCGCTCGACGCCGAGCTTCGACAGAGTGGAGTCGACATGGATGTCATGGATCTGACGGCCAAGCCATGAGGTGCCTTCGGCATCGACGATCCGGATGACAGCAAGGCTTTCCTTGGGAAGTGCGCCCCATACCGGGAGTAGCAATCCTGTTGCGAGATAGATCGTTTCGGAGACGAGCTGGTCCTTTTCGCGGTCATATTCGTCGCGCCAAAGGGCTTCGAACGTGGTGCGCGCGATCGGTTTCCATGCCGACTCCTGGTAGGTGGTCGCGAGCATATAGTCGCTTCGACCTGGGCGGATGAGCTCGTAACGGCGGATGAAATTGCCTTCATCGTCCATATGCGAATGGGCTTCGATCCGGAGCGCCGGGAGCCCGGATTTGTCGTTTTGAACGGGTTCGGCGTGGTGGATCGCGTCGAGGTTGGCCATGATCCTTTCGGGTGTAATCAGGCGGCGTCGGCGTTTGAGCGTGAGTTCCAGAAGGTGGGTTGTCGCGCCGGTGATCTTGTCGGTTCGAATGATGGTGTCGGACAGGGTTGAGCATTGTTCGACCTGGACGGTTTCGACGCCGATATCATAAGTGCCGCGTTCTTTGGCGGCCGACACGCGGGTTTCGATCAGTGTCAGAAATTCGTCGAAGATGCTGTTCTGCGTGGCGATCTTCAGTGCGAGGATGCGGTTCAGCCAGCGCTGGATGGGCGGGAGCTCCTCTTTGAGGATACCGTCTTTGTCGGTCAGGGATAAGCCGGAGATGCGCTCAAAGGTTTTGAGTGAGATGCTCTTCAATTTGCCGTCTGCGAGAAGGCAGTACCAGTCGTGGAGAGCATGTTTGGCGTAGATGCTTTCAAGGTTGTCGGAGGCGTCGAACATGCCCTGTCCCCCGGTTTGCCGTTGGCCTCGGGTCAAGGCGCCGAGCGAATCCAGACGGCGGGCGATTGTGCTGGTGAAGCGGGCTTCGCCTTTGCAATCTGTGGTCACTGGCCGAAACAGGGGCGGGCAAGCCTGATGCGTGCGGTGTGTTCGTCCGAGGCCCTGGATCGCGCGGTCCGCGCGCCATCCTGGTTCGAGCAGGAAATGGACGCGGCGTTGCTGGTTCGCAGCGTCGAGGCTGGCGTGATAGCTTCGTCCCGTGCCGCCGGCGTCGGAGAAGACCAGGATGCGCTTGGCGCCGGTCATGAAGGCGCTGGTCTCAGCGAGGTTTGTGCGCGGTGAGCGTGTCTCGAGCCGCTGTTGGTTGTTCGGGTCGAGGACAAGGCGTTTGGAGCGCCCTGTTACTTCGGCAACCTTGCTTGGGCCGTAATTTGCGATGATCGCGTCGAGTGCTGTCGGGATTGGCGGGAGCGCGCAGATATGTTCGATCATGGCTTCACGGCGCGCAATGGCTTCCGGATTGTGGATTGGGTGACCGTCTTCGTCGAACATCGGCCGCGAATGGGTTTCGCCGAGCTCGTCGGTATATTCCTGCATTTGCCGTGTCGGGAATGCGCGGGTCAGATAGTCGATGACGCTTTCGCGCGGTGAGAGATCGATATCGAGATCTTCGCGTTCCTCCGGGGTGAGCTGATTGAGGCGCCGATCAAGGATCGATTCAGCGGTGCTCACGAGCTGCACGACGACGGAATCCCCTTCGGAGATATGTTCGTCGATTGCGGGTATGACTGACGGGAGCTTGAAGGAGAGCAGGACTTGGGAGAAGAAGCGTTGTTTGCAGCTTTCGAAGCGCGAGCGTGCTGCGGCTTTGGCCTGGCTGTTGAGTGTCTTGTCTTCGAGAGGATCGACGACGCCGGTGATTTCGAGGACTTCTTCGAGGTTTTGGTGGATGATCGACCAGGCGTCGGAGTAGGTATCGTATATCTCGATCTGCTCAATGGAGAGATCGTGTTTCAGGATGTCGTATTCGATACCGGCGAAACTGAGCGCGCGAGAAAGGTAGAGGCCCGAAGCTTTGAGATCGCGGGCAACGAGCTCCATTGCGGCAATTCCGCCATCGCGGATTTCAGTGATGAATTGTTCGCGGTCGGCAAAGGATGTGCCTGGGCCCCATAGACCGAGGCGGACTGCGTAGGCGAGGTTGTTAACGTCGGATGCGCCTGTCGCGGATGCGTAAAGGACGCGGGCGCGGGGCAAGTGATTTTGGAGCATTACGCCAGCGATGCCCTGGAGGGAGCCGTCTTTTTTGCCCATGGTGCCCTCGCCGCCGGCGACACCGCCCATTTCATGTGCTTCGTCGAAAACGATGACACCTTCGAAATCGTCATTTGCCCACTGCAGGATCTGACGCAGTCTGGTGTCTTCGACCCTTGCGGAGCGCAAGGTGCCATAAGGGACGAACAGGATGCCCTCGGGCGAGGTAATCTCCTGATTGATTTTCCAGCTCGAGATGTCGAGTAAGTCTGCTGGCAAGCCGCCAAGCGCGGTCCAGTCGCGCTTTGCGTCTTCGAACAGCGGTGCGTTTTTGCTGATCCAGATGTGCTTGCGTGAGCCGCGAACCCACTGGTCGAGAATGCAGGCCGCGGCTTGTCGGCCCTTCCCTGCCCCGGTGCCGTCGCCAAGGAAAAAGCCGGTCCGGTAAAGCTTGCCTTCCGGTTCCTCCTTGAGTGCTACCGATTTGTCATCGAGGCTAAAGCGACCGTGGAGGTCGCGTGACCAGGCTTCGCCAGCATAGATGACGGTTTCCAGTTGGGCTTCGGATAGCTGGAGCTCATCCACAGTGCGTTCGGGTAGTGTGGGGATGTATTTGGCCATCGGCGCGGCGATCGACGCCATCGCTGAGCTTTCGACCAGCTGGGTGGGGTGTTCTCCGGCTTTGAGGACGCGGAGCCGAGAGGGTCGGTACGCGGTATAGACGCCGTGCTGTTCGCCCATCGGCGCGGGTTCCGGGAGAGCTAGATATTCGACTGGCTTGACCGCGTTCGTCTGCGGTTTGCGGATAATGATCGTGCGTGTGGGCTGCGATTTTATCGCTCTGAAGAGGCCGGCGGGTTTTGTCCGTGGGGTTGGCGTCGTTGTTGGTTCGCGCAGCGCCGCACGCGGGGGGATGGTCGTGATAGCTTTGAAAAGGTCGAGGGCGCTCGCGCGGTTGATCGTGGCTGGGGTCGATGTGCGGGGGACCTTGTCGATGACAAGAATTCTGACAGCGATATTGGTTCCGTGCTTTGCGTAGGCGCCTTTTTCAAGCCGGAGCGAAAGCTTGACCGATGCGTGTTCGAGAGTGTGCGCGATAACTTTGTCGTTGGCGGAATTGGTTGAGAACCAATCGGGCATGATGGCCACGATCCGGCCTCCTGGGGCGATATAGTCAATCGCGGCTTTGAGGTGTCGGGCGGCAGTGTTTCGGTCCTCTCCGCGCGTTATCGAGTTTGAGAATGGCGGGTTCATGATGATCACGGTTGGGCGTTCCGTGTCCGGAAGGAGCGAGCTGAGTTTTGAAGCGTCGTGACGGTGTAGTGTCGCGTCCGGGAATAGCGCTTCGAGGATGGCAGCGCGGTCGGGATCGACTTCGTTGAGAATAAGCTTGCTCTGTGGATGGCGCATCATGGCCGCGAGAAGCCCTGTCCCGGCGCTCGGCTCCAGGACGCGATCCTCAGCGGTAGCGAGCGCGAGGTGGGCCGCGAGGAATGCGATGCTGGGCGGTGTCGAGAATTGCTGCAGCTCGAGCTGTTCTTCGCTTCGAACGGTCTGCGTGGGCAGAGATTGCTCGAGGGCTCGGAGTGTTTTGATGGTTTGTTCGGCGTTATTTTCTACGATCATCTCGGTCGCGGACATGACCGTTGCCGCCTCAAGGGCTTCGAAAGAGCTTCTCTGTGTCCATGAGCCGCTTGCATTGGTTTCGCCGAACGCGCGCTGCATTGCCTGGTTGAGCGTGTCGCGGGTCATGGGCGACCCAATGGAAATGTGGGCAGCGATGTCGCGCGCTGCGCAGACGATTGGACTCGGATCTTTTTGTGTGGTCATCGGGGGCTCCTGGTCGTGCCCTCCCCGGGCACACGAGAGTTTTCCCCCCTCCCCTCACCGTTTCAGGAGCTGTGCCCAGTCTTTCATCTTCCCCGGTGGCCATTCGGTTTCGATTGTTAGTCCCGGTCGCTGGTAGGTTTCTTCCGCGCGGTCGCGTGCGCGGCGTCCTTCGGGATCATTGTCGGCAAGTAGGACGAGTGTTTTTACCCTTGCGGGTATTATCAGCTGATGAAAGCGCTTCGCGCCCATGGTTGACCAGGCTTGGATCCCGGTGAGAGAGGAATAGGCGGCCGCGGTTTCAAAGCCTTCGGCGATGCCGACGACGGTGGCTGGGTCGCCGTTCGTCCACGCGGCTCCGATCGATATGCCAAGGACGACTTTTTCGGTGTAGTCGGCAGTTGTTTCATTGAGGAAGATGCGTTGGATCGCTTCGATTTGGCCGTCGCGTCGCATTGCGATGATCAGCGCGGGCGAGAATGTTGCATTGGGTGATTTCCCAAGTGGACAGCGGGGGTGGTAACGCACGTCGTGCAACGGGGCCCAGATGTTGCGGGTCTCTCGGATATAGCGTTCGGCGATGGTGCCCGCGATTGGTTTGGCTTCGCGCCATATCGCAAGATGCGGTTGCCCTTTTCGTGGCTTTTCAGGTTCGATATTGGCGTGTTTGAAATCTGGAAGTTTGGCAATTCGCGCCAGTTCGCGGAGAATATCGACGGGATCGCAGCCAGCATGGCAGGTCACCAGGATCCCGCGATCGCCTTGGCGAATAGACAGGCTCGGTGTGCTGTCATTGTGCGCTGGGCATTTACACATTGCGCTCGATCCTGACCATGATCCGCCGAGCTTGGCGACCAGGTCCTTGAGTTCAGACGTGGGCTGGTTGCGAACGAGCGTCATGATGGTTCACTGAATTAGAAATCATGGGTTCAAGATGACATCGTGAGAAGTTTTGGGTCAACCGAAGTTTTCCTTCGCCGACCAGTCTGAGAGTTTCTTCAAAGCTTCGTGGGCGGGTTTGTTCGGCCTTCCGTTCGCTTTGTTTAGTCGCAATGAAGCTGGCTTTTGCCTCGTCGAAGTCTTGTGTTTCAAGCAGGACACGAAACGCTATGAATTCATTGCGGCCTGAAGGTGGCCAGTATGCTTGCCGCATTGCACCCGATCTGACCCGCCCTGGAAATATGGGGCGCTCGAGTTTTTCTCCGTTGGTTTGAAGTTCGATCGCGAGTTGATCGCGTATCTTATAGGCGGATGAAGCCCCTACCCCGCATATGGCGGCAGCCCGTGAAACCGGTATCCGGTCCAGAAGCATCGCCCGGAGCATGTCCTTCGAATGTTGGGGTATCATTGCAGTGCTGTGCAGCACCTCGGTGCGTTTGCCTTTGTTTGTGCATCCGGTGAGCGTTTGCTTTTTCCTGGCCAGCCTTGTGATCAGCTTGGCGCGGATCCGCTGGCAGCTCGTTTTCGAGATGCCGGTCATCTTTGAGATTTTTGGTGCGCCATAGCCCTGCTCGAAGAGTTGTTCGACCTGGGATCGCTCAGCCTTTGAGAGTTTCCTCCCCGAATAATGTTGATCGTTGCCGTGTAGCGGTAGCGGAACCTTTCGTGATGCTTTGAGCTCGTTTGAATATCGTCGACGCTGTTCGGCAACGCAGGCTGCGGAAACGCCAAGTCGAAGCGTGATCTCGACCCCTTTGAGGCCCTTTCGGAGGGCGTAGCGGAGCCTTGCCATCCCCTCGTCTGTGAGGCGGCCGTTGGGGTGTCGTTCAGCCGGCGTATGACCGTTTCGAACGCATAGTGCGATCAGGATGGCATTCGAAGCAGAGGTTTCTGCTATTCCGAAGTGTTTTCCGATTTTGGCGTAGGACCATCCCTCGCGTTGACGGAGTTGTATTGCTTCGTCGAGTGCTTCGCCTGAGAGTTTCAGTTGTCTCCCCTGCCCTGCCCCGATGCGCTCGAGTCCAAGCTTGTGAGCCTTCATGTGAATGGCACCATGGGATCGGTGCTTGGCCAGTTCTGGAATGTTCGATCCCGAGGTGGAATAGTGTTTGCGCAGGAGGTTCAGTTCCTCGTTCGTCCATGTAGAGTTCGCGCGGCGTGTTTTGTGTGCAGAGGCCATGGTTCAACCTTTCTGTGTTCGGTTGAACGCCCCCCCTCCCCTTCGATGCTTGCGCGCATGGTTACATGCCATGTGCATATGGTGTGCATATGGTATTGGTTTTTGAAAGCATATCGATATGCAATGCAAGGCATATATGCTGCATATGGTCAAGGCTTGCTATGCCTGTCGTATAGGCTTATAGCGCGCGGTGCATTGGCAGGAGATATGATATGCCTATCATTACGGCAGCAAATTCAAAGGGCGGTTCTGGAAAGTCGACGTTGCTTTTGACGATCGGGTGCGCGTTGGCAGATTCAGGCGCGAGCGTGTCCATTATCGATTCCGATCCGCAGCGCTCGATCGGTCGCTGGGCGGACGAGAACGAAGACTTGAGGTTTCATGTGCGTTCGGACGTGGACGAAAATTCGATACGCGAAGCGATTAACGAGGAAGCGCGGCGTTCGAAGTTCGTTCTCGTCGACGTGCAGGGCAGGGCTTCGCGGTTGATGAGCAGGGTCCTGATGGCCTGTGATCTGGCACTCATCCCGTTAAGCGCCAGCGAGTTTGATGCAGATCCAGCGGCGGACACGGTGAAGCTGATCAGGGATTGTGAAATGGATTCCGGTAAAAGCATCCCTTTCCGCATCGTTTTTAACCGCACAAGCCCGGCAATTCCCACGACCAGCGAGAAGGAAATTATCGCGGAGATCGAGGAGTTGGGTTTGCCAATTCTCAAGACCCATTTGCATGACCGGCAGGCGTATCGATTGATGGGTCGGCGGCATCGCGGGTTGTTCCAGCTCGACGACGAGAAGGTGTCTAATCTGTCTAAGGCGCAGGAGAACGCGGTCTTGCTGACGCAAGAGGTCTTGGGCTCGGTAGGAGTGGTCGCATGAGCGGGTTCAAAAAGCTTGAAGGTCTTGGAAGTACGGGCTTGGGCGAGGGCAGGGCGGACGGGCCGTCGCCGAAGCTGGATTTGAGCCGTTTTGAGGGTCACGATGGCGGCGATGAGCCGATGAGCCGCGAGGATATCCGCATCGCCGACCGGGTTGCTGAGCGAAATTCGTTGCCGGGGGAGCCGGTCGGGCGTGTTCAGCTCAATCGGGGAAAGAAGGTGAATGACCGGATCTTCGTTCAAGGACCGATTACGACCCTCAACCGGTTTCGGTTGTTCTGCAATGACCAGGATGTGCCGTTGCACAAGGGTTTGGAGATCCTGCTCGATCAGTTTGAGAGGCGTGTCTGAAGCTGGTCTTGGACGTTTGGGCTGGCGCTTTGGTTGGGGTAAGGGGAGGGGGTTTGTCCCTTCTCCCACTGGATAGCCATTCCGAGCTGTCCTCACACGCTGTCGTTCGAATTAGTAGTCGAGGCCATGACATGGGCCTGTTGGGCTCAGAGGGCCGTTTTACGGCTTCTGTGTGAGGTTTTGGGTCGGCTTTGGTAGCTCTTGGTGCGACGTGGATCTGTGTGCCCGGTATTTGGGCTCAAAGGTGCGTGTAGGTTATCCACAAGCATGTCCGAACCGGCGTGGGTGTTAATATATGGGTTATTATAGAGTTACGTGGGGAGAACGTCTTTGAAAAAGTGTTTAGCATCAACGCCTTATCGGGCGTTCTTAGACGGTTCGGTTCCTGAAACCCCGAATCTTGGTAACTGTTCCCCAGTTTTTGGTCACTGATACCCCGAATCTAATCGCTTGGTTCTGAGGCTGGCCTGGCGCATCGTTTCCGGTAACTGAAACCCCGAATCTATAGCTGTGGTAACTGAAACCCCGAATCGGAGAGTCCGGTAACTGAAACCCCGAATATGGCCGTTTGGTAACTGATACCCCGAAATGCTTGACTTTGGTAACTGAAACCCCGAATGGAGTCGCATGGTAACTGAAACCCCGAATCAGGTGTCGGTGTTGCTGCCGGATCGCTATCCGCAGCACGATCTGTTCATTTGCGATGTTGCGGACGCGGTCATCAAGGATGTCATGCCGCAAATGGAGCATCCGTTCTACAGCTTGTCGAAGAAGCCTGAGACCAGTGTGCGGCGCTACGAGCATAACGGTCAGTATCTCGAGGTGACGCCGAGTGTGAAGGGCTTGGCGACGATCTATGACAAGGACGTGCTGATCTATGTGATCTCGCAGATTATGGCGAAAGTGAAGGCCGGCGAGAAGGTTTCCAAGCGTGTTCAGGTGAACAGCCGTGATCTGCTTGTGTTCACCAATAGGGGCACGTCAGGCAAGGATTACGAGGCTCTTCAGGAGGCGATCGAGCGCATCCGGGGGACGACGATCGTGACTAACATCAGGACCGGTGATACCGAGCAGACTGATACCTTTGGGCTGATCGATTCCTCGTCGATCAAGCGGAAGCACGGGCTTGATGGCAGGCTTATGGCGTGTGAAATAACGCTGTCCGATTGGGTGTTCAACGCGATTGAGCATCATGAGGTTTTGACGCTTCATCGGGACTATTTCAGGCTTCGAAAGCCGCTCGAACGGAGGGTTTACGAGATTGCCCGCAAGCATTGTGGGCATCAGGACGAATGGAAAATTGGGCTGCTGAACCTTTTGAAAAAGACGGGTTCACAAAGCCCGGAGAAACGGTTTCGGCAGATGATCAAGGCTCTGGTCGAAACCGATCATCTGCCGGATTATTTTGTGTCCTACGATGTCGCGAAGGACATGGTGACGTTTCGCAACCGCGGGACGATGAAGAAGGTGTCGTTTGAGGCGGAAGAAAATGAGCCCTGGGCTGGCCGTCTCAAGCTCGATGTTATGGATGATGTGCGCGAGGTCGCTCCGGGTTGGGATCCCTACTACCTTGAGTCGCAGTGGCGGGGTTGGTTGGGTGAAAATGAAATCGAGCCCAAATATCCTGAGCGCCACTTCGTGAAGTTCGCCAAGAGCTGGTTCGAGAAGCGCGGCCGACCGGCCTGAGGCAGTGTCCGTTCAATACGGAACGGTGTTTGCAGGTTGGACGCTAAGCATATGCTCTTCGAAATTTTCGTGGCTTTCGTCGAGCCAGGCGGTCTTTTCGTTTGAAAGCCAGCTGTGCGGTGGGGGGCCAAGGCGAAAGCGTACTGTGCTGTTCCATCTGGTTCCGCTCGAGGTTCGGCGCAGGAATCCAGCGCGCTCGAGCTGCAAAAGTAGTTTGCGCGCTCCAGGCTGGGATATGTCCATAGCGCGGCTGACTTGCGTTGCTCCGAGTTCGCCGAGTCCTGATACCAGCTGGAAGACGTCATGAATTCGGCTGCTGGAGCGCCGTTGCGGGAATGCGAGGTCGATGGCCGTTTGTGCGGTTGTCAGGTCGATGGCTTCGGTCATCAGGGTTTCTGTGGCTTTGGTAATGTTTCGCACGAGTGTGAAGCGGCGCCAGGTGTCCGAACGATTGGCGCGGAACAGTTCGCGTTTGAATATCCCGGGGAGGGGAAGGGGGACAATGCAAAGCCCAAGGATCTGGGCGCGCAGGGCTACAACGAGGTTGAGAGCCCAACAGGGGCTCTTGGAGGGGTTTGGCTGGTCGGTCGTGTCTTTGGTGTAGAGATAGTCCGATAGCAGCTTCTGGAGGTGTTCGTCGGGCAGGTAGTGGCTTGCTTCGAGAGTTGGTGCTATGTTGGCTTGGACGTTGCCAAGCAGTTCGAAGTCGTCCGCTTGAAGGTCCGTGCTGTTGTAGCTGAAGTCTTCGCCTGGCGGGAATGTGGCTAACGCAACTTCGGTGGCTTGGTGGAGGTCCGAAGGTCTTTGCTGGCCAGGGATATCGAGCGTGGTCAGGCAGAATGTGATTGCGCTGAAGAAGCCCGATCTCTGGTCGAAATTTTCGGACGAGAGGAGAGGAGCGGGTCCTTCATAACCGCGATCCTCTCGGTATTGCAGCCAAAGACGGCGAAGCATACGCAGGGCGATAGGGTTTACGAACGCCTCGGCTTCGATAGTGCTGCTGGCCATGATATCGCGCAGATATGCGTCACTTTGGCCGGTTCTGTAGGCCATTAGGTGGCGCGCGTGGTCGATCGGACTCATGGGGGCTGGCTCCGCAGCTATAACTTACAGAGGGGTTTGGTTATTGTGCGTGGAGGGGAGTGTCAATAACCGAACTGCGAGTTAGGTTGGGTTGCCGATACGCGTAGGTGTGATAATTAGGGTTATCAAACCCCTATCATAATGATATGGGCTCAGAAAATCCGGTCGTTTAGGGAAAAATGGGTTGATGGCCACCAGGGCGCTCGCTGTAGCCCGATCTTCTGAGCCAGCTGAGCTGATCGACGATTTGCGCGCCGTGCGGGCCTGGGTCAAGCAGATCGATGTCGAGCGGCTCGATGCCGCCTTTCGGGCCTGGTCGTATAACAGTCGCCGTGCGTTTCAATCTGACCTCGCGATCTGGACGCATTGGTGCGCGCGCAATGGCGTTGATGTGGGGAAGGCAGCTGCCAGTGACGTTGCGCGGTGGATTCGGGCGCTGGTAGCCGGCGAAAACGGAGACGAGCCGCGGGCTGCCGCTACAATCAAGCGCTACATTGTTCATGTCGGCCGCGCGTACCGGTTGCTCCGCTTGGTCGATCCGACAGACGACGAGCTGGTAAAGTACGAATTGAAGGCAGCGCGTAAGAAGGTTGGCGTGAAGCAGAAGCAGGCCTTGGGGTTGCGGTTCAAGGGCGATGTGGTTGATCTCGACGGGCCAGAGGCGGCATTGTCGCTGAAGACTCTTTTGAAGGCGTGTCGGCGGGGCAGGGGACGCCTCGATGCGCTGGCGCTCCGCAACATCGCATTGTTGCGGGTCGCCTACGACACGGGGATGCGCCGATCGGAGATTGTGCGTGTTGAGGTTGGTCACATCGAAGGGCCGGAGAGCGACGGGGCAGGGCGGTTGTTCATTCCGTTCTCAAAGACTGACCAGGAAGGGGAGGGGGACTATGCCTATCTCTCGCCGGCAACGATGATGTCGCTGGCGGATTGGCGTGCGGAGGCGCGGTTGAAGGCGGGGCCGGTCTTCTGCCGGATAACGACGCATTTTGACGGCAGTGTCGACAAGATTTGCGCAGAGGCGCTTCATCCGAATTCGATTGGTCAGATTTACAAGCGTCTGGTGCGCACAGCCCATGAGCGAGGACTTTTGGGAGCAATGGGGACTGAGGATCTCCAACGTGTTGTGGCGTCGATTTCGAGCCATTCGATCAGGGTTGGTGTTGCCCAGGATAATTTTGCTGCCGATGAAAGTTTGGGCGCAATCATGCAATCCTATCGGTGGAAGGATCCGCGGACTGTGTTGCGCTACGGCGAAAAACTTTCGGTGCGGAGTGGAGCAAGTGCCCGAATGGCTCAGCGTTTCAGTGATCGCTGAGGCGTGCTTGTGCAATCTTAGCGATTCCATATGGTGGGGTACTGCGCTAGAGGTGCCCAGTGTTTCTCCAAACGGGAGATTGCGGGGGTTTAGTTGCCGAGAGATATATTCAACAGGCTTTGCGATCGCGGAGGTAACAGAACGGAAGCTGATATCCAGGCTGATGTTCGTGCGCTTTTGATGTCGCCGCAACTTCAACTTGATGATGATGACATTCGGGTGGTCAATCTCGAAGCTCAAGTGGGGGATGGTAGAAGGATCGACGTAGAGATCGGTTCGGCGGCGATTGAAATCAAGAAGGATTTGCGTCCGCGTCGGGTCAAATCGGACAGTATTGCGCAGCTCCGTGGTTATGTTGAGCATAGGTCTCGGTCGACTGGCACTCGTTATGTCGGAATTTTGACTGATGGGGTCGAGTGGAATTGCTATGATCTTGCGGGCGACGAATTTCGGCTCGTTAGTGCTGTGGACGCTGCCTCGCAAGGGTTCGACGTTGACCGGTTGGTCGTATGGCTAGAGGGTGTTCTTGCAACGGCTCGAGGCATTCCGGCGACGTCGGCCGAGATTTCGTCAAGATTGGGTGCAGGGAGTAGTGCGCATTCGTTGGATCGGGCGACGATAGCTGGTCTTTATGAGCTGCATAGGGATTTGCCGACAGTTCGTATGAAGCGTGGTCTATGGTCGAAGCTTTTGACGTCCACGTTGGGGAACCAGTTTGAAGATTCGGACGAGCTTTTCGTTGAGCATACGTTGCTGGTCAATTCGGCCGAAATCATTGCCCATTCGGTGTTGGGTCTCGATGTCGCTGCTATGGAGCCGAACGACGTATTGTCTGGGACAGCTTTCACGCGGAGCAGCATTTATGGCGTCGTTGAGCAAGACTTTTTCGATTGGCCGTTAGAGGTCGAAGGCGGACCGGAGTTTGTGCGTTCTCTTTCGCGCCGGCTTGCGCGGTTCGAATGGGGTAGCGTTCAGCAGGATGTGTTGAAGACGCTTTACGAGTCGATCATCACACCAGAGACGCGTAAGCGACTTGGGGAATATTACACTCCGGACTGGTTGGCGGAGCTGGTTGTTGAAGAAGTGATTCCGTCCCCTTTGGGCGTTCGAGCGCTCGATCCTGCGTGCGGATCCGGCACGTTTCTGTTTCATGCCGTTCGTCGCTACATTGATGCTGGTCGCGAAGCAGGCTTGTCGGTTGCGGATATTCTGTCTGGTGTCAGCAACGCAGTTTATGGGATGGATTTGCATCCTGTTGCCGTGACATTGGCAAGAGTTACTTATTTGCTGGCGATCGGGCCCGAGCTTTTGCGGGATGCTGAACGTGGTCCGATCTTCATCCCTGTATATCTGGGGGATTCCATCCAATGGGATGGTCAGTCGACCAATTTGTGGAATGCTGGTGATCTGGTAGTTCAGGTAGAGGATGCAGCGGAGCTGTTTCGAACAGAGTTGCGCTTCCCGGATCGCTTGCTGGCAGACGCAAGAAGCTTCGACCGGTTGGTCGAGGAGATGGCTCAATTGGCGTCGCGCCGTGAGCCTGGTTCGCGAGTGCCGAGCCTTGGGTCTGCGTTCCACCGCCATGGTGTTGCGAGCGAAGGGCGGGCCAAGATCGAGGCGACGTTCGCAACGATGTGTGCCCTGCACGATCAAGGGCGGAATCATATCTGGAGTTATTATGTCCGCAACTTGGCGCGACCGATGTGGCTGTCGCGCGAGGCCAACCGTGTTGACGTCTTGATTGGTAATCCGCCTTGGTTGGCTTATCGACATATGCCTGCGGGGTTGCAGGCAAGTTTTCGAGAAATGGAGGAGGAGCGGGGTCTTTGGGCTGGCGCCGAAAATGCGACGCATCAAGATCTGTCAGCTTTGTTTGTCGTCCGAGCTGTTGAGTTATATCTGCGGAACGGAGGTAGGTTCGGCTTGGTAATGCCCAATGCGGTAGTTGACCGGGATCATTATGAAGGTTTTCGGCGCGGGTCTTACGTGGCGGCGACAAGCAGAACTTTGATTGAGTTCGAGCCGTCCTGGGACTTTAGACGAGTGCGGCCGCATTTCTTTCCGCGTGGTTCGAGTGTTATCTTTGGGAGCCGCAATGCGTCTGTGTCGGCGGTGATGCCGGAGGCGGCACGTATTTTTACAGGCCGCGCCGGTATTGGTCAGCAACTCGCTGCCGTGAGAGAAAGCTTGCGGGTTACTGACGGATCGGTGACGATCAGGTCTGGCGTGCGTTCACCTTACGCGGAGCGGTTTCGCCAGGGTGCAATCTTCGCGCCGCGTTTTATGTTTTTCGTCGAACGGGAGGATGTGGGACCGTTAGGTGCTGCTGCTGGACAAATCTCAGTGGTGTCATCGCGGAGCGTTAATGAGAAGAAGCCGTGGAAGGAAATGCCGTCGATTAGCGGTGTTGTCGAATCGATGTTCGTGCGTCCGCTTTATTCGGGAGAAACGCTGCTGCCGTATCGCAATGCTGAGCCATTGTCCTGTCTCGTTCCGTTCGATGGGTCTTCGTTGTTAAGAGATGGGTCAGATCGCGATTTTTACCCGGGATTGTCCGATTGGTGGACCAGGTGTGAGGCGCTCTGGGAAATGGGAAGGAGCAGCGATCGTTTGTCCTTGTTCGAGCAGCTTGATTATATGGGTAAGCTTGGTGGGCAATTTCCGATCCCGCCTATGCGTGTTGTTTATAATAGTTCAGGGATGCACTTGGCTGCGGCTAAGCTGTATGATCCGTTAGGAATCGTGAATAACAAGCTGTACTGGTGCGCTGTCAGGTCGGAGCAGGAGGCGGATTATTTGTGTGCGCTGCTGAATAGTCCGATTACGACGGAATTTGTGCGCCCACTTATGTCCTATGGTAAGGATGAGCGGGATATTCATAAACATGTGTGGAAGCTTCCGATTCCAGAGTTCGATGGAGACGTGCCGGTGTTGGCTAGATTGTCGGAGCTGGGCCGTTTGGCTGGTTTGGCTGCTGCAAACGTGGCGGTGCGTGATAATCTTCACTTTGCGGCTGTAAGGCGTGATATTCGGCGCGCGATTGACGGTAACCCTGAGACAGCCGAGATCGATGAACTGGTGTTTGAATTGCTGTCCTGATTCAACTTTCAGTGATGATCGTCGCGCGTTGGGCCGGTTGAGGGTGTTGGCGATGGTGTTGTATCAACGGTGGCCTTGTCGGCGGTCGAGGGTGCCAATTGCGTTTGGTCCGCCCATGGGGTTTCGGTGAACGCGGGTTGTCCTTCGACATAAGAGATGATTGTGGGTGTGTCGGTTCGCACGCGGCGGACCGTGTCGATGACGGTCTTGTTGGTCCAGTCTCCGGGTTGGCCAACTACCGCTGTGCCGATGGCGCGGCCGAGGCGATCACTGAGCGAACCGCCCTTTTGAATCACGTCGATGCCGTAGACCGATAGTGAATATGGTCGTGTCCGTCAATGTGGTGTAAATTCGGGTGTGGCCAGCGGACTGCATTTTCAGGCGGCCTTTGGTGTAATCTGTAGCGGCTGAGCCTCCTCGATGGTTGGTGTGGTGAGCGCTGCCATGCCCTCGATCTGCATGTAGCGGTGCTGGAGCTGGTATTCGTCGTTCTGCTCGAGCAGGACGGCACCGACGAGGCGGATGATGCTGTCCTCGT
>CALMYW010000121.1 GCA_937873665.1 uncultured Sphingorhabdus sp.
CCTTTTTGTTGCGAGCATCGGCCATATCAAGCAGACGAGCCAGTTGAAGCTCATCGGCGGATAGCTTGAGGAAGGGGTGTGATGCTTGATCCACTGTCCCTAGAAGTCCTGCAAACAACAACGCCTTGAGCGAACTGGTACCGCGCTTCACCGCTGTGCGCACCTGATCCAGGCGCTGCTCAGACAAACGCTTGATTACGTCATCGGTGAGGCAAGGAAGGTTGAAGAACTGGAGGTAATATTGCGCTTCCCCATCTTTCCAATCCCTCTGGTCTTTCCAGTGCGGCAATCTACGAATGTCCGATGGGAATGCTTTCAGCAGCCACTGCAGCACGCTTTCTGCCAGGTTGTGAGTCTCAATGAGAAGGCTAGTCACATCCTCCTGCCAAGACCGCTCCTGACTGGCCAGTACGGATCTTCGTCTCAGAACGCTGGCGAGGTATCCCTCAACAATCGGTACCTTCCGCGACCAGTTGTAGTCTGCAAGCAGCGTCAAGTCGATCTGGTTCTCTAGGGATCGGAGCCATTCCTCTGCCGACAAATCGTTCGATCTTGTCTCGCCTACCGCGTCAGCGATGTATCTTGCAAGTCCATCGTTTCGCGGCAAGACTTCCTGCAGGGGTTTGCGCAACCACGACGCAGCCTGCTGCAACCCGAATGGGTCGGCAACCAACCAGGGTTGTGGCCCAGCCTCGTCGGGAAAAATCCATGTCCACAACCACATCGGCTGCGCCGAATCTTCGACGAAGCTCAAACTCTCAATACGGACACGTGCCGAAAGCTCGTCATCACGCTGTTTGGCGTGGTCGTGATCCGTCCGATAGCGCTGAAACGCATCAAAGAGGGCCGCTGTGTCCAGTGCGCCGTCTCGGAAGTGATTGAGGCGGAAGGGGCGATCTTCCTTTCCGGAATCGAGGTCTCGCAGGAACACTGGGTAACCACGTTCATCGACTCGCTTCGCTTCGATCTCTGGAAGTTCTTCAGTGAATCGCGGCAGCCAGTTCCCCGAGATCGCGTCCTGATATGCGTACCCCATGCGGACTTCTTCGCTGGCATCCTGAGCCTCTTCGAGGACACGTTCACCTTGAGAGGTGACTGATCCCAAGGTGGTCATCCAGCCGTTCGGGATCAGTTGGGTTGCAATGATGAATGCCACCAGTTCTCGATCCAGCCCCAGCAACTCAGCCATTTCCGAACTGTCCTGGCATCTGGCCCTTGCAAGTCCAAGGATCGCCTGCTGGAACAGGTTCAACTTGAGGACACGATTTGTTGGATAAAGGACCTTCCAAACGCGGACAGGCCACAAAAGCGGACGCCCACCCGGGGGGCGACGGACATCGAAGCGAAGATAGCGGTCAGCGGCCATGCGCCATCTCCTCTCTGCAAAGCTTGAGGAATGCAGCTAGAGCCGGGACCCCTTCCTCAGCCTCGGGCCCTTCGGCCATGTGTTTGGCACCGACGGCGACGAGGAGCTTCCTCTGGCGACTCATCGCAACGTTCATGCGATTTGCCAACCGCAAGTGCCCATACTTGCCGTTGAGCAATCGTTCGCGCTCTTCCCCCTCCTTCTGATCGGGAACCACCACGTCGTTAGCTCGCACTACGGACAGGAAGACGACGTCAAACTCTTTGCCTTGAAACGCGTCAACCGTGCCGACGCGCAGTCGCTCATCACCTGATTCAGTCTGCCGGTAGGAGCGCGCGATCCGGACTTCCCCATCCTCTTCCTCGGCCAAGCCCTCGTCAGCCAGTGCATCAAGTATCAGGTCACACTGGGCGCGGTAGAAACTGATGACCCCAATGCTCAGCGACGGCCCACAAGAATCTGCAATCCGCTTAACCTCTTTTGCAATAGAAATTGCCTCCGCCGGTCTTTCATAACCGGGTTTTAGGAATTTTTCTTTCCCGTCCTGCAGAGGCACATCCAACCAAGCTGCACATTTGCCTTGGTAGCCAGGAATCGTGTGGACGAAATCCTGCGCAGGTCGCCCCGAGTGCAAGACGCCCAACCCCTCAGATTCATAGAACTGTTTGCTGATGAAGTCACCTAGTGTCGGATGCATTCTGTACTGCGTATCGAGCATCACGACGCGCTTGATATTGTCGACTTTCTCTTGCTCCCTGAGCTGCTTCACCAGCCGCTCAAAAAGACTCTGCTCATACGCCTTCGCTTGAGCCTCAGTCAGGCTTTGCCTGGAAATGAGTTCATCTTCCAACTCTCGCTGAACAAGGTGAGGTAGTTGCCGATGGTCGCCAACCAGGATGATCCGACGCCGCGCCATCGCCATTGGAACGAAAAGATCGAGAGGATTTGCTCTTGCGGCTTCGTCAATGACAACCGTGTCGAATTCAATTCCTTCTGATGCATCCAGATCGCTCAACTCCTTCAAGCTG
>CALMYW010000122.1 GCA_937873665.1 uncultured Sphingorhabdus sp.
CCAGACCGGATCGGAATTCGCCAACCACTGGCGCAATTCATTCAGCCTGCCCAGCAAACTGCGCATTTCTGCGGGAAACAGCCCCTCAGAGCTGCCAGAAACGTCGAGTCCTCCGGCTTCGCTCAGTACGTGAGCCCGACCGTTGATGTTCGCCAGTTTCATGACCTCTCCCCAAGAATTGCGGCACCTTGTGACGGGACTCATTTGACTTGCCCTATGCTTTATGTCAACTACTTTACATAGAGCGTTGGAGTTCGGTGAAATGACCGTCAAGATTGATGATATAGCCTACGTCCGTCACGCAGTTCCCGATCTGGAGCGGATGAGCGAGTTTCTGGTCCACTTTGGGCTCCAGGTGACGAAGGGCAGCGATGGCCGGATCTACGGGATTGGCACTGGCACAGCGCCGTTCGTCTATGCAGCGGAACCGGGTGAACCCCGTCTCTGCGCGATTGGGCTAAGAGCCAGATCCGTGGCGGACCTGGTCGAACTCGCCGCCAACGAAGGCGTGACGGTCGAAACATCGCGGGCTCCAGGCGGGGGAAAGCTCCTTAGCCTGTTCGATCCAGACGGGCACCGGATTGAGGTGGTTGCGGGCCAGGAATTCAAGCCGGATTCCACTGTCGCCGCCAGCCGACCCTGCAACGATTCGCTTGTCAAACGGCGCGTGAGCGAAGCGCTGCGCCTGCAAGGCGGGTCATCGCACGTCCAGCGCATCGGCCATTGCGTGCTGGCCATCAGCGATTTTGACCGCTCGTTCGATTGGTATCGCAAGCGGTTCGGGATGATTGCAAGCGATACATTCTCGATCGACGGTGAAACCACGATTGGTGCCTTCTTGCGCTGCGATCGCGGCGATCTGCCAGCGGACCACCACACCCTGGCTCTCATTCCCAGCGATCCCGCGCGCGGCACTCTCCATACGGCATTCGAAGTTGCGGATTTTGACGATCTTATGCTGGGCCACACCTATCTTTCGAACCTTGGACTGTATGAGCATGTCAGGGGCATAGGCCGACATATCCTGGGCAGTCAGGTTTTCGACTATTGGAACGACCCCTGGGGCAACGAGTTCGAACATTGGACTGACGGAGACCTCTTCACTGCCAGCGACGCAAAGGACTGTCCACGTTCGATGATGGACCTGATCGGCACCCAGTGGGGCAAACCGATCATGGCTGGATGAACTGACCGAATCTAATCCGATCCAGAGATCACTGTGTACTCCGGTGGCATTCGATTAGATGCCGTCTTTGTCGGCCGAACACAGGCTTGAATTGGCCGCTGACTGCATTGGAGGAAAATTCAATCATTCTGTTCGGATATTTTCCGATACTTGTCGTTGCACCGATTACCATCGCCGTTCGCGGCCCCAATGAAACCGTCCTTCGTCGAGACTGGGGTAGTCAGGGTCGAGATAGATGTGCATCCGGGTGATCAATTGGTCGGCGCCAAACTCGAAGATGCTGCAGAAGCGGCCACCGGGCGTTGCGCCACCCTTCCAGAGCCGTCCGGCTTTATCCGATCCGGATGTCGTGCCTTCAGCCACTACTACATGATCACCACTCGCGAAGAGGCGTAATTCATCTTGATCGTGCTGTAGCTCAGCTGTGACCTCTTCGAATCCTGCAGCGCATTCGAACAGGGCTGCCTTGCCAATGCCAATTGCGAATTTCGGGAAATAGAATTGGCAATCTTCGGCGAAGAGATCGAAAGCATCCTGTCGCCTCGCGTCGACGCGAAGTTAATATTCCCGTGCCCTGTCGACATTGCTGTCCAGTTCTGATTGGGACATCATTTCTTTCTTTCCGTAAATGAAAGCCTTGGGTCGGATTAGGCGCCGCGGATGCGGTCAATTACCGCGAGCGATCATCCGGCATCGCGTTGCCGCGCCAGGCGGCATGGTTGTCGGGTCGCACCAGGACGAGATCGCGCTCATAGACACTGTGAGCGTGAGCATCGCGGATATCTACAACCGCCAGTGGTACGCCGCGCGCAACCGCAGCTCGCTCGAGGGGAGCTACGTCCGCATCGACAAACCGCAGCAAAGTAAACCATGGTCCGAGGCGATCGTAGAGCGCCGTTCCATCGGTCAGGAACAGGTGCGGCGCCCGGGCACCCGGCCAGGTGCTCGGAATGCAGCGAAGCATATCCTGTGGCGGCTCGTTGTCTTCTCCGCATACAATTGGTGACTCTCGGTAACGGTAGTCGAGCTCGATACCGAGCGATTCGTTCTCGGCATTGCCAAGTTCGGTAATCAGACGGCCGTAGGCCTCTCGCGTTGCATCACCTTCGCCGCCCGTTTCATGAATCTTCGGATCGTAAGCTGCGGCGATATCGATTCGTAATTGCATATGCATGGCGCTCGCCTCGCGATTGCGCGTTGCTACCGGCCGCCGCTCGGCGGCAATGCTCTCCAGCAGCCCACTTCCGCCCCATCCCTGGAGGCGCGCAGCGAACTTCCAGGCCAGATCGACCGCATCACAGATCCCCGTGTTCATGCCATAGCCGCCGGTTGGTATGACCTGATGGACTGCATCGCCCGCCAGCCATACGCGCCCGCGCCCAAATTCGCTGGCCACGACCATGTGCGGCGACCAGGGGTTCGCTTTCAGGACTTCAAGCTCAAAGCGCGCGCCGAGCGCCTCGAAGACGGCCTCCTCGGGGATGAGGCTTGCTGGATCTGTACCGGGCGGGACGATCGTGTGCAGGGTCCAGGTCTCGAGATCATCCTGGGCGATGAGTCCCCTGCCAACGGGCGACTGGTAATGCCAGGCGATTCCGAACCGTTGGAGAAGATCCCGCGCCTCCGACCGAAAGTGGACCATGTACAGCTTCGCGACGCTGTAGCTGCCTTCCGTCGTGATGCCCAGCTGGGTGCGGACCACGCTTCCACCCCCATCGCAGCCGGCCAGCAGCGTGCGTCGAACCTTCTGACGTTGGCCCGTTGCGATCTCGTGAAGGATGACGGCCACATTATCGGCCTCCTCGACGAATGACTCCAGCTCCCAACCGTAACGAATTTCAACCAGAGGGCTTTCCAGAAGGATGTCGCGGAGCACGGGCTCAAGCACGATCTGGCTGAGGCGCATGCAGGGCTCAAGAGGCTGCGAGCCGTCGTTGCAGGCTCGGATCCTCTCACGCTGTGTTTCGACGTCAGGGTATCGGAAGCGCGCGAGCTCCCATTCCCCAAGGCGGGTTACCCACGAAACGTCCATAGGATGATCGCGTGGCACTGCGACATCACGCATGCGCTCAGCGACACCTAGCCGCCGGAAGTGCTCCATGCTCCGACCGTTGGTGACGTCCATCTTGGGGTGACGGGTGGTGTGACTGTTGTGACCGGCCCCCACTGAGTGGTCCGTGGTGATTGTTAGTGCAGAACCGTCTCTGGCGCCATGGCTGGCCGCAGGTGGAGCGAAGCGGAACCGGAGGGCAGCCATGGCGGCGTTGCCGTTTCCGGGGCCG
>CALMYW010000123.1 GCA_937873665.1 uncultured Sphingorhabdus sp.
CCATTTTTTTGGGTGCCATGCAACTTTGTTTAACGACCACGGTTGTGGGTATCCGGTGTTTGGTCAGGTAAATCACAAGTTAGGCGCCTTGAGGAGCATCATGCCTTCAGAGGAAGTTCTCAAGTGGCTCCAAAAGACGGGCTTCCCTCTCGAGATGGAAGCCGCTGCAGCATTCCGTAGGGTCGGTTTCGACGTCCGTCAATCGTTCACCTTTCCAGATCCTCAGTCGGACAAGGGAAGAGAGATAGATGTTCTTGCGCAGGATCCTGACTTCTTCGGCGTCATCGAAATATCCTTCGTACTTGAGTGCAAGTCGTCACCCAACCCATGGGTGGTCCTTGTGTCCGATGACGCCTTCTCGAACTACAACCGACTGCATGCCTTTGCCGTAACGTCAGGTGCAGCACGCAGTGCTCTGACAAGCCGAATACTGAACCTTGGCGGGCTAAAGCCTTACCTGGAACGCTCGTCCAGAGGCGGCTATAGCTTTCGTCAAGCCTTTGGCAAGGAGAGTGACCCAGCCTATTCGGCAGCCATGGGCGCACTCAAGGCTAGTGCCGGAGTGGCTCAAGATCGGGAGTCGTCTACCGTCCCCAGACTGGCGTTCGCGTTTCCTGTGGTTGTCGTCAACTCTCCGCTGTTCGAGTGTTCCCTGCGCGATGATGGAACGCTTGAACTCATGGAGGTTGAGCAGAGCGAGTTCCTTATGTCCGCCTATGTGCCAGACGCAATTGGCTGCAGCGTCAGGGTAATCAAGAAGAGTCGGCTTGACGAATTTGCACGCTGGGCGAGGCAGGTCGCCTATGCGATTCGGACTGAACTCGATGCGGAACAGGAGAAGTACTTCCCCACCAAGGGCGGTGGGAGCGGCGGCGCCTAACCCTTCGTATATGGACTCCCCCCCAACGGCAAGAAACTGACCGATATGTTGGCTGTTGGGGAAGCGCCTGCAGTCGTATATCCGGCATCTGAGGTGGACTCTGTTGTGGTCCGTGCCGACATGGAATCTGCGACACCGAAGCGCCAGTCGCTACAAGCGGCTGCAAATGAGCCGGAAGAGTTATCGGCGTCAGTCGGTGTGGGGTGAACCCGGTTGGCCATGATGGTCGATCAATCTCGTCGCAACGCGTGATGGGTGTTCGGTCTTATCGCTCTTTTCCTGGTGACGGCTGTTTGGATGTTGGCTGTTCAAGCTGGCATCACGAAGCTCTCCCTTTTGATCTTCTTGCTAAGCCGCACGGTTTGTTCGCCGAACGGCTCCTTGTCCCGCAGCGTGGCGTAACAGATGCGCGCCAGCTTGTTGGCCAGCGCGCACGCCGCCTTGTTGTGATTGCTGCGCCCTTGCACATCCAGGGCCCAGCGGCGCACCCCACAGACTGGCTTGCCAGCGCCCTCGGCCACCTTGGCCGCGCGCAGCACACTACGGGCGCCGTGGGTGAGCAGCATGCTGACAAATCAGCGCTCGAACTGGGTGCGGGTGAGGCGCTGGGTTTCAACGATGCGCCAGTGCTCGTCGGCCACGGCGAGCTGGAACACGGACTTGGCAAGATCGACGGCAACGGTAGTAGCATGCATGTCGCACTCCTTACGTTTGATGAAGACCTGATCCCCACGCCCATGAAGACCAGTGCGCCAATTTCGCGCAAACAAATGGGGGAGTCCATCCCATCAGTCAACACGGACGGCCGCGGGCGTGCGCTCCCTTCGGTCGCTTCTTTCCGCGGCCGCCGGTTACGTCTACGTTAGAGGGGCTGCTTCCATGCCACAGAAAATTCAGGAGGCGTTATGTCTTGGTTGTATCTAATCGCAGCGGGGGTCGCAGTTTGGCTGTTGTGGCGAATGTTTTCACACAGCGCATTCCGCAAACGTGGAAACCGCAATACCACGTACGAAATCCCAATCACGGTAAAGGTGACTTACGAGACTGACGCCAAGACCAGAAGTTCTGACACGGACGATGACAAGGACAATTGGGAAGGTAGCTTTTGGGAAGTGCAGCAGCCTTTTCCGGCAAAGGCGACACTGCGCATCAAATATGAAGATGGCGCCGGAAAGCAAACTGAGCGAGTTGTTGACGTTCGGCAGTTTGGAACTGACGTAAGTGGAAATATTCTTATCGGCCACTGCCGCATGAGAAATGCAACTCGCACGTTTCGAACGGACAGGATCAAGAGGTGTATCGACGAAGAAACCGGCGAGATCGTCAGTGACGTATTCGCGTACCTTCAAGAGAAATACGATAGTTCCCCAGAGCGCACGCGAGATACCCTTATCGAGGAGGAATACGACACCCTTCGCGTCTTGCTCTACGTCGGCAAAGCTGACGGCCAGCTCAGAGCACCAGAAAAGGCGATCATCCGAGAAACATGTCGGGCGTTAGCTAACGATTCTCGAATTACTGACGCAATGATTGACGAGATATTCTCAAGTCTTGACGCGCCGACCCTTCACGCATTCAAGTTGGCGGTTGGGCGTGTAGGAAAAACAGAAGCCGCGGCACGCACCCTGTTGATGAAAGCTGCCGAAGACATAGTCGCCACACAGAAAACAGTACATCCCGCAGAGAAGGAGGCGCTGGAATACATGCGAAAGCGATTGATTGAGCCTGCTTCCCTTCCCGATGAAGGCCCCTCTAACCCGGCAGTCCACACGGACGCTGCGCGATAAAGCCGCGCAGCGCCGGTGACTTCTACGTTAGCCAGCTAGGATAAGCTATGCGTAAGGAAGATGTTTCTGCGGAAATATCATCGGCAGCTTTGGATTTTCTCTATTGGTTCTCTCGCTTTGAGTACGCTCTCAAGGAAGGTGGGTACCTAAAAAGTCGGGTAGTTGGTGCGAAAGCGGAACCCGATTGGAATGCGTTCGTAATTCGTAATAGAGAGAAGTACAAAACCACCGATGAGACATGTGCACTGATACATGAGAACCCTCAGTGCCAAGTGGTTTCACACAACGGTGAATAAACATGGGCTGCTGCAAAGTTTGCAGACGCTGAAACCGAGCTTGGCAAGGTTGTACGCTTACTCAAGATAGTCCGTAATAATCTTTTTCATGGCGGAAAACACGGAGGTGCCGGCTGGGACGACCCAGCCAGGACAACACACCTGCTATTGTTGGGAAAGGCTGTTTTGGATCAACTTGCCCAGCTTGCCGGTTTCGAGGCGAACTACACGCAGTACTATTAAAAGTTGCAATTGCACAACGCTACCCATAGCTACGACAAATTTCTCAGTTACGAATTGGGTCATTATGAAAAAAATCCTCCTGTTCGCCATTCTGGCAGTTGCATCTGCCTGTTATGCCGCTTCTCCCGCTGAGGTCGTGACACAGGAACAAATTAGGTCAGCCTCTTGCGCAATGACCGCTATGCCAAAGCCTGCATTAGACGCGCTACTTTCTGCGACGAAAACATACCTAAAATCACGTGATCAAATTCAGCTCATGCGTGCATTTCCTGCAGATGAAGTTCCAACATACATCGCAAAATGCTTTGAGATTCACGCAGTCGCTACTCCAAAAGAAAGAACAAGCAACCGCGATTTTGCGCATTTCTATGACGGATCAGAACGCGCTTTGCGACTTCGCCTCGTAATAGAAGTAGCCAAAGAACAAAATCAATCAGTCGAGACGATCAAGAAAATGAATAATCAAATGAACGAAAGCCTTTTACGGTTCAATCAAGAGTACTACTGACATGGCTCATCCAATACCGGCGTTGGCTAACACTACGTTGCAGCGGATGTCCGGTAAGCGGGGCGCTCCGCCTCGGGCATTGCAGCGCGGGCGCCCCTGAACTCCACTACAAGGGCTTCCCCACCGACACAAGCAGTAACCAGCCTGGGTCGATTGCGTAGCAATGGACCCAGGAGGGGATGTTTTGGTTTTCAGTTCAGAACCGGTTCGTGGCCGGCCACAAGCTGCGCTTGTGGTTTCCTGCGCTTCGCTCCGGCCGCCCCTCACTTCTACGTTGGGCGTCAGGAAGTCGCAGAATTCAGCTTGACATTAGTATCCAGTTGGATA
>CALMYW010000124.1 GCA_937873665.1 uncultured Sphingorhabdus sp.
GGAGTGGAAAGTGCCCTCCGTCTTGCTGCCGGTGGACCCGCCGGAGGCGCCTGCGGCCGAACGCGTGGCGGAAATCGCCGCCCCCGCGGCCGTGCGCGAGGCCACGGGCGAGCCGCCAAAATCGCTGCCCTTCGACCGTCCGCCCGATGATCCGGGCGTCGATGCGCCCGAACGCATTGACGGTTGAAATCGGAAAAGAAACCGTCTATCCCCCGCCCGTCTGAAACGCGGTGCAAAGCACCGCCGGGCCGCTTTAGCTCAGTTGGTAGAGCACATCATTCGTAATGATGGGGTCGCGTGTTCGAGTCACGCAAGCGGCACCAGTTCCACAAAATCCCCGACTTTTCAGCTGTTCGCTACAGCTCGGCATTGATCGCTTAGTGCCCGATATTCAATGACTTATGCCGGTCCTCATACTTCGCGGTCAGCCAAATGTTCGCTGAAGGTCGCCTGAACTCGCCCAAATCCGCGAAACTTGTCGGTATGAATGTCGGTATGCCGATTTTGATTGTCGGTATTTTCAGTGTATACTGCCAATCGCGAATAAGGCGTGTTTTCAGAGGGTTAAGGCAATGGCTGTCACAGGACGCGCCATTGAGGCCTTAAGGCGACACCCAGATTTACGAGGTGTCGCCTTGGCCTAATCGGTTACCGGGAGGGTGATCTTCCTGGTGGTGACGATGGGCCGGCTTGATGCTGAGGCGAAGACAACAATGACATTTTTGGCACGGAAGGGTCAGTCCAACAGCGAGGTTGCGCGGCTGCTGGGGGTGACGGAGGGAGCGGTCCGGTACCATGCGAAGCGAGCGGCGGCCGGGGCGGTGGACGGCCGGTCGAACCAGCAGAGCAAGGCGGAGCCTTTTGCGGGGCCGATTGCGGACTGGCACAGCCAACACGGTGGAGAAGGCGTGAGCCTTCCGGCGCTGTATGCCTGGCTTCGCGACGAGCATGGCTTCGAGGGGAGCCTGAGAGCGGTGCAGCGCTACTGCAAGCGGGTCTTCCCGACACCGGCGATAAGAGCGCGGCGGCGGGTCGAGACGGTGATCGGGGCGCAGGCGCAGGTCGACTGGGCGGAGTTTCCCATGGTGGCGCTGGGGAATGAGATCGTATCCCTGTCGGCGCTGGTGGTGACGCTGTCGTGGAGCCGGAAGCGGGCGGTGATCTGGTCACGGTCGAAGTGCATGCTGTCGTGGCAGTCCTGCCATCTTTCGGCGCTGCAGCGCCTGGGCGGGGTTCCGGCGGTTTTGCGGATCGATAACGTGAAGACCGGTGTGGCCACCGGTGCGGGAGCCTGGGGCAAGATCAACGAGACATACCGGGCCTTTGCGCGGGATTTGAAGTTCCACGTCGACGCCTGCCAGCCCCGTCATCCGCAGGCGAAGGGCAAGGTCGAGCGGGCGGTACAGGATCTTCGGGAGGTCATCGATCCCCGCAAGCTGGCAGCCGGGAGCCTTGAAGAGCTTCAGGCGGAAACCGACAGGCGGTTCGAGGCGCGGGCGCTGAAGCTGCGCTGCCCGGCGACCGGGACCAGTGTCGCGGAGGCCTGGAGGCGTGAGCGAGAGCGCCTGACGCCATTGCCCGACCCGCTGATCGAGCCGTTCGATATCGTCGTGCGCCGTCCTGTCGGCCTCGACTGCCTCGTCAGTTTCGAGGGTCGCAGATATTCGGTGCCCTTCCGCTTTGTCAGGCAGGAGGTTGAGGTCCGCGGGCTGGCGAACCGGGTGCTGTTCATGAAGAACTGTGCGCCCATCGCCAACCATCCGCGGGGCACGGAAGCGCTGATCGTCATCGATGAGGCGCACTTCGAGGGCCATGGCGGCGGACTGGTCCTCCCACCTCTGCCTCTGGGACGGATGGGGCGGCGGCTTCAGGAGATCGCCCGGCTTCCGGTCCAGCAGCGCTCGATCGACATCTATGCCCGACTTGCGGAGGTGGCCCGATGAGCGCGCCCCGCATCAAGCTCGACATCGACGCGAGCCGTGAGAAGCTCGCCTCGCTGGGCTGCAGTTATGCTGCTGAGGCCCTCGAAGGTCTCCTGGCCGAGGCGGTACGCAATGAGATGCCCGCGCATGTATTCCTCGACCGCCTGCTCGACACCGAGCTTGCAGGCCGGGAGGAGCGGCGGATCAAGGCCATGCTCAAAGTGTCGAAAATCCCCACCGGGCAGACGCTGGAGAACTTCGACTTCGCGTTCCAGCCGGCGATCGAGCGGTCCCGGATCGAAACCCTGGCCACCGGCAGCTGGATCCGGGGTGCCGAGGTACTTCTGCTGCAAGGGCCGCCGGGCGTTGGGAAAAGCCACCTGCTCGTGGCCCTCGGCATCCGGGCGATCGAGCTCGGCTTCTCGGCGCAGTACTTCCGCTTCGACGAACTCATGACGGCGCTGAAGGCTGACGCCCATCTACCCGCATCCCGCATCAAGGCCCGCAAGTACATGTCAACGGCGCTGCTGCTGATCGACGAGATGGGGTACGACCCGATGAACCGCGAAGAGGCGAGTCTGTTCTTCCGGCTTGTCAGCCACCGCTATGGCCGCGGCGCCATGATCATTACCACCAACAAGACCGTTCGCGACTGGCCGGAACTGTTGGCTGGCGACGAAGTCCTGGCAACGGCCATTCTCGACCGTCTCCTACATCGCGCTCATGTCCTGAACATCAGGGGCCGGAGCTACCGGCTGCGCGACCTCGAAGCCTCGCTCAAAAACTGACCATCACACCCGGCATCCCGCTGCCCTTGGCAGGGGCGCTCTGACTCCTGGGGGTCAGCGCCCCCGCCGGGAGCAGCTTCCGTTTACAGGAACCTCGTAAGACTGGGTGTCGCGTTAGCTCGTAAAACTGGGTGTCCCTTGACAATGGCTGGGCCAATTGGCAAATTGACCGACCTGAAACTTCGAAATGCCAAGCCTGCTGGGAAGATCCAGAAACTATCAGACGGTCAGGGATTGCAGCTCTGGATCACGCCAGCTGGTGGGAAGTATTGGCGTCTGGAATATCGCTTCGTTGGCAAGAAAAAGCTGCTTTCGATTGGACCATACCCTGAGATATCCGCTGCATCTGCAAGAACCGCTGCGGCCAAGGCTCGCGAACAATTGCGCCAGGGCCTTGATCCGTCCGAGATGAAGAAGGAGGCTAAAGTGGCAGCAGTGGCTGCCGTCGAACACTGTTTCAGCAACCTCGCGAAACGGCTCATCGAGAAGAAGCGGAGAGAAAAGCGGGCTGACGTAACGCTGGCCAAGATGGAATGGATCTTCGGAAAGGTTGAGGCAGACATCGGACACCGGCCAATCCAAGAACTCTCAACGCCGGACATCATAAGGGTGCTCAGGAGAGAAGAGGAAGCCGGCAACCTGGAAACGGCCCGGCGGATGCGCACGACCATTGGGGAAGTCTTCCGATATGCCATGCAGCACGGCCTCATCACCTCTGACCCCGTCCAGGCCACACGCGGCGCCATCGCGCGCCCTAAGCCGCGGAACCATGCAGCTATTGTCGAGCCTCAAGAATTCGCCAGGCTGCTTCGCTTGATTGACGAATACACCAGCCGCAACGAGCTGTGCGGCAGCGCCTTAAAGCTCATGGCGCTGCTGTATCCCCGGCCGGGCGAATTGCGGCAGGCTGACTGGTCTGAATTCGACCTCGACCGGGCGATATGGACCATTCCGGCCTCGCGAACGAAAATGCGTAGGCCTCATGTCAAACCCCTTCCCTCGCAGGCAGTCGCAATCCTCCGCAAGCTGCAGTCGCTCACCGGACCGAAGGGGTACGTATTTCCGGCAGCGGGCAGGCCAAACCGGCCGATGAGCGAGAACACCCTCAACGCCGCCCTGCGCCGAATGGGGGTCGGGGCAGAAGTTCACACGTCACATGGTTTCAGGGCATCGGCCTCGACGATGCTCAACGACAGCAACCTATTCTCAATTGACGCCATCGAACGCGAGTTGGCTCACCAAGATGAGGATGCAGTGGTGTGAGCCCCGCAAACTGATCCAAAAATGAGTAGAGTCCGACGGCCTCAATA
>CALMYW010000125.1 GCA_937873665.1 uncultured Sphingorhabdus sp.
ATCTGGGACGGCAACCGGAAAATCTGTGCTCAATCGCCGAGATCTCTGGCGCCTATGCCATCTCCCAGAACCATCTCATGAAGGTGGTCAGCGATCTGGTGAGTGCAGGCTATTTGGAGAGTGTCCGGGGACGCCATGGGGGCATTCGACTGGCCAGACCACCAGAACAGATCAATGTCGGGGCCTTGATCCGCCATACAGAGGAGGACTTCGAGTTGGTGGAATGCTCGTCGTGCCTCATCGCGTCGGCCTGCGGATTGACCAGCATGCTGGACGAGGCGCTTGCTGCCTTTCTCGAGGTGCTGAATGGCTATACGTTAGCCGATGTTCTGGCGCGACGACCTGATTTTTCGCGGTTCCTGCATCAGAAGGCCATATCGTGACGGGCAGCTTGCCGGCATCTCGGTCTTGACCAAGTGAGCGATAAGCAACCATCGAATATGATCAATCACCTGCGCAAAGGTCAGATTGTCGATGGCGTAGTGAAACGCATCAAGCGATACGGCGCCTTCATCGACCTTGGCGGCCTCGATGGCCTGCTGCACATTACCAATATGAGCTACAAGCGGCTCAAGCATCCGGGCGAGGTTGTCAAAGTCGGCGACGTGGTCCGCGTCCAGATTCTTCAAATTGACCATGAGATGCAGCGCCTCTGGCTTGGCATGAAGCAACTGGAGAGCGATCCATGGGAACGTGCAAGCCTCAGGTACCCAATAGGGGCAAGGGTTCGCGGTGTAGTAACCAGTGTGGCCAAATACGGTGCCTTCGTCGAACTGGAAACTGGCATTGAAGGGCTAGCCCATGTTGCTGATATGAACTGTGGCACACACTTAGCCCACGCCAGTGAGATCGTTTCAAATTGCCAGGAAGTAGCTGTCATCGTGGTGCAGGTTGACAGCGACAAGCGCCGCATAAGACTTGCCCTTTGCAGTGATGGTTGAGGCCATATGCTGTATCATTTTCGAGGCGAGCGCATGCGGTCATGCTCACCAGTTCACCCTCGCTGCAAGCTAACCCTTAGAGGTCAGCCTGATTTGCCATCGATGCGGGGACTCGAATAGATTTTCGAGTGGTGTATGGCCCATGGTGCCAGACCGAACAGAAACAGGGCCGCCGCAAGCAGAAGTTGCGGGGGCGACTCGTCCATCAACGCAGCTGCTATCCGCAGCATTGCTGTAGTTTGCAAAGACCAGAACGCCAGCCAGGCTACCATTGGCATCTCAAGCGTTCGGCCGGAATGCCCCTGTGTGACGCGAGTCACCATGGACACGATCAGGCTGCCAGTGAAGCCGAGGAAAAGGGCATGATCGGGTGCCCTGCCAAGCGGCACGCCCAAGGCAAGCAATGCGTTCATCGCGAATCCGACAGGCGCCCATGCGAAGCTCCAGAACAGGACCATGAGCAGTCCCGGGGATTTCGCGCGCGGCCACCATTTCCAAAGCATCAGGCTGGTCAGAACGGAGAGTGCGGCGCTGGCACTGAACGTGAGCAACTCCATATTGCCCAATTGGCCCGCCATCTGTGCGAGCAGCAGCGGCCACATGACCGCCAGCAGCCAATAGGGCCGCCATGGTGCATAGTTCGCCACCACGTTGCCCGCGAAGAACGGAACCATCCTGTGCGCGACCGTGAGGAAGAGGGGGAGGACGAAGCCTGACAACCCAAGTCGGTTACCGGCCTGCCAGGCCTGGGGATCCAGCGTGGCAATAAAGACAATTTCCATCAGCAATCCCGCAAGACCGAAGGTCAAGGCGCCAAGCGCAGAACAGCCGTGCCAGCATGGGGGGCGGCCTTCGCGCCGGTTTGCTGCCAATACCCTGGCCAGCCGCTGCAATCCGAGCAGCCAGCCTAGCGCGAGAACGCCAAAGCCCGCAACAAGCGCGCCGTCGCTGCCCAGCCAGAGCGCTGCCTGAAATATCACGGAGCCCGCTGCCAGGAGTGCGGACACTGGTCCGAAATCCCTGGCATTGAGATCGGGAAAACCCATCCAGCGCGGGAAAACCGTAAGGAGGAACCCGAAGGCGAACGGCGGAAAGATCAGGAATAGCATGGCCGGGCCGTGCAGCAGTACTGGCGGAAGGTCGCCTTGGGGCAATGCGGTGCCGCCGGCATGAAGTGCGGCGAGTTGCCACAGCCACCATGCCGCTAGGACCAGCAAGTTCACTGACCCGGTGAGGAAGGGCAGACGATGCGGTGCGGCAAACAGGATGCGCATGGTCTCAAAGCATCCCGTGCGCACCGGCCATGGCGCCCAGAACCGTTACCAGCGCAACCAGTGAAAGCACTCGGTGCATGGTAACCATCAGTCGAAAGTCAGACTCGGGCGTGGTCGATTCTGCCAGGCGTCGGTGCAAGAACAGCGGTTCAATGACAAAGAGCATTAGCGCAAATAACGTCCACAAGATCAGCATGGCATGCATCCACCAGAACGCGGGCTCAGTAAACCGTGCCCACAGGTCGGCGCGCCAGGTCATCCAGAGGCCGGATACGCCCCCCGCCAGCAGGACCCAGAACCGGGCTTGCGGGGCGAACCCTTGCTCAATGCGATGGAATGCGCCGAGCCGGGCGGTGGGCTGCTCGTTCCGGTTGATCGCAGGCATGACCACAAAGGTCACGAACCACACGCCTCCGATCCATCCGACGATGGAAGCGACATGAAGCACCCGTGCCAATGCAAAATCATCGAATGTCATTGACTACCCCTTACGCGGTCGGCAAGGCTCGACTTGATTTCCATCAAGCGCAACGCCGTCTTAACGCTTGATATCACACCATGCATCAAGCCACGAACAGCAATTGGCTTTGCCGGGCAATCGCACCGCAAACGTTCCAGCAGGTTGATTTTGTTGGCAGTGCTGTTCGCCGTACTTGAGCTCGAATCCTGTCAAGCTGACGGCCAAGAGCCGGTTCAGCAGTGATGGGGTGCTTTACTCCTGCACCGGATCGGGCCGAGTGTAGGCTTCCAGCGCGGCGTGATCGACGATGCGCACCTTGGTGCCTTCGACTGAGATTCCGTGCTTACCCAGGACGCCGAAGGCCCGGGAGAGATTCTCGGGCGTCATCCCAAGCAGCGAAGCCAGCAGGCGCTTTTCTGCGCGCAGTTGCACCATGCCCGTGCCGCCCTGACGTCGCTCTTGCTGGATCAGCAGATTGCCCAGCCGTTCGGCCGACTGGCGCAGCTTCATATCTGTCAAAGACCTTACAAGGTCGCGGTAGTCCGAGGCCAGTTCGCGCATGGCAGCCTTCATGAGTTCCTTGTCCCGCTCGATCAGTTCGCGCACCAGCGCCGCCGGGACGAGCAGGACACGAGACGCGTCGAGAGTTCGTGCCGACATGAGATAGGGAAGGTCGTTGACAACTGCTGCCAGGATAAAGCTGCTGACAGGTTCCACAATCCGCACTGTGGTTTCGCGCCCGCCGCCGCTCGCAAACAGTTCGACCAGGCCATCAACAAGCACATGGAGGAAATCTGCGCGTTGACCAATATCGAACAGGGTCAGCTGTGGCGGGAAAGCCTGGAGAAACGAGCCGCCGAAGATGCGTTCTCGCTCCATCTCGTTCATCCCGGCAAACAACGGGAGCCGGGCGATTTCTGGTCTTTCTGCAGCGCGCAATGAAACTGTCTCTCCAGGAGGGCTATCACGGGCCGTAGCTCAAGGCTTGATATGTATCAATCGATAGCTTGATCTGGATTGGTCCGCGCGGGACTGATGATCATCCAAAGGCACATTTTACAAGTGCGGCGAAGGGGGATTTGATACGCATCAAGCATCTGTCATGGTTCTGCTGCATGAGCGAAGCGGGAATACAATCCAGTCTCGGAGCACACAATGTCATCGCGGGTAGCTGTCAGTACGGGTGCGCAGAGCAAAGCCCTTGGATTGAGCACTTTCGCATTCACGGTGTGCTTCGCCGTCTGGACGGTTTTTGCAATAATTGGCATCGAGATCAAGCAAGAGCTTGGGCTGAACGAGACGCAGTTCGGCCTACTGGTCGGCACCCCGATCCTCACCGGATCGCTGGTGCGTCTGTTCCTCGGAGTATGGACTGATCAATATGGGGGGCGGATCGTCTTTCCGTTGACCATGCTGGCGTCAGCCGCATCGGCGCTATTGCTCTCCTACGCAGATACCTATCTGATGCTGCTGCTGGCATCCCTGGGTCTTGGACTGGCCGGAGGCGGATTTGCGGTCGGCGTGGCTTATGTCTCCAAGTGGTATCCGCAGGAACGGCAAGGGGCGGCTCTCGGCTTCTTCGGCATGGGCAATGTCGGGGCGGCGGTGACCAAGTTCGCGGCTCCCTGGGTCATGGTGGCCATGGGCTGGCAGGCGGTGGCGCAGATCTGGGCGATTGTACTCGCGGTTACCGCAGTCATCTTTTTCCTGTTGGCAAAGGATGATCCGGAGCTGGCTGCGCGCAAAGTCAGCGGCGAGCGCGCCAAAGGCCTGAAGGAGCAACTTGAGCCGCTCCGGAACGAGCAGGTCTGGCGCTTCTCGCTCTATTATTTCTTCGTCTTCGGGGCATTCGTCGCCCTGGCGCTATGGCTGCCCCAATATCTGATCGGCGTCTATGACCTCGATATAAAGGTGGCGGGTATGCTGGCAGCGACGTTCTCGCTCTCGGCCAGCCTGTTCCGTGCCTACGGCGGCATACTTTCCGACAAATACGGAGCCCGGAAGGTCATGTATGCCACCTTCGGCGTTTCGATGATCTGCCTGTTCATGCTGTCCTACCCGGCTACCGATTACACGATCCACGGGATCGAGGGGGACATCCGGTTTTCGACCTCGATGGGCCTGGTGCCGTTCGTTCTGACCGTCTTCGTCCTCGGCTTCTTCATGTCGCTCGGGAAGGCCGCGGTCTTCAAGCACATCC
>CALMYW010000126.1 GCA_937873665.1 uncultured Sphingorhabdus sp.
AATATCCCAGCTTCGGGACGCTCCAGCGGCTTTTCGCCAACCCCGAATACCAAGCCGCCGTTATCCATCGCACGGCTGCCCTCGAGGACTCGCGGCTGCTCCCTGCTATGACTTCCACCGCGACGGTCACGGCCTCGGGAATTCGCTGATCTGATCGTGGGCAGGGACTCGTTTGCCAATGGTTGATTCAGCTCGTGCAGTAATCGCTCGGAGCCTCGGCTTCGAGCCATCTATTTCGAGTACGAATCGCGGTTGGTCGCGCGCGAGCATGTATGCTTGGCGAGGACATGCCGAAGGAAGCCGATGTGAAACTGACGACGAACTCGTAATCATCTACCACGCAGGAGGTACCTCGAAGGTTCTGGTCGGAATCAACGACGCTGGCCCTGCATTTCCCTCAAGGCCCGGCCTTCTTACAATAGTTCCACCCCAAAGTCGGACCAGTTGGCAATTTCGGGGGCCCGTACACAGCTACAGCTTCCACGTCTTCCTGTCTCAGTTCGATGAGTTGGGTAGCGCTTCATCGCTTTCTCTTAGAGACGTGTTCCGATTTTCCTCTCCTTTTCAAGACTCTACGCTTGCACATTTGTTGACGGCCTTAGCTGACGAGTTAGCGAGTCCGACCCAGGCCGGACCAATATATGCCGAGTCGTTGGCGACTGGCATCGTGCTTCATTTGTTTCGCCGGATCGAGCGGCAGGGGAACAACGACGCGCCGGCCGGACTGGACCATCAGACGATGCTCAGGATTACGGAGCATATCGAAGCGAATTTGGGGGAAGCGATCCACTTCGACGAACTTGCTCTCGATGCCGAGATGAGCCGATGTCGGTTCTTCAGCGCTTTTAGGCAGTCCATGGGTGTCACCCCGCACCGTTACGTGACGCAGCGCCGGGTGCAATTGGCCGCTTGCCTCATTCGGTCCACCGACCAAGAACTCTCACAAATTGCTTTGGAGAGCGGGTTTTCAAGTCAATCGCACCTTACCAGCACATTCCGACGAATGCTGGGCATGACGCCTTACCAATATCGTATGCGGCGGCACTAGAGTCTGCCTCAGGCGATGCAAATCGGCCGGTCTGGGACGAGGTTGTTCGATCGGGAATGGCGCTCATACCGGCTGGCGACCAAGCCCGGCACGACACCGCGCGGGCTGGCGGCGAACCCATACGATTTTGACAAGGCTTATACCGGGCTGAAAGACGGCCACTTCTAAATGCCATATCGTCTCTGCGTTACAACAAGTCGAAAACGCGCGGCTCAATCATGGGTGTGTAATAGCGCCGCAGTGGGAAATGATCATTACAGGTATCATGGTCGTTCCGCGATCGGGAGGAAATCATGCGAACCAAGAATAGGCAAAGTTTCGATCACGATACAGCGAACGCCGTCTTCGATACGGCTCTACAATCTGTTCACCCCCATCCATTTACAAAGATCCGTCAGCTGGGCCTTGAATCAAAGGTGGCGGAACTCGTCACCGATGGCTACACGGTGGTTCGGCCCCATGAATTCAATGATCGAGGTCTGACGGAGCGCATCCGAGGCGCGCTTTTGCGTGCTTCGGAAAGACGAAACGGGGTGGAACCCGATTTCGAAGGCGGCACAACCCACAGCATGACCAATCAGTCGACGGGAGAGCAGATGTTTTACGTCTTGCTCGAGGACCCGGTCTTCGAAGAGGCAATCATGCATGAGGTGCCACTGACCTTGATCACCTATTTGCTGGGTGAGAACATCCTGCTGAGCAGTCTGTCGGGTATGTTACGCGGGCCGGGTTCACCGGCTCTCGACCTTCACACCGACATGCGCCTCGCCCCGTCACAGTACCCGGCCTACGCCCAGGTTGCCAATGCGACCTGGACGCTGACAAATTATTCGGTCGAGGATGGCTCGACCTGCTTCTGGCCAGGCAGCCACAAATTCTGCCGTCGTCCGGTTAGCTCGGAGGTTGCCGATACCTCAAAGCTGGTACCTGTCGTTGCGCCACCCGGCTCTCTGATAATTTGGCACGGCAACACATGGCATGGCTCACTCGCCCGAAAAAACGCCGGGCTAAGAATGCAGCTGATCGCCGTCTATTGCCGGAGCTATTTCTTTCCGCATGAAAGCTATCGCGAAAAGATTTCGCCCGAGGCTCTGGCCCGTAACGATCCCAAATTTCACGACCTGTTGGGATTGAACCATCCATTTCCGTTCAATCTTTCCGGTTACGATCCCGTTCTGCTTTCAAGAGGCAATGCTTACCGCGCCGTGTGATTTTTCTGATCCGATAGAAAGCGGAATCGGTGACAGAACGGCTCGCGGATCGAACCCGCCGAATAAAAACAAACAGGAGGATTGGCAATGACCAGGAACTCGACAGCCGAAACAGCGAGGTTATTCGCCGAAGTCGATGAAACAAAACGTGTCTGGCGCTATCTTGAGCAGCCTGTCGTCGAGCAAGGGAGGCCACTGCCCGCGCCGAGCCAAGACTGGGAAACGCTTCGCGCCGATTACGATGCCCACGGCTACTGCTTTGTCGCAGACGCGGCTGGGCCAGACCTCATTCGTTCCCTGAAAGAGCGGGTCATCGAGCAGTTCATCGGCGAGCAGGGTTTGGACGGTGTGCAAGATCGCCCCTATGGGACAGAGGCGGTTTATAATCTTCTGAACAAGGGTGAGGTGTTCAGCCGGTTGCTCCTGCATCCACTGGTCGATAAGGTCATCGAACATTCGCTCGGAGAGTCGTTCCTGCTTTCGGCGTTCAACTCGCACAGCACGAAACCTGGCTCGCTTGCTCAAGGGTTGCACTTGGACCAGATGTACATCGGCGCTCCGACGCCAATGGCGCTCGTCTGCAACGCCGTTTGGATGCTTGACGATTTTACCGAAGAGAATGGCGGCACGCGCGTCATCCCAGGGAGTCATCGGTGGTCTGCCGAAGCGGTCGCAGCCGCCTATCAGGGCTTGGAGCCAGCATCGGTTAATGCCCCCGGGACCATTGCTTCGCAGGCACCTGCCGGAACCTGCATGGTCTTTGATGGCCGTCTGCTGCATGGTGCCGGGAGCAACTGCACTTCCGACCAGGCTCGCCACGCCTTGTTCGCCTATTATTGCCGCCCGTTCATACGACAGTTGGAAAATCCGTTTCTGTCGATCGACGACTCGGTGATGATGTCGTTCTCACCGGAAATCCGAAAGCAACTCGGATACCAATCCTGGGCTTTCTGTGGGGGCTGCGAGGGACCAGGACGGGCGCCGCCGCTCGACATCGTCCGTCCTACCCGGCGCATCGGCGTCATGCACCGCACGGCTGCCCTTGAGGACTCGCGACCGCTCCCGGCGATGACCTCCACCGCGACGGTCACAGCCTCGGGTATCGGCTAATGCCCCCCTCGAAATCTCTCTGACCAATTAACTGGACTGATGGAACTTCCCGGCGCCGGGTATGAAGTTCCCTCCCGTCCCTGTTGTCTTCCCTGCCGGCAAACGAGGCTTTCATGACGCAAACGATAAAGTCGGGCGACATCACGCTGTCGGTGACCGTCGCCGGCGAGGGGCCGCTGGTCATCCTGATGCATGGCTGGCCGGAACTGGGCCTGTCGTACCGGCACCAGATCGCGCCGCTGGCGCGCGCCGGCTATCGCGTCGCGGTGCCCGACATGCGCGGCTATGGCGGAAGGTTTCCAACCGCCACAACGACATGGCAGCCATCGCGCGCACTCTGGGCGCGGAGCGCTGGGTGGCGGTCGGCCACGACTGGGGCTCGCCCGTCGCATGGCGCTGTGCCCAGCGCTTCCCCGATGCGGTGGCGGCGGTTTTCTCGCTGAGCGTGCCGCACAGGCTGGCGGCCGAGATCAGCGCGAACGACTGGTTCGACGCGGTCTATCCCAACCGCTTTTACTACATGCGCTATTTGCAGCCGATCGGCGTG
>CALMYW010000127.1 GCA_937873665.1 uncultured Sphingorhabdus sp.
CCGCGACGCAGGCCTTGATCAGGAAGGCGAGCATCGTCACCTTGACGCCGCTCTTAATTGCCCTCGGCCCAGCGCCAGCTGGACGACCCCGAGGCCTTCCTGCAGGCCCATCGCCACCAGCTGGTGATCCTGGACGAGGTGGCCACCCGACCCTGCCCCTTTTGCCACCTGCCGAGCGAGCGCATCGCCGGCGGCAATCCGCTGGGCCTGATCGTGCGCGACGCGTACCCCGTCTCGCCCGGGCACACGCTCATCATCCCGCGCCGGCATGTGGGCAGCTTTTTCGAGATCACGCCCGACGAACGCGCCGCCCTGCTGGCGCTGCTGGACGAAGCCCGCGACGGCCTGGCGCGCAGCCACCAGCCCGCGGCCTGGAACATCGGCATCAACGACGGCCCGGCCGCCGGCCAGACCGTGCCGCACCTGCACATCCACCTGATCCCGCGCTACGCGGGCGATGTGGAAGACCCGCGGGGCGGGGTGCGGTGGGTGATGCCGGGGAAGGCGCGATATTGGTGAGCCGTGCCAACGTGTGATTAGCAAGTGTCCCGCAGTAAGGCCTTGTACGACACGCTCTCTGCTCACCAACTACTCAGCAAGCGTTTTCTGTCTTTAAGGTACAGCTTCACCGCCAAGGCCAGGAATGAGACCAGTCCGAACCAAGCGACCCGGTCATATCGGTGAAGCAGCTTGTCTTGTATGGCTCCCGTCAGGGGCGCCAGTGGTCCATGGAACTCCACGCCCGAGACCATGTAGTGGCCGAGCAACAAAGTACCGAAAAACGAAATGACCGCCAACGCAAGCGCTACTTGTGTCTTGCGCGAGTAGGCAAAGACGTACAGGAATTCAGCCCACCAGTCAGCCATTGAGTGACCTCATTTTGATTCGTCCGATTGACAGGTCTAAGTTTACAAAATAAACTTTCAAACCTTAATATGTAAACCACAAGTCGGAGTTAACCATGATCGGAAACCGACTCAAGCGGGCCCGTGCGGCCCTGGGCCTGTCGCTTCGCGACCTTGAAGCCGCCCTCAATGGCCAAGTGTCCGCACAAGCCATTGGCAAATACGAGCGCAATGAAATGATGCCGGGCTCTGCGGTGCTGCTTGCACTGGCCAAAGCACTGCAAATCACGCCGGAGTACCTGCTGAGCGAACGCGAGATTGCCTTGGCAGGCGTCGACTTTCGCAAGTCGCCTCATGCCGGAGTCAAGGAAGAGCGCGCCGTTGAGGCTGCCGTCCTGGATCAGGTCGAGCGTTACCTGGCGCTGGAAGAACTGCTGCCCAGCTCGGACGCGGAATGGGCCGCGCCCGATGACGCGCTGTTCACCATTGGGCGCGTGGAAGATGCCGAAGCAGCCGCAGACTCGCTGCGCCGGCTGTGGGAATTGGGCATCGACCCCATTCCCATGCTGGCCGAGTTGCTGGAAGAAAAAGGCGTCAAAGTGATCGCCCTTGACCTGCCTGAAAGCGTGTCCGGCTCCAAAGCCTTTGTTCAGAGTCCGGACCATGACGATGTGCCTGTCATCGTCGTCAACCAAGGCCACAACGGCGAACGGCAGCGTTTCACGTTGGCACATGAGCTAGCCCACCTGGTGCTGCGCTTCAGTGGCCTCAGCGAAGCGGACGAAGAAAAGGCTGCGGACCGCTTTGCGGGCGCCTTCCTCATGGCCAAGGACATGATGCTGCAGTTGTTGGGCAAACACCGCACGTCCATCTCGTTGGGCGAACTGGCAGAGCTAAAGAAGCTGTTCAAAGTGAGCATCGCATCACTGGCGGTCCGATGCTCGCAGATTGGCGTGCTGACCAAGGCTGCCTACGGAAGGCTCTGGGCCCAGATCAGGGGCCTGGGCTGGAATGGACCTCAATCCTCCGAGCCCTACAAGCTGCCACCCGAGGTGCCCAGCCGAATGGAGCGGTTATGTCTGCAGGCCGTCGCCGAAGAAGCCATCTCCGAGGCCAAAGCCGCTGAGCTTCTCAGAATCAGTGTCCGAGAGCTGGACCGCCGCCTGATGGCCCAAGTTGCCTGACCTGCATGATCATCCTCGTCTCCGACACCTCGGTGCTGATCGACCTGGAGCGAGGCGGATTGCTGGAGGCCGCCTTCACATGCGGCCTGACCATGGTCGTGCCCGACCTGCTTTACGAAAAGGAGCTGGCCGCAGAAAACGGACCCTGGCTTCGGCAACTGGGGCTTGGCGTCGTCAGCCTCTCGCCCCAGGAACTGAGCCTGGCGCAAGAAGTGCACAACACACGGTCCGCCCTCTCCCTGCCGGATTGCTTTGCTCTGAGCTGCGCCACCCGAGACGGCTACAAACTCGTCACCAACGACAAAGCCCTGCGCAGCGAAGCGCTGGCGCGCCTGGGCAAGGTGTTTGGCCTATTCTGGATGCTGGACCAGATGGCCGCCTCGGGGACGGTTTCCACTGACATCCTGTTCAACGGATTGACGCAGATCGCGGGGCACCCGCGCTGCCGGCTGCCGGCTACCGAGGTCAGGAACCGTTTGACCGCTTGGAAGCCGGCATAGCCTGCTGCATTTGCGGCCACACCTCATGGCCAACCAACCGCCACCCTGCCCCTTCTGCCATCTGCCGCCCGAGCGCATCGCCGGCGGCAACACGCTGGGCCTGATCGTGCGCGACGCGTACCCCGTCTCGCCCGGGCACACGCTCATCATCCCGCGCCGGCATGTGGGCAGCTTTTTCGAGATCACGCCCGACGAACGCGCCGCCCTGCTGGCGCTGCTGGACGAAGCCCGCGACGGCCTGGCGCGCAGCCACCAGCCCGCGGCCTGGAACATCGGCATCAACGACGGCCCGGCCGCCGGCCAGACCGTGCCGCACCTGCACATCCACCTGATCCCGCGCTACGCGGGCGATGTGGAGGACCCGCGGGGCGGGGTGCGGTGGGTGGTGGCGGGGAAGGCCAGGTATTGGTGAGGCCATAGGGGCTATTTGGCAAAGAACCAACCCGACGCTTGTCTTGGCGACGCAATAACTCGACCATCCAGCCAGAAACGTTTCGTGCGATCACCGAGCAAAAGTGCCCGGTGATCATGCAATTAGCGAATGTCAGCCGTTATCGACCGCGTCTTCGTCCTCGCGGTACCACTCATCTTCTACGTACTTTTCGCGAAACTCATCATCTTCGCGCTCTTCATCGGTTCGGGTGTCGTATGGATCGTAGCTGTCGTTTGGAGTTGAGTGCATTTGCGGTTTCCTCAATTTAGATCAATTGGGTCCCAGCGGCAGCGACTCCACCACCGACAACTGCACCGGATGCGCCTACGACAATCGTCCCGGCAGCCACGCCACCTCCTCCAGCGGCAAGTGCGCCACCGCCCAGCGCTGCCAGACTCGCGCTGTGAAGGGCGGCACCAGACAGGGTTGCAATTGCGGTGCCCGTGCTCGCAGTTCCCAAAAGGCCAGCGGAACCGGCTACCGCAGCCACGGGGCCCGCAGCGGCCAATCCCGCGCCTCCAGTGACAACTGCGACGCCAACGATCGCCAAGGCCTTTCCGGGGTTCTCTACGACGTACGTGGCTCCCGCGCTCACAGCATCCACTGCAGCATCCGCTGCAGTTGCAACTCCGTCCACGACAAGGTCCAAGAATTCAATGATCATCTTCATACTCCTGTTGTTGATATTCCGGTTAGTCCATGGTTGAGGTCCTGCCGCTGTAAGCACTGAACTTCATGAACGCTACTGGCCAACTTGCAGCGCCAACTCATGGGGGCATCCTCAGTGTCGACGTGCGGCGACTAGCCCCGTGCCACGTTCGCCCAGTCGACGTAGTTGGGCGCGAAAACCCGCAAGAGCGCGATGGTCGCCCGGACTCCCGGGCACCGGAACAAAGTCGCCTTCCCGATGCACGATCCGAGCGTGACGCGAGCCGTCCGCGATGGCGAGTGCGGGATATGCTGCGAGGGCGTGTTGAATGACGCGCCGGAAATCCGGCGGAATGTGATGAGATGCCACTTTGGCGCTCCTATAAAGATAAGTCTAAAAAAGCCGAGGCTGATATGGGCCTTCGGCGTCTAGCTGAGATTTTTCAGGTCGACGGTCAAACTATACAGCAACTCAAAGCACCTTGCAACCACCCAAACCAAACGTTCTGAAATGCTTTGCTAAATTCCGTTGTTTTAGTGCAACCAAAGTCAAGTGTCGCGGCTTTGGTGTAAACTATTTTATTTTTGAGCTCTAAACATGATCCGCAGCGAAGCTTTTTTTTCTTTAGTTGACGATTTGTCGATCGGAGATCTTGCAACGCTCAGGGGGGTGTCACGGCAATTTGCCGCCCGTGACTTGGAGCGCTTTCTTTCGGACAAGGACGGAATTCGTCGCCTCCACGACGTCCTTGTTCAAATCGGGTCAACAACCGCCACCAAGATCGCCGAGAAAGTAGCTCGTTACGCAACAACCGAGTTGAAACTTGATTTGGAGAGTTTCGATGATGGGGAAATTGCCAGCGGAACGAATTTCGCCGACCTTCTAAGAACCAGTCAGGAGGTTTGGTTACTTGCCTCTTCGCCAATGGACTATGAGTCCCCGAGGTATTGGGAAGCTTTGTGCACGGATTTCCTGCGCCATCCAGACAAGATGCTCGTCTATTTCGTGTCTACGCTCGAAGCGGCAGATCGACTCGCCTTTCGGTTTGAGGATGAAATTCTTCCTGGAGGATTTGAGAGACAGGTTGCAGAGCAGCCGGAATCCGATCACCCTTTTCTGGCCACGATCTTCATCGTCGTTACGAATTTGGTATCCGCGATGCCCTACACACTTCTAACGAACCCAAGGTCAGGCGCGACCCGCGCAAGCAGGGGTTCCGCGACTTGGATCATGGGCAAGAACGGCGAAACCTTCGTTGAAGCCCCGCCGCGCAGCGGCGACACTTTCGTTCAACATGTAAGAGCAGCTGGACTAGGCGTTGCCCGCCAGACGGAAAACTTCTTTCCGCTAGGGCAAAGACTCATGGGGGACTCCGGCATTCCATTCCGCGCTTTTCGACATGTGGATCACCTTATCGCGGTGAAAGGTAATAGCGCGGTGGGCCTTTTCGAAGGAGATCCTGTATCGAGCCGGAGGGACGAAGAGTTGACCAGGAATCAAGTTGAGCGTGGGGCGCCAACCCCCACAACAGCCGAGAAATCATCCAAAGACCACCCGCTAAAAATCTATCCCGTTTTCATCAAGGCCTACCGAAAGAAGTCGGGTGAACACGCGAAACGTTTGACAACAGAGACCAAAGTTGAACGAAGCTATTTCCGGTTCTGACCCCCCCCTCGTCTAAGCGTACTGGCTCATCATCCCGTAGAGGCAGACTACGTATCCTTTTGATCCCGCGCTATGCGGGTGGCGGGCGACGGGAAAGCCCGCGGGGCGGAGTGCGGTGGGTGGTGCCGGGGAAGGCGCGATACTGGTGACCTATGAATGCCGAACAAATCCGCAGACTGTTTCAGGAAATCAGGCGAGCGAACACTGGTGACGCAAGGTATGCGCCCCACAAGCCGCTGCTGCTCCTGATGGCTTTGGCGCGCGTCCAGCGCAACGAGTCCAGGCTGTTTACGTTCAAAGAAATCGAGCCGGATTTCAAGACCCTGCTGACCGAATTCGGACCTTCGAATGCGCCCAACACGCGAAACATGCCGTTCTGGTTTCTTCGCAATGATGCGCACGGGCAGCTATGGGAGTTGAAGCTGCCGGACACCCTTCGGACCTATCCGCACGGCACGGCACCCAATCTGACGGCGCTACGACAAGACGGCGTTGAAGGCGGGCTGAGCGCAGAGGTCGAGCGCGATCTAAAAGCCCATCCGCAACTACTGGTCGACGTTGCACGCCACCTCTTGCACAGCACCTTCCCCGAGACACTCCACGACGACATCGCGAATGTCATCGGCCTCGATCTGAGTACCTCAGACCATCACGCAAACGATGGCGAGAACTTCGAACAATTCAGCCAACGGCGGCAGAGGAGCCGCGCTTTCCGTGATCGGGTATTGCGGGCATACGAATACCGATGCTGCGTTTGCGGCTTTGACCTCCGCCTCGGCCACCTACCCGCCGGCCTGGAAGCGGCGCACATTCAATGGCACACACTTAATGGACCCGATTTGGAAAGCAACGGCCTATCTCTGTGCGCGCTGCATCACAAACTCTTTGACCTCGGCGTCTTCACGATCGAGCCAACGGTTATGAAAGTGGTTTTCAGCGAACATGCCATGTCAGGCAGTCGTGGGATGACCGGGGAATTGAAGCACCATGGACAAGATTTCCTTCACCCAACCGATACTGAAGCAATGCCTGCGCGGCAGTTCCTGGATTGGAACTGGAACAACGTTTTCAAGCGTGAAGCCAGGCGGCTCTCTTAGTTCACATTGCGCAAAGTGACGCTCGAACCCGATGCCTGATCTCCCAATGAACCCTTTGGGCAACCAAGAATGGAGCCGCCTTGAGGTAGAGGCCATCGTGGCGGATTACCTGAAGATGCTCAGCTTGGAACTCGGTGGCCAGGCCTATAACAAGACAGGTCACCGACGAGCGCTCCAACAGAAACTAAACGCGCGATCAGACGGCTCGATTGAATTCAAGCACTGCAACATCAGCGCGGTCATGATCGACCTGGGCTTCCCTTACATCAGGGGATATAAACCTCGGTCAAACTACCAAGCTCTTCTGTACGAGGCGGTTGAGCAGCAAGTCAATCGCATCGCGTCCTTGGATACCCTGGCGCTTGCTGCCGTTGAGCAGCCCGCCGCGAGTCTTGAGATCGTCGATTTCGCTAAGGTGAAGACCGACTCACCCGTATTGCGCCGCACTGCATCCGACTCCGATCTCGCACGCAACTACACGCCCACCACCAAGCGCGACTATCTCGCACGCGAATCGCGCAATGCTTCGCTTGGGTTGGCGGGTGAGGAATTCGTCGTCCGGTATGAACATTGGCGCCTTAACCAACTCGGCAAACCTAGCCTTGCAGACCGGGTCGAGCATGTCTCCAAGACCAAAGGCGACGGTCTTGGCTATGACGTGCTTTCACAGATAGGAAATCCAACCGCATGAGGACGACTATTGCCCAGTTTTGGGCATCAC
>CALMYW010000128.1 GCA_937873665.1 uncultured Sphingorhabdus sp.
GCCTATTGGCGCTTGCCGAACGGGATCGACTATCGCGGCAGTCTGGCGGAATGGCCCGAGGCCTTTGCCGGGCTGCTGACAAAGCATCAGATCTCCGACGTGATCCTCTTCGGCGACTGCCGCGACCACCATTTGAGCGCGGTGGAGATATGCCGCGCCCGCGATATTGCCATCTGGGTGTTCGAGGAAGGATATATCCGGCCCGATTGGGTGACGTTGGAAAATGGCGGCGTGAACGGCCACAGCCAGCTTTCCCGCGATCCGGAATGGTATCGTGCGCGCGCCGCAGATTTGCCGCCACTCGCGCAACATCAGAAAGTGCCTTCCTCGTTCCGGACCCGGGCGGTTCAGGGGCTGTGGTACAACGTCGCCGACGTGTTGACGCGTTGGCGCTACCCCGGCTGGCGGACTCACCGCCCGTGGCATCCGCTGGTTGAAGGTGCCGGCTGGGCGCGCAAGCTGGTGCGGCGCGACGAACGCCGTCAGCAGGGCGCGCAACTGCTGGCCCGGCTGAAGGAGCAGAAGACCGGGTACTTCCTGTTCCCCCTGCAACTTGATTCGGATGCGCAGATCCGTCTGCATTCGCCCTTCGCGGGCATGATCGAAGCGATCAAGCTGGTGCTGCAATCCTTCGCCGAGCATGCTCCGCCCGACGTGCGTCTGGTGGTCAAGGAGCATCCGCTCGACAACGGCGTGCGCGACTGGCAGCTTGAGACAGCCGACCTTGCCCAGCGGTTCGGCATCGCGGACCGGGTCGATTACCTCGCTTGGGGCGATATCGAGGCAATCGCCGAAGAGGCTCTGGGCATGGTCACGGTCAACAGCACCAGCGGAACGCTCGCCCTCGCGAAAGGTGTCCCGGTGATCGTGTTGGGTAAGGCCGTTTATAACGTCCCCGACCTTACCTTTCAGGACGATCTGTCGCGCTTCTGGACCCACGCCAGTCCGCCCGATCCGGCAACCTTCGCGGCATTCCGCCGGGTGCTGATCGACACATGCCTCATCCCCGGCGGGTTCTTCTCCGAAGAAGCCTTGGCCAAGGTCGTGTCCCATGCGATCGCAAGGTTCGAAGGATGCCCGATGGTGCCCGACTGACACTGCATCGCCCGACAAGCCATGGTCAGGCCAAATGATGGATTTTCAGATATTCGAACACGCACTGATCGCTGCGGCGATCCAGACGATCATCGGCTTGCTCACCCGCCAGTGGTGGGCTGGCGGCGCTCTGACCTCGTGCTACTTTATCGGCCGCGAGGTTGCACAGGCTGAATATCGCTGGATCGAAGCATTCGGCGGAGGACTGCGTGTCAACATGCCTTGGCACGCGGTATTCGATCCGCACGTGTGGCAAACACCCGACCAGTTGGCCGATTGGCTCGGCCCGGTTGTGCTGACCAGCGCCATCACACTGCTCGTGCATGCCGCAAAGCGCAGGGCGCGGTCGCTTCATCGCAGTGATGTTGACGAAAAATCGCCCCGAACCTAGCCGCGCGGGATCGCTCGGTGGAAAGTCGCCCCGCGTGTCAGGTTGTGCCCTTTCGTGAGCAAGTTCAACGCAGAACCTTGAAACACAGGCATATCATGTCAATTGTTGCGCCACTGATCATGATCGACCTTCACGGCAGTCGGTAATCTCAAGGACTGCTTCAAGCATGACCTCACCCCTTCGAACGGCTATTCTCGCCCCGATCTGGCTTCTCCAGCTTGTGACCGGAGCAAAGAGTTTCCTTGATAATCCGCTGATTGGATCGCGCCGTCTGAATGCGCTCGGCCTGCATGTCGCCCGGGTCCGGCTGGCGGACAGTATGACACGGTGGCGGCGGCGTCGCCTGGCGCACAGGGTGCGACCCGAATGGCGTGAGGCTTTCGATCGGGATGGCTTCGTGGCAATCGCCGACATCATACCGCCGCACGAATTTCCCGCCTTGCGCGAAGCGGTGCTCGGATACAGCGGACCTGCCCGCGAGATGCGCCAAGGCGATGCGATCACCCGGCGCATGGCTGTCGATGCCGCCATGTTCGACGCCATTCCAGCCTTGCGCGAATTGCTTGATCGCGCCGACATCAAGGCACTGTTTCACTATGTCGCGAGCTATCGCATCACCCCGCTGCACTATATCCAGACGATCGTCAGCAAGGTCGGCGGAAACGAACCCGATCCGCAAGAGACGCTGCATGCGGACAGCTTTCATTCGTCGCTCAAGGCGTGGCTGTTTTTCAATCCGGTGAACGCGGACGAGGGGCCATTCACCTACGTTCCGGGGTCACACCGCCTCACGCCGGAACGCCTTGCCTGGGAACGGGCGCGCAGCCTGGCTGATCCCCGGGTCGTCGATCGGCTTTCGGCGCGCGGTTCACCCCGCATCGCCGATAGCCAACTCGAGAGCCTGCGGCTGCCCTCGTCTCGGGGGTTGGCCGTTCCTGCCAACACGCTGGTGGTGGCCGATACCGTGGGCTTCCACTGTCGCGGCACATCGCGGCGGCCGGGCGAGCGGGTGGAACTGTGGTCCTATGCCAGACGCAATCCCTACCTCCCCTGGCTTGGCGGCGATCCGAGCAGCCTGCCCGGAATTGCCGAGCGGCGGGGGGGGGTGGTTTGGGCGGCGCGGGACAGACTGGCGCAATGGATCGGTCAGCCGTGGCAACCCGTTGGAAAGCGCCGACCGGTCGATCATCAGCACCCGGAAGCCGATCATCCGGCATCGCCGCAGGACGGCTGATACCCGGATGTTCCGGCTACTCGGCGTGCAATCCGTCGTTTGCGGGACTTTAGCCGGGACGCATGATGTGTTCGCAAGGGGCGGAGCTCGCGCTGAACGAGGCGGTGGAATGCAGCAATATCCCTACGAGTTTCATCAGTCGGCAAGGCCTCATTGCCCTACCCCTCGACCGGTATCGCTCGCCGCATGAAGGCGTCGAACAGCGGCACGGTGAAATCGGTCTCGCCATAGCCGGGGGTGTAGATCATGCCCTTGGCGATGAGTGAGGCACGCACAGGTCCGAAGGCGTTGGGCTTCTTGCCGAGATGATCGGCGATCGCGCTAGAGATGTAAGGCCCCTCGCCCAGCGCCGCCATGCCGCGCAAGTAGCGTTTCTCCGAAGGCGTCAGGCGATCGAACCGCACCCGGAAGAAGCTCGCATCGAGCGCAGCAATGGCGGCAGGGCTGGCGATGGCGACGTCAGCAGCAGTGATCGGGCAGGTCGTGGCCGCGTCCCAGCACTGCTTGCCCCACTCCTGCAGGAAATAGGGATAGCCGCGCGTTACCGACACGATCTGGTCGACGGCGTCGTCCGTGATGTCGCAATCTTCGGCCTTGATCGGGTTGGCCAATGCTGCGCGGGCAGCATCGGATGGAAGCGGGCCGATCTGAGCGAACACAAACAGGCGCTCGGCATAGCTCTTGGCCCGGCCCATCTGTCCGGCGAGTTGCGGCAGGCCGGCCCCTACCAGCGTGATCGGACGATCATTCTGCCGCGCCCGGTGGAGCGCGGTGATCAGCGCCGCCAATTCGCGCTCGGGAACGTACTGCAATTCATCGATGAACAGCACCAACGCTGTGCCGCGTTCGCCCGCCGCCGCCCCGGCCACGTCGATCAGGTCGATGAGATCGGCTTCAAAATCGCCATTATCGGCGACGCCCGGCTCACCCAGATCGAGCGACGCCTCCAGCTCGCCATAGCTGAGTTTGAACGCCTTCACGAACCGCGCAAGCGCGCCCAGACCGCGCTTTGCCAGGGTCATCGCCGCCTGCCCCCGGTCGAGCCGGAGCAACGCGGTGCGAAGGGCAGGCACGATCAAGGACGGCAGGGATTGACCCTCGGGCGCTTCAATCGGCACCGCAACGATCCCCTCCCCCTCAGCCGCGCGGCGCAGTTCGTTGAGGAGAACGGTCTTGCCCACGCCGCGCAGGCCCATCAGGATGACGCTCTGCGCATGGCGGCCATGGGCGATGCGGTGGAGCGCGATGGCGACATCCTCCATGATCGCATCACGGCCAGCGAGTTCCGGCGGGCGACTGCCGGCACCAGGGGCAAATGGGTTACGTCGGGGATCCATGCCTAGGACTTTTATACAGTTCTAGCGAAATAGCTAGACGGGCTTAAAACTTGTAGAACGCGCATCCGCGGTTTGTGAAATGCGAGCCTGTTTCCCAGCCTAAATCACTGACTCAGCGACAGCTGCGCGATCGACCTCTCCTGCTCGGCCCGCGCTGCTTGTTCCCGCAACTGCTTGCGATAAGCGCGCTCCCCATGAACCTGCCGCACCGCGCGGAACATCATGGCCAGCTGGAATACGGTCATGGGCGTGCGCCAATAGCGGTTTGAGAGCCGTCCCTCGATCTCAGCGAGCAAGTGTGGCCGTTCCGGGTCGGTTGCAGCGACCAGGACTGCAGCGATATCGCGGCCGCTGGCAATGTTGTGCATGCGCGCGACAAGTGGGAAGATGGCTGCACCGATAGCGGTCAGGCTGATCGCAGCAACACCGGGTATGAACACCTCCCTGCGTTCGGGCGTGACGTCGAGGACGAACGCGGCGAGCGTTGCGATCCCGAATGCGATAATGACGGCCAGAGGCACTGAGACCGCGATCGGGTGGCAGCTTGCGAAGAACCGGGCGCGGCTGATGGGGCCGGGGTGAGGCAAAGCTGCGGTTGGGCAGGCGTCCGGGGACAGGTTGTCAGCCATGGTGATTTCCTTGTCTGGAGCATCAGGGAGGCAGTGCTGATCATGCGCACGATGGAGCGGCGGGCATCAATCGCTCCGCGTGTGATCGAACCCGCCCGCGCTGGTGCCCGACCAATGATCGAAGCTGCTGCTGGTCGACCCAAAATCATGGTGGTGATGGTCATGACGGTGATGATGGTCATGGTGACTGTGGCTGTGGCTGTGGCTGTGGTGAGTGTGGTGGTCGTCCCGGCGGTCCAGATTCACGCCGAAGGGGGTGCCGCCGACATCAACACCGCCGATGCCGGGGGGGATCATGGGAAGACCGGTCGCGGGGTTGATTCTTGGCCCCTCGTCGCTGGGGGAGCTTGGCGGGGTGCTCGAGCTGGTGAACAGGCCGGTCAGCCATTGGAACAGACGCATGGATATCTCCTGTCGTTGTAGGGCTGTCGGTGCACAGGCCCTTGGGGTGGCACCCACATGTTCACACGTTCATATGGGCATAGTCTCACATTCTCACTTCAACTCATACCCCTCAAAATCCTGCCTTTTCTCTTGTTCTCCGGGATCGACTAGCGGCCAATGGGGCTCTCGCCATACTTGCGCAGGACATCGTCGAAGGCTTCGGCAATGAGATCCTGGAGGGTGAAGCCATGACGCCGGGCGCAGGCGTAGGGATCTTGGGGCGTCATGGCGGTCACATGCCGAAGTCGTAATCGCGATCGCGCGACAGATCTGGTCCGCTGGATCCGCGCCCCGGTTCGCTGCGCTCGGGTGTCCTTTCGAGGGCGAGTTCACGGTCCTTTTTCTCCGTCCCGGAAGAGACGGCCTGACCATTTTCCCGGGCGGTCTCGATCGCGCTGCTTTTCTCGCCAGAGCGCGCCTCGACCTGCCGCTCGACGCGCAAGGGATTGTCGGTGACCAGCGTCGCGTTCTCCGCAATCCGGGTCACCGCGACCAGGAACGAGGCCGAGGTGTTGAGCATCCGCTCGCGCTCCGACATCATGATGATGCCGTCCCTGGCGGTCATGCCCTGCGCGACGTGAACGTTGATGGCGTAGGCGAGGTCGAGCCGTTCGAGCATCGGATCGCCGCGCGGCAGATCGTGGAGCTGGCCGTCGCTGGCCTTCACGGTAATCGTGTCACCGTCGATACGGGCAACATGGGCAATATCGCCATTGAGCAGTCCGCGCGCGCCATCTTTGGCGGTCCAGCGGATGCGGTCTCCCTCGTGCAGGTCGATCTGCTTGGGCTCGTAGATGGTGACCGCGTCGTGCTTCAGGTTCCGCGGCAGGCGGCCCGGATCAAAGCGGCGGATCTCGCCGTCGGGCATGGCGAGTTCGACCTTGCCATCCTTGACGCCGATCACCGTGCCGCGTTCGCCGCGGGAAAAGCCCTGAGCGCGCAGGTTCGTCTCGATGGCGACGACGCGGTCGTCCTGATACCCTTTCAACTGACGTGCACCCTCGCGGGTGATGGTGACCCGGTCGAGCACCTCGAGCGACACGCCACGCTCGCCCACTTCCCCGCGTTCGATCAGCGCCTGCTGCGCGGCGGCATTGCCCGCGCTGCGCATCGCGCGCCCGGCAGCGAGCAGGATGGTGTTGTCGCGCTCTTCCCTGGGGAGGTTGGCCCACATGGCAGCGGCGGCATCGGGGATCTTGCCCGAAGCCACCTCGGTGGTGGCAGGCTTCAGAACGGCGAAGGCCACGCCAACATCGCCCTGTTCGAGCGCGCGGTTGATGGCCTGCATTTGCGGGGTCTGCGCGCGCAGGTTATCGGTGATCTCGCTTCTGCCCAGCTCCTGCTGCTGCAACTGCGCGAAGGGCTTGCCAGCCTCGATGGCGGGTAGCTGCTTGATGTCGCCGGCCAGCACCAGCTTGCCCATGCCCATCTGGTTGGCGAGGGTGATCAGCCGCGCGAGCCGGTCTGTGCCGATCTGACTGGCCTCATCCACCATCACCAGCGCACCGGACAGCTCCGCCCTTGCCGCTGCCACCTTATCTGCGCTGGCACTGCCGTCGATGACACGCCCATACCGGGCCAGAAAGGCATCCACGGTTGATGCCGGACTGGCCGTCTTCTCCCCAAACTCCCGCGCGATGCGCCCCACGTGGGACAGCGCCACAACCTGCCGCCCCTCCTCCCGCGCAATGGCCGCAACCGGAGCCAGCGCCGCCGACTTCCCCACACCCGCGCCGCCCTGAACCAGATGCACGCGGTCTTTGGAGGTGAGGATTGCGACACCCGCTTGCTCTTGCCCGGCATTGAGGCGGCGAAGGCCGATGGCCCGCGCCTGTTCCTGCAATCGCGCGACAATGCCGTCCTTGTCCGCAATCGGCTGAACGCTGTCCTTGCCGGCCTGTGCCAGTGCTATGACTTTCGTCTCCATGGCCAGCGCCTGCTCGGTGGTCAGCATGCGGTCACGATCCGCCGGGCCGCTGCCGACCAGCAACCCCCGCTCCTGCAACAGATCGATCCGCGCTTCGATCATGTCGACGGTGACTGGCCCCTGCCGCTCAAGCGCGGTTCGGATCAGGTCGTTGCGGGAGAACGCCGCCTCGCGTTCGCCCAACTCCCGCGCCGCCGACGCCACCGCCTGCGCCGCGGCAAAGGCCTTGGGCTCGAGCCGCCCGAGCCGCTCCGGAACCAAGGGGTCCGCATCCTTCGGGGTCAGTCCCATTGCGCTGGCAATTGCCATCCCGCGCTCGCCGATCCCGCGAATGCCGTCAACGACGCGCGACCAGACAGTCTGCTCACCCGCCGCGCGGGCCATGGCGCTCTCGATCAGGAGCGCAGGATCGAAGCCGATGGCGCGAGCGGTCACTTTCCATGCCGCGACCTGCCGCGCTGCATCAGGCTCTAGCTCCTTCCCACGCCGGGTTGCAAGCGCCGCCAGTTCGCGTTCTCGGGCGCTACCGCGATCCTCCTTGGCCAGTTCGGCGAGGATTTCCGCGCGGCGCGACGAGAACGCCTCAACTGCCTCCCGCGTCACACCCTTGATCTCGAAAGCACCATCGATGGCATTGCGGGCAGGCACGGTCTCGTAGCCCAAGGCTTCGATACGGCTGCGCAGTTCGGCATTGTGGACCGCCGACAGCACATGCTGCGCGCGATAGAGTTCGTCGTTGCGCACCGCATGCCATTTGCCATCCGAGGCTTTGGTCGCGTTGGCGATGACGGCGTGGATGTGAAGCTGCGGTTCGCCGTTCCTGTTCACGTCATGGAGGAAGGTCGCGGCGATGAAATTGCCGGTGCGTTCGGGCACTTGTCGCCCTTGCGCCGCATCCCAGACCCGGGCTTCGACAACGTTCTTCTCCGCCCACCGCAGTGTTGCGACAACGGACTCCTTCAATGCCTCCACAAGACGCTTGTCGCCGCCGAGCATCGCCACCAGCGATACTGACTTCGACGCCGAGAAGGTCAGATCAACGCCGGGGCGGTGAACGCCGTCCTTCCCGGCAATCACCGATCCGTCTGGCAAGTTTCCTTCGAGCACGGCTGCAAAGGTCTGTTCCTCGACCTTGCCGGTCAGGCCCAACGCCTCGGCACCCCTGCCGAACCACGCGCTGGCATCCTGCGTCTGATCCGCGGTGTAGTAGTTGTCGGCCGAGTAATACTCCGCCGCCGATGAGGCCGATCCGACCGAGGCGAGCGTAATCATCGCCGGTCCTCATGGGCAATGACGCGCAGCCCGAGATCGCGCTCCTGCTCGGGCAAGGTGCAATCGGTGGTGGCGTATTCCGCTTCGATCAGGCGACACATCTTTGCCGGGCTATCGATCAGCCTGGCAGCCTGCCACACAGACCAGCTGTCCCACAGGTTCGGTGCCATAAGGCCGACAAGGAGACCGAAGACAATCGCCAAGCCTCCGCACGCTGCCAGAAACCTGAGCGACAGCATGCGATCATCGCCGAGGTAGACTGCGCGTATCTGGCGCGGCTCACCTGCCAGCTTGATCGATTGTGCCAACTGCACGGAGATTAACGCGAGGCGGGGTTCAAGCGCCTCGATGAGCCTGGGCTCGAGCATTTCGAAACCGACAAGCAGCCTCTCGACCTGCTGGTAGAAGGCCGAGTAAGCCTCTGAGTTGCGTTGCCGGATCTGATTGGCAATGCTCTCATGGGCACGTTGGCTAGCTGCTTCCCCGCCATTCCAGTCCGCAACGAGCTTCCCGAACAGCCGAGCATTCTCGTTCTGCGCCCGGTCGAGCTCGACCACGAGGTCACGCAGCTCATGAACAAGAAAGCTAACCGTGGTGTCGAGGCGCGGTGCTGCCTCCTTCTGGAAAACCACACGACCCGCATCGTGAGCCTCGATCAGTTCCTGGATCACACGGCGCAACAACTCGGGCCGGCTGAGCGACTTGGC
>CALMYW010000129.1 GCA_937873665.1 uncultured Sphingorhabdus sp.
TGAGCGCGTCTTCCGCCACGAGTACGTCCAGCGAAGTGGCAAGACCGCCGCGATAGCGGTTGTTGGCGACCGCCCAGGCCGCACTTGCAGCGCGCTCGGCATCGCGGGCTCGGTCGAGCCGCTGGCCAAGCGCGCGTTCGCTGGCGGCGGCATCGGCGATTTCGCGCAGCGCCTGTATAAGCGCACCGTCATATTGTGCGACGGCCTCGCGATAGTCGGCTTCCGAGGCTCGGTAGCGGCCGCGCAGGCTTCCGCCGTCAAAGATCGGCAGGCTTATCGCAGGGCCGACTGTTCCGAACTCGGAGCCGGACTTGAACACATTGTCCAGGCCCAGCGCCTGCAATCCGATCAGTCCGGCTAGATTGATATTGGGGTAGAAGGCTGCACGCGCTTCCTTGATCCGGCTCGCGGCCGCTTCGCTGCGCAACCGTGCGGCGATGATGTCAGGACGACGGCCGATCAGTTCGGCGGGCAGATTGGCGGGCAGGCCGAAGTCCTCGCGGGCGATTGGAGCAGGCCGCGTGATGGTAAGGCCGCGATCCGGCCCAGCGCCGAGCAGCACTGCGATGCGATTGCGCGCCAGAACAAGCGCTTCGTCGAGCGCGGCCAATTCGCCCTGCGAGGTCGCCAATGCTGACCGGGCGCGTTCGACAGCGCCCGCGTTTTCGAGCCCTTCCGCCTTGCGGCCTTCCATCAGTTCGAGCGTACGCCCACGCACCTCGACAGCGCGCGCAGCGGCATCGCGCTCGGCATGGAGAGATCCCAGGTCCGCATAAGCGGCGGCGATTCCGGCAGACACGGCCAGTCGCGCTGCAGCCGCCTCCGCTCCGGCAGCCGCCGCACTTGACCGCGCCGCGCCTAGTGCTGCCCGGTTCTTGCCCCAGAAATCCAGCTCCCAATCTAGCCGGAGTGTTGCAACACCATAGTCGGGCCAGCCCTGGGGCGCGAATTCGCGCGGGAAGAGATAGTTGTAGCTCTGCTTGGTCGCACCGGCTTCAGCATTCGCATTGAGCGAGGGCAGCAGGCGGCTGCGGGTCTCCCCGACCAGCGCCTGGGCGCGGGCGAACCGGGCCTCGGCGACGCGCAAATCGGTGGCGCCCACCAGTCCTTCCGCAATCAGCCCCGAAAGCTGAGCGTCGCCAAAATCCTCCCACCAGTGATCTGACGGCCAGGCAGCGTCCGGCGCGGCAAAGCTGTTCACGCTAGCTATGCTCTCAACGGCTGCTCGCGCAGGCAATGCGCTTTTCTGTGGCAGGGTTGCGCAACCGCCCAGCAGGAGCGCGGCGGTGAGTACCGCCATTCCCCCGCGCTTTTTCACAAGCGACTCCATACCGAACTCCAAAACCATACAGTTCGGTCATTTATGAGCAGGCCCTTGTGCCTGTCAATCTAAAACCGTACATGGTGGTTCAAGAAAGGAGTGATGCGAATGCGAGTGAAAACTGACGCACGGCGTAACGCGATTTTGGCAGCGGCGACGGACATATTCCGCGAGGTTGGTTACGCGCGCGCAAGCATGGCGATGATCTCGGCGCGGCTCGGTGGATCGAAGGGCACGCTATATGGATATTTCAAATCCAAGGAGGAGTTGTTCGGCGCGGCGATGATGGAGGTTATGGAGGGGCAGGCGGCAGACGCGGTGCGCCTCCTTGATGCATCTGAACCCGATATCGCCCTCGTCCTGCGCCGGTTCGGGATGGCTTATCTGGCCTTGCTGACATCTGCTGATGCGGTAGCGATCATGAGGACGGCGATTGCCGAGGGCGCAAACTCGAAGCTGGGAAAGAGCCTCTACCACGCGGGTTGCGGAGGCACATGGGCTGAAGTGAAGACCTATCTCACTCAGTTGCAGACAAGCGGGGCAATCCGTGGTGCTGATAATCGGTTCGTGGCAGCTCACCTCAAGGGTTTGCTCGAAGCGGGGATCATCGAACCGCCGTTGTACGGAGCGGAGCCATGGTTCGACACCGAGCAATCGGTTGCCTTTGCAGTAGATGCGTTTCTCCGTGCCTATGCGATCTAGCTTGATCGAAAAGGAGCGCCCCCACTGCTTAGCTATGACGGCAAACACATGTTTCTCGCGGCTATGCCGATTGCCTTGCCATATCACATCTGTCGGCTCGGAGAGCCATGCGACAAACCCTGTCGCTTTGCTGCGATGTACAACAATGCAAGTTTTAGGGTTTGTCGACACGCGCGATTTTGCCGTCCATCCGACATCAGAGAACCTCGGAGTCGTCTGCCGCTGGGAAGTTCGCCCTCTCCTTCCACACCGCAAAAAAGCTCGCGCCATGCTGCCGGACTGCTCAATGGAACGGGAATGGAAGGTTTCGGCAGGAGCGGTCATTCACCGCTGGGCGGGGAATGGCTTAAGTTGGTCGGCAGCCGACAATGCTCAAATTGGTTTGCATGAGTTTGACGGTCTCACCGCTTCTCGCGGAAGTCCCAGAGCGGAATGCCCATCTTGCGCGCCTTGTCAGCCAGATTGTCCTGGATGCCGGTGCCCGGAAAGACGACCAGGCCCACCGGCAATGCTTCGAGCATCCGGTCATTGCGTTTGAACGGCGCGGCCTTCTTGTGCCGGTTCCAGTCGGGACGGAAGGCGACTTGTGGCACGCGGCGCGTGTCGGCCCAGCAGGCGGCGGCGCGTTCGGCACCAGTTGGTGTGGCGCCGTGGAGCAAGACCATGTCGGCATGACGCGCATGAACCCGGTCGAGGACGTCCCAGATGGCCGAGTGATCGTTGCAATCGGGGCCACCGGTGAAAGCGATACGGGTGCCTTCGGGCATTAGAACGCGGGCATTCTCTCTGGCGCGTTTGTCGAGGAAGTCGCGGCTGTCGATGATGGCTGAGGTCATGGCCTTGCGGTTGACGCGGGATCCGGTGCGGGGCGTCCAGGCCTTGCGGGCGTGGATGCGGAATTGATCGGCGGCGGCTTCGCGGAAGAATTCCATCGTGTCGCGGCGTTCGATGAGTGAGATTCCCTCGGCGATCTGGCGCTCAAGTTCGACCGAGCGCACTTCGCTGCCATCCTGTTCGCGCTGAAGGCGTTTTTGCGCCTGTTCATTGTCGTCGAGATCGCGTTCGACCCGCTCGCCGGCGCGGTGGAAGATGTTGACGACGTTCCAGAGCAGGTCTTCGAGATCGGGTTCAATGCGGGTGTCGATCAAAGCTGAGACAAGCCCGTCGAACATGTCGGCGACCGCGCCACCGGCAAGGCGGGCATCGGGTAGCGGCCTGCCATCGGGTTCGTCCTCGAAGGGCCGATAGCCGTAGAGCTGCATTTCCTGGAGGAGATAGGCGGTTGAGCCGAGTTCGGGGGTGGTGTCTTCAAGGGGAAGATCTGGGGCGCTTGCCATGATGGTCTCCGTGTCCTGAGCCGCGCCTCTCGCGGCCTTCGTGGCGACGACCAGCGGCGGCGGGCACGGGTCTGCACCGCGCGGAAACGCGCGGCCGGAGCGCCAGCGGAGGATGGCGAAGCAAGGCTATTTTGTTTCGCGATGCAAAGGGGCGCAGCCCCGGCGGAAAATAGCCGCAGCGCAGCCATTGCGGTGCCCGTGTTCGCTGCCGCAGTCGCCCCCTCCCGAAGGCCGAGGGCGTGGCGACCTTCAAGGACCGGGAGAGGTGGCCATGCGCCCCACTGCCCTGGAAAATCCCCCGCTTACCGGCCAGCTTCGCTCATTCTTTGAGAAACCGCACGGCATCGGCGGCGCTGAGCTGCACCCGAATGGCCGCTGCCAACCGCTCATGGCCATAGGCGGTAAGGTCGCTGTTGAAATCGTCGAGCCGGGGTTCAAGCGGTATGACCGCAATGCCCAACGGTTCGCATCGCTCGGTCAAGGTCGACAATGCCGTTGCCCCGGCTGGATCATCATCGCGCGCGACATAGAGGCAGCGCAGCGCAGCAGGGAACTGGATGGCAGCGAGATGGGCGGCCGATAGTCCTGCGATCATGGGCATGGGTGGCATCACCTGTCGCAGCGACAGTAGGGTTTCGAGGCCTTCACCGGCAACCATGACACCGTCCGCTTTGCCGAACCGGACGCCCGAGCCGAGCAAGTGCCCCATGGCGCGTCGTGGATATGCGACAGCGGCTTTGTCGTGGGATTGCGGATCAAGCCAAGTGCGGTGAACCCCCGTGATAGTGCCCTCATTGTCGGTGACTGCAGCGATCATGGCGGGCCATGCCTCCCGCACACCAGGGACATCATCTTCAGCAGGCCGATAGTAGCAGCGCGGATGGAAACGCAGCTGATCTATGCCGGACAGATCGATGATCGACCGGCGACCAAGATAACGCGCTGCGATGCTGTTCATGATCGGCTTTGAAGCGGCCCATAGGCGCCGTGCGGCTTCTGGTGTGCCGGTCGGCGCTTTGCGTATGGTCGGGTTTCGGGGTTTGGACTCATCAGGCGGTGGCAGGCTCAGGAATTGGCGGGCTTCATCAAGTGTCTCGCGCATTGTCCGGTGGGCGCAACTTGCCGCGATGATGTCGAGAAGATCGCCATGGTCGCCGCTTTGCGCGTCTGTCCATTTGCCTGCGCCTCCCCGGCTCTCAGCCGTTGCCGACAATCTGACGTAGAGACTGCGACCCGGCGAATTGTGAACATCGCCGACCAGCCAGTAGCGGCCTTCACGGCGACCATTGGACAGGTAACGGCGGCAGACCGCCTCGGCTGAGGCGGCAAGGCGGCGGGCGATATCGGTGGCGGGACTGTCCATGCGGGGCTCCTTCAGGCGGCTTTGCGTGCCGCAATCCGCTGGATCGGAAACCGGTCCAGCAGCTTGGCGAGCACATCCACCCCGACAGCCCCTGTCGGTATGTAGAGCTTGAGTTTCCACGAGACGATCTCGGAGATCAAGCCCATTGCCTTCAATCGCTCGATGCCAAGATCGTTGAAGCCGGTCAGTTCGATCCGCCAGTCATTCATGGCGCGGACGCGAGCGAGCGTCTGATCTTCGGCCAGATGCAGTTTGGCATCTCCGGCACACAGCATCGCCCAAGCATCGGCAGGCACGACGGACGCCGTGTCCTGCTCAATCACCGTGGCGACCCAGGCGGGCGAAACCTTGCGGCCGATGACGCGCTCGCCAGCATCGGTTTGCAGGCGGTAGACGCGGGTCGATTCATTGGGGAGCCGCCGCCAGATCGGCAGCAGCAGGCCTGAAACCATGTGCAGGGTCGAGGTTTCGAACTCGGGCAAGTCGGCAAGTTCGGCCTGCCAGACTTCGCTGAACCGCTCACGGTCCACCGGCTCCCAATGGCTGGTCGCGAATACCTCGGCGAGAATATTGGTCGCCTCCAAAGGCCGGACGAGGCGGATGCGCGGGTGAATGCCGCCATCATCGTCGATCAGGCTGCGCGCGCGCAATTTGACTGCCGCGCGCCCGGAGCGGGTGTTGATCACGAGTTCGGCGTCGCGATCCACTGCCATGGCCAGCGCCCTCTCGAGCACAACCGGCTCGATCCGGTCTTTGCGTTCGATGGTCAGGAGGTGGGTCACAGCTCCGGTGCCGGGATGGGTGTAGATGGTCTTGCGGTCGGAGACCGAGAAGCTCTCGGCGCGCAGGGTTTCGAGGCCCATTTCATAGGTGCCGCTGGCGATTGCGCCTTCGACCCGGGCCGTCAGCAGACCCTCGAAGGCCTCGAACAGGATGTTCTGCATGGAAATGGTGAGCGCCAGCATCCGGTTGAGGAAGGTCGTGATGGGCGGAAGCTCGTCCTTGAGCCCGCCGTCACTGTCGAGCAGCGACAGGCCGGTGGCTGTTTCGAATTGCCCGAGCGAACAGCCATCGATCTTGCCGCGCACCAGCAATTGGTAAAGCTGGCGCAGGGCATCGCGGGCATAGTAGGATTCCAGATTGTCGCTGGCGCTGAACATGTTCTGGCCGCCGGTTTGCCGCTGGCCGCGCGTGATCGCTCCCAGACTGTCGAGCCTTCGGGCGATCGTCGAGATGAAGCGCTTCTGCGCCTTCACGTCGGTCGATACCGGGCGGAACAGCGGTGGCTGCTTCTGATTGGTGCGGTTGGTGCGGCCAAAGCCCTGGATGGCGGTGTCGGCCTTCCAGCCTGCTTCGAGCAGGTAGTGGACGCGGCGGCGCTGGTTCTTCACGCCAAGGTCGGCATGATAGGACCTGCCCGTGCCGCCAGCCTCGGAGAAGACGAGGATGTGCTTCTTGTCATCCATGAACGCATGGGTTTCAGCAATATTGGCTGAAGCAGGCCGGTTTTCGACGGCGAAGCGCACCGAACCATCGCTGTTGGCGCGGGGCACAATGCGACGGGAACGTCCGGTCACCTCGGCAACCGCATCGCTCCCGAAATGCTGGACAATCTGGTCAAGCGCGCCGGGCACAGGCGGCAAAGCGGCAAGCCGCTCGAGCATCGCATCACGGGCACGGCAGGCTTCGCG
>CALMYW010000130.1 GCA_937873665.1 uncultured Sphingorhabdus sp.
CACCGCGCGCGGTTCGCAGTCAGGCTCGGCTGTCACGCGTTTGATGATTGGAACCGCAGACGCAACGTCTGCAACTGTCTGCCGCGCCAAAACTGCAGGTCTGATCTGCCCCGGGATCTTGTCGATCACGTACAAGCGCACGGCCACGCTGGTGCCCTGCTTGTGATAGCATTTATCGAGCCGGATGGATGTGCGGACCGTGCAAGAGGCAAAGGTGTCTTCGTAGATTTTCGCAAGCTTTGCGCTCGTCGTGAACCAGTCCGGCATGATCGCGACGATCCGTCCCCCTTGCCTGAGGCGCGTTATGGCAGCGCGCAGATGACGCACCGCTGCGAACTCGTCTGCCCCTCGTCCCACTGACCGCGAGAATGGCGGGTTCATCAGGATCAGGCTTGGCTGCACTGCCGCGTCGAGATGGGAGGCCAGCATGGCTCCATCGATCCCTGTTGTGGTGGCCTGGGGAAACAGCAGGGCCAACTTCTCATGCCTGCGCGGGTCGATTTCGTTGAGATGCAATGCGCTGACATCGGGCAAAGTTGCCACGAGAGCGCCATGTCCGGCGCTCGGCTCAAGAACGATATCGGTTGCCAGTGGCTGCGCCAAAATCACGGCTAGGCTTGCGAGGTCTGCGGGCGTCGAGAATTGCTGGTACCTGATCTGGTCTTCACTTCTGACCGTATGTGTCGGCAGCGCCTCGATAAGCGCACTGATCTCCGAAATCTGGTGCAGCATCTGAGGCTTGTTCAGCAGTCCGGCCATGTGGCGCGTCAATGCCGCCTCGAGCAGGTCAAAGGCGTCCCTCTGGCTCCAGGCGCCGTTTGCGGAGCCCTCCCCGTAGAGCTGGCGCATCGTCTCAAACAGGCGTTGCTTGTTCGCCAGTCCGGTGGCGATGGCGTGCTGGATTTCGGTGATTGCTGCGTCCAGCTTCTGGCTGGATTGTTCAAATAGGTCGGTCACGGTCTGCTCCTGATGCTGAACCGCATCAGGTCATCCCCCTTCCCTCTCGCCTCGGGTTTATGAGCCCGTGATCACTACGGGCTATGCGACAAGGGGTGCCCGGCAGCGACGAGGATTCGGGACCGGCACCATCCCGAAGATATCGGTTTGACTTCTACCGCCGAAAATGATCATAAAACACGAACTGGGTCGCAGAACTGCGATTCATCGAAAGGCAGACGCATGTCCTACACCGTGAACACACTGCGAAATATGACCAGATCCTGCGAAATGATGCGCGATCGGGTCAAAGCTGTGGTGTTCAAACCTGATGAACGCAAGGTCCTCGATATCACCTTTGGGCCTACGGCGGCAGCGGAATTGGTCGGAAGAACGCCTGAAGCGCTTGCCAAGGCAGAGAAGGAGGGGCGTCTCGCGCCTCCGAAACAGCTCAACAATGGCCGCCGCTATTACACGCTCGAAGACCTTACTCATATTCGCAAGGCGCTGAACATTCATCCGGGCAAGCTAGCCCATGAGAATGCGGTTGTAGTAGCCGTGCAGAATTTCAAGGGCGGCGTCGGCAAGAGTACGATTACCAAGCATTTCGCCGATTTTCTCGCACTGAACGGATATAGCGTTCTCGTGATCGACTGCGATCCGCAGGCGTCAACGACAACTATGTTCGACATCCAGCCCGAAGCACTTATCGATGAAGAGGAGACTTTAGGAAACTTCCTGTCGCCTCGCAGTACATTCGATGATTTCAGGAAGGCAATCCGAGAAACCGCTTGGCCTACAATCAAAATAGTGCCGTCAAGCCTTGGCCTGCAGGATGCAGAGTGGGACCTCACGGCAACGTTGACGGAGGGCGGACAAGCAGTGCGCGAGGGACTTCAGCGTCTCCGTATTGGCATCGACAGTATCATCAAGGACTTCGACGTCGTCTTGCTCGATCCTCCGCCTGCCATGGGGTTCCTGGGCCTCAATGTGATGGCCGCCGCAACAGGTATGCTTATCCCGGTTCCGGCAAGGCAGCTCGACTATCTTTCAACCATCCATTTCATGGACACCATCGCCGAGAATATCGAGATCCTCGAGGATCACGGAACGCCTGTTGATTACGGGTTCATTCGCGTCGTCTGCTCGGCCTACACCCCCAGCAAGCCAGGTGAAGCCGACATGTGGAAGATGATGAAGGCCACATATGCCAATTTCCTGCTGAATCAGCCGATCCTAGCTTCTGAGGAAATCAAGAATGCCACTCAAGCATTCCGGTCGATCTATGAAAGCAAGCCTTCAGCTGCGCACGCAACCTACCAGCGTTGCCGGGACAATCTCAACGCAGTCTTCGGAGAAGTTCTGAACGAAATACATGAGCAGTGGCCGTCGAAGAGCATTTCGAGACGGTCATCTGACACGGCAGGGAGTGTTGCAGCGTGAGCCGTCGTTCATTGATTGGCGAGGCCCTCGCCTCCCCTGCCCCTGACCAGCCTTCCGTCTCTGAAGCCAAGGACGCTGCAGGGGCAACCGCATCGCGCAATTTCACAACACGTCGGCTTGAAGGCTTCACGGAAGCAGCGCGGATGGTCAAGCGCCCGACCATCCGGCTCAAACCTGCAGAATGTTCGATCTGGCCGGGAAACGCCCGTGATTACGAACAGCTCACCGAACCCCGTTTGCGATCTCTGATTGAATCGATCCAAGCAGAAAACGGGAACCGCATCCCAGTAGTCGTGCGCCGGAAACAGCAAGGTGAGCTGCAGTACGAACTGATCATTGGCACAAGGCGCCACTGGGCTGTCGCGTGGCTCAACGCCAATCACTACCCGGATATCGAGCTCGTAGCGATTATCGAAGATCTCGATGACGAAGCTGCGTTCCGCCTTGCTGATATCGAGAACCGCGAGAGGGAAGATATCTCAGATTTAGAGCGCGGTTTGAACTACAAGGCAGCAGTCGATACTTATTACGATGGCCTTCAGGCCCGGCTTGCTGAACGCGTAAAGATCTCGAAATCTACGCTCGCCCGGTACATCGGCCTGACAGAGATCCCGCAAACAATCGTAAGCGCATTTGCGTCGCCAATGGAACTTCAGGTGCGGTACGGTGACAAGCTTCTTCCAGCCATACGCAACCCATCGCTGCGCCCTAGGATGGAGGAAGCAGCAAAGCAGATCGCTGCGGAGCAAAGTTTCCGGCAATCCGGAGACGAAGAGCCAATTTCTGGCCCTCAGGTTGTTGTCCGTCTGCTCAAGGCAGTTTCGGGCAGGCCTGGCCGTGTTCAGAAAGCCGTAATCGAAGCGGCGGGATCGTCCATTGGTGTCATCGAAAAGGATCGTGCACGAGGGCTCACGATAACGATCAACCCCACTGATTTGAGCGCTGACGAAATCCTCGATGCATTGCGCCCTCTGATTGAGAAGGCGAAGATTCTAAAAAGGCCTGCCCCATGAAGGAGGGTTTCAGACCCACCTATGGCCATGTGTTCACCACTCTGAAAATGTGGTTTTTATCGTTGCATTTCATATGTTTAACTAACTTGTCCCACATGTGGGACAGCGGCAGATTTACTGGGCGAAGAACGTGAGCGAGAAAGATCAGTCCTCCTCCGGTCGCCGGGTGCAGTTCGAGATGTTCTTCACGCTGCCTGATTTCAGCGACATCTCGCTGCGGGACTATCAGGAGACCATGCAGCGTCCTTTCTTCAGCCTTTCGAAGAAGAAGCGCCTGAAACCCATTGAGTACCTCAGTCCGGACAAGTCGGTCACCGTGCATGTATCAGCCAACCCAGCCTATGGGATGGCGACCATCTGGGATGCAGATATCATGATCTATCTGGCGTCCCACCTCAACGAATTGCGCGAGCGGGGTGACAATGACCTGTCGCCGACCATTCGTGTTCAACCTGGCGATCTTCTCAAGCGAATCTGCTGGGGTGTAAGCGGGCGCGCCTATGAGCGACTGATCGCAGCGCTTGATCGCCTTCAGGCCACGACGATCAAGACGAACATCCGAGCGAACTCCAAATCCCGCGAGACCACATTTTCGTGGATCGATAGCTATACTCATCTCGTTGATGAGCGAACCCAGCGTTCGCTTGGGATGGAAATCACGCTTTCCAAGTGGTTCTTCGACGGGGTCATGGACAAGCGAAATGTCCTTGCGATTTCGCCTTTGTATTTCGAGATAACGAGCGGACTTGGGAAATGGCTCTACCGCGCCGCTCGCAAGCACGCTGGTGGCAATGGGCCAGAAGGTTTCACGATTGGCTTCGAAACTCTTCATCAGAAAAGCGGCAGCGAAAGCTCCCTACCCTCGTTCAAGAACAAGATTCTTGAATTGGCGCGAGCTAACAACCTGCCGGATATCAGTCTGGAGGTCATTGGAGCAGAGACGCCGCGTCCAAAGCTAAAGATGGTGATGCGTCGCCATCTCGAAAAACCTTCTGGAAAAACCGAGGATAGTGGCTCTGTCACCACGGAGAGCAGAGCCCAGCGCATTCAGCGCGCAACCCCCGAAAAGGCAGCCAAGGTCAGCCCTCCGCAGGAATTCGTTGATCCTGCCCTCGTGCGCAAGCTCCTTGCAACAACGAGCGCGAGCTTGCGCCCCGAACAGCAAGCCGATGCATCAGCGGCATTGGACAGCAATGCAAGCCAATCTCAGTCACGACGAAGGGGAGGGGGCGCGCAGGACACTCTTGACCCCGAAATCTATCAGGCCATCCGTGCTGAATGTCCTGGTTGGGATCTCGATGTGCTGATGCGGCAATTCGATTCCTTTTTGAACAGCAATCCGCATGAGTTGCCAAGGAACTACTCGAAGCGGTTCTACGGCTTCATGAAGAAGCACCACGAGCGCAACAAGCATACGCTTCCGGGCTTTTGAAGATCGCGACCTTCTGCAGGACTTGGTAGCGGCGCCCGGCGCGCTGGTAGAGCTGCCGCTCGGCTTCAGGCCTGATTACGCTCTGCCGCAGGCATAGCGATCTATCGTAACAATAAGAACAGTCTCATCATGCACGGCAGCTAGCGAACGTGTTTTCGGGAATCACTTCGCTTAGCCCGCCCGATCAGCGGACCGCGTCTACGGTCGGCGCCTGCTAAGAAATCGCTGACTAGGCCCAAGAGCACCGGCATAGACCCTACGGCCGTGCTTCTGCCGTCCATCTTTGACTGAAATCAGCGATCTACTGTGCAGCGCTCAAGCCAGCTGGCAGATCGCCTGAGGCTCCACTTCAGTCACTGCGATCCAGAAACCCGACAGGTCGGCCTTCAATCTGGACGATGGAAAATGCCTCCAAAAACCATTCCTGAAAACACGTTCGACCGGAAATACCACATTTCCGAAAACACGTTCGTTTCAGCATAGGGGCAAAAGGGGGATCAGAAAGTTTGGGATCGGCGCATCATATGTGAATCGGAACGCTAACTGATCCTCTGGCCTCACGTTCTCAGCCGCGCTTTCAAAGTTATCAACAGGGCAGGGAGGTGGCCAACGTGTGATCGGGCATCAGATGACGTGTTATTAGAATCTGGCGGTCGTGCTATCAGAAACCGAACATCGTGTTTTCAGATTCGGCATAGCCGCCCCGACTCGCGAGAAATCAGGAGTTTGCAGGCTGATCACGAGCAGGTAACCTCTTAACCTTAGAATCTAAATCCCCTAACGTTCACGCCTGCGGCGGATTTGTTATTGATTTGATTCAAGATTAAGGAAG
>CALMYW010000131.1 GCA_937873665.1 uncultured Sphingorhabdus sp.
GGAGGGAGCGGCAGGGAGGGTCGCGGTTCGTATTCGAGCCCGGAACGCTGCGGTTCCTCGCTCATGTTGTTGCGATAGGCGACCACGGCGAAGCGGACCTTGTCGCTAATGCCCCGCTTGGCCACTTCCTGCGCCCAGTAATTGGAGATCTTGCGCACGCCTTCGATGTAGGGGCCCATCGACGCGGTCGTGTCGATGACGAAGGCGATCTGGTGCAGCGCGGTCTCGGCCGATCCGCTTCGGCAGGCCCCCCCGGCGGCAGGCGCAGGTCGGCCTCCACCCTGGCCAGCTCCATTGACGGCGGCAACCTGCGCCAGGAAGACCTTGCGACCGGAATCGGTCACGACCGGCGAGGTCTTGAGGATCGGCATCAGGTAGGGTGAGGCCGACCAGTCGATCGTCTGGTCCTCGATTGCCGAAAGGCGCGGGTCGGGCGAATCCCCCTTGGCCGATTTCAGCATTTCCATGACGGTATCGCTTGCGCCCGGCCGCGTCAGCAGGGTCTTGGCGGCAAGTTCGTCGCGGAAGAACAGCGCGGGCTGGCGGCCGTCAGGCGGGGCGTAGCGCATCACCAGCATGACGTTCCATTCCTGGGCCAGATCCTGCGCGATCCACCCCGCTGGGGCTCCGGCAAGCTGTTCGCCGACCTTGAGCCAACCCGGCTTCGCTTCGAGCACATAGAATAGGCTGAACGGCGACAGCGGGCGGCCGGGACCGGTTCCGCCCGGCTGCGCGAACAGTTCCGCACCTGGCTTGGTCAGCACCCGCTGCATTAGGCCATGGTGGCCCGGCAGTGCGAGCGGTGCGCCACCCTTGCCCGTGGCATCGAGCCGCAGTTCGGGATACTTTGCCCGCAGCGCGGTCGCCGCCGCAACCGCGTTTTCGTCGAGAGTACCTGCAAGATCGTAGAAGCGCAGCGCTTCGCGGGGATCGGTCGCCGGCAGCAGTTCGGGGACTTGCGCGCGCTCTTCGAGTTCAGGGCGCTTGAGCGGGTCGAACAGCTGCCCGAGGAGATAGGCCGCCTTGGGCGACTTGCGATCGAGCGCGCCACGCAGCAGCACGGTTCCGGTCACGATCTTGTCGGCATTGGCTTCGGCAATGCCCGCATCGACGCAATCGCCGCCCATCTCTTCCAGCTCGCCGACCTTCGGATCGAGAGACATGAGCTGCTTGGCTTCGGAAATCTCGCACGAGGGACCGGCGATGAACCAGCTGTAGACGCCGTAGCCGAGACCGCCGATCAGGGAGAGGACGAGCAGGATGGCAATTGCCGGACGCGCCTTCTCCAGCAGGCGCTTGATGCCTTCGCCGCGATCGCCACCGCCGCCGACCGGCTTGGTGGCTTCATCAAAGGCCTGACACTGCCCGCCGTTGGCCTGCACCTCGCAGCGGTGGAAGCGGAATTCGTCGAGCGAATCCGCTTCGTGCGTCTGGCCATCGGCAAACGGACAACCCTTTTCGAAATTCTCGCAACGAATATTGGCCATCTAAGGCGTCCCCCCCGGGAAGGCGATTGGTGCGGTACCTAGTGTGACGGATTGCGATCAGGCCGGGATCAATGCGCGAGCCGCAGCGACATCGGCCATGGCTTCAACCACGGCTGGATGCCCCTGATCATAGTCGTGCGCCCGCATGATCTCGTTCTGATACTGGGCCAGCTTGTCGACCAGCGCCTTGCGCTCATCGATGTGCCGCTTGGCGTCGATCTTGCGCTGGATCTGCTCGCGCAGCTGTCTGGCCGCAGCAATGTCCAGATCCTGCACTCCGCGGGCGAAGCTCGTTCCGACCACCAGCGGCATTTCGAGACCCGAAGCGTCCACGGCGATCATGAACACTTCGTCGGCTCCGGTGCCCGGATTGCGTCGTTCGCGGAGGATTTCCTCGATCCGGCCGATCAGGAAGTGACCACGCACCGAATCACGCAGTTCGCTCGGGCTCATCGGATGGAGGCTCGGCAGGTTGGAGCCGTCGCCCTCAAGGTGCAGTTCCAGCCGCTTGCGTGCCGCATCGGCGGCCGGCTTGCCATCGGGCGCATAGAGCATCTTCTCATAGCGCGAACGCAAGAACTTTAGCGTGGCAAGGTGGCGCAGCGCGAACTGGTTTACCAGACTGAGGAAGACGATCTCCTGCTGGTTGCCAGAGGTTTCGACGATCTCAACCTTGCGGCCTGCTGCTGCCGCCGCGATCACCCGGCAGAGCAGCGCATGGAAACTGCGCAGCTCCTCCGGCAAGTCGATTGCGGCCGGAACAAAGGCCACAGTAACCGACTCAACCGCCGGCGCATCGTGTGCGATACGCTCGTTCGGATCGAGCGGGGCAAACGATGCTGCCTGCTGGACTTGGGTGCCGATGAAGGCTCGCAGTTCGGCTTCGCGGCCATCGTATTCATCATACAGCTTCTGGATTATCGATGTCTCCAGAATCCGGTCCCGGGCCGATTCCTGATCCTTCAGGACCTTCTCGACCCGCTCTTGGGCCAGTTCCTCGATCACGGCCAGCAGCCGACCTTCGCTCATGCTCTCGGCCATGCGGGCGAAGGTCGGGTTGGGTCCGATCGAGCTGACCAGGGTCTGGCGCAGGACATTGGTCATCTCGCGCTGCAGCGTCTGGTCCTGCTGGATCCGGTTCATCACGACACGGATGCGATCGGCATCGAACAGCTTGGTGGTCTGCGCATCGCCGGTGCCCATCGCTTTGGGTTGGACCCGCCCGGCCATAGCAAGATCGGTCCGCTTGAGCGCGGCTTCCATGCGATTGGCGACCACTTCGACCGTTGCGCGCAGGTCGGCAAGTTCGGTCAGGATCGCGCTTAGCAGGCGCTTGGCGAAAGCGAGGGCTAGCAGTGTGCTGCGGGCACCATACTGATCAGCCAGGGTTTCAGCATATTTTGCGAGCTTGTCCGCAGCCTTTTCTCCGACCCCCGCCGCGCCAAGTAGGGACTTCAAGACTGTCGGGGAGTGGTATTCCTTGGCCTGCATGCTGCGCTTTTCGGCAGCAGCCTTCTCATTGGCCGTCTCCAGTTCCATCTGCTTATCGCACTTGGTTATCTTATCCTGCGTGTCGACAATCAATTCGGACAGGACACGATCTACTTCACGCAACGACAGCTGACCATCGCGCCAGGCCGCAAACTGCGACGTGGCAATGCGATCACGAACGATGAACCGTGCGCGGTCGGGAATGGTCCGCTCGGCGACCCGGTAGAATTCCTCGACGCCCACCTGACGGAAGCCGGCGCGGAAGAAGTCCTCCGCAAACTTGTCGAGCTGGCCGGTCCAGGTTTCCTTGGAGCCGGTAAACTTGCCGCGCACGCCATTTAGCGGAACCAGGAACTGGCTACGGATCGTCGACCAGGCCGCACTGTCGGTATCGAGCATCTTTTGCTCAAGCTTCAGATGCGACAAGGTCATGCACCAAGCGTTCTGGTTCTCGGCCTTGCGAGCTTCACCCGGGGCATCAAAGGCCCGGTCAGCATCCGTAAAGCCGTGGGCCTCGACCCAGTTATTGTGCGTTGTTTGCAGAAGGAACTGCTGGACCAGCGTACCGGCGGCGAAGTCGTGGATTTCCTCGGTCGGAATCGCGATCCGCTTCAGGCCGAAGCTAAGGAACCGATTGGCCCGCACTGGGGGGCCGCCAGGATCGCATTCATAGTGGCCGATGTAATTCTCGCCGGTAACCATCTGCCGCCAGACGCGGTCGGCGTTGCCGCCGACCCGCTGTTGCGTATCCCCCAGCGTTCGCGCCTCGCCGCTGGCGACGACGATCTGATACATCGCTTCGGCCACCAGCGCTGGCACCATCGATCCCATGTCGATCTGGATGCCCTGTTCATTGACATTGGTGACAACGAACACGTTGTCGACCAGATTACCGTGGCCATAGAGCCCGGCAGGTTCGGCGATGTTGGACAGCCGGTGTTGACCGACAACAAGCGCATTCAGTTCGGCCAAGGCGGCATAGCCGTTGGCATAGTAGTTGTGCTTCGCCCAATCGGTTTCCTGCGATTCCGGCAGTACGGAGTAGACCACGATCTTGCCGCCGGCACCTTGCGGTATTTCGCGGATCAGCGAGACCAAGTCGAGCAGCGTGCCAGAACCGGTACCACCAGCCAAGCCCGCCACAATATGGAAGGTCCAGTTCGCCGCCACTGCCTGGCCGCGCGGCTGCGTTAGCCGGCTAGTAATGGCTTTGCGGACATCGGCAATGTTCTGCGCAAGCAGCAGCCGCCCGAAGCGCCGTAACTGACCGGCTGCAGTAATCCCATTGGGTGCCCCAGCACGGATTTCATTCCAGACTGAGCGATCGCCGATCCAGCGCTTGAGCGTGGTATATTCCTCGACGTTTTGAATAATGTGATCGAGGTTGCCGGGCTTCAAATGAAGGATCTGCGCGGGGGAAAGTTGAACCGATCGGCCAAGGACCCGCCAGGTCTTGTCTCCCTCTTCAAGGAGCGTGGTATTTTGGGCAGCTACGATATCATGCGAATCGCTATCGATGTAGAGATAGTCGAGCGCAAGGTCGGCAGTGTCAGCCGAACCAAACTGCTGAAAAACAGCCCGCCTGAAAGCTGCAAGAACTTTGCCGCCAGTACCACCCAACCCGATCAATAGATGCGCCATAAACTCGATACCCCGATCCCTGCCAAGCTCCCATTGTCCGGAGCTCTGTCCGCCGTACCTATACACTCATGAGGCGTGTAAGCCCATCCGTGCAACAAAAAAAGGCTATCACTGGGGCCGTAACAGAAGCCATATTGCACTTTGCAAGATCGGCAATGTCCAACCTCAATTTCGCTGACCAAAATCCCCTTCGCCACACGAGGCATTGTGAGATGTCATTCCGGCGTCGAGATCACCTTCGGCATATGGCCATGCGCTACAATTATGCCGACGGGAGGGCACATCCTTTCGCCGAAAGGCGATATCCCTCAAGCGCCAGAAGGGCTAATAAATCCTCGTGAAACCAAAGCCTTTTCTGCCGAGAATTGGACCTGGAAGTGGTCCAACACAACTGTCCAAATAGGGAACAACTTCGCGCACACCGTACGCAGTGACACTGCTGGATTTAAGGAAGGTATTTCAGAGTGATAGGCGAAATTTCAGGGCTAGTGTCAAACCAATTCAATCGTGAAGCATGCCTCAGAATCGCGATTTGCGGGCAAATCGAAGCCAGTGAAACCATTGATAGTATTCGCACATTCCGCGATTGACGGGCTTATGTTCCTGATTTATTCTCTTCCTTGTCTTCCGCAAGATCAAGCCAGGTTCGCAAGGGTCAATAGGACCCCCGAACATGGATCGGCATCTCAGTCTTCAGACCTACGTTCCCCGCCCACTTGCTGACTGGATAAAGGGCAAGGCCCGGGACCAGCAGGTCTCCGTCAGCATCGTCATTCGCGACCAGTTGATCGACGCATGGCAGCGTGAAAACGAAGCGCGAAAGCGGCCTGCGGCCCTCGACCCGGTACGGCAGAACCTCTTCATCACGGTTGCCCTGGATGCGCTTCTGGCCAGCCATACCGATGGTTCGTTGAGGCAGCGCACGCACGAAGCCTACAATCGTCGACTCGCCCGTCTCGGGCTCAGCGCCTCCACACCCGAAGGAGGCAGCGATGAAGCGTAATCTCCTCAATTTCACGCGCGGCAGCCAGCTCCT
>CALMYW010000132.1 GCA_937873665.1 uncultured Sphingorhabdus sp.
CAACTGCCAGGAGAGACCCCATCATCCTCAAAGACCTGGTTCAGTGTTCTAAGCTCGGTGCGATCGCCCACGACCGTTCCGGTACCATGGGCCTCGACCAAACCGACGTCCTGGGGTCGCAACCCTGAAAAAGCATATGCGCGACGTACAGCACTCACCTGGCCCTTGGTGTTCGGCGCCGTCAAGCCCAATGATCTTCCGTCGCTTGAAGTGCCGATGCCCTTGATGACGGCATAAATACGGTCACCATCGCGTTCTGCGTCTGCCAGGCGCTTCAGGACCACACAGGCCACAGCCTCTCCGAGGACTGTCCCATCGGCCTCACTATCAAAGGTCCGGCAGTACGGCGCCCGGGACATCGCATGAACCCCTGAAAATAGAAGGAAATCATTGATGCTATTATGTAGATCCGCAGCACCGCATAGGACCATATCGCTGCGGCCTAGAATTAATTCTTTTGCCGCCGAATCCAGAGCTGCCAAGGACGAGGCGCAGGCGGCGTCCACCGACATATTGAGCCCGCCCAGATCAAGCCGATTAGTGATGCGGCCCGCAATGACATTGGCCAGAATGCCAGGGAAAGAGTCCTCCCGTAGCCGCGGAAGATGCTCATCAAGCTCCGGGGGCAGTTCCCCGACCAGTTGGGGATAAAGCGAACGGAAGCCGTAAGCGGCTGAGATATCAGAACCAGCCTCGGCACCGAACACCACTGATACCCGGGAACGATCGAAGTCTCCGTGAAGGTATCCAGCATCATCCAAGGCGCGGCGAGCGACTTCAAGGCTGATCAGCTGTGCTGGATCAATGGTGGACAGTGACTGGGGTGGTATTCCGTATTCCGTGGGATCGAAGATAATATCTCCCAAAAATCCACCCCATTTGGAGGGGGTCCTATCCCCGTCGTTCGAGTCAGGGTTGAAGTAGTGCCTCGGATTCCAACGCGCCGGGTCGACTTCCGAGAAGCAGCGCACACCTTTGATAATGTTTGACCAGAAGGTATCGATATCCTCTGCCCCAGGAAATACGCCCGCCATACCCACAATGGCGATATCAAGCGGTTGCGCCTCCTCCTCGGGAGCCACCTCGTGAACCAGTGCTTGGAGATATTCGGGGATTCGTTCAGTAACCTCTTTATGCAGATCTTCGACAGTAATCACACGCTCCCGCATCGTGGCAACATCGCCGATCATATACATGCCTTCCTGGCGCTGCTTCTCCTCCTCGACTGGTAACAGCTCCGAGCCGAATCGCTTAACACCTTTCGAAGCGATTCGCAATCGGCCGAGATTGAGCGTTTCGAGAGTTGCCCAAACTTCTTTTGGATCCGTACCTGCCTGATCCAAGCGCTGGCGCTCGGCGAGGAAAGAGCGGACATAAGGCGAGTCGATGCAACGAGTCGCGTGACCAGGAGCGGTCTCCAGTAGTACTGTCCGCGCACAAGCGATTGCTTGGTCTTGATAGGTCTGCAATATGGCTCCGCAGGCAACAGCCTCCTCGGTGAATAAGTAAGCAGTACCCATCAAGATCCCGATTTTTGCACCTTTAGCTGCCAAAGATGCAGTCATCGCCGTGATCATAGCCGCTGATCGGGTATCATGAATGCCACCAGCAAAGACAACAAACAGTTCACGTGGCCGCGGAAACTGCATCAGGACGTCGATCTGTTGTTGCCATAGCAAGAAGCTGAATCTCGGGCCGATATGCCCGCCGCATTCACGACCTTCGAAGATGAATCTGCGCGCGCCGTCCGCGAGAAACAGCTCGAGTAGACCTCGAGATGGCACATGCAGATAAGCTGCGATCCCCTTTTCTTCCAAAGCGCGGGCCTGAGTCGGACGCCCCCCGGCGATGATAACCACCGGCGGCATAACCTCCTCGATAACCGCAAACTGCTCGCTGCGCAGGTCCTGATCGACGAACCCAAGAATTCCAACACCCCAGGTCCGACCATTAAAACGGGCCTTGGCTTCGTTGAGCAGCTTCCGACACGCGGATTCTCGAAGCATCGCCAATGCGATAAATGGAAGGCCACCGGCATCTGCGACAGCAGCGGCGAAATCTACGGTGTCGCTGACTCGGGTCATAGGCCCCTGGAGAATCGGGTAGCGGATACCGTGAAAATCCGCCAGCGCCCCTCCCTCAGCAAGGGATACATTCTGCGCCGCACCCGCAAGCGCCTGATCCATAGTTCTTTCCAACCCACTCACCAACCTACCGGCAGTCGGGAAGCGCTGGGAGAGCGACGCGGCAAGCGACGCGTCCTGACCGCAGGGGATCAACTGAGTCTTGAAATCCCCGATGCCAAGCAGAGCTTCGATCGAGTGACCCTGGCTTCGATCCGGGATGGGAATGTCCGGACGCTGGAAGACTCGGAACATATCGATCACAGCAGTCTCACTGCCATCCATCGAAGAAATCGCATGCCTAACTGTATCTGGCAGAGTCGACTCCTTGACCAGCGCCAATTGTGCGTCGATGACGACGCCGGCGGCTCCGCCAGCAATACACGCCGCTGCCGTGTTCAGGCCAATACCGCCCTGCACCCAGATCGGCAGGCTAACCTCACGAACAAGTTGTTGAAACAATATAAATGCGGAAGTGTCGCCTATCCGGTCTCCAGATTCAGCGCCCTTGGCGATAAGACCCGAAACACCTGCTGCAATCGCACGCCTTGCTTCCTCTAGTTCTGTAACCTGAGCAAGCACGAGACGAGGACTCCACGCCATCGCGTTGTATTCAGGCCCCTGCAGCACAACAATAACGTTTTCAGGTACCTGGGACGGCGAAAGTTCCGGATCAGCAAATACGGCGAGTCGCCGTGCTCCACTCTCAATCAAGCTCGCAAGTGTTGTGGACACATCTCCTTGCGGGGTCCCACGGCCATCGCAAACGACGAGCGCATCCGTCTTCCCCAATGCGCGCAAAAGCCCAATCTGCAGGTGACGAAATGGGTTTATGGCGACAACTCGGGCCGTCAAGCCAGGGCCTCCTGCGTCAACCAAATCCTGGCGTATGCCGATGTGCATTAGCACCTTACCTCTACCTTGTACTGACTAATCGAACGAACAAAGGCAAGACGAAATCAAACTGTGCCGATCGACTAGGATTGTAAGCCAGTGATGGAACAATGGCGTTGAACGATGAACCCCATGGCCGACCATTTAGCGAGACAAGTTTGCATGCGTGCTGTCATATTTCGACTGGGTTGTTATCATCGGCATTCTGCCGGGAATGAGCCATTCCATGGCAATGGCAAGCTATCTCAGCGCACGGAGCACTGAACTGTTAGAACCCCCTGAGCCGAGCCGAAGGGTGACGCGCTATGCACTAACACCAATGTGTAGCGGGCACGTGGGCCGGAGCTACACCCTAGCTCACAGATTCCTACCCTACATCGGGAGCTACAATTTATGTACACGCAACTAAGTGAGCTCAGCAGTGGCCAACCCGCCTTTGTTGCCCTGCATGCATATTTGTCAGGTGGTGTCATCCGGTGGAGAGCCCCCCCTCGAACCAGTAATACTCGCAAGTATCGGCTACGAAAAGGGCAGTCTACTCAACCGTCTTGGCAAATTTCTCGATTCTGCTCAGCCCAATGCGCTGAGGTAACAACGCTCATACCAGCCTTGGTGCGTTCAAGCGTGCCATTATTCAGCGTTAGCTATGCGGGAAAGACTGCCATTTCGTATTCAGCGGCCTAAGCCGCTGAATACGGGGCGATTCGGAAACTACGATTTCGAATTTGGCGATGTAATTTGTTCAGGAATACCAATAAAATAGGGTCTCCCTAGTAAAGCTTGTTACCAGATACGGCATATACCGAACAGGAATTCTTTGCGGGAGCAAATCCGTGCCTTTGGCACATAGGCACCCTTGTTGAACTTGTTCTTTAGGAAGGACGGGGATGGCTTGAGCTGCCGGTAAACGAACATTATGGGTTCATCTTGCCATTTTGCTGCCCACTCTTTCGTATCAACACCCAGCTTGGACAAAAAAGACAGCATTGCTGGGTCAAGCCGACGATCTTCCAGATAAACCCACCCAAGACGCTTAGCCTTGTCCTTGAGCTGCGGGTCGTTAGGCCCGTACACCAGTGTCACGAAAGCGCCAGGGTTACCAGGCGACATCCAGTCAGGCAAGCACGCCAAAACGATACTGGTCGACGCGTCCAGGGCGCAAAGCGACCAGAAACGAACGTCAGTACTTGACGTGAAATTCGATCTTGCCCCACTATAGG
>CALMYW010000133.1 GCA_937873665.1 uncultured Sphingorhabdus sp.
GAATCCAGGCGCCGATGTTCTGAAAGCCCCGGGCGGCAAAGTCTTCGTCGATGCCGTCCTGCCCGCCGTCGTTGCCGAACACGTTTTTCTGAAACGTCCGCGTGGACATGGCCCAGCCATGCAGCGCGGTGCCGCCCACCCCGAGCGGGTTGTTGAGGTCCTGATGCGGGCCCGCGCCGAAACCGTCCAGGGAGATGGTGAAACTTTCGACGCGGAGTTTGGACATGGTTCGCCACTTGCGAGGAAACGAGAACAGTTGTTTCCAGTGTAATCAGGCTCGAAATCTGCTGCCAAAACTACACCACATTGTTTGCGACTTCAACAAGCAGTGGCCGATGGTCACCAAAAAAGTGGCATGAGGCCCCGATGATTTACAGACTACGGTGTTATCGCTTCATGAGTGAGTCGTCTCGTCTGTCGGGCTTTAGGTTACCGGCGTAAGTCGCGGTTCTGAACTCTTTCCTTACCCGACGCCGGAACGTGAAACTCGGATTACGAATCAACAAGCTGACCGCGCTGGCCGCGATGACCTGCCCCCGCCAGCCGTACCAGGGTGCAATTAGTGGAGTCCGTCACCCCCAAGGAGAATGACGGACATGAAGACGAGCAGATTCACCGAAGAGCAGATCATCGGGTTCGTGTGACAGCCTCTCGGGCGGGCAGCGTCTGAACTACTTGACCGTGACCGACGACTTCAGCCACGAGAGCGTGGACATCGCGGTGGACTTTGGTATTTCTGGTGAATACGTGACCCCGGTACTGGATCGGGCGGCGCTGCTTCGTGGCTACCCGCAAGCAGTGCGAACCGACAACGGCCCGGAATTCACCAGCAGGGCCTTCATGGCCAGGGCGCAGACCCACGGCATTCGCCACATCCTATTCCAGCCGGGGCGTCCCATGCAAAACGGCTACATCGAAAGCTTCAACGGAAAGTTCCGAGACAAGCACCTCAACGAGGGCTAGTTTCAAACCTTGCACCAGGCGCGTGAAACCGTGGCTATCTAGCGAAAGGACTACAACGAGGTCAGGCCCGACAGCAGCCTGGGGCGTATCCGGCCGGCTCGATTCGCCGAGCAGCATCGCCAGCGCGCTGGGGCTGCTGCTCAACACCCTTCAGCGCAATGACAAATCGATTACTCTTGATCCCGGACTTCCACTTTGGATGGGTACGGTAAATGGGGGCAGTTCCGTGAACGACATGCTCCCATCCTGACACAACAAGAACACAAGCTTCCCGTTGCCGTTAACCTAGGTGGGAATCCAATGTATCGGACGTGAACGCAAGGATCTCGACATGGCAGCGGGACTTGCAATTGTCAGAGGGGTTGCATGTCGGGCATCAAAGTTGGGGATAGTGTTTATTTGTCCACGAAAGGATACGAGAGCAGTACTCCCGGCATCGTCCAGTCGATTTCCGGGTCATACGCCATGGTGAAGTTCCCGAATGGAACGAACCGCTGGCCAGTGAGGACTCTGAGCGTCACAAGCCCTAACGATCGACTGCTGCTGAAAGCCCAAGCGGAGGAGGCTGAGCGGCAGCGGCTTGAAAATGAACGGCAGTCGAAAGAGCAAGCGGAAGAGGAAGAGCGCATAAGGGCCAAGCAAGAACAAGAGATCAATAGGGTTCAAGAAGAAAGACGGGTGGCGATCTTCAATGTCCTTCGAGACGCCATGTCTTCAAATTTTCTTGGCGTCGATGATCTCTACAAATCCAAATATTTCGGTGCACTAGAGCCCGCGCATTTCTTCGACGCGAAGGCTGCATTTACTCGCGATTGGATCGCCTCCAATGCGACCGTTGCAGGGGCAAACGGCAACTTGCCAGATGAGGAGCAGTCGGCGGCAATCTCCTCGGTCCATGGAAACATCCAAGTTGTGGCAAGGGCGGGTAGTGGGAAGACCACCACGCTTGTTAATCGATCGATGTTCCTGCTCAAGCATTGCGGGGTTGCCCCAAGCGAACTTCTTTTGTTGGCATTCAATAGGAAGGCGGCAATGGAAATTCGCAGGAGCTTGCTACTTCGGTTGGTTCCAGAGGCTGGCGAAGAGATTCAGCAGGAAATCGATAAGGCTCGAAAGTATGCGAAGAGGGATCGACGGCCACCGGGCGATGTGGATGCGGAGGCGGTCGAGGCAGTGGCCGAAAAGTTCGCGGGTCGGCTCCCCCACGTGATGACATTCCATGCGCTCGCATACGCAATCGTCCACCCGCAAGGGCAGATTCTGTTCGACGGGCAGGATTCTGATTCCTTGGGTTTGAGCCGGGCCGTGCAGGATGTCATCGACGCGTTCATGCAGCGCCCGGCGACGCGCGATCGCATCCAAGAGTTGATGATGGATCATTTCCGTGAGGACTGGGACAAGATCGTCGCTGGCGGCTTCAATTTGGGTATGGAGGACATGCTCGCCCTCAAAAGGTCGTTGCCGCGAGAAACCCTTGGAGGGGAGCTTGTCAAATCCAGGGGCGAGAAGGCGATCGCCGACTTTCTCTTCGAGCATGACATCCCCTACAAATACGAGAGGAATCATTGGTGGAGCGGCGTCAATTACAAGCCGGACTTCACGATCTTCACCGAAGAAAAAGCGGGCGTGATCATTGAATATTTCGGCATGGCTGGCGATGAAAAATACGATCGCCTCACCGCAGAGAAGCAAGAATATTGGGCGGCCAAGAAAGGTTGGTACCTTGTATCGCTTTTCCCACGGGATTTGGCGGATGAGGGGGGATTTGAAAAGAGGCTCGCGTCAGAGTTGGAGGGTCGGGGAGTCCACTGCCGCAGGTTGAGCGAAGAGGAGATTTGGGCGCGGGTGAGGCATCGCGCCGTTGACAGATTCACCCGCGCCGCTACATCGTTCATCGGCCGCTGCAGAAAGAAATCTTGGTCGATGGAGGATTTGGCCAAGCAGGCGATTTCCCACGAAGCGATGACTGCCGCCGAATCGAAATTCCTTTCATTGGCCTCGGAAATATTTGCTTCCTATCTGGAGCGGCTTGCGCATTGCGGCGACGACGACTTCGACGGGCTCATGCAGAAGGCTGCAGAAGCAATCGCGGCGGGATCGACAGCCTTCCTGCGGAAGAGCGGGGGAGGCAATGTCAAATCATTGAGGTTCGTTTGCATCGACGAATTCCAAGACTTCTCCGAGCTCTTCCAAAGGCTGATCTCTGCCATGCGCAAGGCCAACGGGAGCATGGAATTCTTTTGCGTTGGCGATGACTGGCAAGCCATCAATGGGTTCGCTGGGTCGGAGTTGCGCTTTTTCCAGAGATTCCCAGACTACTTCGACGACTCGAGCAAGCTGCACATCTCCACGAACTACCGCTCCGCCAGGCAAATCGTCGAAATCGGCAATGATTTGATGATGGGCCTTGGGACGCCCGCTAAGGCCAGCAAGCAGGAAGCCGGGGATACGTGGTTATGCGACTTGTCGGAATTCCAGCCCACCCTGATCGAGAAGCAACGGCACCCCGGTGATTTGATAACGCCATTGGCGGCACGCTTGGCCCACCGCTTCGCATCTAAGGGACGCAAGGTCGTCTTCCTGGCTCGAAGGAACGGCATCCCTTGGTATTTCAACACAGGCGACGACAGGAGCGCCGGTAGATATCTGGACGATTTCTTGCGGCGTGTTCGATCTTGCCTGCCTGAGGATTTGCGAGGCATGGTCAGCATTTCCACGGCGCACAAATACAAGGGGTTGGAGAAGCCGGTTGTGGTTGTTTTGGATGCGGTGGCCAGGAGCTACCCGCTGATCCACCCGGATTGGCCATTCTTCCGAATTTTTGGAGATTCTCCGTTGAGCCTCGCGCAGGACGACCGACGGTTGTTCTATGTAGCCTTGACGCGGGCAGTGGAGTCGCTGGTTGTCATCACTGACTCTGGTGCTCAGTCGCCATTCCTGGACGAGATCAGGTCACGCCGCACCATATCGCCATTGCCGTGGAAATCCTTCCCTCCTGTGGCCGAAGGTGGAAATCAACGGTTGCTAGTGAAGATCAAAGACGCGGCCGGCAGAGAATATGGCACCCAAACTGGGACCTTTCCCATAAGAGACCTGTTGCATGCTTGCAAGTATCAATACCATGGAGTCGCCAAGCGCTGGGAAAGAAGCATCGATCAGGGGCAATTTAACTTGGCTTCGATTCAAGCCGAGCCGTGGGCTGGCGCAGCTACAGATGTCGAAGCCAATTTTTACGACGAATCCGAAACGCTCTTGGCTTCATACCTGATAAACCGGGGCAAATGGTCAGTTGAAGTAGACAACTGGGATTTGATGAAGATGCCGCCCTCTTCTGAATGAAGACCCGACTCACCGTCATCAGATTGCGCAGCACTGGCGTCCGGCGCGCGCCATCAGGTAGCCGAATGCCCGCGTGCGTTTAACCATTCTTGCAGGGCAGCGTCGATGCGGGTCTGCCAGCCTTCGCCGGTGGCGCGAAATTGCTCCACCACCTCGCGCGACAGGCGGATGGTGATGCGTTCCTTCGTGGGGGTTCGCTGGGGTCCGCGCACGCCCAGTTTGCGTTGCAGGCCAGCAGGCAATGTGCTGGCCGGCTGCAGTGTCCTCAGCGCCGCGTCGGTGAGTGGGGGCACTTCGCCGCTGGCGTCAGTCAGGGGTCTGGTTCTGGACATAACGGTTGACCTCTCTTGGATTGGCCTTGCGCAGACTGATGACGCGGATGCCGTCATCGGTTTCAACAAAGCACAGCACATGCACACGATCCCCAATCAGCCCAAGGGCCACGAAACGGGTTTCGCCATAGTCGCGCCGCTCGTCGATGGCATAGAGCGCATTCTGAAAATCGAACGCGGCCGCCCTGTCGAATGGCAGGCCCCGATCGAGGCGATTCCGTTCGCTTTTTTTGGAGTCATAAACATTGTGCATGGTACATCTTTATCGTATGCACAAAAAACTAATGAAAATCCCGACTCCCCGTCACCAGCTCCCCCAGCAGCGGCGTC
>CALMYW010000134.1 GCA_937873665.1 uncultured Sphingorhabdus sp.
GTCGCCCAGCGCCTGGTAGGCGAGACTCAGTGTCGTATGGAGATTCGCCTTCGCTTCGCCAGACAGCTCCGTCCGGGCGAACTCATTGATGACCTTCCTGGCCTGGCCGTTGGCGAGGAGAGTTTGGGCCAACAGGGGAATTGCCAACTCGCGAGCATGGTTGAGCTCAAGCGCCCGTCTCAACTCGAGTTCGGCGCCTTGCGGGTCGCCAGCCTCGAGCAATGCCTTGCCGAGAAGGAAGCGCGCCTCGGCAAGATTCGGATTCATCTGCAGCGCATTCTTGAACTGGATGACGGCAGCCTTGCTGTCGTTCTTCGCGAGGTAGTCCTTTCCTGACGCCATGAGCGAATCCGGATCTCCGGCGCCGCAGCCGGCCATCAGGGCCGTCACGACAACTGCGGCAAAGGTGATGCGGTAATTGGCTGGCTTCTTCAACATGCGTTTTCCGGTATGGTTGCAGGTCACTTCAGCCCCAGGCGATGCATCATGTCATAGAGGGTAGGGCGGCTGACTCCCAGCAGTTCGGCGGCACGCACCAGATTGCCGTTGGCTCTGCCCAGCGCGGTGGCCACGGCGCCCCTCTCGGCTTCGTCGCGAACGCGACGCAGATCGATGTAGCCGTCACCGTCATCGGCTGCAATTTCCAGGGCGAGATCGGCGCGGGTGATCTGTTGCCCGTCGGCCATGATGACTGCGCGCCTGATACAGTTTTCGAGTTCACGGACATTTCCTGGCCAGCCGTAGGCCTCGATTGCCCGTACGGCATCTTCGGAAAGGCCGAGGTTTGCACGATGATGTTCGGCTGCGAAGCGGCGAACGAACGCATGGGCAAGAAGTGCCGAATCTCCCGTTCGGGCGCGCAGCGGGGGAACGGTGACAACGATCTCGGCCAGCCGATAGTAGAGATCTTCGCGGAAAAGCCCGGCCTTGAGCTGCGCTTTCAGATCCTGATGCGTGGCGCAGGCGATACGGACATCGACAGGAATCTCCTGGCGGCCGCCAAGTCGTTCCACGGCCCGTTCCTGAAGGAAACGCAGCAACTTGGCCTGCAACCCCAGGGGCAGGTCGCCGATTTCGTCCAGCATCAGCGTTCCGCCATTCGCCACTTCGATCTTGCCTTGGGTCGTCTTGGCGGCGCCGGTGAACGCCCCCTTTTCATAGCCGAACAACTCGCTCTCGAGAAGATTGTCGGGAATCGCGGCGCAGTTGATTGCCACAAAGCGCTCTCCCTTGCGGGTTGACGCTTCATGCAGTCCGCGCGCGAGAACCTCCTTGCCGGTGCCGCTCTCACCCAGCAGGAGGACCGTGGCATTGGTGTTTGCCACCTTCTCGATAGTCCGGCACGTGCGCAGCATTTCGCTGTCCCGCGTCAGCAGACCGGAGAGTGCGGCCGGTTGCTGCAAGGCCTGGAGTCGCCGGTTTTCCTGCTGCAGGTCGAACAGCCTGAACGCGCGATCAATGGTCAGCGTGAGAAGTTGGGGCTCGAACGGCTTGGCGAAGAAGTCGTAGGCGCCCAGTGCAATCGCACGCAAGGCATTGGCCTGGTCGTTCTGGCCGGTAAGCACGATGATTTTTGTGTCGGGGGCGGCGGCAAGGATCTGTTCAAGCAGCAGAAAGCCTTCGGAGACCGAATCCGCCTCGGGCGGAAGTCCCAGATCCATGGTTACGACCGCCGGATTGTGACGATGGACCTGGGTCAGGGCGCTTTCGCGGTCGCTCGCGGTCAACGCCTCAAACCGGTCGAAAGACCAGCGCAGTTGCTTCTGCAACGCCAGGTCGTCTTCGACAATCAGCAGCGAACGTGGTTTGTCGCCCATCACGCGCGCTCCGTTTCATGCAGATCGGATCGCTTTCCGGCGTCGAACAAGGGAAGGATCATCGTGACCCGGGTCCCTGAATCTTCCTGGCTTGCAACCTGCAATTCACCCCCCATTTCGCGTATGTACTGGGCGCTTTAATAGGCGCCGATGCCCATGCCCGCCTGTTTCGTGCTCTGGAAGGGCTTGAACAGCCGATCCCGAATGAACTCCTCGGTCATCCCGCAGCCCGTGTCGCCGACTTCGACGACCGCCCGGTCACCGTGGCGCTTCAGCGAAACCCACACCTTTCCGTCTTCATCGGTGGCATCCAGCGCATTCTGAACCAGATGGCTGATGACGCGCTCCAGTCTCTCCGCGTGGCCTCGAGTTGCCAAGTCTTCGCTAATGGTCATTTCAATAGTCCGTCCCTGCTTCATTTTACTCTCCCGAACGCAGTTGATGACGTTGGTAAGTTGCACGCCGCATACCGTTCCCGGCGGGGTCGGCCCTTCACGGAGCTGCATCATCAGCTGGCGCATGCGCTCGACTGAATGCTCCACCGTCATCAACATGTCCTGCTGAAATTCCGGGTTGTCCCGGTGCCGTTCGGCATTGCGCAGCATCAGCGAGAGTTGGGTGATGATGTTCTTGAGATCATGCACCACAAACGCCGACATCCTGTTGAATGCATCGAATTTCCGGGCTTCGAGGAGGGCTTCCGTGGCTTGCATCCGCGCCAGGAAACCTGCCGCCTGGCAGCCAGCGGTGCGAAGCACGTCGTTTACCTCCCAATTGACATTGATGGGTGTGCGGGCGCTGGCCAGGATCACGAAGCCGGTCATTTCCTGATTGACAATCAGCGGAACCACCAGCCAGGCGTTGGGTATGCGATAGACCCACTCGGGGATCTCCAGTTCGGCATAGCGGCCCGGCGCCGTCCGGAACTCCTCGAGATTGATGACCCAGCCCCTACGGACAAGAAATCGGCAGAGCGATGAATCGTCCTCTTCGGCGCCTTCGATGGCCGGGATATTCCATCTTCCGGCCATTCTGAACGCATCTTGTCCGGGTTCCCGGAGCCACAGGCCGCCTGCCGGACTCTCGACCAGGTTGGCAAGGCCGCGGATGGTCTGCTGTCCGATGGCCTGGGGAGAGTCCTGTAATGACAGTGTCTGGGTAAAGCGCAACCACTCCTCGCGGTAGTCGTAGCGGTATCTGAAGAAATGCTTGCTGACCAGGACACGCACTTTTGCCCGCATCGAGCCTGAAAACACCAGTACCGCAAGCATGAGCAGCGAGATGAACAAGACCGAGAACTGCAGTGCGCGTCCCCAGTCGCCGCCAAAGAACCGGATGTAATAGCCGAGGGAAGCCATGAGCAGCAGATAGATGGCTGCAAGTAGAAGTGTCGTCGTGTGGAATGCAGCTTTCTGGGAAAGCTGAATCTTCGTCTTCCAGTCGCGGCTGCGGATGGTGGCGACGAGAAGCAGCGGGATCACCAGCGCATGGACGAATCCACGTATCGCGTAGGCGTCGGCGTCGATCCGGTTGAATAGAAGTGCGTCCGAATAGAGGTAGAGATCGAAGCCGAACTGCCCGAGCAGGGCCAGGCACAGCGGCTTGACGTTCCAGCGCGCGTCATCCGTTACGTTACGGAAAACCTGTTCCAGAAGGATCAGGGCGATGATGGCCATTCCCAGCGTGAGGAAGATTTCCGTCCTCGCCCACTGGAACGCCTGCAGCCACCCCATGGAGATCGCCAGATGCACACCGATACGGCAAATCACCATTGCCCCGCCTGCAGGAATCAGCCAGGGAGGAAGGATCCGGTCCCTCCGTCGATTCATGGCGGGTGGAGTTAGCAGAAGGGCGAGAAAGACGTACCAGGCGCCATAGCGCAGGGTATCGAGCAGAACGGTCGATACAAGAAGAATGCTCTCTCCGGTCAGGGCAACGAGAGTGCCGGCGAGCGCCCAGAGAGCCGCGAGAACCACGGCTGCCAGGATTGCCTGGACGCGCCGGTTGCCACGCCAGTCGTGGCCGAGAGAGATGAGACGGGCGGCCAGCAGTCCGTAACTGACTGCTGCGGTGCCCATGCTCCATGCGATCAGCGATACGGTTTCTTGATTCATGGTTCAGTCAGAGGACGACACGCATGCCGTGCAACCACGGTCTAGTGCGCACCTTTGCCAGTCAGTACGACTCCCACCGTTTCGAACATCACGACGAGATCGAGAAACAACGAGTGATTCTTGACGTAGTAGAGGTCGTACTGCAGTTTCGCCGCTGCGTCCTCGGTGGATGCACCATAGTGATAGCAAACCTGGGCCCAGCCGGTCAACCCGGGCTTGACGCTGTGCCGGACCGCATAGAATGGTATCTCCCTGGTGAGTTGATCGACAAAGAAGGGCCGTTCCGGGCGCGGGCCAACAAAACTCATGTCACCCTTGAGGACGCAGTAGAGTTGTGGCAGTTCGTCGATGCGCAGTTTCCGGATGATGCGCCCAACCTTTGTCACGCGATCATCGGATGATGTCGCCCAGACGGGTTTTCCATGCTTCTCGGCGTCCTGGCGCATGCTGCGGAACTTGATGACATTGAACAGACGTCCGTTAAGCCCCACTCGCTCCTGCTGGTAAAGGAGCGGGAAGCCGGTTTCCAGTCCGATCAGCAGTGCGGTGACAAGCATCACGGGCGCCGCGACGATCAGAAGAATGAGCGAGGCGATGATGTCAAAGATCCGCTTCACGACCGAACGCACGACGCCCTGACTGAAGCCCTCGCCGAAAATCAGCCAGCCAGCGTAAAGGGAGTCCAGGCGGATCTGGCCAAGCGTCTTCTCGAAGTGACTGGCCAGGTCGAGGACGCGGATTCCATTCAGGCGGCAATCCAGAAGTTCGCGCATGGGCATGGAGCCGCCGCGCCGTTCGGACAAGGCGATGACGATCTCATCTGCTTCCAGCGCGATTGCGGCATCGAGCAGATTCCCGTCCTGCGCAACCAGGCGGCTCCCCTGAAGGATCGAGTCGTTCTCATTGGGCCCGGCAAAAAAACCGACGATAACGGCATTCCTGTCCGACTTCCTGAGTGCGTCCCTGACCTCGATTGCCTTGGAACCCGTTCCAAAAACCAGAATCCGGCGCTTGGCGTGCTCCGGATCGCGCGAGCCTGACATTCCGATGCGCGAGACAAGCACCCCGAAAACCGCTGCCATGATGGCCATGTAAAGCAATTCACGATCGAACCGGACGAAAAACAGAACATCAATGAGATAGGCGATCGGAAACGATAGATAGACCGAGAAGAGTATTCGGGTTCGCGGCCCGATGGCAGTCTGCGGGTTGATGCGCTGATTGATGCCCAGCAATGCGGTGATCAGCATGGCGACAGCGACGTAAATCAGGCCGAAAACGACGACCTGTTTCTGATCGATTGGCAAGCCGCTGTTGGCCCACCCGAAGGCAATGAGGGCAACGACGATGATGAACGCCGAATCAAACAGGGTCTGTGCGAGAGGCCGCCAGTACAGCCAGTGAGTGAACATTCGGTTTATCATGGTCCTCTAATGCCTTGGTGATCGTGCCGAACCCGAATCCGTCCCTTGCTGCCGATGGCAACGGTGCCTCTGCCCTGACGAACTGGCTGGCAACGAGATCCGGATAATCCGGCGGTGGGTGCAGCTGGCCCGGTCGTCATGGTTCCGAGGAGAGTCTATCCGGGCGTGCTGACGTGCTCTGTGTACTATTTCACAGTCGTTGGAAGTCTGCGGATGGATGGCGAGCACCGGGATCGAATGCCCCTCGCGTTGATCACCCTGCAAAGGCGCCGGTCAGACAAGCACCTCGACCGGGGCCGGGTGCCCGAGAAAACCGTGCGGGCTGGCACTGGCCCCATAGGCGCCCGACTGGAAGATCACCACCAGATCGCCTGGTTGCGCAACCGCAAGTTCCATGCGGTCGGCGAGCAGGTCGAGCGGCGTGCACAGGGGGCCGACCACGGAAGCTGTTTCGTGCTGGCCCGGAGTCATCCGGTTGCCGATGGCGACCGGGTAATTCTTGCGGATGACCTGTCCGAAGTTGCCGGATGCCGACAGGTGATGGTTTAGCCCGCCATCGACGACGAGATAGGTCTGCCCCCGCGATATCTTGCGGTCGACCACGCGAGCGACGTAGATTCCGGCCTCGCCGACCAGATAACGACCAAGTTCGACCACCAGATGGGCATCCGGCATGTCCTGTCTCGCGCGCCGCACCAGGCCGTCGAGATTCTCGCCGATCGGCGCCAGTTCAAGTCGCTGCTCGCCTGGGAAGTAGGGAATTCCAAATCCGCCTCCAAGATTGAGGAAGCGGACCGGCGCCGGAGCCTTGGCTGCAAGTCGTAATGCCAACTCATACGATTTCTGCTGCGCCTCGCAGATCGATTCGGCGCGCAGGTTCTGTGAACCGGCAAACAAATGAAAACCCTCAAAAGCCAGGCTTGCGCGCCCGATGTCGGCCAGGATCCCGGGAACCTGTTCGGCGTCGACACCGAACTGCTTCGGCCCGCCGCCCATCTTCATTCCCGAACTCTTGAGCTCGAAATCCGGGTTGACGCGCACCGCAACCCTTGCCGGAAGACCAAGCTCAGCGGAAATCACGGCCAGTTCGCTGACTTCACGGAACGATTCGATGTTGATCAGGACACCTGCCGCCACCGCCTGGGCCAGTTCGCCACAGCGCTTGCCGGGGCCGGCGAAGCTGATCTCGGCCGGGTCGGCGCCAGCATCGAGCGCAACCTTCAACTCGCCCCCCGAAGCAACATCGATGCCATCGACGAGGCCGGCCATGACACCGACCAGCGCCGGCATCGGGTTGGCCTTCATCGCATAGTGCAGCTTGACCGCGTCCGGGAGCGCCCCACGCAGTTCGGCTACACGGGACTTCAACAAACTCCGGTCGTAGGCATAAAAGGGAGTCTGGCCGACCCGGGCGGCAAGGCGCTGCAGGCTGATGCTACCAACCAGAAGCTGGCCATCGGCAGTGGCGAACTGGTTGATCGGGGCGTGGACCGGAATCGGGTGCTCGGAAGCGGACATGGAATCTATTTCTCCGGAACAGGATCACGCGGCATGTTTCTCGACCCACGCGGTCGACAGTGTTTTTCGGTCGATTTTGCCGTTGGGATTGCGTGGCAACGGGCCATCGCGCACCTCGATGCCGGCCGGCACCATGTAGGCCGGCATGCGCACGCGGCATTCGGCGAGCAGGGCGGCGGTGTCGATTTCGCGCCCGGCAGGCGCCGAGACAATGACCTGGATTGCCTGGCCCAGTGTTTCGTGGTCGACGCCAAATGCGACGCATTCGCCGACCATCCGGGTCGCGTAAAGAATTTCCTCCACCTCGGTGGGGCTCACTCGGTAGCCGGAAGTCTTCATCATTTCATCGCGCCGGCCGATGAAGTAGAGGAACCCGTCCTCATCCATGCAAACCGTATCACCCGAGAACACGGCGATTTCCGGCAGTACCAGTCCCGCCTCGCGTCCCGGGGCATTGAGCGGCAGCGGCTTGTAGCGTTCGGCGGTCTTTTCCGGATCGTTCCAGTAACCCATGCCGACCAGCGCGCCGCGGTGGACCAGTTCGCCGGGCTCATGGGGCGCACAGGGCGAGCCATCCTCGCGCAATACCAGAATCTCCGCATTGGGGATGGCCTTGCCGATCGAGTCGGGCCGCCGGTCGACTTCGGCGGGCGGCAGATAGGTCGAGCGAAAGGCTTCGGTCAGTCCGTACATCAGGAAGGGTTTCGACTCCGGCAGATGTTTGCGCAATGCGGCCAGCGTTTCCCGCGGCATGCGGCCCCCGGTGTTGGCGAAGTAGCGCAGATGCCGGGTGATCGATTCCGGCCAAGGGAGTTGCGTTAACTGGATATACAGTGGCGGTACAGCGGTCAGTCCGGTGACCTTCTCGCGTTCGATGGCCTTGATCACGTCGCGGGGTAGCAGGTAGTTCAACAGCACCCCGCGCGCACCGACATGGAAGGCCGTGGTCAGCTGGCTGAAGCCGGCATCGAAAGAGAGGGGGAGAGCGGCAAGCAGGGTGTCCCCTGAGTGGTTTTCGAGGTAGCTGGCAACGCTCTTTGCCCCAGCTACCATATTCCGATGCGAAAGCACCACTCCCTTTGGCTTGCCGGTGCTGCCCGAGGTGTAAAGGATTCCGACAACGTCGGTGTCGATGACGCGATGCCCGCGTTTTTGCGGCGTTGCGAGTAGCTCGCTCCAGCTTGAATAGGAGACCGGGCCATTTGCTGGCAGCGGTTCGGCTGAGTCCAGAACGACCACGTGGCGAAGATCGTGGCACTGCTTCAGCGTATCGGCGAGCAGTGCAAGGCGCTCAGGCGAGGTAACCAATACCCGCACATTGCAGTCGCGCATGATGTAGCCGACCTGCTCGGGCTTGAGCAGTGGATTCAGCGGCACGAAGACGCCGCCGGCAGCGGGAGCGCCAAAGCTGGCGATGACCGTCTCGAAACGCTTCTCGAGATAGATGGCGACCCGCTCACCACGTTGAAGCCCAAGGTTCATCAAGCCACCGGCAAAATCTGCGACGGCGTCGTGTAGCTCGCTGTAGTGAACGGTTTCCTTGCCATGGGTGATGGCGGGGAGGTCCGGAAACCGTTCCGCCGAGAGTCTTATCAGATCAGGGAGTAGGGTGGGGTCGCGCATGGGGTCAGACGGGTAGATAAATGACAAGGATTTCGGCAAGCCGAGAAGCATGACAGTGTGTAGTATCTCACAGCCCGATTACGGAACCCCCCTCTATAATGGCGACTCCCGACTCAACGTCTTTGGAGTTAGCCTTGGAAATCAAGCAAGAAGTTTTGGCCATTCTGGACGAGATCCTCAGCCTCGGCGGGCGCCGCGCCGGTTTTACCGACAGGACGCCGCTTCTGGGTGCCATTCCGGAACTCGACTCGATGGCCGTCGTCGCGGTGATCACGAACCTGGAAGAGCGTCTTGGATTCTCCATAGACGACGATGAAATCGACGGGGCGACGTTTGCCACGGTTGGCTCGCTGGTCGACTTCGTCGAGCGGAAGGTTGCTGCCTGAGTGCGATGGCGGTGCAAGAGGTCTTCTTTCTCCCGGCTGCCGGCGGGCAGCGTTTCTGCATTTTTCATCCGCACCAGGGTTCTGTAGCGCGTGGTGCGGTGTTGTACGTCCATCCCTTCGCCGAAGAGATGAACAAGTCGCGACGCATGGCCGCCCTGTTTTCACGGGCGCTCAGCGAGGCCGGGTTCGGGGTCTTGCAAATCGACTTGCTGGGCTGCGGCGACAGTAGCGGGGAATTTGGCGATGCGAGTTGGGAGGACTGGCGGGCGGATGTCGCCGCCGGCGTCGCCTGGCTTCAGGAACGTCTTCCACTGCCGTTGACGCTCTGGGGACTGCGCGCCGGATCCCTGCTGGCGGCGTCTGTTGCGGTCGACCTCGAAAAAAGGCCGAATTTCGTTTTCTGGCAGCCGGTGATTTCCGGCAAACAGCACTGGCAGCAGTTCATGCGCTTGAAGGCGGCCGCAGCGCTTGGGTCTGGGAACGGGAAGGATGTCCTCGACGGCCTGCGGCAGCAACTGGGCGCAGGAGACAATGTGGAAATCGCCGGCTATTCGATCAGTCCGCGGATGGCGGAAGGGCTGGCCGCTGCCGAATTGCTCTCCGGTGCCGGACAGGGAGGGCGCGTGGCGTGGCTCGAGATGTCAGCGCGTCCGTCGGGGGAAATTTCCCCGATTTCCCTGCAGCGGATCGAGGCATGGCGTGCGGCGGGTTGGCAGGTTGACGCCAGGGCAGTCAATGGGCCGGCGTTCTGGCAGACCAGCGAAATTGAAGAGGCGCCGGCACTGATCGAGGCGACGCTGGGCGTCATGAGAGCCTGGCAATGAAGACCGGCGAACAGGCTTTTCTGTTTTCATGCGCGGGAGAGGCGTTGCTTGGCATCGCTTGTATACCGGAGATGGCGGCATCGACCGGCATCGTCGTCGCCGTCGGCGGGCCACAATATCGCGTGGGCAGCCACCGCCAGTTCCTGCTGCTGTCCCGCAGCCTGGCGCGGGCAGGGTTTCCGGTGCTGCGGTTCGATTTTCGCGGAATGGGCGATAGCAGTGGCGCGATGCGCGACTTCGAGGCCGTCGAGGATGACATCGGCGCGGCGATCGATGCCTTCGTGGCTCGCTACCCCGGGATCGAGCGGATCGTGCTTTGGGGTCTGTGCGATGCCGCGTCGGCCAGCCTGTTGTATTGGGAAGCCAGGCGGGATCCGAGGGTTTATGGGATGTGCCTGCTCAATCCCTGGGTGCGCTCCGAAGCTTCGCTGGCCAGGACGCATGTCCGGCATTACTACGGTCAACGCCTTCTGCAGAGCGAATTCTGGACAAAACTGCTGTCCGGGAAGGCTGACATCTTCGGCGCCGCAGCGGGGTTGTTCGCGAACCTGCGGCTGACACGCAAGGGCGCCAGAGCGGAGTCCAGAAGTTTTCAGGGGCGCATGGCCAGTGCGCTCGGGGCGTTCGCTGGGCCGGTCCTGCTGGTCTTGAGCGGGAACGACTATACGGCGAAGGAGTTCCTGCAATATGCCGGCGACGATCCGGCATGGGAAGGCTTGCTCGCCAGGCCGCAGATTGCCACCCTGTCATTGCCGGAGGCCGACCACACTTTCTCCTCAGCCAACTGGCGCGACCGGGTCGCCCAAGGCACGGTGGACTGGTTGAACCGATCCGGATTGGAGCCAGGGGCTGTACCGTCGTCCGCCGGATTCTCCGGGAATGCGATCCGATGACTTCCAGCACGTCGAACCTGCGGGTGGAAACCTACCGCGAAATCGGAGCCTTGCCGGAAGCGGTGTTGGCCGCGCTCGACTGCGCCGAGGCCAGCGATATCGAGCAGGGTTGGCCATGGCTGGACAATCTGGTCCGTACCGTCTTTGCCGCGGATCCGGGTGTGGCCGTACACGTGCTGTACGGTGGCGACGAAGTACTCGCGGTACTGCCCATACGCCATGCCGACGACGGCCAGATCTGGTCGCTAGGCAATTTTTACACGTCGCTTTACCAGCCATATTTCGCTGCCGGGTTGAGTGTCGAATCGCTTGCCCGCCTGCTGGGCCGGATTCGCCAGGTTCATGGCACGATTTCCGCGATGCGCTTCGCGCCCATGGATGTCGATGGGCGGTGTTATCAACTTCTCCTTGCAGCCTCGCGCCAGGCAGGATTGATCGCCTTTCCCTATTTTTGTTTCGGCAACTGGCATCAGCCGGTCGATGCAGACTGGTCATCCTATTTCTCCGCAAGGTCCAGTCAGCTAAAAAATTCGGTCAAGCGGAAGTCACGCGATTTCCAGCAGGCGGGGGGTGTCCTGGAGATTATTTCCGATCAATCGCGCGTCGAGTTCGGCATCAGTGCGTACGAATCCGTCTATGCGGCAAGTTGGAAAGTGCCTGAGCCATACCCTGAATTCGTGCCCTCCCTGATCCGGATGCTGGTTGCCAAGAGTTGCTTGCGTCTTGGGGTCGCGACCCTGGGCGGGCGGCCGATCGCCGCCCAGATCTGGATCGTCGCCCATGGCCGTGCCAGCATTTTCAAGCTGGCCTATCATGAGGAATTCAAACGCTATTCTGCTGGAACGCTGCTTACCGCGGCGCTGATGGCCCAAGTAATCGACACCGACGGTGTGAAGGAGATCGACTACCTGATTGGTGACGATCCATACAAGGCTTCCTGGATGACCAGGCGACGGGAGCGATGGGGGATCATTGCGTACAATCCAGGATCGATTCACGGGGCAATCGGGGCTGCGCGGGAGTACTTGGGTCGCCGGATCAAACCGGCGGTCATCCTTCTTCGCAACAAACTGGCGCACCACCTAAGTTAGGGTTATCTGTTACCCCCATGATGCCATGAAACGTTTATTGATGATCGCCTACCATTTCCCACCTCTGGCGGGAAGCAGCGGTATTCAGCGTACTCTGAGGTTTGTTCAGCACTTGCCAAAATTCGGTTGGGAACCGCTGGTTCTGTCAGCCGACCCACGTGCCTATGAGCGAACAAGTGACGATCTCGTGGCCGAAATACCGGACAGCGTTGTGGTCCGGAGAGCCTTTGCGCTCGATACGGCACGCCATCTTTCTGTTGCCGGTCATTACATTGCGGCCATGGCGCGGCCAGATCGCTGGGTGAGTTGGAAACTTGCTGCGGTGAGAGAGGGCATGCGGATGATCCATGAGTTCAAGCCGCAGGCTATTTGGTCTACCTACCCGATTGCCACCGCACACGTTATCGGCGCTGAACTTCAGAGGCGGAGTGGGTTACCGTGGATCGCAGATTTTCGTGATCCAATGGCCCAAGAGGGCTATCCGGCCGACTTGATGCTGCACAGGCGGTTTCAGGAGGTCGAGGCGCATGCGGTCCGTCATGCAGTCCTCAGTTTTTTCACAACACCAGGAGCGGCACGCATCTACCGCGAACGTTATCCCGATATGGCCGAACGCATCCAGGTTCTGGAAAACGGCTATGACGAAGAAAGTTTTGCGAATGCTGAGCAACCAGTCTTGGAGCGCGAACCGCTGAATCCGGGAGCGGTTACCTTGGTCCATAGCGGTATCGTTTACCCTTCAGAGCGCGATCCGACTGCACTTCTTGTGGCGATACAGCAGCTGGAGGCACGTGGCCATATCCAAGCGGGTCAGTTCAAGATCCGATTTCGGGCGGCAATCCATGATACGCTGCTGAATGCGTTGGCAAAATCTCACGGTGTCGAAGCTTTCATCGAGACTTGCCCACCAATCCCTTATCGCGAGGCTCTGGCGGAAATGTTGCGCGCCGATGGCTTGCTGGTGATGCAGGCATCGAATTGCAACGAGCAGATTCCGGCCAAGATATATGAGTATCTCAGGGCACGCCGGCCAATCGTGGGGTTGAGTGATCCACAGGGAGACACGGCGGGGCTTCTATATTCGGCAGGAATCGACAAGGTCGCGCGACTCGACTCACCCGATGCCATAAGCGAACTGATTCTTGAAGTATTGTCAGATGAAACGGGAAGGTTGAAACCGGATGATGCGTTCGTTGAGTCGGCTTCAAGATATGGGCGAACCCAACTTCTTGCCGGACACCTGAATAGTATTCACAGCTGAGTTGTTGAATGTTTATTTGACCACGACAGGTACCCAATCATTTTTCTGCGAAAAAATGTGCATTGGGAATGGATTTTTCAGACGAATACGGGTGCAGGAATGAACAAGAAATCCGTGAGGATCCTTAACTTTCTTCTTCTAGGGCTTAGTTTTCTGATATCTTCTCAGGGAAGAACCGAGGCTTATGATTACATTTGCGGTGATCTACAGAATGCGTATGGCCCATTCGATTACCGATCCGATAAAGACAGCTTAGGTATTGTTGAGAGATTTCACCTAACGCCTAACGTAATCAATCTTGTGAGTGCACAATCCGCTGGGGCAGTTGGTGGCGACCTGGATTACACTCTTCGTGCCTTTCCAAATCATCATGTTGCCTTGATGGCTATGGCCAGACTTGGAGATAAGGAAAAGTTGGCCAAGCCGCGAGGTGCAAGTTTCAGTGTGGAATGTTATTTCAAACGCGCCTTGAGATTTCGGAACGATGATGCGGTCGTCAAGACGATTTACGCTTCTTATCTTGCAAAAAATGGCAAGAGTGCCGAAGCATTAGGTCAGTTGAATGCGGCTGCACGACTAGGTGAAGATAATGCCAACATTATTTACAATACAGGTTTGATCTATTTTGACCTTAAGGACTATGAAAAATCGCTGTCCTATGCGCACCAAGCGTATCGCATGGGTTTCCCGTTGCCTGGTTTGCGGGATAAATTAAAAAGGGCGGGTAAGTGGAGAGACCCTGTCGTGCAGAATGATGGTGTTTCAGGTGTTATCAGTCCGACTGTCAAATAGCGGATTTCATAGGCAGTGGTACACAATCAACATCGACTTGTGCAACAAATAGCTCAGGTTCGCGAATTTTTTGCATGAATTTCCTCTCTCCCCATCGTGATTCACCCCGCGGGGGCAATTTGCCCAGCGCAGGCGGAGTTCGGCAGGCCGAGGTAGATGAACGGGTTGAGGATGGCTACCCGGACGTGGCTCTCAGCGACCTACCGGTCAAACGCCCGCGAGAAGAGTCGATCCCCGAGTTGCTTGGCCCGATACTTCGTGTTTTCGGCCATGCTTCGCCGGTGGTAACCGGAATCCTCCCTCCTTCCAGTCTGCCAGTCCCATGGCCTCGATCCCGGCCAAGATGACATGCTGTGGATGGTCGTTCCCCCAAGGCACCGCATCCTTCCGTGGTGGAATTGTCGCCCTGGTGTCCCGCCCGGGGATTGCCGCATGGGCGCCAGTGGTGTCGCAGGCGCCCATCGGCCGAGACTTGGGAGACCTTGCCGTCGCCGCCATCAGGCTATCTTTCCCAATTCAGAATCGTGCCCATTGGCAGGGTATGAAATCATATTGCGTCAACGTTGCTCAAGAGGGCGGGAAGATGGAAAGGGGCATCGGGTATATCAAGTGATGGTGAATTGCTGCATAACCAATGGTTTCTAAAATGCCAAATTTGAAAATGCTGGGTCGGGGCGGAGGCTGGCAAGGTCGCTCCGTTCAGGCATTTATCGTTGTGAATAGGGTGGGCTGAATGCCCATGAAAACTAGAGTTTCATTTTCCTCATTTTCAGGATTGGGCAGATTAATGATACACGGGAATCCACAATTCAGTTTATTCATTATCAGTTGTGTATGGACCATGGGCCTGTTTTTTTCGGGACCCGTTGATGCGGCTGAAGAAGGGCGGTTGATCCAGGTTGGGATCCATCGTGCGGTCAAGACCTTGGCAGAGGCGTCACGTGTTGCCAAAGATGGTGATATCGTCGAAGTCGATGCTGGCGATTATGTGCGTGACGTAGCGGTTTGGGCGCAGAATGATCTCACTTTGCGAGTAAAGAACGGGCGGGCCAGACTCATTGCGCAAGGTGCATCTGCAGAGTCAAAGGGTATTTGGGTCGTGCGCGGAGGAAAGATTTCTGTCGAGGGATTCGACTTCATTGGGGCGACGGTTCCGGACCACAATGGTGCTGGAATCAGATTTGAAAAAGGACATCTGAAGATTGATAACTGTCGATTCTTGGAAAACGAGAACGGCATCCTTACGGGGAGTAATGCCGAGTCCACGCTTGAAATTTATAACAGTGAATTTGGCAACAATGGATTTGGCGATGGTCAAAGCCACAATCTATATGTCGGGGCCATAGGAATGCTGAAGGTAACGGGCAGTTATTCTCACCATGCGAAGACGGGCCACTTATTGAAGAGCCGGGCGGGCAAGAACCTGATCTTCTATAATCGGCTGACCGACGAAACCGGCGGTACGGCCAGTTACGAACTCGAATTCCCCAGTGGCGGATTGGCCTATGTTGTGGGCAATGTGATTCAACAGAGTTCCACCACTGATAATTCGAATGTAATTTCCTTTGGGGCAGAAGGATATAGCTCCCGGGAAAACCGTCTCTACCTGGCCAATAATACGCTGGTCGACATGCGTCCTCAGGGGGGGCAGTACTTGCGGGTAAAGGCTGGGGCGGAAGTAGTAGCCATCAACAATCTGTTGGTAGGCAAGAGCAGGCTGGAGGCGGCGGGCGCTGGTGAGTATCGGAACAATTTCAATGTTGATCTGGATGAATTTGCGCTGGCCGTTCGCGAGGACTTCCACCTCAAACCCGGTTCAAGACTGATTGGCAAAGCCGTTGCGGTCGATGCAGTTGATGGAATCGCTCTCCGCCCAACGGCAGAGTATAAGCACCCTCGCTCGATTCGAGTGCTGAAGGACGGAACGCTCAGCCCGGGTGCAATGCAGTAGGCGATCGGCGTCGCCAGGAAGGTTTTTCGTGTTGAATATCAGTAACGCTGTTGTCTCGGGTAGTCCGGTGTTCGCATCGCAGGAGATTGCCACTCTCGCGAAAGGTGCAGGTCATCTTGCGGCTTGGCGGAGCCTGATCGAGACTGGTGGCAAGGACTTCTCCAGTCTTGTGAGAGAAGTGTCCGGTGATTTCTCAGTTGGATTCGTTGATGAAGTGGGGCGTACCCTTCTTGCGGTCGACCGATTTTCGATTCGAAGTCTGTGTTATCGCCTTGTCGATGGCGAACTGCGTTTCGCGGCGCGCGCTGACCAGTTGGCAGACTCGACTTCTGAAGTTGACCCGCAAGCCATCTTTGATTACCTGTACTTCCATGTGATTCCGTCGCCACGTACCATTTTCAAGGACATTTTTCGTTTGCCACCAGGACACTGCGCAATATTCGAAAATGGTTCTCTCAGCGTCCTGCCCTATTGGGTGCCTGAATTCTCCGAATTGGCGAAACCTTCTTTCGTGGATTTGCGAGCCGAGTTCCGACTGTTGCTACGAGATGCCGTGGTTCGGCAACTCGATAGCGGGAAACCAGGATGCTTTCTGAGCGGTGGAACCGATAGCTCGACGGTTGCGGGAATGATCGGGGAGGTGTCGGGCGAGTCCGCGGCAACCTATTCCATTGGTTTTCAGGCGGAAGGCTACGATGAAATGGAGTATGCACGAATCGCGGCACGCCATTTCAAGACCGAGCATCACGAGTATTACGTGACGCCCGACGATCTGTTGCACAGCATTCCTTCTGTGGCTCAGTGCTACGACCAACCCTTCGGCAACTCCTCAGCGTTACCCGCGTATTACTGCGCCAAGATGGCGCGAGAGGATGGAATCAGCAAGATTCTCGCGGGCGATGGCGGTGACGAGTTGTTCGGCGGAAATACGCGGTATGCAAAGCAAAGGGTATTTGGTTACTACGATTCAGTTCCTCGGATCTTCCGAAATACCGTGCTGGAACCAATGTTGCTCAAGACGCCGCTGGGAAGATTGCCGGTGGCGCGAAAGGGGGCGAGCTACATAGAGCAGGCCAAAGTGCCGTTGCCGGATCGTAACCAGATATACAACATGCTCTATCGATTGGGCGTCAACCAGGTCTTCAACCGGGACTTCCTTGCCGGAGTGGATGTCGATGATCCAATCAGGCAACAGCGAGTCGTCTGGAACACAGCACTTGCCGAGTCGCAAACGAATCGCGAGCTGGCTTTCGATTGGCGTTATACCTTGGCGGAATGTGATCTGCCGAAAGTGGTGGAAACCACGGCCTTGGCTGGCATCAAGGTGGGATTTCCCATGCTTGATTACGGGCTGGTCGATTTCTCAACCAAGCTGCCTACGAGTTACAAGTTGAAAGGCTTGAATTTGCGCTGGTTCTTCAAGGAGGCGTTGCGCGGATTCCTGCCCGATGAGATTCTTGCCAAGAAGAAGCAAGGTTTTGGCCTGCCCTTTGGGGTATGGGCTGCCAAGAATGCAAGATTGAGGAGTCTCGCTGAGGACTCTGTTCGTGGTCTGGTTGATCGCAACATCCTTCGAGGGGATTTTGTCGACGTGTTGTTCAGCCGCCATCTCCATGACCACCCCGGCTACTATGGTGAGATGATCTGGATTGCAATGATGCTGGAGCAGTGGCTCCGGCGAGACCTGACGGTCGATCCTTGACCCAGCAATCGAATTACCAAGTATGCTCGGCCTCGTTTGATTAGCCACAATGCTCCACAACCGCGATTACGTACTCATGTCGAGTGCTGCAAGAGAAGGCGGCACGAGCCAGACGGTACAGGATCGTCTTCAGATCGAAGCGAGGATTGAAACGGTACTCCCCCCGAGTTCGATACGGGCGCACAAAGCCTGTCGGCCAGCACCTCGCCACCAGCGCCTGATGCCACTTGCCTTCCCCCGATCCGTACCGCTCCAGAGACGTCGGCATCGACAACCCCTTCCGAAACGGCACTTTGCTGATTCCCATGGTGCATTCTCGGTGTTCAATGTGCGTCCATGTCTCACCCCGACAGGCTTATCACATGAGCTGGTAGAACGTTGTGGGTAATCAAATCCAACGAAAGATGGCCGCGGGCGCTACGTGGATGGTGCTGTTCAAGCTGATTGAGCGCAGCATTGGTCTCATTAGCACGCTTATCCTGGCGCGCATCCTTAGTCCGTCCGACTTTGGCGTCATTGCGATGGCCCTGTCATTTATCTTCTTTGCCGAGCAGTTGACTGCTTTCAGCTTCGACATCGCCCTGATACACAATCAGTCGGCCACGAGGGAGCATTTCGATACGGCTTGGACCGGCAACTTGCTCCTGGGTTTGTCAATCACACTCTTCATGCTGCTGGCAGCATACCCGATCGCCTACTTCTATAAGCATCCTGAACTGGTATGGGTGGTTTGCGCGTTGGCTCTTGGCCCGTTGATCAGCGGTGCCGAGAACATCGGTGTGGTTGCATTTCGCAAGGAGCTCAATTTCCGTAAGGAGTTTCTCTTTCAACTCAGCCGAAAAGCAGTCGGCTTCCTGATCGTCGTGCCAATGGCCGTGATAGTTCGAAACTACTGGGCTCTGGTCGCAGGAATTCTTTTCTCAAAGCTCGCCGGTACCGTGGTCAGCTACTTGATGCATGCGTATCGCCCACGCTTCACATTGTCGCGAGTGGGCGAACTTATGGGGTATTCCAAGTGGCTTCTAACCAACAACCTGATTGGCTTTTTTCAGGCCCGAACTACTGATTTTTTCATAGGCCGTCTTTTTGGCGCCGGCCCTCTCGGCGTTTACAACATTGCCTACGAGTTTGCACATCTGCCCTCGACCGAACTGGGTGCGCCGATCAATCGCGCTTTGTTGCCCGGGTTTGCGAAGATGACTGATTCCGAGGAAGTGAGCCGGGGCTATGCTAACGCCCTCTCCATGATGGCCATGTTTGCCATCCCATGCTCGGCTGGGTTGGCAGTGCTAGCCCCTTTTTTCGTCCCCGCAGTCTTGGGTGCCAAGTGGCTGGCTGCGGTGCCTCTGATGCAAGTCCTTGCATTCAACGGTGCCGTTCTGATGTTCCATTCGCCGGCGTATTCGGTGTTGATCGCAAGAGGTTATCCGGGTGTGACCGTGATTCCCAACGGCTTGTACGTGTTACTACTGGCGAGCCTGATTGCCTCCATGGCCTTGGGTTCTTGGCAGCCTGGCTTGCTGGGAGTGGCAATGGCGGCCTTGCTCAGTTCCCTGTTGTGTACACCTGTTTACCTGTACATTCTCCTGCACAAGCTGTTTATCTCGCCCTTGGTGTTTCTTCGTGCGATCGTCCGTCCGGTTGGGGCATCGGCCCTAATGGCGCTTGTCCTTGTTTGGTCGTTGCCCGCCTATGAACGAACCATGTCGGAAGTTGCCGCGGCGGGTTGGCTATTGCTGGGGGTGGGAGTGGGTTCAATCGCCTATGTCTTGGCGCTTGCGGCGCTGTGGGCTCTCGCCAAGATGCCGCACGGTCCGGAACGGGTGGTGTTTGAACGCGTGAAGGAACTTGTCTCTAAACTGGAGTCGTCGCCTCCCCCTGCGTCGGAATAGTTGTCGCCCCGATAGGAAGTTGAACCGGGGGGCGACGAGGAGGAGAAATGGCACGGTGCGGAGAAGCATTCAGGAACAGGGTGGTGGCGAGGTTGTTGCCGCCGGAGAGCGCCGAAGTGGGCGAGGTATCAAGGGAGATGGGGGTTACGGCGCCGACATTGGAACGCTGGCGTGAAGAGGCGCAGTCCAGACCCGCCCGCGGACGGGTCTGGACTTCGCTTGGCCGACTTGAAGCCGTTATCACCACGGCGGCGATGGACAAAGCCGGCAAGGGCGCCTGGTGTCGCGAGCAT
>CALMYW010000135.1 GCA_937873665.1 uncultured Sphingorhabdus sp.
ACCTATCGGCCATCATAATTGACGCCGACCGGACTCCGTAATCGTCGCGCTACACGGCGCGGGTTTCAGCCAAATTTGACTTTTTGGATCTGCTGTGAGAGACAGCAATTGTTCGCCGAGATGGTGGGCTGAAAATGAACCTGGATTGGTTCTGGATGGGGTTGTCACCGGATGGTGGTGGTTGAGCTGGGTTTCCCGCCTGCTCATACCGTTGGTTTGAAAATGCCAACGCCGTTCAGCGCCAGTCCTCCTGGATAGGAAGACTACACATGAACCCGAACGAACTTCTCATTCGCTTTGAAACCGTTGACCGCCAGACCGAAGGGCCTGTCACGCGGCTTGTCGGCTTTGTGCGGGCACGCAACCTCCTGCCGCTGCTAGATGCCGCCGATCTGGATGCCAATCCGCGTACTGCCAAAGTCAGTCAGATTACTAACGACATCCGCGAGTCCATCGAAACTACGCCTGAGTTGTTCCCCTTCAAGACCAAGGGCATCCTCGTCGCGTCGGCAAACTGCCGTGAGCTGGAGCGGCGGCGCTATCACATGACCTTTGAAAATCCTGCAATCGAGGGCATCCTTGATGGTGGCCATAATACGCTGGCTATCGGCCTTCACATCCTCGGGGTGGCAGGGGTCGAACCGAAGGAACTCAAAAAGGTCAAGTCCTGGCCGGAATTCAAGGAATCATGGGTCGCAAACCACGACAAGGTAAAGGCGCTCAAATCGTCGGCTGCTTCTGGCGAGGGCGGGCCACTCGACTTTCTGGTTCCTGTTGAGGTCCTCATTCCCAGCGATCCCGACGACGATCTGCGGCTGGAGGCATTCACGTCCTCGCTGTTCGAGATTGGTGCAGCGCGCAACAACAACCGTCAGCTTGCCGATGAGGCCAAGGCCAACAAGAAGGGGTTGTATGACCACCTTCGCACAACGGTGCCTGCCGACATCGCAAAGCGCGTTGAGTGGAAATCAAATGATGGCGGGGACGTGAAGATTCGCGACATCGTCGCCCTCTCTTGGATTCCACTCGCGCTCGCCCCGCTTCCAGCGGGAGTATCGAAGCCGCGAGTGGTCGATATCTACAGCGGCAAGGGAAAGTGTTCGTCGTCTTTCGATGCCTTGATGGAGCACCCCGAAGTTTCCTCGCAGACTGGCGACGGCACGTTTGAACTCTACAATACAGTGATAGGCGCCGCACTCGCTGTCGCTGGCTTGATGCCCAAGCTGTATGATCTGATCTATCGCGAGTTTCCGGCTGCCTACAATGATGGCGGTGGACGTTTTGGCCGGATGTCCTCGGTCAAAATGGCGAGCGATATGAAGACGAAGCCGGTATCGGCGTTCACCAAATCGCCTGTGCAATACAGCTATCCAGACGGGTTCATCATGCCGCTGGTCTATGGTCTTAGCGCTCTGATGGAAACTGACGCCGATGGTAATGTGGGGTGGCGCGTATCAAACCCAGCCAAGTTCGTTAGTGATACGCTTCCCAGCGTCGTTCGTCGCTACCGCGCGATCATCGAGGCGTTTTCCGGAGACCCGCAGAAGATCGGCAAAAATGAGGGTGCCTATACCATCGCCAAGGATGCCTTCGAAACCGAGCTGCTCAAGCTCGCGCAGAACGCCTGAGGAGGTGGGAATGGCTAATCGAGCAAGGCCTAGCGGCATCCACCTGACGGAACGCGACGCTGCAATTGTGAAGGGTATGCTGGCGCGTGGCGACCGCCAGCATGACATTGCTGCGTGGTTTGGCGTCAACGGAGGTCGGATTGCTGAAATCGCAACACGGCAAAAGTTCGCTTCGGTTGCTGCCGTAGATCGCAGCAATCTTCCCCCACCCGGCCCTTATCCAACTGGCCGTGATGCCACCATCGCACTTCAAGCGTTGGTCGCGGCAAAAGCTGCTCTCACTTCTGCTGAAGAGGTAGTGCGGCGCCATCTGAGTTGACAACCGAAGGCGGCGAGCGCGAGCTCGCCGCCTAACTCGAAATGCGCTTCCTGCGCGTCCGACATCACGGTCGACACCAGATTGTTAGGTCAATCGATCGCCGCACATAATGCGGCGAATAACCTACTTAATCTCCGCATTTGCCTGGATTGAACCGATGACGGGTGCGTCAGCCCAAGCCGGCGGCCAGTTTCTTGCTGGCGGCATCCGCTGTCTTCGCCGCATCGCTGCTGGCCGTTTGCGCAAGCCCCGCGCGCTCATTGATCGCTGAAACCAGCTTCACCCGATTATTGGTGTAAATCGCGATTGATTCCCGCGCCCGCGAGACGCAGACGTAGAACGATTTCTGGTCGATCAGATTGGTCGCCTTGCTGTCTGCATGAATCATGACGTGATCGGCTGTCCGACCTTGGGCGGCAAAGGCAGTCTCCACATAGGCATGGCGGATGTGTTGGTCGCGGCTGGCGTCCAGGTTAAGCATCTGGGTCGAACCTCCCGCGCTGCGCACTGTCGTGGTGCGTGCATTGGGATCAATCGCGGTGATTTCACCGCGCCCGCCATTGATCCGGCCAAGTTCGCGGTCGTTGCGAGTGAACTGAATGCGATCACCTGCTTTCAATTCGAGCGGCTGCACCGAAAATGCCTGCACCTTGCTCGCACCCCATTGTCGCAAGCGCCAGTCGATTTCGCGGCCGTCCTCGGCCTTGAGGGTGATTGCGGCCTTGGCCATGTCGATCCGTTCGATGCGATAAGCTTGCGCGCACGATACGCCCTTGTCTGCATAGTCACGGGTAAAGCAGACCATGTCGCCGCGTTCGTAGCTTGACGAATCGCGCGCCTCGGCGCGAGTAAGGCCCTTGTTGACCAGGCTCTGCATGGTGATGGCGGGGCCGGACAATGCCCCGGACTTGGTGAGTTCGACGCGGATTTCGGCGGTTAGGGCGTCGCGCCCTTCGCGCGAAGGTTCGATGACCAAGGTGCGTGATCGTCGCTGAGCGTCAAGAGCGGCGTAGGCCTTGGCGATTGCCACGAACCGCTCCGACCGATCGGCGTGCTCCATGATTGTGCCGCCACCGCGATCAAGGGCGGCCAGTGCCTTGCGGGCATCGCCCTCGATGGACGCCAATACAGCCCCTCTGGTGGCAGTGTTGGTTTGGCGCACGATTTCGTCAAGCTTGGCGGTTTGCATGCCAGCGTTCTGTAATTGCGCGAACGCCGCGCCAGCACCAACTGATCCGAGCTGCTTCACATCGCCGACGAGCACGATCCTCGCATTGGCTTTGGCCCCAAGTTCCAGCAGCGAAGCCATGTCGCGGGCTGACAGCATCGAAGCCTCGTCCACGATCCAGACGCCGCCGCGTGTGCCTTTCGAATTGGCAGCCAAGTGCCGCGCAACCGTCTCACTGCGCATGCTCAAGGCATCGCCGAGTGTCCGCGCCGCCGAAGCTGTGGGCGCAAGTGGTGTAACGGCATAGCCCTTCGCCTTCGCATCATTAGCAAGCGTGGCCAGCACCGTGGTCGTTTTGGCCGTTCCGGCGTAGCCTTGCACGGCGGTGACGCGGTTGGTGCTGGACAACAGCGCCCGTGTCGCATCGCGCTGGCCGGTGTTCCAGCGATGATCGGATTGCAGCTCCGCCCGTGCCACGGCCCTGGCTGCCTGGGTCGCTGAGAGGATCGGCGCTACTGCACCGCGCCCTTCTATCTCGGCACGCAAGAGGCGGCGCTCGTTGTCGATGTTGATCGCCGTGGTGAACCCGGCAAATTCCGCGCCGCGTTTGTCGAGGAGGTTTCGTAGGACAAGCTCGCCGTCGCGGCTCAATCGCGTGATGGCATTGCCGATCTGGGCGGCGGTAACTTTGCCCAAGCCATAGCGCCCGGCTTCCTTTTCAAGATCGGCGGCAGAAAACACGGATTGCCGCTCGCCAAGGTTTTCGGAGGCGAAAGCGACGGCTTGCCGGGCGGCCAGTTCACCTTGCGCGGCGAGGACGGGACCATGATCGGCGTGGTCTGCGGCCAGCCTTGCTGCTTCGGCCAGTTCCTGCCGTTCAACCTGACCGAATCCAGCCCTATCGGCAGTCGCGCGCCATTCCTTGACCAGCTCCGCGCGATTGGCCGTTTGTTTGGCCTCGCGGGTATCAAGTGCGGCGATCTGCTTTTCTTCTGCCGAAGCTGTTTCGCGGGTCTGCCCGCGTTCGGCGAGGCGGGCCTCGACCTGCGCGGCGCGCTCACTGAAGGCGCGGATGACTTCGGGCGACACACCCTTGATCTCGAACAGCGAGTCCTTGCCCGGCTCGATCTCGTAGCCCAACGTGCGGATGCCAATGGCGAGTTCCTGGCGGTAGATCGCACCAATGGCCTTCTGAAGCTGATAGAAGGCGCGTGGCTCCAGGCTGCGCCAGTTGCCGTCGGCATCGCGGGTCATGTTCATGATGACATTGTGGGTGTGGAGCTGCGGGTCCTGCGCGCGGCTCGTGTCATGACGAAAACTGGCCACGACAAGGTTGCCGGTCTGGTGGCGCTCAACCGTGCCATCCTCCCTGATCCGGGTGGCGGCGGCATGGCGCTCGGCGAAGGCCAATGCCACCTTAACCGCCCGGTCATGCGCACCGATCAGGCGGCGGTCACCTGCCACCTCGGCCATGATCGACACCGACTTGGGTGCGCTCATGGTTACGTCCCATCCGGGGCGATGCTCAAGCTTGCCGTCGCGGGTGGTGCCGAGCTGCTGGCCATCGGGCAACTTGC
>CALMYW010000136.1 GCA_937873665.1 uncultured Sphingorhabdus sp.
CCGCCCGCGCGGCGACGCCGCGCTGCTGGCGCTGGCGGCGGGGTATGAGGCCCGCATGCACGACCTGCTGGCGCGCCGGCCGCCTGAGACGCCGGACCGGCCGCAGGAATAACTACATTAACCATAGCAGACGATGACCTTTTCACGCTGGGTATTGGCTGTTTTCGCCTGAAAACCTGCCAAAAAGGGCCAAAGGGGCGGCGGCGGGCGGGAACTTGCGCTTGCTGTGGTGATAACGGGGCAGGTCACCCATCCGACATGTCAGGCAGGACGACTGTCGGGCTCGGCGATGTCGAAGTGCAGTACTTCTTCGCGGGTGCCCAGCTTGGTGTAAAGCGCGACAGCGGGCTCGTCTTCAACGTCTGCCTGGACGAAGACGACATGGGCGCCTTTGGCTCTCGATACCCTCTGAACCTCCCGGATCAGGGCAGTCGCGATGCCTTGTCTACGGAAGAGATCGTCAACCGCAAGGTCGTAGATGTAGGTTTCGGATCGCGCCTGCTCGAATTTGACCAGAACATACGCCGCGAGCCCGCCAACAACTCTGCCTTCGGAGACGGCTGCCACCGCAATGAAGTCAGGCCTGGACAGCAGCGTCGCCAGGTAGGCGTCGTCTGGCTGCTTCTCGGTATATGTGGCGACGTCTTGAAAAGCGGCCCCGAACATGCCAAGTATGCGCCGCATCAGATCAACGTCCTCAGGCGACAAGACTCGAATCGCAACCGCCTGTTTCATGGCACTTGATTCGGGAAGGGTGATTTGTGCGGCTTACGGTTGTATTCCCAGGCGCTGCGCGGCTTTATTGCGCAGCGTCCGGTGGAATGAGTGGTTAGCATGGGGCACGCTACATCTGGGAGAGATTGGTTACCAAGTTATAGGTGAACCAACCGTCGCCCGTTACGAAAATCTGTGGCTTGGCAGTTGCGGTATCGCGCATGACACCGATGCCGTCGCTGAATGGCTCGAATGAAACGATCTTCGCGTAGGGGAGCCGTAAACTTTTTCGCGGACCAGCGAAATAGACATTCTTGTTTGTAACAACCACCCAGCCAGTGTCAATGTGGACACGCTCCGTGTGTTCAACCGCTTGCCCCTTGAATGCGCCGACCCTGTAATAGACGCCTTTCATTACACGAACGCTTACGCCCTGCGAGCTGCCAACAAACTGACGGCGTGTTTTATCTTCCAGGTATTTGGAGCCGGGAAAGGCCCAGACAATTTGCTCACCTTTTTGAAGGTTGATGGGGAGGTTTCCATCAAGGGACATGCGCTGCGGGATTACCCCGTTGAGAACGTCGCGCAATACGGCAGCTTTGGCGGTTTTTGTAAATGCCCCGTTTCTGTCTAGTTCGCTTTGCGATAAAGCAAACCGCTCTTTGAACTCAACGAGCCGATTCTCTTCCGTGGTGTCCAGAATTCCGTCTTCGAGAAATTGTTCGACGGAGTTTTCCCATCCCTTGGTGAGAAGAGCCTTTCGTTCACTGGCTGGAACAAAGGAGGCCTGTTCAATTTCCACGATTGTCTTTTCCAGGCTGTCGAAGTTCTCTGATCCTTTGAGGGCACGCAATACCTCAGCAGCGATTCGTAACCGTCCACCTTGGATTACACGCTCGCGTCGCTGATGTCGTTCTTCACACTCAGCATGTTTGCCGCGAAGGAACCCTGCCGGTTTCCCACAATATTTGCAGTTACCCAATGTGACCTCCTGAGAATGCTAACGCAATGTATCCCGCGAATTCTGCCGGATAAGCTGGACCGCGCGGGATATTCTGGGCGCGGATTCTTCCAGAAAATTGTTATGCGTCAAGGGATTGCAAGTCTTTTACTGGATGACTTCACAGGTATAAAGCACCCGCGAAACCCCGCACCCCACAGCTGCAGCGCCCCGGCTGTTTCGGTACCGCGTTGGGTTCAATGTGGATGGTTGACGGCCTGCCGCGGGTGCAAGGCCCGGCGAGACCCCGGGTAGAAGACCGCACCGGGCGCTGTTGCCCCGAAAACGATCCCGTTTTCATAGCAAACAACGACCTTTTTGCGCCGGGTATTGGCTCTTTCTGCCTGAAAACCTGCCGAAAAGGGCCAAAGGGGTGGCGGAAGGCGGGAAATTGCGCTTGGTAGGGGGATAATGGGGCGGGTCAGATGCCTGCGGTCTTGATTTGCTCTCTGCTAAGGGAGAAGTGTTGGGGCAGGCCATCACTTCTCTGGTACGTGACGCAGAAGATTGGGTTCTCCACAGTACCGCGTGAACTCAGATAAGCGTCAACTACCTTCTCGCAGTATGGGTCGCGTCGGACAATCTCGATTGCGCGCGTGATCTCGCTTTTGTATGCGGAAGTCTTGCTGTCAAAGCTAGGCACACCGTCTTCAACCGGCGCGACTCGCTCGCGATAGTCTTGTGGGCGCGCGAACGCGTCGGCAACTTCAGACACTTTCAGAGCATACGTCTGACCGGTCGGCGAAACTTGAAAGTAGCGTAGCCCGCGTCCCGCCAGCGCTCTCATTAACCTGCGTCTTAGCTGCGCCGTAGATCGCGCGCCGAAGTAGATCGCCTTCAGCGCGCGAAAGTCGTACTCGAAGTGCCCGGGCTGCCCAGTTACAACACGAACCTCGTTCTCATGTTGCCACCGTCGTGACTTGGTGCCGATCAGCTTGCGGATGAGGGCTTCGTGTGAATTCTTGATTCCCACTAGGTCGCTCAGCGTAATGGTGGGTACATCGTCTTGGTAGTCAACCTCGGTGCAGCCCTGACCTTGCAGCTTGTAGGAGACTAACTCATCAAGCTCATACTCGAGGCAGAAGCCGCGATGGGAGTCCGCGTAGTAGGCCCACAGGAGCTCGTCAGTGGCCGACCGACTCAGGGAGTAGACGCCCCAAGTACGCACCTTGTGTGCGAACGCCTCAATCTCAACAAGAAAGCGGTCTTCTGCTGCGGCCATCTTCTTGTTGTAGCGTGCAAGACCTATAGAGCTCAGGATGTGGCCAACGCGAAACGTGTGCCCATGAATCTTGACCTGTGCCTCAAAAAGGTCGTTCAGTGCCTGGATTGGTGCAGCATAGATTTCGTTGCGAAAGAGAGAACGAAGGTCACGGCTAACGATGTCTTCGGGACCCCCTCGGTACTTGAACACTCGCATGGGAAGCCTCAACGTTTAGCTTGAGCGGCGCGGAAACAGGCGGCGAAGCCGGCTTTTGGAGCGCCCCCTTGAAGCGTTTGTTGGGCTGCTTCAAGGGAGAACACCAAGATTGCGTTTCAAATTTGATCTGTAATCCTGAAATGCACTCCATGTCAATTGCCTATGATCGATCATATCTTCCAGAACACGGGCGGCATACCTTTGGATCTCCTTAAAAAGACGCTTTCTATCTTCTTGACTTGGGATTAACTCATGCAGAAACTTGCCATGATGAACAATCAATGTTCTAAATCCGGTTTGAGTGTCATTATCGTCTTCCTTGTTTGTAAGTTCCTTGAATCTCTCGACTAAACGATGAAATCCTGCTTTATCTGCTGCAAGGTGGCAAATTATCTCACTTTTTAGCTTTTTCCATGTCTTGTACTCATCTGGACTTCCAAGAAACTCAAGAAGAGTCATTGCTCTTGCATATCTTGTCGTTTCCGATGATGCATACATAACATCCGAATACAACGACAGGGCATGAGTAATTATCCCGCTAAGCTCGCTGCTTCTGGGGTCAATCCAAATAGCACTTAAAGGAGTGTCAACTTCCAGTCCGAGTCCTTTGACTATAACTATGCTCTCAACGGCAGCCCCTGCTACTAAGTATGATTTGTTGGCGATTGGGTCGTGAAGCATCGCACCTAAGAACTGGCCTGAGCCTTCCCATGATCCTGGTGCCCCAGGCAAGGTATCTGGCAAATCGAATCGACAGAATTTGTACCTTATAAGATCAAGAGGCCTCTCGGCTTCTGAAGAAAGTTCATTTATTAATTCAATGTCGTCCTCATGAGACTTTGTTAGAAAAATCCGCCAGTCGCATTCAAATGGAAAAACGACCAGGGGATTATCTTCGAGTGTGTTGATGTCGAATTTTGTGATTGCCGATGCAGCCCAACGGATTCCATTATCATTCAATACAATTTCATAATCGCTAATGCGGTATTTTTCTAAATTCGCCAAAGCCAATGGGTTTAACGAAATAATATCCAACGATCCCGGTGGAAAAAAATAAAAGGACCCAATGCGAAACGGTAAATTAAACACAATACGTGAAATCGGCATAATTGCAACCGATTTTCCTTCAAATTCTTTTGGAAGATGTAACATGTTGTTGATTCAATTTACAAAACAGCGTCATCCGCCCAACGCAATGTACCCCGCAAATTCTGCCGGATAAGCTGGACCGCACGGGATATTCTGGGCGCGAATTCCTCCAGAAAATTGTTATGCATCAAGGGTTGCAAGTCTTTTGCTGGATGACTTCACAGATAAAGCACCCGTAAAACCCGGCAGCCCATCGTTGCATCCCCCCCGGCTGTTTCCGTACCGCGTCGGGCTCGGTGTGGATGGTTGACGGCCTGCCGCGGGTGCAAGTGCCGACGCGGCCCCGGGTGGAACACCGCACCGGGCCCGGTTGGCCCATAAAATAGTCCTGTTTTCATAGCAAACAATGACCTTTTTACGATGGCTATTGGCACATTCTTCGTCCAGACACCGCGCCAGGCGGGTGGGTGGC
>CALMYW010000137.1 GCA_937873665.1 uncultured Sphingorhabdus sp.
GAGGAGATTTCACTATGCCCGTTGTAACTCTTACCCCTGCCTTCATGGCATCCGGTCTGGTCAGTCTGTCAGGAAAACGTACCGAGTGGTGTGACGCTGAAGTCAGAGGCCTACTTATTGAAGTGCGATCCGCACCTGACTCCATCCCGACTTGGTATCTCCGCTACAAGGCTGATGGCAAGACCGCCTACACCCGCCTGGGCAACGTCCAGGAACTGGGTCTGGCGCAGGCCCGCAAGCAAGCCATCACGCTCAAGGCCCAGCACACCCTGGCACCCAAGCAAGTGGTCGAAGCCAAGGCCCCTATGGGCACCATGACGCTTGATGTGTTCATGCGCGACCACTACATGCCGCATGCCTTCCTCCACAAGCGAAGCGCCAAAAAGGATGAGCAGCTATTTCGGCTGCACATCGGCCCGCGCTTTGGCACATTGCCGCTGGACAAAATATCCCGTCGCGAAGTGGCGCTCTTCCACAATGACTTGCGCGCCAAGGGACAGAGTTCGGCGTCGGCTGACCATAGTTTGAAGCTGCTTCGTCGTGCGTTGAACCTGGCCGTGCAATGGGAATTTCTGGAGAAAAATCCGCTGGTCGGCATTGCGCTTTTCAACGAGGCCAATGGGGTGGAGAACTACCTGGACGATGCTGCCGTACAGCGCTTGGTGGCCGTATTGCGGACGGACAGGAATCGCACCGTTTCCTTGCTTCTGATGTTCCTTCTGAGCTGTGGCGCCCGAAAAGGAAGTGCCATGCAGGCGAAGTGGTGCGAGATCGAAAGGGACAACCGGGTCTGGAAAATTCCAGCTGTCAACAGCAAGTCGAAGCGTTCGGCATCGGTCCCGTTGAACGACAGCGCCATGTGGGTGCTTGACCAGTTGGACACCCGAGGAAAGTCAGAGTACCTGTTCGTGAACAAGCGCACTGGCAAACCGTTTACCTCCATCAGAACGGTGTGGCGAAGGATTTCAAAGGAGGCGAAGCTGAACGATACCGGCAATGGCGGCAACGTGAGGGTCCATGACCTACGGCACACCTTCGCGAGCATGCTCGTTTCTGCGGGTCGTAGTCTTTATCAGGTGCAGCAGATATTGGGACACAGTGATCCGAAAATCACCATGAGGTATGCCCACTTGTCTGCCAAGACGTTGCAGGAAGCGGCCAACGCGGCATCGGTGCTGGTTCCGCAATTGCCGGCAAAAGCGGCATAACGGCCAATAGGGAAAAGTCTCCGGACAGTGCAACTAGGCTGCCCGGAGCACATCCCACCGGTCATAGGTTCGGACGCGGTCGGTGGCTCCTATGGCTATTGGCTTGATTTCGTTGGAAAACCAATGCGCATCGCTGTCCGGTGTTCGGAGAAGTTCGGAAGCAGGTTCGGTCAGCGCTCTGGAAGGCAAACGCAGAGCCGGAAAACCCGTTGCTTTTCTTGTGCTTAGGACAAGCCCACACCGGTTGTGCCTTGTCTTATGAGTCCTCTGCTCTGACCAACTGAGCTAACGCCCCGTCAGGCGATCAGCACCGCCGGGCGCCGATTGTAAAGGCACTATCGGGTGTGACTGAGTGCATTGCTGACCAGTTTGGACGTGATGTCGACGATCTGAATCATCCGGTCGTAAGGCATGCGGGTAGGACCGATCACGCCCAGCGTGCCCACCACGACACCATCCACCTCGTACGGTGAACTGACGATCGACAGCTCCTCGAAGGGCACGATCTGGCTCTCACCACCGATGTAGATGCGTACCCCGTCGGCCTGACTGGATACGTCGAGCAGACGCATCAGCTGCGTCTTTTGCTCGAAGAGATCGAACGCACGCCGCAGGTGATTGAGATCACCCGAGAAATCGCTGACCGACAGCAGGTTTCGTTCACCGGAAATGACCACCTCGTGCTGAGATTGCGCCAGCGCGTCCGACCCCACCTGGACCGCGGCTTGCATCAATGTGGCAATCTCGCCGCGCAAGGTATCGACTTCGTGCTGCAGTTTTTCCCGAACCTGTTCGATGGCCAAACCGGTGAAGTGCAAGTTGAGGTAGTTCGCGGCCTCGACCAGTTGACTCTGGGTGTAGTCTGCCTGGGTGAAGATGACACGGTTCTGCACGTCGCCATCGGGTGAAACGATGATGACGAGAAAGCGTCGTTCAGAAAGGCGCAGAAACTCGATGTGGCGAAACACGGAACTGCGCTTCGGCGCCATGACGACGCCCACAAACTGCGACAGGCTGGATAGCAGATTCGCCGCGTTGGCAATCACCCGCTGGGGCTGATCGGGTGCAAGACTGGGCGTGTCCAGCCGCTCCCGGTTGACGGTCAGCATGGTGTCGACAAAAAGCCGATAGCCGCGAGCCGTCGGGACGCGACCGGCCGAGGTGTGCGGGCTCGCGATCAGCCCGAGTTCCTCCAGATCGGACATGACGTTGCGGATGGTGGCGGGGGAGAGCTCCAGACCCGAAGCCTTGGACAAGGTGCGCGAGCCCACCGGCGAGCCGTCCGCGATGTAGCGCTCGACCAGCGCTTTCAACAACAACTTGGAACGATCGTCCAGCATGAAACCATTTTACGGCCGTAAGCTCGCCCGCCATCGGCCCCGGCCTTCTGCCCGGTGTATGTGGTCCCGAAGGCAGGAGGTCGAGATGCCGTACATGGCCGCGATGGTCGATTGGTGCGCCCAGCCATTGCGCCAGATCGTGACGACTTCCCGAACTTCCTGATCGTTCAAGGCGCGTTTCTTCCCCCACATCTTCCCCGCCGCCCTCGCGGCACGCTGGCCAGCAAGGCAGCGCTCTCGGATCAAATCCCGCTCGAATTCCGCAAAGGCACTCAGCAGGTGCAGGAACATCCGACCTTGCGGACTGTCAGTTTCAATGGATTCGGTCAGGCTTCGGAAGCCGATGCCTCGGCCCTTGAGGTCCTCAAAGACCCGGACGAAGTGACTAACCGACCGGGCAAGCCGGTCGAGCTTGTAGACGACGAGTGTGTCCCCCGGCTGGAGACGGCGCAGCAGCTTGACGAGTTCGGGCCGGTCCTTCACCGCTGAACGCTTTTCCTGCACGACCTGAACGATTCCGGCCCGATGGAATGCAGCAAGCTGTGCCGCTGTGTTCTGCTCCAACGTGGACACGCGAGCGTATCCAACGAGCATTCAATGGCGGAAGTGTTTGATGATGACGAAAAGCACCAGGAACACCACCGCCCAAATGAGCGCAATCCAGACCGGATGCAGGCCGGGAGGTTTCTCGAAGTTGTAGGCCGAAAGATCGTAGCGCTTGCGGAACACTGGCAGGCGGAACCGAAAACGATTCTGGCGCTGTTGACTAAGTTTGCGGTCGCGGTCGCGTGCAGCTTCTTTGTACCAATCGCGGTCATGCATGCCCATGAGACCCCCTTTGTATTTTTCGGGAGTGTGCCACGGAAAAAGGGCAATGCCTGAGCAACCCGCCACCATGGGGGATGCTCCCCCATACCCCAGCCCCCAACCCTGCGGGGCACTCCCATTCGGTCGTTTTGGGTCCCCCGTTTGCTTTTCAGGGAGGAAGCGCAGGACCGGGCCGGCCCCATTCGACGCGCCGCAACTTATCGCCATGGACTGCGGCAAGGAAACGCAACTCAGCTTGTGGCGTGACAGGTGGACGATCTTCGAGACGAAGAATAGCCAGCTCGTCAGACAAACGCACCGCGCCAAGATGCCCGGTACGGGCCTCACAATAGGACAGTTCAACAGGGAGAGACTTGCCATCCTCGTCGTAGCACTTGCAGACAGGACCAGAAAGCACGCAACCGACCGAATCATCCTCTGCCGCTTGTTCTTTCGTTGCCTCTTTGACACCATGGCCGAGCTTGGCTAACTCAGCATCGAGCGAATGCGGAGCCGACGCACCAGATCGAGCTGAAGACGCAGGAACAGCAGGAGCCGAAGCGCCAGAACGAGGCACGGCCACGCCCTTAGCCGCAACACGCTGATAGGTCGCTGGAGCAAGCCAAAGAAGGGCCGCCAACCCCATCAGAACGAACCACACGAGGCCGGGAATGCTTCGCCGTTGCTTGGTATGCACGCGCGCCGATTTATAAAGCTTGTAGGCTTTTTTGTCGTACCGCCAAGGCGAACGGTTGACCGCATTTTTGTACAAGAAGGAGCGGGAGGCATGATCCCACTCATAGACGATCGCGACTGCGGAATTCGCCACGCGCCGGATGTGTAGATGACGGTCAACGAGGCCCAGGACATGCCGGTCCACGTTAAGCGGGTTTTGCGTGAGCAGCACGAAATCGACGCCCATGTGCCGATGGGTGTCGAGCGCCTGCACATCGGGAGGAACTGGAGCGCCATTCGGACGCGGAGGCCAAGCTTTTTGAAACTCATCAAAGACGATGAACGCGCCAGGTTGTGCCCACTCGTGCCAATCATGCAGCCCGCCGGAGTTACCTTCGAAGGACCAAGACTTGTCCTTGTAGCTCCATCCCCCATTCGCGTCGATCAACTCATGATCGAGCTGGAGACCGTTAATGTTCGAGAAGATGCCACGGGCATGCATGACGGTTCGGCCATCGTCATCATCGACCGGGATTTGCGAACCGACGACAGGCCCGAGCAGCTTGGAAACGGTGTAGAGCGTTTTACCCGAACCGGGAACGCCCGTTATCAGGGTAATACTCATGCTGGATTAGCCCCGAGAAACTTGGTGGAATTCTGAATCTGCCAAATGACCACGCGGGTAGTGACAGCGCCCATGAGCATCCCGAAGCCCACACCACCACCGGCCAGAAGAAAGATATTCAGCATGTCCGCAGGAAGGCTATTAGCCAGCGTCAGGAAGTGATCCCGCGCCGTCGTGATTACCAGCGTCATCCCGGTGACAGTGACCACAGAAAAGCCGAGCGAAACGAGGATGCGCCCGATCATCGGAGTCACCATCGCCAAAAGCCAAGCAGCGAGCGGCATCATGCAGCTCCATCGCGCAGGCCGGGAGCGAGAACCATCAAGGAACCCAGCGCGGCCAAGACCAACAACAACGGACGAACAAAGGTCGTGATCTGATCACAAATCGGCGTCCAATTCGAAATCACGACGCTCGGACCGCCTTGAATCTGCATCGACTGATTCGAAGGGCAGGAACCACCGCCAAAATGGTTTTCAGGCGTATAGGCCAGAGTCACAGTCCGCCGCGGAATATCCTCTGTGGGAGGCGTGCCAATATCACGGCAGCCCACCCAATCCGGGTGTTTCTCGCAATCGCTTTGCGTCGCAGAGGCCGGAGACTGCGGCGCAGAGGCGGCAGTGTCGGGTTTATTCGCGATCTTTTCGATACCGTCAGCCATGCGATCGAGGTATTTTTTCGTGGCACACGCGACAGAATCAGGATTGGTGCGGCAAATGTTGTAATCCTGCGTGGGTTGATTTGGCGCAGGCGTAACGGTGCTGGTGGACGTTGAGATTACCTGCGAAGAACTGTTGTAGTTCGTCGTCGTCGTGATGTTCGTTATGTTCGTAATCGTGTCGCCGCTGATCTGGTAGTTCTGCTGCGTTTGCCGCGTCGTCGTCGTACCGTCAGCGTTACGGATCGTCTCTGTCGGCCCCGGAAGCGTAGTGGGGCCGGTGACAGTGGGCGCGGGCATTGGAATATCACCACCCTGGGCGAGGATTTCCGGCACGACGCGGGGATCAAAGGGCTTCGCCTGCATATAGGGAGCAATGTCGGACATGCTGGGCATATCGAACCATTGCTTGATCGCGTCAACCGCGCGCGCACGCTTGCCGAGCTGGAAGCCGCTAACGACATTCGTTCCCTTGTCCTTGCGAACGCAGGTGTAGTTACCGCCCCCAGCGTTCTGCGTGTCAACGTAGGTATAGAGGTTGGAATAAAGATTGACCCACTCGACGCAAGCGGTTTGCGGATTCGCCCGCCATTGAAGGGAATAGGTGTTCCCGTTGTATTCGTAGCAGGGCGCGACGCCGCAATAATAGGGGTCCCCTCGCTGGATAGTGTTGGAGCCGTCAGGCTTGACACGCATTCCGGAATCTTCGAACCACTCTTTAATGTACGGTGCAGCCGTCGATGCGACGAGAATGCTCAAGCCAACCGGACCGCCAGCCATGCCACCAACGATAGACGCAGCAGAGACGAGGCCGGACCACACATTGGAGGCTGGCACTGTGTACCCGGCTTGAAACGGGTATTTGGTGCCAGCGATGAAAACATCACCGCTGGCACTCATGTTCATAGTTGTCCCTTTGGCAGCTTGAGGGATACCGTAATTCCCCGCGTAAGTCCAGCCGCCGACAACAGGCGAAATCGGAATCGTTGAGCCCCACTCGACACCGTTGCCGGTCATGCCGATTTTTGCGCTGTTGCTGGTGACGTTCGCGCCGGTTTGTTTGAAGTCGGGAAGCTTGGCTGCGTGGGCTACTTGAAAAGCACCCAAGAGGCAACAAACAACAAGCCACAACCGAGCGCAATATTTAAGAGGTTGAAGTGCTCGTAGGTCATACATGGTCAGTCCGGTACATGGTGGGTATTGAAGAGCGCCGCGAGGCGCTTACCGCCCCAAATCACGACGAGAAGTGACATTGCCAAGAAACCCCAATCCAAAACCAGATCGGAGGAGCCGGAGAAATTGCAATCGGGGAAGGTAGGCCAAGGCTGCGAAGTAGTAGCGCACGGCCCGCCGTCAGTAGTCCGACACATCGACATAGAGGACGACTCCAGATCAATGGTCGGAGAACAAGAGAGGGAATAAACGGACGTGCCCGAGGCCCACGTTAGCGGGAACTCGGAGCACGCCGCCTGACGGGCGCTGAGGGCATCCGGGAAACAGACACCCTTGAACAGATAGCCCGCTTGAGGCATGTCACATCCAGCCGAACTTGCGACCGAGCTTGATCAAACCCCAGATCACCACACCGGCACCGATGACGAAACCGATGGCGGTTCCTGCGTCGGTCTGGTAGGTGGTGATTGCGGTTTCCACGCCGTCGGGAAGCGCGGCATGAGCCGAAGAAGCACCAGCGACACCCAAAGCCACAACGGCCGTAACTTTGGAACCGGCCCAGTCTTGGACAGAACGCACGGCGCTTTGCGCCTTTTCAAGAACGAAGTTCATTTTGAACACTCCTAGTAAACGGTGCGAAATTGCACCCCATGGACCGCCCAGAACGGCCCACAGGCTGAAATCTCAGCAGCCGGAAACCTCCGTATTCAGAGAGCAGCACGAAGGACAGGCGAACCGAGTTTCACCAAGCGCACTTTGGTATTCCTCCCAGTCCAACTCGCCAGCCTCGAATTGATCCATGAGGTCAGACGCCGAAACCTCGCTATACCCCTCGTTAGGAGCAACACACCCGCAATCGTTACATTGGATAACTTCCATGACTCCTCCAAAAAACACTCCATGGGCCACTCATAACGGCCCACAGGCTGTTTTTTTCAGCGGGTCGCGACCGAGGTCCCCGGAGCGCCTGAAGGGGCCGCAGCGGCCCGGGAATCAATGGGAGAAATGGAAACGATTTCCTGTTTGCGCTCGCCAAAACGCATAACGTCTTGGAACTCGATTTCAGCCATGAAAGGCGGCGCAAGGTGTTCGACCTTGCGAAGCACTGAGGGCTCACAGCGATACTCGCTGCCCATGTAGCCTTTGGAGCCCTTGGCAGCGGCCAGAGGCAAGGCCGCGTAAAGCTTGCCAATGCTGTAGGCATTGCCCGATTTCTTGGAAGTGCCTTCCGAAATCTCAAACCCAATCACGTTCGTTTTCATGGCATTTTTCCTTCTGATGAAGAGCAGGAAGCGACCCCGCGTTAATGAATCCGCCGAGGCTTGCCTTTTCCAGTCGCTTTGGAATGCCCGGGCGGGATAGTTCGTCCAAGACCTCAGAGGCCGAGAGCTTGAGACGAAGAACATGGAGCAGCTGCCCATAGGAAGAACGGGCGTGCAAAGTGAGTTTTTCGAGAGCAATTTCGCCCTCTTTTTGATGAGTGCGGATTCGTTCCGCAGCAGCGTCGAGAATCCGGGCAAGGCACTTGTAAGCGCCGGTGAAATAACGGTCCCGATCAATCAAAACATCCAAAGGGATATCGCGATCAATGTTGCGTAGCTCCACTTCGAAGCGGGTCCACGGAGACACTGAATCACCGAGCTGCCGGCCCTTCTCGTAGCAGCGGAGCATCTTCCCGTTTTCGCGCCGCCCAATCTCAAGCGTGCGCCCATAGTGAGGATCAAGCCAGTCCCCCGGTGTTGAGTGACGAGGCCGACGCCCGCCCGCGTGAAATTCACCAGCACGGAACCATTCCACCGCATCATCCACGCCAAATTCGCCCATGAGGCAATCAACCGCCAGGTCAACGCGAGTGATCTTGTAGTCAAACTGTCGAGCGATCCAATCTTGGACGCCTGTCCACTCTTTGACGAGAGCGCAGGCCGTACCGGAAAGGTCCAGCCGAGCGCGCATCTTGTGATGATTGCCCCCGAAATCCACCCGACCCACGTGCACCTTGGTGCCGTCACGATCAACGAAGAACCGCACACCGGATTGATACCCAAACATGCCGGGAGACTCAACGCCCGAGACAGGACCGATGAAATCCCCGAGGAAATCCAGAACCATCGCCGGGACATGTTCATCCGGCTCAGGGAGCCAAGTAACCGTTAACCAATCAACTATCGCGCCCCCGCAGAAACTTTCCCCCCCTGTTAGAGCAGGGGGGCAAGGCTTCGACTCGCCGCCCGCTCGTGCGTCGCAAGCTCCGCCCGGCGTGTGGCGCGTCTGCGCCTTGGTGGACAGGGAAGGGGTAGAACTGGTGCAGGCCATGGAAAAGGTCAGAAGATCGCCGCACGGGCGAGAAAAGGGGTATCCCAAACGACAGACCGGAATCCGTTCAGGCGTCGCCATTCGAGGATGAATCCATCCATACTGTCCGGGGTGAAGAAACGCCGAACACAAGGCCCGACACGAGAGGCCCAAGTCACGGTGTAAACATGGACTTGCGGAGTCATGCCGGAACCCCGCAGGAACGAGCAACGCCGACAAGCCAAACCGCCAGGTCAAAGGGCGTAGCCTCGCGGGACGCTTGCGACATCGACTCCACGGACTGAACCATCCGAGGCGCCTGGTATTCCGGCAGCTCAGGCAAAGGACCGACGACATAAAAGCAGGTCTCTTTGGGCGCCCGATGGCCCCACCAGGACTGATAGACCGGCAACAGCAGACCGCCAAACTGATCGCGCAAACCGTACCCGATACAACCGGACTCAGACCACAAACGGGACGTTTTCGGATGCTCGACGACCCCACCAAACCGCCGAACCATCGACATCGACCAACGCGCCAAGTCCATCTCACCAGGACGAGGCTTCGCCAGGTGCGAGAGCTTGCCCCATGCACGACAAGGCGGATGAAAAACACCAGGACAACCGCCGCACCAGGTCAATGCATCACGCTCGGAGTCGTAGCAGTCAACGCCAGGAAGGCGCTTGTAATGGCTGGTCTTACGAACGAAGAGCGCCGCGACGTTCATGCCAGCCACCGGGAAAGGGAAGCAACGAGGCCAACGGCGAGCAGGGCGCCGAGGCGCCAGCCGAAACCGCGAAGGATGAGGGAGAGGACAGACATCGAGCAAGGAAAAATGCACAAACCGTTTGTGCAGACGGATTGTTAAACTGCACCTGTGATAAGTGCAATATGCACAAATGATTTGTGCCGATTTACAACAGGAGAAATATCGCTATGCAAACAACACTAAATCTGCTAGAGAAAGCCCTGAAAATTGCCCCGATGCCTGTTTGGGCTGAGCGCCTACACGTGCACAGAAACGCACTGAGGAACGCGAAAAACGCCGGTCACCTGTCGCCGGTACTAGCCGGAAATCTGGCAGTCGAACTGAACGAGAACCCGGCCAGATGGATCACCCTTGCGGTGATCGAAGGCGAAAAGGAAAGCCCTGCAAAAGAGCTACTAAAGAAGCGATTGAAGAAAGAAATCACATCGCTTTAATGATGTAATTTGGCGATGACTTCGATATTCCGCCATGTGGCGCTCATCGGAAAGTACCATGCCAGCCTCTCCGGCGGGCAGTCCGGTGCCATGCGGCGGGTCCTGGAAGATGTCGCCGAGTTCCTGACCGCCCAGGGTTGCGACGTGATGGTGGAACAGGAAACCGCGAACAACACCGGCCTCGGCGGATACCCGCTGGTCAAAGTGCCTGAAATCGGTGCACGGTGCGACCTTGGCCTGGTCGTGGGCGGCGACGGAACCATGCTCGGGATCGGTCGCCAGCTCGCGCCCTTCGCCGTGCCGCTGATCGGCATCAATCAGGGTCGATTGGGCTTCATCACCGACATTTCGCTCGAAAGGTTCCGGCTTACGCTCGCGCCGATGCTTCGCGGGGACTATGTGGAGGATCGGCGAAGCCTCATGCATGCAAGTGTCATGCGGGACGGACATTGCGTGTTTGATGCTCTCGCCATGAACGATGTGGTGGTCAACCGTGGCGCAATCTCTGGCATGGTGGAGTTGCGCGTCGAAGTTGGCGGCCATTTTGTCGCCAATCAGCGCGCCGACGGCCTGATCATTGCCACCCCGACCGGTGCAACCGCCTACGCCCTGTCCGCGGGAGGGCCTCTCTTGCATCCTTCCGTGCCTGGATGGGTGCTGTGCCCCATCGCACCCCATACCTTGTCGAACCGACCGATCGTTCTGTCCGACGACACCGAAGTCACCATCGAAATCGTAGCTGGCCGTGACGCCAGCGCCAATTTCGATTCGCAATCCCTGGCCTCGCTCCTTCATGGAGACCGGATCACCGTGCAGCGATCGAGACACAGCATTCTGTTCCTGCATCCGCGCGGCTGGAGCTATTTCGACACCCTTCGCAAGAAACTCCACTGGAACGAAGGGGGATCCTGACCGTGGGGCTGAAAACCATCAGTCTGCGTGACTTCATCATCGTAAAGGAACTGAATCTGGAACTTGCGGACGGTTTTACCGCGCTGACGGGTGAGACGGGCGCCGGAAAGTCGATTCTGGTCGACGCCATCCAACTTGCACTGGGCGCCCGATCGGATACCGTTTACCTGCGTGAAGGGGCCTCACGCACCGAGATCACCCTGGAGTTCGACTGCCCTGCCCGATGCAGGCCGTGGCTGGACAACGGTGGCTTCGAGCAGGCGGAGAACCTGATTCTCAAGCGGTCCATCGACAACCAGGGCAAGAGCCGCGCCTGGATCAATGGCTCGATGGCGACGGCATCGCAGTTGCGAGAGATCGGGAGCGCATTGATCGACATCCATGGCCAACACGCCTGGCAGGGCCTGACTCGGCCCGAAACGGCCCGTAACCTGCTCGATGGCTACGCCGGGCAGTCCGTCGGCCAGCTTGCCGCGCTTTGGAACCAGTGGAAGCAGGCGGAAAAGGCGCTGGAAAAAGGTCGATCAGCGTTGGCGTCCAGACAGGTGGAACTGGATCGTCTGGATTGGCAGATAGGCGAGCTTGAGAAACTCGCGCCCGGGGAATCAGAATGGGATGAATTGAATGCGAGCCATTCCCGTCTGGCCCACGCCCAGGCGCTGATCGATGCGACCCAACAGGCGCTTGAATACATGGAAAACGACGACCGTGGTGCACTTTTGGCCATTTCACGTGCCATCACGGCCCTGGAGGCTCAGAGCCATGTGGAACCGACATTCCGGGAGCTTGCCGATCTCTTGCGATCGAGCCTGGTACAGACCGAAGACGTCGCGCACTCCCTGCATGCCTATCTGCGGCAGACCAATCCGGACCCGGATCGATTGGCGCTGCTTGATCAGCGCATCTCCCAGTGGATGGCAGTGGCGCGCCGGTATCGCCAGGACCCCGGGGAATTGCACGACGTGCTCGCCACCTGGAAAAAAATGCGGCTCGCTCTTGACGCCGCGACGGATATCGAAGCATTGGAGGCGCAGCAGCAAGGCGCACGAACGGCCTACCAGCAAGGAGCCATGGCACTGTCGTCCAAACGTCATGCGGTCGCCCCGCGCCTGGCCTCGGCGGTCTCCACGTTGATTCAGGATCTGGGCATGCCGGGTGGTCGTTTTGAGGTCAGTGTCCGCAAGGCCGCCCAGCCCACTGCTGGCGGAATCGACGAGGTTGAGTTCCTGGTGGCGGGTCACGCCGGCGCATCACCCCGCGCCGTCGGGAAAGTCGCCTCGGGCGGTGAACTGTCCAGACTGGCGCTCGCGGTGGCAGTCACCACCAGCAGCTTGGGCGATGTGCCGACATTGGTGTTCGACGAAGTGGACGCCGGCATAGGCGGTGCCGTCGCTCAGAAGGTCGGCGACCTCATGAGACAGCTTGGTGCAACACAGCAGGTCCTCGCGGTCACGCACTTACCCCAAGTTGCCGCGTGCGCCGACCACCATTTTGTGGTCACCAAGGTGCGGAGCAACGGGCATGCGCACAGCAGTGTTGGCGAGGTTGCAGGCCCCCCCCGAATTGCCGAAATCGCCAGAATGATCGGCGGCCAGAATGAATCTGCTGTGTCCCTCGCGCACGCCCGTGAGATGTTTGAACGCGGGCAGCTCCCTCGCCGAAACAAGGCCGCTTCCGCATGACGCTCGATATCGTACTCATCACCGGTATGTCGGGCTCTGGCAAGTCCGTGGCGTTGCACGCGCTGGAAGATGCAGGTTACTACTGTGTCGACAACCTTCCGCCGGAATTGCTGCTTTCCTTCGTCGAGCTCGAACAGCGGCACCGTGCCCGCAAAGTTGCCATCGCGATGGATGTTCGCAGCGCAACGTCCCTGCCGCTGGTGCCGCAACAACTGGCGAAGCTTCGCGACCATGACATCGCGGTCAGGTCCCTGTTTCTGGATGCCACGACCGAAACCTTGGTGCGCCGCTATTCAGAAACGCGGCGTCGCCATCCTCTTTCGCGCAATGATGACGCCGACGCCCAGCGCGCGCTGGTGGATGCCATCGAGCTCGAGCGCGAGCTGCTCGGTAACTTGCGAGATCACGCCCACGTGATCGACACCAGCATCATTCGCCCTTCGCAGTTGCAGGCGTATGTCAAATCGGTCGTGTCTGCCCCGAGTGCGCAACTGACGCTGGTGTTCGAGTCATTCGCATTCAAACGCGGCATCCCGGTCGATGCGGACTATGTGTTTGACGTGCGCATGTTGCCCAACCCCCATTACGAAGCCGGCCTGCGTGACCTGACGGGACGCGATGAACCCGTCGCAGCCTACCTGCGTGAATTCGAAGAGGTTTCTCGAATGGAACGGCAGATTCGGGATTTCCTGGCATGCTGGCTCGCCGCGCTGGAGCGCGACCATCGGAGCTACGTGACGGTCGCCATCGGCTGCACGGGCGGGCAGCATCGCTCCGTCTTTCTGGTGGAGCAACTGGTGACCCACTTCACACCAACCTGGACGACTTTGAAGCGGCATCGCGAACTGGATGCCCGGCACAGTCAGTGAAATCACCAGGTGACCCGCGTACTGAATTGAGCATCTTCTTGATCGGAGCGGGCAATCCGAGCAAGGTCAGCTTTTCCGGAAAAACCCACAACCCGGCCCCGCCGACCTCCATCTCTTGGGAATCCGCGGCCAACCGAACCGGATGCAGCACCAGATCCTTGTGAGTCAGTGCGTGCGAGATCGATGGGAGGAAATCTGCAGCCTGAAGGTCCTGCGGGTAAATGGCCGCCTCCAGACTGTCCAAAGAAGGGAAGGCCGGAAGACAGTACAAGCCTGCCCAGATTCCAACCTCCGGCCTTCGTACCAACCAGTTCGAGCCGTCGGATCGAATGGCCCAAAGCAACCAGATCGACTCGGTACGTCGGGTCAGTTTTCGGGTCCGGACCGGAAACGCTTCGGGCCTGCCGCTCTTGTTCGCCGTGCATTGGGTCGCCACCGGACAAGCGTCGCATCTGGGGCTACGCACGCTGCACACCGTCGCACCGAGGTCCATGAGGCCCTGGGTATAGGCCGGCATATGGTCGGGAAGTCGTTCGACGGGAAGCAGGTCCTCGGCGAGCGCCCACAGTTGACGCAGGTTGGCCGCGTTCGACAGATCCAGATCGAACCCGAGGACTCTGGCAAGCACCCGGCGAACATTGCCATCGAGAATGGCAACGCGCTCGCCAAAACAGAACGATGAAATCGCAGCCGCCGTAGAGCGGCCGATCCCCGGCAAGGTCTGCAACATGCCGGCTGACTTTGGCCAGGAACCACCAAAACGATCCCTCACCTCGCGAGCGCAACGGTGGAGATTTCGAGCCCGGCTGTAGTAGCCCAGTCCGCTCCATGCCGCAAGCACATCGTCAATGTCAGCGGCAGCGAGCGAGCCCAGATCGGGAAACCGGCGCAAAAAGGGCGGGTAGTACTTCAGCACGGTGCTGACCTGAGTCTGTTGGAGCATGATCTCCGACAACCAGACCCGATATGGATCGGCTACCTGTTGCCAAGGGAGGTCATGACGCCCGTGTTCACGTTGCCAGCGAACCACGCTCGCTGCAAATCCACCCCGGGCTTCGTTCATTCGTCGCAGGTCAGGAAACGGCGATTTCAGGCGAAAGCACGGCTTTGGGCAGAGCAGGGTCCGAAACGAACTGAGCCACCAACTCACTCATGCGCGTATCCAATTGGATCAGTGATTGCTCTTGATGGCTGAGTTCACCGATTCGTTCATCCAACCCCCCTGCTGCCTTCTGAATCCGTTCGATCGCTTCAATTCTCCGTTCGAAATTGCGACGGCGCTCGCGCAATTGCACATCCATTTGGGCCATGGCTGACTTGTTCCATGCCTCCATTTCTGTCTGCACGGCCTCGAAAATGGATCGCAATCGGGTCGCCAGGGCTCGAACCAATCGTTCGGCAAATTCGGGCTGTGCGAGGCGAATGGCATTTCCCAACGAAAGATACTGAACATGGCCGCGCTCAACATTGCTCAGATCCTGCAAAGCTGCATTGAGCTGAAAAGGCTTTTGCAGTTGCAGCGAAAACCCGAACTCTGTGTTCAACTGCAAAAACGTGCCACTGAGCATCGAGTGAATCTCGCCGCTCAGGTCTTGGACCTTTCGGAGAATATCCCGCAAGCGATCGAACGTGGTCGAGTACGCTTTCTTGGCGCCAAACTTGATGCCCGGTTGTTTCAAGGCGGTACTGAGCTCAGCCAGCTCATGCTTCAAGGCACCCGCACCGAGCATCTTGAACCCGTCCCGCATCATTTTCATGTGCACGGATCGAAGTGCGTGTATTCGCGCAGCACTGCCTCCGAACTCCGCCTGCTCGTGTTCAATTCGACTGCGCATCTGACGGATGACCATCGTGTTCTTGCCTTGCAGCCCCTGCAGTTCCTGAACCTGCTCCGCCAGATCTCGCCGTCGAATGGTGATGGTTCTGGCCGCATCGGCACGCAATTCAGCGACACCACCAACCACAGCGCTTTGGAGGATCTGTTGCCGCTGACCCAGGAGACCTTCACCCAGTGCCTGCTCCAAGACAGGCAACCGGCTGGCAGCAAGCAGCAGTTCGTCGCCATTGACCTTCGCAAGCAGGCCCTTCTGGGCCGAAACTGCAATGACCTGCGATCTGGGCACGCCCAATGTCGCAGCCGAATTTGCACACTGCCGGTCAATTTGCGCCAGAACTTCGCCAGGCGTGCTCAGCGCATCCCACATGGTGTCGATCTTGTTGAGTACCACCAATCGCGCGGTCTTCGCGTCCGTCTGCGTCGCCAGGTACTCCCGCCAGATCGAAAGGTCGGACTTGGTCACACCGGTATCGGCTGCCAGGATGAAGACAGCGGCCTGGGCCTGCGGAATCAGGTTCACTGTCAATTCGGGTTCAGCGCCGATGGCATTCAGGCCGGGCGTATCCAGCACGATCAAGCCTTGCTTCAGCAAGGGGTGGGCCATGTTGATCAGCGCATGGCGCCAACGCGGCACTTCAACCATGCCTTCGCCATCGGGCAAAGGATTGTCCGCCGGCGCTTCATCGTGCCAGAAGCCCAAAGCCCGTGCCTCCTCCTGGGTGACCCGAAGTGTTTCCGACACCTTTTCCATGGCCCCAGCCAATTGGTCCGCATCGTTGACGTCCAGGTCAATCCGCGTCCATTTTTCGGGCACCATTCTCCATTCCATCAGCGCCTGCGGCTGCAGCCGGGTCTCGATCGGGAGCAGTCGCAGACACGGTGCAAGGTCCGGTTCGTACCCCAACTCGGTCGGGCACATCGTGGTGCGACCCGCACTGGCGGGCATGATGCGGCGACCATAGCCGGCAAAGAACATCGCGTTGATCAATTCCGACTTGCCACGGGAAAATTCCGCGACAAAGGCCACCATGACCTTGTCGGCCCGAACCTGCCCCTCCAGACGCTGGAGACGGTCTTGCAGCGCGGCGTCAAGAAGGTCGTGGTCCTTCATCCAGTCGCCCAGCAACTTCAGGCGCAGGCTGAACTCGCGGCGCCACGCGCCGTGCTGGTCGAACTGCTGGTTGAATGATGACGCCACGAACTCTCCCGCAAGCGTTTCAATATAACACTCAGGCCGGCGTTCGAACCCCGTCACGCCTTCTGGCACTCGCGGCAATAGAAGGTCGATCGCTGTCCCTGACGAGTCTCGACGACAGTGCGGCCGCATTGCCGACAAGGCTGTCCGCCCCGCCCATAAACCATCAGGCCCGTCTGGAAGTGGCCTGCAGATCCATCGCTGTCAGAAAAGTCCCGCAACGTGCTACCGCCACTGGCGATCGCTCGGGTCAGGACGTCCTGAATGGCCAAGCGGAGTCGATCCACACGCCTCCTGGAGATTCTTGAGGCGGACGTCGTGGGGCGAATGCCAGCGAGAAAAAGCGCCTCGGAGGCATAGATGTTCCCGACACCGACGACCACGTCACCAGCCAGCAACACCTGCTTGATCGAGGCACGCCGGCTCTTCAAGGCAAGATGAAAGCGGTCCGTTGTGAAATCGACGCCCAGGGGCTCGACGCCAAGCCTTGCCAGCAAGGTTGAAGTGGTCCCGGACTCGCCTCCGCGAGTCAGTACCACCGAGCCGAATCGACGCGGATCATGAAGCCGCAAGACACCCCGAGTCAGCACCAGATCGAAGTGGTCATGCGCACCGGGATGAGGCGGCGATTCCAGAAATCGCAAGCTGCCCGACATCCCTAGATGCAGCAACAACAACCATCCATCAGAAAAGTCGAGCAGGAGGTATTTCCCCCTTCGCCGGACGGCTTCCACGGTCATGCCCGTCAGTACGTTCGGATCACCCCCCAGCGGCCAGCGAAGCGGTTTCCCCAGACGAACCCCGACAACCTTTCCGCCAACGATTCGATCGACAATGCTGCGGCGCGTGACTTCGACTTCCGGCAATTCAGGCATGGCACCAACGGGGCAACCGCCCTTGGATTAACATGGGATCATGAAGCCTGTATTCTGTCTGTTCGCAGCCGCTTTGTTCACCTGCGGCGCCATTGCACAGGGAAAAGCCCCGGTCGATTCAAGCGAAACGTCGCAGGGAACCTCGGCCTTGGATGCATCGCTGTTCTACCAGCTCCTTCTGGGAGAACTGCAAGTTCAGCAAGGCGAGCCCGGGGCGGGTTTTTCGCTTCTGCTGGACGCTGCCCGCAAGACTGGCAATCCCGACCTGTACCAACGAGCCGTCAGCATTGCACTTCAATCTCGTGCCGGAGAGGCTGCGTTGCAAGCCGCGCGCGCCTGGGTGCAGGCACACCCGAGTTCTCGCGAAGCCAACAGGACGAATCTCCAAATTCTCCTGGCCTTGAACCGGGTTTCGGAAGTCGGCGACTTGTTGGCCAAGGAGCTGGCTGCGACGCCCGGGTCCGAACGATCTGCCGTCATCGCAGGTATTCCGCGCGGGTTCATGCGCGTACCGGACAAGAAACTCGCCGTCACAGTCGTGGAAGGGGCGCTGGCCGACGCCCTCAGGCAACCCGAAACCGGAGCCGCCGCCTGGGTCGCATTGGGCAGGATGAGGGCGATGGCCGGAGACCCGCCCGGCGCGCTGGACGCCGCCCGCAAAGCGGTCACGTTCGATCCTCGAAGCGAAGATGCGGCGCTTCTGGCGCTGGAACTCATGAGTCCAGGCCTTCCACTTGCCGAACCGTTGGTCAAGGGTGTGATCGAGAAAAATCCGACCCAGGACCTTCGGATGGGTTACGCGAAGGCGCTGCTGGATACTTCGCGTACAAACGATGCATTGCTGCAACTTCAACGGCTCACCGAAGAACAGCCTGGTTTTTCGCCCGGCTGGCTGACATTGGGCCTGCTGCAGTTGCAGGAAAACCTGCTGCAACCGGCGGAGGTCTCGTTGAAACGTTTTCTGGAGAGTCCGCCCGTCCACAGTCCCGATAAGCTGCAACGGGCACGGACCGAGGCCTTGCTGGGACTGGCCCAGATTGCAGAAAAGCGAAAAGACTTTGCGGCAGCACAACAATGGCTGAACCAGATTGACGATCCGGACGAGCGGATCACCCTGGTGAGCCGCCGGGCGTCTTTGCTCGCCCGACAAGGAAAACTGGACGAAGCTCGGGCGATGATCCAGGCGTGGCCGACCCGGAATCCTGCGGAGGCGCGCAGCAAACTCCTGGCCGAGGTCCATCTGCTTCGCGAAAACGGACAGGCCGCCACCGCCTACGAATTGCTGACCCAAGCCATTCAGAGCCAACCCACCGATACAGACCTGCTCTATGACCAGGCCCTTCTCGCAGAAAAGTTGCGTGACTACGAGAACATGGAACGTCTGCTGCGCAAGCTGATTGCCCTCAAACCGGACTACCACCATGCGTACAACGCCTTGGGGTACTCCTTTGCAGACCGAAACGTCCGGCTCGCCGAAGCCCGCACCCTGATCAACAAGGCGCTTGAATTCGCCCCTGATGATCCGATGATTAGGGACAGCCTTGGCTGGGTCGAGTTTCGCACCGGGAACATGAAAAAGGCCCTGGAAATACTACAGAGCGCATACAAGGCTCGACCGGATGCGGACATTGCCGCGCATCTGGGCGAGGTACTCTGGGTGATGGGCCAACGGGATCAGGCCGTCGCTGTCTGGCGCGAGGGCTTGCGTCTGAGCTCTGACAGCGAAACGCTCACGGAAACGCTCAAACGGTTTCAGGTGAGCCCGTGACCCTGCTCAGCCGGCGGCGGCTCGCCGGGCTGATGGTTGCATGGTTGGTGGGCGGATGCGCGGTATCCAGGAGTCCGGGGCCGCGGGACGCGGTTGTCCAGAGTGTCCGATCAGGCCGCCTGGCGCTGTACCTGGAAACAGATCCACCTCAAACTTTCTTGGCATCGTTCGAATTGCGGGGGAACGCAAACGACGGAGAGCTGACCTTGAGCACGCCATTGGGAAGCGTTCTGGCGCAGATCCAGTGGCGCCCCGGCGAAGCGCGCCTGCGCGCCCCGATGGGCTCGCAAGAGTTCGACTCTGTCGAGTCTCTGACCCGGCAGTTGACCGGCGCAGCCCTGCCCATCGGCGCCATGCTGGGATGGATGGACGGCAACAAAACCGTCGCGGAAGGATGGCACGCAGACCTGTCCATGCTCGGGCAGGGCCGCCTGTCAGCGCGTCGAACCAGTCCGGAACCTGTCGCGACCCTGAAGCTGATCCTCGACTGACCCGCACCGCCTCACGCGAACACCAACGGCTACGATGCGCCCATGATCTCGCTGTACGATGTTCAGGCTCCGGCCAAACTCAACCTGTTCCTCCACGTGACCGGACGTCGAGCGGACGGTTATCACCTCCTGCAGTCGGTTTTCGTCATGATCGACTGGTGCGACACGCTTCATTTCACCCTCCGGCACGATGGCGGTATCTCCCGCCAGGACCTGACCGAAACGCTCCCTCCCGATGACCTGATCACCCGGGCCGCTCGTGCCCTGCAGCAACGGACAGGATGCCCCTTCGGCGCCGAGATCGAGATTGAGAAGCACATCCCCGCCCAAGCCGGTATGGGGGGTGGGTCCTCGGACGCGGCGGCTTGCCTGCTGGCGCTGAATCGCCTGTGGAAGCTCAAGCTGTCGACCCGCCAATTGGCGCAGATCGGCTTGAGTCTGGGCGCCGATGTGCCGTTTTTCCTCGCGGGGCAAAACGCGTGGGTCGAAGGAATCGGCGAGCGAATCACGCCCGTTCATATCCCCGCGACCCGATTTGTCGTGGTGAAACCGGTCGAGGGGGTCGACACTTCGGCAATTTTTTCCAGCCCGGAGCTGAAGCGCGACTCAAAACCTGCTACAATTTCAGGCTTTGCAGCAGACCCGTTTGCCTTTGGTTGCAACGACTTGCAACCAGTTGCAACGAAGCATTGTCCTGATGTTGCGCGGGCCCTTGATTGGCTTGGCGCCTCTGGGCTGCCGGGCCGGATGACCGGTTCCGGAAGTGCGGTGTTTGCGCAATTGCTGGATGGTGTTGATCTCGATGGCGCCCCCGAGGCCTGGCGGATCAGAACATGCAGCACTTTGGAAGCACATCCCTTGCGGGGCTGGGCTTCCAGCGACGGTTGAATGGCGGGCAGTGAAAACTGTCTGCCTGTGTAGGGGAGTCGCCAAGTTGGTAAAGGCACCGGATTTTGATTCCGGCATGCGAGGGTTCGAGTCCTTCCTCCCCTGCCAGATACGTTGCACGTGGTGGCACAAATATTGATTGCTGGAATGCTCATGCAAGCCCATCAACCCGACTTCATGGTATTCACCGGCAATGCCAACCCGGCGCTCGCCGCAGAAATCGCCAATCATCTCGGGACAGCGTTGGGCGCCGCGGATGTCGGGCGTTTTTCCGATGGTGAGGTAGCGGTCGAAATCAAGGAAAACGTGCGCGCACGCGACGTGTTCGTGGTGCAAAGCACCTGCGCGCCCACCAACGACAACCTGATGGAACTGTTGATCATGGTCGATGCGCTCAAGCGCGCATCGGCCGAGCGGATCAGTGCCGTCATCCCCTATTTCGGCTACGCGCGCCAGGACCGCCGCCCGCGCTCCACCCGGGTGCCGATCACGGCCAAGGTGGTTGCCAACATGCTGCAGAAAGTCGGCGTGGCCCGCGTCCTTACGATGGATTTGCACGCCGATCAGATCCAGGGTTTCTTCGACATTCCGGTGGACAACATCTACGCGTCCCCCGTCCTGCTGGGCGATCTGCGTCAACAGGATTACGAAAACCTGATCGTCGTTTCGCCCGATGTGGGTGGCGTGGTGCGCGCGCGCGCGCTCGCCAAGCAACTGGGCTGCGATCTGGCCATCATCGACAAGCGTCGCCCCAAGGCCAACGTCAGCGAGGTGATGCACGTCATCGGCGAGATCGAAGGTCGAAACTGCGTCATCATGGACGACATGATCGATACCGCCGGCACCCTGGTGAAGGCTGCCGAGGTGTTGAAGGCCCGGGGCGCGCTGAAGGTCTACGCCTACTGCACGCATCCCATTTTTTCCGGCCCGGCCATCGAACGCATCGCGAATGGAACCGCCTTGGACGGTGTGGTCGTGACCAACACCATCCCGCTGAGCACCAGTGCCCGCGGCTGCCAGAAAATCCGGCAGCTTTCCGTTGCGCCGCTGATTGCCGAGACCATTCAACGCATTGCCAAGGGCGAATCGGTCATGAGTTTGTTCTCCGACCAGGACCACCTGTTCTGAGCGGAGACACATCGCGGGTCTGTTTTGCGGCAACGCGACGCAGGCCTTTTTTGTCGGAGCTTCACTGGTCGCGGTGAGCTTCTTTTTTGGAGTTGAACATGAAATTTGTCGCTTTTGAGCGCGCCAAGCAGGGTACGGGTGCGAGCCGCCGTCTGCGCATCACGGGCCGCACGCCCGGCATCGTCTACGGCGGTTCGGCGCAACCGCAACTGATCGAACTTGATCACAACGCCCTGTGGCACGCGCTGAAGAAAGAAGTCTTCCATTCCAGCGTGCTGGACATGGAACTGAACGGCGTTGAAAGCAAGGTTCTGCTGCGCGACGTGCAGATGCACCCGTACAAGCAGCAGGTCCTGCACATCGATTTCCAGCGTGTGGATGCCACCACCAAGCTGCACATGAAGGTGCCGCTGCACTACGTCGGCGAGGAATCCAGCCCCGCGGTCAAGACCGAAGGCTGCATCGCCAACCATGTGGTCACCGAACTCGACGTGCTGTGCCTGCCCTCCGATCTGCCCGAGTTCATCACTGTGGATCTCAGCGGCCTGCGCAAGGGCGTTTCGCTGAACCTGACCGACATCACCCTGCCGAAGGGCGTGTCCGCCGTCACCCATGGCAACAAGAATCCGGTGCTGGTCTCCGTGGTGGTGGTCGCCTCCGCCGAGACGCCCGCGGCCGACGCGGCAGCTGCCGCCCCGGCGCCCGCGCCGGCAGCCAAGGGCAAGGGCGGCAAGAAGTAAACCCTTCCAGCTTCGCCTCATTCGCACGGCCCACTTCGGTGGGCCGTTTCGTTTCTTCACACCGATAATCAGGCCCCATGATCAAGCTCTTCGTCGGCCTTGGCAATCCGGGGCCCGAATACGAAGCCACGCGGCACAACGCGGGCTTCTGGTGGATCGACGCGCTGGCCACGGAACTCAAGGTCGACCTGCATCCGGACAAGGGTTTTCAGGGCCGCCTGGCCCGCGCCAACATCCACGGCCACCCCATCTGGCTGCTGCAGCCTCAGACCTACATGAACCTGTCGGGTCGTTCGGTCGCGGCGCTCGCGCGCTTTTACCGGATTCAACCCGCCGAAATTCTGGTGGCGCACGACGAACTCGATCTGACGCCGGGCCAGGTCAAACTGAAGTTCGGGGGTGGCCACGCCGGCCACAATGGCTTGCGAGACATCCACGCCCAACTGGCAACGCCGGACTACTGGCGCCTGCGCCTGGGCATCGGCCATCCGGGCGTGCGAGCCGAAGTCATCAACTGGGTGCTCAAGAAGCCGCTGGCCGAACAGCGCGAAGCGATCGATGCCTGCATTGAGCGCACGATGCACAGCGTGCCGGCGCTGCTGGCCGGCGAGATGGAAAAAGCGACGTTGCTGATCCACACGGCCAAACCGCCCCGTCCCAAGCCGCCACGTCCGGAATGACCAGCTCGGGATAAGCTATTATTTAGATAGCACGTCGTGGCCACTCCGCGCTGGGATCAGGCCAAAAAGACTGGAAAGCAGGCTCCAATCAGTCCCCACTGGCGGTGTTGACACCCTGCAAGCGCCGGAATTTCGCCCAAAGGGTCTCGCGATTCTCGATGTGCCCCGGATGAACGGGGATGCAGGCCACGGGACACACTTGCACACATTGGGGCTCGTCGAAATGGCCGACACACTCGGTGCATTTCGCCGGATCGATCTCGTAGATCTCCGCGCCGAGGTAGATGGCCTCATTGGGACATTCGGGCTCGCAGACGTCGCAGTTGATGCACTCGTCGGTAATCATCAAGGCCACGGCTGCACCTCCGCTACCGCGCGCAGGGACGCAGCGGGTTCTGGATGGAAACGCAGCGGAACATACCAGCGGCTCATGGGCTCGATTATCGGTGGATCATGTCGCCCGCACCGGAGCCCGGGCTCTGTCCGGCGACGGCCCGCGAAGGCCCATGCAATGCACTGATAATGGCGAACCGGCCGCCGAACCCGCCCCCGATGGGCGAACCGGTTGCCAACGCCGTCCGACATGCCCCTGTTTCTGATCAAGCGCCTGCTCACGTTGATCGCCACCTTGCTGGCGGCTTCCGTGGTCGTTTTCTGGGTGCTGGAGATCCTGCCCGGCAATGCGGCGCAGATCCTGATGGGGCCGGACGCATCGCCCGAGGCGGTTCAGGCGCTGGCCCAGAAGCTCGGTCTGGACCAGCCCCCGTTTCAGCGTTACTTCACCTGGGTCACCGGCATGCTGGGCGGCGACCTGGGCAACAGCTATGTCTACAGCACCCCGGTGCATGAACTGGTGCTCGAGCGCCTGACACTGACCGTCCCGCTGGCGGTGATGGCCATGATCCTGACCACCGCGCTCGCGCTGGTGGTTGGCGTGTATGCGGCGTCTCATCACAACCGACCCGGCGACGTCGGGCTGATGGCGGCCACCCAGGTCGGCGTGGCCATTCCCAACTTCTGGTTCGCGATCCTGTTGATCCTGCTGTTCGCGGTGCACCTGAACTGGTTTTCTGCCGGTGGCTTCCCCGGATGGGAAGACGAAGGATGGCTGGGCGGGTTCAAGGCGCTGCTGCTGCCCGCTGTGTCGCTGGCGGTGGTCCAGGCCGCCATCCTGGCGCGCATCACCCGCTCGTCGGTGCTGGAGGTCATGCGCGAGGACTACGTGCGCACCGCGCGCGCCAAGGGTGTGTCGCGGCGCGCCACGCTGTGGCGCCACGTGCTGCGCAACGCGCTGATCCCCGTGGTCACCGTCATGGGCCTGCAGTTTGCCAACCTGCTGGCCGGCACCATCGTGGTGGAAAACGTCTTTTACCTCCCGGGCCTCGGACGCCTGATCTTCCAGTCCATTGCGAACCGTGACCTGATCGTGGTACGCAACTGCGTGATGCTGCTGGCGGCCATGGTGGTGATCGTCAACTTCGTTGTCGACCTGCTGTACGCGGTGATCGACCCCAGGGTCAAGGCAAGCGACATATGACACCGGAGCTCCCTTCTTGAGCACCGCCGCAGCCTCTTCGCCGATCACGCCCGGATCCTGGGGCGCGTTCATGCATCGCGCGGCGCGCCATCCGAGCTTCGTGATCGGCGGTGTGCTCACGCTGCTGCTGGTGGGTGCGGCCATGCTGTCCCTGTTCTGGACGCCCTGGTCACCCTACGAGATGAACCTCGCGGGCAAGTTGCAGCCGCCCTCGGCCACCCACTGGCTGGGCACCGATCCGTTCGGCCGCGACGTGGCCTCGCTGCTGCTGGTCGGTGCGCGCAACTCCATCCTGGTGGGGGTCATCGCGGTGGGCATCGGACTGGGCATCGGCGGCACACTCGGCTTGCTGGCGTCAGCGCGACGCGGCTGGGTTGAAGAAGTGATCATGCGGCTCGCCGATTTCACCTTTGCCTTTCCGGCGATCCTGTCGGCCATCATGATGACGGCCGTGTTCGGCGCCGGCATCGTCAACTCCATCATTGCGATCGGCATCTTCAACATTCCCACCTTCGCGCGGGTCACGCGCGCCTCGGCCAACGCGATCGCCTCGCGCGACTTCATCCTCGCGGCCCGGGCCTGTGGCAAGGGGCCTTGGCGCATCACGGTCGAGCACGTGCTGCCCAACATCGCCTCGGTGCTGATCGTGCAGGCGACGATCCAGTTCGCGATCGCGATCCTGGCCGAGGCCGCCCTGTCCTACCTGGGGTTGGGCACCCAGCCCCCGCAACCGTCGTGGGGCCGCATGCTCAGTGAGGCGCAGACGCTGCTGTTCCAGAGCCCGATGCTGGCGGTCTACCCGGGCGTGGCCATCGCCCTGGCCGTGCTGGGCCTGAACCTGCTCGGCGACGGGTTGCGCGATCTGCTGGATCCGCGACTGACCCGCAAGCGGTGAACCGATGAGCGACGACACCCTCCTCCTGGAAGCCACCGACCTGCGCCTGCGCCTGCGCACCCATGCTGGCGCGGTCGATGCGGTCCGCGGTGTGAGCTTCAAACTGCGCCGTGGTGAGACATTGGGCCTGGTCGGTGAATCGGGGTGCGGTAAATCGCTCACGGCCATGACGCTGATGGGGCTGCAGCCCGAGGGCGCCACGGTGTCGGGCAGCCTGCGGTTTCATGGCGAGGAACTGATCGGGCAGAGCGAGGCGCGCTGGTGCGCGCTGCGCGGTGACCGCATCGCCATGGTGTTCCAGGAGCCCATGTCGGCCCTCAATCCGGTGCACACCATCGGCCACCAGGTCGCCGAGCCTTTGCGCCTGCACCGGGGCCTGTCGGCGGCGGCCGCGCGCCAGGAGGCGGTGGCCCTGCTCGACCGGGTCGGCATCGCCGACGCTTCGCGGCGCTTCGACGCCTGGCCGCACCAGTTCTCGGGTGGACAGCGTCAGCGCATCACGATCGCGATGGCGCTGGCCTGCGGTCCCGACCTGCTGATCGCCGACGAACCCACCACCGCGCTGGACGTGACCATCGCCGGGCAGATCCTGCAACTGATCCGCGACCTGGTTCGCGAGCGCTCCATGGGCCTGATCCTGATTTCGCACGACCTCGGCGTCATTGCGCAGAACGTCAGCCGCATGATGGTGATGTACGGCGGCATGGTGGTGGAAAGCGGCCCCACGCGCGAGGTGTTCACGCGCCGCGCCCACCCGTACACGCAGGGACTTTTCGGTTCCCGGCCCCAGTTGGGCATGGCCGCGCACCAGGGCGGTGGCCGCCGTGCGCGGCTGGCGGCGATTCCCGGCAACGTGCCCGAATTGCGCCACATGCCGGCGGGCTGTCCGTTTGCGGGGCGCTGTCCCGTGGCCCAGCCCACCTGCGGTGACCAGAAGCCGGCCGACGTCCGTGTCGCACCCGATCACCACGCGCGCTGCGTCCGCCTGGAGGCTGTTGCATGAGCGCCGCCGGGCCGACCCAAGGCGCGAAGGCCCCCTCGGGGGGCAGCGAACCACGCCCAGCGGGAAGCGTGGGGGTTGCGCCCCACCCACAGGCCTTGCTCGACGTGAAGGACCTCGTCAAACACTTCATCCTGCCACGCGAGAGCCTGTTCGGGCCGCGCCGGGTCCTGGAGGCCTTGCGGGGCGTCAGCCTGAGCGTGCACACCGGTCGCAGCTTCGGCATCGTAGGGGAATCCGGCTCCGGCAAGTCCACGCTCGCGCGATGCGTGATGGCATTGGACACGCCAACCAGCGGCAACGTCACGCTCGAAGGACGGGACCTACATGCCCTGAATGGCGACGCGCTGCGCGCGGCGCGGCGCGACTTCCAGATGGTCTTTCAGGACCCATTCGGCTCGCTGGACCCTCGCCAGACCGTTGCCCGCATCGTGGCCGAGCCGTTGGCGGCGCTGGCATCGCCACACACGCCCTCGCGCGCCGAACAGCGCGAACGCGTGTCCCAGGCGCTCCAAGCCGTGGGCCTGCGCCAGACCGACCTCGACAAGTTTCCGCACGAGTTCTCCGGTGGCCAGCGCCAGCGCATCGCGATTGCCCGCGCTCTGATCACGCGACCCAAACTCATCGTCGCGGACGAGCCCGTCAGCGCGCTCGACGTCTCGGTCCAGGCGCAGGTGCTCAACCTGATGATGGATTTGCAGGAGCAATTTGGCGTCACCTACCTGCTGATCAGCCACGACCTGGCGGTGGTGCAGCACCTGTGCGATGACGTCGCCGTCATGCAAGGCGGGCAGATCGTGGAGAGGGGATCGCCGCAGACGCTGTTCACGCACCCGGTGCATCCGTACACGCGAAAACTGGTGGACGCCGTGCCCCGGGTTTCCTTCTGAGTCCAGCCCTTTCATTTCAGCGCTAATATGCGCGCTTTGCAGGAGAAGCCCCATGAAACGCCGTGAATTCGCCATCAATTCCGTCGCAGCCGCCTCCCTGGCGAGTCTGCCCTTCGCCGCGCTGGCCCAAAAGCGCAAGGACGCCGTGGTCATGGGCATGACCCTGGAGCCGCCGGGTCTGGACCCGACCGCGGGCGCAGCCTCGGCGATCGCCGAAATCGTCCTGTACAACATCTTCGAGACGCTCACCAAGATCAACGCCGACGGCACCGTGTCGCCGTTGCTGGCCGAAAGCTGGGAGATCTCGCCCGACCTCAAGACCTACACCTTCAAGCTGCGCAAGGGCGTGAAGTTCCAGAACGGCGAACCGTTCAACGCCAATGCGGTGAAGTTCTCGTTCGAGCGCGCCGCCGCCGAAAAGAGCACCAACAAGGACAAGCGCAC
>CALMYW010000138.1 GCA_937873665.1 uncultured Sphingorhabdus sp.
CGCGGCCCGGACGCATCCGCGATGATCTGGCGGTTTTTTGAGCGGCAGGTGCGGCGGGTGGAGTAGCGCTCGCCAGATCAGTGAGTTCATCGTCGCAGGCGCAGCATCTGCGATCAAGAGGTCGCGACGAACTTCGGACAACCCAAGCAAGCGCCGCAAGGCTGTCCCAATTGTGACCTTGTTAACCGGTATTCGCGGGGGTATAACAACTGAAAACGCCAAGCAGCTTGCGTTACAGGGAAATCCGTGCAGATCAGGCGACTGTAGTGATAACTGTTAACACCACGGCGTTGTCCGAGAAAACACGTTAGCCATCTGGAGACGGGTGAGGGACCAATGTTGAGTGAGAAGAAGCAGGGTGAAGGGTATGCACTCCTGAAGGAGATCATTCATGAGATCACCGACGACAGGAACACAACCACAGTGCAAGGAGATTTCTTTGTTGAAGCGAGCGTGGACGGCAAATCAGTTTTTTCCGGCACCGTGCGCTGTCACTTCGGGATCGACCACCACAACGGAAGGATAAGCGTCTATTGGGAGGAAGCCGGCTTTCCGAACTACAAGACGGCGGGCCTTTTCGGTCAGATGAGCACAAACTATCAAGAGCTCAAAAGGCTAAACGGTGGTGTGCTACGTATCATCGGAACAAGTCCGGAATACATCGTTCACATTAACTACATGAGCTAGAGCCTCTGCCCCACAGATGGCTAACCCGTTGTTACAGCGGATCGCCTTCGGCAGCCGCTGTACTCCAACGTTAGCCGTCCAAATCACAGTCACGCTTACTAGTCGACATGAACAAGCGATATCAAGTGTTCGTCAGCTCTACCTACGCCGATCTCCGCGAGGAGCGCAGTCGGGTTATTCAGACTTTGATGGAGATGGACTGCATTCCTTCGGGGATGGAGTTATTTCCGGCTGCGGACGAAGATCAGTTCGAATTCATCAAAAAAGTAATCGATGACTGCGACTACTACCTCTTGGTCATCGGCGGCCGATATGGCTCGACCACAGCTGAAGGTGTTAGCTACACGGAGAAGGAATACCAGTACGCGATCTCCAAGGGCTTGAAGGTCATCGCTCTTTTGCATCAAGAGCCTGACAGCATTCCCGTCGGTAAGACCGACAAGGACGCGGCGCTTGGCGAGCGACTTGAAGCGTTTCGCGAAACGGTTCAACAGGGCCGACTTGTCAAGTACTGGCGGACCGCCGAGGAGCTACCTGGCATCGTCTCGCTTAGCTTGTCAAAGACCATAAAGACTTACCCAGCCGCAGGCTGGGTTCGCGGTAATGCAGCGGCTTCCGCTGAAGTGCTAGAAGAGATCAACGAGCTCCGCAAGAAGAACGCCGATTTGCAGGCCGCACTCAGTGCTGTCGCACCTGCACCAGCGCAAGCCATCCAGAACATCGCAGGTCTTGACGCGAAGTTCGGGCTATCGGGGATGTACCAGACGCGGTACGACGGTCAACACTACGAGTGGAAATCTAACCTGACATTCGGTGAGATGTTCGCGCTGATCGGCCCGCACCTCATTGAACATCCGAGCGATGGACGAGTCCAAATAGAGCTGGCCAAGGCGATTCTTGGTCTTCAAGGCAAGAAGCCGTACGGCACCACGATTGAGGACCAGCTGTTTCAGACCCTCAAGATCCAGCTACAAGCGTTGGGACTCATCGAGCTGAGATACACCGGCACAGTTAAGGGTGGCATGGCCTTGTTCTGGTCGTTGACCACAACGGGAACACAAACAATGGTGCAACTTCGTGCAGTGCGCAAGGATGGCTAACCAGTCGTTCAAGCCTTAGCTTTTGCGCTATGCCTTGAAGGCATCGTCAGACCGCACGTAGGAGAGACAAATGAAGATCGTTCACATCTCGGACCTTCACTTTCACGAATCCACAGATGGTGTAGCTACTAGGTATAGGCACTCGCTTGCCTGCCTTAAAGACATTGAGCGACTGCTGGACGAACACAAACCAACCCACTTGGCGGTAACCGGAGACATCACCAATATTGGGGATAAGCTCAGCCTTGAGCGCGCGTACCAGTGGATACACGATCAGATTTACTCTGACGGCGATTACTACGGCTTGCATTCAGTCAAGCGGGGTCTCACCCCACTGATCGTGCCTGGCAATCACGATGCATTTAACGCACCGACGACGGGCTCTGAATTCAAGCGCTGGCAGTCATCGCTATCTAACTTCTACGGTGTCTTTCACCAGTACAGTTGGAAAGATGCGGACAATGGAGTGATGTATCGCTGGCACGAAGACGATAGTGGTGTCGCAGTCTTGTTTTGTAGCGTTGACTCCTGCTATCTCGGCGATCCAGAGACCGAACGTCTGGGGGCAACGTTGTCTCTTGAGCGCATAGCCAAGGGCAGGCTTTCGCGCCGCCAGTCCGCTTCTGTCCTCGCCCTCTTTGATAAAGGAATGGCCGGCGAACTGGACAAAATCGACGGGGCAAAGATTCCCAGCGGCAAGTTCCTCGCGGCGCTGAAGGTGCTCGTAATGCACCACTATCTGTTCGAACCCGCGAACTCTCGCGCTGAGCCTCTCCTGCAGATGAGTCAAAAGAGAACCGTTTTCCAGAACTTAGCGATGTCCGACTTTGACGTATTGATCTGCGGTCACAAGCACATCGCTGATATTCACGTAAGTACTTACTCGGACAACTTCGACAGGCGCGGCAAGATTCGTCTAGCGTTCAACTACGTTCGTCGCGTGCTTGGGATCAGATCGTTGCCGCTCGGGATCGACGGTGACGGTCGCAGGCTCAGCAAAGCTCTTCGGCTCATCATTGGGCTCTTGGCAATCACCAAAACAAAGGGACGTCCTCTCGATGATGCGACGACCAACGAGATCATTGGCGTGCTTGAGCGATCGCTAAAGAATCCAATCGTTCTCAAGGAAGAACTGCTCAACTACCTCTCGACTCAGGATGAAAACGGACAAGCAGGACTGTTCGATGAGACCGAGATGCGCGAGCTCTACTCAAAGATCAAGGAACGATTCGACCGCAACGACCGTAGGTCCCTGAACGAAGCCGCCGATCGGATAAGGGGAATCATCTCTCACCTTAGCGGTCGGCCGTTTGCTCACATCATGTCGGCATCGTCCGCAAAGAGCTCGGAAGACGGAACACGTCATCGCGCTGTGAATGTGTATGACATCGTTGGTGCCCAGGGAGATGCGGGGTACCTATTCAAGACAACGCGGTTCTCTTGGGATCCGCAAGTCCATCGGTTCGTGCAGGCATTTCAGCAGGATGTAGTCTTCCCAAGGTCGAGAGGCCTCCACACTGCTGGCGAGGCCTAATCCCTCGCTCAAACTGACACGCTACGATTCGCCACGCCTGCTGCCGCCGCATGCGACCTCGTGTGAGCGCTAGAAGTCACAATCGTGAGTCAAACCAACAAGTCCGCCACCACATTCATCGAACTGAGCGTCGATGAAGCGTTGGTTTTGTTCGAGTGTCTGCATCGCTACATCGAAGGCAATTCACTCACGATCGAAGACCAAGCCGAAGCGCGCGTTCTGTCGACTCTTTGCGGCATGTTGGAGAAGCAGCTTGCCGCGCCATTTGCGAGCAACTATCAGGAGCTTCTGGCGGATGCTCGCGATAGGCTTCGGGACCAAGAGTGAGAAGCATGTGCACGGCTGGCGGAAGTGCGAGCCCCCGTCGCGGAGTCGTAGTCCGCCGCGTTTACCGCCAACGTACGCAGCTAGTCGCGCCCCCTACACATCCCGCTTGAAAAACACCTGTCGCGCGGCCCACGCGAGCACGCCCAGGTCATCGAGCCAGCCGATGACGGGGATCACGTCCGGGATCAGGTCGAGCGGGGAGATGATGTAGAGCAGTGCCAGCAGCGCGATGATGACGCGCTTCCACTTCGCCTGTGATTTGAGCGGCTGCTGGTTGGCCGGGATGACGACGGGAACCGGGTTGGTGGGTTGGGCAGGCATGACGCGACTCCTCGGGCAACAACAATTTCGCAACGCTCCAGCA
>CALMYW010000139.1 GCA_937873665.1 uncultured Sphingorhabdus sp.
AACATCATTGACGCCCTGCACGCAAGCTGCAAAGACTGACGCTTGTGTAAGAGGCGGCTTACTCAGGCGTCTCAATTGCTTGCACCAGAGGCCATCCGGTCCCTAGAAGCGATCATTGACATGAGGATAGCCATCCCCTCCACTCCAATTTTGTGACCGAACGACTTCGCAACTTGGTCGAATGTTTTGCCTTTATCTACTTCCTCCTGAAGCAAGGCGTGAAAGCCGGACTTTGATACCTCCAGCCCAAAAACGTCATTAGTCAATAAGCCAACATTCTCCGCGAACGTTTCCCATTCTGGCCTGTCTTTACGCCACTCAAGTCCGGAGCGATTCAATTTCCAAACACAAGAACGAGGGACTTCCTGCACAACAACTGGGGAGTGCGTAGCGACAATAGCGACCCCGTTTCTGTCATGCAGAAGCTCTGAAAGAGATCTTGTGAATGCGGAGAGCAGTGGAGGGTGGAGGTGACTCTCAGGCTCATCCATGAGCACTAAGGTTTTCTCTTCAACCAGATTAACCAACGCCGTGATTGTCAAAAGAACAATCTTGTGTCCGGAACTCATTAGGCCAAGCAATCTCCTAGCGGCATCTGAGGCATCGCCTGGTCGCTGCAGCGAAAACTCCGCCAGCAACGGAAGATTCATTGCTGCAAAATTGCCATCCGAGGACAGTCGATCTATGGCCTTCAGCCATCTCGTCCTTTTCGCCTCTTGGCTCATGCACATGGCAAATCCACGTACAAAATCCTCGATCAAATCTGGCTCGGATTTGAGGCTGCCATTGGACTGAGCTACCGTACCCAAGCGGTCCTTCTTCATACCGATGTAGAAGTACTTAGCGCCCTTAGTAGGTTCAACATTGTCTGGTGGCGGTACGAACGGATCAAAAACACTGAATGAAACCGATACAACGCCGCTGAAGTATTCATCAGGCAAGCCCGGCTGAATAAAGAAGTGCTCGTTGGATACAAATTCACCAGTTCTCCCGTCCCCGTATTCTGGATGAACTGCCTTCACCATCCCATTCAAGATAGTCGTTTTTCCGATTCCATTCCGACCGATGAGGACATGAACATTGGTTGGGGGCCTTGATCCAGCGACGACATGGAAGCTTAGGTCGACAGGGGATCTCTTTTCCCCACCTGGGTCCTGATACGAGAAATTGAAGTCAGTGAGAACTGCCTCCCCCCTTAAAACACGACGATACTGGCCATTTATCGTTAACTCGCTCACTCCGCGTAATAAAGAGGTGGTAAACACATCCTCTTTCTTTGCAATTGCAAGCGCCCTCTCATTCACCACCACGTCGCGAATTCCGCCGAGGATTTCCTCGCGCTCTTTTGACGTCAGGGATTGGCGTGCTTGCACGTAGTAGTCAACATCCTGGCCGACTGAAAACCATCCTTCCGGAAGGACATCGAATCGACTTGGGATATTGTCTTTGCTCCATCCCTTGGATTGACCTTGGTATCCAATTTTTACCGACCCAAACTCAATGTGTATTCCTGAGGAATTCACGTAGTGAAGACTGAAAAGCGTCTTGTACGAGAAGTCATCCCAGTTATTGGGTACAAGCTGCGCGAAGCCCTTCAGACCTGTGTTGACGCGGGCGCCGAGATTTAAAACAACAAATGGAATGGCCACCGCTTTACTCTGGTTAGTTATGGTTCTACGGGTGTAGCCGGATGTTCACATATTCCGTCCACCCCCACTCCCGTCATAAAGCGCACGGCTCATCGGCTAGCGCTCATGAATCTTCACCGCTTGTGTCAAAGCACCGAACATTGATAAGTGAACCTGACCCCGTATTCGCCTGTTACCCGCCAAATTGGTCAAGCGGCAAGTGGGCTTCCCCCGTTTGGGAGGCGTGACGCCTTACCCGGGAAACTAAATCTGAAAAAGAGGTGGCGCCGGAAAGAAAAAGGTACAGG
>CALMYW010000140.1 GCA_937873665.1 uncultured Sphingorhabdus sp.
CTTGCAGCGCAAGTGCAAGATGTAGCGCGAGGCCGCCCAGTACCATTGTCCAGCAAAGCGGAATCAACCAGGCCGGAAATACCCGTTCGTTGCGCTGGCCTGCGTCGCCGGGCGAAAGGAGCAGGATAAGGAATACGTACCACGCGCCGTAACGCAGGATGTCCAGCAGAGAACCGGAAAAAAAGAGGATGGGCTTGCCGGAAAGGGCGAACAGGGTTCCGGCGACCGCCCACAGGGCAGCCAAGGTGATTGCGGCCAACATGGCCCGGGCGCGCCTGCTGCTGCGCCACGTCTGGCCGAGGGAGACAAGGTAGGCGGCGAGCAACCCGTAGCTTGCCGCCGCAGTACCCATGCTCCAGGCGATCAGCAATGCTGTTTGGTGATCCATAGGACTGTCTGCAACCTGGTCAGAGTGGAAACCTCGATACCCGGTTTAATGAGCCCCTTTCCCTGTGATTACGACCCCGACTGTTTCAACGAGGATAACCAAGTCGAGGAAGAGAGAGTGGTTCTTGACATAGTAGAGATCGAACTGCAATTTTTCCGCGGAGTCCTCGACGGTGGCGCCGTAGTGATAGCAAACCTGGGCCCAACCCGTTACCCCTGGCTTGACGCTGTGCCGGACTGCGTAGAACGGGATTTCCCGAGTCAGTTGGTCAACGAAGTAAGGGCGCTCGGGCCGCGGGCCAACCAGGCTCATTTCACCCTTCAGGACGCTGAAAAGTTGCGGAAGTTCGTCGATACGCAGCTTCCGGATGATGCCCCCGACCTTGGTCACGCGAGCATCGCCTGAAGTTGCCCAGACTGGTTTTCCATCCTTCTCGGCGTCACAGCACATGCTGCGGAATTTGATCACGTTGAACAATCGACCATTCAGGCCGACACGTTCCTGTCGGTAGAAGATGGGAAATCCGCTTTCGAGACCAATCAGCAGCGCAGTGACGAGCATTATTGGTAGCGTCAAGACCAGCAAGATCAGGGAAAACAAAATGTCAAAAATGCGTTTGATGATGGCGCGTGGATGACTCTGATTGAAGCCCTCGCCAAAGATCAGCCAGCCGGCGTAAAGCGAGTCCAGGCGAATCTGCCCTAGGGTCCGCTCGAAGTAGCTGGCGAGGTCGAGTACCTTGATACCGCGCAGCTTGCAGTCGAGCAGTTCGCGCATTGGCATGGTGCCGCCGCGGCGCTCGGTCAATGCAACGACGATTTCCTTAGCGTTCGCCGCAGCCGCTGCTTCGAACAAGGTCCGGCCGGGGGAGACGACCTGGTTGCCTGGGGTAATGGAATCGTTTTCGTTGGCTCCGGCATAAAAGCCGACGATCTCAGCGCTGGGGTCGGAACGATACAGTGCCCGCTTCACCTCCTGAGCTTTGATGCCGGTACCAAGAACGAGAATCCGGCGCTTAGTGACGCCTGGCTTTGCCGAGGGCCATGCGCTGACACGGGTTACGAGTAAACCAAAAACAGCCGACATCGCCGAAAGCTGGGCCAGTTCCCTGCTGGCCGGCGCCAGTGGCAGAAGAACATAGAAGGAATAGGCAATTGGAAATGAAAGATAGATCGACAGCAGTGCCTGGGTGCGGGCGTCGATGATCGTGCGCGTGTGGATGCGCTGATAGAGGCCGATTAAGCTACTGAGTGACATCGCCACAGCAATGACGATGAGGCCGAACAGGATTACTTGTTGGTGATCGATCGGCAAACCTTGCCGCGTCCAAGTGATGGCAATCACGACGCCGACAATGACAAACGAGGAATCCAGCAGTGCTTGGGCCAGCGGTCGCCAGTGGAACCAGTGATTAAAAATACGGATCATTCATGTGCTCCCATGCCCAATTCGCACCATCGCCCAACATACCTAATCCTCAACACCGAACAAAGGAAGGTAAAGCAGTTCGGACAGTCGGCTCAACACTTAGGTCCGCCATACGGCGAAGTATTATCGATCGGCAAGCTGCCAATCCTTCACAGATAATTCTAGTGATCGCGGCATATGCTGAGCGTGGCTTATTTCACGTTCGTGACGATTCTTTCTGGGTTTGCCCAATCTGATATTCAGGCCTTGCGAGTCGTTCAGTCGCTATTCTGACTGACGCCCGGCCAAGCGGCAATCAAAATGCATAATATGA
>CALMYW010000141.1 GCA_937873665.1 uncultured Sphingorhabdus sp.
CAAGGTAAAGGGTGGTCCGCAATTGGGGGGAGCCCCGGGGAATCAAGGCGTCCAACCGGCGCCTCTCCGTCTTCCTCAAAAATCTGATGGGGGTGAAACCGCCATGCCCGCGCACGTTCGACGGCCCAAGGGCGGATTCGCAATACGATGTCATGGGCGTCCTCGCGCCAGATGCCAAAGCTCTCGGCCATCCACCTATCGAGGTCCCAGTCATCCGGCGGCGAAGCTACTAATCCGCTTTCGCGGACATTGGTCATTCGGTCGAGACGGAAGGTGTATGGCGGATCATCCCGATCCGGCATCTTGCCCAGCAAGTAGGTGATCGGCCCGTGGATCAGACCATACGGCACTACACGCCGCCAAGATGGTTCGTCCGCCCATTCAGGCTGATAGTCGAAGTCGACGCAATGGCTGGCAAGGATCGATGATTGAATAGTGGTCAGATCTTCAGGCGAGGCAATCACCGCTGGTCCTGCCGCTACGCGTGAACGTTGGAGCCGTGTGAGCAGGTCAAGATCATTGTCGATACGGCGGCGTTCGCTGCTGTCGAATGCCATCTTCACCTTAGAGAGCAGCTTTTCCAAGGCTTGAGTGTTGGCGGTTCCGTCCCGGCGCCCCGCTTCGACCACAGCCTGAAGCGCAGCTACTTCAGCGGAATTTGGACGCGTGTACGCACGCCCTGGACTATCCTTGATGCGAAATCGCTTTGTGCGGCCATCGACGGCCTCGTCGAGATCAAAGTGGATAAGTATGACATTGCGTATCCGCTCAACGGTGCGGCGGTTGACGCTCAGTAAATCGGCCATTTCATCAAGGGTGAGCCCTTCAATGCTTTCGCTGAGGGCGTGCACCAGCTTCAATGTTCGGTCGAGATTGCTCAAACGATTGGTCATGAGCGCATTGCTAACTTCTTAGGATAAAAGGACAAGCCCATAGCCAGCTCGTCCACAGTTTATGCGACCAATTTTGTCGCAGGTGCATGTTGGGTTAGGGTATGAGAAAAATCGACACCCACCTCGCTAAACACCTGTCCGAATCACGCAGTCCCAGCTCCCGCACAGCAACATGTTCGTTGGGTGAAACTGCCCATTTTGCGCATGCCGCAGCGTCAGTGCTGATGGCGCTGACAGCGCAGCAGATCACCAAATGTGGCGAGGATCTGCTCGAACTCATTGAGCGAGAGGTACCCGTTGCTGCGATTCGGAAGGTGAGCGATCGCGAAAGACCCACTCTTAAAGAGATGCGCGCTATTGCTGAGCAACTCGCTCGAAAGCGCAACCGTTCGACTCCCCTTGACCGCGTGCTTGGATGGGTCGCGGACATATTTGAACTCGACGAAACTGAACGCGTGGTGCTCGCTGTGGTGGCTCGGTGGGGAAAATTTGAAAGCTGGCGTGACCTCGTGCGCCGTGCGCCAAACGGCTGCAGTAATCTGTCTCCGAGCGTAATTGCACGGCTTGCTGATCGCCCAACCAGCTTGGTCGAACAGAAGTTGATGCCAGGATCGCCGTTGCTATCGGGACGGCTGCTCCATGATGATCAAGACGGCGAATACAGCCTCAGTCGCCTGCTGCGGCGCCTTGTCCGCGTTCATGCCAATTCACATGAGGATCTCCTTCGTTGGCTAATGCCCACCGCCGAGGCTAGCGCGCTATTCTGGGATGATTTCGATCACCTTGGTCCTGTGCGCGCGGTGGCGGAAAAGGTGGTGGCCACTCGCGAGCCGGTCAGCATCCTACTCTTCGGGGAACCCGGCACTGGCAAAACTGAATTTGCCCGGCTTCTTGCTTCGCGAGTGGGCCGTAGTGCGCTTTTTGCTGGCCTTGCCGATGACCAGGGAATGGAGCCTGATCGCAGTGAACGCCTCGATCACTTGATGTTGTTGCGAGCTTTGTGCCGCAATCAACCCACAAACGTCATCGTCGTTGACGAAGCTGACGACGTGCTGGTGCTGAGTGAGCGGAAGGGATCTTCCAAGCAATGGATCAATCGATTGGTCGAGGATCCCAGCGTAACGACAATTTGGATCGTCAATCGCCGTACCCGGCTCGATCCGGCAGTTTTGCGACGCATGACATTGGCAATCGGCTTTGATTGTCCTCGGCTTCCTGTGCGCGAGCGAATCGTGAAGCGGGCCGCAGCGGCAAAATCGATCTCCTTGAGCTCGGCCGAAATGCAGGAGATCGCCGGTCTCAAGACGTACCCCGCAGTGGTCGCCTCGGGCCTGCGCGCGGCGCAGCTGGCTTCAGGTGGTGCCGATGTAGCCAAGACCGCTATTCACAGCGTGATGCGTGCGTTGGGCCAATCGCGCGCTCCCGAGATCATGGCACCTGCAGTCTATGACCCGCTCCTTTCACAGGCGGATATCGATCTAGCCCGCCTTGCCGAGCGTCTTGCAGCAGCTCCGGAACGGGGCTGGAGCCTGCTGCTGTCTGGTCCATCTGGCACCGGAAAATCAGCTTTCGCGCGCCATCTGGCAGCAAGATTGGGAAGCGAAGTCGAGTATCGGCGATGCTCCGATCTGATGAGCCCCTACGTGGGGGAGACCGAACAAAACATTGCCGAAGCATTCGCCACCGCCGCCGAACGCGAGGCCCTGCTATTGATCGATGAAGCGGACAGCTTCCTCTATCGCCGAGAGGCTGGACAACGCAGCTGGGAGGTCAGCCAGGTCAATGAGATGCTGGTGCAAATGGAGCATCTACGCACACCATTTGTGGCAACCACCAACCTAGCCGACAAGCTCGATCCGGCCTCCCAGCGCCGGTTCACCCTGCGCGTTGCATTTCAGCCGATGACAGCGCAGCAGGCTCGCCGCTTGTTCCGCGCTCAGTTCGGCCAGGACTGGCCGATGAACTGGCCCGTGCATGAGAGTCATACGCCCGGTGATTTCGCCGTCGTCGCGCATAGGGCACGGTTGTTGGGCGAAGTGGATCCGATGATCCTGTTACGCTGGCTGAGGGAGGAAATTGAGGCCCGCGGCGATAGCGCGCGCGGCACGATGGGGTTTCATGTCCCGGTCGCCGGCACACGCATTGGGCCTTTGAAGTTGGAGGAGCAAGAGGCTGCATGAATTTCCCGCTCATCGTGCTCGACTTCGAAGCCAGCTCCCTTAGCGATATAAGCTACCCCATCGAGGTTGGAGTGGCACTGGCCCTTAAAGTGGACGGGCCGATCCGCGTCTGGTCGAGCCTGATCCAACCTGGACGCGACTGGACATTTCGCCAAGACTGGGACCCGGCGGCTGAAAGGGTGCACCACATTCCGCCAGCTCTATTGGCGACTGGGCAAACTCCGTCCGAGGTGGCCAAGGCACTCAACGCTATCATCGGACCGGTAGGTCAGGCCTATTGCGACGGCGGGCACTACGATGGCTTGTGGCTCGAACGCTTGTTCAAAGCGGCCAGGGTCGAACCCGCGTTCGTGCTCTGGGATTTAGCTCGGCTGTTTCTGCCCAATCGCACGCTGTTTCGTCGCTTCGGCGCGATCCTCGACGAAAGTTTTGCTCCGCACCGGGCGGGTGCGGACGCAGCGCGTTTGTGTGCGGCGCTGGTCCGGGCGGACCATGGCGTGAGTTCCGTGGATATCTTGAGCACGGATGTCGATGGGATGACTAAGTGCCTCGCGCGACACAAAAACACAGCCTAATGACACCTCGAACCGAGGTTCTTCGGCAAACTATGGATTATGCGGGGGATACCGTGGGCACTTTTTCGTCAGATCCGCAGTTTCTTACATTGCCGCAGATCGCTGGCTGGCAAATTGACACTGCGCCCGCATGTGTTGGTGAGGTCATGGCTGATCTTCCCGCACTTCAACGTGGTGCCGTTTGGAATGTGCGGCAAATAGAAGAGCTATGGGATTCAATCCTACGGGGCTTTCCCATTGGTGCGTTCACAATTTCGCCCCCAGATGGGGCATTAGGCCGGCAGGATTTTAAGCACCAGACTCAGGGATTTAGCCAAAAAACAGCTACTCATCTCCTGCTGGATGGCCAACAACGCGCCACTGCGATTGCACTCGCATTCGATTCAATCTGGGTGCGCCAGGACTGTATGGCAAAGGGTGCCCTGTGGATCGACATCTCGGAGCCCCCAAAGGATCACGAGCGCCGGTATATTTTCCGCGCTTTGACCCGTGCCCACCCATGGGGATACAGCCGTAACAATCCCGGGGACCGGCTCGGAAGTGCCGCAATTCGGGCAGCACTACGTTGTTTTCAGCTTGTGGTTGGCAGGAATGCCAAAAGCCGACCTTCCGATTTTGCACTGCAAGAGGTTTGGCCTTGGGAGGCCGTTGCACCGGTCCCGGTCGCATTCATCATACAATCCGTTATCGATTTTCCCGGCGACCCAGATGCCGCAATAAGGCGGATCGAAATGCGGATGCAGTCGCTTCCGCTTATGTCCGGGCAGTATGAAAGTCTGCAGGACCCGGATCACACAATAAGCACCGCGACGAAAAAGTTGGAGGAGCAGCGACTTGCCCTCAAAAACTTGTTTCAATTGGATTCAATAACATATGGCCGACTAAAGCAGGTGATCGCGCAGTTTGACAAAATAATATCGCAGCATCCGTATCGAGTTCCGGCTCTGGTCTTGGATCTAGACGATGCAAATGCAGTTTGCAGCAGCTCAGGCGAAGATGGGTCTCAAACTGGTAAAGACGACATAGAACTTCTGTTTGTTCGCCTCAATGCAAGCGGTACTGCATTGTCGGGGGAAGAGCTAATCTACTCCTTGATCAAGGCGCGTTGGCCCGATGTTGCCGAGTGGATGCAGCGCCTTGAGCGCCGACCAGCGCTTCCCTCCCGGGTTGCGGCTCTTTGCGTCCGACTAGTTTTGGCGCGCCATAATGCGGACGAGTCCAGCCAAATGATTGATAAATCTACTATGCCTCGGATGCCTACTATGGTCGAATTCCGCAGGCATATGAGAAATGAATCTTATAGCGCCTCACTGAAAGATTTTCTCGATAATCGCGCAAAACAGCTTTTCGCCGATGCTTGGGCATTCTTGGCAATGCCAGCAGGAGGTAAGGCAAAGGTGGATTTTCGGCTCCTGCCGTCACAGATCGTTGACCTGGCTCAACGCTCGCCGGATGTATTTTTGCTTCTACTACGCTGGCTGGATAGACTGCATGATGCAGACATTGCCGTCGCAGACATCGACAAGAAGATTCATCGTCGGACGTTAGGCTTTTTGACGTCGATTGCTTGGTTTGCGCCAGACAAGGAGAAGGCGTGCGCTTCGGTTTGGAGGGGCCTTGAGGAAGGCAGCGATCGTTCGAAACTGTTGGATCGGTTTAACAAGACGCGATTCAAAGACGCATGCCGCCTCAGCAAGCAATCAAAACTCCAAATGATCCCGCTGCCCGCGCCGGAATTGCTGGGAAGGGTTTGCAAGCGTTTTATTCATGGGGGCAACACGTCCCAAACAAGAGAACTCGCCACAGTACATTTTCAGAGCGGCAAATTTTGGACAGATAATAACTGGTGGTATGAACAATTTGTGCCAGTATTGACAGAGCAGGTAAGCGCAGAATGGCAAGAGCGCCTGACGCCCAGAGATCAGGATGAACCTGAAGATATTGGGATGTTTACTAATGAAGCGGCGCAGCGATTTCTTGACTCGCTGCACGCGGGAAAAAATACAGTCCTAGTCTATGCCCAGCGAGAATACTTGCAAAATTGGTATCCTGATTTTGACCCATCACTCCCAGAGATGATGGAGGACAATAATCGACCGTGGGATTGGGATCACATTCTGCCTGAGAGCCTGATCAGAGGAAAGCATAGAATACCGCAAAGCGCCCGAGATTGGATCAGTTCGATAGGCAATCTACGCGCATGGCCCCTCGAAGCGAATCGCTCTGACGGGAATACCCCGCCTATCCATAAATTGAGCCGCATCTCGGGCGAAGACAATTCGTACGGATTCAAAGACTCAATCGATCTTCGCAAAGCATCATTTATTTTTGACGAAAGCGACTGGCCGCACTGGAAGAATTCGGTTCCAATTGAACGGGATGGGAATATTTCTGAAACAAGCTACCTTTCTAATAAGCACGTTGGAAATGAGGAGTGGCAGGTCGATTATAGCAAAAACCGAATTAGTGCGATCACAGCTATCGTTACCAGATTTATCGCTATTTATGAAAATTGGTATCGCGAAATGAGGATTGGAGACCTTCATCAATGATACGGGCATTGGGTATATCCGGAGGTTGTTGATTTATGGTCAAGGCGAAGCTTGCTCGCCGAAAGGCACTGGCAGGGGCCGAGCCTGCGCTCGGTTGGACCTTTCTGTCGCGCGACGCCTTGGCCAAAGCCAAGGCGCAGATGGACGAAGAGTCGATGGGAGTGCGCGACGAGATCGGCTTCCTTACGATTCACCAAAGATACGCTGATCGCTTCTTTCCCGGGACGTCGGTACTGCACACCCGCGCGCGCTATGCGTTGTTCGTTCCGTGGCACTTTGGCGATCTTGCTGGCCTGACGGGGCCGGCCGCTCAACGTGCGCTGCAGGAGCGCGAGCGCATTTTGGCAGGCCGATTGCGCGACGCGGGTGAGGCGCAGGTGATCGGAAGCCGCATATTCCCAAAGCCCTCGAGCCAACCCCCTTCAACGGTCTATTGGAATGCGCTGGCAACGTGGGGGATTTTGCGACCGCGCCCAGACGGACGCACGGTTTCGCGCGCGCAAGCGCATCGATTACTCAAGGCCGCTGGCGGTGCCACTGACGACGATGATCAGCCGCTCCTTGGTTATGAGCCACCATTTGTGCGGTTGCCGGACCAGCCCAAAAACTGGCTCAAGGGCGAAATATCGCTACAGTTGGAGCCGCTTGAGGCAGAATTTCTGAGGGACCGACTTTCGCAATTGCGTCGACCAGGTTCGCATGAGCTTTCACTTCTTGCTCAATTGGCCCGCACTCAGACGGCACCCTCCGACAGCTTATGGGGCGAGGAAACCTACGCGGTTGCTGGCAGCGATGCCCATCCTCTAGATCGCGCGCGGCAGGCAGCAAGCCTCGCTGGGATAGGTCGGGCGATCTATGACGCCCTGCTTGAGCGTATTGTCGAGGATGAGGACAATGGACAGTCGATGCGCCGCCACCGGGTTCACCTCGCTCAGATGGTCGAAACGCATGGATCGGAAGCGGCCTCGCTCGACTTGGCTGGTTTAGAGCAGGATATCGGCGCACTGCCACCGAAATTGCATGCTGTCGTTGCAGCTACGCGGGTGTGGGCGACAAGCAGTGGCCACGATCTAGATGAGCTGCTGGATATTTATGTCGCGGCCGAAGCACGCAAAGGGCCGCGGGCACGACTTGCCCAAACGCCGAATGGTCGAACTCGGCGACGCGAATGGGCGACCGATGAACATGGGCTCGCCGGACCGCTGCACTACCGTTGGGACCAGGTCCACACGCTGCTCACTGATCTTGTTGAGGTAGCTCGATGAGTGCCGAAACTGAAAGCTGGCCGGCGTTGTCCTACCTCGAAGGATTGCGCCCTGGACCAGATGAGCAAGTCGAGCTCGCCTTGCTCGCCTCCTACTCGGCTGACCTCGGTTCGATCGGTGCAGCGTTGCTAGCGCTTGCCGGCAAGGACAATGACAGCGGCGGAGGAAGCGCGTCGGATTTTGCCGACGCGGTTGAGCGATTGAGAGGAAAGACGCGCATCGTGATCCAGCGCGGGCGGTTGGCTCGAATGCGCCGCACGCCCCGCATTGCAGCAGTGCTTGATCAATTCGTTCGTGAAGTCGCCTTTGATGAAGCACGGCAAAGTTGGCATCCCAAGGCTGCATTGGTCAGAATCCGTTCGGCCGACGATATCGTGACTTGGCGTCTCTGGATTGGAAGCCGCAACCTCACTGAATGCGTCAACCGAGACATTGGTCTTCTGTTGGTATCAGGTGGCACTGGCGCGCGTGCTATCCCCGGAATTGCGGATCTCGCCCGAAGCTTAGCAGAGCATGCCGATCTCAAAGGGCTTCGGCCCGCCTCATTGGTTCGCGAAATTGGCAAACTGCAGTGGCGGGCACCGACTGGCGTCACTGTGGAACAAATTCGATGGCATCCAGGAGGGAGCGCAGAGCAAGCGCCGGGGCCGCGGGACACCGCGGACGAAATCACAATCGTTAGCCCCTTCGTTGATAAGACATTTCTTTCTCGCCAACTGTCAGCGGGACGTAAGACTGCACGCCGGGTCCTTTTGACGACAATGCGTGAAATCGAACGGGTCGGACCGACTCTAGGCGCCTTTGATGAGCTTCTTGCGCTCGACGCACCAGAATATCCAGCAGGTGATCCCCCCTCGGAGGAAAGCTCTGCCGCAGAGCAGACTGCTGATCGTGACGAAGAGGAGGAAATTGGTCGGGGCCTTCACGCGAAGCTGTTGTTCTGGCGTGACGGCCGCAAGCGTACGATGTGGCTCGGCAGCGCCAACGCAACAATGCGGGCGTGGACTGGGCGCAATGCCGAGGTTGTTGCTGAACTTCAAATTACCGAACCCGTCGAGCGGGGCCTGCGGGCCTTGATTGGCTCTGCGCGGTTGGCCTCCGCTTCGAGCATGGAGCGCCTCGCCGATGATTTAGAATTGGAAGAGGAGGCTCTCGAGAGAGCTCGAGCTCAGGTGGCCGCCCGCTGGGCCGCGACGCTCGAACTTTCTGATAACGGTGTCGCGCTCGACCATCGATCCGATATCCATCCCGATGGCCCGCACCCAGAAGAAGCTGACATCGCGCTAGAAGTCGGCACACTTCATGGTTCGCTCTTGGCTTGGCCGAGGGGCATCAACCGGTTGATGCTCGGCCATGTCTTACCCGCCGAGCGGAGCGAATTTGTTCGGTTGAGAGTGAGCCGCGGTTCACTCGGGCTTGCTTGGCTGCAACGCGCACCAGCAGATCCGCCGTTTGGCGAGGATCGCGATCGAGCCGCATTTGTGCGGTTCCTCGGGGCGCGAGGGTTTCTTCTCTGGCTTGCCGGTCTGTTGGCTGATGACGGTCGCGACGGGGAGGGCGATTGGACAGTCGAACAACGAGATGAACGTGCGACTGCCAAGTCTGATGTCGCTCTCGACCCCGGTCTACCTACGCTGGAGGAGATGATGGCGGCATGGGCGCGAAGTCCAGCACGGTTCCATGAGATCGAACGCCGTGTGTCGCAATATCTGCCGGCAATCATGGAGCATGCGGACCAAGAGGATCCAGACATGGCCGACTTGTTGAAGCGGTTTGGTGGTCTATGGGCCACCCTGAGGGCTGGGCTTGGCAATGACCAGAAGTCGCGGCGATGAGTGATCCCAAACCTTTTCAGCAAGCCGCGGTAGAGGCAGCACTGTCTGCATTCGCGGATACCTCCGGGCTCCGGCGGTTTCTGGTTGCCGATGAAGTCGGATTGGGGAAGACCGTCGTCGCCAAAGAGGTCGCGAGGCGGCTCTCGCATGACGGCCTGAAGCCACTGATCGTGTACTACATTGCGAACGGACATGCCGTTTCGCACCAAAACAAGGGAAGGGTCGTCGGCTTCCTCGACAAGAAGAGCCGGCTTGCTGCAACGAGCACCCCTGATCGGCTGTCCTTGATTGCAGTGGCGGCGCGCCCGGACACTCCAGTCTTGATTTACGCACTGACACCAGGGACGTCTTTTCCGGGATCTCGTGCCCGGTTGACCAGCGGTCGCAAGGAAGAGCGTGCCTATCTCAAGGTCCTCCTCGAGCGTGCCTATCCGGCATTTGCGAGAAATCTCGATCCAGCCATTCTAAGGCTCAATGTTGGAGATTCATGGGGTTCGCTCGTTCAGCAGGCTGAGGAAAAGCTTGCAACACCGCCGCCAAATTTGACCCAGCGCTTTCGTGAAGCACTAGCGACCGTGTTCGGCGAGCCAGTGCGTGAGCGCATGGATCAGGAATTGCGGGGCGACCCTTCATCAAAGAAAAAGGCGCTTACGCCGACTGCATTCGTGGGCAAACTTCGCAGAGCGCTCGCGCTGGCAACGCTGCGCCATCAACCGCCCGATCTCGTCATCCTCGACGAATTCCAACGTTACCGGCAAATCTTGGATGACCGGGAAGCAGACCCGCTCCTTGCGGCATTGTTGAATCCTCCGGCTTCGACGAAGCGGCCAGCCATCTTGTTGCTCAGTGCGACACCTTACCGGCTGTTGAGTACCCGGTGGGAGGAAAGCCAAGGCGTACTGGCGCATGCAGAGTTGCTCGAACTAGTCGGCTTTTTAGCTGGTGACGGCGCAAGGACGAAGGCAAAGGATCTGTTTGCCCGGTTCGGTGACAAACTTCGCGACATTGCGGCCCATGTCGATGGTAACCACCCGGATCGAGAGACGGAGATCATCGAAGCCGGTGAAATCCGCGATGCGCTGCGGGCCCTTTTGACGCCCGTTATTTCCCGAACCGAACGGGACAGCGTTGCAACTGGCGACACGCTCGCAGCCACCCGCTTTCTCGATGCAAAGCCCAGCACAGAAGATTTCCGCGTCTACCGCCATCTCGTTGAGTGCTTCGAAGAGAACGGGAGTTACGCGTTGCCATACTGGTCGTCAGTGCCGTTGCCGGCGCAATCGCTCGGGCCGCGGTACATGGCTTGGAAGCGAGCGACTATCAAAGCTGCGCCAAAGCTCACCAGGATGACGCGGGAGGGGCGCAATCGTCTCGAAGCGCCTGCGAACTGGCCCGACGCAAAGCTTAGGGCGCTGAACGCCATTGCACCGCCTACACTACTTTCGTTGCCGTGGGTGGCGCCTTCCTTGCCATGGTGGCCGCTCGACGGGGGCTGGAAAGATGCCGGAGGTGATCCGAAGCTCCTTATGTTCAGCAGGTTTCGCGCAACGCCACCAAGCGTGGCTGCGTTACTGAGTTTTGGTGTTGAGGCGCACAATCTGCCAAATGCCCGGGGTGGCTATGAAAAGGCCTATAGGCGACGGCGTTTCAAACTCTCAGCGCTGCCGGGTCCGGTCTTGGCAGCCTTTCACCCGTCACCATGGCTGATCCAGAACACCGATCCATTGCAGGCGAAAGGTGTCAAGCTCGCGGATGCACGCAAGGCTGTACGTCGCCAGATCCTGGCGAGCCTTCCCAAGGGCATCGTGAAGAAAGGCACCGCAAAGGCGCGCAGGGCTCACCGTTCGGTAGCGATCGTAATCGGTGCAATTGAGCGCTGGGCGGGTATGCTCGAATTGTCCGCTCAGGCGTGGAGCGGCGTTATCGGCGATGATCGTGCAGCACGGTCGGCGATTGCAAAATGGCGTCGAACGCCCCCGTTGGACCGCTTGTCTCCACTCGAGCTTGAGGATCTGGTTGACCACGCTATGGGCGCACCGGGAATTGTACTGGGCCGTGCGCTTTATCGGCATGACTCATCAATTCTCCATCCCGGTCGCTTTGCTGAACTTGTTGAGCTTAGCTGGCAGGGTTTTCGGGCCTATCTCGACAACCCTGTGATCCTTTCGGCACTGCCGGGGACCAACGCTGTCGACAAGGTAATGCGTGCTTCCGTCGATGGCGGGCTGGAGAGTGTTCTGGATGAACATTGTTGGTTTCGAACGCAGAATTTGCCTGATGGCGCACCTGGCTTGCTCAGAGATGTTTGCACCTCGCTCGGCTTGCGGGCGGGCAGCTTCAGCTTTCATGGTCTTGGTGGACAGAAGCACAAGATACCGGTTCGTTGTCATGTGGCAGTCCCCTTCGGCGACGCGGAAGCTGAACCGGTTTCCAAAAGCACGGCTGCATCGGCAGCACCTGCACGCCCAGATGAGGTGCGCCGCAGCTTCAATACCCCATTCTGGCCGCATGTCCTCGCAACCACTTCAGTTGGCCAAGAGGGGCTAGACTTCCATCCTTGGTGTTCGCGCGTTGTCCATTGGGACCTGTCCTCGAACCCGTTGGATTTGGAACAGAGGGAGGGACGGGTTCAACGTTATGCTGGGCTGGTCGTCAGGAGGCGTCTGGCGGAACACCTCAAAGACGTCGTCCTCAACAATGGCCTGTCCGGTTCCCCGTGGCTGCGCCTTCAGAGGCTCGCCGGCGATTTGGCAGACGCTAGCGGACTGCGACCCTGGTGGGTGTTCGATGGTGCCGAAGTGCAACGGCACGTCTTCGAACGGCCCTTCGGCCGTGACATGGTGCAATTTGCTCGGCTTCGTGAGCAACGACTGATCTATCGATTGGCTCTCGGCCAGCCCAATCAGGAGGACTTCATCGACGTCCTTGCCCAAGGTGGCGCGGCTACAAGAGCTGTGCTTCGACCGCTCGTATTGGATTTGTCAGCTATGGGCTTGCGGCAAGTCGAGCGGGAGGACAGTCATGCGCCTGTAGATGCGGCACTGTGACGCACAGGTTGAATGGTGCTCAGACTTGGGCTGACCTTTGTCGGTGAGCATATCACTCGAAGGGTTTCCGATGTGACGGAAGCCATGCACTTGATCGCCACGGTTAGCCGGCTTGCAAGGGACTTCCTATTTCATGCTCGGTGCTGAGAGGTGGTATTTCGACCAGAATATATGGCATGTTCGACGCAATATCTGACCAATTGAAAACGTAACTACCCGTCAGCGTGATTGGCTGGCCATAGCCACCGGTTTTGTAGGTCAGTGTATTACCAGACATGTATTGCGATCCGTGACGAAAATCGAAGTCGCTTGTGACGTCTGAATATGAAGCCTGATCGACGTAGTGCCGGTGGTCGGTTGCCACTAGCATAAAGCCAATGTCCACTACGTCGGCGCAACTCTCCAGTCGAGCTATGTCTTTGAAAACATCGTATCTATTGTTTGGCTCTCGATGGTTTTCGCGCTTGAAGAATTTGAGCTCGATGGCGCAGCGCCAATCGCGGCCTTGATTGTCCGTCAGTCTAAACCAGATATCGATTCTTCCACGCCTGCCATCGGCACCGCGCAGGGGTTTTTCGAGCTCCACTGAGAATGTCTCGTTCTCACTCATCATCTCCAGATCAGCCGCTGTCGCGATGATCCGTCCCAAATGCAGTTGGAGGGTTGCTTCGCTTTCGCACCGCACCCGTCCACCGCCGATCTGGCGGAACAGCGTCGTGACAGAGAGATTTACGATGTTCCGCAGGCGTTGAATTGTCACGGGGGTGGACACCATTTGAAAAGTCGGGCGCTGCCAGCATCGCAGCATGAATGTCGTCGGGCATCTGCTTGGCCCGCCTGCCGCGGTTTATGCAGAGATTGACTCTGCTTTCCATCTTTGATTTTCTAATCAAGCGCATTCTCGATCAGATCGGCACGCTCCCTGGAAGGGTGTGTCGTGATTTCATTCAAATGTAGTTCGATCTTAGCGGCCGCAATGATTTGCGTCTCAGCCGCGAGAGCCAGAGAAGTTGATCTTGTCCGTTTTTCTCCGTTTGCCGTTGCCGCGAGCAATGAGCAGGGGGCCGTCGGAGCCGCACTAAGCACCCATTTGGACGGGTTGATTGGGTGGAGCGCCGCCCGTTTCACATCTCAATCCTGCCCGCAGAATGGGTACCGCCCGGCCTGGTGGTTGACTCCCGAGGTGGAGAACCGCCGAGGAGCCTATTTTGCTGCGATGTCCGCCATTGCTTGCGAAAACGGGCTGCCTGAAAGCCTTCTGGACGCAGTCATTGCTCAGGAGTCAGGATACAAAGCTTGGGCACTAAGCCGGGCGGGGGCAATGGGCATGATGCAAGTCATGCCGGGTACAGCGAAAAATCTAGAGCTAAGGAACCCTTGGGACGCGCTTGCCAACATGAGGGCGGGGGCACGATACCTTCGTCAGCAACTTGATCGCTTTGGGCGCGTCGATCTGGCCTTG